>JAZNSW010000020.1:0-369699 GCA_045591505.1 Paludibacteraceae bacterium
TTACACCTCATCAGTAAATAGTTATACGCTTACATTATCTGGAGAAAATGGCGTCGTAACAGGTGCAGGTTCGTATGAATATGGTAGTGTGGTAACAATCTCTGCCACACCTCTTGAGTGTTACCAATTCAAGCAATGGTCTGATGGAGATACGAATGCTACACGCGAAATCACCATCACAGATGACATCAAATTAGAAGCAATCTTCGAGGTTATTACTTATACCATCATCATCGAATCTGCTAACCAAGATTATGGTACAGTAACAATAGAAGTCGTAGACTCTCCAAACGAATCACCTGAGTATGTAGATTTAGGACTAAGTGTCAAATGGGCAACCTGTAATATCGGCGCAACTAAACCAGAAGAATATGGCGACTATTTTGCTTGGGGCGAGGTGAGTCCCAAAGATAGTTTCTCAGAGGAAAATTATAAATGGATACACACTTGGTGGCATGAAACAGAAGATGGAAGTTGTCCTATCTTTGGATATCATAGTCATACAGAATTTACTAAGTACCACAGTAATGTAGATGGCAAAACCATTTTGGACAAGGAGGACGATGCAGCGGTTGTTAATTGGGGTGAAAATTGGCGCATGCCAACTTGGGATGAAACAAAAGAATTACTTGATAAATGTATTTGGGAAATGACTTCTCAAAACGGAGTATCTGGTTTTAAAGTGACAGGCACTAACGGGAATAGTATTTTTCTTCCTGCAGACTTCTCATTTGGCAGTCATTCTGGGTATAGCTATTGGACAAGTACCGTTGATTACAAATATAATGAATATCAACATGCTATCATGTTGTATTTAGATGATGATGGTGATGCTTACTGGGAAATTGGAGTTCGTTATAACGGAAAAATGGTTCGTCCAGTTAAAGGCAGTAATAACACATCATCAACTCCAACGGAACCTTCTAATCCTTCAGCAGGTATTGGTGTTTTCTCAGTTAGCGCAACCCAACAAGTGACCTTCTCAAAGGGTAATTTGCAATACACCCAATCCACAAACTCATGGTCGTTTGCGAATACTCAGTATGAGACATTAGGTACAGATAATGTAATAGGTGGTAGTGTATCTCCTGACTCAGGTTCTGGCGATTCTAAGGATGGTTCTGCATTGGCAGAGAAGATAGATTTGTTCGGCTGGAGCACTGCCTCTACTTATTTTGGTGTAAGTACTTCTGAGAATGATGATGATTATTCTGGTTCATTTGTTGATTGGGGGACTAATCAAATTGGTAATGATGCACCAAATACATGGCGTACATTGACTTATGATGAGTGGAATTATCTTCGAAATAGTCGTTCAAACGCATCTTCCCTTTGTGGTGTTGCTCAAGTAAATGGTGTTAATGGGTTTATTCTCTTACCAGATAATTGGACATGTCCTGCAGGTATTACATTCAAATCAGGTTTCAGCAGCAATTATGGAGTAGATTATTATGCAGATCATCAATCTTTTACCGCTGATCAGTGGTCAAAACTCGAGACCGCAGGTGCAGTTTTCCTCCCTGTTACAGGCGTTCGCAACGCTTCTTATGTCAGCGGTGTGGGCGCAGGCTACTATAGCTCTGCTACTACGGATAGCTCCTACGGCATGTGTTGCTTCAATTTCATCGCTATGCAAGCGGAGGCACTCTGTGACTACGCACGCTTCTATGGTATGTCTATTCGCCTAGTCAAGGATTTGTAAATGTGACATAAACAATAGTTTATCACAATATTTAGGATCCTAATACTTTATACTCACTCTGTTTTATTCGAAGAAGCAGGGTGAGTTTTTTATATTGTCATTCTTCTTGCTCGTATCAGTGCAAGTATTCAAGTGCTCCATCGGCAAGGGGAATAAAAAACGGAAAGGTAAAAATGGAAAACTAAAAGCCACAGAAAGCCCACAGATCTCCCACAGATCTCCTATGGTGGTCGCCTAGCCAACAGAGAATTTACATATCCTGCAAAACCCAAAAATCGGGGATTTCTGACATATTCCATACTAAAAAATCGGGGATTTCTGACATATTCCGCACTAAAAAATCGGGGATTCCTGACATATTCCGCACTGAAAAATCGGGGATTTCTGACAAAATAGCAAAATATATTTGCATAATTCAAAGATTTTCAGTACCTTCGAACATCTGCCTGCCTACGGTATTCCCTCGTAGCTACTTTCGCATCATGCAGCCCATACTCCAGTTCGCTCACATTATTTCAAAAACGGTTAACACCTCATTGCTATACTATTCCACTTGCTCCGTCGTGAGTACACTCCCACAGTGTAAGTGGAATTGTATTGCAGATAGAAAAATCTATCTTTTTTGAAAATAATTCTCGCTTTACTTGCGTATGTGCATTTTTTGTTGTACCTTTGCAGCAGAATTGTTATGTTTTTTGCGTAATAAACATAACATATTAACAGTTAATGTGTGGTTTGCAGTATGGATATTACAAAACAAATAAAGAAAGTTTTAGACAAAACAGAAGATGGAATCATAATGACTCCTGCTGATTTTGGTGTATCCGTAAACCAACAGCCATCGTTAATTGTTGCACTTAATCGATTGGTTGCTAATGGAAAGTTAAAGCGTTTGAGTAAAGGTAAATATTATAAACCTATACAATCACAATATTTTGGTGAGATTCCTCCTGACACATTCGAACTCGTAAAAGACTTTATTTTAAAAGAAGGAAAGCGCATAGGGTATATCACGGGTACAAATGCATTTTCTCGTCTGGGACTTACTACACAAATTTCAGGCACTGTTTTGATTGGTACGAATACCTATCGTAGGCCCTTAAGACGAGGAATAGAGAAAATAGCATTTGTACTACAACCTAACCCTATCTGTGAGGAGGATGTGGACTTATATGTGATTTTAGACGCACTGCGCTTTATTCAACGCATTCCAGCAACTACTCCTTCTGAAGCAGTAGCAATGCTATTACCAATAATCAAACGCTTGCCTAAACAAAGAAAAAATCATTTGCAGGATTTAGCACTTGCATACACTCCATCCGTTCGCGCGTTGCTTGGTGCTATGTGCGAACAACTTTCTATCCCCTGCAAGCGGCTGAAGAATTCTTTAAACGGAACTACATATTATCGTTTGCATATTGATGACGATGTATTATTAACGAAATCAAATTGGCGTATTATATGAGACTTCACGAAAATCCATTATTATTTAAAGAGGCAATTGTTTCTGCCGCACAACCAAAAGTCAATGGAGGTTTAGGGATAAAGGCTCTTTTCATAGAGAAAGACTATTGGATTTGTCATGCTTTATCATTATTGGCTGATAGTGAAGTCGCAGAACGAGTTGTGTTTAAAGGCGGAACGAGTTTAACGAAAGCATATAATATTGGTACTCGTTTTTCAGAGGATATAGATATTGCTATTTTGGATGCAAATAGCCTCAGCGGCAACCAATTGAAAACGCTAATTCGCAAAACAGCGCACACAATGACACAAGGTCTGCAAGAAATTGTTAGAGACAGCACCAGTAAAGGATCGCATTATCATAAAGCGTTTTATCAATACCCACGAGTAATAACAGAGCAAGTGGATTCTGTAAATTCTGGTGAATTGTTGTTAGAGATTAATAGTTTTGCGAATCCATTCCCTTATCAGAAATGTCACATAACTAGTTTCCTAACGGAATTTATGATGCAGCATAATCAATGGGGATTGATTGATGAATATGGGCTGCAATCTATGGAATTAAAAGTACTGGATTGTCGTCGCACGCTCACGGAGAAATTGGTTTCGCTTATGCGTTGTTCTTTGGCGGATGACTATTTACCTCAAATGACTGCTAAGATACGCCATTTCTATGATTTGTATTATCTGCTGCACGATGAAGCATGTCAAGCGTATGTCCATTCCGATGAGTTCCATACGGATTTTCAATCATTGTTAGAGCATGATAGACAGAGCTTTAGCAAACCAGATGGTTGGCAAACTCGTCCATTGAACCAATCGCCGCTAATCATTGATTTGCATGCTACATGGCAACTATTGCAACCTACTTATATCAACGAATTACCAGACCTCGCTTATCGTGACATACCATCTGTAGATGCAGTAGAAGAAAGTATTGCTACATTGCTCTCGTTAATAATTATTAATTCATAACTCATAATTCATAATATTCATAATTCCTATGCCCCTCTCTACGCTCATACTCACTTGCCTTACCACTGCTATTGTGGTGGGAGTTGTTGTGGGGATAGTGGTGAAACAACGATTGCAAAAGAAAATCAATTACATGCTCGATGCACTCGAAGATAAGGAACTCAACTTCCGATTCAACGAGCAAGGCATTCGGAATAGAAGCTTCAACAAAACACTCAACCGTCTGCGTGACCTTTTCGACAAAGAACGCCACGAAATCAGCGAACAAGAACGCTACTTCGGACAGATGCTCGACCATGTGCAAACGGGTATCATCACCGTCACAGACAACCGAGTGACCTATCACAACAAAACAGCCCTCTCACTCTTGGGCTTGCTGACCTTCAGTAATCTTCGCCAACTGGATAATATCCATCCATCGCTTGCGGAGGCGTTCCGACAAGTGTCAGCCAATAGCGAACAACGCGCTACTTTCTTTACCGAACGAGGCGAACGCACTATCATTCTCACAGCCACCGAAGCGGCAATACACGGCAAAACAATAAAGATCATTGCCTTTAACGATATTAGCAACGAGATTGCCGAAAACGAGGAGTTGGCATGGTCTCGCCTAATCCGTGTACTCACACACGAGATTATGAATACCATCACGCCTATCGCTTCGCTCAGCGAAACACTCTCCAAAGACCCTGCCTCTCCTGATTTGGTAATGGGCTTGCAGACTATTTCAACCTCTTCTAAGGACCTCATCAAATTCGTCAACACCTACCGCAGTCTGACACGAGTAGCAACGCCAGTTAGGAAACCGTTTTACTTGCGCGAACTCATGGAGCGTGTGGAGCAACTGACCAAACAGCAGATAGATGATGCAGGTGCCAACTATCAGTACACCGAACTGACCGATGATATTCTGCTATATGCGGACGAGGGACAAATCTCGCAGGTGATAGTCAATCTCATTAGCAATGCCTTGCAGGCAGAGGCAACCCAAATCACCATCACAGCCAAGATTGATGATGCCGATGCTGTCGTGATAGATGTCTGCAATAATGGTCATCCTATCAGCCCTGATAGTCAGGAGCAGATATTCATTCCATTCTTCACCACCAAACCCGAAGGCTCTGGTATCGGATTGAGTCTCTCCCGCCAAATCATGCGCCTCCACAATGGCAGCATCCGCCTCGTTCGCAGCGACGAAAAGGGTACTGTCTTTACGCTCGTTTTTAGATAACGAGCGAATGAAGAGCAAAGCAATAGACGTGCTACGGATGTGATAGTGATGTGATACTATCAACCCGTTATGAACCCGTCAAGAACCCGTAACACCATCGAAATTCACAGGCATCATTTAATTTACTTTGTGAATAAATGTCGCCTAAGTACCATAAAATCGTACCTAAAAATAAACTTTCGCACGATTTTATTGCAAATGTGCAATTTTTGTTGTACCTTTGCAGCATGAAAAAATTCTTTATTGAAACATATGGCTGCCAGATGAACGTCGCAGATAGCGAAGTGGTGGCAGCAATCATGCAGATGACAGACTGCGAACTGACAGATGATATTCATCAAGCCGATATTGTAATCCTCAATACCTGCTCTATTCGTGATAACGCCGAGCAAAAAGTTCAAAATCGTTTACAAGAGCTGAAAAGCAGTAAACGGAAAGGTGAAAACGGTAAACGAAAAACTATTGGCGTCATTGGCTGTATGGCTGAACGCATGGGAGAAAGTTTAATCAAAGAACATGGAGTGGACTTCGTAGTAGGTCCCGATGCTTATTTAGATATTCCAAACCTATTGGCACAATGCGAATTAGGCCATAGTGCCATCAATATCGAACTGAGTACCACAGAAACCTACCGTGAAGTAATGCCTGCACGTATTGGTAAACAGATTTCGGGATATGTAAGCATCATGCGTGGATGTAATAACTTTTGCTCCTATTGTATTGTGCCTTACACACGCGGGCGCGAGCGAAGTAGAGATGTAGAAAGTATCAAGAACGAAGTATTAGACTTGCAAAAACATGGCTATAAAGAAGTGACTCTATTAGGACAAAATGTCAACTCCTATCGCTATGAACAGACAAATGCGGACGGAACAGTAGAAACAATCAATTTCTCCAATTTGCTGAAGATTGTGGCAGAGTTAGTGCCAGATATGCGTATTCGCTTCACAACATCCCACCCCAAAGATATGTCCGACCAGACGTTGGAAGTGATAGCAGCCTACCCTAATCTTTGCAAATTCATTCACCTACCTGTACAAAGCGGTTCCAACCGAATACTTAAGCTCATGAACCGTAAATATACGCGCGAGTGGTATTTGGATCGCATAGCCGCTATTCGTCGTATGATTCCAGATGCAGCGATTAGCACAGACGTTTTTTGCGGATTTCATAGCGAAAGTATCGAAGATCATCAAGAGACATTATCTCTCATGCGCGAAGTGGGCTTTGACTCCGCCTTTATGTTTAAATATAGTGAACGCCCTGGCACGCACGCCCAAAAACACTTACCCGATAACATCAGCGAAGAAGAGAAAGTGAGACGACTGAATGAGATTATTGAATTGCAAACGCAATTATCTCTTCAAAGCAACCAAAAAGAGATTGGCAAAGTGGTAGAAGTACTGGTGGAAGGCTTCTCCAAACGTAGTCATGATGATATGTACGGACGTACTAGTCAATACAAAACTGTAGTCTTCCCACGAGGCAGTCATCATATCGGAGAAATCGTAAAAGTTCGTATAAATAGTGCTTCTGCAGCCACTTTGAAGGGCGAAATTATGAAATAATTGTATTTTTTTCAAAAAAAATGCGTTTTTTTCTAAAAAAATTTGGTCAAATAAAAAAAAAGCAGTACTTTTGCAGTCGAAAACAATAAATTTTCATAGTTAAGGTTTAGGTTTAATGGCAACGGGAGGCTGGGATAGTTTCTCGTTGTTTTTAAGTCAAACCTTTTATAGCATGCATAATTAGGAGGATTCCAAAACGTCATTAGCGTTTTTGGAGACTCCTTTTAGTGCAAGAAAACACATACAATCATGGCAGAAATAGATCAAGTAAAAGACGAATCATTACTCATCGATTTGAGTGATGCAGATGAAGCTCGCAAAGCTTTTATTGCGAGCGAGATTTTTAATCGTAAATATGAATAAATAGATATGGCAACAACGTACATGACCGCAGAAGGTCTTCAAAAATTAAAAGAAGAACTCCAATACTTGGAGTCAGTGGAACGTCCTCGCGTAATCGCAGCAATCGCAGAAGCGCGTGAGAAAGGCGATTTGAGCGAAAATGCAGAATATGATGCAGCAAAAGAAGAACAAGGAATCTTGGAAAGTAAAATTGCACTTATCAAATCTAAATTAGCAGATGCTCGCATCATTGACGAAAATGATATTAATACCGATGAAGTACAAATTTTGACCAAAGTACGTGTTCAAAACATGAAGACTGGTCAAGAGAAAGTATATCAATTGGTAACCGAAGGCGAGGCAAACATCTTAGAAGGCAAGATTGCCACTACAACTCCTATTGCCAAAGGGTTATTAGGCAAAAAAGTAGGCGATATAGCAGAAGTGGTAGTGCCAGTAGGTAAATTGCAATTCAAGATTTTGGAGATTAGTCTTTGATGAAGTAAAAACTGAAAAGTGAAAAGTTATGACAATTTTTACAAAGATTATTAATGGAGAAATTCCCAGCTACAAAGTGGCTGAAGATGATCGCTATTACGCATTTTTGGATATCAATCCCCTACAAAAAGGTCACACACTGGTTGTACCTAAATTAGCTGAACCTGAAGCGGATTATATTTTTGATTTGGAAGATGATTTGTTGGGTGATATGATGGTGTTTGCCAAATCAGTAGCGAAAGGTATCAAAGAAGCAACAGATTGTAAGCGCGTGGGTGTGGCAGTTATTGGTTTGGAAGTGCCACATGTGCATATCCACTTGATTCCTATCAACAAAGAAAGCGATATGTCTTTCGCTAACAAAAAAATGAGTTTACCCACTGAAGAAATGGCAAAAATAGCAAACTCTATTGCAGAAGCAATTGAAAAATAAAACAATGTGACAAAAAAAAACGCAGGCATCAACAAGTGCTTGCGTTTTTTTATGAAAAATTACTTACGAATCCAAGTCTGACTTCTACCTAATAGTCCTGCTTTGTCCAAAGAACCACGAAGGATAAGATTTCCTTCTTCGTTGAGATAAATCTTAGCATAGTAAAATTTACCATTATCCGGATCTAAGACTTTGCCCCCACGTAACTCACCATTCTTTAACTCCATGTCGCGTACAATCACTAATCCCACAACAGGTTGATTGTAATCCTCACCTGTACATGCTGTACACAACTCATCATCATCACCAGCCAATAAATCGGTAATTTTACCGTAATACTTCCCATTGTCTGCTTGATAGATAGATACTACCGACATTTCTTTTCCCGTCTTATCATCAACGGTAACCCAATCGCCCAAAATGGGTGTTTGAGCAAATAGTTTTGCACTCATCAGAGCTAAAACGAATAATAAATAAATTTGCTTTTTCATATTGGTTTTATTATATTACGGGTGCAAAAGTACAAAAAATATATGGAATATCCATAATCTCAACTGAATTATTTTGATATTTGATGAAAAAATAGTAATTTTGCAGCACTTTCAACAAATGTATTTTGAAATTCAAAAAAATCATGAAACTCGTATTTGCATCTAACAACCAACACAAGTTGGAAGAAGTTCGTAAGATTCTCCCTTCCGCTATAGAAGTAGTCAGTTTACACGATATTGGTTACTTATCTGAAATTGACGAAACAGGTGAGACCTTAGAAGAGAACTCACTTATCAAAGCCCGAACAATATGGGAATGGTTGAATCTCCAAACACTTGCAATTGATGGTGTATTTGCTGATGACACAGGATTAGAGATTGATGCATTACACGGCCACCCAGGTGTGCGTTCCGCCCGATGGGCAGGCGAGCCATCCAATGATGCCAATAATAGAAAGAAAGTACTATCCGATTTAGGCGACCAAACAAATCGTTCTGCACGTTTTCGTACAATAATCACATGGATAGGCAAAGATCATACCACGCAAGTAGAGGGAATCGTTGAAGGCGATATTACCTATGAAGAGTGTGGAACAGGTGGTTTTGGTTATGACTCTATTTTTATCCCTAAAGGATACACGGAAACCTTTGCCACTTTGAGCCCCGAAACCAAAAATAGCATTAGCCATCGAGGAAGAGCGATGCAAGCTCTTCGTAAAGCCATAGAAAAGAACAGCAACTTATGAAAAAAAGCATTATCCTATTAGTGAGTTGTCTTATTACCACCCTACTCACTGCCAATACTTATATTGATACCTCCGAAGATAATTGGACATATGGTACCATGCACCAATGGCAAGCACATATCGCATACTCTGTGATTGATGAAATTGCTATGGTGGGTGACGTAGTGTATGCATTATCCAGCCATTCACTTTTCTCCATAGATAAAATAACCGAAGAAATATCATATCACAACCAGTTGACAGGGTTAAATAGTTCCGTAATCCATCATATTTCCCACAACGAATCGCTCAATGAATTGATGATTTGCTACCAAAATGGGCAGATTGACATTGTGGATGAGACACAGGAAATAGTTAACATATCAGACCTTTATCATAAACAAGCGAGTATCTCCAAGCAGATAAACGACATTTGCATGTACCAAAACAAAGCGTTTTTAGCCATGGATTTTGGTGTGATATGCTTAGACATGAAACGCAAAGAAATCGAAGATACCTATTATATTGGTACGAATTCAACGGAAGTATCAGTACAATTTATTACCATTTTGGATGATACTATCTATGCCCTTTCCAATCAAACGTTATACACGGCAGCCATTGATGACAATCTCATGGACTATAGTTATTGGCACGCCAGTCCATTGCCAGTCGGTAAAGAAATACAAGGAGTAGAGGCATTTGCAGAAAGAGTATGTATCGTTCGCGATAGTTGTTTATGGTCGTATCACAATCAAAAATGGACCAAACATCCATCGGAATTCTCGCTCAGAGGATTGCGTAAGACCAAAGAACAACTATTCGTCCTCGTAGCAAACCAATATGGTGCGTTTGAAGTAATGCCCGATTTATCATTACAATTAACTGTACCATATGGCTATGTGCATGACATTCAAAAAGATGGTAATTCCTATTGGCTTGCTACAGAAAACAACGGAGTAGTGCGAACGGAAAATAATAATTACCAAGAATTTCATCCCGATGGTCCTATTAACAATGTTGCTTATCGCATGCGTTTCTTTGAGGATAGGCTCTATGTGTTGCCCGGAGGACGATGGGCGACAGAAAATAAAACATTTGGCGAAATCATGTACTATGAAAATGGTATATGGACCAATATTACCAATGGACAACTCACCGATGCTTGCGAACATCCACTGTACGACTTTATGAACGTAGCACAAGACCCTAATGATAAAAATCACTATTTCATAACATCATATGGAACAGGACTATTGGAGATGTATGATACTACAGTTGTGCAATTATATCTGCCTAATAATAGCAATTTACAATCTGCTGCACCTAACGATCCTGACAATTATACCCGTACTGACGCAGCGATGTATGATGAGCAAGGTAACCTGTGGATTCTCAATGCTGGAGGAGATATAAATAATGTGCATGTAGTGAGTGCACAAGGCGAGTGGCATTCGTTTAATCTGCAGCAACATGACACCAAAGATGTAATTCGAATTGAAACACCAGGCGAAATATTAGTGGACAAGCGCAATCCACAATGGAAATGGATTCCTCTGTGTCGTTATAATACGGGGCTTGTTCTACTACAAGATAATGGTTCACCAACCGACCCTCGTGATGACAAAGCAGTGTATAGGCAACAATGGGTAGATCAATATAATAATTTGATTATTCCTGAATATATCTATACCATTGCGCAAGACCATAATAACGCTATTTGGGTAGGTACATCTCGTGGATTGTTTACCATCCCCGCTCATATTGATTTTACACAGTCTAACCAATGTGAGAAGATTTACGTTCGTCGCAACGACGGTACAAACTTAGTAGATTACTTGCTGGAGAATGAGCAAATTAACTGTATTGTGGTAGACGGAGCCAACCGCAAATGGATTGGCACGGCTGCTTCAGGAGCATATCTGATTGAAATTAGTAAAGACGACAATGGCAATACTGATGTGCATACCATTGCCCATTTCACCACGGATAACTCGCCTTTATTGAGCAATAATGTTTTATCTATTGCTATTCAAGAATCTACTGGCGAAGTATTCTTTGGAACTAGCAATGGACTTATTTCCTACGTGAGCGATGCTTCTGAACCCGAAAAAGACTTTTCAAACATATATGCTTACCCAAATCCAGTCTACCCTACCTATAAAGGATTCATTATCTTCAAAGGTCTGATGGCAGATACCCAAGTACGTGTAATAGATAGCAGTGGTAACGCAGTGACTATTCTCCATAGTAATGGTGGTGAAGCTATATGGGATGGTAAGAATTCCTATGGCGAACGCGTAGCATCAGGTATATACACCGCTATATGTAACACTTCAGATGGAAATGCGTATGGGGTGGTGAAAGTGATGATAATGAATTAGCGGAAATTTAGCTGCGAATGAGGTTCATAAACTCTTCACGCGTTTCTGCACGATTAAATGCTCCCGTAAAATCACTGGTCGTTGTGATAGCATGTTGTTTTTGTACACCTCGCATCTGCATACATAAGTGCTCTGCTTCTATAACTACCATCACACCCAAGGGATTAAGTGTATTCTGAATACACTCTTTAATCTGCGTAGTCATACGTTCTTGCACTTGCAAACGGCGCGCAAAAACATCTACCACACGAGCAATCTTACTCAAACCCGTTATTTTTCCATTAGGGATGTATGCGACATGCGCTTTACCGAAAAAAGGCAACAGATGGTGTTCACATAACGAATAAAAAGATATATCTTTTACTACCACCATTTGTCGATAATCTTCTTCAAACAAAGCTGCTTTAAGGATTGCTTCGGGATCTTGCTGATAACCCTGTGTAAGAAATTGCATCGCTTCACCCACGCGAGTCGGCGTACGTTGTAATCCTTCACGAGTAGCATCTTCACCTATATGTATTAATAGCTGCTCTACATGGGCAGCAATAGAACGTGTCGTTTCCTCTGATGGGATAAAAGGCTGAATCATTGTATTATAATTATTTTATCTGGCACAACGTATGTACTTCCTGCCATTTCTGGAAAGGAAAGAAGAAAACTCTCTTTATATGCATTGGCTTCTTCACGAGTCGTAAAATTACCTAATCGCACCTTCCAAAATGGTGGCTCTGATTGGGTATATACTGGTACATCCAACAGCGGTTCCATCTGCTGCTGAAGAGTTAATGCCGTATTTTTGGCTACTTGCTGGTTATTAGAAGCATAAATTTGCACACGAAATCCGTCTATAATCTGTTCGCCACGCACACGACCAATGCGTTTATCTATCATCAATTGAGTTAAAGCAGAATCTTGATGAACGATTGCATTAAGCATATCATCGGTGATGAGTAGTACATCAATAGAATCTATATATGTGCTATCTGCCAGCAGCGAATCTTCGCTTATCGGTGTAACTGCTATAGTAGTATCTGATGCAAAGAAAATCTCTTGTGCTAACACCAACTGTGGTAACACTAAAGCTATAACTAAAAATGTCTTCTTCATTTCTTCCTAAAAATTAGTAATGGAACGAACTACCACCCACGAATTCACGTAAGAAAGATGTAGGTGGAATTTCTCTTTCGGGAATAGATTCAAAATAACTAAGGTATTTTTTTAATCTATGTGCAGTAGTGTATTCATCACAATATTTGGGAACTTCATCCAATATCGGCTCTGCATGTCTTTTAAGCACCGCTAATTCAAAGAATAATGCCGAATTGAACATTACATCAGCTTCCTCTTGAAAAGGAGCAATCCATCTATCTTCACCACGTTGTACGCTATCCAACCGCGCTATCGTTTCACGAGCAGAATAGCCACGATAGCGATAATCGCGTACAATACGACGAATAAGACGCACATCGCTAGTAGGAATCCAATTATGGTTGTCCAAATTAACTGTAGTCAAAGAACTGACATAAATCTTAAACATCGCTTCACGCGGAATATTCGGCATCAGTTCAGGGTTGAGTGCGTGCAATCCCTCTAAAATTACCACAGTATCTTGCTCCAAACGTAAAGTATCTCCGCGATATTCACGCAGTCCTGTTTCAAAATTATAGAAAGGTATTGAAACTGTTTTCCCCTCTAACAAATCTGCCACCTGCTGACGGAAGAGAGGTAAATCTAAGGTATGCAAATGCTCAAAATCCCATTGCCCATTCTCATCGCGAGGAGTATCTTCGCGGTTCACAAAATAGTTGTCCATGGAAATAACCACAGGGCGAATACCATTCACCATCAACTGGATAGTCAAACGTTTGGAGAACGTAGTTTTTCCAGATGAACTCGGACCAGAGATGAGTACAAACTTAGGGATACCACTTTCGCGGTGTGCTATTTGATCTGCGATTTGTGCGACTTTTTTCTCGTGCAATGCTTCCGACAATTTAATCATCTCAAAGCTTCGTTGATTTTTGCATGCTTTATTAAACTCCCCCACATTACTGATATTCAACAACTTATTCCATCCCACAAACTCTTTGAAGATTCCAAATCGCTTATCTTGAATGCTACGTTCTGCCAGACAATTTGGGTTATGACGATTTGGCAAACGAAGAAGGATATTGCCATGGTACATCTCCACATCAAAAAGATTGATATACCCCGTAGAAGGCATAAGTGCGCCTGTGTAATAGTCGATATAATCACCCATGCGATAATATCGGCAATAAGGATTTCCTAACGTCTCGAAAAGAGTCGTTTCGCCTTCATTTCTTTCGCCAAAGAGACGAATTACCTCCTTGGTCTGTCGTTCTTCAGTAACAATAGGTCGATCTTCGGCGATGATGACTTGCATACGTTCTTTAAGTTGTTGTACTATCTCAGGTGTAATGACTTTCACCTCATCGCGTGATTCGCGAATAGTGCAATAGAATCCTTTACTGATTGGGTGTTCAATACGCAAGTCACAATTATGCCAAAGCTCATGCACAGCACATGCCATCACCATACTCAATGTACGCACATAACAACGATGCCCACTCTCGCTACTAGCATCAATGAACTCTATATCTTTAGGTTTGTAAATAAGAAAGTTCAAACTCTGCACTTTGTAGTTCACCCGCGCAGCTATTACAGGATAAGGCAAGTTTAGATGCAACTGTTGATACAAATCGTGTAGCGATGTGCCACATGGAATTTGCACATACTCTTTGTTATTTTTGCAATAGATAGTGATAAGATTTTGCATGATTTCTGGTTTTATAGTCCTACGATGCGGAATCGTGTGCAAAAATACTACATTTTTTTGATATACACAACTTTTATTTCACATTTTCTGCTACTTTGTCGCGCAAAGCAGTCATTGCTTCATTGATGTCTGCATATTGACTAATATCTATTGGTTGACCTATATGTAATTTCACGCGTGCGCGAGGAGATACATAGAAGTGATTACGAGGCATAGCATCATAGAAACCACTCAGGGAAATTGGCACTACAGGCAACTCCATGTCCATAGCAATCTTAAAAGCACCTGCTTTAAAGCGTCCCATTTCGCCATTTTTCGTACGGGTACCTTCTGGGAAAATTACGGTAGATATACCATTATGCAGTTGGGCTTTGATGTACTTTAGACTCTCCATGGCAGCACGAGGATTGCTACGATCGACAAAGATATGTCCTGCTACAGCACAAGCTGTACTAACAAAAGGTATCTTACGCAATTCTTTCTTCATCAGCCACTTGAAATTATTGGGCAACCAGCCATACACTGCGAACACATCTAAAAAAGATTGATGATTAGCTACAAATACATAAGATTGTTTAGGGTTAACGTTCTCACGACCCGTCACCTCAATAGGCACTAATAAGAGCCACAATACGCTACGCGACCAAAAAACTTGAACCATACGAGGTAATTTACCATTACGCCAAGGGAAACAAATAATGGTTAGTAATGCAGTAAATAACGTCACAACAATAATCAATGGAAAACCAATCAAATATTGGTATAAAATGTAAAAAAATTTCATATGATTAAATTTTTATTTATAATCTTTTACTAATATGCATATTTTATCGTGCTTACCTCAATTTATGCATAAATCCGCGATAGAGTGCACAAATGCGGCGTATTTCATCCCATGTTTCTTCTGGAAGTTTGGTACCAACAATCTCCACCACGCGTCCTGCAGCAATAGTACCAATCTCTCCGCAACGACGCAAGTCAAATCCATCGGATAACGCATGCAAAAAACCGCCAGCAAACAAATCTCCTGCACCAGTTGAATCCAAACAGGTAGAGGTGATTGCTCCTATATGATGAATTTGGCTTCCCTGGCGGATATAAGACCCACGCTTCCCTACTTTTACAATTGCGATATCGCATTGTTCGGCGATGTTTGTCACTGCCTCCTCAGGATTGAGGTGCGTGTATGCAAAAGACTCATCTTCATTCGCAAAAACGATATCCACATATTTATATATAAGATCTTTGAGAAATTGATGATTCTCATTCACAACATTGTAACTAGCCAAATCAAGTGACACAGTACATCCTTGCTCTTTTGCTGTACGCAAAGCAGTTTCTATCAAGTCATGGTCTTGCACCAAATATCCTTCCACATGGCAAATATCATACCCCATGAAAGTTTCTTTCTGAATATCCTCTGCATGCATATCTGCAGCTGCACCAAGGTATGTGCAAAATGTTCGTTCGCCATCAGGAGTAATGAGTACAATACAACAGCCCGACATAAGTGATGAACTGAGTAACAAAGGGGTCACATTATTTTTCATTAAATCTTCGCGATAGAAGTTGCCTACTTCATCATTACCAATTTTTCCGACAAATGCGGCTTTACCACCGAGTTGTGCGATAGCTGAAACTGTGTTAGAAGAACTACCTCCTGCAACAAGTTTTTTTCGAACGGACATAAATCGTGATTGAATCACTTCCAATTGTTGAATGTCAATCAAGTTCATACTACCTTTGGGATACCCAACCTCACGCAAATCTGCTTCAGATACTTGTAGAAGAATATCCGTCAATGCGTTTCCTAATCCTAATACTTTTTTCATTACTTTTTGTGTTTTTTTGCTAAAAATAGGTGTTTTTTTGCCGTATTTTCAAAATTTTCTGCAAAGATAGTAATTTTTTTTCGAAAAAACTTGCTCATATCAAAAAAAAGTAGTAATTTTGCAGCCGATTTCGAAAATGACCGTTTTCAAAGACTTTTTCATGTGTTTTTTTCGAGGTTGCCAAAACTGCTTCCTTAGCTCAGTCGGTTAGAGCATCTGACTGTTAATCAGGGGGTCCAAGGTTCAAGTCCTTGAGGGAGCGCGAGTGTGATAGCAAATAGCTGTCACACTTTTTTGTTGAGAGCTATGAACGGAAAGAAAAAAATGAAAGGTATTTGGTGAATAGGTCTAATCTTTCACTTTGTATTATCGCCTTATAAACCATATCATCTAAAAAAAACACAAATTATTTTGTAATTTGTAAATAATTTTGTACCTTTGCACGATTTTGTAGATTTCGCGCTTAGAGCGCGTAATAATTTTTAAAGAAGGTAAGAAATTAATAATTACATAATAAAAATTACAAGAATGGGACTTTTTTCGTTTACACAAGAAATCGCTATTGACCTCGGTACTGCCAATACCATTATTATCTGCGATGATAAAGTGGTGGTGGATGAGCCATCAGTAGTCGCTATTAGTATTGCTGACAATAAAATGGAAGCAGTAGGTAGAAAAGCTAAACAAATGATTGGTAAAGGTGGAACTATCATCCGAACAGTTCGCCCGTTGAGAGACGGTGTGATTGCCGATTTCTACGCATGCGAGATGATGATTAGAGGTATGATTAAAATGATTCCTAAGCAAAATCGATTATTTACCCCTAGTATACGCATGGTTGTATGTATCCCTTCTGGTAGCACTGAAGTAGAAATACGCGCGGTACGCGACAGTAGTGAACACGCAGGTGCACGCGAAGTGTACATGATTTACGAACCTATGGCAGCAGCTATCGGTATGGGTATCGATGTTGAGCAACCAGAGGGATGCATGGTAGTAGATATAGGTGGTGGTACTACCGAAATTGCAGTTATTTCTCTCGGTGGAATCGTGGCAAACAAGTCCATCAAGATTGCGGGTGATGACCTCAATAGAGATATTGTAGAGTATCTCGGACGCACACACAATCTCCGTATCGACGAACCTACTGCTGAACGTATCAAGATGCAAGTAGGTTCTGCTCTACCAGAACTCGAAGATGCTCCAGAAGATTACATGGTTATTGGACCTAACAAAGTTACAGCACTACCTATGCAAGTCCCAATTTCTTATCAAGAAATCGCGCACTGCATGGATAAAAGTATATCCAAAATAGAGAGTGCTATCCTACAGGCACTTGAGGCTACACCACCAGAACTATATGCTGACATCGTAAAAAGAGGTATCTACCTCACGGGTGGCGGCGCATTGTTACATGGACTAAGTAAACGTCTTTCTGACAAAATTACAATCCCATTCCATGTTGCTGAAGACCCATTGCACGCAGTAGCAAGAGGTACAGGTGTCGCACTCAAAAATGTACATAATTTCGGATTCCTTATCCGATAATGTTTCACAAACAGCATGAGAAACCTACTGCAGTTTTTAATCCGCTATAGCAACTTCCTAATATTCGTAGTATTGGAAGTTGTTGCGTTTATACTGATAATGAACAATAATCACTATCAGCAAAGTGCAGTAGTTTCTTCTGCCAACCGATTTGTTGCAAGCATACATAATATTCAATCCAATATCGGAGATTATTTCCAACTTAAGAAAGATAATCAACTACTGGAACAAGAAAATGCCTACCTCAAACAACAACTCATGCAACAGACTAACCTCCTGGAACAATTTGTAGAAAGAGATAGCCAATATATCTATTCGCATCTTGACTGGGAATATACCCCCGCAAAAATCATTTCATATACCACACACAAGCAGCACAACTACCTTACTATCAACAAAGGTTTACGCGATAGCATAAACGTGGACATGGGCGTTATTTGCAAAAATGGAGTTGTAGGTATTATCAGCGCAGTAAGTGAGAAATATGCACTTGTAGTCCCCATCGTGCACACTGAACTCAATCTCAGCTGTCGACTCAAAAAAAATGATTGCGTAGGAAGAACACAATGGAATGGAATTAACTATCAACAGGTAGCACTCAAAGATATTTCACGACATATCCATATCGCTGTAGGAGATACTGTTGTTACCAGCGGACTAACAAATGTTTTCCCCGAAGGAATCATGGTGGGCACCGTTGTACACACACAACTTAGTGAGGGTGATAACTATCACCAAGCTACACTACAACTTGCTACTGACTACCAAACAGTCAAATATGTGCAAATAATACACCAACCCAAAGCCATAACACCAAACTATGGAATGGATTAAAGAAATAGGACGACTACTTATTATTTTAGCACTACAAGTACTGCTATTTGATCATTTACATATCGGCATATGGGGATTTCCTATGGGATATGTATTCTTCCTTATCACACTCTCTCCACGTATTCCACGATGGGCTGAAATGTGCATCGGTTTTGCTATAGGTATGTGCATGGATATTTGTCACTCTTCACTTGGAATACACACTGCCGCATGCGTAGCAATCACTTATCTTAGACCTATCATTCTAACCAATATCGTACAAGAGATAGAGCGAGTAAAAAACCATATTTCTAGCCAATCCATCGGAAGAATCGAATATGCTAAATGTGCCATTTTACTCACATTCATACACCATTTTATAGTTTTCGCACTTGAAGCATGGAACTGGCAACACTGGTGGATAATTATCCTACAAACAATCATTAGCACACTACTCACACTCATTATCGTCATTGGATACGACCGAATAAAACAATAGCATGATCAATGATAATCTCTATAAACGGAAGTATGTCATCGGAAGCATCGCTGTATTAGTGGTGGTTTCTTATATAATACGTCTATTCTTCCTGCAAATTATTGACCAATCCACCAAAGAAAAAGCCGAAAATAACGCACAATTGCGACAAACACTTTATCCATCTCGCGGACTTATCTACGACCGTAATGGCGAACTACTTGTTGCGAACCAACCCATCTATGAAGTTACCATGATTGTACGAGAGATGCAGAAGGAGCATTTTGATACAATAGGATTTTGCCACGCACTGCATATCACACGAGAGGAATTTGATACACGCATGCAAGACATGACTAACAAAAATAAAAATCGAGGTTTCTCTAAGCATACACCTCAGATTTTCATACAAAACCTCAGCCAAGAAGAAATAGCTCCCTTACAACAGGAGAAATACAAATACCCTAGTGTGAATATACGGGTTCGTACTTTACGTGACTATACTTACCCCATCGCATCACATATATTAGGCAATGTGGGTGAAGTTAATTACACCGATATTGAAAACGATAACTACTACACTATTGGCGACTATTCAGGACGCGCAGGCATCGAACGAACCTACGAAAAGGAACTACGGGGCAAAAAAGGCATAGAGGTATTCATGCGCGATTCTAGAGGACGTATCCAAGGTTCCTACCAACAAGGACAACTTGATCAACCTGCACAAGCAGGCACAGACTTACATCTAAGCATTGACATCGCTACACAACAAATAGCCGAAGATCTCATGCAAAACAAAATAGGTAGCATCGTAGCTATCGAACCAAAAACAGGAGAGATTATCGCTATGGTGAGCACACCAAATTGGGACCCAAGAAAACTCGTGGGTAAAGAGCGTTCCTCAAACTACCAACAATTAGTTAGCGACCCCAACAAACCCCTCATGAACCGTGCAACACAAGCACAATATGCACCAGGTTCTACCTTTAAAATTATTCAAGCCTTAGCTGCATTACAAGAAGGATGTATCACGCCAAATACTAAATATCCATGCAACGGACAAGCCTCTTCTCCAATCAAGTGCACCCATAATCACGGTACACCTGTTAATCTCGAAGAAGGTATAGAACAAAGCTGCAACCCCTATTTTTGGGCACTTTATCGTGATTTTTTACAACAAGATGGATATCAAGATAATCATACCCTATTCAAACAACACTATAGTGATTGGAGAGATATTGTATCTAGTTTCGGTTTAGGAAAACGATTTGAGAATACAGATGTTCGAGAACAAGCAGCTGGGTATCTGCCTACAGTGGAGTTTTATAATAAAATTTATGGTCAAAAAGGCTGGAAAGTAATTACCATACGTTCTCTATCCATTGGACAGGGAGAAATACTTGTCACACCACTACAACTCGCCAACCAAGCAGCTGCTATTGCTAACAAAGGCCACTACATCACCCCACACTTCAACCGAAACGACTCCATGCAAATTGAAATATATAACACCCTTGTTCATCCTAAGCATTTTGACGTGGTACATCGCGGCATGTCGCGCGTGATGACAGAAGGCACTGGAAGATGGTATAACATACCAGAATTACAAATGTGTGGTAAGACGGGGACCGTACAAAACCCTCATGGTGAAGATCACGCCCTATTCATCGGATTTGCTCCTATGGATAATCCTAAGATTGCCATTGCAGTAGCAGTCGAAAATGCAGGCTTTGGAGCTACTTGGGCATGCCCTATTGCTACATTGGTAATGGAACAATATTTATGCGGTAAAATCGAAAGAAATGCCTTATATGAACGCATGAGAAGTGCCAATCTAATTAATCCGACGAATAATCAATAATTCACCGCTAAAGTAACATTATAATGAGTAAAAACCGAAGTATTATATCAGGCATTGACTGGTGGACAATCGTTTTGTTCCTCGTGATTGCGTTGTTCGGTTGGCTGAACATTTACGGCTCTAGTTACTCATTTGATCAAACCAGTATTTGGGACTTCTCCAACCGCGCAGGTAAGCAGTTGGTATGGCTTGCCACGGCGGTTGTGATAGGTGTAATCATACTGATGATAGAGGAGAAAGCGTATGATATTTTGGGTTATATCTTCTATGGAGTAATGATAGTGTTGTTGATAATCACGCCTATTTTTGCGCGTGATATCAAAGGTTCGCTGTCGTGGCTGACGATAGGTCCGATTAGTTTGCAGCCAGCAGAGTTTGCCAAGTGTTTCACGGCTATTGCAGTAGCCAAATATATGAGCCAATATGGCTATAAAGTGCGCGATTTGCGCGATTTGATCGTACCATTCCTCTTAATAGGTGTGCCTATGCTGATTATCATGGTGGCTCAGCGAGAAACAGGGTCGGCATTGGTGTTTGCTTCATTCTTATTGGTGTTCTATCGTCAAGGCATGTCGGGCTATGTGCTTTCGGATGGATTGGCGTGTGTGGTATTATTCATATTGGTGATATTATTCGGTGAGACGGCATTGCCAATAGGTTTGGGCAATGTAGGTATCTTGGTAAGTACACTGGTGATAGAGGCGATAGTGATGGGGCTGTTGGCGTTTAAGGAGAGGGATTTTCGTTCGTTGGTTATTGTTAGTATAGGTGTGGTGGTTTGTTATGGAATAGGATTGTTGCTCAATATCTGGCTATCTGTTAATTTCAATTATATTGCTCTGGCTTGTTTAGCGTTTACGGCGATTTATCTGCTGGTGCAGGCGGTGAAATATCGAAAAAGCAGTATGGGTTGGATTGTAGCCTTTGTGATGACTACTGCGGTGCTGTGCCAAGGATGTGACTATGCTTTCCACAATATTCTGCAACCTCACCAACGTATTCGTATTGAGGTATTGTTAGGTATGAAAGATGATCCGCATGGTGCGGGATATAATGTGAATCAATCGCTGATTACTATTGGTTCGGGGCAGGCGACGGGAAAGGGTTTTCTACAAGGAACACAAACCAAACTAAAGTTCGTGCCTGAACAAGATACCGACTTTATCTTCTGTACAGTAGGCGAAGAATGGGGATTTGTGGGGTCTGCTGGATTGTTATTGCTATATTTAGCATTGATACTGAGGATTATATATATTGCTGAACGTCAGCGAGATACCTTTAGTAGGATATATGCGTATAGCGTGGCGAGCATATTGTTGTTCCACGTGACAATCAATATTGGTATGGTGCTGGGATTGCTACCTGTGATTGGTATTCCGTTGCCATTCTTCAGTTATGGTGGTTCGTCGCTGTGGGGATTCACGATACTGCTGGCGATTATGCTACGACTGGATGCTGCGCGCGTGAATAAGATGCAAGGATAAAACAATAGTCAATATGGCAGAACATAATATTATCGGACAAAAAGGAGAAGAGATTGCTGCCCAAATCATGCGAAAGAAAGGTTTTCGCGTGGTAAATACCAATTGGAAGGTTGGTCACCTTGAGATAGATGTAATAGCAGAAAATCGTAAGCAGATAATATTTATAGAAGTAAAAACGCGTACCACATTTTTTGCCGATAAACGACCAGAAGAATATGTGGATGAACTCAAAAGAAGACGAATAGCAGCAGCTGCAAATGCATACCTCAAAATAAAACACATAGAAAAAGCACCCCGTTTTGATATTATTGGTATTACGATGGATGCTACTACGCATGAGGTAAAGGAGGTAACACACTTGGAGGATGCTTTTCTTCCTCCACAACGAACGATAGGCAAGAGCAGCTTTAGTGGACAAGGGAGATGGCATCATAGAAACAGAGTAATTGGAAAGTAAGTGATTGATTATATGGAATTTAAGTACAATATTATTGTAGTAGGTGCAGGACATGCCGGCTGCGAAGCAGCCAGTGCTGCTGCTCGTATGGGTAGCAAGACATTGCTCATCACGATGGACATGAACAAGATTGGTCAGATGAGTTGTAATCCTGCTGTTGGTGGAATAGCTAAAGGTCAGATAGTCAGAGAGATAGATGCAATGGGTGGGCAGATGGGTATTGTAACAGACAGGAGTGCTATTCAGTTTCGTATGCTCAATCGCAGCAAGGGTCCTGCTATGTGGAGTCCGCGCAGTCAGAGCGATAGAAAACGCTTTATCGAGGAATGGGTGAATATTTTGACGGATACACCGAATCTGGATATCTGGCAAGACACGGTGGTGGAATTGGTGATAAAAGACGGCGAAGTTAAGGGAGTTAAGACATTGCTTGGTATAGAGATGCAAGCAAAGGCAGTGATATTGACCAATGGTACTTTCTTGAATGGTTTGTTGCATTTTGGGCGAACACAGATTGAAGGAGGAAGAATATCGGAGCCAAGTAGTTTTGGTATCACGGAGCAGTTGCGCCAGTTGGGATTTGCGACCGATAGAATGAAGACGGGTACGCCTGCGCGTATAGATAAGAGGAGTATTGATTTCTCGCAGATGACTGAGCAGTTGGGCGATAACGATAGCCATCAGTTCTCGTATTTGGATACCGTACAACGCCAGCTGAAGCAGATGAGCTGCTGGATTACTTATACGAATACTCAGACACATGATGTATTGCGTGGTGGATTGGAAGACTCACCGTTGTATAACGGTCAGATACAGAGTATTGGTCCGAGATACTGCCCAAGTATAGAGACAAAGATTGTTACTTTTGCAGAGAAAGATGCGCACCAGTTGTTCTTGGAGCCAGAGGGCGTAGATTCGAATGAATACTATGTGAATGGTTTCTCCTCTTCCCTACCCTGGCAGACACAATGGCAAGCATTGCGCACGGTGAAGGGATTGGAGAATGCGGTATTGTATCGCCCAGGGTATGCGATTGAATATGACTTTTTTGACCCAACACAGTTGCTACATACATTGGAGACAAAGATGATTAAGAACCTCTTCTTTGCAGGACAGATTAATGGTACTACGGGTTATGAGGAGGCAGCAGGTCAAGGATTAGTGGCAGGTGTGAATGCACATCAGAATATCACGGGTGGTGCGCCATTCACTTTGGCAAGAGATGAGAGCTATATAGGTGTGCTGATTGATGATTTGGTGAATAAAGGTGTGGATGAACCATACCGTATGTTTACTTCGCGAGCTGAGTACCGTATCTTGCTGCGCCAAGATAATGCAGACGCTCGATTGACGGAGCGCAGTTATGCGATGGGCTTGGCAGACGACTATCGTTTGTCTTTGCTAAGAAGTAAGCAAGCAGGCGAGCAAGCATTGACGGAAATGCTACGCAATACCTCCGTGAAAGGTAAAGATATAAATGCGTATTTGAACACAATGGGCTATGGCGATTTGCAACAAACAAGCAAGTTGATTGATATTGTAGCGCGTCCAAATATCACTATTATGGGCTTGGCAGAAGTGGTTGCTGAACTAAAAGAGAAGATTGAGCAACTGGGCAGCAGAAGCGAGGAGATTGTAGAGAGCGCAGAGATTAATATCAAGTATAAAGGGTATATTGAGCGCGAACGACTGGCTGCAGATAAGTTGCAACGCCTGAATAATATCCACTTACCAAAGGATTTTGACTATAATAGCGTACAGTCACTGAGCACCGAAGCACGTCAGAAACTCAGTCGCATTAAGCCAGGCACTATTGGCGAAGCAAGCAGAATACCCGGTGTAAGCCCCAATGATATTAGCGTATTGCTTGTGCTGATGGGACGATAACTGTTTAGTGTTTAGAGTTTAGTGTTTAGAGAGTTGTTTCACGTGGAACATTTAAGACAATTGATTAGATAATTAACAATAAATAAAGAAATGAAACAAGAAGAGATTATCGCGCATATTCGCGATGTGAAGGACTTTCCTGTAGAGGGAATTGTGTTTAAGGACATTACTACCGTGTTGAGTAATCCAGAGTATTTGAAATGGATGAAAGATGAGATTGCCAACTTGTATCGTGCATACGGCATTACAAAAGTGGTGGGTATTGAGTCACGTGGGTTTATTTTGGCTCCTGCGGTGGCTATGGAATTAGGTGCAGGATTTGTGCCTATCCGCAAACCAGGTAAATTACCAGCTGAAACAATAGAGGTGAGTTATGCAAAGGAATATGGCGTAGATACTATTCAGATTCACGCAGATGCGCTGAATGAAAATGATGTAGTGCTACTGCATGATGATCTGTTGGCTACTGGAGGCTCAATGGCTGCTGCACTGGAACTGGTAAAGAAATTCAATGTAAAGAAAGTGTATATCAACTTTATTATTGAATTGGAGTTCTTGAATGGCAGAAAAGTGTTCGGTGACGATGTAGAGGTTAGCAGCTTGCTGAGTTGCTAAACCTTGAGTAAGGAATCAAAAATAAGGAGCAAAGACAAATTAGTAACACCGAAATCAATGTAACTGATTTGTAATTTGCTCCGATTTTATCGGAATAAATGTCTAAAAATCCACATATACAAGAGTTACTTCAGCGCATACCTGAAGAGCCAGGGGTGTACCAATACTTCAACGAAGCAGGGGAAGTGATTTATGTAGGTAAGGCAAAGAACCTGAAGCGTAGGGTAAGTAGCTATTTTCATAAAGAGCAGGATCGCTACAAGACTAAACTGCTGGTTCAGAGTGTTGCAGATATTAAATATGTGGTGGTGAATAGCGAGCAGGATGCGTTTTTGCTGGAAAATAATCTCATTAAGCAGTATCAACCCCACTATAATATCCTATTGAAGGACGGAAAGAGTTATCCAAGTATCTGTATTACGCGGGAAGAATATCCCAGAATATTCAAGACGCGGAAGATAATCAAAGGTATAGGCGAGTACTTTGGACCATATAGTTTTGGCTATACACTGGACTTGGTGTTGGAGCTCATTCATAAGCTCTACCCTATTCGCACTTGTGGCATGCAGATGAGCAAAAGTGCCGTTGAAATGGGGAAATATCGCGTGTGCTTGAAGTATCATTTGGGTAATTGCTGCGGCATATGCGAAGCGAAAGTGAGCCATAAGCAATATATGAAGTATATTGATGCTGCACGGAAGATTATTCGAGGCGATGCGCAAGAGATTAGTAAGCAGATAGAAGCAGAGATGTTGCAAGCAGCCGCAGAAATGCGGTATGAGGCGGCAGGCAGACTGAAAGAAAAGCTCGAATTCATCGAACAATTTACCAGTAAAACAATTATCACCAACTCGCATGCGGGCGATGTGGATGTGTTTGGTTACGATGAAATGGGGCAGAATGTATATATCAGCATGCTGCATGTGCATAGAGGAAGTATTGTACAGGGGCAGACTATTGAATATAAGAAGCAATTGGATGAGACTAGAGAGGAGGTCTTGGCGATGGGTATATACGAATTGAGGGAGCAGTTGGGGAGTACAACAAAAGAGGTGATTGTTCCGTTTATTCCGGAGATAATTGATGAAAATCTGCATGTGAATATCGCTCTGGGAGGCGATAAAAAGAAGCTCTTGGATTTGGCCATGCAGAATGTGCAGCAGTATAAGAAAGACCGCATTAAACAGAATGATAAGCTGAATCCAGACCAACGCGCGGTACGTATCTTGGGTGGTTTGCAGAAGTTGCTGGGCTTGCCTACAATGCCGATGTGGATAGATAGTTTTGATAACTCGAACACGCAGGGCAGCAATGCAGTGGCAGGTTGCGTAGTGTTTAAGAAGGGACGCGCGTGCAAGAGCGAGTATAAGAAATTTGAGATAAAGACAGTGGAGGGTCCCGATGATTACGCAAGTATGAGGGAGGTTGTGAGGAGAAGATATACAAGATTACTGGAAGAAGGTAGTCCCCTACCCGATTTGATTATTGCCGATGGTGGACTAGGTCAGATGAGTGCTATTCGTGAGGTGGTAGAAGGAGAGTTGGGTTTGCAAATTCCAATTGCGGGACTGAAGAAGGACAACAAGCATAGGACAAATACCCTACTCTATGGCGACCCTGTTCAGGAGTTTGGTATGAAAGTGACGGATGAGATCTTCCGACTGATGGTCGAGATACAAGATGAGGTGCATCGATTTGCCATCAGTTACCACAAAAAGAAGCGCAGTAAGGCACAAATAAAGAGCGAACTTGATGATATTCAGGGAGTTGGTGCAGTTACTAAGCAAAAGATACTGCAACGTTTTGGCTCTGTAGCGCGTGCTAAAAGCGCCAAATTGGAAGAGTGGATTGATTTGCTCGGAACTCGCTCAGGGACAAAGCTTTACGAGTATTTTAATGGCAAAATAACGCCCTGAGAATTGAATATTTTTGAGGAGCGTGGAACAAGACACAGGCAAAATGATGTGTTTTTAGCGGAATTTATGAACTCCTTCTCGCTTCGCTCGAGAAATCTAATTAATCTTATAACTTCGCTGCTGATTTTATTGCCACCGCTCCTTCGCATGCTCGTCGCTGAATCTTCAGTAAATATAGCGGTAAACAATAAAGTAAAAAAATAACAGTCGTTTGTAATATTTTCTTTTTCTCATTTGTCTAATGGGTGTAGTCGCAAAGAAGCGACAGAGAACGATTTGTTAAACTTATTAAATTATGTATTATGGAATTTTATAAAGTTGATTTAGACACTCTCTTTGCTCTTGTTCTTATTTTTGGTTTGATACCATCTTTTGTTTTGACAGCCGTTATCCAGTATTTGAAGAACCGTCGGTACAAGATTGAGCGACAAACTGAACTCATGGCAAAAATGATTGAGAAGGGTGATAGTACCAACCTTGACTTCAAATCTATGGCAGAGGCCCTGCAAGAGCCAACAAAGCATGGAAACCTAAAAAGGTCTGTGCTGAATAACTTGCGCTGGGGAAGCATCTTCTCTTTTGTGGGGCTCGGTTTGTTAGGCGTAGCACTCTATGCCCATATGGATGGTGATGGCGGTGCAACAGCTGTTTTTTTAACTTTTGGTGCTATCATTGGTGGCGTTGGTTTGGCATTGCTGATTACTTTCTTAACGGCAAAGCAGTATCTTAAAAAGGAAGTTGAAGTAGAAGAAAAAGCAGGCGAGCATATAAAATAAGACTGTTGATCAACTACAGGAAGGGGTTCGTCATAACGTGTTTCTATGGATAAGCAGCAGTTTATTTCCGCTATTGGCGGCATGCAGGAGTCCCTTCGGCGATTCCTGCTCGTGCTTACTCATGGCGATGAAGAACTGGCTAATGATCTTGCACAAGAGGCGATTTTGAAGGCATATTTGCATTGTGCTACCTTTGAACAGAAGTCTGCTTTGCAGACATGGGTATTTCGGATTGCATACAACGAATACCTTAACGAACAAAATAAATACTGGAATACCCATCGGGTGGCGGTGGAGAACTATGAGAGCGTTGATACGGAATTAGCAAGCGAGCAGACAGATGGTGCCTTTCGCTATGAGCCACTGTATCAGGCGATTGACAAGTTGCCGAAGCAAGAGAAGGCAGTTGTGATACTATATTATCTTGAAGAAAAAAGTATTCGAGAGATTAGCAAGATAATAGAGATAACGGAAAGCAATATAGCAGTCATGCTATTTAGAGCCAGGAAGAGACTGAAGGCCATGTTGAGTAAGGAATAAGGAACCAAGACGAATATGATAACCAATACTAAAATAAAAAAGCGTTTGCAGGCGAATGCTCCGCAAGTAAAAGATAATGAGGCGTTTATGGCGGATACTATTCGTCAGATTAATCTCATGCCATCGCCCAGTAGCGAATTGCAAGAGAGTTTGCGTAGATACACGATGATGGAGCGGTTGGCTATGCAAATGGATGCTGTTCGCTGGTTGCTAGTAGGTGGAACAGGCAGTGTGGCTGTGGGGTACGCGGTATTTAGCCATTTAGAGGCGATTCTAACGGCTATTTCGGCGTTGCTGGTGATGTAAAAAGCAATATTTACAGCATTTTTGAGGGATAAGAGGCAATAAAAAATAGGGGTGTTGAGCCCCTATTTTTGTGTTATATGTTTGTATCGCGAAAAAGTTGCCACGAACTTTTCGCGATACGATATCAGACCAAAATTACATCAGCATCTATTACAAAAATTGCTAAGCCATCTTCTGAAGCCAAAACATTTTTAGGTCTAATGTCGCTTAGTAAATATTTTCCATCACAAAAGACACCATCTTTTTCTTGTGGTTCAAAACCACGTGACTTCATATAGGATAGAATCTCTGTTGAAGTTGCAAAACGCACATTATCAACAAATGGTTGTGTGAAAACAGGATAGGCATTGTCTTCGCTCATCACATGAAAACCAACAAACTGCAAAGCAATGTGTGGAAATAAGTGATTATATAATTCTACGCGGTTAAAAAGTTTTAGAAGATCTCCACCTACATGCATGAGCGTGTTCATTTTATATACCAAATTGGTTGTTGGATCAATCCAATTTTCACTTTCGTTTCCACTTTGAAACAAAAGTAAGTGGTGCTCTTTTGCAAAAGTACCAAATAAATCAACAATACAATGGTGCTCTCTTGCCCATTGAATTGCAACTCTCTGTTGTTCAAAACGAGAAAGACCTACAAGGATGTTTCGTAGGTTTTGTGCATTTGGTTGTGGTGCTGAATCTCCCATTGGTAATCGATAGTTCTTTGAGATTGCTGAGCTAACCAAGCTTGTGCATTATTTAAATAATCAGTAGCACTCATAATGCTGAAAGTTCGTTAAAACGATGCAAAGGTAGTGTTTTTTGTTGATATATGCAAATTTATAGTGATTTTTTTGAGGTGCGTGGAACAAGAGACCAGCAAAATGGTGTGATTTTGAGGAATTTATTACCTCCTCTCGCTACGCTAACAACAATCACACCAAAACAAGAAATTATTTCAATCCAACAACATTTTCTTGTCAACAACATTGCGCCTCAATCAACTCCCTGAGGCGCTCTTGGGGATTTTAATAGTCAGATTAATCTCATGCCATCGCCCAGTAGCGAATTGCAAGAGAGTTTGCGTAGATATACAATGTTAGAACGGTTGGCCATGCGGATGGATGCAGTTCGTTGGTTACTCGTTGGTGGAACAGGGAGTGTGGCTGTAGCGTATGCTGTTTTTAGCCATTTAGAGGCGATTCTAACGGCTATTTCGGCGTTGTTGGTGGTGTGATATATGCAATATTTACTTCGTTTTTGAGGAGCGTGGAACGTGTAATGTTAATAAAATAGGGGTTCACTTGTCAATGTGAGCCCCTATTTTATTAAAAGATTGAGAAAATGTATTAACGAATGAGGGAAAGGTACGAAAGGATTGAGGGAAAGTATTCGCCTTACAATACCCCTTGATAATATTGCAATATACGTAGGCGGAAGAGGTAGTTGTATTGGGCTTGAAGGCGTGTAGATTGAGCTTGCAAGTGATTGTTGCGCGCCTCCTGGTACTCATACAAAGAACAACGGCCTGCCTCATATTTCTGCGTTGTGTAGCGTAGGGCCTCTACAGTAGATTGTTCTGCTTTCTCGGCTGCCTGTTGCTCGGCATAGGCATTGCGTGCATTGAAATACGCTTGATCTATCTCTTTGCGCAAATCTTTCTTCTGCTGCTCTAAATCCAAACGTGCGTTCTCGAGAGCCAGTTTCTGTTGCTTCACGCGGGTAGAAGTCTGCATCTTGTCATAGATCGGGACATGGAGATTAAGCCCCACAGAGGCACTGAAGTTATCTTGCATTTGCGTACCAAAAGTTGGATTATCTGCGCCTTGCATATCATAGTAACCTGTTCCGACATTGGCGCCAGCAGAGAGCGTGGGTGAATAAGCAGACTTAGTGCCTTTGAGCGCACTCTCGTTGGCCTGAATAGTATATTCCAGTGCCTTTATCTCTGGGCGAGATTGCAAAGCGATTTGATACACCTCCTCGTTATTGGGTAGCAAACCACCAACTAACTCTTCACTATTTGGAGTGGCAATATCGAAGTGGCTAATATCTTGCAGTTCAATGGCTTGTGCTAAGTCTAAGAGCGAGAGTTGCAAGTTGTTTTGGCGTTGCGTGACTTCCAACTCCTCGCGTGCTATTTGGGCTTGCAGGGTATAGAGTTCGCCTGCTGGCAAACGATTAACAGCCACCAACGCCGAATCGCGTTGCAACTTTAAGCGTGTATCTGCTAACTGATTGTCAGCGACAAGGAGCAATTCCTTGCAGAGCAAGACTTGTAGATACATGGTTGATACGTTCATCTTGATTTGCATCTGCAATGCCTGCATATTGGCTTCGGTTGCTTGCATGTTGGCACGTGCTTGGTCGATATTGTACTTCATTTGCAGACCGTCAAAAAGCACGATATTCGCTGAGAGGTTGAATGTCGTTTGTGAGGAGTTCTGCGCATGATAAATGTTGTCTGCTCCGATAGAACGACCGAATATCCAACTCTGTCCTGCCGAACCGCTTATAGAGGGCGATATGTCTGCTTTAGACTGAGTATATTGCAAGCGTTGAGAGGCGTATTGATTGCCCTGTTTCTGTATGGTCAGACTATTGAGTAATGCCGAGTCGATACATTGTTGCAAAGTAAGAACTTCGGCGTTGATACTCAATGAAAGGAGGCATAGAGAAATGATAAGTAATTGTTTCATAGTTTATTGAGTAATTTGGTTACCACGAATCATATCGCCCGCTTTTAGACCTTCGGTCACTTCAATGGTCAGTCCATCGGAAAGACCTGTTTGGATTTCGGTGCGAGTTACCGCTTGGGTAGTGGTGTCAGTAATGAGTTGCACGAATGACTTGTCGTCCTCCATCTCTACATTGGCTTCTGGAATAGTGAGAACATTCACACGCTCATTGAGTACAATCTCGGCATTGGCACTATATCCTGCACGAATAATCACGGTGTCAGGGATAGTGGCAGCACCTTTGATTTCGAACATCATGGCACCATTTTGTTCGGTACCTTTTGGGGCAATGTATTCGAGTGTTGCGCTGAAGCGTTGGTCATTCAATGCGCCAATGACCAAATCCATGCGCATGCCTTCGCGCAGCTTGCCCACTTCCGTCTCATCGATACTACCCACAAAAAGGAGATCCTGCATATCCGCCACCGTGGCAATGGTCGTACCATCGTTGAAAGTGTTGGTCAAAACGACTGAGTTGCCTACTTTGACAGGAACATTCAATACGGTACCAGTAATGGTAGATTTCACAATGGTGTTGGTAAAGTCAGTTTCTGCCTTCTTTGCCACACCGTCGCGCGTGATACTGAGGTGATCTTCTGCCGCTTGCAGTTCTTCGAGATTGGAGATATATTGCAGGCGGGATTTCTCGTAGGTCTCGTGTGCAATGACCTCTTGCGCAAGCAACAAAGAGTCGCGCTCAAAGACTTGGCGAGCGTTCTCTAAGTTGTATTTAGCCAAACGCACACGCGATTCTGCGCTATTGAGTTGCGCCATATCGGGAATGACCTTGATCTTGGCAATAGCATCTCCCACACGCACTTTGTCGCCAGCTTGCTTGTAGAGTTCGGTAATGATACCCGATATTTGTGGTTTGATTTCCACTTCATCGCGTGGCTCAATCTTACCCGTGACAATCGTTGTTTTTTGGATAGTACCTACTGTCACAACCTTGGTTTCATACTTGACTTCTTTAGGGCGTGATTGCTTCCACAAATACATGAATACACCTGCTACAACCACTGCGAGGATTGCTAAAAGAATCCATTTTCTTGCTTTTTTCATATCTCTGTTGATTTTATTATTCTTCATTAAGTGCCTCAATAGGCTTTATGGCTAATGCGCGGCGGGCGGGCAAAAGTCCTGCTAATAGTCCAATAATCAATAATATCACTAATCCGCCAATGGCTATGCCAAAACTGATTTGCATGTCCTGGCTAAACATCTCATTGCTTTGTAGCAATTGTTGAGCTACTTGTAGTACACCCACCGCAGCCACTATACCCAATAGGCCTGCCAAGAGCGTGAGGAGTGTACTTTCTGCCAAAATCTGCTTCGTTATGACCCACGGACTGGCTCCAATGGCACGGCGGATACCTATCTCCTTGGTACGTTCGCGCACGGTTACGAGCATGATATTGCTGACACCTACCGCACCCGAAATCAGTGTGCCTAAACCTATCAACCATATCAAGGCAGTCAAACCACCTATCAGCAGATTCAATTCCTTCAAATCCTCTTCCATATTCTCTGTGTACATAGCTCGTCTATCATCAGGGGCAATGGAATAAAGCTCCTTGAGGACTGTTTTTAGTTCATTTTCTACTACACTTACTGCCACATTGGGTTGTGCAGTAGCCATGATTAGGTGGATATTCTCGCCTAATTGATTCGCCTGTTGCAAGGTCGAAATAGGCCATTGCACTTGTTGGTCAGGGTGTCCTGATATATATACTTGCGTCTTACTCTTTTGTTTCACGCCCACAATACGAAACTGCATGCTGCCTATATGCAGGAGTTTGCCTGTAGGATCGCCTCCCTCTGGAAAAAGTTTGGTGTAAATCTCATTGCCTATCACGCAGACTTTGCGCTTTTCCGCCACGTCTATATTGTTGATTTCGCGACCATAGAGCAAAGGGATATACATCATCACAGTATATTCGGAGGTCACACCTATGATATTATAAGTATCGTGCAGATTGCCATAACGCACTTCCATTTTTCCGCCGAAACACATAGGTGCAATGTCATCTGCATGCTTGGCTGCTTGGCGAATAGTGGGCATATCGCTACTATGAATAGCCCACGTGCGCCCTTTCTGCAAGCCCTTGTAGGGTTTGCTGGTGCGGTCTGGAATCACGAAGCAAGAATTGGTGGCAAAGCCTGATAGCTTGGAAGTTATACCACTCACAAGCGATTGACCAATACCAGCCAACACGAGCAACATCATCATGCCCCAAAAGACACCAAATCCCGTCAAGATACTGCGCGAGCGGTTCTTGCTAATCGTAGCCCATATTTCTTCAAAAAAATCCATATTATCTAAGTTCTAACAGCGTAGCGGTCTAACATCCAATTACTTATCTGCATTCATTGCCTCGATAGGTTTGATACGCATAGCGCGATAGGCAGGGATAGCACCTGCTACTACACCGATTACAATGAGTATTAATGTAGCGACTATTATTGCCCAAGCATCCACAGAGGGGTTTACAAATACTGCGTTTTTGGTTTTGGACATAATAGCACCTACCAAGGACATTAAACCACTACCCAAAAGTACCCCAATAAAACCAAATATACTGGTGATAGCCAAAGACTCGCCTACGACAGACCACATGATAGTTGAAGGAGGTGCACCTAATGCCTTACGAATGCCCAATTCTTTGGTGCGTTCGCGAACAGACACCAGCATGATATTGCTCACGCCGACCGCTCCAGAAACTAATGTACAAAGGCCTAATATCAATATTAACAATCGGATAGCCCCCATGACACGCTGTTGCTCTTCTACAGACTCCTCTTGACTCCATACACCAATACCGAAGGGGTCAGATTTATCAAACTGCATAGGACCTGCCAAGAGGTTTTTGACCTTAGTTTCTATATTGCGCGTGCCAGAGGTCATGGTTAGCGACATCTTGTCGAACTTATGATTGGTGCTAAAAAGACTTTGGTGCGTGGAGAAAGGAATGTAGAGCGTTGCTCCATCCCAACGTTCGCCTCTGCCACAGACACCTACTACACGAAAACGCAGTTCCCCTACTTTGACATACTGACCCACAATCTGTTGGGCTGAAGCCCCTAAACTCTCCATTAGACGCTCGTCTATCACGCCTATTTTCTCTTGTTCGCGGAGATCACGTTCGTTGATAAAGCGTCCAGATAGAATGGGTTTGTTGTGGATACGCTGAAAATCACTCTCCACACCCGTGATATTGGCACTGACACTCTCTTTGCCATATACCACATCGCTATATCGAGCAGATACGCGCGAGAAAAGTTCCACTTCGGGCAAATTGCGGATAATGTTTGCTTCTTTGTCGGTAAAACGAAGCATTCTGTTGGTAGGCAGACCTTTATACGGAACAGATCGCCATTGTCCCCAAATATCTACTGAGTTGCTACGGCGCGAGCCATAGTTGGCCTGCATGCCATTCTCCAGACCATTGCTTGCGCCCAAGAGGACAACCAAAATGAAGATTCCCCACACTACAGCAAAGCCCGTCATGGCCGTGCGGAACTTATTTTGCCGCAATGATTCCCATATTTCGTGTAAGAGATCGCCCATTAGATAATACCGTCTTTGATTCGAATAATGCGTTGTGTAGCGTCCGCGATACTCTGTTCGTGGGTCACAATGATGGTGGTAATGCCCTCAGCATTAAGTTGTTTGAAGACATCCATCATCTCGACAGAGGTTTTAGAGTCTAAGGCACCTGTTGGCTCGTCAGCCAATAAGATACGAGGGTTACCAACAATAGCGCGAGCAATAGCTACACGCTGACGTTGACCACCCGACATTTCGTTGGGGAGGTGGGTTGCCCAGTCCTTGAGCCCCATGCGCTCCAATTGCTCCATAGCACGCATGTAGCGTTCTTTGCGAGGTACACCTTTATAATATAGGGGCAATGCCACATTCTCAACGGCGTTTTTGAAGTTCAAGAGATTGAAGCTTTGGAAGACAAAACCTATTAATTCGTTGCGCAGGCGTGCTCCTTGTGTTTCGCTGAGGTCTTTAATGAGGTGACCATCCAAATGATATGTACCCTCGTCGTAATTATCCAATATACCCAAAATATTGAGCAATGTGGACTTGCCCGAACCAGACGACCCCATAATGGACACCAACTCGCCTTTGTTGATATGCAAGTCTATGCCCTTCAGCACATGCAACGCATTGGGAGTGCCGAGGTTGTAGGTCTTGTGTATGTTTTCTAAGTGTATCATTGTGTTGAAGTTGTATTCTACTGATTAGACAAGTGAATGTTCAAAGATATTACAAATCGTATCAAAAATCGTACAAAGGTATAGAAATAATTTGGATTAAGCAAGAAAAATCGCCTTGGAGGGTGATTTTTTTGTGTAGAAGGTAAAGTGTAAGGTGTAAGGTGTAAAGGCGGAGATATTTGCCAGACCACTGGCAAAAGCAAAACAGGTGGCGGATAGGCAAGTGCCCCAATATGATTAGGGGCTAATGGACAAAGAGATAGTAAGGCACTATCTATACGCTATACCTATGGTATAAATAGCACAATCTATCGTGTATCTAACGTATATCTATCGTGTATCTATCGTATATGTACCGTAGTTGATAGCGGGAGAATAGCGGAGAGGGATAGGAAAGAAATGGGAAAAAATAGGGAAGAAAATTGATTGGATTTGCATATGTGAAGAAAAAGTAGTAATTTTGTGCGGGGAATAATAACATAAGGAGATACTTTGATATGATTAGGATAAGAAAAGCGACGGTAGAAGATGTGGCGTATATCGCAGAGGGGATATATTATGCATTTTTGTTGGAAGATGAAGGGATTTATAATCAGTGGATTAGGACACTGAAGGATGTGTGTGCGCAAAAAGATACGCATTATAGTTACAGGAACACTTATATCGCGGAAGTGGATGGAGAAAGAGCAGGTATGATGATTGCTGTGAACGGGGAACATTACCGCGTGCAGAGGGATAGGATGTATCCGCAGCTGAAAGGGCTGTTTGATGTGGCTTTTGGCAAAGGATGGGACGATATGGAAGATGAAGCAAAGGCAGGAGAGTTCTATATTGACAGTTTGTCGGTATCCCTACCCTACAGGAATCAAGGCGTGGGAACGGCTTTGATAGAAAAAGCAAAGGCAATGGCGAGAGAACAGGGAATAGGCGTGGTGACGTTGGCAGTAGAGCCTATGAACACGGCGAAGAAGTTGTATCAGGAGTTGGGATTTAGGTATCAGAGAATGATAAAGATATTCAATGAGGAATATGAACTATATGCGGCGGAAATAGTTGTGTAATTGAAAAAAAAATAGTAACTTTGCGGCGAAATTGGAAAATCATATAGCATGAAGTATATATACACGATAAAAAAGGACCCAGAGAAGGGGATTTACTTGGTCAATGAGCAGGGTGCGGAAGTGGCTGCAACGGATATTTTGGAGAAATGCGGTGACAGACGTGTGTTTGCGTTTGACGGTAAGATGGGGGCTGGTAAGACCACTTTCATCAAGCATTTGTGCGAAGCGATGGGCACGGAAGATGTGGTGAATAGTCCGACGTTTGCGATAGTAAATGTGTACGAAGTCAACGCTAATCGCCACCCTGATGAGTTTAGAGGACGCCCTGCGGGCTATAGTTTAGAGGCGAAGGAGGAGGTATATCACTTTGATTGTTACCGGATTAAGGATTTGAGAGAGGCGATGGATATGGGTACGGAGGAGTATCTGTATTCGGGAAACTACTGCTTTATTGAGTGGGCGGAGATGATTGAGCCATTGCTGCCAGAAGATACCGTTTGGGTGAAAATTGAAGTAGAAGAAAATGGGGAGAGAAGGTTAAGTTTTGATGCGTAAGTGGTTGTGCATATTGCTATTATCGGTTGGCTGTCAGGTAGTTGCATTGGCAGAGAACTGGGGTGTGGAGCATGAGAATGTGCTGAGCTTGCGGTATGGGGGCATGTGGATGCAAGATCAGTACTTGAGTCCCCTACTCTACTCGGGGCAACAAGTGGGACTGAACAACGAATGGTGGCAGGCGTTTCGATGTGATAGCACGAAGAAGTGGGAGAACGTGGGGAAGATGGACGTGGGATTTGGTTGGATGTACAACAATATGTACACAAATTTGATATATTCATTAGGGCTGCATGGCGGTTGGGGTGCGTGCTACAATTGGTATTTTGCAGATTATGGATTGCGTGTGAAGTTGGGGCCTTACTTGGATGTGGATCTGATGGGAAAGATGCATGGCAGTAATGTAAATAAGCCCTATTCGATGGATTTGGCGGCGAATTTGTGCGCTATGGGCGGATTTGAATGGGTATTTCGGACGAAAAAGACCAGTTATAGACTGCGTTATTTGGTGCGGGCGGATATGATAGGTATGGACTACCTACCCGACTATTGGCACTCATATTATGAGATGGGCGAAGGCGTATTAGGTGATTTTCGTTGTGCGGGCATGTGGAACCATAGGCACCTGCAACACGAACTGACGTTTGATATGCAACTTAAACGGAGTACATGGCGCGTGGGCATAGCGCATGAGTATTTGGAATACGGCGAGAAGGGTATGATGTTCTCGCGGGAGATGGTGAGTGCGGTAGTGGGCTGTGTGTGGCAGTATCGCGTGAGAGGAGCAAAAGATTTGATGGTATGGTAAGAAAGTGGATGGTGGATAGTGTAAAGTGGATAGGCAATGGGCTATTGGCTATAGGATTATTGTGCGGTTGTACGCATGAGTTTGATAATCATAAGAATACGCCATCGGAGAACTTTGAAGCGTTGTGGCAGATTATTGATGAGAAATACTGCTTGTTTGAAGATAAACAGGTGGATTGGGACTCGGTGTATGCGGTATATCAACCGCAGTTTGATACGATGCAGTTGGTGGCGTTTGAGGATAACTATCGGATGTTTGACCTGATGGAGGAGATGTTGAACACTTTGGAAGATGGACATGTGAATCTGTATACGCCATTCGATGTGTCGGTTTGTAGCTCATGGTACGAGGGATATCCAGCGAACTTCGATTCGGAGATACTGACGAAATACTATTTGAAAGACTACCGCAGGGCAGGGGGATTGAACTATTGCAAGATAGATGGCGATAGTATTGGGTATGTGTATTATGGTTCGTTCTCGGATAGTTTTTCGTATTTGAACTGGCTGATGGTGATGAACTATTTTGCTGAATGTAAAGGGATTGTGTTGGATGTACGGAATAATGGTGGCGGAAGTATGGAGAATGCGTATCGATTGGCAGCTCCGTTCTTCTCGAAAGACACCGTGGTGGGGTATTGGCAGCATAAGTCGGGTAGGGAGCATGATGCGTTTTCGGAAGTAGAGGAGATGAAACTGGAGGAGAGCAAAGGCAATTGGTTGCGCCCTGTGGTGGTGTTGTGCAATAGGCATAGCTACTCGGCGGCGAACTTCTTTGTGAGTATCATGCGCTATGCGAATAACTGCCTGGTGCTGGGCGGAAAGAGTGGGGGAGGAGGTGGTATGCCGATGAGTTATGAGCTGCCTAATGGCTGGATGGTGCGCTTCTCAAGCGTGAAGATGTACGACAGAGATATGCAGAGTATTGAGGGGGGAGTTAGGCCGCATCTGCTTGTGAATCAGCATTCTGAAGATAAAGATGATTTGATAGAAGAGGCGGTGGATTTGATATATTCGGCATATAAGAAGGAGTAAGAATATGATAGAAGTAAAAAATATACACAAGTCGTTTGGCACGTTGGAGGTGCTGAAGGGGGTAGATCTGACCGTGGAGAAGGGTGAGATTGTGAGTATCATTGGAAAGAGTGGGGCAGGAAAGACTACTCTACTACAGATTATTGGTACATTGGACAAGCCCGACGCAGGTAATGTGGTGATTGATGGGGTGGATGTGTTTGCGCTGAAGGAGAAAGAGTTGGCGGATTTCCGCAATCGACATATCGGATTTATCTTTCAGTTTCATCAGTTGTTGCCAGAGTTTACTACATTGGAGAACGTGATGATGCCTGCAATGATTGCTCGTGTGCCAGAGAAAGAAGCAGAGAAAAGGGCGGTGCAGTTGCTGACGGAACTGGGTATGGCTGAGCGACTTACGCATAAGCCCAATCAGTTGTCGGGTGGCGAGAAGCAACGAGTGGCAGCAGCGAGAGCGATGATGATGTCGCCCGATGTGATATTGGCGGATGAGCCAAGTGGCAGCTTGGACGAGAGTAACAAAAAGGAGTTGCACAAGCTGCTATTGCAGATGAGAGAGCAGTATGGACAAACGATAATTATCGTGACACACGATAAGGAATTGGCAGAGATTAGTGACAGAGTGATTGAGATTAAGGATGGAAAGATTTAGGCGATTAGGCGATAAGGCGATAAGGCGGATAGGCTATGGGCTATTGGCTACAGTGGTGCTGTGCGGGTGTGGGAATAAGTATCAATATATCCCAAAAGACATTGAGCCAGTGGCGGTGGAGATAGTGCGATTTGATAGCGCGCTATTGGCAGTACGGACAGATAGTGCCATGCAGGATGTGGCGCAGTTATATGCTGATTATGAGGAGTTTATTCCGCTGTATGTAGAAGGAGTATTGCGTTTGCCGATGGAAGACACAGCGTATTTTAGCGAGCAATTGGCTAATTTTCTGGTGGATACGACCATGGGATTTGCACAGACCAATGCTCTGGCAAAAGAGCGTTTTGCCAATGTAGACTCTATCCAAAATGCGCTTAATATTGCTTTTTCGCGCTTGCATTACTTGTATCCAGATTGGGTGATTCCAACGGTGTATCTGTTTGTATCGGGTTTTAATTCCTCAGTCGTTTACTACGATAATATGTTGGGCGTAGGGGTGGATATGTACCTTGGAAGTGACTACCCTTATTATAATCAAGTAGTGTATGACTACCAAAAGTCCACCATGGAGAAAGAATATGTAGTGCGCGATGTGATGAGCATGTATTTGGCATATAATATTGCGTATAATAGCAAGTATAACAGACTGTTAGAGCAGATGATTTTCAGAGGGAAGCAGTTGTTTTTGCTCAGTCAGTTACTGCCCGATGCGCCTGCATGGCAGGTGATTGGCTATACTCCCGAACAGTGGGCATGGTGCGAACATTATGAGCGCGCAATATGGAATCGTATCATGGAAAAGCGAGATTTATTCAAGACAGAATCTAGCGTATTGAGTTCGTATATGAACGAAGGTCCGTTCACAGCAGAGGTGACACAAGACTCACCAGGCCGATTGGGCTTGTGGGTTGGCTGGCGAATAGTGGATAGTTATATGCGTCATAATGAAGAGGTTAGTATTCATGATTTAATCAATGAAGGTGATGCACAAAAGATATTAGAACAAAGTTTTTATAAGCCATGAAACGAGAAGATTTTCCTATATTGAATGAGCAAGTACACGGCCGAAAGTTGGTGTATCTAGATAATGCTGCCACGACGCAAAAGCCACAAGTAGTGATGGACGCTATTACAGAGGCGTATAGCAAGTGGAATGCGAATGTGCATCGTGGGGTGCACCATCTGAGTCAAGTTGCCACGCAAAATCACGAAGAAGCGCGCAAGAAAGTGGCGGAGTTGATTCATGCACAGTCGGAAGAGGAGATCATCTTCACGAAAGGTACTACGGATAGTATCAATATGCTGGCCCGCAGTTTTGGTGATGCAATGGTAGGTGAAGGGGATGAGATTATCGTTAGCCAATTGGAGCACCACTCGAATATCGTGCCATGGCAAATGCTGTGTGAGCGCAAGAAAGCGGTATTGAAGGTGATTCCATTGCGTGAAGATTTATCGCTTGATGTAGAGGCATTTAAAAAGTTGTTGAGTGAGAGGACACGATTGGTGTCTGTGGCACATGTGAGCAATGTGTTGGGCATTGTGAATCCGATAGAAGAGATTGTGAGATTGGCGCATGAGAAGGGTGTGGCAGTATGTGTGGACGGTGCACAGTCGGTGCCTCATTTGGCGGTAGATGTACAGCAATTGGATTGCGACTTTTTGGTAATGAGTGCGCATAAGATGTATGGTCCAACGGGTTTGGGCGTGCTATACGGAAAGAAAGAATGGCTTGATAAATTACCTCCAGCAGAGGGTGGGGGAGAGATGATTGAGCATGTGAGTTTTCAGAAAACGACCTACAATGTGTTGCCCTATAAGTTCGAGGCAGGTACACCGAATTATGTAGGCAGTTATGCATTTGGAAAGGCAATAGATTATCTGCAAGAGATTGGTTTAGAGAAGATTGCTGAATATGAGAAAGAGTTAGCAGGATATTTGGAAGCACAGTTAGCTGCAATACCCAATGTGCGAGTATATGCTGCGGGGCAAGAAAAAGCAGGTGCGGTGTCTTTTAATGTTTATCGTGTAGATGGAGCATTGATTCATCCCTTTGATGTGGGCGTGTTGCTGGATCGTCAGGGTGTGGCAGTACGCACAGGACATCATTGTGCAGAACCGCTGATTGACTATTTGCAAGTGCCTGGCACAGTGCGTGCATCGGTGGCAATGTACAATACCAAAGATGATATTGATGCCTTTGTGATTGCATTGAAAAAGGCGATAATGATGCTGGGTTAGACTATATGAATTGTCGAATAATAGCATTGGTTGTTTGTTTAGGTGCAATTTGGGCTACCTCTGCGCAAAATCAACTGAAAATTATTTCTTACAATGTTGAGAATTTATTTGATTATAAGCATGATACATTGAAGAATGATTCTTCATTTCTTCCTGAAGGAGACTATCATTGGACTTATTATAAGTATCAAAATAAACTTGATCAAATTGCTCAAGTATTGGTTAATATAGCGGGATGGGAGAGTGCTGAATTGGTAGGATTATGTGAAGTTGAGAATGCTCGGTGTTTGCGTGATTTGTGCTACCGATTGAAGCGTTTTCACTACAAATATGTGCACTATGATAGTGAAGATGAACGTGGTATAGATGTAGCATTGCTATACGATAGCACAAAGGTAAAGATATTGAATAGCAAACCATTGCAGGTAAACTTACGAGGAGATGCTACGCGAGATATACTATATGTGTGTGCAATAATACATGAGCAAGATACCTTGCATGCGATGGTATGCCACTTGCCTTCTCGCATTGGTGGTGAAACCGCTTCTAAATGGAAACGTACAACTGCAAAGCAAACAATTCAACATCAAATTGATAGTATCTTGTGTGTGCAACCCAAAGCGAAAATTGTGATTATGGGTGATATGAATAGCAAGGCAATAAACGACCTTAATGGAATGAAGAATCAAATGATTGCATTGGAACAAACAGGAAAAGGCACACACAAATATCAAGGAATTTGGAGTTGTTTGGATCAGTTTTATGTGTCAAATGATTTAGAAAAATCAGCAAGTGTACAGATTTATTCACCCGAATGGTTATTAGAGGAAGATAATAAATATCTGGATTATCAACCCAAACGAACGTACATTGGTATGCGCTACCATGGCGGTTATTCAGATCATCTGCCGATTGTACTAAACATTCATTTATAAAACAATTTTGTACTTCTTTTTGCCTTGTATCACGATATATACTCCATGCTTATTAGGTAAATCATTTCCTATATAACGTCCGAGAGGGTCATATACACGCATAGAAGCGGATTCTTCTATAGAAGACACAGAAGAAGCTACCTCTTTCCATTTGGCATACAAGGTACCTTGCCAGCCGTCTACAATCTGCGTGATTGGACTGCCGCGGAATGTTTTAGTTTTATACCATCCACTAAACTCATAACCTTCTTTGGTTGGTATAGGGAGGATGTAGGTTTCAGTTACATACTTAGGTAATTCCACATCTACCGTTCCGCCATTCAATTCCCAAAAGATTACTTGCGGATAATCAAAAAATCCCTCTCCGTTGAATGTAGCAACATCATGTTCACAACCAAATCGGTCGTATGAACATACAGCAATGGTGAGCAGACTAATATCTTTTAATCCTGTAAGGTCAAAGGAATTTCCATAAACTACACTTTGAAAATAGAGTGGATTTCCAATCGCATCACCTTGATACATATCCCGTGGAAAAGCATATACAGTAAATCGCTCTGCTGATGGATGTGACCAAGAAAGGATACTATCTGTGAGCACAAAATCAGTAGGTGCTTCTAATTGTTCTTTTACTTTCCAACTCATAGCAGGTGGTAATGCTTTCTTTTGGAAATGAGAATCGCGTATATCGCGGAAGAGTTGCATATATGCTGATGTATTGTAAAATACTGAACCTGTGTAGCCAGAAGAAAGATTATCGCGATTTGCATCTATCTGCCGTTGTATTTCGAGTACACCATCATCATATCCCGACAATCCTGTATCTGGATCTGTTGCGCCGTAGGCAGCTTGCGAAGCGAAGAAGTGTACTCTTTTACCATTGGGTAGATTATTGGAAAAATTCTCGCATACTGTTTTAGCCCACCATTGGCAGAGCACTCTGTAGTTTTGTCGTGTGACTTGTGTGGACCAATAGATTTGTGGGTTAAGGTAGTCCACCCAACCATTTTTAACCCATTCTAAAGCATTACAATAAAGATAATCGTATGACTCCATGGCACTTATCCCTGATGGCAAAGAAATGCCATATGCAGCAGCGGCATTGGCTTTCATGGACCAACTACCAGGAACACCCATACCAAAGCGCACCCATGGTTTTACTTCTTGGATTGCATTATACAATTTACAAATCACAGAATCCACATTTGCTCGTCGCCAATCATCATCCGTATTACCATCTTTATCCACATCTTTTACATTTGTGGGTTTATGCGCAGCTTTTGAATTAGCGTCTTCATTGTAGGTGCCACCATAAGCATAGAAATAATCATCCATAACAATACCATCAATATCGTAATTATTTACTATCTCCATAAGCACATTGTGGACATATTCGCGTGCCTCGGGATAACCAGGGTCAATAATTTGTCCTTTGAACGAACTGTTAGAATATTTGATAATCCATTGACCTGCATTTTTCCATACAAGGTCTGTCGTATCTAATTTTCCAGATGAAGTGACACGAAAAGGATTTACCCAAACATGCAATTCTATGCCGCGTTTGTGCGCTTCTTCAATAGCAAATGCCAATGGGTCATATCCAGGGTCTCCGCCTCGAGTCCCTGTAAGTGAAGCAGACCAAGGTTCGTAGGAGGATTGATAGAGTGCATCACAAAACGAACGCACTTGCAAACAAGCCGCATTCATATTACCTTTTTCCATCACATCCAAGATGTTGATTAATGTTTGCTTTTGCTGAGCCACGTTCGTTGTTTTCGGCCAATCAATACCATTACCTGTGAGCCATGTTGCACGAAATTCACGCTTTGGGTTATTCGCCAAAACGAGCATACTGCATAAGATACAAAAGAAAGAAAAAAGAATACGATTTTTCATTATAACAACAAATTGAATTATGGCACAAAGGTAATATAATTTTTACAATCATGCAAATTTTTTCATTTTATTCTTCAAATTTCTCTTATAAGTAGAATAAAAAAGGCTGCACCATAAGGTACAGCCCGCATAAAAACAATCTAAAAACAATAAAAAACAATCTGGTTATGATAGACATCTGCGTGTTGGTGCATCACACAGACGGTTGATTTTATTGAATATCAATTACTCGTGTTGGTTGTTTGTCCGCTTGTGTTGGCAATTTAGGAAGCGTGATGCATAGTACACCACTACATGCTTTGGCTGTAATGGCCTCTTTGTCCACATTTTCTGGGAGAAGCAACGCCTGTTCAAAGCGTGTGTAATTAAACTCACGTCTTAGATACTTTGCCGACTTGTCTTCATCTTTGGTTTCTTTCTTTTTCTCCACGAAAATCACCAATTGCTCTTTGTCATTGACATGCACTTTGAAGTCATCTTTTGTCATGCCAGGAGCGGCTATTTCTACGGTGAATGCTTTGTCATCTTCCTTGACATTGATAGCAGGTGCAGTAGCAGATACAGCACGCATAGGGAACCAATCATCGTTGAAGAAATCGTTGAAAATTGTTGGCAACCAATTGTTTTGCCTTTTGATAGTAGGTAACATAATAACAATAAATTTTATAGTTAGGTTTTAGGTTGATGGCAACATCCTCTTTTTAGGTTGCTCGCCATTTCGCCTTTGCATAAATTTAAATGCAAATAGCGTGCCAAAATATAAACTTGTCCGAAAATTTAACTATTTTTTATTTTTTACACACTAATAATAGTTAGTAAGATTATTATGCTTGTACTTTTTCAGTAAAAACCTATTCAAAAAGCAAAAACATTTGCGTATATCTAAAAATATCATTAATTTTGCAGCACGTATTCAAAAGTACTATATGAGGTGGCGATTTGTGTGCATAGTTGGATTGATTTGTATGACCTGTTGGGCTCAACAATATCAATTGGAAGATATTTTACAAGATATCTACAACCAACTTGATGAATATGGAATCGCAATGGATGATATGGAAGAGCAACTGATGAATATTGCGGAAAATCCCATTAATCTAAATAACACTACTGCTGAAGAACTAAGTCAACTCTGTTGGTTGACAGATGAGCAGATAGATGAAATATTACTATATCAATATAAACATGCTTTTGTGAGCGTATATGACTTGCAATTAATTCATTGTTTAAAAGATTATGATATCCGTAATTTGCTCCCCTTTGTATATATAGGAAGTCAAGAAAAAGAAACTAAAAAAATCTATTTTCGTGAAGTTTTTCATTATGCCAAACACGAGATTACTTTGCGAGCAGATGCACGAAATATAGAAGATTTTGAGAATGATCCTATATATGGAAAATTTCGCTATCGATTTGATTATCAGAATAAAGTGCAAGCGGGATTAACTATCAATCGCCCTACTGGTGAAGCATTTAAAAATATGCAATACGGAGCATATATACAACTACAAGATATTGGATGTATCAAAAATTTGTCAGTAGGTAATTTTCAAGCTAATTTTGGTCAAGGATTAGTAATTGGCTCTCCATATAAAATGGGTAAAATAAGGTGGATTAGTTCAGGAACGAATGCACGAGAAAGTGTGCGAAAATTCACATCTGCAAGTAATGATTATCAACCATTTCATGGCATAGGAACCACCTTACGGTTTAATTGGGCAGAAGCATCAGCCTTGTACTCAATACAACAACAAGACAGTGTATGGAATCATATAGTAGGAATAAACGTAACAGGCAAATGGAATAAACTGAAGGTGGGTATCACCGCTATTGAAAACCTTTATTCAGATACAACCAAATCAAAGGCAATACTTGGATTAAATGCTCGATATAATTGGGGTAAAGTAGATTTATGGGGAGAAATAGCTGCTACACAAGGAAATATATGGGGATTAGGTACAATAGTAGGAATGGATTTTACACCTATTAGTGATATTTCTTTACTTGCATTATACCGTTACTATTCGCCATATTTCGATAATCCATATGCTTATGCATTTTCAGAAAAGAGCAAACTGAATGACGAGAATGGATTTTACTTGGGCATAGATGTACGTGCTATATCAAATTGGCGATTTAGTGGATATATAGATGCTTTTCGTGAGGGATATGATGTGATGGCGCAAGCAGATTTTATTCCGAATAGCACCTATGATATGAATTGGCGATTGCGAGCAAGGAGACAAACAAATAAGAATACATTTGCATTTCGATATAGATTTACATATCGATTACCTTGTTGGACTTTTCGCACGCAAGCAGATGCAAATATAGTAAAAACAGATGACTGGACATATGGAGTATCATTATTACAAGATATTGAATATAAAATACCTACTATACCCATTGTATTACATTTACGCATGCAGGCATTCGATGCGCGTCAATGGAATAATCGTATTTATATCTACGAAAACGATGTACTATACGCCTATTCTATTCCTTTTGTTTATGGCTTGGGTGCGCGTTTTTGGCTTAATGCACGCTACAAAATCAATGATACTTTTTCCCTCTATCTACGTGCAAGCGAAACTATCTACCAAAACGCTTGGGCAATGGAACATGATAAAAAAAGTACGCGTACAGACGTACACGCACTATTACGAATAAAGTTATGATTATCTCTTAAAGGAGAAATATTTCTGACCAAAGAAACTGATAATCACTGTGATAATAGTCACAATCATCTTCGATGGAGTAGGGTAGATACCGCACACTTCTACAAACAACTTCAGCCCGAAATAGTTTACCAACAGATTCACCATCACAATCAAGATATATCGCCAAAGTTGCTTATATCCACGCAGCGAAGATTGCGTAAATGTCACATATTTATTCAACCAAAATCCCGTAAACAACGTAATAGGAAACACTATCATCAGTGTCATTACGTGAGGAGTAAGGCATATCTCAAACGCGAAAGGCAAAGATATATACACTAACTCATGCCCTACCACAAAGTTATACAACACAAAGTACAACACCCAATCCAGCACCATGTTTCCACCACCACAAACCGCATACCGAAATAGCTGCTGTGGAATGTATTTACGAAAAGGTCGATAGAAAAAATCGACTATTTTCGTGATTATTTGCGATAAAGTTTGCATTTATAAAAAAAAAATTGTACTTTTGCACGCTGAATGGTTTTCGGCTGCAAAGGTACTACAAAAATTGCAAATACGCAAACAAAATCGCCTTTAACCGAAAATATAAAATACTAATCTATCATATTAACTATCAAATGGACGACTATCATCAGCAAAATGCAACAAGTAAGAGCCAAGAAATTTTTGGGTCAGCACTTCTTGAAGGACTTGAGTGTCGCCCAACGGATTGCTGAGACTATCCCCGCTGGTCGTGTCTTAGAGATAGGACCAGGCATGGGTGTGCTCACGCAGTATCTCCTCAAAAATCCTAATCTGCAAACTACCGCTATCGAAATCGATAGGGAGAGTGTGGCGTACCTCAAGGAGTGGTACCCCGAGTTGCACCTCATTGAGGGCGACTTCCTCAAGCTCGATCTTAATATCATTTACCCCGATGGCGAGTTCTGCGTGATAGGTAATTATCCGTATAATATCAGCAGTCAAATTTTCTTCAAAGTGCTTGACTATAAGGAGCGTATCCCTATTTGTTCAGGCATGATTCAGAAGGAAGTGGCAGAGCGTATCGCCAGTAAGCCAGGCAAAAAAGCATACGGTATTCTCAGCGTACTGCTCCAAGCATATTACGATATAGAATATCTATTCACCGTGGATGAACATGTGTTCAACCCTCCGCCGAAAGTCAAGTCGGCGGTTATCCGAATGACAAGAAATAACCGCCAGGGATTGGGCTGCGACGAGGTGCTGTTTAAGAACGTAGTAAAAACAGCATTCAACCAACGCCGAAAGCAGATGCGCAATTCGTTGATGCAGCTCGTAGGAAAAGAGAATCCTATCCTCAATGAGCCCATCTTCACGAAGCGCCCCGAACAACTGAGTGTCGAAGAATTCATCGCACTCACCCAACTAATTCAAAATTCAAAGTAACCATTCAAAATTAGTGTAGCCATGGCTGAATTAAAGATTTTCTATAAAGACAAAGACAAAGATAAAATCAAAGTAGGACGCAGTGTAAACATCCTTACCAGTCTTGACAAATCCGATATCATCTGGATTGACCTATTGGACGTAAGCGACCGAACAGAGGGCGTGCTTGAGGACTTCCTCAAAATCGACATCCAAGATGATGAAGAGATGGAAGAGATTGAGATGTCATCTCGTTATATACAAACCGACGATTCCATTGTAGCCAACTCCAACTTCCTCCGCGATAATTTTGAGACAGAACCTGTCAACTTTATCCTCAAAAATAGCATTCTTGTCACCACGCGCGACGTCGAACTCGCTAGTTTCAACGAGACTGTCAAAAAGATGCTCATGAACACCCGCAACTTCCCAACGGGCTACCATGTCCTTGTATCACTTATGGAGACGCGTGTAGAAAAAGATGCGGATATGATCGAGGATACTACCGACCTCATCACCAAACTTTCTGGTGAAATCAACGCTACCGACCAAGTGGACGAAGAGGTACTTATCCAAATCAAGGACCTTCAGGAAAAAGTCACCATCATCCGTCAGAATATCATGGATAAACAACGCGTGATTAGCAACTTTCTCAAGTGCGACTTCTTCCCAACGGAACTTCAACCACGCCTCACAATGATCATCAAGGATATTAATTCTCTTTTCGAATATACGCGTTTTGGTTTCGACCGTCTGGACTACCTCCAGGATACTTTCCTCGGTCTTGTTAATATCGAGCAGAACAAGATTATCAAGATCTTCACCGTGGTGAATGTGGTATTCCTCCCACCTACATTGATTGCGAGTATGTACGGTATGAACTTCGACTTTATGCCAGAACTTCATTGGAAATTAGGTTATCCATTTGCTTTTGGTTTAATGGTTATTTTTACACTGGCTATCTTGCTCATTTTCAAGTTGAAGAAGTGGTTATAAACAAGTTTTCAACAATGGATAACTTATGTTGTTGATGAGATTTGATAACCCAAACTTATCAATCTTATCAACAATCAAACGCCAATAAATATTCCTTCTAACCTACTAATCACAAGATAAATACGCAAGTTTTCCACATTTTCCCCAACCAATAATAATAAAGGAATCTTTAATTAATTCTATTTTTATTTTTTAGTTCATACTTTGCCCTTTTGTTTGGCTATGAAACCTATCAATCCACAAGATACTCCTCGCGCAGCTCAATTCGAGATTTGGAAGAATGCTCCAAATCCTATGCTTGTTTTTGTCAAACGTTTGGATGTCACCAATCTTGTGCGAATTAGTCGTAGAAAGCATTTGAAGTTCAATATGCTCCTCGATTATTGCATTGGCAAAGCCGCTATTCATCAAAAAGAGTTTTATCTCTTGCCTGTAGGTGATCAACTCATGCAGTTCGACAAGATTGCTATCAATACCATGGTCAAGAATCATACAGGCGATGTCAGTTCGTGCGACATTGCTTTTGATGGCGATTTTGATACTTACTGCAACGACTATATGAAATATACCACTCAGGTCGCTCAAACCTGCATTGATCGTGATTTATCTAAGGAATGTATGGTGATTGGCACCTCGGTTATTGTGGATACAGAATTGGAGTTTGCGGGTGGTATGTATAGCGGCATATATAATAATCCTTATATTATATGGGGCAAGTATCGCCGCAGTTGGTTCAAAACTACATTAATGTTATCTTTCCAATTTCACCATGCCCAGATGGACGGTGCCCACGCTGCCAACTTCCTCAATACGCTCCAAGATGAAATTTACAAATTAAAATTGTAGTACCAAATTTACACCTACTAAACATTATATTTTTTTACCCTTTCTCTTATAAATCTTAGGTGATTCATAGGTTATTCATAGGTGATTTATAGGTGATTTTTAGGTGATTCAGCAACTTTCATTATAGGATAAGTCTTAAACTGATTAAACAGTAGCGGCTTTGCCGCGTTCACTAAACAGAAGGCGCATTGCGCCGTACACCCTTAAAACTTTTAGAACTTTTAAAACCTTTTAACTTTCCAAAACCATGGCACAAATTACCCTCAACCATCCCATTGCGGAGATTCACGGCACTCTCAGCAAGCGCAGCAACATTGTCAACCGTCAAAAGAAATACCGTGTCAACGGTCGTGTCATTCACGAAGGCAAGCAGGAATCCTATGCTATCCAAAACCCTCGCGACTGGACGAAAACCCCTGCCAAAGGTGCCGAACTAGCCAACCAAACTGCTTGGCAAGAGGCATGCCGTCGTACTGCCCAAATCCTGCAAGCAGCCCAACCCGACGGACCAACCGAGCAACAACTCTTCGAACGCCGTATTAGTCAAATCCCCGACTACTACACTTTGGAAGAATCCCGCACATTGCTCGAGGATTTCCGCCGTCGCTATGAGGCTCAATTGCCTAATACCCGTGGCAAACACCCAGACGCTCAAGCGCCTATTGATCTTTATACTGGTAAAGGCAAGCAATACGCCCAATTCCCTGCCTTCATTCGCGCCATGCTTTACTACCAACTACGAACTCAATTCTAGCACCAACTAAAGGCTCAATAACCAGCCACGACCACTTTTCTTTGAAGGTGTTTGTTCATTTTCCCAAATAACATTTGGGTATCTCTCGTATTATCCCGCCACCTGTTTTGCTTTTGCCAGTGGTCTGGCAAATATCCCCTGCCTTTACACTTACACTTTACCCTCTACACAAAAAAATCACCCCAAAAAGCGATTTTTCTTGCTCAATCCAAAATATTTCACTACCTTTGCAACCGCAAACCCAAATAGGGTGCGCAGACATATTATAAAAAGGCGTTTATTGGCGCTTGTTTTGGTAAACAGAAAACTGGAAACTTTCTTTTCACCCGAAACAAGAGAGCGGTAAATGTCCCTTGGTATGTTACATCCGTTGTGTCCCACAACGATTAGCATATCGGCGTGGGCATTCATTGTTTGTTCTTGTGAAAGGGTTTTCCAGTACCTCTGTTTAGAGAATAAGCAAAAAGAGGTTCCACGCTTTTCTTTTATACTAACGGGTCGTTTGGAGCCAACCTCCCAAACAAAACATTCAAAACAATGAAAAAGATTTTCAGTTTAGCCATTCTGGCAATGGCACTCGTTTTCACAGGTTGCGACCAAAACAAACCAGACAACTACGCAGACTACCCACAACTCATTGTAGGCAAGTGGTTTAACTTTACACCCGAGGAAAGTGTGTTTATGAATTTTAACCAAGATAAAACAGTGTATGTCGTAGGATATGATAAGGTTTTGGGATGGTTAGAAAATTCTGGAAAATATCGTATAGAAGAGGATAAAGTAATACGCAATTACCTTATAGAAGGGGAGTATACTGATGTTTCTACTAAGATAGAAGTTACAAACAATCAACTTATTTTTAAAGCAGGTTCTGATTCATATGCACCTGAACTTGGTGATCGTATTCACTACCGCGTACAAGAATCCTTCGACATCAAAGGCAATTACACCTATCTTAACTCAGCAGTTCGTGTAGTTCCAGCCGAAGGCAAAACTGCTCTTCAACTTCCCGAAGGTGTAACTTTCAATGGTCAGAACTATATCCCAGTAGATGCAATGCACGGCGAGCGCATTATTGATGTAATGAAAAAGTTCTTTGCCGATGCTACTTTTACTGCTGACGGCAAACTCAACCACACTCTGGATGGCGAAGCAAAGACCAAAAACTACACCCTCGATGGCAACAACCTCATCTTCAATCTCTATGAGGGTAGCGAAACCTACAAGGTGAACGCAACTTCCTTCCCAGACGAGGATGGCGACCGCCTCTTTATCATTATTCCAAAGCAAGCAGCATGGTTAGGTGGTATGGTAGATATGATCGAGAAAGAGCAAGCAGACTTAACCCTCACCGAAGCTCAAATCGCCGAATTGGAAAAAGAGTTCATGGCTACCTTCGAAACCTTCACCGTAATCCTCTCTCTCTCTAAGAAGTAATAAGACACAACCTCCTCAAAGAGAACACAACCAAACAAAAAAATCGCATAGCCCTTGCGCATATGCGATTTTTTTTGTACCTTTGCACCCAAATTTCGCAACTTTTAAAACTTTTAGAACCTTTAGAACTTTTAAACAAATAAATACTGTACGATTATGACAATTAATGATTACAAATTCGCTGGAAAGAAAGCGATTGTTCGCGTGGACTTCAATGTGCCATTGAACGAGAACGGAGAGATTACCGACGATACCCGTATCCGCGGTGCGTTGCCAACCCTCAAACACATCCTCGAAGAGGGTGGTGCGCTCATCATCATGAGCCACATGGGTAAACCAAAAGGCAAAGTAGTTGCTAAATATAGCTTGAAGCAAATCGTTGACGCTGTTAGTGCTGCACTCGGTGCTCCAGTACAATTCGCTGAGGATTGCGCTAAAGCTGCTGAGCAAGCTGCTGCACTCAAAGCAGGTGAGGTGCTCCTTCTTGAGAACCTCCGCTACTATCCAGAAGAGGAAGGCAAACCAGTAGGTATCGACAAAGAGGATCCCGCATACGAAGAGGCAAAGAAAGCTATGAAGGCAAGCCAAAAAGAGTTCGCTAAGACCCTCGCAAGCTACGCTGACTGCTATGTAAACGACGCTTTCGGTACTGCTCACCGCAAACACGCTTCTACCGCAGTTATCGCTGACTATTTCGATGCAGATAACAAGATGCTCGGCTACCTCATGGAGAAAGAGGTACAAGCTGTGGATAATATCCTCTCTAACATCAAGCGTCCTTTCACCGCTATCATGGGTGGCTCTAAGGTTTCTACCAAGATTGGTATCATCGAGAACCTTATGGACAAGGTGGACAACCTCATCCTCTGTGGTGGTATGACCTATACTTTCGCTAAAGCTAACGGTGGCGAGATTGGTAACTCTATCTGTGAGAACGACAAATTGGAGTTCGCACTTGATATCATCGCTCAAGCTAAAGCCAAAGGTGTGAACCTCGTATTGGCTACTGACTGCGTTGCTGCTGACGCATTCTCTAATGATGCGAACACACAAGTATGCCCAAGCAACGCTATCCCAGAAGGTTGGGAAGGTGTGGACGCTGGTCCAGAGAGCCGCAAAGCATTTGCTGCTGCTATCGAAGGTGCAAAGACTATCCTTTGGAATGGTCCTGCAGGTGTGTTTGAGTTCGACAACTTCGCTGCTGGTTCTAAGGCAATCGCTGAGGCCATTGCTAAAGCAACCGACGAAGGTGCATATAGTTTGATTGGTGGTGGCGATAGCGTAGCTTGTGTCAACAAGTTCGGTATGGCTGACCGTGTAAGTTATATTTCTACTGGTGGTGGTGCATTGCTTGAGGCTATCGAAGGCAAAGTACTCCCAGGTGTAGCAGCAATCAAAGGATAATAGTTATGGAAATTTCAGGTAAGATTATACAAGTATTGCCAGAGCAAGGTGGCGTAAGCAAAACCTCTGGCAAGGAGTGGAAACTCCAAGCTTATGTGCTTGAGACACAGGAGCAATACCCTCGTAAGGTGCATTTTGAGGTGTTTGGCGAAGATCGTATCAAAGCTAACCCATGCCAATTGGATGATATTGTAACTGTTAGTTTCGATATTGAGAGCCGCGAGTTCAACGGCCGTTGGTACACTTCCATTCGTGCATGGAAAATCCAACAAGGCGTAGTTGATACTGCTGCTCCACAAGTCGTTCCTGCAGCTCAACCAGCGCCTGCTCCACAAGCTAATGTGGAGACATTCGACGCTGCTGCAGGCGTAGATGAAACTACTGATCTCCCATTCTAATGCGTCGTTGGATTGGATGGATTATCGTGCTTTGCCTTCTGGCAGGTGGCGCTACTACTTGCGCCATCCGCTGGGAGGCGTGGTTTGGTAATCCGCCTGAGCCAGAATGGACAGAACCTATTATCACGCATCAGTTTAAGACTTTTAACAATGATAGTGTGTTGCGTGATTTGCAACGTGACACACTGTCTTTCCTTTTGTTGGGCGATATTCATAATTCGCTCACTAATAATCAAATGGCATTATTATCCAATCGCTACCCTGATGTACAATTTTGGGCACAGACAGGCGATTGGATGGAGAGACCTTATCTTTGCTATGAGCAGATGATGTACCAATCGTTGTTGGGTACACGTCTTGACTCGCTGCCTATTGTAGCCATTCCTGGTAATCACGAATACCTCAAAGGCGTGGTGAAAACTTTGCCTGAACATTGGAAAACCATCTTCCCTAATCCGCAAAATGGTCCTGCTAGATTCTTAGGTACGACCTACTTTGTGGATTTCCCATACCTGCGACTAATAGCAATTGACACGGATGGTCTGCATCGTATGTCCGACTATACACAAGTAGCATTTTGGCTAAAGAAAACCTTGCGTGAGGCAGGTGATAAGTTCACTATAGTGATGATGCACCACCCTGTGTATAGCACCGCCAAAGGCAGACAAAATCCGCTTATGTGGCTAACGTTTTACGGTGCTATGCGCGAAGCGGATGTGGTGTTCTCTGGTCATGACCATAACTACGCTCGCCGCACGGAGTATTATAAGGAGCGTTTTTGGAAGAAAGAAGAACCCACTACGTTTATTGCTACCAATGCTTCTATAAAGAAGTATCCTGTAAAAGAAAATAATAAATACGAGGCATCGTTATTTGGCGAACCTGTATATGAACATATTTTCGTTACTCCAAACACCCTGCATATTTCCACTTATACAATTCATTCAGGTGAAAGAATAGATAATGTAGAAATCATCCGTTAATTCGTTTAACAATCTAATTAACTAATACCAAATGAAATCACGCATTTTTCTTCTTATCGCTTTAGTAGCGATGGTTTCTTGTCAATCTAAAGACCCCGTTGAGCGTCGGATAGACAAATTATTGTCACAAATGACACTCGAAGAGAAGATTGCTCAAATGACGCAAGTTTGTGGAGGAAAGATTTCGGATGATATTGCTGAACAAATTCGTAATGGTGCGGGCTCGATGCTAAATAGCGTGGGTGCAGAAGCAGATTATTATCAACATATTGCAGTAGAAGAATCCCGTTTGGGTATTCCTATGATATTTGCGCGTGACGTGATACACGGCTTTCGTACTATTTTCCCTATCCCATTAGGACAAGCTGCTACCTTCGACCCTGACATTGTGGAAGAAGGCGCACGCATAGCAGCCGAAGAAGCTATCCAAGCAGGATTGCGATGGACTTTCTCACCTATGGTGGATGTGGCACGTGACCCCCGTTGGGGACGTGTAGCCGAAGGCTATGGCGAAGATACCTATTTGGCATCCGTCATGGGTGCTGCTGCTGTGCGTGGTTATCAGGGCAATGACTCTGTTATCCGCATGGCTGCCTGCGTCAAGCACTTTGCTGGTTATGCCGCTTCCGAAGGTGGACGCGACTACAACTCTACTTGGATTCCTGAAGTACAACTTCGTGAAACATATTTACCTCCTTTCAAGGCGGCTATTGATGCAGGATCACTATCTATTATGTGTGCATTCAATGACTTGAATGGTGTACCTGCTTCTGCCAATAAACACCTGAATGTTAATATTCTGCGCAACGAATGGCAGTTTGATGGTGTACTAGTATCGGATTGGGCATCGCTACAAAACATGAATAACCAGGGTAATTCTGCCAATTTGAAAGAGGCTACCAAACTCTGCATGGATGCACAAATGGATATTGATATGGAGAGCAAAGGTTATCCTCGCCATTTGAAGGAGTTGGTAGAAGAAGGTAAAGTGAGTGAGCAGGTTATTGATAATTGTGTGCGCAATATCTTGCGTATGAAGTTCCGCCTCGGACTCTTTGACAATCCCTATTGCTATACCGAAAACCCTGAGTATTTTACTCCTGAAGCCCTTTCTGCAGCTCAAAAAGCAGCAGAGGAATCCGCTGTTTTGCTCAAAAATAACGGTATTCTACCAATATCCAATAACCAATATCCAATATCCATTTTAGTATGCGGTCCAATGGCCAATGCCCCTCACGAGCAGAACGGTACATGGTGTTTTGATAAAGATGATGCTATGACCATTACTCCTATGATGGCATTCCGCGAGTTGGCGAAAGAGGGAAAAATCCGCCTCATTGAGCAACCTGGCGAGCATTGGTCACGCGAGTTTAACAAGGAGAATATCACAAATCTTGCTCGTCTGGCTAAGCAAGCCGATGTGGTATTGTATTTCGGCGGCGAGGAGAGTATATTGTCGGGCGAAGCACGCAGTCGTGCTGTGCTGAACCTACCAGGTGACCAGTCGGAGCAGATTCGTGCTATCAAAGCCACGGGCAAACCGCTAGTTTTGACTATTATGGCAGGTCGTCCATTGTGTATTCGCGAAGATATTGAGCGCGCAGATGCTGTGCTCTACGCCTTCCATGGTGGTACCATGCAGGGTACTGCCTTGGCGAATCTAATCATGGGTAAGGTAGCACCATCAGGACGCTTGCCTATGACTTTCCCTATGGGCGAAGGACAAATACCGTTCTACTACAATTATAAGATGCCAAGCCGCCTAATGGCCAAGTCACCCAAACTAATCAACGACATACCGCTTCGTGCATACCAATTCTCAGTAGGCGAATCTAGCTATTGGTTGGAGTATGGTAATAAACCACTTTATCCATTTGGCTACGGTCTTACCTACACTACTTTCGAGTACGGAGCCGTTCAGTTGAGTGATACCATATTATCCCTATCTGGTGCCCCCAAATCGATAATAGCCTCCTGCGAGATTACTAATACAGGTCATTGCGACGCCGTGGCTGTACCACAACTATACATCCGCGATGTGGTAGGTACGCTCACACGTCCTCTACGCGAACTCAAGGGTTTCCAACGTGTGAATATACCAGCCGGCGAAACCCGCACCGTCAGCTTTGAGATCTTAGAGCAAGACTTGGCATACTGGCACTTGGCAGATGGCGTGACATTGGGTAGCGATGGCGAATATGCGTTCTCGGCAGAGAAAGGTGACTTCCACGTATGGATTGCACCAAATGCTGCGGAAGGACAATATATTCCGTTTACTTTAGTAGAATAAGAAATACTCTTATCGAATAACCAGCCATCTAGGTTGGTTATTCTTTTGTTGTGTGGAATATTGCAGTAATGTAGGGTCGTCTGTTGTCTTAATCTGCACCCCTATCAGGTCAGCCCATTTCTGTGCTTTTTTAGCATTTCTACGGTGTCGCTGAACGCTTTGCACATCTTTTTCCCAATAGCGTTGTTTTTTAGCTTTTAATTTAGGTTGTTGCGTGATTCCGACTTCAATAGCTTGTTCTATCTCTTGGTTTGTAGCAAAACTAAGCGGCTCGCGACTCACTTTTCTACATTTCTCCAAGAATATATTCCATTCTTCCTCTGTCTTATCCACTATTGTTTCGGACCAACTTTCGTCATTATTACTATCCATCACTTTATTCCACATGCGCTGCGTGATAGGTTCTTCAGATATATAATAAGGTGTTTCTGATGCTACATATACCAATTTTATCTTCAAATTATTTATCTTTACTCGCTTAACCATCGTAGGTTCTTCTGTTACTTGCAAGGTGGGTTCATTGGGCAAAGTCATGGCCAACCGCAATCCGCAGTATTGCGTACTTTCTTTAGGTTTTTGATAGTGTCGATATGAGATATGGCTATTGGCTTGGCAGTTAGAAAAACTACCTCCACGCATTATTTTCTCTTTTCCAGTGATAGGTCCTTTGGGATTTGGTTCTGTACCAAGATGATAAGGAGCATACCAATCGCTACACCATTCGCTCACATTACCAGTCATGTCATAAATTCCCAATTCATTAGGTATTTTTAGTCCAACTGTATGTTTACGAAATCCTGCATTACTTAATCCCCAACCCACGCTATCTGCTATATTGCTTCCCGCAAATCGAAAATATCTGCTTTTGTTTCCCCCTCTTGCAGCAAACTCCCATTCTGCTTCTGTAGGTAGGCGAAATGGCATGCCTGTGATACTATCTAATCGGTGAATAAATACTTGACAATCATACCAACTAACATCCGTGATGGGGTGATTCGGATTATGCCATTCATCTATGATTTCCCATTCGGGCATCACAGCCTGCCAGAGGGCTTGAGTCACTTCTGTGTGACCAATATAATACGCATCAAGTGCTACAGTATGAGTTGGAAGTTCCGTGGAAATAACTTCACGATGTTGTTCATTAGTGCCACCCATAATAAACAATCCACCTTCTACACGTTTCATAGAAAATGGAACACTATCTACTTCAAAATGAAGTATTTGTAATGAATCAGGAATAGGATTTTTCGATTTGGCAAATGCAGAGAAATTTCCTATTAGAAGCCAGTTGATAAGTACAATATATGGTATATATTTTTGCATAGTCGGAATAAACTATGCAAAATCTATGCCAATTAGTCAAAAACTTCCATAAGTACGTCTAATGATTTGGGTGTACGAAAATCTTCAATATGTTCGCTGTAGTAGAGACATAGTTCGCGGAGACGTTGTTGGCGTTCTTTGCGAGATGTCGGAGTGTAAAACCATTCGGGGTGTTCTGTGTCATCAATACCGATGCCCAAATGACTAGCGTATTCGATGAGAAAATTCAAATGCAGATTGCATATATCTTCATCCGTATCTAAGTGTTTCACCATCTCGCATAGCCATTCGAATAGGGGCTGATCGCTCATTGGGTGTCGCAACGTGCTACTCAATATTTCTGCGATAAACATAGCCACGCATTGGCGTTGTACATCTGTGGCAAGCAGTTGCGGTGTATAGGATAATGAGGTAGAGGAAAGGCTACCCATCTGATGTGGAGCATTTTGTCGTTTGGCAATGGTGAACTCAACAATAGATAAAGGACGCAATACGCCTTTGTATTTATTTCCATATACTGCATACTGCATACGTCCCTGCTCAGCAGTGTACAGGTGCGCTATACTTCCTGTATCGGAGTATTTGTTCAGTGATAATACAATAGCAGTTGGCATGGTAAAATTTTTGCTGCAAAGGTACTATATTTTATGCAAATACACAAAACTATTAGCAATAATTTGCTAATTAAATATTTTTTTTGTACCTTTGCGGGCAATTTGTGTCCGAACATGAAATCAAATACTCCATATATGCGCATTTTCAATATACTGCTCACGGTGGCAGCGTATGGATATTTGGTGTATAAACTGGTCACTTTTTCCGATTACGATTTGCTGCTAACTCACTTCCAGTCAGTCAATGTGCAAGATTATATCTTTCTGATAATAGGTCTTGCACTCATGCCACTAAATATCTTTTTCGAGTCTGCCAAGTGGCGTGAACTTCTGAGGAATATTGAACCAATGACCTTGTGCCGGGCGCAACAGCAAGTATATTTTGGCTTTGTAGGAGCGTTTGTCACTCCCTACCGTGCAGGCGATTATCCTGCTCGTGCCACTTTGCTGAGTAATCAATCGCTTTGGCCATCGGCTATTGGATTAGGATTGGTAGGCACTATGGCAATGCTGATTGTGCAATTGATTTTCGGTGTTCCGTCTATCATTCTTTTCGCTAGTAATCAGGTAGCATTGCCGCTCACGCGAGTAGTTGTAGCTTTGGTGGTGTTGGTTATGCTCGTTGTTTTTCTGCCTATGTTTGTTCGCCGATTGGCACACCGCCAATGGAAAGAAGAGAAACTTCGCCAACTATTCACTTCTCTTGCGGACATACATATCCAGCAGTTTGCCAAAGTGTTGCTCTGGAGCACAGCGCGCTATGTGGTTTGGGGCTTGCAGGCGTCGGCTATCTTAGCATTCTGTGGGGTGGTGTTATCGTCTACGGAATATTTGATAGCTATCCCTACCTACTATCTGGTATTAGCTTTCTTCCCCACTTTGCCTTTGGCAGATATTGCTATTCGTGGCAGTTGGGCAATGATTATTTTCGGTGCTTTCTCTGCTAACGATGCGGGTATTGCGCTGGCAGTTACCATGGTATGGATAATCAATACTATCCTACCCATGCTTATCGGATCAATAGTAAATAAATCATATCGCAAAAATAAATAACAAAATAGTAAATAATATGAATCTATCCTTTTCAATCAACTATCAAACGCAGTGGGGACAGCACATCGCCGTTCTCTATGCTGCGGATGCAGACGTGCAACAAGCTTCACCTCTGCAACTTGACCTCGAGTGCCATGGCTCTGCCGAATGGGCTGCACAACTCACACTCAGTGATATCCACAAGTACATCTCGTATGTCTATGTTGTCATGGACGAGAATGGCAATATCCTCCGTCGTGAGTCTATGCCTTATCTCCTCGAGTGCCAACCGGGTAACATCATCCTCCGCGATCTCTGGCAAGACAAGGACCGTTCTCTCTTCGGTTCTAAAGTCTTCAGCCAAGTGCTTTTCGCGCACCGCAAACCTTCTGCTGCGGCTAAGGCAACAGGCAACATCTGCCTCAAGGTCAGCGTACCTCGCCTCGAACGCCATCAGGGTGTAGCCATCATGGGTAATATCCCTGCCCTCGGCGCATGGGACAAGAAGAAAATGCTCCCAATGACCAATATCCAATATCCATTAGGCGGAACGCCGTCCCATAGCGAAGCGTCCTACAACCCTGTATGGACCGCCACTTTCCATGCCAAACTCGGTACTGTGGTTGAGTACAAGTATGTCATCTACGACCTCCAATCGGGCGACATCGTGGATATGGAGTGGGGCGAGAACCGCAAGATTTGGGACGTTCAACGTGCTAAGCATTATGTCCTCACCGATGCTCCTTTCCGCTATACACAAGCCAACTGGAAGGGCGCAGGCGTAGCGGTACCTGTTTTCTCTCTCCGTTCTGAGAACGGCTTTGGTATTGGTGAGTACCAAGACCTCAAACTCCTCGCTGACTGGGCTGTCGCTACAGGTCAAAAGATGATCCAGACCCTCCCAATCAACGACACCACCCTCCGTCATAACAACCTCGACTCGTATCCTTACAACGCAGTCAGTGTCTTTGCCCTCCACCCAATCTACCTCAATATCGAGAAGATGGGCACCCTCACTCCTACCCAACTCAAGCGTTACCGCAAGACCCAAGAGGAGTTCAACGCCAAGACTATCGCTGACTACCAATGCGTTTACGACGAGAAGATGAAGTACTTCAAAGCGCTATACAAGGCCGACAAAGCCGAGCTCTTTGCTTCTGACGAATACAACGCTTTCCTCGCTGCCAACGAGGGATGGCTCCTTCCATATGCGCAGTTCATGTCCAAACGCGACAAGCAACCTAAGGACTTCTACTGCTACCTCCAGTTCCACGCTGACAAGCAGCTCCGCGATGCTGTGGATTATGCGCACTCCGTAGGAGTGGCTATCAAGGGCGATATCCCTATCGGTATCTCTCCTGACTCTGTGGACGCTTCTACCGACCCACAACTCTTCAACCTCTCTGCTTCGGCAGGTGCACCACCCGATGACTTCGACGCACGTGGCCAGAACTGGGGCTTCCCAACCTACAACTGGGATGTCATGTCGCAAGACGACTACCACTGGTGGAAGTTCCGTTTCACCAAGATGGCGGACTACTTCGATGCTTATCGTATCGACCATATCCTTGGCTTCTTCCGTATCTGGCAGATGCGCAAATCCGATGTATGGGGACTCTGCGGACACTTCTCTCCTGCTATGCCTTATTCGCTCCAAGACCTTTGGAACATGGGTGTGAAGCTCGATGAGGACCGCCTCACTCGTCCTTACCTCCGTGCTCACTTCCTCGGCGAAGTCTTTGGCTATGATACCGAGTTTGTGAAGCAAAACTTCCTCCTCACCAACGATGGCAATATCTACTACTTCCCTGAGCACCTTGATACCCAACGCAAGGTTCAGCAGTACTTCCTCGACCCTGAGCACCGTGCTGCGCTGGAGGGCAAGTGCAATATCGATAATGTCCTCAATGGCTTGTTATATCTCCATTGCGAGATTCTCTTCGTGCGTGACCAGAAGAATCCTTCTATGCTCCACCCACGTATCGCCATGTATCAGTCGCATAACTTCAGCGAGTTGTATGCCGACCAACGCCAACTCCTCATGGATATCCACAACGACTATTTCTACCACCGCCACACGGCTTTCTGGCGCGATTCAGCTATGAAGAAACTCCCTACGCTCATCGCTGCTACCGACATGCTTTGCTGCGGCGAGGACCTTGGTATGGTGCCTACTTGTGTGCCTGAGGTCATGAGTCAATTGGAGATCCTCTCGCTTGAGATTCAACGTATGCCTAAGGATCCAACTCGTGCTTTCGCACACCCTGCTGATGCACCATATTTGAGTGTTTGTACCATTGGTACCCACGATATGAACCCTATGCGTGCATGGTGGGAGGAAGACCGCCAAGTTACTCAGAAGTTCTACAACGAGCAAATGGGTTGGTGGGGTGAAGCACCACAGGAGATGTCGCCCGAGATTGCTGAGTTTATCGTTAATCAGCACATGTATAGCCCTGCAATGTGGGTGATTCTGCCATTGCAAGACTGGTTGGCAATTGATGGTAATTTGCGTTTGCCTGACCAACACGCAGAGCGTATCAACTTGCCAAGCAACCCAGAACACTTCTGGAACTACCGCATGCACCTCACATTGGAGAACTTGTTGAAGCAAGACGCTTTCAACGCCCACGTGAAATCCCTCACCCAAGTGAGATAATCTTTGCCTATTGCCCATAGGGCGTAGCCCGTCCTATAGCCCGCAGGGCGTCCAATAGGCGGAACGCCGTCCAATAACCTCTAAAGAGGCGTCCAATATCCAAAAGTGCTCGCATCCCGCGAGCACTTTTTTTGTTTGTTAATTGCTCCCGAATACTATTCGAGTAATCTAGTGCCGCTAGTACTCCTAGTGCGACTATCTACCCGCCACCCGTCTAGTGCTCGGCGAACTAACGCCGAGCAAAGTTCCCGCCCCCTGTCTAGCCTTGCGGTTCCGCCCGCAAGTGTTTCTCGTATTCCCGCCACCCGTCTAGTTCTCGGCGATGGTTCGCCGAGCTATCCCTCTTCGCTACCAACCCGCTATCAACTACGTTACATATACGATAGATACACGATAGATATACGTTAGATACACGATAGATAACCATATTCTTACCGTAGGAATACCGTATTTATCAAATACTTTCACAATTTCATCTAAAAATCACAAATTTCCCCTCCAAAACTTGCAAATCTCCAAAACTTTCACTACCTTTGCACCCATAATTACTAATCTTTATCCCCTCCGACGGCAAGGAGGAGTCTCCCTCTATAAACATCCGAGAGTTTCGTGAACTCGAGGATAGAGTGGAGGCATCGAACGCCCTAACAACGACGAGGTCGTTGGTCAATGCGTGAGATTGCCGAACACGATGGCACGCACCACTCTCTCTCATCCCTTCGACTCCATGTCGGGCAAACTCGGCTCTACCGATAAGATTATCATGCGCACGCGCAACGGTCGCACGCATGCTTATGTAGTCAAACATCCGTATAAAGGCCCTCTTGCACCTTCTCGCCAGAAAGCTGTTTCTTCTTTTGCTGAGGCAGTCAAACAAACCTCTGTCATCATGAACACCCCCGAACTTCGTGCTGAGTGGGAAGAGAAATACGCCGACTATCGCAAGAAAGCCGACCGCTATCCTAACACTCACCCTAATCCTTATACCACTTTCCGTGGCTTCATCATCGGCTCATTGATCCACACATCTAAATCCTAAAATCCCCCCACCTGTTTAGTGCTCGGCGGGGTCCCCGAAAACGCTCGTGGCGTTTTGGGGTGCTTGACGAATGCTATTCGGGTATCTAGTGCGACTATCTAACCCGCCACTTGTTTTGTTCTCGGTGATGGTTCGCCGAGCAAAAATACACATAAAATCACCATTATACTTGCATATATCAATAAAAAACACTACCTTTGCAACCGTAATTAGTCCACGCCTTGGGATTATGTCTTTCGGGTATGTCTTTCGGGTGGGGTGGTTGCAGACATAATAAAGGCGTCAAATACGCTTTGTGCTTGGCTACATGGAATCTGGTAAATTCAACGTAAATCCAACACATTGCAGCATTTTGATGTCCTCGGGATATGTATATCTATCTCCGTACACCTAAAGTAGATAGGTGTGTGCGTGCGTACATATCGGCGTGGGCTTCGGTGTTGCTAGTTCGGATTTACAGGCAATACCAGAGCCTCATGTAGCGGAACAGCAACAGTGCAGTCCCGCTTTTTTGTATGCCTACTATTATCCATGAGTAACTTCTCCTTTCGTGGGCAAGGTATTCTCAGGACCTCAAGGTATGGGGAGAAGTTACTCATTTATATATAATTTGGACAAATTCACATAACAATAATCTTAAAACTATAAACTTATGGCAAAAAAATCAGCAATTTCGGGTGAATACCTCATCCAAGTAGAAGACAGCGGTAGTGTAGTTGTCTGGAGAATTTTTGATAATGTAAAAGCGTCTCTCCGTGAGATAGCTACATTAAAAGAGTTTGAATACAATCCTGACTGGACTACGCGACAATTTGGTAGTCATATCTGCAAAGAGTTTGGTGATGGCAAAACAGCTACTGTAGGTGGTTATGTAATTCAAGTGAGAGAGAATGGCAGTATTGAATCTTATCGCCACTTTGAAAATACCAAAGCTGCGCTTCGTGAGATCGCTGAAAAAATAGGCTTTGAGTATAGCACAGATTGGACTACACGACAATTCGGAAGCAAACTTGTAGATGCACTTGAGGGTAAGTGATAAAAAATCATACGAGAGGTTAATTTTTGATAATGATTTGCTATATTGTAATAGACAAACTAATTTAATCAAAATGAACTACACAGAACTACAATGGAAACAATGCCATATAACCGATGTGATTGATAATGGAATATCACCACATACTGGACCTATTATATATCGGTGGTGGTTTCATAAGGATTCAGAAGTGATGAATGTACTTCGTGAACATGTTGGCGATGTCCAATTGGAAATGATTGATAAGGATTTGCCAGAACATGTTGGAGTTGCAAGTGACACTTATTATGCCCTCTATCTCGGCAAAGGAGTAAACGGCAGAAGACGATTGAAAAATCATTTGAGTCCACGCAAGCGAACATCCACACTGCGCAGAACAATTGCTGCATTGCTACATACGAATGATGAAGACAAAATAACCTCTGTACTATTAACCTGCTATTACGAATGGTGTGAACTTGATTGTGACAAAAAGGATTTAGAAAGAATCGAAAAAGGTCTAATTAAAGACGGATACTATCCGCTCAACCTCAAAGACAATCCAAGTATTTGTAATCGGTGGAAAGAGGTCATTCAGCATAAGCGCAAGGTATTGAAGTGCCATTGAGAAATTAAATCGATATAGTTATTCAAAGACAAATAATAAACGGAGCAAGCCGAAAATCCGACAAAGAGTAGGCAACCAATTAAAAAATCTAACATTATGATTAAGAAAGATGTAACTTATGGCGATTGGAGAATTGTTCGCCATGACGACTCCAAAATGGAGGTGTACAAAAACGGAGAGTTGTGCCCAAAATCTGCACCTGCATTGCGTGAGATTGCAGAAGAAGTAGGATTAGATGTTAATCCAGATTGGCGTACATCACAATTGGGAAGGAATGTAATTAAGGCTGTTGAGGCAAAACTTAACAACCAGAATAGTAATACTAACAAAGTGAAACTGTCTTTAAATCCACAAACCGCAATTCGCCTTTCATTGTTCCCTATTGTAGGAGAAGAATCAATTCGAATGGTTGAAGATAATTGTTTTGATATAGATCTTTTATATGACCTCGAGAGTTTATATATTGAGAACACAGAAAGAATGTATGACATTATCGTTGACTTTTATGTATCGAATCACGGAGTTGAAATTTGCATTGATGACGAAGATTCTGAGGAATTGGAGGAGAATGCTCTCGTTGTTGACTATGGTATGGCTGATGAAGCTGATGCAGACGAACCAAGTGAGGATTTTGCTCTAGTAGATACAATGAAACTAGCTGGGGAGCAAAGTGGCATTAGCAAAGAGATTTTCCAAGACATTATCAATCGTCATAACGAAGGCGAGGAAGATGATCATGTACATATTATCGTTGATGCTATTCGCCGCCGAATGAAACAAGTAGCAGAGCAATTGGTAAATGACGGATTAGCAGACGACGCTGACTCTGTGCAGTTTGCATTACAATACGGTCATATTTACGATTATGTATATTCTTGTGAAATAGAAGCTGATGAATTTGACATTGAAAAGTTGCGTCCTATCGACTGTTGCGACTGGAACGATAGTAATGTTTCGGAAGTATTACAAGAGCAATGGCCAGACCGATTGCTGAACAGTATAGTATATGATGGCAAATTCTATGAAGTTGAATGTGAACAGATTGATACCTTTGAGTTCAATGTTGACTTAGTTGATTGCGATTTGCAAAGTCAGCTATAACGCAATAGAGAGATGAATAGTCATATAATAAATAGATTGAATCTATAACCCAAAATAGGAGGAGTGAAGTGTGCACTCCTCTTGTTTTTCTATTTCCATGTTAATTTTCCTAAACCATTTGCTATGTTATATTGTAACGAACAATAAAATACAACTAATATGATCAATCGACAAACACAATGGCAACAATGCCACGAAGAGGCGAATCGCCTGCGCCGCGAACTGAAAGCACTCAATGCCAGTCGCGCTATGCTTACCGATTCCGCAGAAATCGAAGAGAAGAAGAAAGAAGCACACCTGTTGCAAACACAATATAACACGGTACTTGAGAAACTCAAAGAGATGAAAGATGAATATGAGTGGGAAAAGAGTGTAAACCGTGAATTCGATAGCATAGAGCAACCAGACTAAACTACTTCAACAACCATGAAAGTACTATTCATAAAAGAGAAAACGCATAAATTCGATGTGATGGAGAATGCTGTTCTAAAAACATTCTCGCAATGTGAAGATGTAGTGACTATCGCTACTATCAAAGTAGGTGGTGTTCTAAATACTGTTAGTCAAATCAAGGAATTAATAAAGCAATATCAACCCGATGTGATTGTTGCCAAACATTTGTTAGCATCGGTACTTCTCTTTGAATTGCCAAAAACAACAAAGAAAATTCTCATTGATCCATTCCTAGTCTTTGAAGATAGCGAAGATGGGATTAAATTAACGTTGGCGTTCAAATATGGAAGCGTAAAACTGTTTAATTGGTTGCTCAAGAATAGTACCGAATTTGCGAACAATCCCCATAACTCCTGTGTTAGAAATGCGTTCTGCATCTTGCGCAATGCAGATACAAGTTCCCCTCTGTATGCTAAATGGGTAACTACTTTTGAAGAAACAAATAATTTTTGCGCCGTAACGGTATCTAAAGACGATGACATAATGAGCAAATTAGGTACATATCACCGTAGTATGAACCAAGCGCGTGCATATATCGATGCGGAATATGAATTAACGAATATAAATGAACTACTTTAAAACGAATTGATTATGAGTATTTTATCTAGTACAAATTCAGGAACCTATTACTTTAAAAAACCGATAGCAGACTGGATTACGAAGGAATTAAACCTCTCAAGCAATGATTATGACTTGGTTGAAATCCCTAATCATGGTCGGAAAGAACCTATTTATGAAATTAATGTTAATGGGCAAGATGTAAACCTCAATGACTATCCTAATGAGCAATTGCCTGACTATATTCAGTTTGGAGAGATAGTTGGAGGTAATTTCCTTTGTGCGTATAGTAAACTGACTACAGCAAAAGGATTTCCACGCATGGTAGGTCTTACTTTTGATTGCAGTTTCTCACAACTCACTTCATTGGATGGAATGCCAAAAACTGTAGATCGCGATTTCATCTGTTTGGGTATGCCCTTCACTGAGGAGCAAATTAGAGCAACCACAAAAGTTACATGTAAAGTATATTTGTAGCAAAAAGTATGAACGAAATCTTAAAACATAGAATAGTATCATTTGAACATCGATTTCTCTTGCATAACGAGAGAAGTACTATCGCATGTTTTGCAGTCGTTCAGCCTGACCGTTTTTATCCATTTACTCCTTCGAATCGTGTGGAGTATCGCCGCGAAGCCAAAAGCAAACGCACTCCACAACTCGTAGCAGAAGGACTGTTGCGTATGAGTCCTTTGGGTATGGACTTGCAAAGCCATACTACATCTCATACCGCGAGGGTGGTGATTAACCGCTCAAAACATTGCTTACTTAACTGGGCTAAACACTCGCATATTCATTCGATGGTGTATGTCTATCCTACAGCAGATGACATCATACTGGAATATTGGGTACATCAATCAACGATACAAAACGAACCAAATCCAACCATAACGGAAGAGTATGTACTGAAGCAAAGCATAGTAATAGGGAGGGATAGCCTACAGCAAGAAACGATAAGCATACCATTTGAGGGGTATAATTACGATATTGCCATAGAAGAGCTCTATGCTATCCATCAAAAGATAGAAAAAAATATCCAAGAGATAGTTGCTAAAAAAGGCTGGGATAAAGACTTTACATTGGATATGGCAACCAACCATACTGGCATGCATGCCGCATATTTTCGTAGTCAAGTTTATAAATAGCGACTATAACTACAAATAATTCATCCCTTCCTCTCAAATCTCATTCGAGCCTCTAGTGCTGCTAGTACTCCTATTGCGACTATCTACCCACCACTACCTGTCTAGCCTTGCGGTTCCGCCCGCAAGAAAATTAGTAAAAAAAATCACTGCCAAAGCGATTTTTCTTGCATATTTGCAAAAAAAGCAGTACCTTTGCGGCTAAAATTGAGTAAAATCAAAAATAAAATTGAGTAAATTATCAGCAAATATTGAGTAAATATACCAAACTATGATTATCCGTAAGCAACTGATTACCTTGCAAGAACGCATGCAAGAACCACGCCAATTCATTCAAGTATTGGCGGGGACACGACAGGTTGGCAAGACTACTTTGGTCAAACAATTTGTCGAAAGATGCACTGTACCTGTCACTTCATTAAATGCGGATACCATTGATGAGAATAATCCCCAATGGATATCCAAACAATGGGCAGATGTTCGTCAGCAAATGCGTCTTCTAAAACAAGAAGAACACATCTTGATTATAGATGAGATACAAAAACTCAAGAACTGGAGCGAATATGTGAAGCGTGAGTGGGATGCGGACACTTGGAGCGGTCTCAACCTGAAGGTTATCTTGTTAGGTAGCAGCCGCCTGCTCATCAAAGATGGTCTAACCGAAAGTTTGGCAGGGCGTTATGAGTTGATTCGTATGCCTCACTGGAGCTTTACTGAAATGCAAGAGGCATTTGGATTTACATTGGAAGAGTATATCTATTTTGGTGGCTATCCAGGTAGTGCTAATTTGATTCACAACGAGGCGCGTTGGAAACGATATATCTTGCAGTCTATTGTAGATCCTGCTATAGAGAAGGATGTACTGATGACCAAACGCATTCACAAGCCTGCATTGCTGAGTCAACTTTTCCGTATCGGCTCTACATATAGTGCAGAGATTGTGGCATATAACAAACTGCTTGGACAACTGCAAGATGCAGGCAACACAACCACTTTAGCCAATTACCTCAAAGTCTTGGGCGAAGCGGAACTGCTGGGTGGATTGCAAAAGTTTGCTCATGCTCCTATTCGTCAAGTCTCATCCATCCCTAAGTTTCAAGTATATAACAATGCTTTGTTATCCACTTATGCAGGTCATGGCTTTATGGCGGAGCAGTTGGATAGTGCGCGTTGGGGGCGTTGGGTAGAGAGTGCCGTAGGTGCACATCTAATGAATTGGGCAGAAGAACATGATTATCAAGTATTTTATTGGCGTGACGGTAATGATGAGGTAGATTTTGTTATTCAACGTGGTTTAGATGAAGTGGTGGCGATTGAAGTCAAAAGTGGTAAGCTAACAGACAATCAAGGTATCCACACTTTTGCGGACTCGTTCCATCCTAAACATAGCATTGTTGTAGGCGGAGCTGGTATATCGTTAGAACAGTTCCTATTATTATCACCTGAAGACTTGTTTTAAACACTATCATCAAAGGATTTGCATATCTGCATAAAAAAGTGTACCTTTGCAACGAAAAACGAAAATATTTATGAATATTATGAGCAACACATCTTTTCAACAACTCTTAAGTGAGCAATGCGAAGTTATCGTTAAGAAGGTAACTGATGGCATGCAAAGTGACAAGCAGTATTATCTTTATTGGCGAGCAAGGGATTTCTTCAAGGCGATAGCATAGGCATTGCGGTAGTAGGTGAAGAAATTCTTCCATTCGGCTTGCAATGCTAACGCTACTGCTGACTTGCGAGCTGCGGATACCTTGCGTGGGGGAAGAGAAAGATAATACTCAATCGTATTGACAATATGATTGATGACATCATCCGTATTGCTATCGTTACGATAAATAACTGCTACACCCTTGTCAATCGTAGTGCAACCCTGCTCCTCACACCATACGCCATAACCACTCAAACTGGTAGTAATGGTAGGCACATGAAAAGCCATGCTCTCCAATGGCGTGTAGCCCCATGGCTCGTAATAACTTGGGAAGATAGTCAAATCCAAACCAATCAATAAATCGTAATAAGGCAAGTTTAATACACCGTCATTACCATTGAGATATGTGGGCACAAAAATTACATGGACATTGCCGACAGTGAAGTCCTCACGGTCAAGGTATGGAATCATGACGAAGGCGATGATTTTTTTAGGCGATGGGGCGATGAGGCGATGAGGCGATGGAGCGATGAGGCGATGAGGCGATGGGGCGATGGCTTCGCTAGGGGATGGTGTGGTGTTGTGTAGAGTGGTGTAGTGTTGTGTTGCGTTGTTTCCTAAGCGGGTGAGGGATTCGAGGAAGACATCAATGCCTTTGTTTTTCCATTCGAATCGGCCTGCTGTGCCGATGAGCATATCGGTGGATTGTGCATCAATACCCTTTGCGCGTGCAAGAGATATTAAGGTGTTACGTGCACGCTTGCGTGCAGCGTCAAATTCTTTTCCTTGCGGAACAAAGCCCTGTTCAAAGCCATTTGGTGTAACAATATCTACAGGTTTATCAAGCAGTTGCTTACACTCACGAGCTGTGATATGACTGACTGTGGTAAAACAATCGGCGTAATGTGCTGCTTTTTTCTCGGCAGAGTGTTTGCTGACCATATTGAGTTCTTGAGCCATCTGGTCGCCTTGAAAGCCATCAAAGCAGTCATATAGCGGTTTGCCATTGCCTGCAATACTGCGACCAATGCTTGTAGCATGTGTGGTGAAGAGTGTACCGATAGCGGGACAATGTTCGCGCAAATAGAGAATCGTAAAAGCAGTTTGCCACTCGTTGCAATGCATGACCGTAGTAGGCATATCGAGATGGCGGTATAAGCTCTCAGCCACCTTTCCTACCGCATAAGCAAAAAGGCAACTCTCATCATAATCGCCATAGGCAGCATGGCTCTGCACACCGTATTTCTCCCACATATGTCCGAAGATTTGGTCTTTCTCTGCCCACAGTTCATCCCATTTGAGGAGCACGGCTATCGGTTTGCCTGGCACTTGCCAACGCCCTACGCGTACACCTTTAGGACGCCAACCTTTGAGAATGGTCTTGCTCTCCTTGAAAGTGAGGTTGGAATGTTCTCCGAAATCTGGACCGAAAAATATGACTTTGTCTTTATGCTCTGCTTGCATAGAGGCCGCACGCGTAGATAAGACAGCATAAATGCCGCCTACACGATTGCATACCTCCCAACTGGTTTCGAAAATGTATTGAGGCTGCATGATGGTTATTTATACTTATTATTGACTACAATGCGGTCAATGTCGCTGAGATTATTATACAATACTGGTGTGGTAGCAAACTGATTGTTTTTGCTTTTGATAAGTGGCATGGCTTTCAGTCCTTCAGGCGTCGCCCAAAAGAGCAGATTGCGAAACGCATCCACATACAGAGCTCCTGTGGCGTCAGCATCAATGGTAGTAATATTTTGTCCACTAAAATTAGCTACCAATAATCCCTCTGAAGTGGTGATATACCATTTCTGTGCAACGGCATCCAATTGCATGCGTTTGACAGCGTAATTAGGGAAAATATGCCCCATTTTGCTTGCATAGAAAATAGAATCGTTGAAAGTAACAATGGTGTCATTGGTAATCTCAAACATATGGACATCCTCACCATCTCCATCTTTGGGTTCATCCAAATAGCCATTGATGATATGTTGTCGTTTTACGGTGTAGTTTTTCATCATCATCAAGATAGAAGGAGCCTTGGTTTGATGGATATAGAAACTGCGATTGCGGTTATAGGTTTTGCCATTTTGTGTAATAGTAATACTTATGGATACGCTATCGGTTTTGCTTTTGCTATATTCCTTGAAATATACCATGATGGATTTATCGTTTAGAGTTCCCGCAGTGAGGACACAATTATCAGGCAAGTTCCATGCATAGGTGAGTGCATATCCGTAAGGATTATACACATTGGCAGAAAGTACTACATCCGTGTAATGGCAAATCGAATCGGTGGAGGCAACAAAAGTAGGCACAGTGTCATACACGGTTACCTCGTGTGTGCAGGTATTGTATTTGGCACTATCAACCACAAGCGTAACCAAATATGTACCAGGCTTGGTGAAGGTGTGTGTAGGGTTTTTGAGTACACTTTCCACATGGTCGCCAAAATCCCAATTCCAGCTTTCTCCCTCGCTACTTAGGTTATTAAATTTCACTGGTTGTCCTGCTTTTGGTGCTTCAGGTGAAAAAGTGAAATCGACATCTACTCTTTTGCATCCAGCAATAATCATTGCGAATGTCATGCATATTATAGTAATTTTTCTCATATTCAAAAATCTTATTTTCGTTCTTTAGCTCTCCACCATGTCATTTGTCTTTTGGCATAGTGTCTGCTATTTTGTTTAATCATTTCCACGGCTTTTTCGAGTGTCCATTCTCCTCGGAAATAGCGCAACAACTCTTTGTATCCAACCGTATTGATGCTATTGGGCAATTGCAAATTTTCCCAAGGGGTTTGTGCATCTAGAGGGATGTTGAGTATATCAAAAGCTCTTTTTGCTTCTTGCAGCAATCCATCCTGTATCATCTTATCAACCCGATTGTTGATGCGCTGGTATAGTTCCTCTCTTGGTTTGTTGATGAGAACATATTCAATTTCTCGATTCGTTTGTGTTTGTTTTGGGTTCAATCGTTTTTTGCGAAAATAGGAGAAAGGCTTTTGTGTGGCATAGCAAATCTCTAAGCAGTGCATTAATCGCTGTGGGTTTTTTTTGTCCACTTCTTGCCAATAGGCAGGGTCTAATTCTTGCACTTGCTTTTGCAGCCACTCTAGTCCATGCTCTTTGTATGCCTGTTGTACCTTTAGTCTGATGTTCGTTGGCACTTCGGGAATATCATCTAATCCCTTGCATAGTGCATCGATATACATCATACTTCCTCCGACGACCACGACTGTATTGTGCAGTTGAAAGAGTTGGTCAAGCAGTAGGTTAGCATCTCTGGCAAATTGCCCTGCATTGTAGTTTTCTTGTAGTGCTTTGAAACCGACCAAATAATGTTTTGCTTGCAGCTGCTCTTCCTCAGTGGGTGCTGCGGTTCCTATGGGCAAATCGTAGTAAATTTGCCGTGAGTCGGCACTAATGATAGGGCAATCAAGTTTTTTGGCGAGTTCAATAGCGTGTGCAGTTTTTCCTACGCCAGTAGGTCCTATGACGACAATAAGTTTATTCACGCGGTGTGATTTAGAACATCGAACCGTCGTCAAAGCTCAAATCTTGATAACTTTCAAAATCGAGGTCTCCGTCATCGTATTGGCTATCGCCATAGAAATCATCATCGATTTCCCAATCGTTGGTTGTATTTTTAGTTTTGGCATCGATAGGGTCGATGGTTTGCAATTGCTTAGGTGCGCTGCCAGCGGTTTCTACGCATTTTACTCCGCTGCACATGCCAGGCATAATGTCAGAAACGCATCCGAAGAAATATCGTTCGAACATTGGGTCGAAGATATAGATAAGTCGTTGTCCTCGTTCTTCGAACAAGTCGCTGAGTCGTGTATTTTCCATTACCATATTGTCATATTCGAAACTGCTGCCCATTTCCACGAGTGTGACTTCTTGCTCTTTTTCCCAACGGTCATTGCACATGAAAAAAGAAGTCATTTGGTCATCTGGGTAGTTTGCACTTTTGAGGATAGCTTGGTGCAGTTCTAAAAATGTGGCATCACTATCAACTTCGAACACGCGACGGAAGTCATCAACTTCATCGCATGAAAACGTAATTTTGTAAATCATATTATCAATTGTTTTTCGCTAACTAATTATTTAGCGTGCAAAGGTAGTATTTTTTTTGCAAATACACAACGTTTGCGCATATTTTTTGTATATTTTTTAGAAAACGCTGCTTTCCTCTTGTTGGTTTGGGAAAAAAGCAGTACTTTTGCAGTTGGAAATGACATGGCTTTCGAAATTAAGTAAATGGTCGTTGGAAAATATTAGATTATGAATAAGAAAGAATAAGATTATGAATAATTAAGCATTAGATTAAGAATAAGATTATGAAGCATTTTATTGTTATAGCCGAAGCGGGCGATTTTATTGGTGAGAAGAAACTCATTGCTCAATATTTGCGTGGGACATGGGTAGGTGAGCAATGGCAAACGCCAGATGGTATATTATGGGATGTTATCGTTACAGGTGTAGGTGCGCTGAATGTACTGCAATCGCTTCGTGCCCTTCCTCAGGATGCTGTATTGCTGAATATCGGCTATGCGGGGAGTTCTAATTTTGCTATTGGTTCGGCAGTTATAGTAGAAGAGGTGAAGTTGAATCACCCGAATGTATCTTATTCAGAGCCCCGACTACTGCTGGAGTTGCTACCTGCCGATTATGTGCAAGATGCTGCGAAAAGTGTTTCGGCAGTATGCTATAGTAATACCGATTTTGTGCTTCAATCGGATTATGTGGACTGCGTCTTCGATATGGAGTTGGCTTATATAGCAGGCATGGGTTTTGCTCATGTATCTTCGCTGAAGATTGTGAGCGATAACCTTAGTCTTCATGCCTACCGCGCCGTAGCGGCAGGAGTGGAGTAATTGTGTGTGTGGTGTATAGTGGAGGGTGTATGGTGGAGTAATTATGTGAGGTATTGTTTTATTGTATTTTGGTTGATTCGTTTTCTTTCTTGATCGCAGAACCATCCCCATTTATTGAAATACTTGCACATATTTGTGGCATGTATCCACAGCATGCGTATGCTGTGGTATGATTGTTTGGCATGGTTGTGGACGATGGTGGTTTGTGGATAGAAGACAGTGAGGTATTGCTGGTGTAGTCTTCGTGTAAGGTCCACATCTTCAGGGTACATAAAGAATCGTTCATCAAAGAGTTTTACTTTTTGCAGTGCACTGGTTCTGAGTAGCATAAAACATCCGCTGAGGTATGGTATGTTCATAGGTTGATTGTATCCTGATTGTCTGAGTTCGTATCGTTCGTTTCTTTTTTTCATCCAAGCTTTTGGTAAGAATCGTCTTCCGAAGACGTCCAATGGTGTAGGCAGCAATTTGCACAGGTATTGCAATTCGCCGTTAGGGTATATCACTTTGGGTGATACGCATCCCACTTGTGGATGTTGTTGTATAAAATTCATCAGTATCTCTAATGTGTCAGGTGCAATGATAATATCGGGATTGATGACGAGGTGAAAAGGTATGTCGTCGTAAATGCTTTCTCGTATTGCTATATTATGCGCTGCGCCATAGCCAATGTTTTTTGGGTTGGGGAGGTAAGTGATGGACGCTTCGCTATTGGATATTGGATATTGGGTATGGGACGCTTCGCTATGGGACGCTTCGCTATTGGGTATTGGGGATTGGGGGTTGGGGGAGTTGTCTATCCAATAAATGCGGTGCACATGAGGATATGCTAATAAACTGCGGGTTAATTCATTAACCTGATTCCAATCGGGATGATATAGTACAATAGAAATGTTGAGCATAGGGGATGGTATTTGGTGTTTGGTGGATAAGTGGATTATAGGAAATTAGCGTAGCGTTGGATGATTTTTTTTTCGTCGTAGTGCAGGCAGACTTTTTTTCTTGCATTTTCTCCAAAAGTGATTCTTTCGTTTTCGCTGAGCGAAAGCATGTGCATCATACATGCAGCGAGTCCTGTGACATCTTGCGGTTCGCACAAAAATCCATTCTCACCATCGGTCACAATCTCCTTGCATCCAGGCACATTGGTTGCAATCATCGGTCGTTTCATAGAAGCGGCTTCTAACAGTACGCGCGACACGCCTTCACGATATGATGGCAGCACGATGCAACTCGCATTGGATAGAAAAGGTCGTACATTATCTGTTTCCCCGACATACTTAATAATCTTTCTTTTCTCCCATTCCTCCATCTGCTGGGCAGTGACACAAGCGGGGTTGCTTGCGCCCAATTGCCCTAAGATATGGAATTGTACATGCGGATATTGCTTTTTCACAGCTTCAGCCGCTTCGACAAATTCGCCAATGCCTTTATCCCACAAAACACGTCCGACAAAAAGGAAGGTGAATGGTTGTGTAGGCGGATTGGTGGATTGGTAGAAATCGGTATTCACCCCTTCTCCATAGATAACGCGCGTCTTAAACGATGCGACAATATTCTGCTCGACAAAGAGCGTTTTATCGTCTTGATTGAGGAACCACACCTCTTGTGCGTTTCGCAATGCGGAGCGATAGAGGCATTTGGCAATTCGATTAATCCATCCTTTGCGCAAGAATGTGTATCCTAATCCCGTGATAACCGCAATATGAGCGATATGACATCCTGCCGCTGCCCATCCACCATATACTACGGGTTTGATGGTATAATGAAAAATCATATCAAACTGCTCTTTGCGATAGATTCTTCGCAAACGATGTGTGAGTTGCAGATCATGGAAAGGATTCATGCCTTTGCAGTCCATCTCTATGGGAATGAACCGAATAGCAGTGTTATGCAATATGAATAAATCGCAATCTTGCGGGGCAATGACTACCATCTCATGCCCTAACTGCGACAAGGCGTTAAGTACACCTAATCGAAAATTGCACATGGTTTGCAAACTATTTCCAACAAAAGCGATTTTAGACATGATATTGTTATTTTAGGGTTGTAATAATTGAGATAGTTGTTTGCTGGTGTTTTTCCAACTATATTTGGCTAATTGTTTTGTTTGTCGTTCAATGAGTGGCATATGGTTGTTTGGGTGCGAAACAAACTGTAAGATAGTGTTTTTTATATCCTCCACATCATATGGGTTAAAGTAAATGGCAGCATCTTGTGCGACTTCTGGTAGGGATGCTTGATTGCTTGCTAATAGCGGTAAACGGTAGAAGTATGCTTCTAAAATAGGAATACCAAACCCCTCACTTAGCGATGGGAAAATCAATGCAGCAGCATGGCGGAAAAAATTTGCCAATGCTTGCTCTCCCTGCCATTCGGCAAGAAGGATAGTCTGCCTATGTTGGTTGATTTGTTGGATAAGTTTTTGTTCCTTCTTCGCCAGCATGTTGGGATTGCCCACAAAGACAAACCCCCATCCATTGGGTAAGGAGTTGTAGCAGGAGTGAATGGCTTGTATGAGTCGTTTCCAATTCTTGTGTCCACGTGAACTGCCCACGTACAAGATATAATGCTCAAAAGGTAGGTTGGCAGGTGGGATATTGGGTAGTTTTTCCATACGCAAAAGATGTTCCCATCCCTCGTATATGACTGTAATCTTGTTTGCATAATCGTTGCCCTGATAGCGCAATACCTCGTTTTTTGTGAATTGCGAGACGGCTACCACGTGTTTGGCTCGGTGCAATCCGACCGATGTCACGTATCGCAGATACCATCGTTTAAGGTATCGCATATGCCCTAACTGCTCAGGAAACTGCTCATAAATGAGGTCATGGATCACATACAGAGTGGGCAAATGCAATGCTAAAGGAAATTGGTTGCTTGGGATAAATGCCGCCGTAAATGCAGGATGCTTCCGCAGATAACGTGCAAAGTGCCAATCTCGTAATGGCCCAATAGGGGGGATATTCACAAAATCAATTTTCCAATTCTTCTGCTCAAATGCTTTCAGATAGTGTTGTGGGCATTGGTTTGGACGGAGAAGGAGGGTGTATTGGGTATTATCAGCAGATTGCCAATGCAAAAGGACATTGAGAATATATTGCGATAATCCATCCATATGCTGCGAGATAGCCGTACCGTCTAAAAGCATGTGCGGGTTGGAGGATGGTGCAATGTATTTCCGAATACAATGCTTGATGAGCAGCAAGAACGTAGAGTCAAAGAGTTGAAAACGATGGCGAATGATACATTGTACTCGCGCTAGGAAAGGCTTGTTGGGCAGTTGCAAGAACTGTTGTATGAGGCAATTGTCTTTGGCAGATAATTGCTGCTGAAACTGGTTGTAAAATGCCTGCAACCCTTCTAAATGCAATCGGCTGACCAATGGCACATGGCGATTCTGCCACATGAGTGCCATCTTTTTGGTGATACTACCAGGTGCATTGCCCGTTAGATTATTGGCATGCTGGCGATAGTACATCAATGGTTCATGCAAATAGTGCACCTCCCCAAAACATATTCCTGCCAATAATAGCACATGGTCGTGCATGGCATAATGCGATAGTGGATAGCGCAAATATGTGCACATGGCACGATTGAAGATGGCAGCGGAGCCCTGTATGCCCGTATTGAGGAAGAGGGCTTGCTGTAGTGTGGTAGGGAAAGTGAGCGTGTTTTTCTGCGCAATAATCCCGCGCGAAGGACTCCATAAATAGGCGTTAGAGTACACCACTTGCGGGATATCTTGTTTTGTGCCGCAAATAGCGTTGTATAGTTTTTCCACTTTATTGGGCAGCCATCGGTCGTCTTGGTCGCAAAACATACAATAATCGGCTTGTGCATATTGTAGCATATGAATAAAATGCTTCGCCACTCCTAAATGCTGCGCGTTATCTTGCAATAGCACGATGCGGGAATCTTCCGTAGCCAACGATTGGATAATCGCTATGGTATTATCTGTGGAGCCATCGTCGTGCACCAATAATCGCCACTGCGAAAAAGTCTGCGCCATGATACTGCGTACTTGCTCTTCCACAAAGTCTTCACCGTTATATGTTGCTAACAATATGTCAATCATTTGGTTGTGCGTTTTGATAGAGGTAAATACGGCAGGATAACCGCAATGAGGTATTGGATGTTTTGCGATAAGACGGTGAAAAACGTATCGCCAATGATTTGCATGACGATTACACCCGCTAATATGGCATACAAGACCATCGCACACTCGCTGCCATCTTCCGCTGCCTTAAAGAGATAACCGAAGATAGTACCTAACAGAATGGCGAATATCACGACCCCCGTCTTACCAAAATCTTTGTAAAAAGGATAGAGTGCGGTGTATGTGTTCGAGCCAAAGACATGTTCGCCCACTTCTACGCGCTTGAAATCCAAAACAGGGTTGATGGGTTGGGTTCTTCCTCCATCGATTTTTGCTTTTATGGCATAGTATAGCCGAAACGTATTCTCCCCCCAATGCTCCGAAGATTGTGGTTGGGTGTTGGTATTGAGATTAGCCAAACTGCTGGTGAAGTACAGTGCAGTGAAGTGCGAAGGATTGGTGTATGAGCCGCGCATTTTTTGTATGCCGACAAAAGTGAAAAGCAGCACGATGCATCCGATGGCTAAATGCGGGACACGTATCAATTGGCGTTTAGAAAGGATGATGGCTGTGGCCAAAAAAAGAATCATAAAATTCATCTTTCCCATGGATAGAAAAGCATAAAAGAGATTCACGGCAAATAGCACAATCACTCTTCCGTAGCGTTCGCGCGTGGCAACTTGCAACTCCAATATATAACTTACTATCCAAAAAATAACGAAGAATCCCGTTGTTCGTATGCCTTGCACTCCTGATACATTTGCATCGCGCAGCGCGCTAAAGAGGTTGCCTCCACTATGCTGCATGACCCAAATCATTTCGAAAATCATGATGGGCAGGGTGCATAGAGTGAGATAGAAATATGCTTCTCGAATGGTGGGGTTGGGGTGAATGTCCTTAAAAAAAGGTTTGATATACACGGACTGCATTGTCCAAGCGGATAAGCAAAATGCTACGAGCCAAATGATGAGTATTGTGGTTGTTTGGTGGGTCAAAGGATGTAGTCCGTGGTCAATCTTTGCATAAAAGGCGATACTCAAAAGCCATATAGCAGTCAGCAGCAAGGTTGGAGCATACCAACGCCGCCGACAAAAGAGTATGCTGAAAAGCAATAATAGTGCACAAACGATAATCAGTGTGATCATAATCCATCTCTTTGGAGTGCAAAGGTACTACAATTTTTGCGTTTATGCAAGATTTTGAGTTATTTTTTGTGTAGTTATAAAAAAGAAAAGAGTCCAAAACGATGTTTTGAACTCTTTTAGGCGTGTATTAGCGCAAATTATTCAGCAGCAGCTTCAGCAGCGGCAGCCTCTTGTGCAGCTTCTACAGCGGCAGCAGCCAATGCGTCAGCAGCTTCTTGACGCTTTTTAGCGACTTCTGCAGCTTTTGCCTTGTTGGTTTCTACCTCTTGCGCGAGGAGAGCCTTTGCTACAGCAGCTTTTTTCTCAGCTTCAGCTTGGCTGATTTTACCCAATTTAGCGTCTTTTTGTGCTTTCCACGCGTCGAAGCGTTTTTGTGCTTCTTCCGCAGTGAAGGCACCTTTAGCTACGCCGCCGTTCAAGTGCTTCATGAGCATCACACCTTCAGCTGAAAGGATGTTGCGAACAGTGTCGGTAGGTTGTGCGCCAACGTTAACCCAATACAAAGCGCGGTCAAATTTAAGATCGACTTTAGCAGGGTTGTTGTTAGGGTTGTAAGAGCCGATACGCTCAATAATTTTGCCATCACGTGGCGAGCGGCTGTCTGCTACTACGATGTGGTAGTAAGCGTAGTCTTTGTGACCATGACGAGCCAAACGAATTTTTGTTGCCATTTAGTTTTTAAAATTTATGGACTACAACTACACGAGTTGCATGCCCGGGTTAATAATAATGGTATGCTTTTTACTCGAAAAAGCGTGCAAAGGTAGTATTTTTTTTTGAGTTGGCAAAATTTTTTTGAATTTTTTGAATAAAAATATTAAAAATAGAGAAAACCACTACGGCTCATCACGAGTGGTAGTGGCAAATAATAACTTTTAAAATATCAAATATGCTAATATGTATGTTCTCTTTGAAAACTGGTGCAAAGGTACAAAAAATAATTGATATATGCGCGCATATATCAATTATTCGATAAAAAAAATCAAAAAAAATGCATATTTTGGAAAAAGAGAGGGTGTTTTTAAGCCATATTTAGGCGGGTAGATAGACATAGTATAAATTAATCTCAAAAACGCTGATTACATGCGCTTGTTACATCTACATAAATTAATAATCTTTAACAATTCAACTTTCACACTTTCACACTTTCACAAAAAAAAAAGAGTCGAAGTGTTGTGTATGTTAAAAAAAAATAGTACTTTTGCAGTCGGAAAAATACATGGCAAATACAAATGCAATTTTTGATAAGTAAGGATGCGATTTAGGGATGTAATAGGTCAAGAAGAAGTGAAAAATCAGCTGCGTCAGGCTGTGCAAGAAGGTAGAATTGCCCATGCTCAGTTGTTTACAGGTGCAAGTGGTGTGGGTAAATTGCCATTGGCGTTGGCCTATGCTCAGTATGTGGCTTGTGCTCATCGTACGGATGAGGACAGTTGTGGTGTATGTGCGACGTGTAGGCAGTATGAGCAGTTGCAGCATCCAGATTTGCATTTTGCTTTTCCGATAGTGAAGACGGATAGCAGCGATGTGTGTGATGGATTTATGCGTTCATGGCGGGAGTTGGTATTGCAGCAGCCGTATTTTGATTTGGATGATTGGTATCGTGCGATAGGAGTGGAGAATAAGCAGGGTGTGATATACGAGAAGGAGAGCAGTGAGATATTGCGTAAGTTGTCGTTAAAGAGTTTTTCTGGAGGATATAAGGTGATGATAATTTGGTTGCCAGAAAAGATGAATATCTCCTGTTCGAATAAGCTGCTGAAGTTATTAGAGGAGCCACCCGAGAAGACGTTGTTTTTGCTTATTAGTGAGCATCCAGAGTTGCTGTTATCGACGATAGTGTCTCGGACTCAGGAGGTGCGTGTGCCACGTATATGTGCATCGGCGATGTCGGCAGCGATACGTAGTTATGACAGTAGTCTATCTTCATCGTCGGTGGAGGATATTGTTCATGTGTCGGATGGGAGTTATGTTTCTGCCTTGCGGAGGATGCTGCACCGCGAGGGGAGTGAGCCGTTTTTGGAGGATTTTATGTCGTTGATGCGCAATGCGTGGTTGGTAGGTCACAAGAAGGATTACGGAGCGTTGCAGCAGTTACGTCAATGGAGTTTGGCGATGAGTGATGAGGGGCGTGAGCATCAGAAAGCGTTTTTGCAATATGCCCAAAAGCAGATTCGTGAGAATTTCATATACAATTTTCAGCGGCCAGAGATGAATTTTCAGACGGAGTCGGAGCGTAATTTTTCCACGAAGTTCGCGCGGTTTGTTCATGAGGGTAATGTGGAGAAGCTGATGAATGAGCTGAGCAAAGCAGAGGTACAGATAGCGCAAAATGGCAATGCGAAGATTGTGTTTTTTGACTTGTGCTTGCAGGTGATTGTGTTGGTGAAGTAAGGCGATGAGGCGATAGGGCGATGAGGCGATGGGGCGATATTAAGACGACAACATAGACAACATTCCGTGGCACCAACATTGTGCCACGGCAAATGGAAAAGTAAAATATATGAAAGAAGATTTTATTATAGAAAATGGTACGTGTCAAATCACGGAGAAGGCGTGTAAGCGCAATTCATACCATATGTTGCCTGTAGTGGATTGGCTGGGCGATGTGCCCTATACAGGCGATGAGAGTGACCTTGTGGAAGTGCAGTTTAAAAATACCCGCAAAGGTTATTACCACAATCCCGATCATCTGCCATTGGAAAAAGGTATGGTGGTCATCGTGGAAGCGAACCCTGGTTATGACATGGGTGAAGTGACGTTGGTAGGTAGGTTAGTTCCCTTGCAGATAAAGAAAAGTCATATCAACACCGAACGATATGAGATACGCAACATCCTTCGTTTGGCGAACGATAATGACCATCAACGCGCATCAGAAGCTCATGCGAAAGAGCAAGAGACGATGATCAAAGCCCGCCAATTGGCAAAATCCCTGGGATTGGAGATGAAAATCGGTGATGTGGAATATCAAGGCGATGGTAGCAAAGCGATATTCTACTACATAGCCGAAGGTCGCGTGGACTTCCGTCAGTTGATAAAAGTGTACGCGGAGACGTTTCGTGTTCGCATTGAGATGAAGCAGATTGGTGCCCGCCAAGAAGCAGGTCGTATAGGTGGTACAGGTCCTTGCGGTAGGGAGTTGTGCTGTTCGACATGGATGACGCAGTTTACGTCCGTAGGCACGAACACGGCTCGTGTGCAAAACCTCTCTCCCAATCCGCAGAAGTTGGCAGGACAGTGCGCGAAGTTGAAGTGCTGTTTGAACTACGAGATGCCGATTTATGATGAAGCAGTGAAAAAACTGCCCTCCCGTCATCAGCATTTGGAAACGCAAGATGCGACGTATTATTTCTTCTCTTCCGACCCATTGAAAGGAGAAATAACCTACTCAACCGATAGCCATCGCCCTGTGAACTTGCAAGTGATTTCTGTGGCACAAGCGAAGAATATCATTGAGATGAACAAAAGAGGCGAGAAACCCGTGACCTTAGGAGGTAAGCAATCTAGCATGGATGTGGTGGAAGCGGATTATCAGAATGTGGTAGGTCAAGATGATTTAACCCGTTTTGATAAAAAGCGCAAGAACAAAAATCATGGTGTAGAGAATCATCCTTCAGGTAAGTCTTCTCCCAAGCATCCTAAAAAACCGCGCAAACAATGAAACGACTGATACCACTCTTCTTGTTATGTGTCATGCTTGTATCGTGCGGCAGAGAGATTGTGTACAAGCAGTTTCAATCGCTTCCCCTCGAAGGTTGGCATTGCGATTCGGCATTGGAATACACTTTCGCTATAGCTGATTCGGTAGCGAGTTATGAGGTGCAATTGATTGTGAGGCATAGTACACAATACCCGTATCAAAATCTGTGGTTTTTTACGGAAGAATGGTATGGCAATATGCTATTGCACAGCGATACCATCGAGTGTTTTTTAGCCGATGAATATGGTAGATGGCAAGGGGCAGGGATTAGTACATACACGATGCCGCTGCTCTACTATCCTTCTCACACCTTTCCGCGTACAGGAGAATATAAACTTGTGATTAAACAAGGTATGCGCTCGGAATGGCTGCAAGGCATAGAGGATGTAGGAGTGGAAGTGGTGAGGTGAAAACGGAAAGCTGAAAAGTTAGATTATTATATGGGAAAAAATAAATTACGCAAATTTGCAGAAATGGAAACCTTCCACAATGTGTTTCAATGCGGAGCACGCGAAGTGGTGGAAGATAGTCCCGTAACAGCCATGGCAGGCCATTGGCGGGAGCAATATTTTCATAACAACAACCCTATTGTGCTCGAATTAGGTTGCGGTAGGGGCGAATATACCGTGGGATTGGCTCAGCAAAATCCTAACAAAAATTATATCGGAATCGATATTAAAGGTGCACGCATGTGGGCAGGAGCCAAACAAGCCGAGTTGGCAGGAATGCAGAATGTGGCGTTTTTGCGCACGAATATCGAAATGCTAGTGCATTTCTTCGCGCCCGATGAGGTGGATGAGATATGGATTACTTTCCCCGACCCGCAAATGAAAAAAGCGACCAAACGACTCACGTCCACGTATTTCATGGCACGCTATCGCCAATTGCTCAAACCCAACGGCGTCATTCACCTCAAAACGGATAGCCCATTCCTCTATACCTATACGCAAGCGATGGTGAAAGAGAATAAATATCCGCTATTGGTGGACACAGGGGATTTGTATGGCGATGAGGCGATGGGGCGAGAAGGTGATGAGGCGCGGGCATTGCAGACACATTATGAACATCAGTGGCTTGATCGCGGAATGACCATCAAATATATCGCTTGGCAACTGCCATCCGAACCATCGCTCGTTGAACCAGACATAGAAATAGAAAAAGATAGTTATCGCTCATACGGAAGAAATTATGTATCCTCAACAAATAATTAATGCATTGCAGCATGTTCGTTACCCAGGCACGGGTAAGAACTTGATAGAAGACGGAATGTTGGAAGATGACATTCGCATATCTGGCATGGAAGTGTCGTTCTCGTTGATATTCGAAAAAGATAACGACCCCTTCCTTAAATCAGTAATCAAAGCCGCTGAAACAGCCATTCACACGTATGTGGATGAGAATGTGTCGGTGCATATTCATACGAAATTCATTAAGCAAAATTTGGCTCCGAAAGCCGACTCGGTGGAAAATCTCCGCGCTGCGCGTGTGATAGCGATTCATTCGGGTAAAGGTGGAGTGGGCAAATCGACCGTTGCAGCCAACATAGCCATTTCCTTGGCGAAGATGGGTTATAGAGTGGGATTGTTGGATGCGGATATTCACGGTCCTTCCATCCCAAAAATGTTTCATACGGAAGGTTGCCGCCCCGTATCAACGCCTGTTCACGGTCGCAATCTAATAGAGCCGATTGAGCAGTATGGGGTGAAGATGTTGTCGATAGGTTTCTTCGTTGACCCTCAGCAGGCAGTCGTATGGCGCGGAGGCATGGCAAGCAATGCTATCAAACAACTGATTCAAGATGCCAATTGGGGAGAGTTGGACTATTTTCTTATTGACTTGCCTCCAGGCACAAGCGATATTCATCTCACGTTGGTACAACACTTGCAGCTGACAGGAGCCATCGTGGTGACGACTCCGCAATCCGTGGCGTTGGTGGATGCGCGCAAAGGAGTGGATATGTTCCGCAATGAGAAAATCAATGTCCCTGTATTGGGATTAATAGAAAATATGGCATGGTTCACCCCCGCAGAGTTGCCCAATAATCGATACTATATTTTTGGTAAAGATGGTGGCAAGCAGTTGGCAGAAGAATTGAATATCCCATTGCTTGGGCAAGTGCCACTCGTACAGTCTATCCGCGAAGGTGGCGATGAAGGCACCCCCATCTCGTTGCAAGATGGTCACCCTGCCGCACAAATGTTTGAATCAATATGTCAGCACCTAAGATAACTGAATTAGGCACACAACCTATCCGTGGGCTACTGCTCAAATATGCTCTGCCTGGTATCATCGCCATGACAGCCAGTTCGCTATACAACATGGTGGACTCTATCTTCATCGGTCATGGCGTGGGGGCAATGGCATTATCGGGTTTGACCGTGGCGAAACCTTTTATGGATATATGTGCGGCATTTGGTAGTTTGGTGGGTGTGGGAGCTAGTTCGTTGGTGGCTATCAAATTAGGCGAAAAAGACTATCGCTCCGCCAACGATGTACTGGCTAATGTGGTACTTCTGAATGTGATTTTAGGAGCATTAGTGATGTCAGTGGGGTTGTATTGGCTGGATCCTATTCTGTATGCTTTTGGTGCCAGCGATGTGACTATCGCCTATGCCCGCGACTATATGGAGGTTATTCTCTGGGGTAATATTTTAACGCATATCTACTATGGTCTTAATAGCATGCTACGGTCGATAGGACACCCCAAAGTGGCGATGTATTCTACTATCGTAGCAGTGGTGATGAATATTATTCTGGACCCTATTTTTATCTTTGTTTTGGACATGGGTGTTCGTGGAGCCGCCTTGGCAACGATGCTTTCGCAAGTGGTGGCGGTGATTGGGCAGATGGTCATTTTCCTCAATCCCAAGGAGGTTATCTATTTCCACCGCGGTATATGGCGTCTGAAGCGTGACATCACCATGCGCGCATTGGGTATTGGTATGGCACCTTTCCTTATGCACATGGCAGCATGTTTTGTGGTGATTGTACTCAATAACCAACTCAAGCGCTACGGAGGCGATATGGCTATCGCTACCTTCGGTATGACCAATCGCTTTATGTTCTTCTTTTCGATGATTGTCATGGGTATCCAGCAGGGTATGCAACCTATAGTGGGCTACAATTACGGCGCAAACCTCTATGCGCGTATGATGAGAGCATTCAAGTTGTCGGTGTATTGCGCCACTTGCGTGATGGGTGTGTTGTGGCTATTTGGCGTGATTTGGCCCGAGGGATTTATCCGTCTTTTCACACACGATGAGTTGCTGATAGCGCAGTCTATTGCGCCTGCTCGCATTATGCTATGCGTGATGTTCGCGATCGGTTTTCCGATGATAACAGGTAACTTCTACACCTCCATCGGTATGGCGCCTAAGGCTATTTTCCTCAGTCTTACGCGTCAGGTATTGTTCCTTATCCCACTGATATTGTGCTTGCCCATACTCTTCCAATCCTTGGGTTGGGACTCTATATGGGGCGTATGGTGGGCATTGCCTATCAGCGATAGTCTGTCGGTGATTACTGCGGCTATCGTCATCAACCGCGACATGCGCAAGTTCAAAGCTGCCCTGCCTCTACAAGGTTAATCACACGCTCCACGATGCGGTCTTTGTCCGCCGCGTCGTAGCCCTCCTTGAGGTCATTCTTGAAGAGTTTGGCAACAAACTGCCAAAAGTTCGCACTCGCCTTGCCGCGATAGTGCTTGATGATTTCATAACTTGTTTTCTCGCTTTCGCGGTCCATCAGTTTCATTAACATCTGCCCCTGCGACGCTGTCATACGACGAAAATCCTTCTCGTATTTAGCAAATAAATATTTCTCGTATGTCCGCCACCATTTGCGGCGCGCTTTGTCATCTGGCAGCATCGCCAATTGATAATCTGCAACTTGCATTTCTTTGGCTAATGCTTTGGCAAAGGGCAAGGTTTTTTTAACATCGCGAACGGTGCGCCAATAAAAACGCTCTTGTTTCTTATTCTTAAACACCATCTCAGGATATACATAAATATCCTGCATGCGCGCCAAATAAAAGGTGTCTGAACTCGTTACTTGCAATTGTACCGAATCTACACAATCCTCACCCATCACTACCATGGGCGAAAAACTCAACAATAGCCATATGAACCCTATTTCACGTCGCATTGCGCTGCAAAGATACTACTTTTTTTGCAAATACACAATTTTTTATCCTTTTTTTACATGCGATATTTGTGTATGTACAAAAAATTGACTACCTTTGCATGCCTTATTGTTCGATTTTTGAAATTGATATGACTAAAACGCGAAAAATTATCAACGATCCAGTTTTTGGCTTTCTCAGTATTCCTGATGGTGTGCTGTTTCACATTTTGCAGCATCCGTATATGCAACGCCTCAACCGCATTCGTCAGTTGGGATTGAGTTTTTTTGTCTATCCAGGTGCTATGCATAGTCGTTTTTTGCACTCACTTGGTGCAATGCATCTCATGCACGAGGCCATCATTTCGCTCCGCGAAAAGGGGGTGGAGATTACCGATGACGAATGTACTGCGGCTATGGCTGCCATCCTTATGCACGATATTGGGCATGGCCCTTTCTCCCATGTGTTTGAGGAAGCGGGTATGTTGCCTTCGGGCATGTCGCATGAGGATATCAGTCTGATGATGATGCAGGAGATTAAGAGTGAAATGGGAAAGGTGGGAAGTGAAAACGGAAAACGGAAAACGGAAAACTATGAGCAATTGCTATCTTTGGCGATAGATATTTTTCAGGATAAGTACCCTAAGCATTTCCTTCATCAGCTCATTTCTTCGCAGTTGGATGTTGATCGCCTCGATTATCTATGCCGCGACTCTTTCTTCTGCGGTGTTACCGAAGGTAGTGTGGCGAGTGCACGTATCCTGAAGATGATGAATGTGGTGGATAACCACCTCGTAGTGGAGGTCAAAGGCATCTATTCCGTGGAGAAGTTCCTCGTGGCTCGCCGACTGATGTATTGGCAAGTATATCTGCATCACACCAGCGTGGCTGCGGAACAATTGCTTATCAAGATTCTTGAGCGTGCAAAACAGTTGGCTGCACAAGGACAACCCTTGTTTTGTTCTCCTGCACTACAATATTTCCTTACCCATCGCCCCATCGCCTCATCGCCTCATCGCCTCATCGCCTCCTACGCCCAATTAGATGATTCCGACCTTCTTTCGGCTATTAAGGTGTGGGCGAATAGCGATGATAAAGTGCTTAGTATCTTGTGCGAAGCGTTTACTAATCGCCAACTTTTCAAAGGGGAAATTATCGAGCAATCGCTCACAACAGCCGAACGCGATGCACTTTGTCGGGAATATGCTATGCGCTATGGCATCAGCCCTGAGGAAGGAGAATACTTCTTTGTGGAGCATATCTCCACATCGAATACCTATAGCGAAAAGGGCGAGTCTATCGGTATTCTCTTTAAGGATGGCACGGTGCGTGATATAGCGGAGGCTTCCGATATGCTCAACATGGAAACGCTCACCTATAAACCACAAAAACGCTACTTATTTAGAATAAAATAACAACCTTTCAACTATATGAAGTTTTCTGCACAACAAATAGCCGCACTTCTTGGCGGTAAGATTACGGGCGATGCCAATCGCCAAGTTTGGGACGTGGGCTCTATTGAGAGTGCCAAAGAGGGACAACTCACTTTCCTCTGCGATGCTAAGTACCTGCCGCATTTGCCTCAAACGGGTGCCAGTGTGGTACTGATGACCGAATCCATCGCTTTTGACGGCGAAACGAATGCCACTCTTATCCGCGTGGAGAATGCCCGTGCTGCGATGGGGCAACTGCTTGCTCTCGTGGCAAAAGCCATGAACCCTGCCAAACAGGGCATTGAGCAACCATCCTTCATCAGCGAAGGCGTTACTGTGCCCGAAGATGCGTATATCGGAGCCTTTGCGTATATCGGAAAGAATGTGCAATTGGGCAAAGGCGTGCAAATTTATCCGCATACCTATATCGGTGATAATGTGCGTATTGGCGATAATACCATATTATATTCGGGCGTGAAAGTCTATTACAACTGCGTGGTAGGCAATGACTGCATCCTTCATGCCGGTGTGGTGATTGGCAGCGATGGTTTTGGCTTTGAACCCGATGCGGAGGGTGTAAACCAAAAACTCCCACAGATTGGCAATGTGATTATTGAAGACGATGTAGAGATTGGTGCCAATACAACTGTTGATCGCGCTATGATGGGTTCTACTGTTGTTCGCCGCAATGCTAAGATTGACAACCTCGTGCAAGTGGCGCATAATGTGGAAGTAGGCGAAAGCACATTCCTCTGCGCACAAGTGGGTATTGCGGGCTCCACGAAAGTGGGTAAGCATTGTATTCTTGCAGGTCAAGTAGGTTTAGCGGGGCATATTGAGGTGGCAGATAACTGCATTTTTGGTGCACAATCAGGCATCGCGGGTAGTGTCCGCAAGGCGGGTATGTATCAAGGTTCGCCTGCAATTGATGCGATGAACTGGCGTCGCAGTAGTGTAGGCTTCAAGCAACTGCCTGACATAATGAAACGCCTCCAAGAACTGGAGAAGAAGGACAAACTATTATAGAGAGAATTACTATGTGATAAATAAAAGCAGCACCTTGCGATTCATAACTCGATAAATGATTTTTCGGCTGCAAAGGTCCAAATATATTTGCATATGTCCAAAAATATTCGTAACTTTGCCGCGATTTTTCATACTATATGAGGAATTTATATATGAGGAATGTAAGAAAATAATACTAAAATCACGGAAAAATAGATGAAACAACATACATTAAAAGCTCCTTTCTCCTTCGAAGGAAAAGGATTACATACTGGACTATTCATCCATGCCACCTTCCTTCCCGCTGAGGAGAATACAGGCGTGCGCATTTGTCGTACTGACCTCGATGGGCGTCCTACATACGAAGCCATCGCCGACTATGTCACTGCTACCGAGCGCGGTACCGTACTTGAGCGAGGCGCATGGAAAGTGTCCACCGTAGAGCATGCACTGTCCGCCCTCTATGCTATGGGCGTGGATAACTGCCTCATTGAGGTGGATGCACCAGAGATGCCAATCCTCGACGGTAGCGCGAAATATTATATCCAATCCATCGAAAAAGTGGGCTTGCAAGAGCAAGAGGCCGAGCAAAAAGTATTCGTGATCACCGAGCCCATCGAGTATATCTCCGAGCGAGGCAATAAGATGGTAATACAACCTTGCGACCACTACGAAGCGGGGGTTACTATCGTTTATGATAAAAGCGGTATCTTGCGCGAACAGAGTGCAGAGATTCACGACCTTGCTGATTACAGGCGCGAACTATCCGCTGCACGCACCTTCTGCTTTGTGCGCGAGATTGAACCATTGCTGCGCATGGGACTCATCAAAGGGGGCGACTTGCAGAATGCCCTCGTCATCTATGAGACACCTATGTCGCAAGAGGGATTGGACTATATGACCGACAAACTGGGGCAACCACGCTTAGATGCCAACAAATTGGGCTATCTCAGTCCGCTCAACTACCCCAACGAGCCAGCACGCCACAAGTTGCTGGACCTCATTGGCGATATGTCGCTGCTCGGCTGCCGTATTCAAGGTAAGATTGCAGCCCTCCGCCCTGGTCACACCTTCAACACCCAATGCGCAAAACGACTACGCCAATTGGTAGTACAATAAAACACTATTAAAACTTCTGAAACTTTTAAAATTACAATAAAATGACTAATTTTATTCATCCTGAAGCAAAACTTCACCCTTCTGTTACAGTTGGACACTTCTCTTGCATCCACAACGATGTGGAGATTGGCGAAGGCACCGTGATTGACAACAATGTCACCATCTACAGCGGTACTCGTATCGGCAAAAACTGCCATATCTATTCGGGCGCAGTTATCGGTGGCGACCCACAAGACCTCAAGTATAAAGGCGAAAAGACATATGCTATCATCGGCGATAACACCACTATCCGCGAGTTCGCTACTATCCACCGTGGCACAGCCAGCAAAGGCAAAACCGTGGTAGGCAACCACTGCCTTATCATGGCATATTGCCATGTGGCACACGATTGCCTCTTGCACGACCATATCATCATGTCTAATGCTACCCAACTCGCAGGCGAGGTGGTGGTAGAGGATTGGGCTATCATTGGTGGCGGCAGTTTGGTACACCAGTTCTCGCATATCGGTGCACATGTGATGATTCAAGGCGGTTCGAAAGTCAATAAGGACGTACCTCCATACATCATTGCTGCCCGCGAACCTATCTCTTATTGCGGTATCAACTCCGTTGGATTGAACCGCCGTGCGTTCACCCAAGAGCAGATTACGGCTATCCAAAACACCTATCGCTTGATGTATCTCTCTGGCTTGAACGTTAGCCAAGCAGTCGAGCAGATTGAGACCACCCTGCCACAAAGCCCCGAACGCGACCTCATCCTCGATTTCGTCAAAGGCTCGCCACGAGGCATTGTGAGAGGATATAATTAAACAATACTACACAACGCTAAACAATACTACACTATACGTTTATGGAAATAGAAGAAAGAAGCCTCAATTTTATTGAGCAGATTGTAGAAAAAGATTTACAAGAAGGTAAGAACGACGGACGCATTCAGACACGTTTCCCGCCAGAGCCAAATGGTTACCTGCATATCGGTCACGTCAAGGCCATCTGCATGGACTTTGGTATCGCCGAGAAATACAACGGTGTGTGCAACCTCCGTTTTGATGATACCAACCCCGTCAAAGAGGATGTGGAATATGTGGACTCTATCCAGCAAGACATCGCTTGGTTGGGATTCAAGTGGGGCAATATCTACTACGCTTCTGACTATTTCCAACAGCTCTACGATCTCGCTATCGAGTTTATCAAACAGGGCAAAGCCTATGTAGATGAGCAGACTGCTGAGCAGATCGCCGAGCAGAAAGGTACACCTACCGAACCTGGTGTAGCATCGCCATACCGCGACCGTCCTATCGATGAGAACCTTCGCCTCTTCCAAGCTATGCAAAATGGCGAAATCGAAGATGGCAAGATGGTACTCCGTGCGAAGATTGACATGGCTAATCCTAACATGCACTTCCGCGACCCAATCATGTACCGCATCATCACTACCCATCCTCACCACCGCACCGGTCGCACATGGAACGTATATCCAATGTACGACTTCGCGCACGGTCAATCCGATTACTTTGAGGGCGTAACTCACTCTATCTGTACGCTGGAGTTCGTGGTACACCGCCCACTCTACGACTACTATATCGACCAATTCGTCACCGGCGACTACCGCCCACGCCAATATGAGTTCAACCGCCTCAATATCACCTACACCGTGATGTCCAAGCGCAAGATGCTCCAACTCGTGAAGGAGGGATTGGTAAGCGGTTGGGACGACCCACGTATGCCTACCGTTTGCGGTCTCCGCCGTCGTGGTTATACGCCAGAAGCCATCCGCGCCTTCATCGATAAGATTGGTTACACCAAAGTGGAAGGTATGATTGACCTCGGCTTGCTTGAGCACACTGTTCGCGAGACATTGAAAGAGACTGCTCCACGTGTATGCGCAATCTTCGACCCTGTGAAGTTGGTGATTACCAACTATGAGGGCGAAGGCGAGACCATCGTAGCAGAGAATATCGATGGACACCCAGAGTTGGGTACCCGCGAGATGAAGTTTGCTAAGGAACTCTACATCGAGCGTGGTGACTTCCAAGAGGAAGGCGATAAGAAGTTCTTCCGCCTCAGCCCTGGTGGCAGAGAGGTACGCCTCAAAGCGGCATATATCATCCAAGCTACGGGCTGCGAGAAAGATGCTGAGGGCAATATCACTACAGTATATGCAACCTACGACCCAGACTCTAAGTCTGGTACTGAGGGCGGCAATCGCAAGACCAAATCTACCATCAATTGGGTAGAATGCAACTCTTGCCTTGATGCAGAGGTTCGCCTCTACGACCGCCTCTTTGCTTGCGAGAACCCATCTGCAGAGGAAGGCGACTTCCGCGACTTGCTCAACCCTGATAGCTTGAAGGTAACCACCTGCAAGATCGAGGGTGCAATGAAAGCCGAGATGCATGCACCAGAGGTTGTGAATGGCATTGCTAAGTGCAACAACTACCAGTTCCTCAAGCATGGCTATTTCGTAGTGGACCCAGACACTACCGCTGAGAAACTGGTCTTCAACCGCACCGCTTCGCTGAAAGATAACTGGCAAAAATAGTTTAGAGGACGGCACGTTGTGCCTATAGAACGCCCTATGGGCTATAGTTTAGAGGCGATGCAGATACGAACTCAAAACGGCAAACAATATGTTCTATGTGCGTGGAGGCGGCGATATGTCCGCCTCACGCCAGAGGAACTAGTGCGGCAAACCACCTTACAACTCCTCGTAGATGAGTTCGGCTATCCGCACAACCTTATTGCCGTGGAAGTGCCCATAGAGGTGGCAGGTGTGCAAAAGCGTTGCGATGCCATTGTTTATAACCGACAGATGCAACCGCTGATGCTCCTTGAGTTTAAAGCCCCGACCGTGCCACTCACGCAGGAGGTCTTCGACCAGGCTGCTATCTACAACCGAACCCTGCATGTACCTATGTTGATGCTTTGCAACGGACGCGAGAGCATCGTAGCGGAAGTACAACTAACACAATACCTATTTCTCGAACATATACCATCGTATCAAAACCTATAAAATAAAAAACGTTTCAATCCGAGTTGAAACGTTTTTTATATGCGCGAAATTTATTTTTCGTTATTATTTAACTTTGTCTCCTAGGATATTATACTGACGGTCGCCTTTTATAATCACTATTTGGCCATTCACCATCACTTTTGTAATTTCCTTATTGGCTAGATTTGGGATATTATCTACATCTAAAGGAAGTCCTTCAATTACTTCGGTATCCGTCACGGTTAGATAATAGTCGCGTGCCTATTATTTAGATTTTAATTCGTTAATTGATATATACGGTATTCGTATTCGGATAATATAGTCACACCACCTAATGTGCATGGCTGTTTACTAAGCAAATCTGTACCTACTTTTCCTTGGTGCTTCATCGGCAGTTTGACTTGTTGCTCGCTATTGGAGGTATTGCAAATCACGAGCAAAGTCTTGTCGTTTGCCTCGTATTCCAAATATGGCACTTTGCTGTTGAGCGTGCCCGTAGATTGCTTACCTCCGCGCAAGGTGGTTGTATTCAGATATATGCTCATTAGTTCCTTCAATGCATTGCGAGTTGTGTTGTCTGCAGCAAAATCTAATATATTATAGTGGAAGAAGTTGATGGTATTCATATATCCCAAATCTTGCGACGAATAGATCATTGGTACTCCGCCCATAAAGATTGTGAGGCAAAAAGCCGACAATTCGCCTTGTGCGTTGCGGAACACCGTAGCAGGAGCCACTTGCGATGTCTCGTCGTGGGTAGTCACATAGCGCATGCGCTCGCAACCTTTAGGTGTGGATTCATACTCCGACTTGCTGGCAGAGAGCAACGAAGCGAAAGTGCCTGTTCCTTTGTATAATGCCTCTACGGCATACATATAGTTCCAGCTATAGAGCAGATTAAATCCCGCATTGCATAGGCGCACATCGCTCGTTTCTGCTAGCATGATGGCATCCTTCTTGCGCTTGAAGATTTCGGTATTCACTTTTGTCCAAAAGTCAATAGGTACGCCGTGCGCATAGTCGCAGCGATAGCCGTCTATATCTGCCTCATCCATCCAGTAGAGCATGGCATCTTGCATGGCGTCGCATACCGCAGGTTTGCTATAGTTCAGGAAGGTCACATCTGCCCACTGCTGCTCGTCACCCGTCTGTGGTCCTGTGTACCAATCTGGATGCGCCGTCACCCATGCATTATCCCATGATGTGTGGTTGCCAATCCAGTCGAGGATGACCTTCATGCTATTCTGATGCGCTGTGCTGACCAACGATCGCAGGTCTGCCATCGTACCGAATGCAGGATCAATGCCCTTGAAATCTTTTACGCAATAGGGCGAACCAATCGACTTATCACCTTCGCCGCGTGGGTGAATAGGCATCAGCCACAAGACGCTCACACCCATCTCCTTCAGCTGTGGGATAAAGGCCTCAATGACTGCAAAGGCATCTTTCTCTGCAAAGAGACGCTCATTGCACTCATAAATAACCATTTTATTTGCCTCTACAATAGGCGTCTGAGGTTCATCTGGCTCCTCCGTTTGTGTGCCATTGTTGGGCTTGCAGCAGGCAAATATGCCCGCTACAAACACCAATAATAATATCCAAATGCTCTTTCTCATCGCTTTCCTTGAATTTGTGCAGCAATACTCAGTGGAGTTACCCCTTCATCACTCACTTTGATATACAACTCGTTGGTCACTGCTTCTACCTTAATATCATAGTCTGCTAATTGTGTACCCGCATTATTATTGAAAATCAAGTGGTACTCATCACCCACAAAGCCTGTGATTTGTGTATGTGATAATGGTAAATTCAGTATAGCTGCCGAGTCCATAGAATTGATTGCTGTTCCAGGCCAAGTGCCAAACACCTCTTTGCTTCCCCATGCATATACATGTAATGGGGAAAGCGTATTGGTAGCGTTGTAGATCCAGATATCCAGTGTAGCTTCTTCTTTTGGCTTCGCTTGTGGGTCAAACCATACTACATCACCTGGATTAGCAGGGTCCGCAATGAGCTGTGCACCTTCGCTGGTTAGATAGAGGTAGATGTTCTCCCCTATGGTATAAGCGTAGTCTGTTAGTTGACTCGAACCATTGTTGCTGAAGATCAGGTTCTCGTTTAGGCCCGCGTTAGCTGCACCCATATCAAAATACATATAGGTGTAGTCGCCAATCTTCTCCGTACCTGTCACCGCCATACCTGGCCATCCGCCGTTCAAATCGTTTACATCGCCCCACATATAGAGGGTTGTGCTCATTCCCCATTCTAAACCGTCCAACACGTATACTGCTGCACCATCGTGCTCTACGGCGTTGTCCATCTTCAGTTCCTCGATCGCGCCTTCTGCGGTGATGTGCAGGTAGATGGGTTCGCTACTTGAGAATATCACTGGACCATAATCCGCCAACTGGTTGCTACCATTGTCGGAGAAGATCAGTGTCTCGCTCAGGCCCTCGTTGTCTGCACCTATATCAAAGTACTTGAGCTCCATGCCGTTGACTTTCTCAGTGCCTGTCACAGCCATACCAGGCCAACCACCATTCAGGTCATTCACATCACCCCACATATAGAGGGTCAGCTGACCAAAGCCACTCTCGTCAAGGACATATACCACAGGTCCATCGTGCTGCACTTGCTCCTCATCGCTTGCGAAATAAGAAGCCCAACGGTCTGCCCAGATATTGTACATCTGACCCACATTAGCGGTCAAGCTGTGTGTAGCAGGTTCGCCCTTAATGGTGTATTCCAGACCCGACTTCTTGCTCACAAAACTAAAGCCATCCGCTAAGGTCTTTCCGTCCACAAAGTCAGTAGGGAAGAGGTAAATACCCCACTTCTTGTCAGAGAGTTCGGCTTTCTCCAACTGCCATGCCACATTGCCAATAACGGACTTCTCGTCCATGCCGTTGAAGGCTCCGATAATATAGATCTCCTCATCCACAGCGGTGCCGATAGGAGCAATCAGTTCAACGAGAATAGCATTTTCTAAGGTAGCAAACTGTTGTTGCTCGTGGTCAAAAACTATTTGTTCCTGTTGGCAGCTTGCAAGCAACAATGCTATGCATGCCATCATAGAAATTATATACCTTTTCATAATTCAATCTTAGTAATTAGGATTTTGTTGTAATTCTGGGTTTACGCTCAATGCACTTGCAGGCAATGGGAACCACTCATATTTGCGGTCACGCTTAGCTGGATAACTGAATCCGTCATCCGTAGTGCGACCAAAGAACCACCATTGTCCTTGTGTGAACTTGTCAAAGCGACGCAAGTCGGTACGGCGACGACGACCCTCGCTGAGGAACTCTTGTCCCCATTGGTCTAGCATCCATATCTCGTCAATGGTCTTGATACGACCGTAGTCTTTAGCATCGGCTTCGTTTTTGAAATAACGTTTGCGCACTTGCAACACCAATTGCTCAGCGGCAGGCGCATCGCCAGCACGCAGTTTACATTCTGCCAAGGTATAGTATACCTCTGCCCAGCGGAACTCTACATCATCAATGTCTTGGAAGTCCTTACCTTCGCTCTCAGGATAGATAGGATAACGTACCAGACGAACACCCGAATTGGTTTGTCCCCAACGTGGCGACATCACGGTCTCTAATTCACGACCGATAGTAGTAGCACCAGGGAATTGGCCCACTTGGTCGGCATAATACAGTTCCATACCATCGCGGTCGGCATCTGCCTTTAGCACCTCGCCAGTACCCCAAGCGGCTTTTTGCAATCCGCGCAAGAAGATACCATTGTAGTTGCCATTTTCCCAGGTGTAATTACCTTTGCGAATATCCTTGTCGCTAAAGCGCTCATATACTGCACCTAGGCGGTCGTTGTATGGAGCATCTAGGAAGCATACTGCACCTTCTGAATAGCCATGATTAGGATTCACTGTACCCGAATTGTCGTACGATGGTGCCAAGCAGCAGCAGTTCCATGCAGATTGGGTAGAGGCAAAATTAAAGTACTCCGAATAGGTATACGCCAAAAATGGCATATCGCGCATCCAGCCAGCGTTCAATTGACCGTTCTCCATGGAGAATGCCATCACCACCTCAGGGCAGGTGTTGTTTTCGATATGATAAATATCGCGATAGTCATCAGCCAGTTGGTAAGTACCATACTTGCCATCCAAGAGTTCTTGCGCCAATACGGCACACTCAGCAAAGCGTGCTTTACCCGTGAACACCTCGCCGTTGAGCAACATACGCATCTTGATCATACGGTTAACCGCTTGGTTCATACGGTTACGGGTAGCGTTGCTGCCATCCTCCTGAGGAAGGTCTGCGTAGCAGGCATCCAGCTCGCTGCAAATGAAGTCATACACTTTCTCGCAACCTTTTTGGAAGTCCTTATCGGCTGAACCAGGGATCTCACCACCTTGTGCGGTGTACAATGGAATAGCACCACCCCACAATTCGAAGCAGTTGTAGTATGCCCATGCACGCAAGGTGCGCACCTCTGCTATATAGGCATTGAGTTTCTCCTCTGTCATACCCAATGAAGCTGCCTCCAGACGCTCAAAGTCGCCCAGCAGCGTGTTGCACAAACCAATGGTGGACCAAGCGGTCTCCCATGTAGAGCGGATAATCTTAGACTCTGCTGTCCATGTGTGGGTAGAGAGCACGGTCTTCTCGCCCTCGTCATAGCCCCACAAGCCACCATTCCATACACGCCATACCACTTGGTCGGCAGAAAACTCATTGAGGTACCAGAAGTACTCCAGATAACTCATCGCTGCATTGCCGTAAATGGCAGCTACAGCACCTTTGACCGATGCCTCATTCTGGTAATACACCGTGGCATCTATGCGGTCGAATACTTGCTCATTCATGTCGCATCCTACCAATGCGAAGGCAAAGAATAGGATAATATATGTGATCTTTTTCATAGCATTAATGCAGTTTTAATGTTACACCTAAACAGAATTGGGTGGCGGTTGGATAAGCCGAAGAGGTATCCACACCCGGAGTGATACCATTCACTGCTACGATACTTGGGTCGTTGCCCGAATAGCCCGTGAAGGTAGCCACGTTCTTGGCAGTCACGTAGAGACGTAAACCATCAACAACCTTGTTTTGCCATTGCCAGTTGTAGCCCAAGGTGATGTTGTCTAACTTGAAGTATGATCCGTCTTCCAAGAAATAGCTGGAGATTACACCTCCGCCAGTTTTTACGTCTTTATCCTTAGTATATGCGGTGCGCAGCACGTTGTCGGTGCCACAGCCTTGCAAGCCCATACCATATTTACGCATATTGAAGATGTCGTAGTCAAATGCACCTGTGAAGAGAATAGATAAGTCAAATCCCTTCCATGACAATTGGTTGTTCCAGCTCAGTGTGTGCTTAGGTGCACCATTGCCGATATTGCGTTTCCAGGTAGCGTCTGCTGAACCTACAGGTTGTTTATTACCCTCGTTGTCAAAAACCAACATATTGCCTTGCTCATCGGTACCGGCATATTCGTAGCCATAGAACTGACCTATCTCTCCACCTTCCTCAACGCGGAAGAAGTACTCCGATGTACCTACACCTGGTTTGAGATAGAGGTCAAGATAAGCTGCCTTGTAAATATCGCTGGACAGTTTAGTCAGATAGGTACGACCATATGCGTAGTTCACGCCCATGTTCCAACTTACCGCTTTACCGCTCAGGATATCCCCATTCAAGCTTACTTCCACACCGCGGTTGGTGGTGGTACCTACGTTCACCAAGATAGATGGGTGTACGTATGGTGGTTGAGGAGCGGTATATTGGTACAACAGGTCTGGTGAGCGGCGGATATAGTACTCTACGCTACCACGCAGACGGTTCCACAGGTTGAAGTCCACACCTATGTTGTAGGACTCTGACTTCTCCCAACTCAAGATTGGGTTAGCGTTGGATGATGGAGCATAACCCACTACCCACTCGCCATCAATGAAGTACTGATGACGTGTCGAATAAGTCGATAGTGACTGATAAGGGTTATTTGGCTCACGACCCGTCACACCGTATGAGAAGCGAGGTTTAAGGCTCTTCAATACAGAAGATGCTGGATCCATAAATGATGCTGACATCATCTCCCATGCGATGCTGGCGGATGGGAAATTACCCCAACGGCTATTCACACCAAACTTGGTGCTGGCCTCGCGGCGGATACTTGCACTCACGAAGAGCATATCCTTCCAATTGTAGTTCACACGGCCGAAGAAACCAAAGAGTGATGATTGCGACTTGCCTGTCCACATATTGGCCAAGCCCTCGCTGAGCCATGTACCTGAACCCAGGGAGTGCCACATAGTCTTGTCGAAAGTGAAGTTGCGGTTCTCTGCGCCCACTTGCTCCCATGTATGTTGCTCCCATGATGTACCTGCCACAAAGCGAAGGGTATGATCATCCATTTGGAAGTCATAGTTCACCAGCCAATCCAAGTGGTGTACTTGGTTCTTTTGGTAGTTCACATTGGCACGACCTTTATAACCGCCCCAATAACTCTCATTTGAGAGAGAAGAGGCATAGGTATTGGATTTCAGGTCATTGTAGTCCAATGAGTATGCCACCGAGGTATTGAGGTTATGGTGCTCATCGGTATAGAGTTTGAGTTTCAATCCTGCATTTGCCAACAAATACATACGTTGGCCATTGCTGGTAGTCTCTTTGAGACGAGTCACAGGGTTCACCGCACCCGTCACACCTGTAGGTTGATAGTAGCTACCGTCCTCATTATATACAGGCATCGTTGGGTTCATACCCAAAGCATTGTCCACCTGACCATTGTCGCCCCACTGCTCATCCACTCGACGACCAGCCAAGCTGGCAGACAGGGTGAGATAGTCATTGAGCATCTTTTGTTCCATCGCAAAACGTCCACCATACTCGCGGCGTTTGCTCACGATGTCCAGACCGTTGGCCTCTTTGAAGTTGAGCGAAGCACTATAACTGCCGCCCTTGCTAGCAGCAGCTACGTTCACATATTGGTTGATATCATATGCTACCGGACGAGTGATCTCGCTATACCAGTCGGTTGATGCACCATAGTCTGTACCGCGGCGAGAGCGGCGAAATTCATCTGCACTTAATACTTGCATATGAGGTTTCGCTACATTAGCTCCGAAATACGAGTCATAGGTCACTTGGAAATGTCCTTGCTCAGCACGGCTCTTCTTGGTGGTTACTAGCACCACGCCGTTCGCACCACGTGTACCATAGATAGCTGCACTGGCAGCATCTTTCAGCACGGTGATACTCTCAATGTCTTGCGAACTGATATTGCGGATATCACCACCTGCTATACCGTCAATGACATACAATGGCTCGTTGCTGCCGCTCAGCGAACCTGCACCACGAATCTGCAACGAAGAATTAGAGTTAGGGTCAGCTGCACTAGTGGTGTTCACCGTTAAACCGGCTACTTTACCCACAAGCATCTCCATAGGATTGTTCATCGGACCTTTCACAAAATCCTTGCTGTCCACTTGCACAATCGAACTGGACACCTCTTTCTTACTCAAGCTACCATATCCAATCACTACCACTTCGTCCATGCCTACACTCATCTCTGCCATAACGACATCAATGGTTCGACGACCTTCCACGGCAATTGTTTGGCTTTCATAGCCTACATACGAAAACTCTAACACAGCATCGGCAGCAATGTTGCTTAGCTGATAGTTTCCGTCGAAATCGGTCACTGTACCATTGCTGGTACCTTTTACCACAACCGAAGCACCAATGATGGTCTCGCCATTGGTGTCAGTCACTGTACCACTCACGTCCTGCGCCAATGTGTGCACCAGTGCGCCACAGGCCAGAACCATGATCATGAGAAACTTTTTCATAACATCTATATTTTTGGTTAATTGTTTTTCTTCACTTGCGCAGCCAGACCGCCGCCTGCTGCCATCCAGACTTTCACTTTGTCGCCTTTCTTCACGCTATATTCCTTTGTATCGTGCGCGTATGGGCGCGTGAGCCAGTCTGCATTCTCCGCATCGCACCACAGTGTCATGGTGTATGTGGCGCCTTCTTCCAACATATCCAACACCAGTTCTGTGCTGCGTGCCTCTTCGTCGGTGATACCGCCAATATACCATGTTTCGCCTCCGCGCTCCTGACGGGCATAGATGCAGTAGTCACCTATCTTGCCATCCAGTAAGATTGATCGCTCCCAGTCGCATGGCACCGCTTCCACAAAGCGGAATGCATCTGGGTGCTCCATATAGTGCTCAGGCAGGTCGCATACCATCTGCAAAGGTGAGTAGAAGCATACGAACAAACCCAATTGGTTCATCAGCGTCGAGTGTACACGTGTAGTAGGTATCACTGGGTTCTCAAAATGGAATACGCCTGGTGTATAGTCTACAGGACCAGCTAGGATGCGCGTATAAGGCAATACTGTCACATGCTCACACGGACTACCACCATCCGTGCTCCATGCATTCCACTCTTGACCACGAACGCCCTCTTGAGTCATCAAGTTAGGATATGTGCGTTGCAAACCTGTAGGCATTACAGGCTCGTGGTTGTCTATTGTAATCTGGTATTTTGCAGCCGTTTCTATTACTTTGCGATAGTGGCGTACACCAGATTGCCCTTTATTCCATTGTAACCCATCCAATGTGCGAATGATAGGTGCCACGTAGCCCGTCTTGATAGCATGTATCCCATGTTCTGCATGATAAGCATATGCTTCCTCAAGTACCTTCTCATAGTCTGCAGCATTGCCACCCGTCTCGTTATGACCCACTATCTCTACACCCAAACTATCCGCCAAATTGCTCAAGTAATCCATATCCCAATCAGGGTAAGATTCAGTAAAGGAGAAGTGTCTCCAGTCTTCCCAACCTTTGTTCCATCCTTCAGCCAATACACCCTCTATACCATGTTCATTGGCAAAACGCAAATAGCGTTCCATATTCTCGGTTGTAGCACCATGTTTTGGCCCCATTTCCCAAGTCATGGTCTTGATGTGCATACCCCACCAGATTCCGATAAACTTCATCGGACGAATCCAATCGGTATCTTCTATCGCACAAGGTTCGTTGAGATTGAGCATGATGCGTGATGCCACCAATTCAGGCAATGTTTTTGTCAGAACCACCATTCGCCACGGACTGCTCCAACTACCCTCTTTATAGGCTCTTGCAGCCAATGTTTGTACGTTGGCATCCAACCATGGGGTCAGATAGGTACATAGCATGTTGTCCTTTACATAGAGGTTTTGTGCAGGATAGTCGTATAGCGCAGCCTCATGCACAAAGGCATAACCACCATCCTCCATCTCGATGGTGATGGGCGAGCATACGGTGTCTGCCAACGACCACATTGGGTGTTTACTCCATAATCCCTCGTAGTACTCTGTACGCCATGGTATGGACCATACATTGTGATTTTTGGCAAAACAATAAGCTGTTTTCTCGTCGGTAATCGTCATATGATCACCTGCCTCGGGAAACTCATAACGGAATGCTACACCATCATTGAAACAGCGAAAGGCAATATGCATCTGCCTTCCCGACTGGTGTTGCAACTTCACCACCATGCTATTATGGTGATCGCGGATAAAACGTTCTTCACCCCACACGGTCTCCCATACCTCGTCTTGACTACCTTTCTTGATGCCTTTGAGCATAAAACCAGTACTCAAGTCCGTGTCTTCTGTATGCAACCCCAATGGCGACCATAGCAATACGGTATCGTTACCTCGTCTGACGCTGTACTCGGGAGCACCATCTGTGGTTAGACGAAACGACAATACCAACTCACCATCGGGCGAGCATAACTCTGGCTGGCGATTGCCACATGCCAACATTAAAAGTGGAAGTAGAAATAAGAATAATTTGATTTTCATGATAATTTTTGTTAATTTTTGGCAAAATTACTATATATACTTTGTATATGCAAAAAATATCACAAAAATCAAGAAAATTTCTTTTTTTATTGTTCTATATTTTTGCGTTTCAATTTTTTTTTGTACTTTTGTCGAAAATTCATATCTACTATGAAAAAAACGCTCTTATTTCTGCTTCCTCTGGTGCTATATACATGTGGCGCATTTGCTAATAAATACTCGATAAAATCGGATATTCAGCGTTTGGATATGGTCTTGGACCAACGCGCCAATTACGACCTGTGCAAACGGCATCGAATAGATAGTCTTACCCTGCTTCTGGACACGGCTAAGACGCCTTATACTATCTATAAATGTTTATACGAAGAATATAAATCATTCAACTACGATACAGCCCTTGTTTTTACCCAAAATATGTATGAAGAAGCGCTCTTGATGCAGCAACCTGCTTTGCTTGCTGAAGCGGATCTCTCTCGTGCATTTATATATCTCTCGGGTGGACTTTTCAAAGAGGCATACGACCTGCTCTCCCATCTTGAAAACTACTATACACCTTACACTCTACCCCCTACACCTTTTTACTATATCACTTACGCACGCCTACTCTACGATATGGCAGATTACGCAGGAGGTGAGATGTTCGTTACCTACAATCAACGTGGCAACAACTATATGCAGCAACTCGTTGACCAATCAACTCCTGCCGACTCCATGTACTACCACTATCCGCTTGCCTCTATCCTGCTCAGAGAGGGGAATTGCCATAAGAGTATTGCCCACTTTCAAGAGGCACTCAAAGACTCTAGATGCTCTACCCATGACCAAGCTATCTTCTATAGTTCCATAGCTTTCCTCTACCGACAATTAGGTAATGATACTCTCGCATTAAAATATTATGTCAATGCAGCTATTGCAGATATTCAAAGTTCTACCTACGAGACAGTAGCCCTTCGAATGATTGCCGAGATGCTTTATCTACAAGGTCAGGTCAATCTCGCCGATAAGTATATCCACATTGCCATGCAGGATGCCCAGCGTTACCACGCACGCCACCGACAAGTTAGCATTTCGCAATTATTACCTATTATTGAGCGTCAACATACCGAAACGCTCCAGCAGCATCATTACACTACATTGATCATCTTAGCAATTTCCATTTTCTTATTAATCTCCTCTATTGTGTGTATTTTGCTCATTATTAGACGTACACGCAAACTACACTCCGCGCGAAAGACGATTGATCAGATGAATCAAAATTTGCAGATTGCCAATACCGTCAAAGAGGAACTACTAAGTAATATCCTCGTAGGACAATCTCAATACATCAATGCTGTGGAGCAATATCAAAGCTATGTCAAGGAGTCAGTTGTCAAACGACAGATATCTCAACTCATGATCGTTCCTAAGAATGCGGATGCTAAGCTGCAACGCCAGATTCTCAACCGACGTAGAGATGAAATGTTGCTCAAGATTTTCCCTACCTTTGTCGAAGATTTTAACCAATTACTTAAAGAAGAAGAGCGTTTCGTACTCAAGGACAACGAATTGCTCAATACCCAACTGCGTATTTTTGCACTTATTCGTCTCGGTATCGTACATAATGAAGTCATCGCCGAGATTTTGGATTATAGTATCAATACCGTTTATACCTATAAGACGCGAACCATCAACCGTTCTCATCTATCGCCCGACGAATTTTATAAACAACTCATGAAAATTTCATCATTCAAACATTCATAATTGCCTTATGGAATCTATCATCTCTCTCAACGAAGCACTCGACACCGCCACTTTCTATGGTGTGAACAATATCAATATCCTTTGCCTCAAGAACCAGCATCCCGATGTACGTATCGTGGCGCGTGGCTATCAGGTGAAGATCATTGGTGCACAAGCCGCTATCGCGCGCTTCGAGCAGAACCTGCGCAAGTGTGAGGCGTTCTGCATCAAGAACAACACCCTCAACGAGGAGCAAATCCTCCAGCTCCTTCATGGAGAAGAGCCCACGGAATTCCTCCAAGACAACCTTATCCTCCACGGCGTGAATGGCAAGTCCATCGTAGCGCGCAGTGCCAATCAGCAGTTGCTCGTGGATGCTTACGAGGAGAACGACCTGCTCTTCGCCGTAGGTCCTGCGGGTAGTGGTAAGACCTACACCGCTATTGCGCTGGCGGTGCGCGCGCTCAAGAACCGCGAAGTCAAACGCATCATCCTCTCCCGTCCTGCGGTAGAGGCGGGCGAGAAACTGGGTTTCCTGCCTGGCGATATGAAGGAGAAGATCGACCCATACTTGCAACCCCTCTACGACGCGCTGCAAGATATGATTCCTGGTGCCAAACTCAACGAATATATGGAGCGTGGTGTGATTCAGATTGCTCCATTGGCTTTCATGCGCGGGCGCACACTCGCGGACGCGATCGTTATATTAGATGAGGCGCAGAACACTACCACTGCCCAACTCAAGATGTTCCTCACTCGCCTCGGCGTGCATGGTAAGATGATTATCACAGGCGACCTTACGCAGATTGACCTGCCTGCTAGCCAGAAGTCAGGACTGAAAGACGCCATCGAACGCTTACGCGACATCAAAGGCATCGCTATGGTAGAGTTCAACCAGAAGGACATTGTTCGCCACCACCTCGTTAAACGAATAGTAGAAGCATATAAATAACACACTACTTAATAAAAAAACCTCCCCACGTAGTAGAGTAGGGAGGGATTTTTTTGCGCTTTCCAACTACAGCCGAAGGTGCTCTTCCATCTTCAGCGCAGCGATTTTATAAGGTCTCAAGCACACGTTGGAGCCATTGCCAGCATTTGCCTGTGGAAGTGATGTTCAAACGCTCTTGTGGTGAGTGGACACCGAACATTTGAGGGCCGATAGACACCATATCCAAATATGGATACTTCTCCAAGAACAAACCGCACTCCAAGCCCGCATGGATAGCCAATACCTTTGGCTCCGCAGCAAACAAGTCTTGGTATGCTTTCTTCGTTACTTCCAACAATGGCGATTGTGGGTTAGGTGCCCAACCTGGATAGCCGTCGCCATGAGTCACCTCATCACAAGCTAATGCCAAAGCACATTCTACCATTTGCTTCAGGTCGTGTTTCTTGCTCTCAATAGAAGAACGTTGGCTGGTATTCACTTCGATATATGCGCCCTTATCATCCTCTTTCATCTTCACACTAGCAAGGTTGGTGCTTGTCTCTACCAAACCAGGCATAGTCTTCGACATTGCCATCATACCATGAGGGCAAGCGTAGAGGGCTTGCAAGAGGCGTTTGGCCTCTGCCTCAGGGATAAACTGCTCAGGCATATCGGTTGTTTCAAGGGTCATGAAGAAGTCCTTCTCTACATCGCCAATCTCCGACTCGATAGTAGCGATATAGTGATTAAGCATCACGCGGATATCCTCTTTGTAAGCCATAGGAATAGCGATGACAGCCTCTGCCTCGCGAGCAATCGCATTGCGAAGGTTACCGCCGTTGATTGTAGCGAGTTGGAAGGTAATTGGCAATTGGCGATTGGCGATGAGGCTATAGAGGAAACGCACGAGAATCTTGTTGGCATTGCCACGACCTTTGTTGATGTCATCGCCCGAGTGACCGCCCATGAGGCCGCCGACCTTGAGGTGGATAGCGATAGCTGCGCTATTGGACGGCGTACCGCCTATTGGACGCTCGCAATGCGAGCTATTGGACGCTTCGCTATAGGATATTGGTGTGTAGTGCATTTTGGCGAGGGTGTCGATACCACCTGCGCAGCCGATGAAGACTTGTCCATCGTCCTCGGAGTCGAGGTTGATGAGTTGCTTGCCATTGAGGCAACCGTCTTGCAGACGGAAAGCACCTGTGAGGCCTGTCTCCTCGTCCACAGTGAAAAGACACTCCAATGCAGGGTGCTTTAATGTGTCGGAAGTGATAGCCGCCAACATCAGTGCCATACCAATACCATTATCCGCACCGAGGGTAGTGCCCTCAGCTTTGATGAAGTCGCCATCGATATAGGTGTGGATAGGGTCATTGTCGAAGTCGTGCACGGTGTCGTTGTTCTTCTCACACACCATATCCATATGTGCTTGGAGGATTACGCCTGGTTTGTCTTCGTAGCCAGGAGTAGCAGGCTTGCGCATGATGATGTTGCCTGCTTCATCCACCGTATGTTCGAGGTTATGCTTTACTGCAAAGGCTTTGAGCCATTCGATAATCTTGCCTTCGCGCTTCGATGGGCGAGGCACTTGGGTAATCTCGTGGAAAATAGAGAAAACCTCCTTGGGTTGTAATTCGTTGATAGTCATATTTGTATAGTGATTAAAGGTTATTCGTGAGCTACATGCTCGTGGATGGTTTGCAGGAACTCCGCAGGGTATGGTACGCGGTTAGGACCTTCTGGCAAACCGTATGGGTTGCGCAGGAACTGACCGTCTTGCTCCTTGCGTTGTTGACCGTCAAGATACTTGACAAACAAGTATATACCCAACTCTTTCCATGCTGCGGTGGACTCTTGTGCTTGCATACATGAGTACTTGGTGAGCCATGCGGCTTTATCCGCAGCGTTCAGTTCAGCCACTGCCTTATCCACCACTTCTACTTGTGCATTAAACTTGTCCTCCCAAGCTGTTTGAACCTTCTGAATATCTGGCAGCATCGCCGAATACTTGCTATATGCCCAGTTCGCTACGATATTGTAGGTCCACCATGCAGAGGTAGGTGAGTAGGTATAGAGGTCGCCATTGCTCTCAGCAAAGCATTCTGGCACAGCGGTGATGGTGCTATACATAGGCACGTAGAGCGAAGTAGCAGCATCGTCTACACCAAACCAGAGGATTCCGCCCGCATGAGCACCTTCGTAGCCACGCATCTGTGCAACGAATGACCAGCCTGTTTGTTGGGTAGCGATAGGACGCTCAAACCAATATTGTACGGAGTCGTATTGGAAGCCGAGTGAGCCATAGCGCAGTTTGCTATTCCATGGACCTGCATCTGGACCTTGGGTGATGTCGAGAGGCGTACCTTCGTATTGGTCGCGCATGCAGTCTTTGAGTTCTTGGGCACTGACTTTGTGGTTCGGTTTGATATAGAGTGGCATACGCTCACCTGCGTATTTACCGCCTGTCTCAACGAAGGTTTTGCCCGATGCGAAGTCGAAGTATTTGTCCATATCATCGGAGAATTGGCGGAAGAATGACCATACGCGTGCTTCGCATACATACAAGCCAGAGAAGTCGTATGGCGCATATGCTTCTTGGAAATTGAAGTCTTTGTCCTTACCCTCGAAGTAGCCCTGTTTGCGTGCAAAAGATACGACATCTTTGCTCCACATCCAGTTCTCTTTGTCCTTGAAGTTGATGGTGGTGAAGCGTGCTTGGTTGGCGTGTGCAGCGATACAGTCATCAGGTACGCGGGTGGCTACCCATACAGCACCTTTCTCCACTTTGCCTTTGCCGATGAGTTCCATGAGCCATACCTCGTTAGGATCGGCGATAGAGAAGGTCTCACCGCTGCTGGCATAACCATATTCAGCCACGAGGTCGGTCATGCACTGGATGGCTTCGCGGGCGGTCTTACAACGCTCTAATGCGATGTAAATCAGTGAACCATAGTCGATACCTTCGCCACTTTCCAGTTCGGGACGTCCACCCCAAGTGGTCTCACCAATAGCGAGTTGGTGCTCGTTCATATTGCCTACGACGTTGTAGGTATGTGGCACTTGTGGGATGGTACAAAGCGGTTTGCCTGTATCCCAGTCCTTCACTTCGCGCACAGCCCCTTCTGCATGGTCGGCTGCGGGAACAAAATGCAGAAAACCATAAAGGGCATAACTATCAGCAGCATACGAAATCATTGTGCTGCCATCTACAGAGGCATCTTTGCCTACTAAGAAATTGGTGCAGGCCATACCTGCCACCCATGCACTACAGAGTGCGAATATTAAATAAAATCGTTTCATATATTCTTGTTTTTTTGGATATTGGACGCTTCGCTATGGGACGCCCTGCGGGCTATTGGTTATTGGATATGGGCTATTGGTTATGGGCGATTGGTTATGGGACGCCCTGCGGGCTATTGGTTATTGGATATGGGCTATTGGTTATTGGATATTGGTGTTCATGCGTCCATCTACTTTTGCTTGTACTACTTTTACTTGCTTGATATACTCGATGTACAAGTCGCGGATTTTTTGCTCTGAGTTCCAACATTTGATGTAGTTTTTGAGTGGTAACATGCCATCGTTGCCTTGGCTGAGGTAGTCGCTGGTGGCGACGGTGTATGTTTTAGTAGGGTCGAGGGGTTTGCCATTGATGGTGACGATGGCTTCTTGTTGCATGACTCTGTCGCCCGATGCTTTGATTCGCATGCCAGCAATGCCTTGTCCGCCGCTGTACGCAAAAATCTCGCAAAGCTGTTGCAGGTCACTTCCTTGCAGGGTGAGCACTACTAACTCGTTGTCGAATGGCATGAGTTCGAAGACATTGCGGAAGGTGATGTCTCCCGCCGCCCACTCGCATCGCATACCACCTATATTCACCACAGCTACATCCACGGGCTCTGGCGACAATTGTCGTGCTATAGCCAATAGTGCATCGCTTGCCCAGTTGAGCATAGGACATTCGGGTGGATAGACTTGCATAGCAGCAGGTGCATAACCGATAGGGATATTGAGTTCTCGTTCCAAATCTTGTTTGATAGGTGCGAGATGGCGCAAGTAGGCAGTATCTTGAATGGCATCGAGGGTGCTATCTATGATGATAATCTCGCCAGTAGCTTGTGCTACATGTGCTTGTCGCTGGCATGCTATGCTGCCGAGTGCGATGAGGAAGAAGAATATGGCTTTTTTCATTTATCTTTAAGGGTAAACTATTCGCCGACAAAATTACAACAATTTTTTTGATTATGCAAATTTTTGTGTAAAAGAATTGCTTGACTCAAAAAAAAGCAGTACCTTTGCAGTCAAATTGGATTAGTATGTTTTCATTTAAGGAGTATTTACCATATTATAAGCGTAATTTGAAGGTGGCCTTGCCTGTGATGCTTACTCAGTTAGGTGCATCGTTAGTGGGCTTTTTTGATTCTATTATGGTGGGTCATTATGCTACGGTGGATTTGGCGGCGGTTAGTTTTGCCAATGCGATATTTTTCACGGTGATGGTTTTTGCTATGGGTGCCTTGATGGGTATCACTCCGCTTGTTGGTATTCAAGTAGGTGCCTCATCGCCCAATAGCCCATCGCCTTCTCGCCCTATCGCCTCTCTCTTCCAAAATGGCATGTTGTTCACGGTATTGCTGAGTGCTGTGATGCTACTGTTGTTAGGCGGTTGTATTCCATTTTTGGATTATTTCGGTCAGGATCCAGAGGTGATTAAGGTGGCGAGACCTTATTATATATTGATAGTAATATCGCTGGTGCCTTTTCTTTTTTTCTCGTTCTTCAAGCAGTTTCTTGAGGGCTTGGGCAACACGATGGTAGCGATGGTAATTACCTTGCTCATGAACGGCTTGAATATCCTGCTCAACTGGGTATTTATCTATGGCAACTGGGGTTTTGAGGCGATGGGTGCCACAGGTGCGGGTATTGGTTCGCTTATCTCTCGTATTGGTATGCCATTGTGTTTTTGGGCAGCGATGGCTTTCCGCAAGGAGTGGAAGCAGTACTTGCGCATGTCGTGGAGTCGTTTTTCATGGAATCATATCCGCGAATTGGCTAAGATAGGTTTTCCTATTGGTGGTCAGACTTTGCTGGAGACTTTTCTTTTCACAGCGTCCTTTGTGATTATCGGTTGGATTAGTAAGGAGGCATTGGCGGCACATCAGATTTCTAATCAGATAGCGGACATGACGTTTATGTTGGCATTAGGTATAGGTTCAGCCACTACTATCCGTGTGTCGCATCAGTTGGGTGAGGGCAATCTCCTCGGTGTACGTATGGCGAGTACAGCCAGTGTGCATTTGGTATTGTTGATGAACACGATTGGTGCTGCGTTGATGATTAGTCTGCGCAATTATATCCCGATGCTTTTCACGGATGATGTGGAGGTGATGGCTATTGCATCTGAGTTGATTGTGTTGGCGGGTTTGTTTCAGTATGCTGATGGTTTGCAGGCAGTAGGCGCGGCGATGTTGCGTGGTATCACGGATGTGAAGGTTCCGATGGTGATCGCTTTTGTATCGTATATATTGATTGGTTTGTCGGTGGGTTTGTTGTGTGCATTCCCATTAGCGATGGGTGCCTCAGGTATTTGGGTAGGCTTTATTGCCGCCTTAGCCGTTGCCTCGATATGTTTCCATATTCGTTTCCATCGACTAATGAAGGTGAAAGGTGAAAAGTGAAAGGTGAAGGATTCACTTGTCCTCATCCTCTCATATTTAATAAATTTTTAAGTTTTTTCTTAATTTATTTGCATATTCCACTTTTTTTCCGTACTTTTGCCGCCGAAATCGTTTGCAAACGAATGCCAGCGAAAAACACAGATTACCCAAAACAAAGTTAGAACCTCATTTATGAAAGCAATCGCAATGTCTGTCCTTGCTTCCAAATCCTTCGTTTCCGCCCACAAAGTCGGGGGGGGGTATTTTTGTGTTGTAATTTTTCAGAACTCTTCTCTAATCAACTCTTTTCGTTATTTAAGAGCCTTTTTTCAAGAGGTTCTGATTTTGTGTGCATTTTAAATTAATACCAAATATTTTTATGAAGAAGTTTACTCTATTTTTAGTTGCGATATTCGCAATGGTGAATGTAGCTAATGCGCAGCGCGCGTGGGCGTACGACCTAGAACTAACTCCGACTAGTGAATCCTACACTTTCTCATTTAAAGCGGTTACCGCTGGTGATGCTACTCTTGTTTTCTACAAAGAGGGCGTTGAGGCTGGTACGCTGAACTTGGGTTCTGTTTCCGCTGGTGATAACACAGTTACAAAAACATCAGAAGAACTCTTGGCGGCTATCCAACAGAGTGGCGATTTTACTTGGGGTGTAAAGATGACAGGTGAAGCGATTGCTGCTGGTTCAACATTGAAAGAATTAAATTCAACTCTTTATTACAACATGATGGGAATTGTTGCAGATGTTAATCCAGAATCCGATTATTTTGGTAAAGTATACATGCAGATGTCATATGATGGAAAACCCACATATGGTACTACAAAACAAACGCAAGGTTTCTTTATTTATGACCCGATATTTAATTTGATCTCTACTCCAAACGTAGGCATTAAACCTACACTTCCAACTGATTATACTTTCGACGGCACTAATCGTCTACAATTTCACCGTGTGGCAATAGATCCTAAAACAGGTAACCTAGCTTTTTGCTATAGTATAGCGAACAAGCCAGGTGTATTTTCAATAGGTCGCAACAATTTAACGGGTGAGGTAACAAATTTGCTTGCAGGCGTTACTGGTATTGAAAATATTAAAAGAACCAACGCTCTTTGTTTTGATGAAGATGGAGCGTTGTACATAATTGCTGATGTAACCACACTTTCAACAACTGGTAATATCTACAAAATAGTTGATGGAGTTGCTACAAAACTTTCATTAAAAACTCCATCGGGTAAAAGTATCTGGATAGATGAACAAGTTGGACTTGTTTCTGACGGAAGAGGAGGATTATGGGTGGCTCAAAATCGTTCTGGAATAACGGATAATAGTGCAGTATTTCACGTCAATGTGGCAAAAGATACTGTTGATTTTGTTCTTGAAAAAGGAAAAACTTATTCTGATTGGTTTACAGGAGGAAATGGAAACAACTGTCGAGGTGGTATAGCTTATAATGTTAAGGAAAATGTCTTAGCTACTCATAGTGAAGATGCAAAGGTTTCTTTGTTTAAGGTAACATATGATGAAGAAACTGGAGTCCCAACAATTACTAAATGGATACAAGGTGCAACTGGCGGTAAAAATACAGATGCCATTGCTTTTGATTATGCGGGTGATTTGTACACAGGAAACTCTTCTGGTGAATATTTTAGAAAATATGAAGTTCCTACCGACAACAACACATGTACTACTCCTGCTAAAAAAGCGCAAGTGATTACTTTGGTTGCTACTACTCCTGAGTATAGTGTGACAATCAGTGTAAATGGCAATGGTACTGTAACTGGTGCAAATACAGGTACATATCTCGAAGGTACAGAACTTACTCTCACTGCTACTCCAGCAGAACACTATGAGTTTACTGGTTGGACAGGTGATGTAGAATCTACCGACAACCCATTGACCATTACTGTAGATGGCGATAAGAATATTACTGCTAACTTTGCAAAGAAGCAATACACTTTGACAGTTCAAGCGAACGATGCTGCAAAGGGTGATGTAACTGGAAGTGGAACATACGAATACGGAACAGAGGTGCAAATTACCGCTACTCCAAAAGCAGGATATGAGTTTATTGGCTGGAGCAATGGTAGTAAAGAAAATCCTTTGACAATCTCAATGGAAGAAGATACAGAACTCACTGCCAACTTCCGTGCTATTCTTGCTTCTTCTATCACCTTAAATGCACACCCTGTAAAAGATTATAGCGCAAGCATCGTTGGTACAATGAAGCGTGCTATTCAGAACGGAGAAAACACCATCGTACTCACTCATGAAGCCGATGGTACTCCTCATATCTACAATATAGCACATGCTACCAAGACAGTCACTGAGATTTCTCAAGAGGGTGTAGTGGCCATAGACCCTGATAATGCAGGCGATTTCCTTGCTATCTCTGATATTGCATTGACAGCAGATGGCAAATTGGTAGCTTGTAACTATATGTTATGTCAAAATACTGCTTCATATGTTGATGCTGGATATAAGCGCGGCACAACTCGTTTCTATATTTGGGATGAGATAGATGGTGACCCAACATTGTGGTTTACTTCCCAACAATCTGTAAACTATTATCGTGCAAAAGTTGGATATACTATGGCTTTGAAGGGTACCTCTGATGATGCGTGGGTAATTGTTGCAGGCTTTAACAATAATGCAACTGGTCCAGCTCGTTTTGATCACTATCATTTGGTAAATGGATCTAAGTCTACCACTTCCCCTAGTAAAGCTGTTAATATGAGTTATTCGGCAATAGGAAGTACCTATGAAATAAGTGCTTCTCCTCTTGCCGATGGTAACTGGGTATTAGACGGTGAATTAGCCGTACCTACTGAATTTGTTGAAAGCAAAGATAATCAAGAGATGACCATCTTCACACCAATCGCTGAAGGTGTGTTGGGTAAAAAATATAATGGTGCTACATATCTTGCTAACTACAATGATCATCATCTCATGATTGCTCCTTATGCTGATGGTGATGAAAAATTAGCAGGTGTAAAAGTATTGGGTGTTTCAGATGGATTTGCTGCCGCTACTCTAGTAACAACTAATGCAGATTTGGCAAATGCTATTGATGCTACCACAGCTGCCGCTACTGCGTATGTGGATGGAGATGGTGATTTGACTATCTATCTTATTGCGGACGCTAAAGTATATACTTTTAGCGAAAAGGTGCCTGCAATTGTAACTTATAATGTTACTGCAACCGCTGGTGAGGGTGGTACTGTAGAAGGTAGTGGACCTTATGAAGAAGGCACAACTGCTACCCTAATTGCTACTGCTGATGCGCATTATGATTTCGTTAATTGGACTGAGGATGGAGAAGTAGTATCTACTACAGCAGAATACTCATTCATAGTGACTAAAGATATTGAATTGACCGCTAATTTCCAAGAGCATGCTAAATATACTATTACTGCCTCTGCTGCTGATAATACTATGGGTTATGTGACAGGTGCTGGAACATACTATATAGGCGAGACTGTTACACTGAAAGCAACGGCGAAAACAGGCTATTATTTCACTGGTTGGAGCGATAGCAACACTGACAACCCACGCACCTTTACGGCTACAGAGAATGTAACATTGCAAGCGAACTTTGCCACTGCATATCCACGAGTATATGCTTACGATTTGGATGTAGCGGATAATGGAGATTCTTACACATTCTCATTCAAACCAAATACAAATGCAGTAAGTGGTAATTTATTACTTTACAATGAAGACGGAACAGCTGTTGTACAAACACATGTGATAAGTACTGCTATTGTTGCTCACACTGCTACTTCTATTACCCTTAATAAGACAGAGCTACCTAACCAAGCAGATATTCCTTGGGCAATTCAACTAAGTGGCAACGCCATCCCTGCTTTTGCCGAAACATTTGCTGATGCTGATTATCGCTTTGCAAAGGGACATGCTACAGTAGATAACAGCCCAGAATCCGAGTATTTCGGTCGCGTATATGTAGCAGACCGCCGCAGTACGAAAAAGAACAGCGGTGTATATGTGTACAATGCAGATTTGACCCCATTGAACACCGAAGCATATAAATTAGGCTTGTCAACCGCAGGCTACTCTCGTCCAGCAGTTGGTGCAGATGGAACAGTTTATTTGACAGGCTATACCGATGATGAATCAGGTATATTTGTGGTTGATCCTGCGGATTTGACAAAGTGTACTCAATTCTATAACGGTACACGCGCAAGCAGTGGTTTGTTCACCAATGGTGGTGTTGAAATTGGTAGTTCAACCTCTGGTGTAAGCGTGTATGGAGAAGGCAAAAATGCAGTCCTCTATTCTATGATGGAGGATGGAACTGATGCTGATGCCAATTCAGGCAAACAACCTATTGTTAAGTACCAAATTGGTCAAGAAGATGGTACAGTACTCAAGCAATGGAGCACAGCACCTACATGGCACATTAACTATCCAGCTACAGGAAAAGATAGTTACAACTTTGGTAACAATGCTTTTGCTGCTACCGAAAAAGGTGTTTGGATTAGTCAGAATAAGGCTAATGATGCAGATCGCCCTGAGATAGCCTTTATTGACAAAGATGGTGTCATTCAGTTTATGCAAAACCTCAACAAGTCACAAGGTGCTGGTTTGGCGGTAAATGCTGATAATACTGTATTGTATCTGCAAAAAGCTAGCGAAATCTTGGAATATAACATTTCTTGGGCAGGTAACAAACCTGCTTTGACATTAGCAAATACATACCCTGTAAGCCTGCCATATATCACTACCCTGTCGCTCGACTATGCGGGTAACTTGATAGCTTGTGCGGGTACACAATATGGAAGTAACACGGATAACAATGTTATGAAATTGGTAGCCTACACTCTCCCTACTGACAACAATACTTGTACCGTTCCTGCCGCTAAGGCAAAAGCACTCAAGTTAGGTGTTAGATATAATGTAGAAGTAACGGTTAATGACCCGGCTATGGGTACAGTGACAGGTGCTGGTGAGTATAAGGAGAATGAAACTGCGACCCTCACCGCAACTCCTGCAGAGCATCATCGCTTTGTCAACTGGACTAAGAGTGCAGAAATCGTTTCAACAGAAGCTACATATTCATTCGCTGTAACCGAGAATATCACCCTCACCGCAACCTTCGAGGCTATTCCTCAATACACCATTTCCGTATCTGCTAATGACGGCGAAATGGGTTCAGTAACGGGTGGTGGCACTTACTACGAGGGCGCTACAGCTACTTTGACCGCAACAGCAAAAGGTGGTTATGTATTTGAGAAATGGAGCGATGACAATACTGACAACCCACGCACTATCACAGTAGGTGAAGCGGCTGCATATACTGCTATCTTCAAAGTGGCTGTTCCTCGCGCGTGGGCGTATGATTTAAGGTTAGATGCAGATACAGATCCTGATAATTACATATTCACTTTCAAGACAACCAGCGCAGGTACTGCAACCTTGATCTTTAAGGATAAGGATGGTAATATACAGAACTTTGGTACACATACTGCAACTGCTAATGCTGCTGAAGAAAAAACAATTACGATTGCAAAATCTACCTTTGATGCTGCTACTAAAGATATTTACTGGGAAGTAAAACTTGCTGGCGAAGCAATCGCTAAGATGGCAGAAATTACTGACCCAACTGAGGGTATATACAACTTCTATGTTCCTCAAGGTGTGGCAGTGGACAATAGTCCTAACTCTATGTACTTCGGACGCATCTATGTGGCAGAAGGTACTACAGGTGGTAACGACGGACTTACTGAAATGGCAAAACAAATGACCGCAGGATTGTTTGTATATAATCAAGCATTGGAGAAAGTGCAACCTGCTACTGGATATACAGGTATCATTCCTCAAAATGTAACATTTAACACCAACAAGCCTACATCTACTGATGAAATTAATATCATTCGCCAACAAATGCACCGTGTAGCTGTTGATCCTGTTACAGGTGAAGTAGCATTTGCTTATTACAAGAGTCCTGCAACGGCAATTTATTCAATGAATCCAGATGATTTAGCTGGCAATGCACAAAACCTAATTGAGGGTAGTAGCATTACATATGCCAATTCACTCTGCTTTGATTCGGAGGGTACATTGTATGTAATGAATAATGCAAATACAGGTTTGACAGGTGGACAAATTTATAAAGTACAAGATGACGAAGTAACCTTGTTTGCTGCGCATGATAAGAACAACCAATGGGCTGTTTATGATAATGCAATGGCTTCTGATGGTCGTGGTGGTCTTTGGATTGCACAAAATCGTTATGAATATGACTATCCTATTCTTTCGCATGTGAGCAAGGATGGTGTGGTAGATTTCGCTGTTACGGAAAATCTAAATGATTGGTTCCCTAATAATAATACGGGTTCTTCATATCGTGGTCAATTAGCTTATAACGAGCAAGAAGATATTTTGGCATTTGCTGGTAATAAGATGGTTACCCTGTTTACCGTAGAATATGACGGAAATGGTAAACCAACTATCAACAAATTAATGTCAACACCTCTGCTTGGTGGTGGTAATATCGACGGTGTAGCATTTGACTATGCAGGTGACTTGTATGTGGCATCTGCAAGTGCTGAGCGCTTGTACAAGTTTGTGGTTCCTACTACAGATAACACTTGCACCGTACCTGCTCCTGAGTCACAAATAATCATGAAAGAAGCAAGATATACCGTAACCGTTGTGGCTAATCCTGAAGAGATGGGTACCGTATCTGGTGGCGGCACAGAGTTCTTGGCTGGAGACATAGCTACACTTACTGCTACTGCTAATGATGGTTATCGCTTCGTTAATTGGACTTATGGAACAACTACTAGTACAGACAATCCATTGGAACTCACTGTAGAGGGTAACATAACCGTTACCGCACACTTTGAAGCGAAGCCACTTGCAATTGAAGGTACTGTAAAACGCGCAGTGCAAATCGGCGAAAGCACCGTAGTTCTCACACACGAAGCAAATGGCAATCCACACCTCTACAAAGTAGTGGATGGTACATTAGTAGCAGAAATTTCACAAGAGGGTGTAGTGGCTGCTGATGCTGGCTACCTCTCAATCTCTGATATTGCTGCCACAGAAGACGGTAAGTTGGTGGCTTGTAACTATGTAAAATGTACATTCGATCCTGTTTCTGGAACTTCATATTTCTACAAATGGAATGATATCACAGGCAGTCCTAATATCTGGTTTACTTCTCAAACAACAGGAAATTATGCGACAGCTAATATGGGATATTCTATGGCTGTAAAGGGAACATCCAGTGATGCGCAAGTAACCATTACTGCTTTTAATGTAAATGCTGGTACAAACGATGTTCGTTTCACACATCATACTATTGTTGATGGTAAATATCAATATAGTCTTGGAGTAGATAGTAAAACGAATTGTGCTACAGTAGGTAGTACTTATGAGTTAAATGCTTCTCCATTAGCAAGTGCCAATTGGATATTTGATGGAGAAAACATAACACCTACGGAGTTTGTTAACAATGGTGTTGATCGTGCAACGGTAACTATCAATGCTAGTTTAGACGAAACCCTTCTTGGCAAGAAATTCAATGGTGCGACTTACCTTACGGTGTTAGGCAGACACTTGATGGTAGCCCCATATGCAGATGGCGAAAATGTAGCAGGTGTGACCGTATTGGATATTACCAATGGCTTGGATCAAGCAGAAGAAATGGATTATGCAGAATTGACCAGTTCTCTCACTGCCAATGCTGCGGCAACTGCTGTAAAAGTCAATGGTGATGACCTCACTATCACACTTGTAGTAGATAATCAGGTGTATATGTTCAACATTGATTTGAATATGCAATACACCCGCAATGTTACTAATGGTAACTTCGGCACTATCTGCTTGCCTTATGCGTCTGCAAGTACCAATGGTGCTGAGTTCTATGAAGTAGCTGGAAGAGAGACTGACAAAGTGCTACTTGACCAAGTAACGAAACTGGAAGCGGGCAGACCGTATATTTTCCGAGCAACGGCTGGCAAACTGGTAGTAATATATGAAGGCGAAGAAGCACTATCACCAGGCAACTACAACGGACTATATGGCACCTTTATCGATAATACTCCGGTCACATCAGGCAACTATATCGTTTATCAAAACGAACTACGACTTTGCGGCGACGGATGCTATATCAATGCCAACCGAGCATACCTCATACTGGATGATGTAAGTGCTCCACAACCTGTTCAAGCAGGACGTCGTCGCATCAGTATGAGTTTGCAGGGTGAGAACCAAACAACTGCATTAGATAATATCACGGAAGAGGGAACATTACCAGCTGAGCAAGCTACGAAGATTATCCACAATGGACAACTCATCATTATACGCGATGGCGTGATGTATAACGCACAAGGACAAAAATTATGAGGCGATAACAGAAAAAACAAATAGAACTTATGAAAAAATCATATCAACAACCCAAAACAATTAGCTCCATGATGGAGCCACGCACTATTTTGTGTGCAAGTGTAGGTAATGGTTTCATTGGCACCAATGATAACCCTGTTACTGGCGTACCAGGAGATTAATCTCCACCCTTTTGGAGGCGATGGGGGGTGAGTGAGGCGATTAGGCTAAAAGGCGATGAGGCGATGAGGCGATGAGGCGATGGGGTATGGGCGATGGGCTATTGGATATTGGCTTAGCTTTCGTAGGCTTCCATCTCCATGTTGAAGACGTATTGACGGATAGTTTTGATTCTCCCTGCATCACGCTTTGTAGCGCAAAGGTAGCGCAAGGGTAGCGCAAGGGTAGCGGATTGATAAGAAATTAATGTGTAAAGATAGAGGACATTGGTTGGTCGTTTTAGCCAGATAGACAGCTCTTTTCTCTTCCTCGTCCCCGCACGCGCGGACGAGGTTATAGATTCTTCTGTCTTTCTGTCTAACCTACGTTTTGGAGAGCATTCGTCTTTCTGCATTAATCTCCTCATTATCACGTTCATATACAACCCATCCGCGTCTTTGCGGATTGCCTTTTCTGATAGACAGAAAGCCCTTCTGGCTAAGCAACGCCCTGAAGGGCTATTGGATATGGGATATGGGACGGCGTTCCGCCTATGGGCGATAGGGCGATAAGGCGATGGGGCGATAAGGCGATAAGGCGATAAGAGGGCGTTCCGCCTATGGGATATTGGATATTGGCTATGGGAGCCACAAAACACAAAAAAAAACCACGCCTCACAAGCGTGGTTTTTTTGTTTTCAGTTTTCAGTTTTCAGTTTTCACTTTCGTGGAGATGGCGGGAATCGAACCCGCGTCCAAACAAGGAACCAATATGCTTTCTACACGCTTATCTTGGCCTTCGTTTTTCGTGCAATAGCAAGACCCAAGCCACCAACTATTGCCTTATCTGCTACATCTCATTCTTGCAGCGCAGCATGCAAAAACTAGCCCCGATATTTCCGCACCGCTATATCCTTTCAGCCTCTGGGCATGGGCTTGGAGCGATGTCTCGGTTCAGCACCTTGTGCCGAAACTAGGCGAATCTACTATACTTCGATTACGCAGCGAGAGCTACAGTATTGTTGCCAGTTATATTGGCGAACCCGATTAACGAGCGGTGTTCATGCTCGGCGTGCTTACATACCTGTTCTACCTGCTGTCAAAACCAAACATCCCCTTATTTCGCACTGTGTGCAGTGGTAGAAAAAAATCATCCAATCGTTTGGATGATTCTTTGTAGCGGGACCCAGGATTGAACTGGGGACCTCATGATTATGAATCATGCGCTCTAACCAGCTGAGCTATCCCGCCTTCGTCGGAATGCGCTTGTCGCAATTACTGCCGCTCTGCGGCATTGGGCGACCGCGATTCCTCCTCTATCCTCGAAGCCACGAGCTTCTCGGATTTTTTTGAAGCGTTACTTTGTTTTAAGAGTACATTCTCAAAACGGCTGCAAAGGTAATACAATTTTCTGATATGACCAAATATTTTCGTATTTTTTTGAAAAAAAACGAGAAAAAAGGTGTTTACTTAGCCCATTCAAGGTATTCTTCAAGGGTAAATTGCTTACCAATGAGGTCAAAATTGAATTGGGTGATAGTGATGATTTGCACGCCATTATTTTGCAGCACTTGCATCAAATCGCTATTTTGTATCATTCGGTTCTCATACCACTTTGCATCCTCTAACGAATCAAATCCCATTATCTGGAGAGCACACTCGTTCACCCCGAACATAGGCAATTGCTTCAACTCAAAGTCCTTAATCATAAACTGGGTGAAGTTATACAATGCCACCTCGTACAACACGGTGTTGAGGGTTTGCTCATCGCGTGGCAAAACAAGGAGCACGAACGCCGTTTGATTGGCATTACTGCTGAATGTTGCCACAGAATCGCTGTCGGCCGTTTGTTCGTTCTGCTCTTTCTCTCTTCGCTCTTGTAGCGATGCCATCTGTGTATCTGTTTGGCTTTCCGCACCTTGTCCCATGAGGGCAAGCATGTCTTTTGCCATGGCAGCCAATTCGTTGTCTGGATAGGCTTTCACCATTTCGCGCAACGCCTCGATAAACGCATCTTGCCCATTCGTTTTTGCCACTGCAATGGCATTCAAAAACATAAATCTTGGCATCAGTGGAGAGAGCGGATAATGGTTCTCCACATGGGATTTATTGGCTTTGACTTGTGCGAAATCGCTCTTTTGATAGGCAAAATAGGTGGCTTCATACAGAGAATCTTGCTCCACAGCCATGCGACGTAGTCGGTCGAAATAGTCAGGTTGTGAAACAATTTGCGCTTCTTGCGATTGTGGGAAGAGTCGTATGATGTCATTTTTATACTTTTCTGCCTCTGCCATGCGGTTGTCCTTTAATGCAGTAAGGTATTGCATGTAATATAGATTCAGCAATCGTGGTTCGTTGGGGAAGCGTTTGCAGAAATCATTAAAGGCTTCATCGCTGAGGTTTTGGTCGCCCAGCCCATCGCGGTAGATATATACCAAATTGTATAATGCATCAGCAATTTGTGCATTAGACAGTTGAAAATCGGCTTCCGTCTTAGGAATTTGTTGCAAATAAAATGCGGGTTTATGGTTGTCTGTTTCCGTAGCCACAGAAAGGCTATCCGCCGGCATGATAGTATCATTCGCCAGCGCATCATTATCATTGCTGAAGCTGGTCGTAGTAGCCGCTTTGCTGATACGTCGCCAATCATCTTCTAAGGTACGATTACCCCACTGCTGGCGGAAAGACTGTTGTCCGCTGCGCATGAGTTGTGGATTGTAGAAATACCAAGCCGCATTGCCACCACCGCCTAACATATTGTTCGTATTAACGCTTTTAGGTCCCGTGTCGTGGCTTGCTTCTCGGGCAGCTTGTGCTTCTTTCTCCGCTGCTTCTTCTTCCGCTTTAATCAAATCGGCGATGATTTTCTCTACAATCTTCAATTGTTCCTCTTGCGACAACGTAGCCAAGAATTGCAATGAGTCTTGCAGTTGCACGGTAGTATATTCAACCACCAATTCATCTAAGGTTTCAGAGCGACGTTGGATACGCTTGTATTGGTCGTGCTCGGAGGACAATATTTGCAGTGCTTCCTTGTAGCATGGACTAGCATTTACATAATCTCGTTTTTCGTAGTATATATCGCCCGCAGTGAGCAGCACATTGGCTTTGTCCAATCCATTTTTGGTGCTACCCTCGATGGCTTGCTTGTAGTATTCCAACGCCTTGGCGGTGTCTTGTCGAGTGAGGAAAATATCTCCCAATGCGCCATAGATGAGGTCTAATCGGTCTTTATTCTTTGTCTGCTTAGCCATCTTGGTGAGCAGATTGACGGAAGAAGCGATGTTGTTTTCTAATTGTGCCAATTGCAGTCTTGTGTTGAAATCCATGTCGCTATCAGGTTGCAGTTTCAGCACTTTCTCATAGGCGTTTCGTGCTTCTTTTTTGTCGCCTTGCATTTGATACAATTGTCCTAAGACGTAGTAAAATCTGGGTTGGTATCCTTTTCTCTTCTCGTTCGGTAAGGCAATTTTAATAAAAGGAATAGCCTCTTTGTATTTTTCGGTTTTCATTAAAATATCCGCCGAAACAGCGGCATAGAGTGGTGCGTTTTTTCGAGAAAGATTTTCCTCTTCCACTTTAGCGAGGATATCTTCCGCCTCATACAGCCAATCCATTTCGGCATATGCTCTTGCAGACCACAGTTGGCATTGTGCTACCATATCCTTGTCATAGGCATAATGGCGGGCAATATAATTGAATGTGCTGATACTTCCTAAGAAATCGCCTTTATGAAACTCTGCTTTTGCAAGTAATAGCCACGCATTCCCCATTTGATTATTAAACTCTTCTTGCTCTAACCACGCTTTGTATTTCGGATCGCGTCGGCGTTTATCGTGGTTGATTTTTTTAGGTCGTGCTTTTATACTATGGAGTTTGATGCATTTGCGGCATTTTTCGATGGTTCTATCCATGTAAGAAGTAGCCGCCTTGGCAGCTTCGTGGTCCGAAACAGGGTACAGAGGAAGGACGGATGAGAAATCATCTGTGTGTGCTTCATTGATGGATTCCAATCCATTATCAAAAGCTATTTGCCCATTGTAGTGAATATTATACTTGGTTTTCGTTTGATGAAAACTTCTACTTGCCCACGTGTTCTGCTGGGTAGAACACGATAGCAAGCATGTGGCTAATAACAATAGGAGAAAATAGATGCTCTTCTTCATTATATCGTTTTATTTTAATCCTTTGATGTGGCTGGGTGCTGCAATAAACTCCTTCAAATAAAAGGGTTCATAATATGCCAATTGCTTTATATCCAATGGATGATTGCATGCTTCTGCCAATTTACCCATATATTGTGCTTGGGGCACGATATGGCTGATGAAATGGGCATTGGGTGCGGTAATCACATGGGTGCATTTCTCTGCTCCATTGCCAAAGAAATATATTTTTTGCTTATTTAGTTCTGTTTTGAACGCATTTTCATCAATAATCCTTGCCTCAATATCGGTATTTCGCTGCAAATCCTTTGGCGAATACATGGCTGTATATACTTCCATCCTTCTTGCATCCAACATAGGGCATAGCAAAGCCTCTTCTTCAGGCGAAATAGTCAATGATGCACATAGCACTTGCAGCGTATCAATAGGTATGAGCGGAATATTGAATCCATAGCATAGTCCTTTGGCTATACTGGCACCAATACGCAAGCCCGTATAACTACCTGGTCCTTGTGATAAAGCCACCGCATCCAGCACCCAATGATGGGCTTTTGCCTCATCGAGCAGTTGCTCAATGAATAGGGGCAAATCACTGGCATGATTGGCTCCTTCCAGGTTTGCTCTTGATGCTACAGCTATTCCATCCTTTGTGATAGCAGCGGAGCAAGCAGAAGTGGATGTTTCGATATTGAGTATTATCATGATTTTTTCTTAATTAAGCAGAGCATACCCACGAAAGTGATAAGTGCATTCAATATCAGTCGCTCGTGTGAGAAGACATAACCATTGAACCAAACAACCGAGTTGGCATCAATAATCCATGTGATAACAGGTGCTAAGATAATTACGAAAGGAATCCAACGGTCGCGTACTTGTTTTTTGGTGAAGATACCAAAGCAGAACATACCCAATAATGGACCATAGGTGTAACTTGCTACTTTATATACCGTTTGAATCACCGAATCATTATTCAATTTATGAATAACGAAAATACATACCGCCATCAATACCGCCATACCAATATGCACGATTGTACGGATACGGGTGAGGTTAGTGTCTTTTTCTTTGTTAAGAATATCCACCGTAAATGAAGTAGTGAGCGCAGTAAGCGCACTACCCGCAGCAGAGTATGCCGCAGCAATGAAACCAATGATAAACAGCACACCAACAATAACAGGGAAATAATTACCAGTAGCTAAGAATGGGAAGACATCATCGCCCTTGAGATTAGCTACCTCACTTATTCCCATTTGGTTAGCATACGAATAGAGCAAGAAACCAAGGAAGAGGAAAAGACCAATGACCACAATCTGCATCACTGCTCCGACAATCAAGTTCTTTTGACTCTCACGAGGGTTTTTGCAAGAGAGTGTACGTTGCATGAGATCTTGGTCAAGACCTGTAGTGGCAATCACAAGGAATATACCCGCAAGGAATTGTTTCCAGAAATAGGTTCCCTCTTTTGGATTATCAAAGAAGAATGTACGTGTCATATCGCTGGATGTCCATCCATCTATATTAACTCCTGCACGAAGTACAAAATAAATACAAAGTGCTACGGAAAGAATAAGGCAACAAGTTTTTAATAAGTCCGTCCAAATAAGCGACTTAACACCACCCTTAAATGTGCATAAATATACAATGAGTACCGTGAAAATAGCATTGACCCAGAAAGGAATACCCAGCGGTCCGAACACCAAAAGTTGCAAAACCTCACCAACCACAAAAAGACGCACACTGGCACCGAGCATCTTACTCACAAAGAAGAGCCATGCACCCGACTTATAAGTACTCATGCCAAAACGCTGTTGCAAATATTGGTAGATAGATGTGAGATTGAATTTGTAATATAGTGGAATGAGAACGTATGCAATGATGATTTGTCCCACTGTGAAGCCCAAAACCATTTGCATATACGCCCATCCCGATGTGGCTACCATGCCTGGTACACTCACAAAAGTGACACCAGAAATAGCGGCACCAATGGTTGACATGGCAACTAACAACCAATTGCTGCTGCGATTGCCCGAAAAGAAACCCGCGTTATCCGCCTTGCGTCCTGCAAGGTAGGAGATGAAGAAAAGCAATGCAAAATAGCATGCAATGACAATGAGAATAGTTAGTGGATTCATATATTTAGTGTTTAGAGATTATTCTTCGTAAAGGAGATATGGTCGGCGTTGGATTTTGAATTTGGCAACATCTTCTTGCCAACGAGCCGCAATTTCCTCTTCACTTTTTCCTTGATTAATCATCTTACGGACATAATCTTGACCCACCAGCAATTCGAAGAATGAGCGGAAGAAATAGTTATCCATATGGAGATGATTGTATGCATCAAGCAAAAATCGTAATGAGAATCCTATCTTGCGTGCTTCCTCCTCTGTCATCCCACTAAGATCCACTCCATCGCACGTTCTGCCCTTTTGGGTAGATTGATTAGGCGTGAAAGTAATGGCAGGTCCATAGATACTTGGTTCAGTGCGGGGAGCATTGAAATTTGGGTGACCATAGCAGAGGAAAGGTTTGTCCGTACCACGTCCTAAAGATACAGGTGTGGCCTCAAACAAACAAACGGAAGGATAGAGATAGATGGATAGCATGTTTCGCAAATTGGGCGATGGTGCTATTGGCAAACGATACAGTGTTTGGTGGGTGTAGTTTTTACATGGAATAACGGTTAACTCCACTTGTAATGAGTCATATAGCCAATATTCGCCATTAATCATTTGTGCCAATTCCCCCAAAGTCATGCCATGTACAACGGGGATAGGCAAAGCCCCTACACCCGATTTGTGCTTCATATCTAAGATAGGTCCGTCCACATAAAAACCATTGGGATTAGGGCGATCGAAAACGATAAACTGTTTACCCTCGTGTGCACATGCATCCATCAGGCGGAACATAGTGATATAATATGTGTAGAAACGCAATCCAACATCTTGAATGTCCGTAATCAGGATGTCGAATGTTTGCATTGCTTCTTTGGATGGGCGATGTCCCTTGCCATCATACAAGGATAAAATAGGGATTCCCGTTTTTTCATCTACGCTACTTGCTACATGCTCTCCCTCGCGAGCCGTACCTCGAAATCCATGCTCAGGCGAGAAGATAGCGGTGACATTTACGCCATGCTTGAGCAAAAGGTCTAAGGTGTGGATAGTGTCTTTACCTTGAATGACGATACCTGTATGATTGCTCAAAAGAGCTACACGTTTGCCTTTCAGCAAAGGTAAATACTGCTTTGTTTGTTCTGCGCCCAGAATAACACGCTCCGCTTGCACGGTAAGCAATGCAGCACAGAGAAAAGCCCAAAGAGTGATAATTTTTTTCATATGGTTGATTTTTGTATAATTTTCGGGACAAAAGTACTACTTTTTTTTGACATGTGCAAATTTTTGTATCTTTTACCAGAGCATGCGTATTAAATTTCGTTCATCCCATCCATTTTTAGGCCATTATACACATAGAGACTGCATCAGCAGCCTCTATGTGAAATATTTAGAAAATCAATTATTTTGCTTTAGGGAACTCGATAAGTACAAAACCAGCTTTGGTAGCAGCAGCAAAAACCACTAATTTGCCATCTACCTCGGCAGCATTACATTGCGCAGCACAAGCACCTACAGTCGTGTTGGCTTCTGGTTGACTTGGGTCGAGTGAATAGTGGTATGTTGGCTCCCATAAAAATTCTTCATCGTAAAGCAATTCAGACCACTTGATAAGCGCCGCTTTGGTATCTACACCTTCGGTGATGTCTTGGACAAATAAACCAGGACCAGAACCAATACGTTTACCGTTATTGTATGGAGTAGCAAATACTAAATAGCGTCCACGGTTGAAGACAATCACATGAGGGTCAAGACCACCACGTGGGTTTAAGCCATTTTCTGTAACATCTAACTCAATATCTTCCATCAATGTTACTCCTTCGGCATCCATCAAACGGATAACAGCCATATAGTGGCTCTTGAAGACATATTGACCCGCTTCTGGCACTTGATTCACGTAGCCATAGTATGGGAATGGCTCCGATAGAATAATCTCTGTTGGATTAGAGAATTGATTAAAGTTCGTAATTTGTACACGGTACATTTTCTCTGCAGAACCTTCTTGTCCACAGAAGAATGCAAAACCATTACCACTTTCGTCAATGTTCACGGAGATATTATCACCTAAACGCGCAGCAGCCACCATAGGAAAACCATCTGCATCTGTGCCTAAATCTCCATTCCAACTCCATACTTCTGGAGCCGCATTTGCATCTGCATAGTGATAAATCTTCAATGGAAGTTCATCACCGATACCCGTGGTGAGGTTACAGATGTAAATATGACCATGATTCAAGCTACCTGAACTCACAATATGTGTTCCACCTTCTACACCTGTCACATTGAGGTTGATACGATTGCTTGCGTTATCAGCCAATAAGTCAGACACTTTATAGAGATGTGGTTCCGCAGCAGTACCATCAGCAGAACGTGCGACAACGAGTACGTGCTCTCCATCGAAATCAGTGCCACGGGTGTTTTCTGCTGCGAAGGCATCTGGAGCGTTGCCAGTAGCTACAGAGAAATCGTGGATAACAGCAGCTGCAATATCCACACCAGGGGTAGGAGCACTTTTGAAAGTGATGTCCATCACCGTTTTACGACCCATGAACTCAATCTCTAATTGTCCAGCATTATCAGCAGTAAGTTTATCATTTTGCATAGCAGTAAACTTGTAGTTTGCGCGTGCTGGAATGAGTGTGATGCTGACCAAAGTGGCTTCTGTTTCTTCTGGCATACCTAATGCGAGAACTCCGTCAATGATTTGTGCAGTAACCTCAGTACCATCACTACCTTTTTTCATTACTAACTTATCCAGCATAGGGTCAGAAGCAGGGTCAAGCAGGTTGATAATAACGGTGTATTCTTGCTCGTGCACCTTGTCTTCTAATGCTAATGTAGCCTTGATAGTTTGCACCAATTGTTTACCATCTTCGGATGCACCTTGTGTGAAATCATAAATGGTTTGATCTAATTTGGCACCTACATACATTGAAGCAGTAAACTCAATCGCTTCAATGTTTGTTTCAGCAGCCACATCGTTAAAAGTAATCGTCCATGTTGTTGTGTCTATCTCGCCAACATAGGTGGTGTTTTTAATAGAGATGCTTTTGATTAATTGTACATTTAATTCTTGAGGTACAGGTTCTTTACAACTTGTACACCAAAGCATGCTCAATAGAGCAGTGCAGAGGAAAAAAAGATTCTTTTTCATGATTATAATTATTATGTTGTTAATTGTAAACTATTCATTAAATCAGCCAATCCTATTCCCATTCTGGGTTTTGTGATAGGGTATAACCTTTTGTTTTATATAAGGTAATTTGTCCCGAAGGGATAGGATTGATATAATTGCGTTTGATAGGTCGATTGCGTTGGCCTAAGGTATTTCGCAAGATATATCCTTCTGTGGCATTTTGATCTTCGAGTACGACTTCAGCCGCTTTGGTAGGATAATCGCTAAGTCGGATATATGCACCGTAACGAATATCAGGATTGCAACCATTCCATAAATAGTCTAATTTGCACCAGCGTTTCAGGTCATTGAGTCGGAAGCCTTCCATGCAAAGTTCCACTCTTCGTTCACGGCGAATTTCCCAAAGGATGGCGGGTGTAATACCACCATCTGCCTTTTGCTCAATTTCAAGTCGCTTAGGGTCATCAAAAGTGTTACCATTGATAGCAGGTAAATCCCCAACAATCTGTAGGGCAGGTAGATTAACATCTGCTCGTGCACGAATGAGATTGATGGACTTATCCAAATCGGCTTGTGTGAATGCTGCACCAGTTAGTAGGTGCAATTCATAGGCAGCTTCAGCATAGTTAAGCAAAACTTCAGCATATCGAATGCATGGCGCATCGGTAACATTTTTTGAGCCCGTCCAGGTAGGATCTGGTGTGGTGGCTTTTGTATCATCCATAAACTTATTCCAAGAATAACCAGACAATGCATAACCAAATGGTTTTGTATCCGAACCTTTGATACAATATTGTGGACGGATAGACATGGACAAGCGTGGGTCACGATTGGCAAAGAACTCTTCAGCAGTAGGTGCTTTCCATTCGCTATTGTTGGCATATATGGGCAAGCCATTGATGTTAACAAAAGATTCTGCTAGTGAACGACTTAGACCTGCTTGTGCTTCGGTGAAGGAATAGGTGAGGGTGGAGTGTGCCAAAACACCATCCACATAATGGCGATGCATGATAATCTCTGAATTAGAGCCCAAATCATTACTTACGAAAAGACTTTTATAGGATGGTGCGATAGCATATTTTTTGGAGTTCATTACTAATTCCGCCGCATTTTTAGCCATAGTCAAGCATTTTTCCGCCATTTTAAGGTCAATATTATGATACTTGAGGAAAGTGCCTTCGCGGAGCATAAAGCGGGATGCCATAGCAGCTACTACATATCGATTGACTTGCAGTGGGCCATCGTTTTCGCGTACACTATCCATAGCATATTGGAAATCAGCCATAATGCACGAATCTACATACGCACGTGGATCGCGATTCTTATATAAGTAGTCTAAATCTTCTTGCTTATCGCTAATTTTTGGTACGCGGTCATACCATGGCACATCACCATAGCGGAATACCAGATTGCTGTAATAGCAAGCACGGAAGAAACGTGCTACACCGCGCCAGTGGTTTTTTGCTGCTGCCGAAGCATCCATTCGATCCACACTCTCTAAAACGTAGTTTGCCTTACGAATATTGCTGAACGACCATGAGCCATCAGCCTCTGGTACTACTAGTGGTGTAAGGTCTTGTTGTTCTACATCAGAAGCAAAATCATCATTTAATGTTTGTCCCATCAGAAATGGACCGTGGGAAGTACCTGTACCATATCCAGCGAATACAGAGGTATAAAAACCATACATATATGTACGAGCTTGATCCTCGTTTTGCCAATACTCCTCATCGGTGAAATCATCGTAAGGAGGTTGATTGAGAAATCCGTCGCAACTAGTCATCGTAAAGGCTATTATCACAGCCCAAACGGATAGAAAAATATATTTTGTTTTCATATTAATTATAAACTGTCAATTGTCAACTACAAAGATATCTGCAAACCACAACTGATTTGACGTGTGAAAGGATAAATACGTCCCCAGCCCATTGCACCACCATCACCTGCGGAAGTGGCAGTTTCGGGGTCAATAGGCAAGTTGCCCAAATTATCAATTTCACATACATTTTCTGCACTAAAATAAATACGGAATTTTTGGAAATGCATTTTCTTGAGCACTTTGTCTGGCAAGCTATATCCTAATGTGATATTTTTTAGACGGAGATAACTCATATCCAATAGGTAACGTGTTTGACAAAGGAAATTAAAACCAGATGCAGAGTATTGACCAGGTTGATTGGTTTCTGCCAAACGAGGATAAAATGCATCTGTATTTTCAGGTGTCCAATAATCCGTTTGATGCGCATAATAGGTACCCTCTGAGAAATTCCAACCAGGAATCATCATTGTACCAGTAGCCCAATATTGACGGGAACCAACACCTTGGAAGAAAATATTCAAATCAACACCATACCAATCTAGTCCAATTTTGAAATTATACTCATATCGTGGTGTTGCATTACCAATTCTACTCCAGTCTCCATGGTTTTCAACTGTTTTTTCTCCCCAAGTGATTTCTCCATCCTTGTCTAAATCTACGAATTTAACATCGCCAGGACCATACTTGTATTTGTAACCAGCATTTTCAAAATATGCTTGTGATGCGATTCCATCCACCATAGTACCATCTGCATTGAAATCACTTTCTTGGAAGAGACGGTCTGTGGTGAATCCCCAAATCTCGCCATAAATTTTTCCTTCGTAATTACTACCATCAATAATAGATGATGTCTTACGTGGGTGTTTGGTTACTATGGTCAATGCATCTGCCAGGTTTGCCGATACGTTCAATCGCAGACCGTTAGAGAAACGGTGGTGGTAATCAATACCTAACTCCCAACCATTAGTAGTGAGTTGTGCTGCATTCTCATATGGCGCAGAGGCTCCAAAAGTGCTTGGCACTTCGCTACCGCCTACCACCATACCATCATTAATACGACGGTAAATATCAAAACTTACACCTAAATCATCGTTGAAGAAACGAGTATCAATACCGAGGTTCATGGTTTTGATTGTTTCCCAAGTGAATCCTTCTGCCAACGCAGTAGGTGTAGAGAATGTCAGTTTATTGGTTTCACCTACAATCCACCCGCTATTGGTAGATGCCATGATAGCGCGGAAACGGTTGTCTCCAATATCTTGATTACCAATTGAACCATAGGAAGCGCGGATTTTGAGGAAACTCCAATAAGGATTTAGCACTTGCCAGAAGTTTTCTTCGCTTGCCACCCATCCGAGTGAACCAGAAGGGAAGAATCCCCATTGTTGGTCAGTAGGAAAACGAGAAGAACCATCGAAGCGACCATTCAACTCCACTAAATAGCGATTCTTGTATGCATAATTAGCACGAGCAAAGAATCCCATAATTGCCCAAGAACTATGGCTACCATAAATAAACTTATCACCAGTAGCCAGAGGGATTTCTGGTTTGGTTTGATCCAATAAATCACGTACTTCTGCATTGAAATAATCCACCTCTTTGTATTCAATATTCATACCACCAAATACATTTAAGCTATGTGCATCATTCCACGTATGTTTGTAACGTAGTACTGCATTACCTGCATGATAGTTGCGATTGTATTGATATTTGTCAATTTTATTACGAGAAGTAGCTGCCCAATTCTCAACCATAGCCATGCTGCCACTCCAGAAATCCCAACCACCTACAGTACCACCGCGTTGTGTGATATTTTGGTTATCCAAATTGTATGTATAATCTATATCCAATGTTAAATCTGGAATACCTAACACGAATGTAGCACCAATGGAGAAACGCATATAATCTTTGATGTCTGTATCCATATTTGCGGCAGCAGTTTCGGTAACAGAGTTGCGGAATGGAACTCCTTCATATGTGCCATACGGCATAATAGATGGCCAACGGTAGAGGTAATACAATGCATCGTATGAAGAAGTACCAAAATTAAATGGTGTTTCCAAATTCGTGCGCGTATAGAGTGCTTTACTACGAACCTTAAGCCAAGGTTTAATTTCGGTGTCAGTAGAATAATTGACAGAGAAACGATTGTATGAATCTGGATTCACTTTCACCACACCGCCTTGTCCCATATAACTGAGTCCCATGTAGTAGTTCGTTTTGCCCGCAGTGCCACTGAAACTCATATTATGTTGTTGACTGAAAGAAAAATCTTTAACATATTCTTCAGCAGCATTCCAACTACGGTAGAAATGAGGGACACCCGATTTGATGACAAAGTCACGTCCTTCTATCATTTCAGGTCCTAAATCTACATTCCCATACACCATAGCCCAATCGCGCATCGTTTCTATATCGTATGCATCCCAAATTAGTCCGCAGGCATTTTGGAAAACTGTCGTACCAGGTACACGACGGTTACGTGCTTCTAATGCCATTTCTGCACCTATATATGATTCTGCAATTTCTGGTAAAGCGGTAGGCGTAGCCCATGAGAAATTATTTGAGTAATTGACTGTGAATTTAGATTCTGCACCGCTACCTGTTTTTGTGGTGATAAGGATGACACCAAATGCCGCACGTGTACCATATATACTGGACGAAGCTGCATCTTTGAGTACGGAAATTTCTTTGATATCATCTGCGTTAATCATAGATATATCGCTAATCTCCACTCCATCTACGAGGATGAGAGGTTGACTACCATCTTCGTTGAGCAATGTACCTACAGCGCCGCGGATGCGGAATTTGGGTGTGTCGCCCAAGCGACCCGAGGAATTTGTGACCGTGAGACCAGCTACGGCACCCTGCATACCAGTACCGATATTAGCGATAGGACGACCTTCTAATTGGTCCTCTACGCTCACCGAACCGACAGCACCCGTCAAATTCGCTTTGCGCTGGGTATCATAACCCACCACCACTACTTCGTCTAATAGACGTGTATCTTCTTCGAGTACTACATTAATAGTAGAGCGATTGCCTACAGTTTCGGTAACTGTAGTGTAGCCGATGTATGAGAATTGTAACTGTGCCTCTGCGTGAGTGTCAATGGTGTACATTCCATCAATATCGGTGATAGTACCATTGGCTGTGCCCGTTACGATTACGCTTACGCCAATTAATGGATCGCCATGTGCATCAGTGACGGTACCTGTAATTATAGTGGCATGTGCCCACATAACCGTAGCCAATGCCATGAATAGAAATGCTAATCGTTTCATTTTATCACTTTCTTTCCGTTAATAATATACAAACCTTGTGGTAAGTTGTTTTCATCTGTACCTAAATATTGACCCATGATGGTGTAAATGCCGCTTTTGCTAACAGGGTGAGCGAGTACATTTTCTACATCTGTAGCTCCAATAATCATTTTGTCGGCTATAGGAGCAGGCACAATGCATCTGTAATCATCAGTAGGCAATGCCCATGCGCTCAAACTGCCTGCGCCAGAAGCATAGATATTTCCAGCCACGTCAAAGACAATATTCCAGCAAGACTGTGCAAAACTTGTTTCTACTTGTCCCACTGCTTCTAAAGATGGAACGCCTGCTGCATCATACTTCACTTTCCATAGCAGTATTCCACCCGTGATAGCCGTTGCCATCATGCTCATATCTTGATTGAAGCCCAACGCGCCTCGTGTACGACCACCGAGCATACCCGCTGAGTTAAAGTCCACTTTGCCTTCTTTGTTGATGTGAATGAGGGCAGGAATGGTGGCGTTGTCAGTAGAGCGGTCTTGGCTAATCCACCATCCATAGGCATCAGGCTGAATAAAACTATTACCATTTTGCTGCAAGAAATCGGCATTATCAAAGATTAATGCACTTGGGGCAGTTTCCCATGGACTATCAAGATTGCCAATATTGTATTGGTAGAGTCCCATAGGATGAACCAATCCATCCATGTCTATATCTTCATCAAACGTGTAGATTTTACGGTCAGCACCAGTACCTTCTACCCAAATGTGACTGATGCTACCATGTATATCTTTGCCATCTGCTGCGGTGTATATACCGTTAGCAGCAGGTGTGCCACCAAAAATAGGTGTGAGTACAGCAGGGTTAGCAGGATCCATGATATATGCATTATTAGGATATACGTCTGCCCACTCGGAAATATATAGTTGATGGTCAGGTCCTACAGTAATGCGACATGGTGCACTTACTGCTGCTGCCCATTGGTCGGATGTGACTTTATCTAATAAATCCAAAGTAGCATCATAAATGTATATGGCTTTATTCTCGAGTGCTGTACTTTGGTATGATTCTGCCACATAGATTTGTCCAAAATAGGGCGATTCATAGTCGTTATCAATAGCCAAACCTTTGGATGCAACCATTGTTTGAGGCAGATTATCTACTGCACAGAATGGCTCGCTATCTGCCAAAGGAAGACTTGTCGCTTGCAATGCCCAAGTATACGAACCCGATGCTACACCATTCAAATCTACTTCTACGCGGTGTGAACCTTTCGTACAGTTTTCAGCATGATTCAGAGGGCGAGTAGCTACTACTTGCTTTGCCTCGTTCAAAAGTTGCAGTTCTAATCCTGCGGCAGGTGCATTGAGTGTATAGGTAATGATGAATTTATTGTTGGACAATGCAGCGGAAGACATATTGGAAGTATATGCATTTAATCCCTCTTTACGAACACCTGTTTGTACTCCAGGATCTGTTGTCGTTTCGTTGCCCGATACACGTGCATATTTCTCGCGATTGAGTGGAACACGAGTTGTATAGCTATTATTGGTGTTCGGTAATGCATATACCATTAATCGCTCGTTGGAGTTTGATACAATATACAAATTGCCAGCAGCATCAAAATCCATACCCATGGTTACTCCTGCACCATCACCCCAATTGATGATGTATTTTTCTGATAGCGTTGGTGCAGCATTTGCGTTGTAGGTTACATCCCACACTTTCACTTGACCTAACTCTGTACCTAAAGCCAATAAAGTGCCATCAACATTCACAGCCATACCACCTTGTTGTGCAGCATCAATGCCATTGTTGGCAATGTTAAAATCAACTTCACCTTTTTTATTTACGTGAATCAAAGCTGGTTTAGCCGCGGAACTATTGTAGCGATATTGACTCATGAAGAAACCACCACGTTGGTCATAAGCCAACTGTCCGCAACCATTTTCCATGTATGAATTGCCCATATCTTTGTAAATAGTAGCAGTAGGAACGGTATCCCATGGTAAACTATCTAATTGACCGATATTGTATTGACTGATATTGCTATAGACTGTGCCTTTAGAATTATCTCGGTCATAAGTATATAGCACTTCTTCCTTACCTAATCCACTTACATAACAGTGCATCACAGGATTAGCTACTACTTTTGTTCCTTTTTTAAGTTGTCCAGTACTTTTGCTTCGTTTGCCATCAAAAACAGTTAAGAAAGTGCCTTCTGGTTTCGCTGCTTCCATGATATATACTCCTGCCGAAGTGTAAGAAGTACTAGTCACAAAGAGGTCACCATTAGGAGCGACAGCTGGGCGTGCAAAAGCAAATTGGTAGTTCGTACCTGAATTATTGGCACCCCATTCTATATTTCCATGCCATGCGTTTGCACCTTGGTTGGTGATATCTGTGAAATCACTACTGAGTACAAAAATACCCATGCTGGAATTTCTATATGAGTCGGCAGTTCCCTCAGTGCACTGTCCTGCAACAGAGTTGCTGACATACACACGTCCGAAATATGGACTTGCAGGAGTTTTATCCACTGCTACGCCACGTGCTGCGTAGAATTGGAAAATCTCATCATCATTGCTCACTTTTGAAATAAAGGCAACAGGACGCGCTGTGGCAGTAATGCTATAATGGTCGAATGCCGTTTTTCCAAAAGGATTTACTACTTTGTTAGCACCTTTTTTGAGTGCTCTAACTGATTGTGTAGCGATAATCTCATTGTCTTTTTCAATTGAGATAGTCACATCAGTAGCGTCTTCATTGAGGCGGAAAAGGAAGTTCTTGCCATCATAATCCACTTCACCAGCATAGATATTTGCTATAGGTGAAGTGAGTGTTTGATAGTGTTGCATACCATAGCCATCCGCCAATGTCATGATATGAATTGTATAGCCGTCCACCCATGCTATTGTGTGGGTGTTAGGAGCGTCCATGGTGTCGCTACCATATACAGCACTTACTACCTTGGCGTTTGCAATACCATCTGTAATATCGTACAATTGGAATTGATTTGCATTATGAGTTGGACGTGCCATATATGCATGCCCAGCATAACGAAGGAATGAAGCACCAGCAATAGTTTCTACGGTGTTAAGAGGAGAATAGGTAAGTTGTTTATCTGTTAAGTCCTCTGCCCATGTGGTTTTCTGCATGGTAGTGATTTTATTATCTTCGTTGTACGAGAGTTCATACATCGTATTGCCTTCGCCGAGGTAATATTTGCTTTCCCAACGTGCGCCCTTCAGTGCGAAAGAATTACCTGGCACACCATCAAAACCGCATAGCAAAGTAGGATTTTGCATGTTCTCATCCCATGTGTAGAATGTACATTCATCTTTTACTTTTGCTATGAGGTAGTCATCTGCTGTGAATCCTATATCGCAAAGTTCTACATTTGCAGGGAGTGGTAACGGAATGGTAACGGTAAAGTCAAGTGAATGTTGGGTAATAACTCCGTCAGCTAAGATGTACACCTTATTATTACGATATAACGCGCGCGCGATGTTTTTTGGAATGTTTTGTGATTCAGAAAGAAGTTCAAACTCATAGTTATCCAAAGCAATAGCATCGTTTTCTTCTTCTGGAAAATCTTCCATATGCAAGCGATTGTTTTTCATACGCACTTTTACTTGTGCGATTTGCTCCGCAACAACCGTAATTTCTTGGGTAACGGAACTGTATTTATCCTTGCTAACCACCAACTTATATGTACCTGGTTCGAGGTCGTAAAATGCAAATACACCATTATACCAATTGTCGGTTATCTTTTCTGCAACTTTCGTATTGCCTTTATATAGTTCTACTTTTGCGCCATTGAGTGGTAGCCATTGGTCGTCGCTATTCTTTACGTATCGGAATTTTGGTTCATTAAGTACATCAACCAATTCATTGCTTGATTTCACCCAACCGCTGATGGTTGCTGTTTGTGGCAATTGTCGGTTAAACCACTTATGGAAGTGTTGGAACATACGTAATGCTTCTAATTTGCAGTAGTCATCGTTCATCAAACGGTGTGTTTCTGGTGCGTAGTCGTGAAAACTACCTTCGCTCAAAAAGCCAGGCACTGTTAATGGACGGAGTACTCCTAATCCCATATCATCACCATAGAAACTGAAGTCCCCACGTAAAAGCGGATTGGGACTTGTCCAAACGGTTAATTCATTCAATATTTGTAGATTACCGCTACTGGCAGCCATTTGATCGGATAATGCAACAGTTGGTTCGCCTGTGTAACCATGATAAAGCATGAGTAGGTAATTGGTTTGCGCATTTAAAGCATTGGAGTGGATAGATAGAAAATGATCAACATCGTTAGCATTAGCTTCTTCCGCAATAGCACTTAAATCGCGGTCGTCACCATTTTTTAGTTCATTTAACTCATCACCAGTGGCTCCTGGATAATAGCTTAAGTCTCGAATACCCGAATTATTGGTGGTACGTGACATGATAACTATTGCTCCTGCTTTTTCCAACATCTCTTGCAAAGCTAATGCTTTGACTAAATTTGACTTACTTTCCCAATATCCTTCGGGATTAGTCCACGTTTCTGGCACAGGAATTGTCCAGCAACTACGGTCGTTAGCATCATAGCCACCATGTCCAGGGTTTAGGTAAATTTTCACTCCACTAAGTCCTGTTTGTGCAGTTGTGCTTTTACGTGCCGCAATACGTGCCGCTTGACGTTGTTTTTCTGCCGCAATGCGTGCTTCTTCTGCTTGAATGAATGCCGTTTGTTCTTTGCTGGTTAAGTCGCGAGTCAATTTTCCATCAATGGAGCGAGATATATAACGAATGTAGTCAATCTCGTCATGCTCTTTGTAAAACTCTTGCATACCTGCAACGTGGTTATTGTCTAACCATTTTGGCGCATTCATACGTCCCATTGAACGGACATTGTTGCCCTCAATATCGCATACGAATGTACCATAGCGTGCAGTGACATACACCAGATGTTTGCCATCAGGGGAGACACTTGCCCAGAAATAACTTGCATCATCTCCGTTAGGAGTTAATACATAACTGTGTTCGCCATTATGCACCAATAATTTTTGGTTTTGAATTTGAACGGTAGGGTTGGCTACTAGCAAAGTAGTAAGAATCAACCCAAGAAATAAGGTGAATTTTCGCATATTTGTAGAAATTTAGTTATTAATATTAATGGTATGTCCTGACATATTGTATGTTTTACCGTCGTGTTGGATATACAACTGCCCATCTTCTATCCATTTTTCGGTTTTCGTTCTTTGGTTTTCGGGTATGTTTTCTATTGCATCGTCCAGCGCAATAAAAAATGAAAACACTTCGCTCCACGTATCACCTGCGTTTGGGATACGTGTTTTTACACGCCAGTAGTATTCTCCTAATGGCAGTTGCTTGAGATTGAGACGCAGGCTTGTATCAAACGTGGTGGTTGTGATTTCTTGTGCAACAATAATCTCTTGCATTGCTTCATCTTTTGCAATCTGAATGATATAACTATCAGCTCCTTCGACTTCACTCCATGCGAAAATGAATGGCAGTTTTTTCATACCTTTTTTAGTAGGGCGAAGCAAAGTGGTAGCCTTTGGTTCACGCAATTCTGTACCTACTATACGGAGAGTATACTCATTGTTGTACTTATCCAATACGCTCACAGCGATGGTATGTTCTGCGGGAAGAATCTCCGCAGGTAGTTCAAAACTTGTGTTATAAGTTACTCCGACCAACATATTGCTATTGGAAAAAACATGGGGAGTTTTGATGGAATCATGGGGTACAGCATATATAGCAAAATGTACATCATTATCGCTGTGTGTCCAACTAATGATTTGGCCATTGATTGCTAAGTTCTCCACCATTGCTCGCTCCTTTGCAGGTTTCCAGTTGATGGCAGGTGGCAAAGCTTTGGTATGAAACTCAGCTGTTTCTTTGGTGAGATTTACTCGTAACTTGTTGCTTGTGCACCATGCGCGTGTATTGTAAAACACCGCACCAGGGGCATTATCTGTAACAGTACGATTATAAACAACTTGATTACGGATTTCTGTGGCATTAAAAGTTCCGCTTTCGTATTTATATAAAGCCATACTTGAATAGAAATGCTTGCCAAAGCGATTGCAAACATTCCCCCACCATTTGCTGAGGCGTTGATAGTCTTGCGCTCCGCCAATCTTCCAGTATAGTTGTGGAGAGATGTAATCTACCGTACCCTCTTCTAACCAAGCGACAGGGTCGCAATATATTTCTTTGTACATATTTCCGCCTGTAATGCCGCTTGGCAACGTTAATCCCCGTTTTTTTGCTACGCTACTATCTGTTGTCCAGATGCCAAAAGGAGAGACACCAAATGTTACCCATGGTTTTACTGCTTGAATCGTGTCGTACACCTCTTTGATCATCTTATTCACATTTTGTCGTCGCCAGTCATCTACTGTCATGTCCGCTGGTTTGTATTGGCTGACACTGGCAGCATCTTGATTAGTAGTTCCGCCATAAGGATAAAAATAGTCATCCATCAGAATACCATCCACATCGTAATTGTTGATAATGTCGCCTACCACATTTTTTATTTGCTGGCGCACTTCGGGCAGGGCAGGGTCAAGGATAATGTCATTCTTGTAGTACAACAACCATTCGGGATGTGTGTATTTATAGTTAAGCTGCGTTGTGTCGTCATTGCCGGTCCAATCATATCCGCCCCGTTTATTGTAGCGATATGGATTAATCCATCCGTGGCATGCCAATCCGCGTTTATGACACTCATCAATACAAAATTGTAATGGGTCATAACCAGGATCCACACCCCGACCATGATTTAAATAACTTGACCAAGGCTCGTAACTTGATTTATACAATGCATCGCAAGCAGGACGAATGTGAAATAATACGGTGTTTAGATTCCATTGCACACAATCATCCAAAATGTTTGTAAGTTCTTTTTTCTGCGCTTCAATATCCGTAGTGTACGATAATGGCCAATCAATGTTAGCTACCGTGGTGAGCCATGTGGCGCGCATTTCTCGCTTAGGATTAGCCATAGAAATAGCGAACAAAAGACAAAGGAAAAGTGTGGCAAAAATCTTTTTCATGGTATAAATATGCAAACGTTTGATATTATTATAAAAATCGGTGCAAAATTACAATATTTTTTGTAAATTTCCAATTTTTTTTTGTGTTTTCTGTTTTTTTTCTGCTTTTTTTCTGTTGTGCCCTCTTTTTACCCTATTGGAGGTAATGCTATCTACCGCTTATCCTCCGCTTATCTACCGCTGGGCGGTGAGGTGTGTATTATCCTAAAAAAAGTTTATATCCACTTTCACACTATCACATAAAAAAAAGAGTCGAAGTGTTGTGTATGTTAGAAAAATGTAGTACCTTTGCAGCGGAAATCTAATTTAATTACACACATGAAAACGAATCGTAGTAAATCTCCTTATTCTTTGTTGAGAATGTGGACGGCAGCAGTCGTTCTTATAGCGTTAACCTCTTGTTCTAACTCTGCTCCAATGACACTCCACTGGGAGATGGGAGCGAATGATGTGCAACCTGGTATTTGTGAATTGTATCTCACAATGACGAACCAATCCAATCGTCCTATCACAAACGAGGGATGGATTTTGTATTTTAACTATATGTCTTTGCATCCCCTTTTTACAGAGGGCGAACAAATTAAACAAACTGAATTGCAGGCAAGCTATCATAGTATTGAGCCTACAAGAGATTTTGAAACACTTATGCCAGATAGCAGCCGAACCTTTAAACTGCGTTTCCGTGGTAATGCAATTCGTCAGACTTCTCGTCCCGAAGGGTTCTTCTTAGTGAAAACGGAAGACGGAAAAGTGAAAAAAGGAAAACCTATTTCTATTCCTTGCACCTATGCACCCTTTACCCGCCCTGAACAGATGAAACGTGGTATCGTAACGTGGGAGAAAACACCTTATGCAGATGGACCATATGTGTATGATTATGTGGAAAAGATTTTAGTGAATGAGAAAAGAGAAGTGCAAGCTTTGTTGCCACAACCAAAAAAGATGACTTATGCTGATGGCGTTTGTAACGTGGCTAAAGCAGAAATACTTACTCGCACGGATGCGAACATGGTGGCAGAAGGCTATACTATGACTATCACGCCAACAACGATTACCATCGAAGCTAGTGATGAAGCGGGAGTGTTCTATGCTAAACAAACACTCAAACAATGGGGGGATGTGGTACCTTGCGGTACGGTGGTGGATTATCCCGACTTGCACCATCGAGGCATAATGCTTGATGTGGTACGTAATTACTACCCTGTAGATTCGATTTACCGTGTGCTTGATATGATGGCATATCACAAACTGAATGTGTTGCATCTCCATTTATCTGATGACGAAGCATGGCGTTTGGAAATACCTGGTTTACCACAACTAACTGATATTGGTTCTAAACGCGGATATACGATTGATGAAAATGAGTGTCTATTGCCTATGTATTGTGGCGGTTGGGATCCCGAAGCTCCTACTACAGCTAACGGATATATCACGCGCGAGAAATATATTGAGTTGTTGAAGTATGCGAAAGAACGTCATATTCGTGTGATTCCTGAAATAGATATGCCAGGGCATATGCGTGCATGCAAGAAAGCGATGGGTAATTTACTTACTGATAGCGCGTTTGATGCACGTGTGTATAAATCCGCACAAAATTATACCGATAATGTAATTGATGTTACTAAACCCTATGCCATTGAATTTATAGACCATATAGTTACTGAAATTGTGAAAATGCACGAGGAAGCAGTTCATCCGCTGGCAATATTCAATATTGGTGGCGACGAAGTGCCAAAGGGAGCACTTACAAAAGAGGAACATCAGGCATTTATTGATGCAGTATTAGAGATTTTGAATCGCTACAATCTTCAGCCAATGGGATGGGAAGAGATTACGCATTTCTGTCCACCTGCAAGCAAGGCGATTTGCTATTCTTGGCTTAATAGCAATACTAAACCATTAGAAATGGCAGAAGCAGGATATCCCGTTGTGCTGGCAAATGCTAACCGCCTATACTTCGATTTTGCGTATTGCAATCACCACGAAGAAAAAGGGCTTAATTGGGGTGGCTACACCGATGAATATCGTTCTTTTGACTGGGAACCACTCATCCACCCTAATGTGATAGGTATGAACGCACAACTGTGGGGTGAAGTGATACGATCCTTCAGTCAAGTTGAATGGCAAATCTATCCTAAGATGTATGGTTTAGCAGAACGAGCATGGAATAATAGGAGTGCGCTCACATTGGCAGATTATAATCATCTTGTTTATGAGGTGTTTATTCCGCAGTTAGCATCAACAGGACGTAATTTCCATATCCAACAACCAGGTATAAAACAGGTAGTAGTGGATAATCCTCAACTGCAATTGGATGATAGCCATGTGCTTATATCCATGAATAAAGTGATGGAGGGTGGAAAAATATTGTATTGTCTTGATGATGGTGAGTGGCGAGAATACAATAATACAATTGCTGTGCCTGCAGATACTAAAGTGATAAAGGCAAAAATTCAATATCTTGGTAAAGAAAGTAATACAACATGGCTTTGGCTCACGCAAACACACAATGTGGATAGCAAAGCAGTTGAGAAAAATACAGGAGCCACGTTTTGATGTGGCTCTTCTATTGTTTTAATAGATTATTCTTCAATTTTTAGCAAGAAGATTTTATCTCCGCGACGGACAATTTTATCCGTTTTGATAGCAAAAAACTCACCTTTGTGTATTTCTGAACGCAATTCACCTTTTGCATCATGAATATCGTGCGCTACGATTTCATAAGCCCCTGTTGTCTCGCCTGTAATGAGCAACTCATCTCCTTCATGAATCTCTTTGGTAGCCTCAAGGTAAAATTCTGCCACAGAGATATTCTTGAAGAAATTCGTGCACTTACCAGCAAATACTTTCTTACGTGTCGCACGCGAACCATATGTATGTGTCCATTCACCTAAACGTTGCCCCAAGTAGTATCCGTCCCAAAAACCACGATTGAAGACTCGAGTAAGGCGATTGTTCCAATCTTCAATCTTTGCTTTAATAGTTTCATCATCTAATAATTCTTCACTTTCCCACAATTCTACCGCTTCACGGTAACATTCTACTACAGTCTTTACATATTCTGGACCGCGTGCACGACCTTCTATTTTGAGAACACGTACACCCGCATCCAAAACTTTATTGAGAAAATGAATGGTTTTTAAATCTTTGGGTGACATGATATATTGATTATCTACTTCCAATTCAAGGTCGCTTTCCTTATCCTTTACTACATACCCCCGACGGCAAATTTGCATGCATGCTCCTCGATTAGCACTTGCTCCTAAGTTGTTCAAACTTAAATAACATTTACCGCTAACAGCCATACAAAGAGCACCATGACAAAACATTTCAATACGAATTAATTCGCCTTTGGGACCGCGGATATCTTGCTCAATAATATCGTGATAAATACTTGCCACTTGATCCATATTTAATTCACGTGCCAATACGACTACATCGGCATATTGTGCATAGAATTTGAGTGCTTCCGTGTTGGCGATATTTAATTGCGTGGAAAGATGTACTTCCACACCTGCATTAAATGCATATTGGAGTACTGCAATATCTGATGCGATGATTGCACTTACTCCTGCTGCTTTGGCATGATCTACAATCTCCCGCATGAGTGGTAAATCTTCGGGGTACATGACAGTATTTAGTGTAAGGTACGTTTTTACATCGACCGCCTGGCAACGTTCTACAATCGTATGCAAATCTTGCGTTGTGAAATTAGCAGATGATCGAGCACGCATATTCAAATATTCAATACCAAAATATACACTTGTTGCACCTGCTTCAATGGCAGCAGTTAAACTCTCCCAGCAGCCGACGGGAGCCATTATTTCTATATTATTTTTCATGTGGTTGTCGCTTATTAATGTCATTTCCCGTTTTCGTATCTATCTATTTGTCGTTGTGCTTTGTTACGCATGTCTTCTGCTCGAAGGATATCTTTCATCAGCCAACCCAACTCGTATGTTTGTGATAATGCGGTTTTCTCTTTGTCGTTGAGATAATATACCCATGATTTTGAAGGCTTGTCTCCTTGCCCTTTCACGCGCACTCTGTCCTGCGTGTGGGCACTAATGAAATTTAACAAACGCAATGCAGGTTCGTCTTCTATGCTCATGATTTCATGCCAACCTTCTACCTCAAATGCGTGGTTGCTGCCAGTAAATTGTACCTCTTCCCCGTTGACGGAAAGTGATAAAGTTTGTTGATTTACAGGTATATTGCCAAAATAGTAACTTTTGACAATGGTTTTTCTGTCATCTCGTACATATGCTTGTAGAAAATTTCGCGATGTATTGCTACTCGTTGTCAATAAACGGTGTACATAACGACCATATTCTTCGTATTTTTCATCTTTTTCATATCGAAACTGCTTGAGTAGAGCATCTATTTTTTGCTCCAACGGGGGTAGTATGGAATCGGCATATGATAAAGTCTTTTGTGCTTCCAAATACACAATGCTGTCTTCTAATGCTTTGGCCAAACGGCGTTTCTCTACCTCTGCAGGAAAAGTGTCATGCACCGAATCCAACAGAAATCTTGCTTGATGCCATTGTCCCTTTTCTACTGATATACGAGCATTTTCAATCAGTTGTTGTGCCTGTTCTGCATCGCTGGGACCACATGCAGATAAGAATAAAAATGGCAATAGAAAAATAACGTATTTTCCTCTCATAATCACATGTATTTTCACAAATTAATTCAAAAATCGCTGCAAAGATACGAATAAAACTTCAAAAATACCAATTTTTTACAAAAAAATCACTTAATTGTTGCTCATTTCCAAATATTTTTGTACCTTTGCAGCCGATAAAGTGTGCTCGTTGCACGGTTTTTGTAAAAGTAGAAGTAGAAAATAACAAAACTAATCAAATACAAAGTATGAAAAAAATTTTATTCTTCATTTCAGCACTGGTAGTGCTGACATCATGCGGAACTGCAGTTCAACCTGAATCAGTTACCGTTAATCCTAGCCCACTCACAGTAGTTGGTGACCAAGTTGAAGCAGAAATTGCAGGTACTTTCCCTGTAAAGAAATTTGCTAAAAATGCTGTTTTAACTGTTACTCCTGTTTTAAAGTATGAAGGCGGTGAGGCAGTTGGAAAATCTGTTGTTTATGTAGGTGAAAAAGTTAAAGAGAATGGTCAAGTTGTTTCTTACAAAGAGGGAGGCAAGTATGCACAAACAGCTACTTTTGACTACGTTCCTGCTATGGCTAAATCTGAACTGTATTTGCGATTTACTGCAAAGAAAGGTAACAAAACAGTTGAACTCCCTGATGTAAAAATTGCTGATGGTGTTGTTTCTACCGCTAAATTAGTTGTTGCAACCGCAGAAGAAGTAAAACCACAAATTACTGCTGATAAGTTCCAACGCATTATTCAAGAAATGCAAGAGGCAGATATTCACTTCCTTATCCAACAATCTACTTTGCGTAACTCTGAGCTCAAGTCACAAGAGATGCAAGACTTGTATGCTGCTATCAAAGATGCTGATACAGCAGAAAACAAAGCAATCAATAAATTAGAGGTTGCTGGTTATGCTTCTCCAGATGGTGATGTAGAACTTAATACTAATTTAGCTGATGCTCGTCAAGAGAAATCACAAAAGTATTTGCAAAAACAACTTAAGAAAGCGAAAGTTGATGCTACTATTGAATCTAATATCACCGCAGAGGACTGGGCTGGTTTCCAAAAGGCCATGGAAGCAAGTAATATCCAAGATAAAGAGTTAGTTCTTCGTGTGTTGAGTATGTACACCGATCCAGAAGAGCGTGAGACTCAAATCAAGAATCTTAGTGCAGTTTACAAGACTATTGCAGAGGAGATTTTGCCTGCTTTGCGTCGTAGTCGTTTGATTCTTACCACTGATTTAATTGGTAAATCTGATGATGAGATTGCTGCATTGGCTCAAAATAATCCTTCAGCATTGACCGTTGAGGAGTTGCTTTATGCTGCTACTCTTACCAATAATGCAAATGAGAAGATGGATCTCTATAAAAAGGTTGTTGAACTCTTCCCTAATGAGTATCGCGGATACAACAATGTGGGTATGCTTTATTTCAAGCAAGGTAATGTGGCAGAGGCTCGTCGTAGTTTTGCAAAAGCATTGACTATTGCTCCTAATAATGCAGATGTGAATTATAATGCAGGTGTTGCTGCATTGGCTGACAATGACATTAAGATGGCTGAGCAATACCTTGGCAAGGCTGCAGGTACTGAGGGCGATTTAAAAGCTGCTATGGGTACACTGTACACGATGAAGGGCGACTATGCTGCGGCTAAGAATGCATATGGTAACAAAGTAAGCAACAATGCTGCTGTTCAACAAATCTTGGATGAGGATTACGCTGCTGCTCGTCAAACTTTGGCTAATGTAGAGAATCCAAATGCTACTACAGCTTATCTCGCTGCTATTGTAGGTGCACGCACCAATGATCGCGATGCTGTTTATAGCAACTTAGCTGTCGCTATTCAACGCGATGCTAATATGAAAGCGAAAGCACAAAAAGATATTGAGTTTGCTAAATACCAAGCAGACGAGAAATTCCAAGCAATCGTTAAATAATGTCGGTTCTTTTTCCAAAAGTACCAAAACCACGTGAGTGGGACTATCGCCCCATTTACTATGATAAAGATAAGGAGGCGCGCAAGGATAAACTTGCGCGTCTTCATCGTGGTTCTTTTCGTGAAGCACACGAAGCAAATACTTTTAAACGACGCCGAGTTGCCAGTCAACGCATGTCTAAAATTATACTCTGGATTGCTATTTTGGGGTTGTTATTATTTGTATTTTACTATTTGTTATGAGTGATATCATTCATCTTTTACCAGATAGCGTTGCTAATCAAATTGCCGCAGGCGAGGTTATTCAACGTCCCGCATCTTGTCTCAAGGAATTGGTTGAAAACTCCATTGATGCAGGGGCTAAACATGTGCGTATTATCGTGCGTGATGGAGGAAGAACCCTGCTGCAGGTGATTGATAATGGTAAGGGAATGAGTCCTACTGATGTACGCATGGCTTTTGAAAGACATGCTACATCTAAAATATCACAAGCGGCTGATCTTTTTGCTTTGCATACTATGGGCTTTAGAGGGGAAGCCCTCGCAAGTATATGTGCTGTAGCTCATGTGGAAGTCATTACTAGGCAAGAAGATGCAGAAGTAGGTACACGATTAGAATTAGCGGGGTCAGAGATTATTACTCAAGAAACTGTGCAATGCCCTGTGGGCACGAATATGCGGGTAAAAAACCTTTTTTACAACATGCCCGCGCGACGTAAGTTTTTGAAAACAGATCAAACTGAGCTGAGAAACTTACTGATGGAATATAATCGAATCGTATTGGTAAACCCTGCTGTACAGTTCACGTTTGTTCATAATGATGAGATTATTTCTGAGTTGCCAATCAGTAGCCTAAAACAGCGGATTGAGGCTGTGTTTGGGCATACCTCTAAACCCTATACTGGACACTTAGTTGATATTGCTACGCATACAGAATTGGTGAATATATATGGTTTTGTAGGAAAACCAGAAACAGCGGGGAAAAATAGCCAACAATATATGTTTGTCAATGGACGATATATGAGACATTCCTATTTTCATAAGGCGATTATTACTGCCTTTTCAGGTTTGTTGGCTGTAGAACATTCTCCATCATATTTCATCTATTTTGAAGTAAATCCAGAGGCAATTGATGTTAACATTCATCCTGCTAAGACAGAAATTAAGTTCGCAGATGAACAGGCGATATTCCAAATCCTATTGGCTACTATTCGGGAGGCTTTGGGTAAGTTTAATGTAGCACCATCATTAGATTTTACCAATGAAGTTCTCTTAGATATTCCGCAAGCAGCTACCAACCCTGCTAACGTAGCAATTCCTCGTATTCAAGTTAACCCGAGTTACAATCCTTTTAAACAGTCTGGAGCAAGGCCTTCACCACAAGGGTGGGAAACGCTTTATACGCAACCGATTATCTCCGAAGAAACGTCTGAGCAAGAAGTGTTTTTATTTTCATCAAAGCATATAGATGAGAATACTCCAATATTTCAGTGGCGAAATTCATATATTCTTATACCTATGGAGGAGGGGTTGATGATGGTGCATCAGCATCGCGCGCACGTAGCGATATTATATAAGGAGTTGCTTGCACAATTGCAAAATCAGCAAGGCGTGACGCAAACATTACTTTTTCCTGAGATTATTGAATTGTCAAATCAAGATATACTCACGCTACAAACCATGTTGCCTGATCTGCAAACCATCGGATTTGGTTTAGATCAGTTTTCTCCTACTGCCTATAGCATTACTTCTGTGCCCGTGCAATTAGGGCAAATTAATCCTGTAGATACTTTATCGGAAGTTATCCATTATGTTCAGGATTGTGGTGGTACGGTACAACAACATTGGCAAGAAAAGATGGCATTAGCACTTGCCGAAAAGATGGCTATTCATGTCGGTAAATCATTGTCGGAAATTGAAATGCGTGATTTGCTTGCGAGGTTAGCAGAGAAACATCCGATGAAGTATCTCAGCAATGGTCAAACTATTATATCTATACTTACACATGAAGAAATACAAAAACGCTTTTATTAAATCGGTTCTTTTCATTTTTCTGGTAGGGCTGTGCGTGGCGTGTCAATGTGACAAAGCATCTTCGCTTGTTATTTTGCACACCAACGATACCCATTCGCAAATTGAACCGATAGAAAGGGGTAAAAGGGATGGTAATTGCGCTGGATATGCTCGAAGAATGGGATTGATTAAACAGTATAGGGATAGCAATCCTGATATTATTCTTTTGGATGCAGGAGATTTTTCGCAAGGAACTCCTTATTTTAATTTCTATCATGGCAGAGTGGAGGTAGATGCTTTCAATAGAATGGGATATGATGCTGTCGCATTAGGTAATCATGAGTTCGATTATGGTGTAGATACACTTGCCGCAGTGCTTAAATATGCTCAGTTTGACGTGCTTTGTGCAAATTATGATGTAAAAGGAACTCCTCTTGAGGGTATTGTCAAGCCTTATACTATTCTTCGAAAAGGAGGATACAGAGTGGGAGTGTTTGGTTTGGGTGTTAATCCTAAAGGACTGATTGCTGATAGAAACTTTGCACCAGTCAAATATATGAATCCGATACCCGTTGCTCAAGAAGTTGCTTCATTGTTGAAGCAAAAGCATCGTTGTGATGTGGTTATATGTATTAGCCATATGGGTACTTTTGAGAGTGAAAAACAAATGTCGGATACGCAATTAGCAAAATCAACCAATAATATCGATGTTATTATTGGAGCACATACCCATAAAATAGTAACAAATCATTATGTCCAAAATGTGGATGGCGATTCTGTATTTCTCTCTCAAATGGGCAAATCTGGAGCGAGGTTAGGCAAAATTATACTCAAAATGCACAAATAACTATACATTTTTGCAAGAAAATTTGTAAATTCCAAAAAAAAGTTGTTACTTTGCAGTCGATTTCGTTTTTTTATAAAAGTGAATATTAAAAAATAACAGATATTATTAATAAAAATTTACATTATTATGGCAGAATTAGAAGCAAAAGTTAAAGCAATTATCGTGGATAAACTCGGTGTTGAAGAATCACAAGTTACCCCAGAAGCTAGTTTTACTGCTGATTTGAATGCAGACTCTTTGGATACTGTAGAGTTGATTATGGAATTTGAGAAAGAATTTAATATTCAAATTCCTGATGAGGATACTCAAAAAATCAACACAGTTAAAGACGTTATTAATTACATTGAGAAACTTCAGGCTTAATTGCCTTTTCTGATTTTTGTATTGGCGGGTTCGCGAATCGTTCGCAGACTCGCCATTGCTGGTATATGATTGATAAACGAAGAGTAGTGATTACAGGTGTTGGTTTGGTTACATCGTTGGGAAATGATGTACAGACCAATTGGTCAAACCTTATTGCAGGTAAAAGTGGGGCAGGGAGTATTACACATTTTGATGCTTCTCATTTCAAAACCCAATTTGCTTGTGAGGTGAAAGGACTTGACTTCTCCTTGTATATTGATCAAAAAGAAGTGAAACGCTATGATCGTTATTCTTTGTTAGCTATAGTTGCCAGCGATGAAGCCATTAATGATGCGAAACTTATCATTGATGAAGAAAATGCTTCACGCTATGGAGTAATATATGGTAGTGGAATGGGGGGATTACATACACTAGATACTGGTATATGCGAATATGCTACAGGTGATGGCACTCCACATTTTAGTCCATTTTTTATTCCAAAAGTTATTAGTAATATAGCTCCAGGCATTTTGTCTATTCGCTATGGTTGCAAAGGCGTAAATTTTGCAGTAGCGTCAGCTTGTGCCTCATCATCGCATGCTATTGCATCGGCTTTTCATTATATTCGTTTAGGATTGGCTGATGCCATACTTGCAGGCGGGAGTGAATCTGCCATTGAATTTACTGCCGTTGGAGGATTTAATGCGATGCATGCGCTATCTACAAGAAATGATGCTCCACAAACTGCATGCAGACCTTTTTCTGCATCAAGAGATGGTTTTGTGCTCGGAGAAGGGGCTGCAACACTTGTTCTGGAAGAATATGAGCATGCTAAAGCTCGAGGGGCTAAGATTTATGGGGAGTTAGTAGGTACAGGTATGACATGTGATGCATACCATATCACTGCCTCTGAGCCTGAAGGTGAAGGTGCTGCGCAGGCAATGAGTCTAGCATTGCAAGAAGCAGGTATTCAACCCAATCAAATTGATTATATTAATCTTCATGGTACCTCCACTCTCATTGGAGATATTGCAGAAGTAAAAGCGATTAAGAAGGTGTTTGGAGAATATGCTTATAGCATGAATCTCACTTCTTCTAAATCGATGACGGGACATTTATTAGGAGCAACTGGCGCGGTGGAAGCAGTCATTTCTCTTTTGTCTATTCAAAATCAACTTGTTACTCCTACAATTAATCATGCAGAAGGAGATGATGACCCTGAGATTGATTATGCATTGAATTTTACGTTTAACAAAGCGCAAGCGAGAAATATAACATATGCGCTTAGCAATAGTTATGGATTTGGAGGACAAAATGCTTGTTTGCTATTCAAAAAGTTATAAAAATGTAAGATTGAAATAATCTTTACATATTGCAAAATAGCGGTGTTGCCGCTTTATATATTAACTGTTTTATTTTTTTAGGTATTATGATTACAACAAAAATTGGTGAGAACGCAGGTTTGATCTGGAATGCATTACAAGGTGGTGCTCTCACTCTGAAAGCTTTGAAGAAAGCTACTAAATTGAAAAATGATGATCTTAACCTCGCTTTGGGCTGGTTAGCTCGCGAAGGTAAAGTTGCATTTGATGAGGCAGAAGAATTGACTATCTCGCTGCTTTAATTTTAATAAGGCTGCTGAGCAATGCTATAGCAGCCTTATTTGCTATCTTTACTATGAGATTACTATGTGATTACTATGACATTCTAATATCTTACAACTACTATGAACATCGCTATCGTGGGCGCATCAGGCGCAGTGGGACAAGAATTACTTAAGATTTTGGCAGAACGCCAATTCCCTGTTGCTAATCTTCAACTTTTTGGTTCTGCACGCAGTGCAGGCAATAAATATATGTTTCGTGAGAAGGAATATAAGGTTGAGGAACTTCAACATGGTGATCAATTCCGTGACGTTGATATTGCTTTTGTTTCTGCTGGAGGTTCCGTTTCTAAGGAATATGCAGAGGATATTACTCGTTATGGAGCTATCATGATTGATAACTCGTCTGCTTTTCGCATGGATGAGCAATGCCCTTTGATTGTACCAGAGATTAATGCAGCAGATATTGAAGATGCTCTCAAAGAAGGGGGAAAGCGTATCATTGCTAATCCAAACTGTACAACCATTATCATGGCCGTTTGTTTAAAGGCAATAGAAGAACTTTCTCACATTAAGCGCGTACATGTCTCTTCCTATCAATCGGCTTCTGGAGCTGGTGCACAAGCGATGGCAGAACTAGTAGAGCAATACCATCACCTCTCTCAAGAAGAAACGCAACTGATTGATAATTCAAAAATTAAAAATACAACTTCCAAATTCCCCTATCAACTCGCATATAATCTTATTCCACAGATAGATATTTTTGGCGATGATGACTATACGAAAGAGGAGTTAAAAATGTACCACGAGACACGCAAGATTATGCACTCAGATATTGCTGTATCTGCCACATGTGTACGTGTACCATCATTGCGTGCTCATTCAGAAGCTGTTTGGGTAGAAACAGTTGCTCCGCTAACTCCTGCTCAAGTGCGCGAAGCTCTTGCTCATGCCGAAGGTGTACAAGTGATGGATGAACCTAAAATGCAAAAATGTGCATTGTCAAAAGATCAATATCCTTATCCTATGCCATTGTATTTGAGTGGAACGGATGATGTGTATGTAGGTCGTATCCGTCGTGACTTAGCGAATGAAAATGGCATCACTTTCTGGTGTGTTGGTGATCAAATTCGCAAAGGAGCTGCTCTTAATGCGGTACAAATTGCCGAAAAGATTATTCAACGACATAAATGATAAATTACTTGAAAGGTGCTGCGATAGGGAGATATTAGAACAAACTCAATTGCTCATCCACGGGCTTGCTATCTTCTGGCACGTCGTTGGAGATAGTGAATGGTACGTCCACAGCAGGTACTGCTTGTGCCATTTGGTTATCATCAGGTATTTCTATCTCTTCTTCATGCTCTTCTGGCTCTGGTTCAGGAGTGATGTCTTCTATCTGAACTATTTCCAACGTAGAGAAACGTTTACCTTTCGCTTTAGCAGACTTTGCTTCGATAAATTCAGTCATTTGTACTTCCATAGGAAGTTTGGTTTCATCTGCAAAACTGATGCGGAAAATTGGTTCTGATCGGTCGGTAAGAATTGTCATTTTGCTATCGCTATTCTCCCCTAACATATTTTGAACTTTCATCTGTGCATCCAATTGGAAACGTTTGCCATAGAAATATCCCAAATCAGCATTCCACATAGCGAGTGACCAAACTTTATCTCGATTAAACTTCTCAATACGCCAAATATTTTGTTCAAAATGTGCAGTAAGGTCAAAAGTAGTTAAGAAGTAGTCACCTGTATTGGTGATAACCAATATGCGATCTTCTTCCACAAATTCGCCTAAGTACATACCCATGCCATCATAGTTTAGTCGCAGTATATCTGGGTCGAACCATACTTTTCTACCTCCTAAAGTAGAATGTCCTTTTTGTTTAAGAGTGATAGACTTTATGTCATATTTTGTGAGTACATTGCCTCGTGCGGTACGACTCTTAATGGCGAGTTCGCTAAGGTCTTTGATTACTTCTACTTTCTTGAGATGGAGTGCAGGTTTGAGTTGGACACGTATTACTTCTGCCTCGCCATTCGGGTTGGCTGTGAAATACATTACGCGCGAGCCTTTTTTGCCTTGCGTTAAGTCATATTCTTTGTCGCGAGCGATACCAGTGACAGCAAAGCGTTTCATATAGTAGATACCACCTTTACCATCACGATAGATTGCATTGTAGATGGTACGATGATCATTCTTGCGATAGATGTCAATATGAATAATATCAGTGCCTACGAAAATCTTATCTGCTACCTTGACAATCTTGTACCTTCCGTCCTTGTAGAAAATAATCACATCATCAATATTAGAGCAGTTGCACAGGAATTCATCTTTCTTTAGGGCTGTGCCTATGAAACCTTCTTCGCGATTGATATATAGTTTCTCGTTGGCTTCAAGTACGGTTTTGATATTAATGTTCGCAAAATTTCGTACTTCTGTGCGCCGAGGATATAGATGACCATATTTGGTTTTGAGTGTCTCAAACCAAGCGATAGTATAGTCGTTAAGATTTTTAAGGTTTTTGATAGTATCTTTGATTTTCTTATCCAAATCACGCATCAGTTCATCTGCTTTTTTAGAATCGAAGCGTGTGATTCGAATCATGCGAATTTCAAACAATCGTTCAATATCTTCTTTGCGAACTTCTCGTATTAATTTTGCTTTCCATGGCTCTAAAGCTTTATCCACAAAGGCAATCAATTTATCTTTGTTGGGTGCATTTTCATAGCCTTCTTCTTTATAAATACGATTTTCGATAAATATTTTCTCCAATGAAGTGTAGAAATATTGCTCTTCTAATTCTGCTTTTTGTATTTCTAACTCCCACTTAAGCAATTTTTTCGTGTTCTCTGTGGACAAACGTAGCAGTTCACTTATATTGGTGAAAATCGGTTTTTTATCTTGAATGACACAACAGTTTGGTGAAATCCTGATTTCACAATCGGTAAACGCGTATAGGGCATCTATGGTTTTATCAGAGGAACTTCCTGGGGCTAAGACTACCTCAATGCGTGCCTCTTCCGCAGTAAAGTCATCTACTTTACGTGCTTTAATCTTGCCATTTTGCACTGCCCGCGTGATTGTTTCAATGATTTTCGAGGTGGTGGTGCCATATGGAATTTCTGTGATAATCAGCGTGCGATTATCATCCGATTTTTGTATTTTTGCACGGATGCGTACTTTTCCTCCTCGTTCTCCATCGTTGTATCTACTAGCATCAATTTCTCCACCTGTTGGGAAATCGGGGTATAAAGCAAAGTCTTCTCCTCGCAAATATGCTAATGCAGCATCGCATACTTCGCAGAAGTTATGTGGCAGAATTTTAGAGTTGAGTCCCACAGCAATACCTTCTACTCCTTGTACCAGTAGTAATGGGAATTTGATGGGGAGATGGATAGGCTCTTTTTTTCGTCCGTCATAAGACATCATCCATAGGGTGGTCTTTGGGTTGAACACGGTGTCAAGCGCGAACTTACTCAATCGGGCTTCAATGTAACGAGGGGCAGCTGCCCCATCTCCTGTGAGTATGTTACCCCAGTTTCCTTGGCAGTCAATAAGCAAATCTTTTTGCCCGAGTTGCACCAATGCATCACCAATACTGGCATCACCGTGAGGGTGGTACTGCATAGTTAGTCCGACAATGTTTGCTACTTTATTGTATTTGCCATCATCCACTGTTTTCATGGCATGTAAAATACGACGTTGTACCGGCTTCAACCCGTCTTCAATAGCGGGCACTGCACGTTCCAATATCACCGATGATGCATAGTCCAAGAACCAGTCTTGGTACATGCCTGTCAAGTGTTGTTTAACGGGATCTGTATGTTCTGCCATAATTTTGTGTTGTTAAATCTCTACTTCTGCCCATGCCACAGGTAAATCCAATGGTGGCGTTTTTTTTGCAACAGTAACGGTGAATTCTTTAGCGTTAGGAAAAGCGTTGAAAAGTGATTGCTTGATGCGCCATGCTACATTTTCCAGCAGATCAGAAGGTTTGCTCATCTCTTCTGCCACTATCGCACACACAACACGATAATCCAAGGTATCTTGGATATCGTCTGTCTGCAATCCCGCGGGATTATCTACTACTGCACATACATCCACGCGGAAGGTATTGCCTTTCTGTTTCTCCGATTCCAGTACGCCATGATATCCATAGCACTGGATGTCACGAAGGCGAATAATCACGCGTTGCTATTTCGCTTGTTTAAGAAGATGTATGCAAATACACCTGCAACTTCAAGAACCATACTTGTCACTAACAAATAGTTCTCTTGTAGTCCAAAATAGTAGATTGCCAAGCAAACTACTCCAAGCAATACTAAAATTGCGCCTAAATTGTTCAAAAAAGTATTCATATCTTTATAATTTGTTATTTCACATAATCCGCTGCAAAGGTACGAAAAAGTTTGCAATTGTGCAAGTTTTCGCGTATTTTTTAATAAAATTCATTGCTTATAGCAAGTCAAACGGTGGATTTGGATTTTCCAATGCTCTCCACATACCTCCAGGAAGACCCTTAACGAAACCGCTCAACTCCATCATCATCAATTCGGAAGCAACTTCTTGATAGGGGAGGTGTGTTTCTAATACCAATTGATTGACATGCCAGCCATCTTCTGATTCGCGCAATTTGTTTAGTAGAATAGCTTGTGTGGCATTCAAATCGAATGGTATTTCTATGGTTGGTTGTTTATTAATTATTTTCGCATTTTCCCATTGCATGAAGAATAGTAAGTCGTCAGCGGAAGTGATTAATTGGGCACGTTGCTGTTGAATAAGACAATTACATCCTTCAGAGGTGCGATCATTATATCGTCCTGGCAGGGTAAATACTTCACGACTATAGTCTTGTGCCATTCGTGCTGTGATCAGCGAACCACCCTTGGCTTTCGATTCTACTATGACAACGGCATCTGCCAAACCTGCAATGATTCGATTGCGTGCTACGAAATGATGTTTTTCGGGTTCTGTACCATGGATGTATTCCGTTAGAATACCGCCATTATGTAAGGATTGAACTGCTATATTTCGATGTATAGAAGGGTAGATGCGATCCAAGCCGTGTGCAGGAACGATAATTGTCGGAATTCCTGCTTCGATAGCCGCTTTATGTGCTTCTACATCAATACCATATGCTAAACCGCTAATGATGGTTAATTCGGGTAATTGAGCGGCTAAGTCCAATATAAAATTTCGGCACCATTCTTTCCCTCGCTCGGAAGGAGTGCGTGTACCCACAATACTCACTGCATGTTTGGGGTTCATGTTCAATGCTCCTTTGCTATACAGCATGATAGGAGCATCTATGCATTGTGCCAGACGGTAGGGGTAATTGGCATCTTTGAAGAAAGCCATCTCAATATTATGTTGTTGTATGAAGGTAGCTTCTTGTTCTGCATTGCGTATGGCTTCAGCAGAAAGTAAAGTGGGGTGGTGGGAGATGATTTCAGTAGCACTAGAGTATTGTTCAAATAGGCTATGCGCATATTTGATTCGATAGCGTAACTCCCATGCAAGTGCAATTCTATTTAGCCACTCTTGTGTCATGTTGATTGCTACAATTTTTGTCCGAAACACAAATCACCCGCATCGCCCAAGCCTGGAACGATATATTTTTTTGCGTTTAGTTCGGGGTCAATAACTGTGCACCATAATGTAGTATCCTTAGGCATAGTTTCTTCTAAATGTTTGATTGCCTGTGGGGTAGCAAAAACACAAACGAGGTGCGTGGATGCTGGAGTACCATGCGATAGGAGAGCTTTGTATGCAATTTCCATGGACATGCCTGTGGCAAGCATAGGGTCAATCAATAGTAGTGTTTTGTTCTCCAAAGCGGGAGCTGCCAAATACTCTGAAACTATTTCCAACTGCACTTGTCCTTCTTCGTTCTCCATTTCTTTGCGGTATGCACTTACAAAAGCATTTTCGGCATGATCAAACATATCCAAAAAACCTTGATGTAAGGGAAGACCTGCACGTAATATGGTGCCCAATACGATGGGGTCTTGTATAATTTCTATCTTAGCCACTGCGAGCGGGGTGGTTACTTCTTCTGGGGCATAGGTGAGTTCTTTGCTGACTTCAAAAGCCATGATTTGACCGATGCGTTCAATGTTTTTTCGGAAACGCATGCTGTCTTTTTGGATGGTAATGCTACGCAATTCTTTTAGATATTGGTTGAGCAAGGAGGGGTGCTCGGACAAATTAATGACTTTCATGTTTTTGGGGTATTTTATTCTGCCTGCAAAATTACTACTTTTTTCTGGATTATGCAAATATTGCCTGCATTTTTTCCTGCAATAGTGAATTCGCGATAGATGTGCGGAAGATAGGCAGATATTTTTTTCTTTGTTTTTGGCTGGCTTTGAGTGAAAACTATGAATAAAGTTCTTTTTTATTTGCATAAATGCAAAAAATGTTGTACCTTTGCCCCAAAATTGGTCAAAATTCTAATATATGAAAATTTTACAAGAAATAACTGCCGTTAAATTATTGCAATTGAAGGCAATTAAGTTTCAGTTGAACAATCCTTTCATATGGGGAAATGGATGGAGTGCCCCGATGTATTGTGATGACCGTAAGATACTTTCTTATCCAAAAATTCGTGACTATATTCGTTTGGAGATTGCTCGTGTTATTGCGGAGATGTATCCAGATGCAGATGTGATAGCGGGCATTGCTATGAATGCCATTGCGCATGGTGTTCTGGTGGCAGAACAGTTGAGTATGCCTTTTGTGTACGTACATCCAACTCCTAAGAATCACGGATTAGAAAATCAGATTGAGGGCGATTTGCGTCCCCGTCAAAGTGTTGTGATTGTGGAGAATCAAGTAAATACGGGGGAAAACTGCTTAAAGGTGATTGAAGCGATACGCAACAATGGTTGCAAAGTTTTGGGAATAGTTACCATTTTTGACTATGGTTTTCCTGAGACACGTGAGAAATTGGAGAATGTGGATGTAACGCTGACGCCTATCACCAATTTTGAGGCGGTATTACGTCACGCAGAGGCAATGGATATAATTAACAAGGATGAGTGTGCCGCTATTGAAGCGTGGCAGAAAGATCCTGCTAATTGGGAGAAATAGATTATGTCAGCAGCAAAATACGAAAGCAAGATAGGTCAAATCTCCTGCAATGCATCGCATGTATTTGCCGTATTAAGTAATTTGGAGAATTTGCGTCGTTTTATGGATGCTATTCCAAAAGATAAGATAAAAGAATTAGAAATAACAGCGGAAACAGTACGTGTGCAAATAGAGGGTATTGCCCAAAAAATGACGGTACGTATTGTAGAAAAAGAAGAGTATAGTACCATCAAGTTTGGAGTAGATAATATTCCTATGGCGGTGAATGCGTGGATTCAACTGAAGCAAATGGCAGAAAATGATACTCGCATTAAGTTGACGGTGAAAGCCGATATTCCGATGATGTTTCGAATGATGTTTGAAAAGAAATTTCAGCAAGGGCTTGATCAAGCTGTAGATATGCTTTGCATGGTGCCATATGCGAATTGGGTGAATGAAGAACAGTAAGAAAGAAAATTAGTATTTATGGGAAAAAATAAAAAGAAAAAACGCCATCCTCGTATTCACCGAGAAGGTTATGGTATTATTTTTACGTTGGCACTATTGATTTTTATAGTTAACGTACTCTTGTATTTGTATTTACCATTTTGGGTAGTGGGAATCGGTTTGGTGTTGAGTGCCTTGTTGCTGATTTTTGTTACCTATTTTTTCCGCAATCCCACTCGGGTAGTGAATGTTTCGGATGAGAATTTTCTTGTTGCTCCTGCGGATGGTCGTGTTGTTGTGATTGAGCCTACAGTAGAGCATGAGTATTTCCATAAAGAATGTTTGCAAGTAAGTATTTTTATGTCTCCCTTCAATGTGCATGCTAATTGGTATCCAATAGAGGGTAATATACTTGTTTCGCAACATCAAAAAGGACGTCATCAAGGAGCATGGTTACCCAAATCAAGTACGGAGAATGAACGTTCCTTGGTGGTGATTGAAACAGCATCAAAATTGCAAATTATAGTTCGACAAATTGCAGGTGCAATGGCGCGTCGTATTGTGACATATGCAAAAGCAGGGCATGAAGCGCGTAGAAATGAGCATCTTGGATTTATCAAGTTTGGCTCACGTGTAGATATGTATCTGCCATTGGATACAGAGATTTTTGTGACTGTAGGTGAAGCCGTTCGCGGTAATGAAACAATCATTGGTCGTTTACCTGAGGTAAAAGAATAAGTCAAGTGTTTAACAATAAACTAGATAAGAAAATGGATAAGTTTGAATCTCTATTTACAGAATATGCTTGTACACTAACTGATGAGTTGGTGAAGAAAAATACTGCAGACATACTAGCCAAACATATGGCAGAAAACAACACACGCGAAGTGTGGATGCAATGTTTGAATCAGATTGACCTTACCACGCTCAATGGTGATGACACGACTGCTAAGGTGGCTCAAATGGCTGAACGCGTGAATGATTTTGAAGGACACTTCCCAGGTGTGCCCAATGTGGCAGCGATGTGCGTTTATCCCGCTTTGGTAGAAACAGCGCGCGACGTACTGACCGAACCTATCGGTATTGCCGCTGTGGCTGCCGGATTCCCAGCATCGCAAACCTTTATCGAGGTAAAAGTGGCTGAAGCAGCTATGGCTGTAGCTGCGGGTGCTACGGAGATTGACATCGTAATCTCTATAGGCAAATTCCTCGAAGGTAACTACCAAGAGGTGTATGACGAGATATCCGAAATTAAAGCTACTATTCGAGATGCACACCTGAAAGTAATCCTCGAAACAGGCGCACTGAAAACAGCAGAAAATATCTACAAAGCCAGTATCTTGGCAATGGCTGCAGGTGCCGATTTTATTAAGACATCTACAGGCAAAATAGCTGTGAATGCTACACCCGAAGCCACATATATCATGTGCCATGCTATCAAAGATTGGTACGCGAAAACGGGGCAGAAAGTATGTTATAAACCAGCTGGTGGTGTCAGCACTACCGACGAGGCTGTACAACACTATACGTTGGTCAAAGAGATTTTGGGCGAGGAATGGCTCAATAATCAGTCTTTCCGCTTTGGCGCAAGTCGCCTTGCCAATAACCTGCTCAGTAGCATTATGGGCGAGGAAGTAAAGTATTTTTAAAAGCCCCTAACAACCCCTCCCCTCAATGGGGAAAGAGATGAGGTCAGAGGTTAAAGGCAGGAAGTATGGCAAAGATTATTTCTAAACGTTTCTTCTCGGAAAACGTGGCGGAGCTTGTCTTAGAAGCCCCGCTGATTGCGCGTAGCCGTCGCGCAGGTCACTTTGTGATGGTACGCGTGGATGAACATAGTGAGCGTATGCCACTCACTATTGCTGATGCCGACATTGAACGCGGTACCATTACATTAGTGGTGCAACGCATGGGTGTGAGTAGTTCCAAACTAGTGGCACTGGAGCTAGGCGATGAAGTGGCGAACTTGGTCGGACCATTAGGCAAAGCCACTACCATCAAACAGTTCGGCACAGTAGTTTGCGCCTGCGGTGGCGTAGGTGCAGCACCTATGTTACCTATCGCACGCGCACTCAAGCAAGCAGGCAACCGTGTTATCACCGTACTGGCAGCACGCACAGCGGAATTAATCATTCTGCGCGAGCAGTTGGCTACGGTGTCGGATGAAATGATTATCATGACCGATGACGGCTCGTTGGGTCAGAAGGGCTTGGTAACTATGGGGGTGGAGCAAGTGATACAACGCGAGAAAGTGGATAAATGTATCACTATCGGTCCTGCTATCATGATGAAGTTTGTGGCACTAACCACCAAGAAATACGATATTCCTACCGAAGCTAGTCTCAACACCATCATGGTGGACGGAACAGGTATGTGCGGCGCGTGCCGCGTAACGGTGGGTGGCAAAACAAAATTCGTTTGCGTGGACGGTCCTGAGTTTGATGCCCATGCAGTGGATTTCGATGAGATGCTCTCCCGCCTTCGCCAATATACCTCAGAAGAGAAAAATGCCTACGAAGTATATCAACACCACGATTCTACTACCAACGATTCAAATGATAACGCTTCAGCCATCAACGTGAGCGAAGCGAACCGCCAACGTGAAGCCAATAACGCCTTTTTAGCTACCAACGTGAGCGAAGCGAACCTCAAGGCCAAAGAGCGCGTGGCTATACCACGGGTGAAGATGCCAGAACTAGCACCTGAGGTACGCGTGCAATCGCTATACAAAGAGGTGAATCAAGGTTTGACCTTTGAGCAAGCCATCACAGAGGCACATCGCTGCTTGGATTGTAAAAACCCAACCTGCGTGCAGGGGTGTCCTGTGAATATCAATATACCTGGTTTTATCAAGCAAGTAGAAGTAGGCAATATTGTGGGTGCTGCGGAAGTGATTCAACAGAGCAGTACATTGCCCGCTGTATGCGGACGTGTGTGCCCGCAAGAGAAACAGTGCGAAGCACAATGTATCCACCTGAAGATGGGACACGAACCTGTGGCTATTGGTTATCTGGAACGTTTTGTAGCGGATTATACTGCTGCTAACGCTTCAGCCACCAACGTGAGCGAAGCAAACCACCAACGCGAAGCCGTTAATGTGAGCGAAGCGAATAAAATAGCGGTGGTAGGTAGTGGTCCTGCGGGATTGGCTTTTGCAGGCGATATGGCTAAACTAGGCTACCAAGTGACGGTCTTTGAAGCCCTACACGAAGTGGGTGGTGTATTACGCTATGGTATTCCAGAATTCCGTTTGCCTAACGCGGTAGTTGACCGCGAGATTGATGGTTTGCGCCGACTGGGCGTAACCTTCCAATGTGATACGATTATCGGTAAGACACTGACTATAGAAGACTTACAAGCACAAGGATTCAAAGGTATCTTTGTAGGAAGTGGCGCGGGATTGCCACGTTTCATGAATATCCCTGGCGAGAACCTTAATGGTGTGATGTCCTGCAACGAATATCTAACTCGTGTGAACCTCATGGGCGCAGCCACCCAAGATAACGATACCCCATTGCTTCGTGCAAAAACAGTGATGGTGGTGGGTGGTGGAAATACCGCTATGGATGCGGTGCGTACAGCCAAACGATTGGGTGCAGAGCGTGCTATCATCGTGTATCGCCGTAGCGAAGAGGAGATGCCTGCGCGCATAGAGGAGGTGCGCCATGCCAAGGAAGAGGGTGTAGAGTTTATGACCCTGCATAATCCTATTGAGTATCACGCCAATGAGCAGGGGCGCGTAGCAGAAGTCGTACTGCAAGTAATGACTTTGGGCGAACCCGATGAGTCGGGTCGCAGAAGCCCAGTAGCTGTGGAAGGAAAGACGGTGACGCTGCCTGTGGATTTGGTGATTGTGAGTGTAGGTGTGAGCCCTAACCCGTTGATTCCATCAACGGTGGCAGGATTAGAAATCTCGAAGAAAGGTACGATTGTAGTCAACGACCAAATGCAGTCGTCATTGCCAATGCTTTTTGCGGGTGGTGATATTGTGCGCGGTGGTGCAACTGTAATCCTTGCTATGTCAGATGGACGCAAAGCGGCACAAGCAATGGATGAGTACCTAAAGAATGAAGATTAATGAGAAACCGTATATAATCGAATTAACTACCCTTGTGAGAGGGTAGTTTTTTATGGTAGCATGCTAAATATTCTTGTTCGCTTTGCCCAGGAGTAGGATGAAACTCTGCTTTGGATAGCAAACCCAATACTGCCAAATCCATAATCGTGCTGTAGCCACTACGCACGATTATTTTTTTTGCCTGTTGCATAAGTGGCAATAATTCTCTATCCTGCATATGGGGGATTAGGGTGACGGACCCAACTTGTGTGGTAGTCATAGGACCACCTATTTTGCCTCGCACGATTAAGACTGATTCGTTGCTTTCCTTGAAGCGATTGACAAGCTCCTGTTCGAAATATGTACGCTGTGGTTCTAAACCTGAGAGAATAGCAAGGATAGCATATCCCGACTTCCGATTTCCGATTTCCGATTCCTGATATCTAAACCGCGATAGTGGACTGATATATTTTGCCTGTTGGTCAAAACGATGACCATGTGCCAATGCACCTGCCAGATTATTCACAGGGTCGGCATAATCGGGTACCCATACCTCGTGATACCTTCTATAGATGCACGCGTGCAACGCGCGCGCGAGGGGTTGGAATATTCGTAATCGCTTGGGCAGTTGCACATAGAGTTGGTGCGTCATATACACGCAGCGCGTCTGGCGCGTGAAGAGTCCGAAGCGATTATCGGAAACTACTAAATTGAAGCGCTCTATTGCCAATTGTTGGCGGAGATAGTAGTGGTCAGCTATGGTAAAACGAATGAGTGCGGGAATGGCGCGCAGATAAAAACCACGTTGCTGGGCGTTGTCGGTATAACGAAGTTCCAATGAGGGTAGATCAATCACGCGCAAGTCAGGAAAGGTCTGGCGAAGCAACAGAATACTCTCACCATCTCCACCCAACACCACTTCATCGCCTGCCGCAAGGTATTGGCGAATTAGAGGGACACAACGAGTGGCATGCCCTAGTCCCCAGTTGAGTGGTGCAATCAAGATTTTCATGCGCTGACAATAACATCTATACCTTTTTTTCGTAGAGGAGCAGCGATGGCATCCATCTCCGCAGCAGGCACTTTGGATAATGTTGGTAGAGGTGTAGCACGGTCAATGACATAGATCATTACCTGTTTCGGGCGCAAACGATCCACCATATTGTACCATGCAGATAGTTCATCGGGGGTGGTGTTATCTATTATCTGCCCATTAGATTCGCCACGAAGGAAACAGGTCTGCAACGTGAAATCGCCATTAAAAAGTGTGAGCCACTGTGCAATCTGCTCTACGGTTAGATTGGGATTGATGGGTTTGTCAATCAGGCGCATGGTAGTGTCAATAGCCGAATCTAACTTCAATATACGATTGTCGCATAATCGAAGTGCTTCTACCACGTCTTTTCTTCCTAATTGGGTAGAGTTGCTGAGCACAGATATTTTTGCCTGCGGACAATATTGATCGCGCAGAGCACAAGTATCATGAATAATTCCCAAGAAATCGGGGTGCAGCGTTGGCTCGCCGTTGCCACTGAAAGTGATGACGTCTAGTTGTGAATTTAGTGTTGATAGTTTAGTGTTTAGTGCCTCGCGTACTTGTTCGCGGGTGGGCAATGTGGGATGTGAGATTGGCTGATTCCATCCACATTCGCAATACACGCAGTCAAACGTGCAGAGTTTGGCTGTGGTAGGCATGAGATTCATTCCCAACGAAACACCCAAACGGCGCGAACGGATAGGACCATATACGATAGAATCGAAGAGCATAGTGTGGTGTAGAGTTGTTTAGAGTGGTGTAAAAGAAGGGGTTATCTGACAACTACGCGATTGCCCAATGCACGGCATAATTGTTGTCGTAGAGCAAGCAATTTGGGCTGATTTTGAAAAATTTCGTTTATAGCATTCCAATCACCGCGTTCATGGGCTTCTTTAAGTTTTTTTTGCATAGCATCAATCTTTGCATCAACAACGGTATATTTGAGTTCATACAACAGGCGTTGGGTCAAATCGGGAAGCGAATCTATTTCATCATTACGCACTTCCTGAACCACGTTTTCGGAAATGTTTTTTCTGCTATAGATGCGACTTAATTGGTATTTATCGGCAATCATATCTACTGCCAGCTGGCTAATTTGTATGTCTGGATAGTGTTGAAAGAAAATAGAGGAAATAAATCCTTCTTTTTTGTAATTCTTCTTAAACTCATCAATGACGCGTCGATAAATCGCATTTTCAATATATATGTAATCGTTCTCCATTTCTTTGATGATATATTCTCCTACGCAGATGGTTTTGCCTTCCGCTGTTTGAGAGATGACTCTTTCGCCGTATCGAATAATCATCTGAATCAAGTTTTGGATATTTCTTTCTAAATGGCTAGGTGGGGGCGTGGTGGTAGGTGCTACAGGTGTTGGTTCAGGGGTATCAACTTTTTCTGTGTTGTTTGCAGCATCTTTTATATGTTGTGCATTTTCATTTCTTTTTTTGCGTTCTTCCGCTTCTTTCCTGCGTATTTCGATTACTTTTCTTGTCAACACATCTTCTGGCATACTGAGCAAAGAAGCCGTATCCTTGATATATACTTGTCGTTTGATAATATCGGGTATGATAGCAATAGAGTGGACAATTTGCAGAATCATTTCCGAGCGTTTATTGGGGTCGTTTTGTGCATCTTCGCTCAATAATTTCGTTTTGAAGCGGATAAAATCTTGTTGATTATTATCTAAAAATTCTTGTAGGTCAGATGCGTTTCTATTCTTAGCAAAACTATCAGGATCTTCGCCCTCAGGTAGCAAGATTACGCGAATGTTCAGTCCTTCTTCAAGCATCATATCCACGCCGCGAATAGCCGCCTTAATGCCTGCTTTATCGCCATCATAGAGAAGGATTACATTTCCAGATTGTATATAGCGATGAAGAAGTCGTAACTGATTTTTTGTTAGCGATGTTCCGCCAGAAGCCACAACATTCTCTATGCCCGATTGCACCATTTGAATGACGTCCATTTGGCCTTCCACTAAATAGCAACATTGTTTGCTGCTTATGGCTTGTTTTGCTTGAAAGAGACCAAATAGTTCGTTATGCTTTTCGTATATGAGGGAGGTGGGAGAATTAACGTATTTACTTACTTTTTCGCCAGTCATCAATCGGCCAGAGAATCCAACAACTTTGCCGCTAACTGATAAAAAAGGAAACATTACACGTGCACGGAATCGGTCATATAATTTACCGTTTTCGCTTTTGCCACATACACCTGTGCCAATGAATGGTGGATTTTCAGAATCGTTAATCAGGTATTTTTCTTGAAAGCCATGCTCTTTTGCCACGCGCCAGAATGTTGCTTTTTCAGGAGAATAGCCTATTTGAAATTTTCGAATGATATCTTCTCGTAATCCTCGTTGTCGGAGATAACTCATCGCAACTGCTTTGCCTTCGGCGGTTTCCCAAAGCTGTTCTTGAAACCATTGGTTGGCATACTCATTGACCACAAACATAGACTCGCGGTCATCTTGTTTTTGCTTTTCTTCTGCTGTTAGTTCGCGTTCTTCAATCTCAATACGGTAGCGTTTTGCAAGGTGGCGCAATGCTTCCACGTAGGAGCATTTCTCAATGTCCATGATAAACTTCACAGCATGACCTGCAGCACCGCAACCAAAACATTTATAAATACCCTTGCTGGGAGATACGGTAAAAGAACCCGTTTTCTCATCGTGAAAGGGGCACAAACCTATCAAATTTGCACCGCGTTTGCGGAGGGATACGTAATCGCCCACCACATCTTCAATGTGAGCTGCTGCAAATATTCGGTCAATCGTTTCTCGGGGAATCATAGTTAATTTAGTATGGAGGGGTTCTTTACCAAGCCCATAGATATGCACCTAACTTTATTTGCCATTGGTCAAAACGACCACGGGTATAAGGGTGATACTCATCGCTCATATTGAATGTTTGCGCTTTGTATGGATTGATGATACCAAAATCATATCCTCCACGCAAGAAATAGTTTTTATATTGGAATCCTGCGCCTACCCCCCAAGTTACATTGATGCGTTTGAGAGCAAAATTATTATCCATGGTATAGCGGTCATCTTTTTTCAGTACTGCTTCTGCATTGGGAGAATTTTGCGTAGAAGTATTTTGTTTGAATGCCAAACCACATTGAATTGTAGGGCCTGTGTATAGCATCAGCCATGTATTTTTAGCAATCTCAAATTTATATTGCCAATCCACAGGAATTTCCAATTGGTGATACCACTCCAATATTTGTTTGCGGGGATAGGTTAGGCTACCAATCTGTTCCCAGTCTGTTTTATGTGCACCAAATGTGTAGTTTAAGCCGAGCGAGTAGCCAAAACCTGCTACGAGTGTTGCATCATATACTACACCTACTTTAAAACCATTGTACATTGTAGGTGTAAGTTCTTTCTCTTTGCCAGAAATAGGCAAGTTCAATCGTGTTGTAGGTTGTGAATAACCTACTTGTACACCTACATACTGTTTGTTTTCTGCGTTGGCCAATTGGATTCCACACCATACCAACATTATCAATACAATCATTTTTTTCATATCTGATTATCTTCTATTGGTTCTATTTATTCGATTTCTTGTATTACTATTTTGTCGTGTTCCTTCTTCCTCTTCTTCTTCCTCCTCCTCTTCTTCTGTTGCTGCGGATTTGGCTCCAGTTATAGGACGTACTGTGCGTTCGGGATGGAGGAATATATCTGCAGGTTTGAGGGGTCTTTCTGCTTCTGCCCAAAAGAATGAACTCAATCGTTTCTCAACTTCTAATGCTTGATCCAGCGGAATCATTACACCTGTGGTTGAAGTGGTGAACACTACGTGGTCAATTTTTTGATTCTGAAGGTAGAGTTTTACAAAACTGCTCTGTGTTCTATTTACACCCATATATGTTCCATCATCTTCTTGAGGATAAAATACGGTTTCTGCATTGCCTCGAACATCTACCAACTGCACTTCTCCGTTGCGCACGTAGGCAAACATTTCCTTACCTGCCATTTGGTTAAACACATCGCTACTCTCTTGCATGATGGCGATAGCATTCGTTTGCCCATGTAGATAATCTATATCTTCATTTTTGATATAAATATCTATCTGTTCCGCAGATATCTGATGATTTTCATTCCAGCAGATGGGCAAACCAAATAGGGTGATGATGGAGTCTTTTCCATGGTAGCGAACCGAATCGCATACGGCCTGAACGTCTTCTCTGTAGATACGAACATGGTGAAAAGCGCGCACTTGTTGGTAGGTTGTATCGCGCCATATCGTATCGGGCTCTTGCGCTATGAGAATAGAATCTACTAGGATGCTATCTTTTTCCAACAAGGAGTAAACTTGATAGGGGATTTCTTCTGTCCACAAACTATCGGCGTGCATGTATGTATATGCAGTAGAATCGGACCAATCTAATAGCATCGCACTATCTGTAACATACACTTTGCTTTCGTCTTCCCATATCTCGCTGATATGGCCGTAGAGTGTCATTTGCTTAGTAGAGTCCACGGATTCTATATTACCGATACACTTACCATATCCTTTGGCTTTATCATAATAAATGGTATCGCCTGTTAGGGTCATTCCATCTACGTGAATGATACGTGAGCGATCTAATAGCATAGATTGTTCGCTTTGTGTATTGTACCACCCATTGGTGGAGAAGATAGTCGTTTCTTCTTCATAAAGGATGGTTGTGGGGCCTATTAAATCAGATTGATAACTCTCTGTATTGTAGCCCAATGTGTCGGCTGTCAAAACGAACTTTGGATTGTTGAGCACTACCTCGCTGCGAAAAAGTGCTTGATGATTATTGGGGGTGTACTGTCCCCATTGTGAAGCAAGGGTGTTCAAACTATCTTGAATCACGCCTCCTGAAAAATAGTAAGCAATATCGTGTATGCGATCATAGTTTAGGCTATCGGTAGTGAGGGTAGTCTGTTGGTGAATGAGTTTTACATTTTTGCGTAAGCGTGCCATTTTGGTATTACCATTGTAATATAGTACATCGCCGAAACCCTCTAAGGTGTCGCCTTGTATCATGTGTACATGACCAAAAGCGTGTAAAGAGTTGTCTTTTTCAAAGAAATACGCTGAATCGCAGAACATCAATACAGAGTCATGACGGAAACGAACATCTCCGCGTAATATTTGTGCATCAGGCAATCGTTTCTCATCAAAAGACAATGTTTCTGAATGTTCCAAATATACCAAAGATGTTTTGGTGCTATCTTGTGCTGCGATAGATACACTGCACAGCGCATTACCAATAGCTAATACTCCTAAAATGAATATGTATTTCTTAAATCTCATTCCTCTCTCACCTTTCCCCTCTCACCTCTCACTTTTCACTTTTCAATGCACCCAATGAGGATATTGGAAATCACAGCCTCTCCACGCGGGATCAATATGTACGTAAATCTCCTTTTGTTTATTGATAATCCATTCGGTAAGTGTTTCCGCGCTTTGTTTTTGGGTGAGCATGCTGCGGATGGTTTGGAAATCATCTGTTAGATTGGCTTTATGTGCTTCACGTTTGCTTTTGAGGCGTACAATAGCGCATACTTCTTTGTTCTTAGCACGATCCATCATGGTGAATGGCATACTGATTTCGCCTTCTTCCATGCTGTAGATTTGACGAGCAATCTCTGGAGGCAACTCTTGGTATTCAAATTTGCTAGCACCCGTATTTTGGTTGGTCATCAATCCACCGCTCATCACGGTAGATTTGTCTTGTGAGAAACGTGCTACTGCATGTTCAAAGGTCAAACTATCTGACACAATGAGCGTACGAATTGAATCCAATTGTGCTATTGCTTTGGTCTTATCATCGTAGGATACGCGAGGTTTCATCAATATGTGACGACAATTAATGCGGTCGCCTTTTTTCTCAATAAGTTGGATAATATGATAGCCATACTCCGTTTGAACGATACGGGATACACGTTTAGGGTCTGTTAAGTTAAATGCCACTTCGGAGAATGCACTTACCAATTGACCTTTTCCCACAAACCCTAACTCACCACCACGTTTGGCAGACTCTGTATCTTCTGAATACAAGCGAGCCAACATACCAAAGTCCGCGCTACCATTATGGATACGCTCTGTAAACTCGCGCAATTGCGATTTGATACGTTCGGTTTCCTCAATAGGCACAGGTGGTTCGAAACTCAATATCTGAACCTCTACCTGTGCAGGAATCATTGGTAGGGAATCTGCACTCAAAGAGTTGTAATAGCGTCGTACTTCTGCTGGAGTAGGGGCTATATTTTCCGTCAGTTTACTCTGCATCTGCTGAATAATCATCTGATTGCGAACAACAGTCATCATTTCCTCGCGTATCTCGCTGCTCGTTTTGCGGAAATACTCCTCCATTTTCTCTTTGCTACCAATTTGAGAGATGTAGTAGTCCATACGCATATCTACTTGATGGCTCACAGAGGATTCGTTAGCTTCAATAGAATCCAACTCTGCCTGATGCAAATACAATTTCTGAATGGCCAATTGCTCTGGTATAACGCAATATGGATCCCCTGCTATAGGCTGACCTTCGTATTGAGCACGAAGACGTTCTTCTTCCACTTCACTACGCAATATAGCTTCTTCACCTACTATCCAGATGACTTCATCAATGATGTTATCTTGAGCCAAACACCCAATAGCCAATAGCCAATAACCAATAACCAAAATTTTACTTTTCATATCGTTTTATTTGTCCGTCTTTTATCGCTTTTTCAAATAGTTTTTTTCTTTCTTCTTGCAAAAAACTGACCTGCCGTTGCGAGAGTATAACTTCCTCTATGGCGGGACGTGCATAGTTTAAAGGCATTGATTGACCTTCTTCGTATAGCTCCGTCACTTGCAGCAAATAGGTGGCAGTAGAGTCCTGCAGTTCTACCTGATGAGAACGCTTTAATTGCTTTTGCAAATTATTTTGCTCAAATGGCATGTATAGTAGCACTTGACTTATTTGCTTCCACTCGTCCAAAAATAACTCGTATCCTGTAGCATATTGATAGGCAAATTTCTCAATCCATTCGATATTCTCCTCTTCATGAGGTGCCTGTATGCGCTTGCGCAACTCATCCATGTTGGGAGCTCCGTTCGGAATAATGAGCAATAGGCCCTTCACAATCGTTTCGCGGAGGATATAATATTGTTCATTAAGCAAATAAAAAGATTGAATAACCGTATCTTCTATTGCTCGGGGCATACGTTGAGCAATGAATTGCTGCTCATATTCATGAATGTATAGCGCACGGCGATATTCTTCTACTAATTTTTCGATAGACTGGTTCGGCTTATCTTTGGCAACATCATATTCCAATAAATGAATAGCCCATTGATAAATGTATTGTTCTGCAATACGTGTACTATCCTCAGGCGACATTCCTTGGGTGAGACGTTGTATATCTGCATGGCTCAATGTCTTACCTTTGTATTCAACAAGGACACCGCTACTCCGTTTTTGCTCGAACAGCGTGCACGAAAACAGTCCGCATACCATTAGTACGCAAATGCCTGCAAATACAATATATCGTCTTACATCTTTGTTCATATGCTTACATCACCAATCTCGCTGCAAAGATACTACTTTTTTTGCATTTATGCAAATGAAATGATATTTTATCACTATTTTGTTTATTTTCATAGACCATTGTGCTGCCAATCATTGTATTCGGTGTATAATTGATTTTGATCAATGATTTGTGGCTGTGTATGTCTTATATAGGAAGGTGCGGCCACGCCCTGTTGTCCTGCGGGAAGGGAAGAGTGGCTTACTTCGATATGCACTTCATCATAAATTCCGCTATCTAGAATATGTTGCAATAGCATTGCACCGCCTTCTACCAATACGGAGTGGATGTTTCGCTCCGCTAAGTCGGTACAAATATAGTGCCAATCGGTGTTTTCGCGATATACGATGGTGGGTGCTTCATCCGAAAAAATCCTGCTTTCTTTGGGCAATACACCATGTCTATCCAACGTGATACGTATCGGATTTCGCCCACTCCAATGGGTGGTTAGCAGGCGGGGATTGTCTAATAAAACAGTGCGTGTGCCTACCATAATCGCCATGTTCTCAGCACGTTGCTGATGTACCAACTGTTTGGTGAGTGGCGTGGAAATTACCAATGGATTTCCCACCTCCTTGCCTTCTCGCCGTACATCTATATACCCATCGGCTGTTTGTGCCCATTTTAGGATGATGTAGGGTCGATGTTTCTCTTGCAGGCAGAAGAAGCGTTTGTTAAGTTTGCGACATTCGGCCTCCAATACACCTACTATCACCTCTATGCCTGCCTCTTGCATCATGCTCACGCCGCGACCTGCTACTTTGGGATTAGGGTCTAATGTGCCGATGACCACCCGTCCTATACTCTTACGGATAATCAGCTCAGCGCATGGGGGCGTTTTGCCATAGTGGCTACAAGGTTCTAAACTGACGTATAATGTACATTGCTTGTAATCAATCCCTTCTGGGTGTGCTTTTTCTGCATTGCGTATGCAGTTGGGTTCCGCATGTGGACCTCCATATTGCATATGCCAACCTTCGCCGAGAATCTTGTCGCCCTGGGCGGTATGGTGCACCAATACGGCCCCTACCATGGGGTTAGGTGCTACGTAATACTCGCCTAATCGTGCTAATTGTAAACAACGATTGATATATAATTTTGCACTTTCCATTTTTTTTTCGTACCTTTGCAGCGTGAAACAACTGACTAACTATATTATTTCTGAGTTACGAGGATTCTATCCTGAGGAAGAATTGCGTGAATTGGCATATTGGATTATCGAAGAATCCACTGGCATGACCCGCACGCAAATCCTAACCGACTGCAAAGATACGCAAAATATTTCAAATATGGAAATTATTTTGCAAAAACTTCGTGCGCACGAACCTATACAATACATTTTTGGTCATACTGAATGGATGGGTCTTGACTTGCGTGTTACACCTGCTACTCTTATTCCCCGCCCAGAAACAGCGGAATTGGTGGAGTGGATTTTGCAGGTTGGAGACAGAGATAAGCCATTGAGAGTGTTGGATATAGGTACAGGTAGCGGTTGCATAGCTATCGCGTTGAAGAAAGCAGCCCCCCATTGGCAGGTCACGGGGTTAGACATCAGCGAGGAAGCATTGGCGGTGGCAAAAGAAAATGCGACACGCAACAAGGTAGAAGTCAATTGGCTGCAAGCCGACATCCTTTCACCCATCGCCAATAGTTCATTGCCCATTGCCGACATCATTGTCAGCAATCCTCCTTATATCTGCAATAGCGAGAAGAAAGATATGGCTGCGCGCGTATTGGACTATGAACCCCATTCGGCACTCTTTGTGCCCGACACCGACCCGCTGCTTTTCTATCGACAGATAGCCTCCCTTGCCCTTCAATTTTCTACAGGCGTAGCCGAACTACAGCGTAGTGATCTACAGGCGCAGCCGATCTATTTGTTTTTCGAAATCAACGAGGCATATGGCAACGAAGTATGTGCAATGATGGAGCAGATGGGATATACCGATATTCAACTAAAAAACGATATGTATGGCAAACCACGAATGGTCTTTGGAGCAATTGCGCGCTAAGGCGGAGGCGTATTGCGCTTCGGCGGAGCACTGTTGCAGTGAGGTGCGTATTAAACTGCAACAGTGGGGTGCTACTGCTGAGCAGACAGATGAGATTCTTGTGCATCTACAACGTTATCGTTTTGTGGATGAGCAACGCTATTGTAATGCGTTTGTGCATGATAAACTGCTGTATCAAGGCTGGGGGCGTATGAAACTGCGTGCAGGATTGCAAGCCAAACATCTGCCCAGTAGTGCTATTGATTCTGCACTCGAAAATATCGATGAATCCGAGTATTTTCGTGTATTGAAGCAGGTGATTACTTCTAAGAAACGCACTATCAAGTCCTCCGATCCGCAAGCCAGAGAAAAACTTATCCGCTTTTGCCTGCAACGTGGTTTTACTTACGAAGATATTCGCGAGTATATTGGCGATTAGTTTTTCGTTTTCAGTTTTTACCTATTTCCTTTCACCTTCCAATTACGGGTTTTCCGAATAACCAATTCTTTTTTTTATCCATTGTCACTTCTACTGAATCGTATCATGCGATAAAGGGCCTTCGGATGTAATCAATTCTTAATAAAACGCACTTTTTGAGTTTGGGAGTTCTTTCGGTGTTCCTTGGTTCGTCTTTGGTTCTTCCTTGGTCTTTTACCCGAGAGAGAAAGGGATGGTACAGAGGAACGAAATCTTAAAAATCGATTGATTTTTAGGACAGTGAGAGGTTAGAGGGAGAAATAAAAAAGACTGCTTTCATATTGAAGCAGTCTTTTTCTTATGAGGACCTATAGGCGATTGGCTATAGGTTATTGGCTATAGGCAATAGGCAATGATTAGATCCAACGAACGTAGCAGAAGTCCATGCGGTGAGGGAGGAGAGCGTTGTTAGGATACATACGCAAACCAAACTTCATACCACCTGCATATGCCAATTGATATTCTGTCTCGAAGAAGAGGTGAGTACCCTCTGCCTTCACCAACTCCAATGGCTTAACCTCGTACAACTTCTCGTTGTTGTGAGTTGAAGTGCGAAGTGCTACCAACTCTACGCCAATACCTTTGTCGTTCAAGTCCTTAACGTCCAACTCAACGGCAATAGTGCACTTGTTACCTACGTTGAGTTCTGCACTCTTAGCATTGAGAGTAGAGTTTACCACCTCAATCTCATTCCAGTGAGCAACAATATTGTTCTTCCAATCTACAATGTTCTTTGCTACTTGGTAGTTATCAGCCAACAAAAGTGCGTGACGCTTAGCGAGTTTGTTGTAGAACTTCTCAAAGTAGTCATCCATCATACGCTTGGTAGTGAAGCGTGGAGTGATCTTTGTTACACTATTCTTGATGGTTTGAATCCACTCTGGAGAGTAACCCTTGCTGTTCTTAGCGTAGTACATTGGGATAATCTCTTGCTCAAGCATTTGGTAGATAGTAGCCGCATCCAATTGGTCTTGGTGTGCTTGGTTCTCGTAGGTACGAACGTCGGTCAACGCCCAACCTGCACCTTCTACATAACCTTCTTTCCACCAACCGTCAAGCACGGAGAAGTTGAGTACACCGTTCATTTGTGCTTTCTCGCCAGAAGTACCAGATGCCTCCAATGGACGAGTAGGAGTGTTCAACCAAATATCCACACCTGAGATGAGGCGTTTAGCGAGGCGCATATCGTAGTTCTCAAGGAAGATAATCTTGCCGAGGAACTGTGGCATACGGCTAATCTCAATAATACGCTTGATAAGTCCTTGACCGCCACCGTCTGCTGGGTGAGCCTTACCTGTAAACAAGAATTGCACTGGACGGTTAGGGTTGTTTACGAGTTTATCCAAACGCTCCAAGTCGGTGAAGAGCAAGTGAGCACGTTTGTATGTAGCAAAACGACGTCCGAAACCGATAATAAGATTGTCAGGGTTCATCTCTTGCAATGCGCGAACGATACGAGCAGGATCACCTTGGCTCTTCATCCAGTTGTCGCGGAATTGCTCTTTGAGGTATGCGATGAGTTTGCACTTGAGGTTCATACGAGTAGCCCAAATCTTCTCCTCTGGCAAATCGTTGTATGGAGCCCACATGGCGAGGTTAGATTGGTCATTGAACCACTCTTTTGGGAAGGTCTCTTTGTAGATAGTCTTCCACTCGCTGGCAGCCCAAGTTGGCATGTGCACACCATTGGTTACATAATCCACGTGCAACTCCTCTGGGAAATAGCCTTGCCATACAGGAGCGAACATCTTCTTGCTCACCTCACCATGCAACCAGCTCACACCATTTGCCTCTTGGCAAGTGTTGAGAGCGAATACAGACATAGAGAACTTCTCGGTATTGTTATCAGGATTTTGGCGACCCATACCGATGAGGTCATGCCACTCGATGCCCAAACGTGCTGGGAAAGCATTCATATACTTGTAGAACAAGCCCTCCTCGAAATAGTCGTGACCAGCAGGCACTGGAGTGTGGCAAGTATAAAGACCGCTTGCACGTACTACCTCCAACGCTTGTTGGTAGTTCAAGCCTTCTTTCTCCACAAGGTCAAGCATACGTTGCAAGCCCATGAAAGCAGCGTGACCCTCGTTGCAGTGATATACGTCTTTCTTGATACCCAGTTTGTTGAGGGCAAGTACACCACCCATACCGAGCATAATCTCTTGTTTGATACGGTTCTCGATGTCGCCACCATAGAGTTGGTGAGTGATTTGACGATCCCACTCAGAGTTCATCTCGTTGTCGGTATCAAGCAGATAGAGGTTGATACGACCAACAGCCACCTTCCACAAGTATGCCTTCACCATGCGGTCTGGATAAGGCACTTCAATAACCATTGGAGTACCATCCTGGTTCATCACTTGGCTGATAGGCAAGTTAGAGAAGTTTTGTGCCTCGTATTTAGCGATTTGTTGTCCCTCTGGAGAAAGAGTTTGTGTGAAGTATCCATAACGATAGAGGAAGCCGATAGCGGTCATATCCACGTTGCAGTCAGATGCCTCTTTCAGGTAGTCACCTGCGAGAACGCCCAGACCACCAGAATAGATTTTGAGCACATGAGTCAAACCATATTCCATAGAGAAATAGGCTACACTTGGCTTTTTAGCGTCTTTTGGTTCGTCTATGTACGCACGAAAATCAGCATAGATAGCATCCAATTCTTTCATGAATTTTTTGTCCTTGCTGAGTTCTACCATGCGCTCATAACTGATGATATTCAGTAGCACGATAGGGTTGGATTGCGCTTTGTGCCATGCTTCGTTATCAATGTAACGGAAGATGTTTTTAGCCTCAGAGTTCCATACCCACCAAAGGTTGTATGCAATTTCTTGTAGTTTGTGGAGGTTTTTAGGAAGGTTAGCATTCACCTTTACCTCTGTCCAATTGGGTTGATTAGTGTTACTTACTTTGATTACCATAATGATTTATTTTATCTTTTTTGTACTTATTTCTTTTACTCATGCCCCCTCGCGGGCGCGCAAAAAGCGGCGCAAAGGTACTGCTTTTTTTTGAAATATGCAAATTTATCGTTCATATTTCTGTAATCTCTTACCGCAACCGATTGCAGAGTGTATCTGTCATCGTTTAATTACAAAAAAAACGCCTGACTTATGTCAGACGTTTTTGGTGCGCAGGATGAGACTCGAACTCACACGGTCTTGCGACCACTACCCCCTCAAAGTAGCGTGTATACCAATTTCACCACCTGCGCTTCGTCGGAATTGGCTTGCAACAAAGAACGACGCATTGCGCATTTTAGTTGCTGCTATTCCTCCTTTTTAACTGAACTTACAAAGTTCGTTTATTTTTAAAAGATCACTTTTTTCAATTAGGTTGTGCCCAAAACAGGACTCGAACCTGCACGTCTCTCAACACTCGCACCTGAAACGAGCGCGTCTACCAATTCCGCCATTTGGGCGTCGCGTCAGCGACCCATTCAAGGAACGTTTTTAGAAAATGAAAGCAGGACAATGTCCTGCTCATTTCTATAGAGCGGCAAACGAGACTCGAACTCGCGACCCCAACCTTGGCAAGGTTGTGCTCTACCAACTGAGCTATTGCCGCAAAATGTGTAAGAACACTGCTCTCAACCGAAAGCGGGTGCAAAGGTACTGCTTTTTTTTGAACTGACCAAATATTTTGGCAAAAAAATGCAAAAAAAATGTTTTTTTTTACAATTTTTGTGTGATATATGCCAAAAAATACGTACCTTTGTATGCTTTTTCGCGATTTATGCACCGAGAACCAGAAGAAATAGAATGTATCCGTTTGCGCGCTCGAATGACCAAACGATTTCACAAAGCATGTGCCGACTATGGTTTGATAGCCGATGGTGATCATATACTCATAGGTTTGAGTGGAGGCAAAGACTCTTTAGCCTTGGTGGAGTTTTTGGGTAAGCGTGCGCAGGTGTACGTACCGCGTTTTAAGGTGACAGCAGTATATGTTCGTGTCAAAGAGCGTTCCTATCAATCGGATATAGCTTATCTGGAGCGTTTTTGTCAGGCTGTGCATGTGCCATTTGTGGTGCGTGAAACAGAGATTGGTGCAGATGAAAAAAAGGACCCATGTTTTCTCTGCTCGTGGTTTAGACGTAAAGCCCTATTTGATGTGGCGCAGGAGTTAGGTTGTAATAAGATTGCCCTAGGGCACCACAAGGATGATATAGTGGAGACGCTGCTAATGAATATGATTTTCCAAGGCAGTATAGGCACTATTCCTCCACTTCTGCAAATGGAGAAAATGCCCATTCAGATGATTCGTCCATTATGCCTAATAGAGGAGCGTGAAATTGCGCAATATGCCACTTTGGTGGGATATGAGCAACAAATAAAATCATGTCCTTTTGAAAAGGAAAGCAGCCGAGCACAGATGAAAACACTGCTAACACAATTGGAAACACTCAATCCCAATGTGCGTGACTCTATTTGGGGAGCGATGGAAAATATTAAACATTCTTATCTTCCTTCTAAACGATAACATTACTAAAACAATAGCATTATGAACTCCTTTTACACAATAGCTCTATTAGTAGCATCGAATATTTTTATGACCTTAGCATGGTATGGTCACCTCAAGTTGGCTGAGTTTTCCTGGTTTAAAACCCTTCCGATGATAGCAGTAATTGCTATCTCATGGGGTATCGCATTCTTTGAATACTGTTTGCAGGTGCCCGCTAATCGTATTGGTTTTGAGGGGAATGGTGGTCCTTTTTCACTCATGCAACTAAAGATTTTGCAAGAGGTGATTACACTGGTTGTCTTTGTTCTTTTCTCGGTGGTGGCTTTTGAAATGCAGATTAAGTGGAACCACATTGTGGCTGCATTATGCCTTATTGCAGCAGTATATTTTGTGTTTGGATTTAAGTGATTTATATCAATAGTAGATACAATTAGCGCGGACACTATGTGCCCGCGCTAATTATATTGTAGCATGTTTTTAACTATTAGTTGTTGGCGATAGCCGCTTTGTATATTGCATTAGCTAGCGTTTTTAGGATGGGTTTGTCTGGGTTGTAGATATAGCCATTGGTCATAGCCACGATGCCCCATTGGTCTTCGGGACTCCAAATCATGATGCTACGTAGTCCGTACGCATCGCCTGTATGTCCTATGAGGTAATGCCCTGGAGTATTGTACTTCTCATCGTCTATAAAGTCTATAAACTCCCACAAGCACAGTCCGTATTGGTCTTCCCACTCGTGGAAATTTTGTATGTACCATACGGGTGTCTGCATGGTTTTGGCACTCTCTTCGGAGATAATGCGCACGCCGTCCAGTTCGCCATAGTTCATGTGCATCATCATGTATCGTGCCAAGTCGTGTGCCGATATTTTCACGCCACCAGTAGGCGAGAATATAGGTGCTGAGTAGCCCATGATATAATTATCCAATCGGTGCGCTACGCTGCTATATGCAGAGGCCTTGACATATTCGCCATTACGATATTTGTAGATATTGGCGAACTTGGTGGTGTCAAGCATATCTACGTTGTGTCCGCCTTGTAATCCAAGTTTATTGATAATGCTATCTTTTACATAGCAGTCAAATCGTACACCAGACACTTTCTCAAGGATTGTGCCTGCGAGGTTGAGACCTAAGTTGGAGTAGTTGTATCCTTCTCCTGGGCGGTATTCGTAGTATGTTTCCATGCAGTCGCCATTCACTTCAGGATTGAGGTGGTCAAGCGTGGAGTAATTCTCTGGATCACGGAAACTGGCGGTGTGTGAGAGTACCATACGCAGCGTGATAGGCACCTCGGGATGATGAGGGTTGCGGATGGTGAAACCGATGAGGTCGCTTATATCATCATCCAATGAGATGATACCTTTTTCCACGTGCTGCATGAGTCCAGTGGCGGTGAAGGACTTCGAGATAGATGCAATACGCATCATGTGATCATTAGCAAGAGGTGTTTGGGTCTCAAGGTCTTTATAGCCAAAGGATTGGTTATAAATAATTTGACCATCTTTGACTACAGCAGCGGATATACCTACACATTGGTACTCGTCCATTACTTGTTGGATTGCTTCGTTGGTTTTCTTTTCCACTGAAGTACAACTTGTCATCAGCAGCATGCTGCATGCTGCGATTGTCATAAATAAATGATTGATACGCATGATTGATTGAGTTTTTAATGGTTTGATTTATATATGTTTATTATCTTATTTCGAAACTATTTTTTATCTGCTGACACGAACGTATAGTACAGAACCAATGGCAAGGAAGATAAAATTGGGCAGCCATACACTCATAAATGGGGACAATACTCCATTTACAGAAAATGTGGTGGACACCGTAGAGAAAAGGATATACAATGCACTCAAGGTTAAACCAACCCCTAGGTTTTTACCCATACCTCCGCGAACTTTTTTAGAACTCATTGTTACACCCAAAAGGGTCATAATAAATGCCCCAATAGGACTTGCAAAACGCTTCCACCATTCTGTTTCAAATGCTTGTACGTTGCCAGAACCACGTTTGCGTTGCATTTGGATATACGAACGCAATTCGGGATTAGGCATCATCTGGGCGTTTTCTGCTGTGTAGAACAATTCGTGAGGCATAATTGGAATAATGGTATCTAAGCGTGTGCCACGTGTTAAAGTCTCGCGCATACCATCAAAATCACGACGGATATACCTATCAAAATGCCAATTATATGCCGAGTCATGGTGAATACGGTCTGCAGTAATACGCATGGTGAGTTTTTTGCCCTCAAAATGCTCAAATGAAGCGCGATACCCCATCTCTGTGCGCTTTTGAAAACTCTCAATATACAAAATAGTACCTGGCTCTACCTCCATTTGCACATTGCGTGCATTTTCGCGGCTGAAATGCTGGATATACTTGTCCTGAAAGGTGAGCATTTTTTCGGAAGCGGGTGGAATGACATAACCTGTCATCCAAAAAGAAAAGATAAATAGCAATAGGGCACTTAAAAAATAGGGCCACATTAGGCGATGATAACTGACACCACTTGCCAAAATAGCAATAATCTCACTATCACCTGCTAATTTCGATGTGAAGAATATCACCGAAATGAATATGAATAGCGGACTAAACATATTCATAAAATAAGGAATGAAATTAAGATAGTAATCGAAAACAATCTCGCGTATAGGCACTTGATGTTCAAAGAAATCATCCATCTTCTCTGTTAAGTCGAAAATAACAGCAATACTCATTATCAGCACAATTGAAAAAATGAATGTGCCGAGAAATTTGCCTATTATGTATCTATCGAGTCGTTTCATTTTATTTTAGGTAGAGGCCTCATTGCCTCATCGCCTCATCGCCTATAAACTACATTCTCTGCATGAGGCGGGGGGTGATTTCATCTTTCCATGCTTTGAAATCGCCTGCAAGGATATGCTTTCGTGCTTCGCCTACAAGCCAGAGGTAGAAAGCAAGGTTGTGGATGCTGAGTATCTCCAATCCCAACATTTCTTGTGCATGGATAAGGTGACGTACATATGCACGAGTATAGTGATGGTCCACAAAACTGGTGCCGCAAGGGTCCAATTCAGTAAAGTCATCTTCCCACTTCTTATTGCGCAAGTTCATCACGCCATTTTGCGTGAAAATCATACCATTACGTCCGTTGCGCGTGGGCATGACACAGTCGAACATATCTACTCCGCGTTCGATGCCTTCAAGAATATTCCATGGTGTACCCACGCCCATGAGATAGCGCGGTTTATTTTGCGGCAGAATGTCATTTACCACTTCAATCATTGCATACATCTCTTCCGTAGGTTCACCTACTGCTAATCCTCCAATGGCATATCCATCGCGGTCAAGATCGCGCAAGCGTTTGGCTGCCTCTTGGCGCAAGTCGGGATATACACAACCTTGCACGATAGGGAAGAGATGTTGCTTGTAACCATAGAGGTCGGGGGTGCTATCAAAGCGTTGGATGCAACGGTCCAGCCAACGATGGGTGCGCTCCATGGACTTTTGCGCATATTGGCGGTCAGCAGTACCAGGGCAGCACTCGTCAAATGCCATCATGATGTCGGCACCTATCTCACGCTCAATGTCCATCACGCTCTCGGGGGTGAACATCAGTTTGCGTCCATCAATATGGGAGGAGAACTGCACACCCTCTTCCGTCATCTTGCGAATATCGGTGAGGGAGAACACTTGAAAACCGCCTGAGTCGGTCAGTATGGGGCGTGTCCATCCTTCAAAACGGTGTAAACCTCCTGCTTTATGCAGAATCTCTGTGCCAGGTCGCAAATAGAGGTGATACGTGTTGCCTAAGATGATTTGGGCTTTGATATCCTCTTCGAGGAAAGTGCGTTGCACACCCTTCACAGTGCCTACAGTACCTACAGGCATAAAAATGGGGGTTTGGATATCCCCATGGTCGGTATGCACCACGCCTGCGCGTGCGCACGAGTGCACATCTGTATGTATAAGGTCAAAGAATCCTTGTGCCATTCTTTTTAAACAATAACGCTTTTGGCGCGTCCACTACACTCTATTATTGGTTGGGAAGATAATTGAGGGCTTGAAAGTCTTTATTTCTTCTTCGGTCATCAGACCGTATGCCATGATAATGACTGTATCGCCCACATGTACGAGGTGCGCTGCGGCACCATTGATGCATATGCAACCGCTACCGCGTTTGCCAGGAATGACATATGTCTCCAAACGTGCACCGTTGGTATTATCCACCACTTGCACTTTTTCGCCTGCATAGATATTGGCAGCATTCATCAGGTCTTCGTCAATAGTTATACTACCAATATAATCTAAATTGGCTTCAGTCACCGTTACGCGGTGTATTTTGGATTTTAGTACTTGTAACAACATTTTTGTATAAATTTTGTACAAATTCGCTGCAAAATTACTATATTTTTCGCATATTGGCAAGAATTTTCGCTAAAAATTTGTATATTTGAAAAAAAAGCAGTACTTTTGTACCCGATTTCGAGGAGAGATGGCAGAGTGGTCGATTGCGGCGGTCTTGAAAACCGTTGAACTGAGAGGTTCCGGGGGTTCGAATCCCTCTCTCTCCGCAAAAAAAGAAAGGAGTTCCAAAAGGAGCTCCTTTCTTTTTTTGTGAGAAGGACAGGGCCTTCTCACACCCATGGACGGGGGCTCTTATCTCGACCTAATTGGTCTCGAACGATACGCGCAAATATATTGCGCTAGCGAATCCCTCTCTCTCCGCAAAAAGAAAGGAGTTCCAATAAGGAGCTCCTTTCTTTTTTGTGAGAAGGACAGGAAAAAAGAGCCTAAAAAGATAGTGCGCAAACTGCGAAATGTGCGAAAAGTGCGATTTTTGAAATTCGCACTTTTCGCAGAAATCGCAGAAATCGCAATCGCAGATACACATCACACAGGTAAGGATAGTGGCACTAGCCATACTAGTAATTCTGGTAGAGGGAAGGTATAAGGAAGTGCTACGAATCACATAGTAATCTCATAGTAATCTCATAGTACGAGAAAGTGATTTGAAGGCAAAATAAGCCCGTAGATTTTGTTTCGGGAAAGCTAACAAAATTGGCAAGTATCAGCGCGTGGCTTGGTGGATTCGTGGAGCAACTTCGCTGTTGTCCATCCAGCCTGTGAATTGCTCTGCGCCTACGCCTACGGCGAAGATAGGCACTGCCGTGGCGGTATGGCTATGTGTTGTCCAACCCAATCCCGCTTTGTGATTCACCATCTCTTTGGCTTTCGCTGCCAGCGCATTGATGTCGGCATATAGTGTCTTTAAAGACTCTTGCTGACGCATCATATTCTCGTATGCGGTTTGCAACGTCTTTTCTTCTTCTGCGCTTACGGACAACTCATCGAACAACCCCGTGTTCTCTGCCAAGAATACCTTGACTTGCTCCCATGTGAGTTGGTCAGTATATTGTTGGCAGAGTGCTGTGAGACGGGCAGATAGGGTGTCGGAGGAGCATTGTTGATATTGCAATAGTTGCAAATCCAGTGCACCTCCATTGCCTAATGCCATGCCGCCTGTTTCGTGGTCGGCAGTAATCACAATGAGTGTTTCATCGGGATGTTGCTCATAAAAACGATATGCCAAACGAATAGCATTATCAAAATCAATCGTTTCGTGGATGTTCGTTGCGCCATCATTGCCATGACCTGCATAGTCAATTTTGCCTCCCTCTGCCATCATAAAGAAGCGTTCGTGCTTGGATAGGTGCTGAATGGCAATATCCACAATCTGTGCTAAATTGAGGTCGCCCTCCTGTTGGTCAATGGCATATGGTAATGCTTCGGCACCACGATTGGGATGGTCTATATCGGTCTGAGGCACAAGGATGAGTTTATCGGCTTTGAGATGCTGTTTAGCATCTGCATAACTGCCCACGAGGGTATAACCTGCTTGTCGTGCAAGGTCATAGAGGTTTGGTGCGGAGGGATTATGTTTGTCATTGGGGCGTTGAAAACCGCCTCCCGCAAAGAAGTCAAAACCTGATTGTGCTAATTGGGTGCCGATGGTGTAATAGTCTGAGCGTTTCTCTGCATGTGCATATTGCGATGCGGGTGTAGCATGATCCACAGGCACTGTGGACATGATACCTACTGCCCACCCCTCGTTGTGCAATGTGGTGGCTATGCTATATGCAGGTTGTCCATCGGGTGTTTGCCCAATCATACCATTATTGGTCTTCTTACCAGAAGCCAGACAAGTACCAGCTGCAGCAGAGTCGGTGATGCGATGAGAAGCGGAGAAGGTTGCTAACTGTCCCGAATAAGGTAATTGCGACATTTGCAGCGGTTCGCGTCCTATCTCGCCCTTCACGGCTGCTTGATACATTTCTGCAGCAAGCACTTGGGTTGGCCCCATGCCATCACCAATGAAATAGAATACATACTTGGCTTGCGCCATGATTGCTATGGCAAAACATATAAGCCATGCAGTAAGAAGAATACGTTTCATATTTTTCAATTTTAAAGGTTAGTCCCCCATCGTCTTATCGCCCCTTTTCCACTATCTCCTCGGCACGGGAGAGGGCACCATTGATATGATTGCACACATTCTCATGGCCAATCATTTCTACCAGTCCTGCCTTATCTAAAGCAGCAAACACTTGTTCGTTTACACCCGATAGCACAAGAATGATACCACTGCGTTTGAGGCGCAGGTATAATTGTTCTAGGTTGTGAATACCTGTAGAATCGATAAATGACACTTTACGCATACGGATGATGCGTACTTTTTGTGTATCCTTATTGGATTGACGACTAATATCATCAAATTTATTGGCAATACCAAAGAAGTATGGACCATCAATCTCATATACTTCAGTGAATGGTGGAATTTTCAGTTTTTCTAAGTCATAGCCAAAGACATCGCTATTCGCATTAGGATCCAATTCATTGGAGAAACTGCGAATCACTGTTGCCTCGTTGGTGCGACGGATGAAGAGGACTACTGCCAACAATAATCCCACTTCAATAGCGATGGTGAGGTCGAACAATACGGTGAGTACGAAGGTGACCAACATCACTAAGAAATCGGATTTGGGGTTCTTTGCCAACCATACCAATGACCGCCATCCGGACATGTTGTAACTCACCATAATCAATATGGCAGCTAAACATGCCATAGGAATCATTGCCACTAATGGTCCAAAAAGCAGCAGTACAGATAGCAGCACAATGGCATGGATAATACCTGCTACGGGTGTTTTGCCACCGTTGTCAATATTGGTCATAGTGCGGGCGATGGCTCCTGTAGCAGGGATTCCGCCGAAGAATGGCAGAATAACATTCGCCATACCTTGAGCAATCAATTCGGTATTGGAATTGTGTTGGTCGCCAATCACACCATCTGCCACCATAGCAGATAGCAACGATTCGATCGCGCCTAAAATGGCAATAGTGAATGCCGCAGGGAAAAGTGTTTGCACCAATTGGAAGAATGTTTGCCCTTCTGCCAATGTCAGGGTAGGCAATTTGGGGGCAGGGATTCCTGTGGGAATGGTGTATAGGTCGCCGATAGTCTTGATGCTATCTATGCCTGCGTACTTGCGTAGTAGCCAAACGATGAAGGTCATTGCAATAATCACCACCAGTGAGCCAGGTATTTTTTTGCTGAAGCGGGGCAGAAAAATAAGTATGCATAATGAAAGAATACCCACAGCAAAGGCCCACCAATTGATGGCGTGTAAGTTTTGGAAATAGAATGCCCACTTTTGTAGAAAATCGGCTGGTACATTTTGCAGGTTCATACCAAAGAGGTCATTCATTTGTGTGGAGAATATGGTGACAGCTATACCTGCTGTAAAACCGATTACCACAGGATAGGGCACAAACTTAATCACATTTCCCAATTTGAAAAGTCCCATCAGCATGAGTAATATGCCCGCCATGATAGTGGCGATGAGCAAGCCGGTGATGCCATGTTGCTGAATGATGCCATAGATAATCACGATAAATGCGCCAGTAGGACCGCCAATTTGCACTTTGCTGCCTCCAAAAGCAGAGATAATAAATCCAGCGATGATGGCAGTAATCAATCCCTCGGTGGGGCCTACGCCTGATGCGATACCGAAAGCGATAGCCAATGGAATGGCCACTACGCCTACAATCCATCCTGCTAAGGCATCTTGTAAAAGCCGCTCTTTGGTATAGCCGCGTAATGACTCGAATAGTTTAGGAGAAAAGACATCTTTGAATGAAGTAGGTAGCTGCATGGTGGTATGTTTTTAGCGTTGAGATGATAGTTGTTGTTAGTGATTCAGTACGCGCGTAAATTCTTTGGGGGCGGGTGTATCAAAGCGCACTTTTTTCTCCGTTATCGGGTGAATAAACGCTATGGTGCGGGCATGAAGGCAAAGCCTATCAATGGGTGAATATTCGTTGCCATGACCATATTTTCTATCTCCCACCACTGGGTGCCCTATGCTTGCCATATGTACGCGAATTTGGTTGGTGCGACCTGTTTCCAGGTTGAGTTCCACCAAGGAGAACGATAGGGCAGAATTAGGGTCTTCGTTGAGATGGATGGTGTTTTCTTTGATTACTTTGTAGTGTGTTATGGCTTTTTGTCCGCCATTATCGGTAGGAGAGGAGTACACCATGGCATTGCGGCTATCTTCGGTGAGCCAGGAGGTGATTGTTCCTTCTTTTTTGGCTAATGTGCCTTCCACAAGGGCAATATAGGTGCGTTTGCTTACCAATTGTCGCCAGTAAGTACGCATATACTCTTGCAGCTCAGGTGATTTAGCAAAAACGAGCAACCCGCTAGTCTCTCTGTCGAGGCGATGTACCACATGCACTGTGGCTTGTCGTGATTGTTTTTTTACATATTCTTTTAGTATGGAGAATACGGTTGTTTCGCTGCTATTGGGGTTGTAGGGCACGGTCAGCAATCCATTCTTCTTCTCCACTACAATGAGCGCGTCATCTTCGTAGATTACACGCAATTTTGGGTGGCGCAGTTCCACATTACCTCTGCCTTGTAGTACTTGTACGATGTCGCCCGCTTTGAGTGGGGTATCGTGACGAGTTTGAATACCAGCATTGACCGTCACTCGTCGTTGGCTGAGCAATTGTTTTACACTGGTGCGTGTCATGCCGCCGAGTTTGGAGAGTAGGAAGGGCATCAATTCGGTCGCCGTCTCCACTCTAAAAGATGTATCTTGTTTGCGTCTCATGCGTTTGTATATATATGAACTCGTTCGTATTTTGCTATTGGTGATGCAAAGGTAGTGAATTATTTTGAACTACGCAAATAAATAGCAACATTATCTCTCATTCAAGGCGTGTTAATATTCTACCTTATCTTCTTTCTCCGCCCATTTCTTAAATGCTCTTATCGCTTCAGCGCGCATGAAATGGTCGCAATTGGATGGAACGATCAGCATAGTTCAACTCAAGCTGATCATAGATAAACGAATCGTCAAAGTTGATGGCCTTGGCATCATCCTTGGTATTGCCATAGCAGATACGCTTGACTCCTGCCCAATACAATGCGCTCAAGCACATCGGACATGGCTCGCACGAACTATATACCGTGCAACCTGTCAGCTGATATGTGCCCAATTTCTCACAAGCACTACGTATGGCCATCACCTCTGCATGAGCGGTTGGATCATTATTCGGTACTACACGGTTCGCACCCGTGGCAATCACCTCGCCATCACGAACGATAACGGCGCCAAAAGGACCGCCGCCCTTGTCTATATTGTCTTCGGAAAGGCCAATAGCCATTTCCATAAACTTCGCATCTTCTGCCGAAAAGTGTACGCTTTCTTCTAAATATTTTTTCATGTTCAAGATATAGATTAATGCTATTTACTATTCCTATATGCCTTTATCCATGCAAGACCTGCTCCGCCATTCACTACAAGGAAGACCGTAAATAGCACAAAAGAGAAAGCATTGCCGATCAAAGCATATAATATCATACCTGCTATAGAATATACCACCCACCACAACCACGCATCCAGTTTTTTGTATATCAACCAGAAATTGGCAAGCACCGAAGAACCAATCATCACCCCGCTCATCAGTTTTTGTAACAGTTGCTCGCTATGGACAGTTGACTCAAAATGCGTTAGTAACCCACTATCCAATGCCACCATTCCTAATAGAAACAATAGATTAAAGGCTTGATTTCTAATGGACAACCAAACGGGGCAGAATATATCTTCATTCTCCGAGGATTGCAATGTCTGTTTGCGCCAACAAATGATGGAGTAAATCATAAATGGCACAAATACCACCACATACAATACGGTCAGGCCCCATTGTTGCAACAATGCAAATTGCCATGACAGGAGCAATGCCATCACGATGCCGCCATAGAATCCCGTATAGTTTTGTGGGTTGCGAATGGTCAATACGTATGCCACCCCTATCACACTGGCAGGAATGCCCACCACAAAAGCAGGATCATGCCATTGCAAAAGCACACCGCTGAGCGAAGGCACCGCCCACTCTATTATATATAATATAAGGAATAGCGCAGAGAAGATGCCAAGCGACACCAACATTTGCGTTCCAAAATCTTTCCAAAGAGTGCGTTGAACAGGGGTCATGTGTGTTTGGTGTTTAGTGAACGCCGCCAAGGCGGCTACTGTTCAGAGATTTGGACAAAAAAGGCGAGCATTGCGCTCGCCTTTTCCGTTGACTTATTAATGACGCTTGCGGTTGCCGTAGCGAGACATAAATTTGTCCACGCGACCTGCGGTATCCACAAGTTTAGACTTACCAGTATAGAATGGGTGACTGGTGTTGGAGATCTCCAACTTAATCAATGGATATGTGGTGCCATCGATTTCGATGGTGTCCTTCGTGTTAGCTGTAGAGCGACTGAAGAACTGTGTTCCATCGGACATATCTTTGAAAACTACAACGCGGTAGCTCTCTGGATGAATTCCTTTTTTCATAATTTCCTTTTTTTATTCTGTTTTTTACGATGATTTTGAAATTTATATTGAGTAGATTGCGGTGCGGAAGAAGGGAGCAATGTGGGGCATTGTGACCGACTAACAAGCCGCAATATGCCAATATAAACTCAAAAACAATTATTCAGCAGCAACAACGTTCAATTTAATTTCAGCTTTTACCTCGCGGTGAAGTTTTGCGGTAGCGGTAGCTTCGCCCAATACTTTCACTGCCTCGTCGATGGTAATCACTTTCTTGTCAATCTCAATACCTTGAGCAGCCAATGCCTCAGCCACTTGAGCTGTAGTTACAGTACCGAAGATCTTGCCGTCCTCGTTAGCTTTAACAGCCACGGTGATAACGGTGTTAGCCAATTTCTCAGCCAATGCTTGTGCGTCAGCGAGGAGTTGAGCGATCTTGTGTGCTTGTTGTTTGAGGTTCTCTGCCAATTGCTTGCGGTTGCTATTGTTTGCAATCACAGCCAATTTGTTAGGGATGAGGTAGTTACGACCGTAACCATCTTTTACCTTAACGATATCGTTCTTGTAGCCCAAGTTTGCTACGTCTTGAATCAAAATTACTTCCATGATGTTTCCTTTCTCATTAAACGGTTATTATTTCATCATATCGGTTACATATGGGAGCAAAGCCAAGTGACGTGCTTTCTTCACGGCTTGAGCTACCTTGCGTTGATACTTCAAGCTTGTACCAGTGATACGGCGAGGGAGGATCTTACCTTGCTCGTTGAGGAACTTCTTGAGGAACTCAGGATCTTTGTAGTCGATGTACTTGATGCCAGACTTTTTGAAACGGCAGTACTTTTTCTTCTTTGCCTCATTTGTTTTTGGGGTCAAATAGCGGATTTCGTCATTCTGTGCCATGATTATGCCTCCTCTTGTTCTTGTGGTTTAACATTTGCGTTACGACGCTTTTGTGCGTACTCGTAAGCGTACTTGTCAAGACGTGTAGTGAGGAAACGCAACACGCGCTCGTCACGACGGAATGCTGTCTCGAGTTTTGCAATCATCTCAGGTTCTACATCAAATTGCAGCAAGGCGTAGAATCCCGTTGATTTGCCTTGGATAGGGTAAGCCAATTTCTTCAAACCCCACTCCTCACGGTTAAGAACGGTACCGCCGTTCTCCTTGAGAAGGTTCTCGAATTTGTCAACCGCTTCCTTCATCTGTGGTTCAGACAAAACGGGAGTCAACACGAAAGCGGCTTCGTAATGATTTAACATACAGTTAGTTAATTTAATTTAGTTAATAATTATTGTTTATTTCTTCCTCGCAACGCGCGAAAAAGCGTGCAAAGGTACAACTTTTTTTTGATATGACCAAATATTTTTTGATTTTTCTGCGAATTCATAGGTTTTTCAGCAGTATTTCCTCCATGATAGCATAGCCCTCCATATTTGGGTGCACGCCATCAGCAGCATATTTCTTAGGTAGTCCACCTATTTCGTCTGCGAGTGCAGAATGATAGTCTATATATTTGATTTTGTTGGCTTCGGCATATGCTTTAATCATTTCATTGAGTCGTTTAATATCTTCTGCTGGTGTCAGGTTCTTGCGCCATTTGAACTCGGCGGCAGGCAAGCAGGAGCATAGTACAGGTTTGATGCGGTGGTATTTGGCTAACTCAACCATGGATTGTATATTTTGTAATATATGTTCGTGCGCGATATAGCCATTGTTCATTGCAATGTCGTTGGTTCCTGCCATGATGATGACCATTTTGGGTCGCAGAGCAATCACGTCGGCTTGAAAGCGACTGAGCATTTGTGCCGTCACTTGCCCGCTGATTCCGCGTCCAACGAAGTTATTTTCCGCAAAGAATTCTGGGTGGTATTTCGCCCAGTTATCTGTGATAGAATTACCTATCAATACTGCCTCTACTCGACGCGATTTAGCCAGCTTATTGTACCCATATTCAGGCATGCGTTGTCTGGCGATAACTGTGTCATTACTACTGGCATAGCGTTCGTGTTGTGCCCAAGTTCTTTCTGCCTTCATGCTCAATGAGCCAGCAGCCAAAATGATTGTTAAAAATAGTATTCGTTTCATTGTGTTTTTGTTATTTATTTTCGTTGCTTTCCTTGCAATTGCATATATGTGAATCATTACAAGCGATTAAATCAACTGATTAATCTTTCAGTTCATACTCATCATAACTTCGACCATTTCGATGATATTTTCTACTGTCAGTAGAGGATTGCGTGTAGTAATCACTAGACGATTGGTCCTTAAAATAACGTCCCGACTCTGATAAATCACCATATACTTCAGAACCATTACTGGTATTGACCAACCTATGTGAACTAGCACTTGGTGCAAATATCACGCCAATTATAATTAACATGTATACACCATATCCTATCATAAGAGGTATACTTTGGTTATACAACTGAATAAAAGCAATCACTAGGCACGCTATAGAAGGAAGAGAAATCCAAAATAATCCCCAAAACCAATCACCTAACGATGAAATAAATCCAATAACTCCACCTGCAGCAGCACCAATTATCAATGCACCTATAAAAAAACCAAACCATCCGCCCCCCTTAGCATCTAGGACAAACCACCACGAATCGGATGGATTGAACAAAAAATATAAACAAAACAGAGAAAGAATAATATTCGTGATAAGTATTCGTGGCTCATAATCATATAAATAGCGAAAGAATAGATCTAAACCTAAAATCATAAGAAATGTTACGCCACTTAAAACGAGAACCCAAAATAGCCACTTAATAGCTTTGGTGTGCTTAGGGTTCCACTCGTAAAAGAAATAGGCTAAACTTCCATGATTATGTTCAATTTTTGTTTGACCTTGATAAAGTGGATATTCCTCTAAATAACGAGCACTGACATAAGCTGTCCTGCCATTATATTTGATTCTTGCCCAACCATTATCAATAGAATATACTTCTATGATATCACCCGAATTCAACATTCCCAACTTACTGCTATTCTTCGAGGCATAACTACGAACATTCAATGAAGATTGAGATGTAACCTTATACATATCCTGCGCCACGATAGACGCAATATCTAGAAAAAAAAGTAAAAAGAGAAGTAGTGTTTTTTTCATAACTTTTGGATTTTATCTCGATTAGTGTTTTTTTTGTGTCATAGTGTTTTTGGATTGGCTATGCCTTGGTGCAGTGATTGTGCTTTGTCATGACTTGTGCAAACTGCTCCTTCGTCATCTCGCCAAAGATTGCCTTTGTCTTAACTATTATGGAGGTGTAAAAGATACTGTTTTTATATGTGCAAACTATAATGAAATAATTCTTGAAACTTGATACTGACTTGTATTTCCCTCCCCTCCTATTGTTATTATTGATTAACACATCTTTCGCATTGTCATAGGGTTAGTGATTCGGCTGCAAAGGTACTGCTTTTTTTCGACATACACAACTCTTGAAGTTTTTTTTGCTATTTTTTCTCTCCAATCATCCATCGCCCATCGCCAATTGCCCATCGCCCATCGCCTCTCACCTCTCACCTCTTCCCCTATCAATAATTAGTGATTAATTAGTGATTAATTAGTGATTGATTAGTGATTCATTAGTGATTGATTAGTGATTAAGCAATCTTCACCGAGCGATAACCCTTCTATCCACCCCAAGACAACGCACGCTCTCACCAACCTTGACGATAACAAGACCTACACCCTCATATGCTCACGCAACAAAAAAAATCGCCTTTCGGGGCGATTTTTCTTGCGTATATCAAAAAAAAGCAGTAAATTTGCAGCCCAAATTCAAAAAAGGAATTTATGCGTTATTCATTTAGTGTACCATAGTAGATAAAAGAAATGCAAAAATCGGATTATATCATTGAGGTAAATCACGTTTCCAAACAATTCGCAGATGGAAAATTTGCCTTAGACGATGTAAGCCTCTCAGTGAAGAAAGGCGAGTTCGTAACTATCTTAGGCCCCTCGGGTTGCGGTAAGACTACCCTGCTACGTTGTATAGCAGGTTTTCAAGTAGCCACAGAAGGGGACATTCTATTAAATGGCGAGGACGTAACACAAATGCCTCCGCACTTGCGCGATGTGAACACAGTGTTTCAGAAATACGCGCTCTTCCCACACTTAAACGTATTTGATAATGTGGCTTTCGGTCTGAAATTGAAGAAGATGGACAAGAAAGTCATTGAAAAGAAAGTAAAGCAGGCACTAAAAACTGTCGGCATGACGGACTATGAGTACCGCGACGTGGACAGTTTGTCGGGTGGTCAGCAACAACGTGTGGCTATTGCTCGTGCGATTATCAACGAGCCAGAGGTGCTGCTGCTGGATGAGCCATTGGCTGCGCTCGACCTGAAGATGCGCAAAGACATGCAGATGGAACTACGCGAGATGCACAAGAAACTCGGCATCACTTTCATATACGTAACGCACGACCAAGAAGAGGCACTCACCCTTAGCGACCGCGTGGTGGTGATGCGAGAAGGAAAAATTCAGCAGATTGGTACACCTACGGACGTGTATAACGAGCCACAGAACTGCTTTGTAGCCGACTTCATTGGCGAGAGCAATATCTTAGACGCTACTATGGTGAAGGACGGCGTGGTGAACTTCTGCGAGAAGGACTTCGAGTGCGTGGACAAAGGCTTTGGCGAAGACCAAGAAGTGGATGTAGTGATAAGACCCGAAGATATTTATATCGGGCGATTAGGCGATGAGGCGAAAGGCAAGGAGAGCCCATGGCAATTGCATGGCGAGGTGCAGAGTTGTATCTTCAAAGGCGTACACTATGAGATGGCTGTGCTTACTGACAATGGCTATGAACTCATGATTCAAGACTACCACGCCTTTGAGCCAGGCACGAATGTAGGACTATTGGTCAAGCCAGAAGATATACAAGTAATGAAGAAAGAACGCCTATGCAACACCTTCGACGGTGAAGTGCTGGAAGATAATCGTGTGCGTTTCTTAGATGAGGAATGGGATATTCCAGAACGCGTGGCAGAACGCTTTGAAGTGGGCGAAGAAGTGGAAGTAGAAGTGGATTTCAATCGCGTCAACCTGCAAGATGATGAGGAAGATGGCGTACTGTGCGGCGAGGTATATTTCATCTTGTACAAAGGCGACCACTACCACCTGACCGTCCGCACCGATGACGGCGACGACCTGTATGTGGACACCAACGATGTGTGGGACGACGGTGACCGAGTGGGAATACGTATTGCACCAAGTTATATACGTCTTTATAAGAAAGAGGTTAAAGGACGCCCTGAAGGGCTATAGGACGCGGCAAAGCCGCTATAGGTTATAGGCATGAAAAATAGTAAATTAAGAATGGTGTTTCAGTCGCGGAGTACATGGGCATGGCCCTATGCGCTGTTTATGCTCTGCTTGGTGGTACTGCCATTGGTGCTGATTGGCGTGTATGCCTTTACGGATGCTGATGGTAGCTTTACGATACAGAACTTTGTGAGTTTCTTCACGAAGTCCGAAGCGATAAACACATTTATCTATTCCTTGGCTATCGCACTGATAACCACAATCATCTGCCTGCTATTGGGCTACCCCGCAGCATATATCATGGCAATGGCAGACTTCAAGACACCACAAGTGATGGCGATGCTATTCATTCTGCCCATGTGGATAAACTTCTTGCTCCGCACGATTGCGACAGTAGAGTTATTCCGCATGTTCGGTCTGCCACTGGGCGAAGGGGCGTTGCTGTTTGGTATGGTGTATGACTTCCTGCCCTTCATGATTTACCCTATCTACAACACCTTGCAGAAGATGGACACCAGTCTGATTGAGGCAGCACACGACTTGGGCGCAAAGCGTCATCAAGTATTCTTGAAAGTGACATTACCACTATCGATGCCAGGTATTTATTCGGGTATCGTGATGGTGTTTATGCCTACGGTTTCTACCTTCGCTATCGCCGAGTTGCTGACCCATAACAAGGTGACCTTATTCGGCTCACTCATCCAACGCTGCTTCGGCGAAGGCGGTATAGCGATGTGGAACTACGGCGCAGCATTGTCGCTGATTATGCTGATAATCATAGGATTGACCAGCTTCTTTGGAGGCGATAAGGAGGATATAAATCGTTGAGTGTTTAGAGTTTAGTGTTTAGAGTTTAGAGACATGTTTGAAAATTATAAGAAATCAAAAGTGGAGAAGCGCAGTTTAACATCGCGCATAGCAGCACAAGCATACTTGTGGTTGCTGTTGGTGGTGTTGTACGCCCCTATTCTGCTGATTATCATATTCTCGTTCACACAGAGCAAAGTGTTTGGCAACTGGACGGGATTTACGTTAGGGTTGTACGAGAACCTATTCACGGGTTACGATGCTGTGGCACAAGTGAAAGTGGACCCGAACTTGTACCGTGCTATCTTCTTTACGGTGGTGATTGCATTCGCTTCGGCACTCATCTCCACCGTATTGGGTACGTTAGCAGCGATTGGTATCTACCACATGCGTTCGCGCGACAGGAAGATACTCACCTTTATGAATAGCATCCCAATGATTAACCCCGATATTCTGACAGGTATCAGTCTGTTCTTGCTATTCGTGTTCTTGGGTATCAGTCGCGGACTGGGCACGGTGATTGCTGCACACGTGGTGTTCTGTACGCCGTATGTAGTGCTGAGTGTGATGCCCCGCCTCACGAAAATGAATCCAAACATCTACGAAGCAGCATTGGACTTGGGTGCTACCCCCTTCCAAGCATTGCGCAAAGTGATGATGCCCGAACTATGGCCAGGAATGATTAGCGGATTTATCTTGAGCTTGACATTGAGTATTGACGACTTCGGTGTAACCTACTTCACCAAAGGTAGTAGCGGACTGGAAACCCTCTCCACTTTCATTTACGCGGACGCGCGCAAAGGTGGTTTGACACCTGAGCTCAGACCCCTATTCTCACTAATATTCTTGACCATCTTGGTCTTGCTGATAATAATGAATATACGAACCCATAAACAACAAAACAAAACGAAATGAAAAAGTTCTTTTTTGCTGTAGCCGCTTTGGTGCTACCTTGTGTATTGGTATCTAACGCTTTTGCTGCTGATCGCGAGCATACGCTCAAAGTTTACAACTGGGCCGATTATATCGACATGAACGTGCTCAACGGTTTCCCTGCTTGGTACTATGAGCAAACAGGAGAGCAGGTAGAAGTGCTATACCAAACTTTCGACATCAACGAGTCGATGCTCACCGAGATTGAGGTGGGACAAGAAGATTACGACGTGATTTGTCCATCGGAATACATCATCGAGCGTATGTTGCGCAACGGACTGCTGCAACCTATCAATAAAGATTTTGGGCAGACACCCGACTACACCAAACTGGTTTCTCCTTTCGCTGTGGATAAGTTCCAACAGATGGCACCCGACAGCAGTGTATGCGTGGCAGACTACACTGTGGGCTATATGTGGGGTACTACAGGTATCTTGTACAACACCGCATTGGTGGATAAATCTGAAATACTTTCTTTAGGCGGTTTGCAGAACCCTAAGTTTGCTGGCAAAGTGTTTATGAAAGATGCCTTCCGCGACATCTACTCCGTAGTAGTTCTCTACGCTTACCGCGACGAGATTGCGCGTGGCGAAGTGACCCGCGATGAGTCGGTGGCAAATGTGACTGATGAGCGTATTCAACGCGTAGAGGAGTTCCTCACCAGCATGAAGAACAATATCGCAGGTTGGGAAGTGGACTTCGGCAAAGAGGAGATGACCAAAGGCAAAGCATGGCTCAACCTCAGTTGGTCAGGCGATGCACAATGGGCAATAGATGAAGCAAGCGAAGTGGGCGTTAACCTCGAATACTTTGTGCCTGAAGAGGGTAGCAATGTGTGGTTCGACGGATGGTGTATCCCTATCTATGCGAAGAACACTAAGGCAGCAAGCTACTTCATCAATTACATGTGTATGCCCGAGAACGCCATCCTCAACATGGAGGAGATTGGCTATGTGAGCGTGGTGGCAGACTCTACTATTCTTGCATGGGCAAACGATGAGGAGATTGAAGCGACCTCCGACCTAACTTATTTCTTTGGCGAAGGCGCAGATTCCGTGCACGCCAACCACGTCTTCTATCCAGATGCCAAAGTAATTGAGCGTTGCGCACTCATGCACGACTGCGGTGATAAGACCGAGGATATGTTGGCTATGTGGTCACGTGTCAAGGGCGACAACCTCAGCAGTGGTTTGGTGATATTCATCATCGTTGTATTGGTGCTCATCATGGTGGTGGTGATTATCCAAGCCATCAATCGCAAACGCCAACGCGATATGCAACGCAAACGTCGTAAAAATAGAAGATAAATAATTATAATATGCGTAAACGAATATTCATAGCCGTGGTTTGTGTGCTTGGTAGTTTATGCTATACCTATGCACAAAACTACGAAGCAGACTTTCGAACGGTGCAACAGCAGTTTGAAGAACGTCTGAAAATCACAGCAGACAACCTCAAGGAGTATGTAGAAACATATCCCTATACGCCCTATATAGATGAAATTCATGTGATGCAGGGCGTGCTACAGGTAGAAAAAAAGAAGTATAAACAAGCCATAAAAGCATTTGACAAAGTAGGTAATCCAAAGAACTTATCACGTTCTTCGCTTCCTATGTACAAATTTTATATGGGCTATGCGCTTCTGCAAACCAAAGAATATAAGAAGGCTCTAACTTATTTTTTAGATATCACTAAAAAAGAGAATGTTTACACGCCTCACGCAAAATACTATGCTGGCTATTGTTTGTATTCATTGGGCGAATTCCCCAAAGCAATGGCGCAGTTTTTAGCTGTTGAGCATTTAGGCGGATATAAGCAGATTGCACCTTATTATATCGTGCAAATCTACTATGCACAAAATGCCTATGATGAAGTATATACCCGTGCTAACAATCTTCTAAAAGAGTTCCCTAATAGTCCGCACAATGAAGAGTTGCATCGTATGCTGGGTGAAATATACTATCAAGATAGCGCATACAATGATGCCATTCAGCATTTGGCGGCATACCGCACTATGCGTATGGAGCAAAAACAAGAACCATTGCGCAATGACCTCTATCTCTTGGGTATGGCAAATTATATGGTCAACCAATATGATGATGCAATTATGTATCTCAAAGAGGTGAAAGAGCAAAATGATTCCATATCAGAGAGCACTTATCTGCATTTAGGACATAGTTACCTGCGTGTGAAAGATGAGGAGAAAGCAAAATTGTCATATGCAGCTGCCATGAGATTTAATCTCAATCCACAACTGCGTGAAGAAGCAATGTACAATTATGTGCAAATCACTTATTTACAAGGCTCTGCTCTAGGGGAAAATATCACTGCTTTTCATGATTTCTTAAAGCAGTATCCCAATACCAAATATGCTAATAAGGTATATACACTGATGGCAGATATGTATTTGAGTAGCAAGAATTATCAAGCCGCTTTGGATGCATTGTCTGAGGTAAAAACACCTGATGAGAAAATGCAGCAAACAAAGCAATATCTGCGTTATCAGTTGGGTATGGATGCATTCTTGCAAGGCAAGATGCAGCAAGCAGTCGATTGGATGACATTGGTGATTAATCATGCTACTGAGCCATCGCCTTACAAAACGGAGGCTTATTATGTGCGTGCTGAAAGTGAATATCGCCTTCATCAGTATGATGAATGTCTTAAAGACATTGCTTCTTATGAATCGCAAAAAGATGCTACTACTTCGCCTAACTACACCGCCGCGATTTATCTCAAAGGATATGCCCTATTCAACCAGCAGCAGATGAAGAATGCTGAATACACCTTCCGTCAATATCTGGCGAAAGCAGATAGCACAACTACCACTTATATCGATGCACAAAATCGATTGGGCGACTGCCTCTTCAATAATCGCCACTTTGATGACGCTATTGCTGTATATCAACGAGTAGCAGAGCGCAACGGAGTAGGAGTGGACTATGCATTATTTCAAAAAGGATATGCTCTGGGACTTGTGCACCGCTATCCAGAGAAAATTCAGACCATGAATACGCTCTATCAACGTTTCCCTCATTCCGACTATGCGGATGATGCTTTGTATGAACAAGCAAGGGCAAACTTGCAATTAGAGCAATACGACCAAGCTATCAATTCCTATAACCAATTAATAAAAAACTACCCAAATAGCAATAAAGCAGCTAAATCTGCTTTGGAGGTGGCAATGGCGTATCGCACACTTAAACAATATGATAAAGCTATCGATGCCTTCAAAACAACTATTGAACGCTATGCAGGTAGTGAAGAAGCATATGCCGCGTTAGAAGGATTGGAGCAAGTGTATGTAGAAACGAATAAGATTGAAGACTATCTGGCATATAGCAAAACACTCAATCGAATAAATATGCAAGCCGCTACTAGTGAAGACTCATTGGTATATGTAACTGCGGAGTTGCAATATATGATGGGTAACTATGAGCAAGCAGCTGCTGGATTAACAACCTATCTCACATCTTTCTGTCCAGGAGGACGATATTGCATGACCGCGCAATACTATGCAGCAACCAGCTTCTACCGCCTAAAGCAATACGATGCTGCTATTGATCAGTATAGTGCTTTGGCAGAGATTTCGGGCAATCCATATATGGAAGAAGCATGCATGCGTGTGGCAGAATTAACATATGACAAAGGCGAGTATCGCACTGCCTTGTACTACTTCCGAAATATGTTAAATATCGCATCTTCTTCGGCTACACGCACAACAGCCCAATTGGGTATTCTGCGTTGTAGTTCGCTGTTGAATGATATGCCTGCCACAGTTGAGGCTGCTAATCAATTATTGGAGAACAACGCGATAACCGAAGATATACGCAAAGAAGCATTGTATTGCCGAGCAAAAGCACATCTCAATGATAATCAGTATGGCTTGGCTGTGGTAGATTTGACTCCAATCGCCAAAGAGGTAAGAACATCCATGGGAGCTGAAGCAAAATACTTGTTAGCCTATAGTTATTTCCAATTGGGGTCTGTGGACTTGGCGGAGGAAGAAGTGATGAGCTTTACCAAAATGCAAACCACACAACAATATTGGCTGGCAAAGAGCTTGATTCTATTGGCGGACATAAATATTGCACGCAACGATGTATTTCAAGCAAAGCAATATTTGTTAGCTTTGCAGGGTAGTTATCATCAAGAGGATGATATTCAAGGTATTATTACGCAAAAACTATCGGATATAGCGGAACTGGAGAATAATGCAGTAGAAGAGGAGGAAACACTATGAAAACAAAATGGATTATACCATGCCTACTGATGGCTATGGGGGTATATGCCCAACAAGATACCACATTGAATCGTGTAGTAACAGTAGAGCGAGATTTTCAACCCGTGATTCAAAGCGCAGGAAAAATCAATCAACGCCCCACTATTTTGCAACATGATTTGCAGCTAAACCCTGTCATATACTCCACCTATTCGGCACCTCTGTCTGTAGGACATAATATCTCATTGCTCCAAGCTTCAGAAACGAAGTTTACTCCACAAATGCCATTAAATGGAATCTTAGAAGGGGGATTAGGCTACCGCAATACCCACTTCCTTTTTGATTATCAAATTCATCAAAAGAAAAAGCATTCGCTCAATCTCTATGCCAACCACGATGCTTATTGGGGACACGATGCGCAAGCGCATTCCAAGATAGGTGTGGATTATACCCGCCATTTCAGCGGATTAGATTTCTATGCGAATGTGGCAGGTGAAATGGCATGGTGGGACTATGCTGTTCTCACAGAGGATGATAGTACAGTTTATATTGACAATAGCATATTGTGGAATGTTGCTGCTAACATAGGTGTCAAATCTACAGCCAAACAGCCCATTCAATACCGTATTCAAACGGGCTATATCGCACTTGGACAGATGTATTACCTTGACCATATAGTCAAAAGCCATTTGGATTTCAAGTGGACAAATAATACACATGCTGCAGGTTTCAATGCCATGGTGAAAAACAACTTTTATTACGAAAGCGTTTATATACCAAGTGATGAACCATTTTGCTGCTTCGAATATGTCTTACGCAATCGACATGCACTACGTGTAGAGCCTTTCTACGAATACACATATCGCAATTTCCGTTTACATGCGGGTGTGAATTTAGATATGAATATTGATCCGTTCATGGGCGAGGATAAACAGCTAAGCACGCTGAACAATCTTGGCTTTGCGCCTTCGCCCAATGTGCAAATGGCATGGCATACTCAGGACAACATCTTCCACGTTTATGCCAATGTACTTGGCTCATATGGTACCGCTATGCGTGATGAGGAACTCTTGTACAATCGCTACGATTTCAATTGGAGAGAAACGGAATACATTGCGCCATACACTCCAGTAGATGCTACAATCGGATTGAAATTGCGTCCAGCCAAATCACTATTGATTGATTTGTACGGTGGCTATGCGTACTTGGGGCAATATGCTACATATGTTGATATATACCATGCGCCATATACCCCCGCCATATCCATTGAATACCTCATATCCCAACAATCCTACCAGCAGTGGAAAGTAGGTGGTGCATTGCACTACCACTACCGAGATATTGTGGAACTCAATATCAATGGCAACTACTATTTCTGGAATAAGGACAAGGTATATGATCGCACTAATTGGGACCTAAAAGCACGTTTGGATATTCATATTGATTCCAAATGGAGCATCTATTCCGACAACTATTTTGCAGGTAGTCGTTGGGCAAATACCACTGATGGTGACAAGCTAATCCGACCTATTATATCACTCAATATAGGTGGTCAGTATGCTATTAATCGTTGGCTAAGTGTCTATCTGCAAGTCAATGATTACCTCAACCGCAAGGACGAGATATTCTATGGATATAAATCACAGGGAATTCATTTCTTGTTGGGTGTAAAGTGGAAATTCTAAACGATTTGCATAACATCTGCATACTTTAGATACCGAACCTTTGCCGAAGGTGTGCCGAACAGATAATCAAAAAAGAGTTGCCGTAATTGGCAACTCTTTTTGTGGTCCTGCTTGGGCTTGAACCAAGGACCCCCTGATTATGAGTCAGGTGCTACTAACCAACTGAGCTACAGGACCCCTCGCGTTCGACAATCTCGCGCATGAATCAACCATCTTGTGGCTGATAAGAGACGAGATTATCAAAAAGCGACTGCAAAGGTACTGCTTTTTTCTGAAATGACAAAGAAAAACACAGAAAAAAGCAATTTTTTTCATTTTTTGTTGCAAAATTACAAATATTTTGGTAACTTTGCACACTATTTGGATCGGTAGGCATTAAATTAGAGATTAATATAAATAAAGATATGGAAATTTTAAATCAAATGCTTAAACGTGCGCAGGAAAATCCTCAGCGCATCGTGTTGCCTGAAGGCGATGAGCCTCGTACCTTGGAGGCTGCAAACATTCTTTTGAAAGATAAAGTGGCGAATATTATCTTGATTGGTAATCCAGAGCGCATAGCGGAGATGGCTGCCGAGAAGGGATATGAATACATCAAAGATGCTACGATTGTGGATCCTATGAATGATCCTAAAATGCCTGAATATGCTAATTTGCTCTTTGAACTTCGCAAAGCCAAAGGTATGACCCTTGAGCAAGCTACTGAGAAGGTGAAAGACCCACTCTATTTAGGTTGTTTGATGATTAAGAACGGAGATGCTGACGGCGAACTCGCAGGTGCTCGGGGCACTACAGCGGACACAATCCGTCCTGCTTTCCAAATCCTTAAAACACGTCCAGGTGTGCATATCGTATCGGGTGCATTCTTGATGTTCACTCCTGCTAAGCATTTTGGGGAAGAGGGCTTCCTCGTATTCGCAGACTGTGCTGTGAATCCATGTCCTAATGCACAAGAGTTGGCTGAGATTGCAGTTACCACTGCAGAAACGGCACGCGCTTTGGGTGGCATCGAACCACGCGTAGCAATGCTTAGTTTCTCCAGCAAGGGTAGTGCAAAGCACGAGTTGGTGGACAAGGTGACCGAAGCTACTCGCATTGCACACGAGTTGGCTCCTAACTTGGCATTGGACGGCGAACTGCAATTAGATGCTGCACTTGTAGAGAGCGTAGGTGCACAAAAAGCACCAGGATCGCCTGTGGCTGGCAAAGCCAATGTGTTGGTATTCCCAGACTTGCAAGCGGGTAATATTGGTTATAAACTGGTAGAACGTTTCTCGGGCGCAGATGCTGTAGGTCCAATATTGCAAGGTATTGCTGCTCCAGTGAATGACCTTAGCCGTGGTTGCAAAGTGCAAGATATTGTACAAATGGTTATCATTACTGCTAACCAAGCCATCGGAATGAAAACGAACGGATAATTTAACCATAAAAACACAATATAGACATGAAGATTTTAGTTCTTAACTGCGGAAGTAGTAGTATCAAGTACAAGCTTTTTGATATGGATACCCGTGTCATTTTGGCGCAGGGTGGAGTAGAGAAAATCGGTTTGCCAGATTCTTTCTTGCAAATCAAACTGCCTAATGGAGAAAAAGTGAAAATTGAGCAATCTATGCCAGAGCATACGGTAGGTATTCAATTGATTCTCAACAGCCTGATAGATAAAGAGGTGGGTTGCTTACAATCATTAGATGAGATAAATGCAGTAGGTCATCGCGTAGTGCACGGAGGCGAGAAATTTAACCAATCTGTTGTAATCACTCCAGAAGTGAAGGAAATGATTGTTAAATGTATTGAGTTGGCTCCTCTGCATAATCCTGCAAACTTAAAAGGTATTGAGGCTATTGAGCAAACTTTGCCTGCTGTACCTCAAGTAGCTGTATTTGACACTGCTTTCCACCAAACCATGCCAGATGAGGCTTATATGTATGCCTTGCCATATGAGTTATATGAGAAATATGCTATTCGCCGCTATGGCTTCCATGGTACATCACATCGCTATGTATCTGCCCGCGTGTGCGAATACTTGGGTGTAGATCCAAAGGGTAAGAAAATTATTACAGCCCATATCGGTAATGGCGGTAGCTGTACAGCTATCTGCGATGGCAAATCAATGGATACTTCCATGGGACTAACTCCACTAGAAGGTCTGATGATGGGCACACGCGCTGGTGACGTAGATCTTGGAGCTGCTACTTATATCATGGATAAGGAAAATCTTGACACTGCTGCCTTCTCAAACCTTGTGAATAAAAAGTCTGGTTTGATGGGTGTGAGTGGCGTATCTAGTGATGCTCGTGATATTGCTGCAGCTATCAAAGAGGGTAACAAACGTGCTGACTTGGCTCGTCGTATGTTTATCTATCGCGTGAAAAAATATATCGGTGCGTATGCTGCTGCATTAAATGGTGTGGATATTGTTGTATTCACAGGCGGAATAGGCGAGAACGACACCTTTATCCGAGGCGAGATTGCTAAAGGTCTTGCCTATTTGGGAGCCAACATCGATATGGATAAGAACGATACTATTCATGGTGAAGAAGCTGTCATTTCTACAGCGGATAGTAAGGTAACTGTTTGCGTCATCCCAACTGATGAGGAGTGGATGATTGCATCTGATACTATGCACCTTGTATAAGAAGTTAGATATTAGACCGCTTCGCTATTAGATAGCGAAGTGGTTACTTAAAATAAAAAGAACCTTGAAACCTATTATTTATCAATTATTACCGCGTACATTTGCTAATTATAATGAGACGCGACGTCATGCAGGTACCCTACAAGAGAATGGCAGCGGGACAATGAATGCCATTACTTCAAGGGCACTGCGTGCTATTCGCGATTTAGGTGCTACGCATGTGTGGTACACGGGAGTGATTCGTCATGCTACTGCACAATACAACACACCTGAAATCGTGAAAGGCAAAGCAGGTAGTCCATATGCTATCACAGATTATTATGATATAGATCCCGACATTTGTGAGGATAAACGTCGTCGTATGCAAGAGTTTTTAGAGCTCGTAGAACGTAGTCATCAGGCTAAGTTAGATGTGATTATTGACTTTGTTCCAAACCATGTGGCACGTGAATATCATTCTGCATGTAAACCAAAAGGAGTAGAAGATTTGGGAGAAAAGGACAACCCTGCATGGGCATTTTCTCCGCTCAATAATTTTTACTATCTCAACGAACCATTGGCTCCACAATTTGATGTGGCGGAATATGAGGAAAATCCTGCTCGTGCAACGGGCAATGATTGCTTTTCAGCTCACCCTAGTAAGCAAGATTGGTATGAAACTATCAAACTTAATTATGGCGTTTTCTATCAAGGAAATGGTGAACAACAGTTTGATCCTATTCCTAATACGTGGTATAAGATGTTGCATATCTTGCTATTCTGGTCCAGTAAAGGTGTAAATGGTTTTCGCTGCGATATGGCAGAAATGGTGCCACAAGCATTTTGGGCATGGGTAATTCCGCAGGTTAAGGAGCAATATCCAAATATGCTTTTTATTGCGGAAGTGTATAATCCGAACTTATACCGTGATTACCTTGCAGCAGGATTTGATTATCTTTACGACAAGGTGGGCATGTATGATTATCTTCGTGGTGTTACTAGCAAGAACTGGCCAGTCGAAGGTATTACCGAGCAATGGCAGCACGTGGATGATATTCGTCATCATATGCTCTATTTCTTGGAGAATCATGATGAACAACGTATTGCCAGTGGCTTCTTCTGTGGTCGTGGCATGTGCGCAGAGCCAGCAATGATTGTTGCTGCTACACTCGGCACCAACCCAGTAATGATTTATGCAGGACAAGAGTTGGGCGAGAAAGGCATGGATGCAGAAGGTTTCTCAGGTATGGATGGCAAGACGACTATCTTTGATTATTGGGGCATTAAGTCATTACAAGCATGGGCAAATCATGGGAAATTTGATGGTGCAGGTTTAGATGATGAGCAACGCGATTTGCGTGATTTTTATCGTCAACTGTTGCGTTTAGCACGCACTGAGAAAGCAATAACCCATGGCGATATGTATGACTTAGAATATGCACAAGGCGAAGGATTCAACAAACATGAACAATATGCATATATCCGCAAGTATAAACAACAAACGCTTTTGATTGTCCTGAACTTTGATGACCGTCAAGTGGATGTACAAGTGCGAATACCGCAAGAGGCCTTCCAACACTTGCAACAATCAGAGTATAAAATGGTAAATGCAGTGGATTTGCTTACCAATACACCATATACTTTCCCTTTAACACCGCATACCCCGATATGCCTTACTTTACCTGCTTGGAAAGGTGTTGTGTTGAAATTAAATAAGTAAAAACAAACAATGAAAAAATTGGCGGAAATTATCAAACCCTACCTAAAATTACTACGTGTAGGTAATTTGGCCTTTTTGGCGATTCTATTGTTTGTGATGGAGAAATGGGTGGCACTACCATTGCTGCAATTGGCGCAGTTCAGTGAACAAATGCCTTGGTGGGTATTAACACTCATCATTTTAGCTACAGTCTTTGTGGCTGCGGGAGGGTATGTAATCAATGATTATTTTGATGTGAAAATTGATCGCATTAATCGCCCTGATGACTTGGTTGTTACACGACATATCTCGCGTGAAGGCGCAATGCGATTGTTTCAAGTGTTAACTCTTGTTGGCGTACTGATGGCTCTGGGGGTGGCTTGGTGGGCAAGAAGTTGGACATTGGCAATGATTTTTATTGTTATACCAGGACTATTGTGGTTTTATTCTGCGAGTTATAAGCGGCAATTATTAATTGGTAATATCGTAGTGGCATTTGCTTCTGCATTGGTTCCTCTACTGATAGCAATCATCAATGCAGATTATTTAGCACATCTCTATGGCGAGGCTTTGGCATATACGCCGATAGTTGGCCAACTTTATGTGTGGTTAGGTGGATTTGCTATCTTTGCTTTTTTGATGACCATAGTCCGCGAAATGGTGAAGGATATTGAAGATCGAGAAGGCGATTGTGAAATGGAGTGCCGCACGATACCTATTGTATGGGGAGTTAAAACTACCAAAATTATCGTCACAATATTGTTGTTGGCTATTGCTGCATTGATTGTGTACATAGCATGGGCAGTACTGCCATTTCCACATAGTTGGCAAAGTTTTTCTACACGGTATGTAGTGTTTGGATTGCTCGTGCCTATTGCCTGTGTCATCACACTTCTTTGGGCATCAACCAATCAGGTGGAAATCCGTCGCACGCAATTGGTGCTCAAGTTTATGATGTTTATGGGAGTGATGTATAGCTTTGTTATTTATCAAAATTTATTAGCATAATGCAAAGCAAGTTTTCGAATATTATTCTTGGCAGCCAAAGTCCGCGTCGTCGAGAATTGATGGCTGGGTTGGATATTCCTTTTACCTCTATCAGTATTGATGCGGATGAATCCTATCCCTCTCATTTGCAGGCGGGTGATATACCTTTATATGTATCTCGTGCGAAGGCGCGCGCGTATGAGAGCCAGCTCACAGCAGACGACTTGCTTATCACTTCTGACACAATCGTCTGGCTCAATGGTCAGATGTTGGGTAAACCGCACTCCAAAGAGGATGCTAAATCGATGCTTGCGCAATTGAGTGGACAAACGCATCAGGTATATACTGCTGTATGTTTTACATGGCGTGACGACATTTCGCATCAACTGATGCATGACGAGTGGGTGGATTGTACGGATGTAACTTTTCGTGCACTATCAGCCGAAGAAATTGACTATTATGTAGAAAAATACCTGCCTCTTGATAAGGCAGGTGCATATGGTGTTCAAGAATGGATTGGCTACATCGGTGTAATACGCATGGAAGGCTCTTACTTCAATGTGATGGGGTTCCCTATCTGCCGAGTATATGATTGGCTAATAAACGCTGCTAAATAAGCACACGTTTACTTTTCTCCTTCTTCCAACAAATCTGGACGTCGTTCGCGGGTGTGGCGGAGAGACTCTTCGTAAAGCCACTCCTCTATTTTCGCTTGATGCCCTGATAATAATATTTCAGGCACCTTCCATCCTTTGTATTCAGCAGGACGGGTATATACGCCAGGTTCTAATAATCCGTCTTGAAAACTATCGCTAAGTGCGGACGTCTCATCGCCAATAGCACCAGGCAGTAACCGCACAATAGCATCGGTCATGATAGCTGCAGGCATTTCTCCGCCTGTAAGAACAAAATCGCCGATTGTATATTCTTTGGTGATAAGATGATCGCGCACACGTTGATCCACTCCTTTATAATGCCCACAAAGAATGATAATATTCTCTTTTAGTGATAGGGCATTGGCTTCGCGTTGTGTAAAACGTTCACCATCTGGAGCGGTGAAGATAATCTCATCATAGTGGCGTTGGCTAGTGAGGTAACTGATGGCTCTATCAATGGGCTCCACTTGCAATACCATCCCTGCACCAAAACCAAAAGCATAATCATCAATCTTGCGATGTTTATCTAATGTAAAATCGCGCAAGTTATGCACATAAATCTCTGCCAATCCTTTGTCTTTGGCACGTTGAATGATGGAGTGGTTGAGTGGTGACTCCAATAGTTCGGGGCAAGCTGTTAGGATGTCTATTCGCATTGTGGTGTATGAGGTATGGTGTGTAGTGTATAGTATATAGTGTATGGTGTATAGGTAAGGGGATTATGGTACAGGGTCGTAGCCACTGCCGCCCCATGGGTGGCAACGCATGATACGTTTGATGCCCATCCAGCCGCCTTTAAAAATGCCATATTTCATCACTGCTTCAACCATATATTGGCTACAAGTAGGGGTATAGCGACAAGATGGCGGAGTGAGCGGCGAAATGCAATACCGATAGAAATACACGGGTAGCAAAAAAACTTTACGAATCAACGTTTTAATGTTCATTTTCTATGATACGTTTTAATGCTTTTCGCATGGCTTTTTCGATAACTTGATAACTTACTTGTTGCTTATCAATATAGTTGAAAGCAATCTCATAATGCTGTTCACATGCTTGTAGTATCTCTTTATTGAGTCGATATGCTTCGCGCATCAAACGCCGCAGATGATTTCTATCTACAGCATGTTTAAACAGCGATTTAGGAGCCCAAACCAATACTTGAGTGGTGTCCGTTGTAGGTAAATAGGTCACACGCAAAGGCCAGGCTACAAAGCGTTTACCATTGCGGTAGAGGTGGTCGATATGCGTCTGACCGCACAACTTTTCTGCTTTAGAAAAGCTATGTTTTACCATGTTATTCTTGTTGTTCAAAATATTTTTTTATCGCGGTGGTAATACTTGGACATTCAGGAGAGGGGGCTATGATGTCAGCACGGTATCCTGCCTCTTTTATTGCTGTGAGTGTATTAGCTCCGAAGCATGCAATCACTGTATCGCCTTGTTTCCAATCAGGGAAATTCTTTTTTAGTGCGGCCACACCAGAAGGAGTAAATAGCACAATCATGTCATAATTAAATGGCTTATCTTTTGGCCATTCATTGGCTACTGTGCGGTACATGATTGCAGGCTGAACTATAATGTTGTTCTCTGCAAACATGTTAATAATCTCATCGTTATGAACATCCGACAGTACCATCAAATATTTCTCTTTTGGGCGACGGAACATGGCTGGCAAGAGGTCCTCAAAGCGATTGTTTTCAGCGGTAAACACTTTGCGCTTGCGGTATTGAATATACTTCTGCAAGTAGTTGCCCACTGCCTCGGATATGCAGTAATAATGCATCGTCTGAGGTACTACAAAGCGAGACTCTTCACATAGGCGGAAAAAGTGGTCAATGCCCAAGCGAGAGCTTAAAATAACTGCGGTATATTCTTCGAGATAAATGTGTTGCTCACGAAATTCTCGAATATCAATACCATCGACACGGATGAGTTGTTGAAACTCACAATGAACCCCATAATTCTCTTCTAGTTCGGTGTAAGGGTTACGACCTGGAAGAGGTTGAGGTTGAGAAATGAGAATATTCTTAATTGCTTTCATATGCTAAATAGGGTTTTATTGTACGATTTGTTGGCCCCATACTATTATTGTGGCTATTGGAATCAATTCCATATATACAATATACAACAAAATATAGACCAAAGACCAAATATTTTTATAAAAAATGATTAATAATTTGTTCATTAGTACTACCGTGAATAGCAACAGAAGCACACATAAAGTGATTTTCACTACCATAGCATTTGGTATATTGATGCCAATCACGAGTATCGGGTAGCATAGCAAACACATCAGTGAACGGATACTTCGGTATTGCTCGGTTGTATTGGCATAGTTTTTTGAGGATAAAAACACATGTCCCACTGCCATTATACTCACCCCTTGTACTAAATACACCGCGGCAACAACCCCTAATATCTGCAAATAACTTATTGAGTCAAAACTACCGCCATTATATATAAACAAATAAACTGCCAATCCCATAACCCCCCATTCATACAACCCTGTTAATATGCGATTTACCCAGCTATGTGTCTGAAAACTGTAGCTTCTTTCAGCACGACTAAACACGCTTTGGATAATCAATGCCAAATTGGTTCGAGAGGAGCGATTCGCCATCATCACTATCAGTAGTCCAAATAGCAGCCATGCTACCCATGAGGCTGAATAGGGGGATAATATGTGTGTAATGCTATCCATTATATCGCTGCCAATCGACGGGTATTGGTGTCCCAATCGCTGGAGGCGAATAGAGCGTCAAGCACCTCTTCGGGTTGAGATACTACCCTGTACATCTCGCGATGAATAGGGCGCATCATCTTCTCCTCTATCATATAATCAAGGCATGCCAATAATTTGTCAAAATATCCATCTGTATTAAGTATCACTACTGGATTGGCATGCAAACCTAATTGCTTCCATGTCAAGCATTCCAACAATTCTTCAAAGGTGCCTATCCCACCTGGCAATGCCACCATGGCGTCACATTCGTTAACAATCGTCGCCTTGCGTTCATGCATCGTCTCTGTGATAATAGTGCGGGTACTGCGAGGGTTATTCCAACCCTGATCAACCATGAATTGGGGAATAATGCCCAATACCTCACCGCCTGCTTCTAAGGCACCTGATGCTGCGGCGGCCATCAAACCGATGCCTCCGTCGCCATACACCAAACGAATCCCATGCTCCGCGAAGATTTTTCCCAAGGATGTGGCTGCGGATAAGTAGGAAGAACGAACTTGATTCGAACTACTACAATAGATAGCAATTGAACTGATTTTTTTCATAAAATGGGCATTTTTTATACAATCCTTACGAAATCGGCTGCAAAATTACAAAAAAATATCGACATATTTTGTTTTTCTGGAAATTATTTGTAATTTTGCAGCCAAAATTAGTAATTTTTAATAATTATGGCGGTAGAAATTGTACAAGTCACGAAAGCAAGTGACTTAAAAAAGTTTGTTCGTTTCGGAAATGACTTCTATAAAGACAGTGAGTATTTTTGTCCGCAACTCATCCGTGGTGAATTGGAAGTTTTCGATCCGAAATGCAATCCGGCACACGAAGTGTGTGAATCAATCTTATTTTTGGCATATCGTGATAAACGCATTGTAGGACGTATAGCTGGTATTATAAACCACGCAGCTAATGAGAAATGGGGGGTGAAGAAAGTGCGCTTTGGTTGGATTGATTTTATTGATGATGAGGAAGTGAGTTTTGCGCTTTTAGATGCTGTGGCTAATTGGGGAAAGGAGAAAGGAATGGATTCTTTGAATGGTCCTGTAGGATTCACTGATTTTGACCATCAAGGATTATTGATAGAGGGATATGAATATTTGGCTCCTATGGCATCCTTATACAACTATCCGTACTATGTGCGCCATATGGATGCATATGGTTTGAAGAAGGAGGCTGATTGGATTGAATACCAAATCTATCCTCCAGAAGAGTTGCCAGAGCGTTTTGCTCGGATGGACAAGATTGTCCGCGAGCGTACCCACGTGCGTGTGGACAAAGTGAAGGATTGCAAAGAGTTGGTGAAGAAATACGGCATGCAGTATATGGATGTGATTGATGTCGCATACCAAAAGCTGTATAATTTCCAGCCGATGACTGAGCGACAGAAGAAATACTATTGCGATGAGTATTTCCCATTGCTGAACTTTGATTTTGTTACCCTAGTAATCAATGAGAAGGATGAAGTAGTAGGTGTTGGAGTGGGTATGCCTGATATTTCGGAGGCGTTGCGAAAAAGCAAAGGAAAATACTTCCCATTCGGATGGTATCACATGGTGAAAGCATTGCACGCGAAACAGATGGACGCATTTGACTTGCTTATTATTGCAGTAAGACCAGATTATCAAGACCGTGGACTGAATGCGGTGATTATTGCAGACCAACATCCATATTTTGTGAAATATGGTATCAAACGTGTGGAGACTACTTCAATTTTGGAAACGAATAGTAAGAACCAATCCCATTGGGAGATGTTCCCGCACAAAATCCATAAACGTCGTAGAGCGTATATTAAGCAAATTTAATGCCGCATAAGAAAGAAGACATACTAAAAAAATATATAGCTTTACTCAATGCCTATATTGAAAATAATCATCTTAGGCATACACCTGAGAGGGTGATTATTTTGACTGAGATTTGCAACTTACGTCGTTTTACTATGGCGGAGTTGCAAACTGCCATCTCGCCGCATACAATTAGCCGAGCCACGGTATATAATACGCTCACATTGTTAGAGAAAGCGAATATTATTTTGCGCTTAGAGAAGGACTTTGGCATACGTTCTCAGCAATATGAATTGGTGAGTAGCAAGGAATCCTATGTGCATATTATTTGCCAAAAATGCGGAAGGGTGAAAAAGGTGAGTGATGCTACTATTTCTCGTATGTTGGCGGATAAACGTTGGAGTAATTTTGTGCCACAAACATTTTCCCTTTATATATACGGTAAATGTAAGGTTTGCAAAAAGCCTACTAAACACTAAACAAAAATGTATTGGACATTATTTATCATCATCGCTCTTGCCAGTTGGATTGTAGGGGCGGTGTTAGAACATCGATTTAAAAAGTATTCCGAGGTAGGTATCGGTTTAACGGGAAGAGAAGTAGCAGAAAAGATGCTACGTGATAATGGTATCACGGATGTGCAGGTCACTTGCACGCCTGGTCATTTGACCGATCATTATAATCCTACTACGAAGACGGTCAATTTATCCGAGTCTGTGTATCGTTCTGCCAATGTGGCTGCGGCTGCGGTTGCTGCGCACGAGTGTGGTCATGCTTTGCAGCATGCTACGGCTTATGCGCCTTTGCGCATGCGTTCCGCATTAGTTCCTGCTGTTAATTTTGCTTCCAAATGGGTGACTTGGGTATTATTAGGGGGAATATTATTGATTGAGGTTTTCCCACAGTTGTTGGTAGCAGGTGTTATTTTGTATGCTTTGACTACTCTTTTTTCTTTTATCACGTTGCCAGTGGAGATTAATGCTAGTCGTCGTGCGGTGCAGTGGTTAGAGATTGCGGGTATCACGGATAGGTCAACCACTCCAATGGCGGCATCTGCTTTGCGTAGTGCAGCATATACATATGTGGTAGCAGCGTTGGCTTCATTAGGAACATTGATATATTATGTAATGATTTTAGTCGGTCGCCGCGATTAATCGTGACAAACCGATTACGAAGAGGCCCTGTAGCTTAGCTGAATAGAGCGTCAGATTCCGGTTCTGGAGGTCCTGGGTTTGAATCCCAGCGGGGTCACTAAATGACCTCGTCCCACTTCGGTGGGACAAGGTCATCCCGAAACAGCGGGGTAACATGTGCAAACGAATATTTCACATACTATTCTTGTTTGTGGCGGGCATATGTTCGCTGCAAGCAGAGGTTGTAGTGTTGCGCACAGGACAAACGGTCAAAGGGGAGTTGTTGTTGAACAACGATGAGGTAGTTATTTTGCGCAAGAAGGATGGAACACGTTTTCAGTATCCGAAGGCAGAGGTAGTAACTATTCGTATGGATAAGGAGGAGGTTGTTGTTCAGGGGGACAGTGTTGTGCTGCACAGGGAGAAGAAAGTGGCATTGCGTATGAATCTTTCAATGGGGGCGGCTTTTTTGCCTGCGAATAATTTGTATGCTCCGTGGGCTACAGATGTGCAAGTGCATGCGGCGGTAGGAACGCACAACCTATTAAAAACGAATGTGTTTTTAGGTGGAAGTGTAGGGTATCATATGGTGGTTAACGAGCGTGTCACCTATGAATGGATACCCATCCAGATGACCTGTACTTATCCCATTACGGTGTCTCATTCTTCCTCTCATCGTCCTTTGGTGGGTTGTTCGTTGGGATATGCTATTGCTTTGGATAAGGATTATGCGGGTGGTATATGTGGAGGAATAGATGTAGGGTGGTGGTATAAGTTGGGTGAGAGTAGTAGTATGTCTATTGCGTTGGCTGCGCAATGGCAGCAAACGAAGGTTTGGATTGTAGAAACGATTAATGGCTTAGAATACTCGAATCATATTGGTTGCCCTATTATGACCATCGCACTGAATGCCTCTATCCACTTTTAACACCATCCATCATACACCATCCACCACCATGCCATCTCGCAAGTCATCAAATACGAAGTTACTCTCACGTCCGCGCGTTCGTGCGGCGCGCACGAATCGTGTGAGTATTCTGCTGAATGATAGTGAAATGCGTGCGTTGGAGCGTTATTGTTTGAAGTATGGTGTCAAGAATCGTTCGCGTTTTGTCCGCGAGTCGCTTATGCGCACGGTCTTGAAGCAGTTTGAGAAGGACTCCCCCACTTTATTTGATTAGTCCACCAGCACAAAGTCAATCTGTTTTCTTTCCACATCGGCTTTTGCTACTTTCACTCGTACATTATCGGATAGCGTATATTTTTTCCCGCTTCGTGCGGCGATGAGGCAGTAGTTATCCTCATCATATTCCATGTAATCATGTGGATCAATAGTGCGGATGGGCACTAATCCTTCGGTGAGTGTATTTTTGAGTTGTACAAAGAGTCCGAACTCGGTTACTCCGCTGATTACTCCGTCAAACTCTTCTCCTACATGTTTGCTTATCCATCGTGCTTGCATTTCTTTGATGGACTCGCGTTCTGCCATTTGTGCCAATTGTTCGGTATCGGAGCAATGCACGCATGCTTCTTCCAGTACTTCTTTGTCGTGTCGGCAGGGAGTTTTTGATTGCAGTAGGTATTTGGCTACTAAGCGATGTGCCATTATGTCGGGATAGCGACGGATGGGGGACGTGAAGTGGGTGTAGTAGGCAAAGCCCAAACCGTAGTGTCCTATGTTGGATGTGGAATACACAGCTTTAGCCATGCTGCGGATGGCTAATGTCTCTACGAGTGTTTGGCTATTGGTGCCTTGACATTCGGATAGTAGTGAGTTAATATGTTTGTTCTGTACACTTCGTTTGTTGGACGTGCGCAGATGGAAGCCAAACTGTCGAATAAAGTTTCCCAGTTTTACTAATTTTTCTGGATCGGGCACATCGTGCACGCGATACACGAATGCCTTCCCCTTCTCGCCAATATCCAATCGCCCATTGCCTCCCACCTCCTTTGCCACTAATCGGTTTGCGAGTAGCATAAATTCCTCGATGAGGTGATTAGCGTCGGTGGCTGTATGGAAGAGAATTTCGGTAGGTTCGCCTTCTTTGTCTAAGAGGAAGCGTACTTCGGGGGTTTCGAAGTTGATAGCTCCATGTTCAAATCGTTTTGCCCGCAATATTTTCGCCAGCTCGTTCATCGCCTGCAATGCGCCTACCAATCGCCCATCGCCCATATCCAATCGCCCATCGCCCATATCCAATATCCTCATAGCCTCCTCATAAGTCAATCGGTAGTCTGAGCGAATAACGGTGCGGCATATCTTGTGCCGTATTACTTTCGCAGTTTTGTCCATCTCTACTACAACGGACATGCACAATTTATCTTCGTTAGGTCGAAGGCTACATAGTTCGTTGCATAGTTTTTCGGGGAGCATGGGTATTACTTTGTCCACGAGATAGACACTTGTTCCTCGTTGGTATGCTTCTTCATCTATGGCACTACCTTCTTGCACATAGTGGCTTACGTCGGCAATGTGAATACCTATTTGGTAATTGCCAGAGTCTAATATTTTGAAGGACAGCGCATCATCAAAATCTTTTGCATCTTCGGGGTCGATGGTGAAGGTCAGTACATCGCGCATATCGCGCCTACGGAGTATCTCTTGTTCGGATATTTCTGTAGGCAGATGTTTGAGTTCTTTCATCACTTCATTGCTGAACACTTTTTCTTCTATCACTTCGTTTTTTTGCCACTCGGCATTTTCTTGTCGTTTCGTTCTTTTCATTTTCATTTTCCGTTTACCGTTTTCACCTTTCCGTTTTCACAAAAACTATGCAAAGGTACAAATTTTTTAGCATATACCCAAAAAACATTGTATTTTTGGCAGATTTGCTATACAACGAATACATTAGTTGGGGTAATAAAATAGAGGGTATGTCCAATGCCGACACACCCTCTATTTTTAATTAGCAAGCAATTATTTTTAAAAATCACTTTACTTCTATTCCCATCACGTTGTATGTTTTGTCTTCGTGTATGATGAGTAACTGACCATTGCGGATGATTTTCTTGTATGTAGTTTGAGGTATATAAATGTCCTCTACTGCTGTTGGGTCTTGATTATATTCACATCCGAGTTCGTTGTAGTCGGGGTGGTCGGTGGTGTATAGGCAACTATCTTCGCGCCAAGCGCAGAGCATGACTGAGGTTTGTGCTTCGCTGCTGCTAGCACTTCTGCTTGGAGCAGCGTGAGCGTTGCTTGTTCGTTTGGCAGCATTATGCACAATACCATCTATAGAACCGAGGCCTGCTAACCAGACTTTTTCTGCATGTGTGGCTGTGGCATTAGTTTCTTTTGGGAATACTACTTCCAACAACATGCGGCATGCACCGTTTTCGAGGGTGTCTTTGCCTGTAACTACGTGTGTATAAACACTATCGTGAGGGTAGTTGTTGATACCTGCAAAGATTTCTACGGTGTCGCCTGGTTCGGCTGTGAAGTCGTAGAGCACGTATTCTACTCCATTGTGAAGGAAGTACACTCGGTTGTCTTCGCCTTCTCCGAAATGTAGTGCACCTACAAAGGACTTGGTGGTTGCAGTGTCCTTGGTGGATTGGCGTGCGAGTTGGTAGAAAGTCTTGCCGTTGGCAACAATGGAGTCGTCTTCCAAGGTATAGCTAAAGGTCTCTGCGCGCAAGATGGTTGGTCTATCTTCACCCATGTCCTTCGTCTCTATTTCCAACATGTTCCATTGTGTAGGAGTAGGTCTGCCACCAATTTTTCCATTCTTAGCGTGATCCCTACGTGGTCCACCATTGTAGTCACAAAGGCACTCTGCGCCAAGGCGTTCCATTTCGGCGTCGTCCATTTGGTAGAGGAGTTTGCCATTTTTGCTTATACAGACAAGGTGTTCACCAAGTAAACTTGTAGGGACACCCTTATTTGCAATTAATTGGAAGAAGTCTCCCGACCATTGGTCATTACCAAAACTACCTATTCCTTCTACGTATTCCATACCATTATTAAATGTCCACTTTTTGTACTCTTTGCCATCTGATAGGGTTATCATGGAAACATCTGTGACCACAAATGTGTCAGCAGGGTATATTGTTCCGTCCTGACCGTCTTTGTTGTAATCTACCACATCTTGGACCATCAAATCTACATAACCGTGTGGGTAGTAATCAATATACAAGGCTGGTAGCGAGTCGCCTACTTCCAACGTGAAATCATACAACACGAGGTCTTTGTTGAGAATATGACTGTAGATAAGTATCTTATTATCTTCTTCGCGCAGGCTATAATCATAGAAAAGGATATAGGGTTTGTACTCAGAGGTCACGCGAATGCGATCAAATGTGTGCTTATAAGTAACATTGGCGGAATTATCATCTTCGGTTTCTCCATAATACTCACGGCAAACTGTTCGTTGCAAGCCCCAGAGCGTTGGGAAGAGGTCTTCGGGATTCTGTCCTACAGCGTTATACTCGCAACCGTAATCGTCTTGGTATAAATCGTTTATATATTGTAGTTCATCATCTTTATAAGCACACAGAAGTTTATGTCCAATACCACCGACATGACCGCAAGGAGGGTATCCCATTAAGAAACCTTCTGTAGATCCAACACCTTCAATCCACTCTATTGGGCAACATTCCCATAAATAATTTCCGTTTTCGTCACAATGGTCACAATCAACGTCCTCTTCAAGTTTGCAAATCGGATATAGGGTTATCGTTTTGCGATTTGTCGCATCATCAATATCTACTTGATGCACAAGTAATTGTTGAAGCATACTACCATACCCAACTCCGACAATTGTTTCAATGGTATCTCCCACTTGAACAGAGAAATCATATACTAAATATTCTGTATCACCAAGAAGTGCATATACTTTTTGGTCTTCCGTAAAGCGCACGAGCGCTATTCTATATACCTTCGATTCTTCAAGTGTCCAATAATAATTAACACTGGTATATGTTTGACCATTGATAATCGTATCATTCGCTAAATAATGTCGCCATGTTTTTTCTGTGTCAGAGGTCATACCCATATCATGTTCCATCACATTCCATGTGTCGCACCATGTGTCTGACCATTTCTTTTCTACATCACAAAGGCACTCTGCGCCAAGGCGTTCCATCTCGGCGTCGTCCATTTGGTAGAGGAGTTTGTTGTTCTTGCTTACGCAGACAAGGTGTTCGCCCATATAACATGTAGGAAGAGCATATGGATTAGCAATATTTATATAATCTCCTCCAAAACTACCTCCAACATTTCCAATTCCTTCTACATAATAGTTGCCATTTTCCCAATCATTGCCAAATAACCATCTTTTATATTCTTTCCCATCTAATAATGTGATTGTTGATACTTCAGTAACACGTTTCGATCCTAATGGCTCTTTCTTAATTATAAACTCATCTGTTTCTACATCATAATCTTCGTATGCTATGTAATCCACTACCGCTGCGTATTCAAGTTCGGGGAAAGAATAGATGTCTATTCCGAGATTTTGCAAAGTGTCGCCAACTTCTAAAGTATAATCATATAAGACCAAGTCTTTTTCGTATGGAAAACTATAAATTAGAACTTTCGAATCTTCTTCACGCAAAAACACACCGCCACATTTAAGATATTGTTTGCCATTAATTTCCGTTATCTCTTTGGGTGAAAATAAATAACTCTTGTTTTCTTCGCATCCATCAAACCATTCATCGCAACTTGTTCGTTGCAAGCCCCAAAGCGTTGGGAAGAGGTTTTCGGGATTTTGTCCTACAGCGTTATACTCGCAACCATAATCCGTAAATACCTCATCTTCAGTGGAGTATATAATAGAACTGTTTTTATAAGCACATAGCAAATGATAATTTGAGTTGCCAGGCACAAGTAAATCTCCATGTAAAATGCCATCATATGATCCAACAAATTCTTTCCAAACCACTGGAAAAGGACAAACTTTGCCTGTGAATGGATCAATAATATTCATGGAATAGGTGGATTCAGTTATGCCTCCTTCCGTTTGCTCTACAGATTTGATTACACATTTGTAGGTGTTGAAGTGTTCGTAATTATTGATTCCTGCAAACACCTCAAGCGTATCTCCTTCTATGAGATCGAAATTAAAGTCATATAATAGGTATTCGGCGTTGTCATAGTAAATGAATGCCTTTCTGTTCTCTTCAAATCGCACTGCAGCCACATATTCTTTGGTTTTCTCTTCATCTGCAATCCAATGGCGTGTAACTGCTCGGTATTCTTTGCCATCAATGATGGTATCATACGCCAATTTGTATTGCCATGTTTGTGCTGTTTGCTCGAAAACCATTCCATCAAACTTTAATACATTCCATGTATCGCACCATTTACTTGCCCAAGAGGTGCATTGGCACTCTGCATTCAAACGCTGCATTTCGGCATCATCCATTTGATAAATTAATCTATCATAAATGGATGCACACACAAGGCGTTCTTCTATGCAACATGTAGGAATATCTTCCCATGGGTTTTTGATTATAGGAAAGAAATCTGCTCCTAAGTTGCCGATGTACTCCATGTACTCCATACCATTGCTAAAAGTCCATTTCTTGTATTCGTTGCTATCGCGCATCATGACCATGGACACATCGGTTACGATTAAGGTATCAATAGGGCAAGATAACTCGCCATTAATGTAGATAGGATAATCTACTACAACAGATTTCACTCCTGGTAATATTGGGTCTCCCTCTGTCATAGGAACCATATCAATATTTAGGGTCGTGAGTGTGTCGCCTACTTCAAGTGTAAAGTCATAAAGTACCAAATCCTTTTTTGCAGGTTCGCTGTAAACTAAGATTCTACCTTTTTTGTCTTCGCGTAGCCAAAAGTCGTTATATTCTATATAGTCGTTGCCATCTATTTCGAACATATTGTCTTCGAAGCTCAATCTGTTGATTGTGCGATACTGCTCATCTCCTTCGGTATAATAGCAAGTTGTACGCTCCAAATATGCCAATGTAGGAAACAGATATCCAAATAATGTTTCCGAAAAAAGTTGTGTGCCCATCAGTACACAAAGCAGAAAAAGTAATGTTCGTTTCATAGGTATGATAATTTTATGAAGTTATATATTTCAGTTATACATTTCGTTTTCTTATGGTGTTCCTATAGTTATCTAACGTGTATCTATCGTATATCTAACGTATATCTATCGTGTATCTAACGTAATTGACAGCGGAGAGATAGCGGATTGGCGGTGAGTTATATTGTAGTTATTTTTGTTGCAACTGAATTTTCTTGCAAAGGTAGTATAATTTGGTAATATATGCAATAGGCAGAGGCATTTGTACAGACGTCGAAAATGTATAGCGTTTATATTCTGCGAGTTATATTGAAAATGTACAGTTTTGATTGTAGAATAAATATTGTTTAGAGCTTTATTTTTTTATCAAATAATACATTGCTGTTGTATAAAAGTCTGACAAGTATGGAATTTGCAGGTATTTGGGTATTATACGAGGGTGCAAACCGAATTTTATCTCATAGTTTGGATTGATGAAATAATGTGTATGTTTTAATATCTGGTATTGTTCTTTGCGCAATATACTTTCGAAGCGGAAAAGACTAATGCCTGTATCTTTGATGTCTAAAAGTGCCTTTGTTGTAGCAGTACTTTCTCCGCCAAGTTGTAATACCTTTTTATATAAACGTTTAGGCAGCAAATGCAACCAAGGGGTATGCGATAGCCACTTGCTGCGACATATTTGTTGGTGTCCACCGAAGGGATTGCACCATACGGGAAAGCCGAAGAAAACAACCGATTCACTATGCATAAAACATTTGAGTTGGTGCATAAATACTTCTTGATTTGGCAAATGTTCTATCACATCTCTAAGTATAATCAAGTCAAAATGTCCTATTTCATTAGGTGACACCTTATTTATATCGTTCGTTATAAAACGAAGATTTTGTTTTTTGGGGTGGTTTGCAAAAAAATCTTTGGCTTTTTCCACCTGTGCTACATCTATATCTATCCCGACACATTGGCATCCTAAATCTAAGAATGGCCTTAGGTTGCCGCCTTCCCAACAACCAATCTCCAGAATGCGAAGATTGGGTTTGATACATAGCACTTGTTCAATATACGGAATAACATACTTCAGGGTACATTCCGCTTGCTCTCGAAAGTAAATCTCTCTGTTCTTGTGTCGTATTTGCATTGTTGCAGTGTGTTAAATTCACTGCAAAATTATAGCAATTCTTCTACCTCCGCAATAGTAAAAGGGAATTGTACTGTTTTGTAAAATAAATGTTGTTCATTATCAGTTAACTATCTATTAAAATGTACCATTACTATTTTTCGCTTTGTAGCATCTCGTGTAGGAAATGATACAGTTCTCGGGTGGGAATGCCTATCTTCTGTGCGATGCGGCGTTTGAAGGTGCTGACGCCTGTGGCGGAGTAGTGCATCCAATCTGCCAATTCCTCCAATGAAGCATTGGGATAAAGGAGCATATACGTACAAAAAACATTTTCACGGTTGGATAGTTGGTGGGTTTCCAACTCAGATAGCCAGTCTTGGAGCAGGGGAGCTAAGTCCTTCTTTAGTTCGTTGTAGTCGTTCCACTGTTTGCGAGGGCGTGGGTGCGCAGCACGGATGTCGGATATCTGAGCAGTAATAGACAAATCATCAATCTGATGATGAGCTACTTGCAAGCAACGGGCAGCGTGTCGGCGGTGTAGCACGATAGCGATGATTAGTAACAAGCAGGCTGCGAGTAGGCATAGAAGTGTAATCCATGCCCAGCGATAAGGATAAGGGTTAGCCAGATGCTCTTTCAGCAGGGTGAGTGCACCGTGGTATTTGCCCACTTCTTCGTTCAGCAAGTCGTTGGCATCTTGGCGAGCATGAGCATATTGACTCAGTCGCTCAATATCGTTGTTGGCTTTGGCATCTTGCATGAGGCAGTAGTAGGCATTGACCAATTCGTTGGGTGTGGCTGAATACTCCACAATGATTTGTGCATAGGGAAGTGCCGAAACTTGGTCGCCCATATCAAGATAGACTTGCATGAGTTTCTTGTAGGTATATAGGCGGTCTTCTTCGTACTGCCAGAGGTTTAATGCTTGGTGGAAGTGGTGGAGGGCAGAATCATATTGGAGTTGCTCGTAGAAATAGAGCCCCTTTGTTTCGTATAAGCGGGCGAGATAGTAGTCGTCTATGTCGTAGGAAGCAGCGAGATGGAGTACACTATCGGATTTGGCGAATTGGTGGAGGTAGGTGTGAAACTCGCTGACGTCTAATAAGGTATGCGCGTAGTACCAGTCTTTGCCGCTCTCGTAGAAGGCACGATTGGCGCGGAGGAAGAAGATTAGCGCGAGAGAGTCGCTCTCGTTCTGCTTGCAGATATGCGCCATGCAAGAGTTGATACGCCCGCGGTAGATAGGGTCATCTATCTGTGCGCGGTCGGCAGCGATATAGTGCGCTGCGGCTTGGGTGATATGGTCATTAAGACTGAGATGTCGCCCCATGTAGTAGTGGGCTTTGCCGAGCGTGTTATGGGCAAAGAGTCTGCCGAAAGGGTTGTTGAGCGTGCGGATAGTTTGCTGAAGCGTTGCTGTATCAGGGTAGAGCAAATGTTCGTTTTGGTCTAGACTATCTGCCACGGCGATGACGTGCTTGGCTTCTTGGTAGCGGGTGGTGTGGTCACAGGAAGCGAAGAATAGGCAGAAGAGCAGAAAGGTGAGATGGCGGACTGGTGACATAAGGCAGTGTGTGTTTATATTGAATTTGCTGCAAAGGTAGTAAAAATATTGGACGTGGGCAAGAGCGTAGGGCAGATGTACATGATTTTGCGAGAATAACGGTTGATTATATGGTAGTTGTGAGGATTTTGTACAGGTGTTAAATGGTATATACATATTGCTTGCAGCCATATCTTGATTTTACGGATTCTTCGGTGAAGGTAGCGGAATAACTATAATATAGGCGGTGAAAATCACCGCCTATATTGATAATAAGGTTAACCAAAACCAACAAATTATTTTACTTGTATGCCTAATGCATTATACGTGTTGCCCTCGTGGATGATGAATAGTTGACCTGCGCGGAGGAATTTTTGGCCATCGGTCTTAGGCGATGGGATAGTGAGGTTTTCTACTGCTGTCGCAGGGTCGTTGTTGTAGATACAACCCAGTGATTTGTAAATTGGTAGGTCCGTCGTATAGATGCACTCATCTTCTAACCACGCACAAAGTGTCGTTATTAGCGTAGCTTCTTGCTCTATGTTCGTGTGCACAATGCCGTCAAGTGAACCTAAACCCGCTATCCATACCTTTTTATAGGATTTCTCGGTACGTTGTCCATCCGCTTCTTCGTACAATATCGCTTTAAGCGTGATGATAGCTCTACCATCGGATATGGTGTCTTTGTGGGTGAGGACATGGGTATATGTAGTGTCTTGAGGGTAGTTGTTGATACCAGCAAAAATAGACAGTGTATCGCCCACCTCGGCACCAAAGTCGTATAACAAATGTTCGGCATTATCGTAGTGGAAATACACTTTGTTGTCATCGCTGAAGTGTAGCGCACCAAGTTCGATGGTTGGGGCAGATTCCTCTTTGGTGGAATAGCAGGTAAGGGGAAAGTAACTTCTCTCGTTGATAATAGTGCTGTCTTCATGCAACTCATATACAAATGTCTCTGCTATTTGCGTAGAATCGGGCGTGGTGGGTGCAGCTGCGCGCATCTTGTGCCTTTCTTGCTGCTCAACCAATACATGCCATTGGGTAGGAGTAGGACGACCGCCAAACTTGCCCTCTTTGGCATTGTCTTCGATATTGAAATCACACCAACATCTTGTGCCTAAAACCTGCATCTCTGCTTCGCTCATGGTGTATTGGTAGTGACCATATCGGCTGGCACAAACGAGCGCAGAAGTGGTATTTCGGGGGTAGTTAAAACCATTGAGCATCATAAATCCTTGCTTATCGCCCACGCCTTCTATCCATTTGGTTTCACGAATTTGTGCTGTCATATTGTTAGGATGTACGTAAAGCGTAATCGCTGAAAGATTGGTATTAGGGTCCGTAGTCACTTCATGCACGCCGCAACGGAAGGTTTTGTTCTGCTCGCTATAATTGTTGATACCTGCAAACACTACTATCTCATCGCCTGCTTCCACATTGAAATCATACAACAGGTATTCGGCATTGTCGTAGAAAATATACACTTTTTTGTCATCAGTGAAGCGCACGGCTGCTACGTATTCTTTTGTGGCTTCTGCACCCAGCATGGTGGAGTAGCGGTTTACGATAGTGTAGGCATGTTGATTGATGGTGGTGTCTTGTCCTAATTGGTAAATCCATGTCTTTTCTTCGGTTTCGGCATCCTCATCCGTGAAAAAGGTGGTCCATTTATCGCACCATTGCGATTTGTATGTAGGCGAGTTTGCTTGGCTGAGGGGTTGGATATTAAACTTGGACCAAGGCCATGCTCTCTTGTAGAGGTCAATCGATGCATCTGGAACATACACAGGCAATTGCAGGGAAATTTCAAGCACTTCTTTTAAGGCATCAACTGGTGTGTTCGCAAACGCAGAGGCTTCGACATATGGTGGTGTTGCAGCCAAACACATAACCGTCTTTAAGGCGGAGCAATTAAAAAAAGAAAAATCTCCGATAGTGCTAACACTTTCGCCTATAACAAGTGTGGACAATCGCTCACATCCCTTGAAAGCAGAGCGTTTGATGGTAGTAACGCTGTTAGGTATGGTAATCTGCGTTAGATAATGACATTCATAGAACGCTTCAACACCAATCACTTCTACATCATTGGGGATAGTCGTGTTTTTGCATGCAGCCACTAACATATTGGGCTCTTCGTAAGGATTATCTGGGCTTGTGACGAGTGCGTGGCATAGACCGCGACTATCATAATATTTATTTTCAGGATCTACACTAATATTCGTTAAATTCGGACATTCCCTAAAAGGATTGTTATTAATCATCTTGATTTCTTTTGGAATATATACAGAAGTTAAGTCACGGCAATCGCGGAATCCAGAGTAACCTGTTCCTAATGTAGTGACCTCATACGTAGTATCATTGTGCGTGACATATGCAGGTACATCTATGTGCCCACTATGTCCATATGCCTCAATGATTGCTACTGCGGGAACTGGACTATTGGGAATGATATAGTACGCGAAATTATCTACTACAAAATCATGATGCCAAATCCAGTCGGGGTCGTTTTCTTCATGATTGTTGGCAAAAGCACATGTGCTTGCAGTAATAGCAATGAATAATGCTAATACTTGTTGAGTGAATCGAATGGGTTTCATAACGTTGATTTTTTTAAGAGTTGAACAAATCAAAATTTTCTGCAAAGGTATAGCAAATTCTTCGATTTGTCAAGTGTTAACAACGAATGCGTACGGTGCGATATTGTAATATATTGATTATCAGTATTCTTTGTACCGAATTGCGTACGCTTATAAAATAGCCATTTTTGTGCTATTTGTTAACAAAACCTATATGATTGAAGATAAATAGTCGTGCAAATCGGCTGATGAGCAGTGCAGTTTGGCTGCCACTCGTGCTTTATATGTGCGAATACTCTTCTCGGCATAATTGATATGTTTGGCAATCTGCACTAAGGAGAATTGTGGATATACCATATAATAGATGCAGAATATTCGTTCACGTGCGGACAAAGGCAATTGCTCCAATGCCATAAGCCAATCGTGCAAGAATGGATCAATATCTTTAGCGAGAGTCATATAGTTGGTCCAACGTCTGGGTGGCGTAGGGAATTTGGTGCGTACATCGGATAGGCAAGCGTTGAAGTCGTACATGCGTATTTGTTCCTCATGAGCCACTTGCAGGCGAGACAGTGAATATCGGCGGAATAGCATGATGCCAAGAACCAACAATAAGCATATACCTATTATGCAAGAAATAAGTATCCATACCCAACGCAAAGGATGGGGATTCGATAAATATTCACTGAACTTTGGAACGGTTTCTGCTGAAATGCTTACGTAGTCACGTAGTGATTTTTCGGCATCTGCTCGCGCATGAGAATATTCGCTCAGTCGTTTGGTATCGTTCTTGTCATTGGCATCTTGCATCATGCAATAGTAAGCATTCACCAGGAAGGTAGGATTTTGGGTGTTATGAATGATAGATTGTGCATAGGGTAATGCTTGTGCTAAACTATCCATATCAAGATATACTTGCATGATTTTCATGTAACTATATAGCCTATATTCTTCGTGTTGCCATAAAGGTAATCCCTTCTTGAAATACACCAATGCTGAATCATATTGCTGGAGTTCATAGAAGTATAGTCCTTTGGTTTCATAGAACCGTGCAAGGTACATATCATCCGTGGTGTATGTTTCTGCGAGCTTTAATATGCTATCTGCTCTGCTAAAATAGTGTAGGTATAGATTATATTCGCTGACATCTAACAAACTATGGGCATAGTACCATTCATTTCCACTTAGTTTGAAGTCATTGTTGGCACGTTCGAAGAAGATTAGCGCGAGAGAATCACTCTCGTTCTGCTTGCAGATATGCGCCATGCAAGAGTTGATACGTCCGCGGTAGATAGGGTCATCTATCTGTGCGCGGTCGGCAGCGATATAGTGCGCTGCGGCTTGGGTGATTTGGTCGTTAAGACTGAGATGTCGCCCCATGTAGTAGTGGGCTTTGCCGAGCGTGTTATGGGCAAAGAGTCTGCCGAAAGGGTTGTCGAGCGTGCGGATAGTTTGCTGAAGCGTTGCTGTATCAGGGTAGAGCAAATGTTCGTTTTGGTCTAGACTATCTGCCACGGCGATGACGTGCTTGGCTTCTTGGTAGCGGGTGGTGTGGCCACAGGAAGCGAAGAATAGGCAGAGGAGCAGAAATGTGAGATGACGGATGGGGCGCATATAAGCAGTGTTGATTTGGATTTCGTTTGCAAAGGTAGTAAAAATATTTGACGTAGGCAAGAAGTGAGAGTAAATAATACAAAATCACCTACGCATTGCGCAGGTGATTTTATTAATATCAATCTATTGATTAGTAGGATGTACGTTGGGTAGCAGCGTAGCTGATCTTCAGTGCGTATGCACGGCGAAGCTCTTGCTTGATATCTGCAATGATACCCATCTTTGTCTCCTTGTCTGCTTTGATAGACACGGTCATCAAACCTTGGTCTTGCTCTTTCATAGAAGAACGCTCGTTGATGATATAATCACCAATCTCACGTGCATCAGCGAAAGCGTCGTCCAATTGGATACGTGTCTCAGCACCATATTGCTTCTTGAACTCAGCAGTAGGAGTACCTACATAGATGTAACGAACCAATGATTTTTTCTCAAGTTTAGTCAACTCGGTTGCTTGTGGGTTCTGGATTGAAACCTTGTATGTAACCTCTTTCATAGATGTTACAGACATGAAGAAGAACAGCAACATGAAGATGATATCAGGCAATGAACTAGTGTTCAAAGCTGGCATCTCGCGTTTATCATTTCTACGAATTTTTGCCATAGTTATTGTCCTCCATAATTTTTAGGTTCAGCCTCAGAAATCTTTTGAGGATAAATCTTTTGGATTTTCTTTTGCCACTCTTCATCCAACTCTGTATAAGCAGTGTGGAAGTATTTTTGAGCGCATTCCTCACGCAACTCGTTGTATGCTGCCACCAATTCGTTTTGCACCTCCAAATATGCTTGGTATTGTGTTTCAGCGTCGTTTTGGACAGAAATCACGTGCTCCTTTGTATATTTGAGCGTACCAAATGGTTCACCAAAATCCTCCTCAAAGAGTTTAGGCATGTTTGGATCTTCATTGGTATTTGCAATAAACTCCTTGGCTTTCGCACGCAGTTGACGTACATCCAGTTCTTGTCCTTGTACGAGGAGTTTGTTCTCCCAGTTAATCTTCACCACAAACAAGTTACGTTTGTTAATATCGGTGTCCTCCACTTTTTGGTCTGGTGGAATAGGTGCAGGCAAACGACGTGCCAAACCTTGATTCACATCCATGGAGGTGGTCACCAAGAAGAAGATGAGCAGCAAGAACGAGATGTCGGCCATGGAACTGGCGTTTATCTGCGGAATTTTCTTTGCCATAATCTTAATTTACAATTAGATAATTTGCGACTTTTCTACAGAGTAGATGTCGTAATTACTTTTTAACTTTAGTGTAAATAACACCCCAAACCAACGCTGCTACAGTAGAAGCGGTGAGGATGTAAACAAGATACATAATAGCATCGCTCATGCGTGCCATGTTACCTACGTTATCAGTACCTTCGTAACCAAGGATCTCTACTTCTTCAGGGCTGCCCAAGAACCAGCAGAGAGCGCAGAGAGCTACAGCACCAAGAACTACTGCTACAGATACGAGACCGCGCTTAGGATCAACTTTAAATGTCTCAACGAGCTTAGCCAATACGAATCCGAAAGTAACAAGGATAACAAGAGCTACGAGCGCATAAATCCAGTAGAGGAGCACGTTGGTGAACTTAGGAATATCCAAGAAGTCACCCGCTACCTCCAACGAACCTTCAGAGCCTCCGAAGAAGAACATCGCAGTAGCGATGATGCCCACAATCATGAGAACCCAGAGGGTTACTTTTGGGAATAATTTATAATTCTTCATAATAATCTAAAATTTTGCAAGTTTAACAATTCACGTTCTGCACAATGCAAAATAGATTATTTCTTTTGTGCTGCGTCGTATTCAACCACGAGGTCGAGGAGGCTGATAGAGCTGTCCTCCATCTCGTTAACGAGACCCTCGATCAAGCTAAGGATGTAGTTGTAGAATACTTGAAGAATAATAGCGATGATCAAACCGAGGAGGGTTGTCAAAAGAGCGACCTTGATACCACCAGCCACAACAGTAGCAGAGATATCACCTACTTGTTGGATCTTATCGAACGCTTGGATCATACCGATGATGGTACCCAAGAATCCCAAAGATGGTGCGATAGAGATGAAGAGAGAAATCCAAGAGAGGTTCTTCTCGAGAAGACCGAGTTGAACACCACCGTAGCTAGATACGGTTTTCTCAACTACCTCTACACCTTCCTCATAACGGCTCAAACCTTGATAGAAGATACTTGCTACAGGACCGCGAGTGTTGCGGCAAACTTCCAAAGCAGCCTCAATACCACCGTTCTTCAAAGCTGCCTCAACGTTAGCCAAGAGAGCTTTGGTGTTCGTTTTGCTCAAACTCAAATAGATAATACGCTCAATACAAAGAGCCAAACCAAATACCAAGCAGATGAGAGTTGCAGCCATAAAGCCAGCACCACCTTCGATAAACTTAGTCTTGAGAGTCTTGTGAAGAGCTACAACAGCACCTTCTTCTGCCTCTACTACTTCTTCTACCACAACTGCAGGAGCTTCCTCAACTGCAGGAGCTTCAGTTACTTCTTCTGCTACAGGAGCAGCCTCAGCTGCATCTTGAGCCATTACTGCAACGCTTCCGAAAGAAAACATTGCCAACACCGTTAGGGTTGCAAAAATTTTTTTCATACGATTTGTTTTTTTGTGTATTAAATTGTTAATAATTATTTTGTTCGTTTCACTCACGTCTGCCATGGTATCTTGTGCAAAGACTTTTTTCCGCCATGCCTAAGCGAACTTAGACATGTCGTTTTTAACATCTTTGCGGAGAGAGGGGGATTCGAACCCCCGAAACCCTTTTGGAGTTTACACGCTTTCCAGGCGTGCCTCTTCAACCACTCGAGCATCTCTCCTTTCGCATTAGCGAATAGTACAATATTGACTAAGAACGCTGTTTTTTATACGGTGTTTATGCATACAAAATGACACAATACACCTTTCGACCCGCAAAGGTACAAAAAATATTTCATATATGCACAATACTTTGCGATTTTTTTTGTTTTTTTCACAAATTTATAACAAAAAGTGCCTTTGCATTAGCAGTTGTCACCTCATTTATATGCTCTGTTGTGCAATTATATACTTGTGCTAAGCGTTCTACCACATGGCACATCCATTTGCTTTCATTGCGCTTTCCACGATGAGGAACGGGAGCCATGTAAGGAGCGTCAGTCTCCAATATTAATCGCTCTAAGGGAATACCTACGAGATGCTCTGCGAGTTTGCAATTCTTAAAAGTAATCACACCGCCAATACCCAAATAATACCCCATATCCACCACTTGCTGAGCTACCTCATGACTACCGCTGAAGCAATGCATTACACCTTTCACAGTAGGAAACTCCCGCAATATCTTCAGCGTGTCCTCTGTGGCATCACGGCTGTGAATCATCACTGGCAAATTCCACTGCTCTGCCCAACGCATCTGTTCACGCAAAGCCTCATGCTGCTCTTCCTTGAAACTTATATCCCAATGATAATCCAACCCTATCTCGCCAATGGCGATGAGTTTTCTTGCGGATATTGGACGCTCCGCTATTGGATATTGGACGCCCTTCGGGCTATTGGACATGCGCTCATCTACAGCTCCTTTCAGCGTCTGCAACTGCTCTTGCCAATCTTCTTTCACGTTTTCTGGATGCAATCCCAACGCGGGGAAAAGATAATCGGGATATTGGTCACATACCTCCAATACATCTTTCACCGAGCTGGCATCTACGCCAGGTACTAGAATGGCTTCTACACCATTCGTTTGTTGGTCTGCCAAAAATGCAGCCAAATCTTCTGCATACTGCGGATCATCTATATGACAATGAGTGTCGATCATGTTTTTTGTTCACTTGTTCACGTTAGTGGCTTCGCGTTAGGATACTGCTATCGCCATAACTGAGGAAACGGAAATTATGCGAGAGGGCATAGTCATAGATTGTATGCCAATCGCCTTTCACAAACGCACTTACTAATAGCAGTAATGTGGATTTTGGTTGATGGAAATTGGTAATCAATTGATCTACGACATGGAAAGTATAGCCTGGCTTAATCATTATTTGTGTAGCAGCATGTAATATTTCTTGCTGAGTGCTATCTAAATAATCTACTATTGCTTGCAATGCTTCCTTCGTGGAAAGGGTATGCTCACACTCGTATGGCGCAAATTGTGCCACGGATAGCGTGGTGTGGCGTGGTGTAGCGTGGTGTAGTAGTTGTTCACCGAGGAAGTATAAACTCTCCAATGTGCGCATGCTGGTTGTTCCCACTGCTACAATATGTCCTATATTAGCAATAAGTGCTTCAATCGTTTCGCGCGGTACAGCAATAATCTCGGTATGCATCGTATGTTGGTTGGCATCAGCAGTTTTCACTGGTTGGAAAGTTCCTGCTCCTACATGCAATGTTACCTCGGCTGTCTGTATGCCTTTCTCCCGTAAACCATTCAGCACTTTCTCCGTGAAGTGTAAACCCGCAGTAGGTGCAGCTACCGAACCTTTGATGCGAGAATATACGGTTTGATAGGTCGTCTTATCACTTTCTTCCGTTTTGCGATTCAAATAAGGTGGAATAGGTAATTCGCCTACTATGTCAAGAATCTCAGCGAAACTGATATTTTGGTTGGGGGTTAGAGGTGAGAGGTTGGAGGTTAGAGGTGAGAGGTTAGAGGTTAAAGGTGAGGGGTTGGAGGTGGGGGTGCTCCACGAGAAATGCACTGCGAATGTGTTGCCTATTTGTTCCCCACGTTCTGCATATAAAGTAATTTGTTCGCCAGAAGGAAGGCATAAAGGCATGGAGAGTGCACCTGTCTTCCACTTTTTTGCATTGCCAATCATGCACTTCCATGTACAACCCTCCGTGCTTCCCAAATTTAGTTGATAATCGTTTGGGGAAATAGGTTCAAGGCAAAAAACTTCAATACGTGCGCCTTGAGTGCCATCTTCTTGTCGTTTGTGAAACTCTAAACGTGCTTGTATTACGCGCGTATTATTATATATAAGGAGTGAATTGGCAGATAAATATTCTCCAATATGTTCGAAACGGTCTTCTCCTACTTGTCCGTTGGAATATACTAATAGTTTGCTTTGGTCGCGCTCTTGCAATGGATATTTGGCTATCCGTTCATCAGGCAAGGGGTAGTTGTAGTCTTCTATAAGGATTTCTTCCATGTTTTACGGTCGCCTTTGAATAATATGTATTGATTAAACAAGCAATCTAACTCTCCGTTCATCAAATGAATACGTTTGGCAGGACGGAGCCCTACGCATTTCAATGCCTCTGCATTGCTGGATATAATCCATGCGGTGGCTCCACTAAACTGATGCTTTAGGGTAGTGCCTATATCCTGATACAATTGTAGAACGTCTTTGTCCTGCGACAATCGTTCGCCATATGGTGGATTCGTCATCACCAATGCGCCTTCTGTTTTTTCATTGTCCGTCTTCAATTCTTGAATACGGATTTGCTTGATTTCTATATCTCGTTGTAGATTAGCTGATTGTATATTCTTAGTGGCAGTTTGTGTAGCATAGAATCCTGCATCAGAACCATAAATCTTATGGTTAAAAGCACGTTCGCGGCTATCGTCATTATATACATCCTCAAATAAATCGGCGTCGAAGTTTGCCCATTTCTCAAAAGCAAACCCTTTGCGATAGATACCTGGTGCAATATTGCGTGCTATCAATGCAGCCTCAATCAGCAGAGTGCCAGAGCCACACATGGGGTCGTAAAAATCGCTTTGTCCTTTCCAACCCGCAAGAAGCAGCATCCCTGCGGCGAGTGCCTCGTTAATAGGGGCTTGCGTGTTTGCTACGCGGTATCCGCGTTTATGCAGACTCTCACCCGAACTATCCAAAGATATAGTAACAATATCCCCTGCAATATGTACATTCAAATATATGTCAGGATTAGTCAATTGCACATTAGGGCGTACGCCACCGTGCTCCATCCACCAATCCACCACAGCATCTTTAACGCGATAGGTGATGAATTGCGAATGGCGGAAAATGTCTGAATATGCGGTTGTGTCAATGTGAAAGGTATGGTTGGCGGTCATGTATTGCGCCCAATCAATAGCTTTAATTTGCTCGTATATATCATCCGCTTTCTTTGCCTTAAATGTGGCAATCGGCACCAATATGCGTGAGGCAGTACGCAAACAGAAATTAACTGTGTAAAGCATGCGTTTATCGCCCGTAAATGATACCGCCCGTCGTTGTATTTGTACATTATTGGCTCCTAATTCTATTAATTCGCCAGCCAGAACATCCTCTAAGCCTTTGAATGTTTTTGCCAACATTTGAAATTCCTTATTCATATTCCTGATTTTGCTGCAAAGGTACAACAAAAAATGCAAATACACAAGGAATTGAGCGAAAATTTATTTTAACAAAGATATATCTTGCTCTTTTCTTAGATCTCACAAATCACAACCACTTAGCCAATTCGTCGTAATATTTCGGTGAAACGGGGATAGGTTGCGCTTGTGGCGTGTTGAGTTCGGCGGAGATCATGCCCTCTTTGTCACGTCGTAAGACCTTGATATGTTGTGGATTGATGTAATAACTGCGTTGACAGCGGATAAGTCCGTGCTTGTGCATTAGTTCTTCCAATGACTTCATGGATGCGCGAAGCGCGTATTCTTTTAGTCGGTCGCCTTCCATATATCGGATATGAACATAGTTTTCTTCTGCTTTCACATAAAGAACAGCAGAAGATGCAATCATCAGTTTAACGCGTTGGGTGCTGTCCACAAATCGCATGAGCGAGTCATCGTAGGTGGCTTGCTCTTCTTTTTGTGCCATATATGCTAATGATAGGTTGAAGATGACATAAGGGTAGATACATATAATCAATAGCGCGTATAATGATTGCCCTACAATGTGGAAATAGGGATAAGTGCCTTGATACATGAGTGTGATATACAATGCCATGAACATGCTCATGGTAATGAGTTCGGCTATCTCCCAATATACATATCTTAGCCAAGTAAGGCGTAGTTGGTGGTGAAGGAGTACCATCATCAGCACACGCGAGGTAATCATCACACCCAACAAAATGCACATGATAATAGTTGTGTTGAAGCTGAGCATATCTTTTCCCATGTCCAATAACTGTGTGGCAAGGGCAGGTTGATAGATAAGCATAAAGCAGAGGAAGAAGGCAGGTATGCCTAAAAGGTAGAGCAAGTGGCTGCTCAGTTTGCTGAAAATTGCAGGTAATTTGTCCATAATTTAGTGTATTTATTTGGTGTGACGAAATGGCATGTAGTGGTAGTTTTGTCACAAATACGCCTGTTTTGTCACTATATTTGTGTTTTTAGCAAAAATCGTGCCATACTATCACAAAAGTTTTGGTAGGCAGAAAATTGGCAGTACCTTTGCAGCGAATTTTGAAAAAGAAAGGACATTATTATGAAATTAGTTGCTTTAGGTGATTCTATTATTAAGGGTGTGCTTGTTCGGTCGGAAGGCGAGCGTAGTCGTTACTCATTGGCGGATAAGAGCATTGTAGAGTGCTGTGCCGAGAAGTTAGGTGGCGAGAGCTTGAATTTGGGCAAAATGGGCTGCACGATAGAAGCAGGCGAGCGTATATTAGATAGGTACTTGGATAAGATGTCGGGCGCACAATACGTGTTGCTGGAATATGGTGGTAACGATAGTGATTATAACTGGCAGGAGATAGCAGAATCCCCTGAGAAAGAGCACTTTCCACGTACTCGTTTGGAGGTTTTTGAAGAGGTGTATGAACGTGTTATTTATAAGATAAAAGAGATGGGGGCAATACCGCTTGTGTTATCCCTACCGCCCATGGATGCAGAGCGGTATTTTGCCTTCTTTTCTCAGAAGTGGGAAGATGGATTTCGTGCGAATGTGATGCGTTGGTTGGGTGGGTCAACTAATACAATCATGTCAGGTCATGAGCTATATAATTTGGCGACTATGCGTATTGCGCAACGCACTGGTGCACAGTGGATTGATGTAACAAGCGGGTTGCTGAAGGAGCATAATTTTCGAGCGTATCTTTGTGATGATGGCATTCATCCCAATGAGCGAGGGCAACGTATGATTGCAGAAGCGGTGTTGCAGAGTTTGAGATAACGAAACGGGTGCGAGAATGCACCCGTTTTTGTTTGGTGGTATATAGCATGATTGTTCGTTGAAGGTTCGGTAATCACTAATCAATCACTAATCAATCACTAATTAATCACTAATTAATCACTAATTAATCGCTAATTATTGACTGCAAATAAACAGGGGTATGGGAGAATGGAAAAGGGAAGGAAAAATGAAGAGCAAAAAAGAGAGATGTGAGAGGGGTGGAGAGTGGTGTTGAAAAGTGTTGTAAGTATTTGAAATTTTAGCAGGTTAGGAGTGAAAATAGGCGTAATTTTGCAAAGTCAGTTTAGCAATTTTAATTTTCTTGTGGATTTTTGAAAGAAAAGTGAAATTTTTAGGTAGGAAAAGTTGCCTATGTCAGAAAAAAGTAGTACCTTTGCATGCTTTTTCGCGGCGCGTGTACGCGGGCGTCATACATGAGGTGGAATTTGAGGTGGAATTGAGAGGAAGAGGGGGCGAAAAGGAGAGGGCGAAAAAATGGAAAAGTGAGAATGGGAAACGAAATAACTAACAAGTTTAAATTAACATAAATTATTAACCAAAATTAAAAAGTTACAATGCCTACAATTCAACAATTAGTTAGAAAAGGAAGAGCAGAACTTATCGACAAGAGCAAGAGTCCAGCATTGGACAGCTGCCCACAACGTCGTGGCGTATGTGTGCGCGTTTACACAACAACTCCTAAGAAGCCAAACTCTGCTATGCGTAAAGTAGCACGTGTTCGCTTGACCAACCAAAAGGAGGTGAACGCTTACATCCCAGGTGAGGGTCACAACTTGCAAGAGCACAGCATCGTTATGGTGCGCGGTGGTCGTGTAAAAGACCTTCCAGGTGTACGTTACCACATTGTTCGTGGTACATTGGATACCGCTGGTGTAGCAAACCGCTTGCAACGTCGAAGCAAATATGGCGCAAAGCGTCCTAAAGCTAAGAAGTAATCGGACGGCGCAAGCGCCTATAGGACGCGCTAAGGCGCTATAGGATATGGGACGCTTCGCTAAAGGTGAAAAAAGTTCTGACGAAACAAAAAAAACTAACTAAAAGTTCCATACGATGGGACAGATTATTAATGGGTTGATCGGTTGAGTAAGTAGATGGAGTAAGGGTGAAAAACTGAAATCTGAAAACTGAAAGGTGAAAACTTGAAACTGAAGGGTGAAAACTGAAGCCTGAAAACTGAAGAAATCTACTGAAGTTAAGACAATCAACAAAAAACAAAAACAAAACAATGAGAAAAGCAAAACCAAAAAAACGAGTAATCCTCCCAGATCCAGTATATGGTGAGGTGATGGTGGCAAAATTCGTAAACCACCTTATGCTCGACGGTAAGAAGAATACCGCATACAGCGTATTCTACACCGCTTTGGAGACTGTTGGTAACAAGATGAAAGGTGAGCAAACTCCACTTGAAATCTGGAAACAGGCTCTTAGCAACATCACTCCTTTGGTAGAGGTTAAGTCAAAACGTATCGGTGGTGCCACATTCCAAGTGCCAACTGAGATTCGTGCTGACCGCAAGGAGTCGATTTCAATGAAGAATATGATTCTCTTCGCTCGCAAACGTGGTGGCCACTCAATGGCTGAGAAACTTGCAGCAGAGATCATGGATGCATTTAATAACCAAGGTGGTGCGTTCAAACGTAAAGAGGATATGCACCGCATGGCAGAGGCTAACCGTGCATTTGCACACTTCCGTTTCTAATATGTGCTTGCGCGCGTAATTATTAATACGGTATTAGGAAAAAGAAACGAAAATGGCTAAACACGATTTAAAATTAAACAGAAACATCGGCATTATGGCGCACATCGATGCCGGAAAAACCACAACCTCTGAGCGTATTTTGTTCTACACCGGTTTGACTCACAAGATTGGTGAGGTGCACGATGGTGCAGCAACCATGGACTGGATGGAGCAAGAGCAAGAGCGTGGTATTACTATTACTTCTGCTGCTACAACCACATTCTGGCAATACAAGGGTGATAAATACAAAATCAACTTGATTGACACTCCGGGCCACGTGGACTTTACTGTAGAGGTTGAGCGTTCACTCCGTATCTTGGACGGTGCAGTAGCAGCGTTCTGCGCGGTAGGTGGTGTACAACCACAATCAGAGACAGTATGGCGCCAAGCTGATAAATACAACGTACCTCGTTTGTGCTACGTAAACAAGATGGACCGCTCAGGTGCAAACTTCTTTGACGTAGTAACACAAATCAAAGAGGTGCTCGGTGCAAACCCATGTCCAATCCAAATTCCAATCGGTGCTGAGGAGACATTCAAGGGCGTAGTTGACCTTGTGACCATGAAAGCATGCGTATGGAATGACGATACTATGGGTTCAAACTACTCTGTAGAAGAGATCCCTGCAAACCTCGTAGCAGAGGCAGAGGAGTGGCGCGACAAAATGCTCGAGACTATCTCTGAGTTTGATGATGCATTGATGGAGAAATACTTTGATGATCCTTCAACCATCACCGAGGATGAGATTCGTGCAGCAATCCGCAAAGGTTGCTTGAGCATGCAAATCTTCCCAATGGTTTGCGGTTCTTCATTCAAGAACAAAGGTGTGCAAACCATGTTGGACGCTGTCTGCGCATACTTGCCAAGCCCACTGGATACTCCAGTGATTGACGGTACCGATCCTGCAACAGGCGATGCTATCACTCGTACTCCAGATGAGAGCGAGCCATTGTGTGCATTGGCATTCAAGATTGCTACTGACCCATACGTAGGTCGCTTGTGCTTCTTCCGTGTGTATAGTGGTAAGTTGGAGGCAGGTTCATATGTTTACAACCCACGCTCTGGCAAACGTGAGCGTATCTCTCGTATCTTCCAAATGCACTCAAACCGCCAAAATCCAGTAGATTTTATCGCAGCTGGTGATATTGGTGCGGGTGTAGGTTTCAAAGATATTCGTACTGGTGATACATTGTGCTCTGAGGAGAAACCAATCGTATTGGAGTCTATCGAGTTCCCAGCACCAGTGATCGGTATCTCTGTAGAGCCAAAGAGCCAAGCAGACCTCGACAAGTTGGGCGTTGGTTTGGCAAAATTGGCTGAGGAGGATCCAACCTTCACCGTTAAGACCGACGAGCAAACAGGTCAAACAGTAATCTCTGGTATGGGTGAGCTCCACCTTGAGATTATTATCGACCGTTTGAAACGTGAGTTCAAGGTAGAGTGTAACCAAGGTCGTCCTCAAGTAGCATATCGCGAGGCAATCTCTGCTCCAGTAGAGTTGCGTGAGACCTACAAAAAGCAATCTGGTGGTCGTGGTAAATTCGCGGATATTATCGTTCGCGTTGAGCCAGCAGATGAGAGCTTTGAAGGTGGCTTGCAATTCGTGGATATTGTTAAGGGTGGTAACGTTCCAAAAGAGTACATCCCAGCAGTAGAGAAAGGTTTCACCACCGCTATGAAGACTGGTGTATTGGCTGGTTATCCAGTAGATAAACTGAAAGTGACCTTGATGGATGGTAGCTTCCACCCAGTTGACTCTGACCAACTTTCATTCGACATCTGTGCTCAAATGGCATTCAAGAGTGCTTGCGCTAAGGCGAAACCAGTATTGATGGAGCCAATCATGAAAGTGGAAGTTGTTACTCCAGAGGAGAGCATGGGTGATGTTATCGGTGACTTGAACAAACGTCGTGGTCAAGTAGAGGGTATGGATACCGCTCGTACAGGTGCACGTATTATCAAGGCTAAGGTACCATTGAGCGAGATGTTCGGTTATGTAACCGCCTTGCGTACCATCACTTCTGGTCGTGCAACCAGCAGCATGGAGTTCTCGCACTATGATGCAGTTTCCAGCACTATCGCTAAGACTGTTTTGACAGAGGTAGGCGGTCGTGTGGATCTCGTATAATAAAACAAATTTAGGTCAAGGACCAATCTTCCAATGTGTTGGTCCTTGGCTTGAACAAAACAATAACCAATCCGAGTTCGAAAGTTCGAAAAGGTTAAGCAAAGGGCCGCTTAATACTTCAAACCTCTTCACTCCCGCGTGCATGTGCGCACGCACCCGCGTACCTATTTTTAGTGCGCAAACATAAGACAACCCTTTGGGCGCGAGTCATCTGAGCAAATGACTCTTTGGGTGTGCGAGCGTCAAGGATAAGTAAAACAAATTAATTAAACAACAAAAAAATGAGTCAAAAAATTCGTATTAAACTCAAATCCTACGACCACAATTTGGTTGATAAGTCAGCCGAGAAAATTGTGAAGACAGTTAAAGCGACAGGTGCGAACGTAAGTGGTCCAATTCCATTGCCAACTCACAAACGCATCTTCACAGTAAACCGCTCTACCTTCGTTAATAAGAAGAGCCGTGAGCAATTTGAATTGTCAAGCTACAAGCGTTTGATTGACATTTATGAGTCTAATCAAAAAACCGTAGAGGCTTTGATGAAACTTGAGCTCGCAAGCGGTGTGGAAGTTGAGATCAAAGTTTGATAAGCAAAATCAGACCACTTCCCTCGGAGAGACAAGGTCGTAAGGCACGTAAACCCGCGGGCGAGAGTGGAGAAAATAATTATTAACAATTTTAATCACAGCAAAAAAATGCCAGGATTATTAGGTAAAAAAATCGGAATGACATCCGTTTTCGGTGCTGATGGCAAAAATATCCCATGCACCGTGATTGAGGCTGGTCCTTGCGTTGTTACCCAACTCAAGACAGTTGAGAAGGATGGCTATGCCGCTGTACAAGTAGGTTTCATGCCAAAGAGCGAGAAACACACTAACAAGGCAGAGGCAGGTCACTTCAAGGCTGCAGGTGTACAACCAATGCGTCACTTAGCCGAGTTCGATGGATTCGAACAAGAAGTCAAACTGGGAGATACCTTGACCGTTGACATGTTTGAGGAGAACTCATACGTGGACGTAGTAGGTACTTCTAAAGGTAAAGGTTTTCAAGGTGTAGTTAAGCGTCACGGCTTTGGTGGTGTAGGTCAATCTACCCACGGTCAAGATGACCGTTTGCGTGCTCCAGGTTCCATTGGTGCATGTGCTTACCCAAGTCGCGTTTTCCCAGGTACCCGCATGGCAGGTCACATGGGTACAGATCGCGTAACTGTACAAAACCTTGTAGTATTAAAGGTGATTCCTGAATACAACTTGATTATGGTCAAGGGTAGTATTCCAGGTGCTAAAAATTCAATCGTTGTTATTAACAAATAAGAGGTATGGAACTTAGTATTTTGAATATGGCCGGTAAAGAGACTGGCAAGAAGATCGTTCTCAATGACGCTATCTTCGGTATCGAACCTAACGACCACGCCATTTATTTGGATGTAAAACAATATTTGGCAAATAATCGTCAAGGTACAGCAAAAGCTAAACAACGTAGCGAGAACGCTCACTCTACACGCAAACTCGGTCGTCAAAAAGGCGGCGGTGGTGCTCGTCCAGGTGATTTGAAATCTCCAGTACGTGTAGGTGGTGGTACCATCTTTGGTCCTGTTCCACGCGACTATGGCTTTAAACTCAACAAGAAGGTAAAACAACTCGCTCGCCGCAGTGCACTTGCTACTCGCGCACAAGCTGGTCAAATCATCGTTTTGGATGCTCTCCAATTCGAAGCTCCAAAGACCAAAGCAATGATTGAGGTAATGAACAACCTTCAAGTTGCAGGTAAAAAAGTATTGTTTGTATTGGCTGAGAACAACTACAATGTGATCAAGTCTGCAAGCAATATCGAGCGCACCAACGTGGTGACTGTAAATGAACTGAATACATACGCAATCATGAACTCAAGTGCTGTCGTGTTCGTTGAGAACGCAGTAGCAGCTCTCGAGGCAACTTTAGCATAAGGAGGTTACAACTATGGCAATTATTTTAAAACCAATCGTCACTGAGAAGATGACCGCCGCTGGCGAAAAGTTCAACCGTTATGGTTTTCAGGTAGTTCGTACTGCCAATAAAGTAGAAATCAAAAAGGCAGTAGAAGAATTGTACAATGTACAAGTGCTTGACGTAAACACCCTTATCCAAGCTCCAAAGACCAAACAACGCTACACAAAGAGTGGTTTGCTTCGTGGTGCAAAGGCTGCTTACAAGAAAGCAATCGTTACATTGAAAGAAGGTGAAACAATTGATTTTTATAGCAATATCTAAAAATGGCTGTACGTAAATTAAAACCCTCTACACCGGGGCAAAGACACAAAATTATTGGCGCATTTGACACAATTACCGCAAGTGCACCAGAGAAATCTCTTGTGTTTGGTAAAACCAAAACAGGTGGTCGCAACCATCAAGGTAAGATGACCATGCGTTATATTGGTGGTGGACACAAGCAGAAATATCGCGTAATTGACTTCAAACGTAACAAAGATGGTGTACCAGCAACAGTAAAAACAATCGAGTACGATCCAAACCGTTCTGCACGTATCGCACTCTTGTTCTATGCTGATGGTGAGAAACGTTACATTCTTGCACCTAATGGATTGCAAGTTGGTCAAGTAGTAATGTCAGGTGCTGATGTAGCTCCTGAAGTTGGAAATGCTCTTCCTATGGCAAACATCCCATTGGGTACGCTCATTCACAACATTGAGCTCCGCCCAGGTCAAGGTGCTTGCATGGTTCGCTCAGCAGGTGTGTTTGCACAATTGTCTTCTCGCGAAGATAAATATGCAATCATCAAATTGCCTTCAGGCGAGCTTCGCAAAGTGTTGGCTGCTTGCAAGGCTACCGTTGGCGTTGTTGGCAATAGCGATCACGCATTGGAGAAGAGTGGTAAAGCAGGTCGTAGCCGCTGGTTAGGACGTCGTCCACGCAACCGTGGTGTGGCAATGAACCCAGTAGATCACCCAATGGGTGGTGGTGAAGGTCGCGCATCTGGTGGACACCCACGTTCACGCAAGGGCTTGTTAGCTAAGGGCTACAAGACACGTGCTCCTAAGAACCAAAGCAATCAATACATTATTGAAAGAAGAAAAAAATAACCTATTAAATTAAGAGAAATTATGAGTCGTTCATTGAAAAAAGGACCATTTATCAACGTAAAGTTGGAGAATAAGGTGTTGGCTATGAATGAGTCTGGCAAGAAAGATGTTGTCAAGACTTGGAGCCGTGCATCTATGATTTCTCCTGATTTTGTAGGTCACACTATCGCAGTTCATAATGGAAACAAGTTTATCCCTGTGTATATCACTGAGAACATGGTAGGTCACAAACTCGGCGAGTTTGCTCCAACCCGTTCGTTCCGTGGTCACTCGGGTAACCGTTAATCCATGAGTCATTCACAACAAATTAAATTTTAGAATTCAAAATGGGTGCTAGAAAACATAATACAGCTGAGGCAATGAAAGAGGCTCGCAAGGGTCAATACTTTGCTAAGCTCAACAACGTTCCTACATCTCCACGCAAAATGCGCCTTGTTGCAGATATGATTCGTGGTATGGAAGTGAACCGTGCACTGGGTGCGTTGCATTTCTCTACTAAAGAGGCTTCACGCGCTCTCGAGAAACTTTTGAAATCTGCTATCGCTAACTGGGAAGTAAAAACTGGTAAGAAAGCAGATCAAGAGACTCTGTATGTAAGTCAAATCATGGTAGATGGCGGTATGATGCTCAAACGTCTGCTGACCGCTCCTCAAGGTCGCGGCTATCGTATCCGCAAACGCTCTAACCATGTTACTATTTTTGTAGATACTAAAAATACTAACGAAGCTAAGTAATTAACAAAATGGGACAGAAAATTAATCCAATAGCAAACCGCCTTGGTATTGTACGTGGTTGGGATTCCAACTGGTTTGGCGGTAAGAACTACGGAGATACTATCCTTGAGGATACCAAAATCCGCGAGTATTTGAATGCCCGCTTGGCTGAGGCAAGTATTTCTCGTATCGTTATCGAGCGTACTCTGAAACTTGTTACTGTAACTGTCTGCACTGCTCGCCCCGGTTTCATCATCGGTAAGGGTGGACAAGAGGTTGACAAATTGAAAGAGGAACTGAAGAAAATCACCAAGAAAGATGTGCAAATCAACATCTTCGAGGTTAAGCGTCCTGAGCTTGATGCTACTATTGTAGCAACCAAGATTGCTCGCCAACTTGAGGGTAAGATTGCATATCGTCGCGCAGTGAAGATGGCTATCGCTTCTACCATGCGTATGGGTGCTGAGGGTATTAAAATCCAACTCAGTGGCCGTTTGAATGGTGCCGAGATGGCTCGTAGCGAGATGTACAAAGAGGGTCGTACCCCATTGCACACTCTCCGCGCTGACATCGATTATTGCCATGTAGGTGCTCTCACCAAAGTGGGTATTATCGGCGTAAAGGTTTGGATCTGCCGAGGTGAAGTTTACGGCAAGAAAGACCTTGCTCCAAACTTCGCACAAAAGCAAGATGGTGGTCGTGGCGACCGTCGTCGCGATGACCGTCGTGGTGGTTTCCGCAGAAACAAAAAACAATAATGTTTAACCGATTTGTAGATTACAGTTATGTTACAACCAAAGAAAACTAAATTCCGCCGCTGCCAAAAAGGCCGCATCAAAGGCAATGCACAGCGTGGTACTGAGCTCGCATTTGGCTCATTCGGTATCAAGAGCCTTGGTACCATCTGGTTGACAGGTCGTCAAATCGAGGCAGCCCGTATCGCAGTAACACGTTACATGCAACGTCAAGGACATGTATGGATCCGCGTTTTCCCTGATAAACCAATCACCAAGAAACCATTGGATGTTCGTATGGGTAAAGGTAAAGGTGCTCCAGAGGGATTCGTAGTACCATTGGCTCCAGGACGTATCATCTTCGAGATCGACGGCGTTTCATACGATGTAGCTAAAGAGGCTCTTCGTTTGGCAGCTCAAAAACTTCCTATTACAACCAAATTTGTCGTAAGACGTGATTACGACCCAACCCAAAATGTATAATAAGGATTATGAAAACAGCTGAAATTAAAGAATTAACAACTGCTGAGATCCAAGAGCGTCTCGCTACCGAGAAAGAGGCACTCGTTCGCATGAAATTGAATCACAGCATTTCTCCGCTTGACAATCCGTTGCAGATTAAGGTGGCTCGTAAAACTATTGCTCGCCTTGCAACCGAACTTCGTCAAAGAGAATTAACAAAGTAAAAAACGAATTGACATGGAAACAAGAAATCTAAGAAAAGAGCGTCAGGGTATTGTCGTTTCCAACAAAATGGACAAGACTATCGTAGTTGCTGTTCACTGGAAAGAGAAACACCCTATTTATGGCAAGTTTGTCAATAAAACTCGCAAGTTCCATGCTCATGACGAGAACAATGAGTGCGGTATCGGCGATACCGTTCGCATCATGGAAACTCGTCCTTTGAGCAAAACTGTTCGTTGGCGTTTAACTCAAATTGTAGAAAGGGCTAAGTAATATGATACAACAAGAATCAAGACTGACAGTAGCGGATAACTCTGGTGCAAAAGAGGCATTGTGCATCCGCGTACTCGGCGGAACCAAAAAGCGTTACGCCAGCCTGGGTGACACCATCGTAGTAGCAGTGAAAGGTGTAATTCCTTCATCTGACATCAAAGATGGTACCGTAACACGTGCTATCGTTGTTCGCGTGAAGAAAGAGGTACGCCGTCCAGACGGTAGTTACATCCGCTTCGACGACAACGCATGCGTGCTCGTTAACAACGCAGGTGAGATCCGTGGTTCACGTATCTTCGGCCCTGTAGCGCGCGAGCTCCGTCAAACGAACATGAAAATTATTTCTCTAGCACCTGAAGTGCTCTAATCATCTAAATTCTACAAGTATGGCTAAGTTACATATTAAGAAAGGTGATACCGTCTATGTGAACGCAGGTGCTTCTAAGGGCAAAACCGGCCGTGTGTTGGAGGTGCTCGTAGAGAAACAACGTGCTATCGTAGAAGGTGTCAATATGGTATCAAAGAGTACCAAACCTAATGCAAAAAATCCTCAAGGAGGTATTGTTAAACAGGAGGCTCCTATCCACATCTCTAACCTCAACCCAGTTGAGGACGGAAAACCAGTACGCGTTGGTCGCGTATTGAAGGATGGTAAGCTTGTCCGCGTAAGTAAAAAATCTGGTAAGGAGATCTAACAATGAATACAGCAAGTTTAAAACAAGATTATTTGGAGCGCATTGTGCCTGCTCTGATGAAGGAGTTTAACTACACTACAGTAATGCAGTGCCCTAAACTCGAGAAGATTGTTCTCAACCAAGGTCTTGGTGAAGCTGTGGCTGACAAGAAGATCATCGACGTTGCTCAACAAGAGATGACCCTCATCACTGGTCAGAAAGCTGTTGCTACGGTTTCCAAGAAGGATATTGCTAACTTCAAGGTTCGTAAGAAAATGCCTATCGGCGTGCGCGTAACTCTCCGTGGTGAGCGTATGTACGAGTTCCTTGAGCGTCTCGTACGCGTGGCTTTGCCTCGTATCCGCGACTTCAAAGGTATCCACAACAAGATGGATGGTCATGGCAACTATACACTTGGTATCCAAGAGCAAATCATCTTCCCTGAAATCAACATTGATAACATCACCAAACTGCTCGGTATGAACATCACTTTCGTGACTACTGCTAAGAGCGATGAGGAAGGTTTCGCACTCCTCCGCGAGTTTGGTTTACCATTCAAAAAGTAATTAGACTATGGCAAAAGAATCAATGAAAGCTCGCGAGGTGAAACGCGCTAAACTCGTAGCAAAATATGCTGCTAAGCGTGCACAACTCCTCAAGGATGGTGACTATGAAGGTCTCCAAGCATTGCCAAAGAACGCAAGTCCTGTTCGTTTGCACAACCGTTGCAAAATCACAGGCCGTCCAAAAGGCTACATGCGCGTATTCGGCTTGAGTCGTATTCAATTCCGTGAGATGGCTTCTAAGGGCCTAATCCCAGGAGTGAAGAAAGCAAGCTGGTAAACATCTGAATTTCGCCCAGAGGACATAGGTGCCTCTGGGGAATAAATAAAACTAATTTATTAAATATTGTCCCGAAAGGCGGGATTAATTTAACAAAACATTATGACAGATCCAATCGCAGATTATCTGACTCGACTCAGAAATGCAATCAAAGCTGGTCACCGCGTAGTTGAGGTGCCTGCTTCGAATCTGAAGAAAGAGATCACACGCATCTTGTTTGAGAAGGGTTATATCCTTTCATACAAGTTCGTGGAGGATGGCCCTCAAGGCACTATCAAGATTGCCTTGAAGTATGATCCAGTTAACAAAGTTAACGCCATCAAGAGTTTAAAACGTGTATCGACCCCAGGTCTTCGTCAGTACGTAGGTTATCGCGAGATGCCACGCGTGCTCAATGGTCTCGGTATCGCTATCCTTTCTACATCTAAGGGTGTGATGACCAACAAAGAGGCTCTTGGCTTGAAGCTCGGTGGTGAGGTTATTTGTTACATCTATTAATTAAGGAGGAACTGCTATGTCAAGAATTGGTAAATTGCCTATCGCTATTCCTGCTGGTGTAACTGTAACAGTTAGCCCAGAGAACCTCGTGACCGTTAAGGGTCCTAAAGGGGAACTTCAACAACAAGTTAATCCTAACATCGCTGTGACTGTAGAAGATGGTGTATGCCACGTTGCTCGTCCAAACGATGAAAAGGAAAATCGTGCTATGCATGGTCTCTATCGCGCACTCATCAACAATATGGTGGTAGGTGTTAGCGAGGGTTATAAGAAAGTGCTCGAACTCGTCGGTGTTGGTTACCGTGTTGAGATGGCTGCTGGTATGCAAAATACCCTCAACTTTGCACTCGGTTACACACACCCAATCTACCTCCAACTCCCTAAAGAGGTGAAAGTAGAGACTAAGTCTGAGCGTAACCAAAACCCACTCGTGATTTTGGAATCTGCTGACAAGCAACTCATTGGACAAGTATGTGCCAAGATTCGCTCGTTCCGCAAACCAGAGCCTTACAAAGGTAAAGGTATTAAGTTCCAAGGTGAAGTTGTTCGTCGTAAAGCTGGTAAATCGGCTGGTAAATAATTAGAAAGGAATAAGTTATGAATCAGAAAATTGCAAGAAGACTTAAAATTAAAGCATCTATCCGTACTAAAGTTTCGGGTACCGCTGAGCGTCCTCGTCTGACTGTATTCCGCAGCAACAGCCAAATCTACGCGCAAGTGATCGACGACGTGCAAGGCAAGACTCTTGCTGCTGCATCTTCGCTCAGTATTAAAGATAAAATGACCAAATCAGAGAAAGCTGCTCAAGTAGGCAAACTTATCGCTGAAGCTGCTAAAGCTGCTGGCGTTGAGGCTGTTGTATTTGATCGTAATGGCTATCTCTATCATGGCCGAGTAAAATCATTGGCAGACGCTGCTCGCGAGGCAGGTCTTAATTTCTAAAAACAAGAGACTGTTATGAATCGAGTAAAATCAACCCAAGACTTGGAGCTCAAGGAGCGTCTTGTCGCTGTCAACCGTGTAACTAAGGTTACTAAGGGTGGACGTACATTCACATTTGCAGCCATCGTTGTTGTAGGAAATGAGGCTGGTATCGTAGGCTGGGGCCTTGGTAAAGCGGGTGAAGTTACAGCTGCTATCGCTAAAGGTACGGAGGCTGCAAAGAAAAACCTTATACAAGTGCCTGTACTCAAAGGTACTATCCCTCACGAGCAATTCGCTAAGTTCGGTGGTGCTCGCGTTTATCTCCAACCTGCATCTCACGGTACTGGTGTGAAAGCTGGTGGTGCTATGCGTGCCGTTTTGGAGTCTGTGGGCGTAACCGATGTGTTGGCTAAATCTAAAGGTTCTTCTAACCCTCACAACCTCGTTAAGGCTACTATCGCTGCACTCGGCGAGATGCGTGACGCACGCACTGTGGCTCAAAATCGTGGCGTGAGCTTATCTACTGTGTTTAACGGATAATAATTTGTGAAAATCATGGCAACTATTAAAATTCAAAAAGTACGCAGCACTATCGGCTGCCCACAAGTGCAAAAGGATACAATGTTGGCTCTTGGTCTTCGCAAGATGAATGCCATCGTTGAGCATGAGGCTACTCCTGCTATCCTCGGTATGGTAAACAAAATTAAACACTTGGTTAAAGTTATTGACTAATAAAAAAAATCGAACGTTATGGAATTAAATAATCTAACGCCAGCTGCTGGTTCTGTAAAGACCGCTAAACGAATCGGACGTGGTCCAGGTTCTGGTCTTGGTGGAACTTCTACACGCGGTCACAAAGGTGCTAAGTCACGTTCTGGTTACTCTAAGAAAATCGGTTTCGAAGGTGGTCAGATGCCTATGCAACGTCGTTTGCCTAAGTTTGGCTTCAAGAACATCAACCGCGTTGAGTACAAAGCTATCAATCTTGCTACTTTGCAAGCTCTTGCGGAGGCTAAAGGTTTGGAGAAAATCGGTCTCGTTGAATTGCACGAGGCAGGTTTCATCAACAAAACTCAACTTGTTAAAATCCTTGGCAACGGCACTTTGACTGCTAAACTCACCGTAGAAGCTAACGCTTTCTCCAAATCAGCTGAAGCTGCTATCACAGCTGCTGGTGGTACTATCAACAAAATCTAATTAGTATGCGTAAGTTTATTGAGATAATCAAGAATATCTGGAAGATCGAGGACCTCCGTAATCGTCTTTTGACCACACTTTTGTTTGTGCTCATTTATCGATTTGGTTCGTTCGTGGTTCTTCCAGGTATTGACCCTGCAGCATTGACCGCACTTCGCGCTCAAACTGCAGGAGGTCTGATGGCTCTGCTGGATATGTTCTCTGGTGGCGCATTCTCCAATGCTTCTATCTTTGCATTGGGTATCATGCCATACATCTCTGCATCTATCGTAATCCAACTGCTCACTATTGCAGTGCCTTACTTCCAAAAGATGCAAAAAGAGGGCGAATCTGGACGCCAAAAGATGAACCAAATCACTCGCTATTTGACTGTAGCTATTTTGCTATTCCAAGGCCCAAGTTACTTGGTAAACCTTTCTGTGCAAATGGCGCAAGCTGGACAAATGCTTGAGGTGGGACTCAACTGGTTCACTATCTCATCCACTATTCTGCTCTGTGCAGGCTCAATGTTCGTCATGTGGCTTGGTGAGCGAATCACCGATCGTGGTCTTGGTAATGGTATTTCCTTTATCATCCTCATTGGTATCATCGCTCGCTTCCCTGCTGCTATCATTCAAGAGTTTGCATCACGTCTCAATGATGCGGGTGGTGGTCTGATTGTGTTTATTCTCGAAGTGGTTATTCTGCTCTTCGTATTTGCATTCGCAATTTTGCTCGTACAAGGTACACGTCGTATCCCTGTACAATATGCAAAACGTATGGTAGGTAACAAACAATACGGTGGTGTACGTCAATACATCCCATTGAAGGTCAACTCTGCGAACGTGATGCCTATCATCTTTGCGCAAGCAATCATGTTTATTCCTATCGCTCTCGCTGGTTTCTCCAATGCAGATGGTGCTAGTGCTTTCACTCGTGCTTTCATGGATAACGATGGCTTCTGGTACAACTTAGTATTTGCTATCTTGATCATTGTTTTCACCTATTTCTATACAGCGATTATCATCAATCCTGTACAAATGGCTGAAAACCTCAAACTCAACAATGGTTTTATCCCAGGTGTTAAACCAGGTAAGAAAACTGCTGAGTATATTGACACCATTATGACTCGATTGACTCTCCCCGGTTCAATCCTTTTGGCTATCATTGCAATCTTGCCAGCTTTTGCTCGTTTGGCAGGTGTTAGCATGGGATTTGCACAATTCTTTGGAGGTACATCTTTGCTCATTATGGTGGGTGTAATCTTGGATACGCTACAACAAATCGAGAGTCACCTTCTTATGCGTCACTATGACGGATTCTTTGAGTCTGGCATGCGCATCAAAGGTCGCTCTGGTGCTATGGCATATTAATACGAATGATCTATCTTAAGACAAACGAAGAGATCGAGCGTTTACGCCTCAGCAATGACTTGCTCGGACGAACCTTGGCTGAATTAGCCAAGGTCATCCGACCAGGTGTTACAACTGCACAACTGGATAAAATCGCTTATGAGTTTATCTGCGACCATGGGGGTAAACCTTCTTGTCTTGGATATGAGGGATTTCCTGCTACGCTTTGCACTTCGGTGAACGAACAAGTTGTGCATGGCATTCCATCGGATAAAGTGATACTTAAAGATGGAGACATCATATCTATTGATACGGTGGTAGAACTCAATGGCATGCATGCAGACTCTGCTTACACTTTTGCAGTGGGAGAAGTGGCTTCAGAAACATTGCGTCTAATGAAGACTACGAAGGAAGCACTTTATCTCGGCATTGAACAAGCAGTGACAGGCAAGCGATTGGGAGATATTGGCTATGCAATCCAAAACCATTGCGAAACAAATGGATTTTCAGTAGTCCGTGAGTTTGTTGGACATGGTATTGGTAAGGAAATGCACGAGGAACCCGAAGTGTGCAACTATGGTAGAAGAGGAAATGGACTTGTCCTTAAATCAGGTATGGTGCTCGCTATTGAACCGATGATTTGTCAAGGAAGAAGACAAGTATTGATAGAAGCTGACGGATGGACTGCCCGCACAATGGATCGCAAACCTGCTGCTCACTATGAATTGAGTGTTTGTGTGAGAAATGGAAAAGCAGACATATTGTCCACATTCGATTATATTCAACAAGTTTTAGGAGATCGTTTTATTTAATAGATAAGTTATGGCTAAACAAGATGCAATAGAAGTAGATGGCACGATTACTGAAGCATTATCCAATGCCATGTTTCGTGTTCAACTCGAAAGCGGTCATGTCATTACCGCTCATATTTCAGGTAAGATGCGTATGCACTACATTAAAATCCTTCCTGGAGACCGTGTGAAAGTGGAAATGAGTCCATATGACTTGACTAAAGGTCGTATTTCGTTCCGTTATAAATAAACGAACAAGACTATATTAACAAACTCTAAAACTCTATTAAAATGAAAGTTAGAGCATCTGTAAAAAAGCGTAATGCAGACTGCAAAATTGTACGTCGCAAAGGTCGCTTGTATGTAATCAACAAAAAAGAACCCAAAATGAAAATGCGTCAAGGATAAGCATTTCATGGAGGTAAACATTTAAACAATATCCTTAAAGTAAATAATTATGGCTATAAGAATTGTCGGTGTAGATCTGCCACAAAATAAGTGTGGCGAAGTCGGATTGACTTACATCTACGGAATAGGTCGTTCAAGCGCAAAGAAAATCCTCGCAGAGGCAGGCGTAGACCCAAGCATCAAAGTGCAGGATTGGACGGATGACCAAGCAGCTAAAATCCGTGAGATCATCGGTGCTAAGTACAAAGTAGAAGGTGATCTCCGTTCGGAAACACAACTCAACATCAAACGATTGATGGATATCGGTTGCTATCGTGGTGTGCGTCACCGTATCGGATTACCAGTACGTGGACAATCCACGAAGAACAATGCCCGCACGCGCAAGGGTAAAAAGAAAACTGTTGCTAATAAGAAGAAAGCAACGAAGTAATAACCAACCTATAATATCTATTCAATTATGGCAAAGAAAACTGTTGCAGCTAAGAAGCGCGTTGTAAAGATTGACGGTGTTGGTCAACTTCACGTAATGTCTTCTTTCAACAATGTTATTGTAACACTTGCAAATGGCGAGGGACAAGTAATCTCTTGGTCTTCTGCAGGTAAGATGGGCTTCCGTGGCTCTAAAAAGAATACCCCATACGCAGCACAAACTGCTGCTGAGGATTGCGCAAAGGTTGCTTTTGACCTTGGTTTGCGCAAAGTTAAGGCTTATGTTAAGGGTCCTGGACAAGGACGCGAGAGTGCTATTCGTGCTATCGCTAACGCAGGTATCGCAGTACTCGAAATCGTGGATGTAACTCCTATGCCACACAATGGCTGCCGTCCTCCTAAACGCCGTCGTGTATAATCAATCTTTATTATTTAACTATTAAACACTAAGAAAATGGCAAGATATATTGGACCCAAATCACGTATCGCTCGTCGTTTCGGCGAGGCTATCTTTGGACCAGACAAAGTTCTTGATAAACGTAACTATGCTCCTGGTCAACACGGTGTAAACCGACGCAAAAAATCTTCTGAGTATGGTTTGCAGTTGGCTGAAAAGCAAAAAGCAAAATATACTTATGGTGTACTTGAGCGTCAGTTCCGTCTCCTTTTTGCACAAGCTTCTCGTAGCAAAGGTATTACTGGTGAAATACTTTTGCAATTGCTAGAATCCCGCTTGGATAATGTGGTATATCGTCTTGGTATTGCTCCTACACGTGCAGCTGCACGTCAATTAGTAAGCCACCGTCACATTATTGTGGATGGCAAAGTGTTGAACATCCCTTCATACCAAGTAAAACCTGGCCAAGTGGTTGCTGTTCGCGAGAAAGCTAAATCTCTTGAGGTAATCAATGCTTCTTTGGAAGGCTTCAACCATAGCAAATATCCTTGGATTGAATGGAACGAGGCTGATAAGGCAGGTAAATTCCTTAACCTTCCACAACGTGAGGAAATTCCTGAGAATATCAAGGAGCAATTAATCGTCGAGTTGTACTCTAAATAAAAATTAAATTCATGGCAATATTAGATTTTATTAAACCTGATAAGGTGATCATGTTGGATTCGAGCAATAAACGCGGAGTTTTTGAATTCCGTCCGCTCGAACCGGGTTATGGTATCACAGTTGGCAACGCTATTCGTCGCGTACTTATTGGCTCGCTTGAGGGATTTGCTATCTGTTCAATTAAGATCAATGGTATTGATCATGAATTTGCTACTATCCCAGGTGTAATCACTGATGTTACCAACCTTATCTTGAATCTTAAGCAAGTACGTTTCATCCGCAAAGAAGGTATGGATGTGGACGGTGAGACTATTCGTATGCATGTGGCACACAATAATGTGCTCTTAGCTGGCGAGCTTAATAGTTATTTGCAAGCTTTTGACGTGCTCAATCCTGAACTTCTCTTGGCTGAGATGGATGAAACTGCTGATTTCGAGATTGAAATTACCATCAACAAAGGTCGTGGCTATGTGTCTGCGGATGAAAATCGTAAGGCTGATGATGCTATTGGAGTTTTGGCTATCGATAGTATTTATACTCCTATCCGCAATGTCAAATATAGCATTGACCCTTACCGTGTTGAGCAACGTACAGACTATGAGAAACTCACCCTTGAGATTCTCACTGATGGCTCTATTACGCCACAAAATGCTCTTACTGAGGCTGCTAAATTATTGATTTATCACTTCATGCTTTTCTCTGAGGAGAGAATCATTATTGAAGATCAAGAAAAACCAGCAGCAAATACCTTTGATGAGGAGCATTTGCGTATGCGCCAATTGCTTAACCAACGTTTGATTGACATGGACCTCTCTGTACGTGCTCTTAACTGCTTAAAAGCTGCAGAGGTGGATACACTTGGTCAACTGGTGCGTTATCACCGTTCAGACCTGCTTAAGTTCCGTAACTTTGGTAAGAAATCTCTTACTGAGCTTGACGAGTTGCTCGAGAAGAATGGACTCGCATTCGGTATGGATATTAGCAGATACAAACTTAATGATTAATTAAAAAAGTAAAACAAAAATGAGACATAATAAGAAATTCAATCATCTTGGTCGTAAAGCTGCACACCGTAGTGCAATGCTTTCTAATATGGCTTGCTCGCTCATCATGCACAAGCGTATTTCGACCACTTTGGCTAAAGCAAAAGCACTCCGTATGTACGTTGAGCCATTGCTTACCCATGCTAAAGAGGACTCTACGGCTAATCGTCGTCTCGTCTTCGCTAAACTCAAACAAAAAGCTGTTGTTACCGAGCTCTTCCAAAATGTAGCTGAGAAGATTGCTAATCGCCCAGGTGGTTACACTCGTATTCTCCGCACAGGTTTCCGTCTTGGTGATGCTGCAGAAATGTGTATCATCGAGCTTGTAGATTACAACGAGAACATGCTTAAAGCACCTAAAGCAGCTGCTAAAAAGGCTACTCGTCGTGCTGGTAAGAAAGCTGCTCCAAAGGCTGAAGCTCCAGTAGAGGCTCCTGCAACTGAAACTGCTGCTGAGTAGTTACGCAGTTTTGAGTTTTACTCTCAAACACAAAAAGGGACTGCATGCATGCAGTCCTTTTTTGTACGTATATCTATCATGTTATACTAATTTTTGAGACAATGTTTTATAATTTTTGAGGTGAAAAAGCATTTTTCTTGCATATTTGCAAAAAAAGTATTAACTTTGCAAGCCGATTGTATTTTTGGCATTGGTATATGCAAATGAAAACGGTACATACCATCTATTTCTTGGGTATCGGAGGCATTGGAATGAGTGCTCTCGCGCGTTATTTTGTACAAAAAGGATATCGGGTATTGGGATATGACCGAACTCCTTCGTCTCTAACAAAGGCATTGGAAGCCGAAGGAATAGTGATACGATATGATGAAGATATATGCGGACTGGAAACATTAGATAAAAAGCACACTCTAGTAATACGAACGCCAGCTGTGCCAGAAGATGAACTCCTTTATTCCTATTTTCGTCAGCGAGGCTTTGAAATACAAAAACGTGCTGCGGTCTTAGGGTGGGTGACCCGCCAAAAAAAAGCACTATGCGTGGCAGGTACACATGGAAAAACAACTACCAGTACCATGCTTGCGCATATATTGCAAGGAACAGCAATGGGAGCGAATGCGTTTTGCGGAGGGATAGCCAATAACTATGGAACGAACCTATTGCTCAATTCTACGAGTGAATACGTTGTCGTGGAAGCCGATGAGTTTGATTGGTCGTTTCACCAGTTAAGTCCGTATATATCAATTATCACCAGTATGGATCCAGATCATCTGGATATCTATGGAACGGCAGAAGCTTATCGCAATAGTTTTGCCTCCTATGCAAGATTAGTAGAAAAGGCTATTGTGATAAAAAACGGTTTGAGTTTAGATGTACAGTCGTTGCAATCAACTGTATATACCTATACTGGAGTTCATGAGGAGAAGCATGAAGATGACAGAGTGGATTTTTATGCAGATAATGTGCAAGTGCACGATGGAGCAATTGTTTTTGACTTTCATACGCCCAAAATGGTTATGAAAGATATGCAGTTGGGCGTGCCTGCATGGGTGAATATTGAAAATGGAGTAGCCGCAATGGCTGTAGCATGGTTGTTAGGTGCCTCAGAACAAACTATACGTGAGGGACTGCGTAGTTTTGCGGGTGTGTGTCGCCGATTTGCAGTACATGTAAATACTTCTCAGGTGGCATATATAGATGATTATGCCCATCATCCGATGGAGTTGAAAGTAATCATTGATTCGGTTAAACGTTTGTACCCGGAACGATACATAATAGGCGTTTTTCAACCTCATCTCTACTCGCGAACATGCGATTTCGCAGATGACTTCGCTGCGGTGTTGATGAAGATGGACGAAGTGTTATTGTTGCCGATATATCCCGCACGCGAGGAACCCATCGCTGGCGTGACAAGCGAATGGTTAGCAGATAAAATTGTTGCAAAGCGAAGAATGAGCGATGACGAGAGTGATTTGTGCAAAAAAATAATGGTGGCAACGAAAGAAGAAGTGATAGCATACTTGCGGGAAAAAGTAAATCATATAGGAAAACCGTGCGTAGTGATAACATTAGGTGCGGGAGATATAGATCAATTGGTAGATAGCATAAAAACAACTATAATTTAAACATACTTTAATTATGAAAATCAAAACAATTATTGCAACTGTGAGTGCCGTGTTGGTGGTGGGAGCGATGCTAACCATCGCCTCTTGTGCATCTCATCAGCCAAAGACAGAACCTTGTGCATGGCTCAAGGTGGAGATTACCGATAGCCTTGAGCGTCGGTTTGTGGAAACAACAGAGTTACGTGATTTGATTTATCGTTCTGGTTTATCCCCTGCGGGAAAAGCAATGGATGATATTGATTGTCACGATATTGAAGAGTGTGTATTGAATCATGAAATGATTCGCAATGCTGTATGCTTTAAGTCGCCACGTGGTGGTGTGTATTTGCGTGTAACCCAACGGGTTCCCATTCTACGGGTAGTTACTACTACAGGTAGCTATTATGTGGATAACAACCGTACTATCATGCCAAATCGGTCTTCTATTCGCGTGGAAGTACCTACTTTTAAAGGGAATATTGAAGAACGAGCTGCTGTGGAAGAATATGCAGATTTTGCCTTGTGGTTGACTAATCATTCTTATTGGCAACCACGCATAAAACATATTCAAGTGCATAATCCTAAGCATCTGGTATTAGCTCAAAACGATGATATGGGGAATATTATTCTGGGAGAGTTGACTAATTATGAGTCTAAACTGAATAAGTTACATAAACTATATACCAAAGGTTTTGATAAAATAGGCTATAAGTCCTATCACGAATATGATCTTCGTTATGATAATCAGGTTGTTGGTAGAGAGTAGATGTGTTGATAAAGTTGAAACTTTTGGTGATAAGTAAGAAATTATGGCAAAGAAAAAACAAGGTAATATGTCTCATCCATTGGTGTCAGTAGAGTTAGGTGGAGGATCATTGCGGGCCATTGCAGCAGAGATGACTCCAGATGGCTTATTACGGATATTGGGAGCAGAGACAGCAAAAAATAATAAAGCATGCGTACAACGAGGGGTTGTAAGCAATACTAGCAATGCTAGTTTTGGTGTGAATGAGATGCTACGATTACTCGCAAATCGTATTCATTGCGATGAGATAGTGAAAGTGTTTGTTCCTATGGGCGGGCGTTCGATGAAGATAGTGGAAGTGACTTCCAAACGCAATCAGATTCAGAAAAAATCCATTCCAATGACTCTTTTAGATGAGATGGAAAAAGAATGCAAACAAAAGTTGGAAGTACACAACCCCCATGTGTCTGTATTAGGATTGGTACCAATAGACTATAATTTAGATGGTCATGTTCAGCAAGAGGTTCCTACGGAGCAACAGGCTGCTAAGTTATTGGAAATACGATATTCTGCCTTTGTTGGCCAGAAAGAGTTGGAGCAAAAAGTTCACGATAGTTTTATCCGTATTCCCAAACATATTGAGTGTAGTTATGCGCGCCCTGATGTTCTATTGACTGCTTTTGCATCTAAGGAGGATTGGCAAGAAGGCGTAGCTGTGTTGGATATGGGTGCGCAAACAACGACCTTATCAGTATATAAGGAAAATCGCTACATATATAATAAGGTAATAACACAAGGTGGATATGATATCACACGTGATATCGAGCAATTGGGTATCTCAATAGTACATGCAGAGCGATTGAAATGTCAGTATGGTTGTGCTATGGTGGAGCAAGTAGAGAAAAATCATCTCTTTCGTATTCCAGCTGTTGTGGCTGACAATGGTGTGCTGAATATCTACGCAAAAGATGTGGCAGAAATAATTACTAATCGTCTTGACCAAATTTTTAATCCTTTGATGGCAGAACTGAATATTTTGCCTCCGATCTCTGTGTTATATATCACAGGTGGTGCATCCATGTTATATGGTGTTGAGGAGTATTTGCAAAGCAAAACATCCGTGCAGGTGATGTATGGTTCGCATGCCCCATGGTTATCAAACGATACACCTGATGAATATTGTGCGCCGAACTACGCTTCACTGGTGGGAACATTGCTGATGGGTAATTCGTATCGCTTAGAGCATCCTGAAGAGGAGCCTGAAGATGATCTGCTGAAGCATTTGCGCAAACTGAGAAAGAAATTTGAAGAGCAAACATTAACTATTTTTACTGATACACAAACCGAATAATCAAAAATCAATTATACTATGTACGATGTAATTAATGATTTAGGGCTTGAGATTACTCAAGACGCTATCATAAAAGTGATGGGTGTAGGTGGTGGTGGCTGTAATGCGGTTAACTACTTATATTCACAAGGGATAAAGGATGTTACATTTTTAGTATGTAATACAGATAAACAGTGCCTAAACCGTAGTAGTGTGCCTGCAAAATTGCAATTGGGTCCTGGTTGGGGAGCTGGTGGTAAACCTGAAGTAGCGCAAGAATATGCAGAACAAAATCGTGAACGCATACGAGAAGCATTAAATGATGGTACACAGATGCTATTTGTCACCGCAGGTATGGGGGGAGGTACTGGTACTGGCGCTTCTGCCATCGTGGCTGAGGTTGCACGTGAAATGAATATTCTTACAGTAGGTATAGTGACCATTCCTTTCTCTTTTGAAGGACCTAAGAAAATCAAAAAAGCGATGATAGGTGTTGCCAAATTAGCAGAGCATGTGGATGCCATATTGGTAATTAATAACCAAAAATTGCTGGATATATATCCTGATTTTACATTGCTTAATGCATTCTCTAAGTCTGATGATGTGGTAGCTAATGCGGCACGCTCCATTGCAGAAATTATTACTTACACTGGTTATATCAATACCGACTTTGCTGATGTGTATAATACACTAAAGAATGGTAATGTTGCGATTATGAGTGTGGGAAGTGCTAGTGGAGAAGGACGTATTACGCAGGCTATTCATGAAGCCCTACATTCGCCATTAGTAAACAATGATGTGCATGGTGCTCAGCGTATGTTGTTGCAACTTTATTGCTCTGAATCTAATCCTATTATAACTTCAGAAATGGATCAAGTGCATGCTTTTGTACGTGAGATGGGCGATGATGTAGAAGTGCAATGGGGTATATCCATTGATGACGAATTGGGGGATAAAGTGCGTGTAACAATAATCGCAACAGGATATGAAGTGTCGGATATTCCTGGGTTGAATGATGTGGTGGGAAAGAAAACGATAGAAGAAGCTATCGATTCTTATTATCCAACTGCGACTAAGAACGTAGAGACTCCTCCTACACCAACAGTAAATATGCCGCTAACCGTAGATGCCCAAAATGAGGAAGGAATCATTAATTTTGATGAGGATGGTCCTGTTGAAATTGATTTGCAGGTAATACCAACAGTAGCTCAACCATCCACTTCGTCCGCAGAAACTTCTTCCACCGAGAATAAAAGTGCAGGTTTTAGAGGTTGGATGCGTGGTAGAAAATAAATAGGGTATGGAACATCGCGAAATGAATCTTTTTGATTTTTGCAAAGCAGTAGTACGAAGCATTTGGAATGTTATTTTATGGCTATTGCGTAGATTGGGCGATATGATTCGGCTCACTTACCGTCAGTGGTGGGTGGTGCTGATTGTCGTTGTTATGTGTGTGGCAGCTGCTTTGTATTATTCTCGTCCTAACAATCGTATGTATGAAGCCAATGCTATTGCAACATTGAATGGTGTGAGCAACGAGATGGTGCGCTGTGAATTTGAGGCTTTGGGTAAGGTGAATAATGCATTTGAGCATCAAAATACAGCTGCTTTATTGGGCATTGATGCTAACAAGGCAAATAGGTTATCCCATTTTGCTGCATATGATGTCATTGATTTATTGGCAGATAGTACAGTAGATGTAGTAGATTATCGCCAAAAGGTATCTCGTATGGATACTTTATCGGTGCATATGCCTCATATGATAGCTCTGCAATTCCGTACAAAGTCCCCTAATGATTTGTTGACAGTAGAGCAAGCGATGATTGATTATTTGAATAATCGTCCATATTTTCAATTGTTGTTTACAGATTTTCAAGCGCAAGCACTGCGTGAAGCTCAGTTTCACAAACTTCAGATTGAGAAGTTAGATAGTTTGACCTCGCAATTTTATTTTGCAACAATGAATGTTCAACAGGTGCAGTTTGATGCATGGGAGAAAGGGCTGATTGTAGGAAATCGAGAGGTAAATTTATTTTTAGAAGATATCTATAAGGAGTTTCGTACACGTGAGTATGCAGGAGCACGTTTTGCGGTGTGCACCGCTCCTGTGGTATTGCAATCGCATTTTATTTTAGACCCTATCGCAGTGAATCATCCCATTCGTATGATAGCGATAGCATTATTATTTGGATGGCTATTGGGTTTAGCGATAGCTGCCATAGTGGATAAGCGTTATCAACTAATGGAATGGTTGAAGGCGTAGTTAGGCTTTAGTATGATTTCATCAGTATTGTCATCTTGCTGGAATGCGGTCTTAGAATTGCTCTTTCCATCTTGTTGCCCTGCATGTGGAAAAAAAATAGTGGGAGATGAAGATACGATTTGTGATAATTGTTTAAAGACGATTTCTCGCACAGAGCATGCTATTCTTGCTCAAAATGGTTTGGATTTACAATTTGCAGAACTAATACAAAAAGAACGTCGCACTATACGCTATGAGCAAGGTGCGGCGTTTGCGTATTATAATCGCGAACGCGGACAAATATTGCGCAAACTTATTGAGCGTGGTAAATTTGGTCAACATCCCATACCTGAAATTTTTTATCGTTTAGGCTATGAAGCAGCTTGTGAATATATTGATACCGATATTTTTGAAGATATAGATTATTTAGTACCCATTCCTCTTCATCCTCGGCGTTTACGCACTCGTGGGTTTAATCAAGCGGAATATATCTGTAAGGGGTTGAGCGACGTTTTGCATGTTCCCATTGATACAGAACATTTATATCGTGTACAGAATAACCCACATCAGTCGCGTTCTCGTTTTGAAAATCGCCAAAAGAATGTGATTGATATTTTTGCCATTCGTTATCCAGAGGAGTGGAAGAACAAGCACATTTTGCTGGTTGATGATGTGGTTACATCTGGTGCCACTATGCTATCCTGCATGAAATTAACAACGCCTATTCGGGGTTGCCGAATAAGCGTTTTTGTTTTGGGGTGGGCAAGAAAGTAATTATTATTATTTTCTCACTTTTTTGATTATCAATTTTCCTATGAAGTATAGAACTACAATAGCGAGTAATGCTATGATAGCAATGCTAAGTTCATGGCTATACGCATGGATGAGATCCATTTGTCCATGAGCGATATAGCCCAGCAGTGCCAAAATGACATTCCAAATGCTTGCACCTAAGAATGTATATAGCAAAAATTGTCCAAAATGCATTTTGGATAATCCAGCAGGAATACTGATTAATTGGCGAATACCAGGAATCAAACGTCCTACAAAGGTGGACACTTTTCCATGGTCATTGAAATAGTCTTCTGCTTTTTTTACTTTTTCGGAAGATAGTAGGCACAGATGTCCAATCTTGCTATCTGCAAAAGCATATATAATTGGACGACCTAGCCAAAGGGATAATACATAATTGATTATTGCTCCTAAGAGTGCACCTATTGTACCAAAAAGAATAATCAGCAACACATTGAGAATATAGTTATCTGTCACATGCAAATTGCTATCTTCCTTACCTGCCACATAAGCTGCGGGAGGGATTACAATTTCGCTTGGAAATGGGATAAACGAAGATTCTACGGTCATCAATAGTGTGATACTCAAGTAGTTCATGTTTTCTGCATACCAATTCTCTACTTTCATCACTAGGCTCTCTTTTTCCGCTGTGGTGGTCGTACTATCATTGGCGACTTGGGCATTGGCACTAAAAATGGTAGTCGCAATTAATGCAAATATAATAACAAATCTTCTCATATATACTATAATCTCTAAACACTAAACAGTAGCGCAGCGTTCTCTAAACACCAACCTACACTTCCCACTGCTCCAGCGTTTGGGTTAGTTGGTCGAAGGTCTTGGCTTTGCTTTTCTCGCGTACTTCGTTAATCTGTTGATTGACAGCCTCGTCGTATGATTCTGCCTCTACATTGCGTATCACGCCGAGTGCGATAGGCAGGGTGGTGTCGCCCTCTTGTCCCATCATAGCGAGCATGCGGTGTAGGGTAGGGTCTTGCATGGTGGCATCGTGGGTGAGAACGCGCTCGTCATCAGCAGGTATAACGATAATCTGAGGGATTATACCTTGACTATAGTCCAGTGCCAAACCTTTGTCTTTCTCTTTGCCGAAGATCATCTTCTCGCCGTGGCGGAGTACGATAGAGCGGTCGGCACGTGTCTCGCGGTCGGCAATACATGCATGGGTACCATGGTTGAAGATCACGCAGTTGACCAGACACTCGATGATGCTGGCACCCTTGTGTTGGTGGGCTTGTACCATACAATCCACAGTGGTAGGCATATCCACATCCAGTGTGCGGGCAAAGAAGGTGCCGCGTGCGCCGAGTACCAACTCGGCAGGGATGAACGGACGCTCTACGGTGCCGAATGGACTGGACTTGCTGATAAAACCTTTAGGCGAGGTAGGCGAATATTGACCTTTGGTAAGACCATAGATACGGTTGTTATATACGCATACATTGAGATCTACATTGCGGCGTATCTCATGAATGAAGTGGTTACCGCCAATCGCCATACAGTCGCCGTCGCCTGACATCTGCCATACGCTTAGTTCGGGGTGGCTGGTCTTCACGCCTGTGGCGATAGCACCGCCGCGACCGTGGATAGTATTAAAACCGTAGGTGTTCAGGTAGTGAGGCATACGGCTCGAACAACCGATACCCGAGATGACTGCTACTTGGTGCGTAGGAATACCTATCTGCGCCATTGCTTTTTGCAGTGCCATACAGATAGCATGGTCACCACAACCTGGGCAGAACTTTACATATTGATCACTTTTGAATTGACTTGCTTCCATAGAATGTATGTAGATTAAAAGGCGTTTTTAACAAAGTTAACTATGCGATCCACTGCAAATGGTTGTGCAGTCATCTCGTTGTATTGCTCTATGCGCAGACCCTCGAACTTCGAGCGCAAGTATGCAGCAAACTGTCCGTTGTTCAATTCGCAGACAATCAGATGTTTGTACTGACGCAGAACCTCCTCGGTGTTCTTAGGCAGTGGGTTGATGTAGTTGAAATGTGCCAATGCGCAACCCAGTTCGTTGGCTGCTGCATGCAGGTGTCCTTCGGTGCTTCCCCATCCGATGAGCAGGGTGCCGCTATCGGTATTGCCTTGTACTTGCAAGAGTGGAATTTGGTTTGCTATCTGGTCGATCTTCGCTTGACGGGTGCGAACCATTTGTTGGTGGTTCTCAGGGTTGGTAGAGATAGTACCCTTTTGTGCATCACGCTCCAGACCTATATTGCGGTGTTCATAACCCTCCATACCCGGATAAGCCCAGTAGCGCACGCCGCGCTCGTCGCGCAGAGCGGGGTTGTAGTGTCCCTTCAGTTCTTCAGGCACGCCTTGTGGCTTAATCTCAGGCAGCTCGCCCAGTTGTGGTATGCGCCACAGACCTGTACCGTTTGCCAGATAGGTATCGGTGAGCAGGATAACAGGAGTCATGTTCTCCAATGCAATCTTGCTGGCTTGATATGCGTATTCAAAGCAGTTGGCGGAGCTCGATGCCGACATGACCACAGCAGGGCACTCGCCGTTGCGGCCGTAGAGGGCTTGCATGAGGTCGGTTTGCTCGGTCTTGGTTGGCAGCCCCGTACTTGGACCACCGCGTTGTACGTCTATTACTACTAATGGCAACTCTGCCATTACAGCCAATCCGATCGCCTCGGACTTGAGACTCAGACCAGGACCAGAGGTGCTGGTGGCAGCCAGATCGCCTGCGAAAGCCGCACCAATAGCGGTGCAGACACCGGCTATCTCATCTTCGGCTTGCACCACCATCACGCCCATGTCTTTGCGGGCTGCAAGCTCGTGCATGATGTCGGTAGCAGGAGTGATAGGGTAGGAACCCAAGAAGAGGCGTTTGCCACATTTCTCCGCAGCAGCTATCAATCCCCATGCGGTGGCTTTGTTGCCTGCGATGGAGGTGTAGGTGCCTTTAGAGAGTTCGTTGGATTTCTCCACGTTCATCGTTTGTATGTTCAGCGCGAGGTTGTTGCCATAGTTGAAGCCGTCGGTCAGTACCTTCACGTTGGGTGCGATGAGTTGAGGCTTCTTTTGGAACTTACCCTCCAAGAAACTAACGGCCTTATCTACAGGGCGGTTGAAGAGCCAGCATACGAGTCCCAAGGCGAACATATTGCGCGACTTGAGTACCGATTTGTTGTCCAAGCCCATGTCTTTGAGTGCCTCTTTGGTGAGGGTTGTCAGGGCTACGGGTATGATTTGTACCGACTCGGGGATACCTAACTCGGTAAATGGATTGTCTGTTTGATAGAGTGCTTTTTCCAAATCTTTGGCGGTAAGCGAGTCGGTGTCCACGATGATGACTGCATCGCGTTTGAACATAGATTCACTCTCTTTCCACTGTGCACCTGCCTGATTGAATTTCGAACCCAGGGCACACACTTTCAGTGCGGCAGCGTTCATGGCTACAATCACATCGGCTTGATCACCAGGGGTATAGACACCCGTACCTAACTGAACTTGGAAACCGCTGACGCCACCCAATGTACCTTGTGGTGCGCGAATTTCAGCAGGAAAATCAGGCAGCGTACTAATCTCGTTGCCCAAGATTGCGCTTAGCGAGGCGAACATGGTGCCGGTCAATTGCATGCCGTCACCCGAATCGCCACAGAAGCGAACTACTACATGTTGCTTTTGCATGGTTGTTAATAGTGAGTAACTAATAGTTAATATTTTGTGTTGTTGTCAAAACGACCGACAAAGGTACTGCTTTTTTCTGAATTGTGCAAATATTAGTAGTGGAATAATGTAACTTTATTTTTTATTCCTATTCTTTATCCTTGCAATCCGTATGACACTCCGTTATCATTCGCTATGCGATTATTATCCTCGAGAAGTCTGAAATAATGTAAAGTGGGCACTGTACACTTTCTACTACTTTATATAAAAATCGCCCCTTGTGACCATTTTTTTTGCATATGTCAGAAAAAAACACTACCTTTGCACCCGATTATAAATTGGGAGTGGAAGGTGCAACTCATAACTTGTCACTCATAGCTCATAATAAACTATATGAAGAATATACGGAATTTTTGTATTATTGCTCACATCGATCATGGTAAGTCCACTCTGGCGGACCGCTTGATTGAATATACAGCTACAGTAGATAAACGCTTGATGGAGAATCAAGTGCTGGATGATATGGACTTGGAGAAAGAGCGTGGTATCACTATTAAGTCGCACGCCATCCAAATGCAATATAAGGGCTATACGCTCAACTTGATTGATACTCCGGGACACGTGGACTTCTCCTACGAGGTGAGTCGCTCCATCGCTGCATGCGAAGGTGCTCTTTTGATTGTAGATGCCTCACAAGGTGTACAAGCACAGACAATCTCCAACCTATATATGGCATTGGAACATGACTTGGAGATTATCCCCGTGATGAACAAGTGCGATATGGATTCTGCTATGCCCGAGAAAGTGGAAGATGAAATCATCGACCTGCTCGGTTGCAAGCGCGAAGAGATTTTGCGCTGCTCGGCTAAGACGGGCGATGGCGTGCCTGAGATTTTAGATGCTATTATCGAGCGCATTGCTCCACCCGAAGGCGACCCTGAAGCACCATTGCAATGCTTGGTGTTTGACTCGGTGTTCAATCCTTTCCGAGGAATCATTGCTTACTTCAAGGTGGTAAATGGTACTATGCATACCAATGACCGAGTACGTTTCTTCAATACAGGCAAGGAGTACGATGCCGATGAGATAGGTGTGCTGAAGTTGGAGATGCAACCTGCGAAAACTATCTCGGCAGGCAATGTGGGATACATCATTTCGGGGATCAAGACCTCTACCGAAGTGAAAGTGGGTGATACCATTACCCACGTGGCTCGCCCTTGTGCAGAAGCTATTGAGGGCTTCGAAGAAGCCAAGCCGATGGTCTTCGCGGGTGTGTATCCTATTGAGGCAGAGGACTATGAAGACTTGCGTGCTTCGCTGGAGAAACTGCAACTCAATGATGCAGCCTTGACCTTTACACCTGAGTCATCAGTGGCGTTGGGATTCGGTTTCCGCTGCGGATTCTTGGGATTGCTGCACATGGAGATTGTGCAAGAGCGTCTGGACCGTGAGTTTGATATGGACGTCATTACCACTGTGCCGAACGTAAGCTATAATGTCTATACCAAAGACGGCGAGAAAGTAGAGGTGCACAACCCTGCGGGTATGCCCGATATTACTGCCATTGACCGTATTGAGGAACCATATATTCGTGCCAGTGTGATTACAACCAGCAATTTTATTGGTCCAATCATGACCTTGTGCCTCGGTAAGCGCGGCGAACTGGTGAAGCAAGAATATATCTCGGGCGACCGTATGGAGATCCTCTACGACATGCCATTGGGCGAGATAGTGATTGACTTCTACGATAAACTGAAGTCTATCTCCAAGGGATATGCTTCGTTCGACTGGCACCACAATGGTTTCCGTCCATCGAACCTTGTGAAATTGGATATATTGCTCAATGGCGAGCAGGTGGATGCGTTGTCCACACTGACGCATCGCGATAATGCAGAGAGTTTTGGTCGCCGTATGTGCGAGAAACTGAAGGAATTGTTGCCTCGCCAACAGTTTGACATTGCCATCCAAGCGGCTATCGGTGCGAAAATTATTGCCCGCGAGACGGTGAAGCAAGTGCGCAAAGACGTCCTTGCTAAGTGCTACGGCGGTGATGTGAGCCGTAAGCGCAAACTGCTGGAGAAGCAGAAGAAAGGTAAGAAGCGCATGAAGCAAATTGGTAATGTCGAAGTGCCGCAAAAGGCATTCTTGGCAGTGCTGAAATTGGATTAGTGCAAGAGAGTGTACAATTTGCTCAATCTTTCCTACCAATTGCTCTTGTTAAATCTTTGTTAAACCACTACCTTTGCATGGTTTTTGCAATGAGTAGTTTAAACAGAATTAATTATGGAAAATTTTGTTCATAGCATATGGAGCATGATTCCTTTTGGGCTGATGCTGTTGGCGATTGCTATAGGACCTATAAAAGCAGAAAAGTATTGGGAAAGTAATCTCAATAAGTTGATAGTTGTTTTATTGCTATCAGTTCCTACGGCTATTTGCTTGATTGGCGGAGGATTAGGACATGAACTATATCACCAGATGATTAATGATTATGTGCCCTTCATTGTATTGCTGGGTGCGTTGTTTATCATTACAGGTGGCATCCATCTGGAGGGCGATATTAAGGCCAAGCCATGGGTGAATACGTTGTTTTTGGGGATAGGTTGGCTATTGGCAAGCATCATGGGAACTACGGGTGCAGCGATGTTGCTTATACGTCCTTTGATTGCCACGAACCAGCAACGCGAACATAAGGTGCATACGATATTATTCTTTATTGCATTGGTGGCTAACTGTGGAGGATTGTTAACTCCATTGGGTGATCCTCCGTTGTTTATGTTGTATTTGCGTGGAGCACCATTCGTATGGTTCTTGAATCTGATACCAGAGTGGCTGACCACGGGTGCTATTTTGTTGTTATTGTATTTTATTATAGATACTTATTTCTATAAAAAAGAGCATTGGACTGCTTTGTCGGCAGATGCACGTGAGTTTAGTCCCCTCCGCCTATATGGTAGTGTGAATTTCATCTATTTGATAGGTGTAGTATTATCGGTTGCATTCATTAATGGTAGTTATATTCCTGCAATGGAAGTTACGGATGCACCTATCTGGTTGGTTCATTTGCGAGAAATAGTATTGTTGCTATTGACAGGATTGAGTTTGCTGACAACTACACGTGAGGTTCGTTTCAAGAAGAATAAGTTCTCATGGATGCCTATCACAGAGGTGGCCATCTTGTTCTTGGGTATCTTTGTGACTATGACACCTGTTCTGACCTATTTACGTGAGCATGCAGCTGCTTTGGGCTTGAGCGAGGTATGGCATTTCTATTATGCAACAGGTGCTTTGTCTAGTTTCTTAGATAACACACCTACAGCGGTGGCTTTCCATAGTGTAGCCATGGGCTTACCAGCAGAGCAGTTAGCAGTTTTTGGAGGAAATATGGTGGCTGGAGTACCAGAGATCTTGCTGAAAGCTATATCATTGGGTTCGGTGATGTTTGGATCAATGACATATATTGGTAATGGACCAAACTTTATGGTTAAAGCAATTGCAGAGCGCAGAGGGATAAAGATGCCATCGTTCTTCAGATATATGTGGCAATTCTCGTTGTGTGTGCTTTTGCCAGTATATATATTAGTGCAGTTGATTTTTTTGTAAACAACTTAACGTTTAAATAGCATGTAAATTGTAAGTAAATAGTCAAATTATAAATAGTATGAATTTATTTGATCAAATTAGCGAGGATATTAAGAAAGCGATGCTCGCAAAGGATAAGGTGGCGTTGGATGCGCTGCGTGGTATTAAGAAAGAGTTCTTGGAGGCAAAAACTGCCAAAGGAGGTGATGGTGAGTTGCACGATGACCGTGCTTTGCAGATTCTGCAAAAGATGGTGAAGCAACGCAAAGAAGCTGCTGAGATGTTTCGCCAAGCTAATCGCCCTGAGTTGGCAGAGGATGAAATGGCTCAATGCGCTATTATTGAGCGTTACTTGCCTGCTATGATGAGCGAAGACGAGTTGCGCGAAGTGCTGAAGGGTATCATTGCTCAAGTGGGGGCTGCTGGTCCACAAGACATGGGCAAAGTGATGGGTGTTGCCACCAAACAGCTCGCAGGTAAAGCCGAAGGTAAAACCATCAATATGGTAGTACGCCAACTGCTGGCGCAGTGATTGTTTTCTAACAACATAGACAACCATTCCGCTTCGCCAACATTGCTCAGCTGTGATGTGAAAACAATATGAAGATTGTGCTTGCTAAGGGGATTTTACCCAAAATTAGCCGATAAATGCAAAAAAGTGCAAAAATACTGCACTTTTTTGCATTTTTATTTGGTCATGTCAAAAAAAAGCAGTAATTTTGCAGTCGCTTTTGGAAAAGAGCAAGCCCAGATGGCGGAATCGGTAGACGCGCTGGTCTCAAACACCAGTAGGTTCACCCCTGTGCCGGTTCGACCCCGGCTCTGGGTACGAAAATCCCGCCTAACAAAGGTTAGGTGGGATTTTTAGTTTAGAGTTTATAGAATATTAACGAATAAAAAGGTCAGGCGGGAGACTTAAACATCCGCTATCACTCAGAACGGGCTGACTGCCTGGAGAGAACAAGAGAAGGAGGTGTATGCAATGATCATAGTTCCAGTAAAAGAAGGTGAGAACATCGAGCGCGCGATTAAGAAATTCAAACGCAAATTCGACAAGACAGGTGTTGTTAAAGAGCTTCGTCGTCGTCAACAATTCTCAAAGCCATCAGAGATTAAGCGTGAGAAAATGATGCACGCTATCTATGTTCAATCGCTGCATGCGCATGACGATAAGTAATTTATCGTAGAGAACAATAATAAAAGAGAACCGAAAAGGTTCTCTTTTTTTTGTGGTTATAGCATTTCTTGATATTTTATGTCGTGCGACGGCGAAGGTATAGCACGTAGGCTGCTGCCATAAGCATGAGCAGAATGATTACATCCCAACCAAATCCCAGCGGAGCAATTTGAGGTGGAGCTTGGGTGGAGCCATCATCTTCATCGTATAGCACGTCATCACCTGTAAATTGGCGTGGACGTGTAGAAATATATCCTGCATCATCAGCCAATGTGCCATTGCCCAATCTTGCTGCTGCTGTTTGGAAACGCCCAGCCCTATATTGAGGAGTAGCAGGGAAATCATTGGTGGGTATTTCATAGGATGTGCTATAGCTACTTGTACTTCGGAATGATGGTTGCGAGTAGCTGTAGTGTGATGTAGTTTGGAATGGATTAGCACACTCTGCGGTACTAAAAATCTGTGCTTGCATAGCGGGTGTTGCCCCTATGAAGCCGATGAATAGTAATATGTAGTAGAGATGTTTCAAATCCTTATTTGCAAACGAATTTATATACTTTATTATTGAGTTGCAGCATATATACGCCCGCAGATAAGTGCGATAGGTTGAGGGTGTATGGCATGCAGTTTATAGTAGTGCTTAGCAATGCTTGTCCACTGATGTTAAATACTTTGGCAGTGCTATTGATAGGAGCATTTGCTATATATACGATTTTGCCATCTGACCAAACTTGTGTGGCAGGTATATCGGTGACGTTGGTAATAATTTCATCCTTCTCTTCCTTTGAAAAATCGTAGTTGAAATCGGGGTGTAGCAGTACTTGGAAGCGGAGGTCGTTTGTGGAGTGAGGTGTGGCAATAAAGTGATATTGTTTGCCATTGAGCATATGGATGATGCTATCGTTTTGCAAGTCTTTGAGGTAGATTTCTCCACGTTGCGCGCCAAAAGTGAGGGTGTAAAGACTATCTTCGCCTGCCATGAAACCGATATAGAGACTATCAATGTTATCGGAGCAAGATACTTCCATTTTACCAAAGGATTCGTTGGTGTAGATGTTTACAATTCCGTTTGTTGTTTGGTTGGGAGCATCATATCCATTGTTGTATTTGCGGGTGTTGATTTCATCTTGGATGATATACAAGCGGTCAGCACCACTGTTGGCACTGGTGGCTTGTATGCGTATGCGTTGGAAGTTCTGGTTCGGGGTGGGCACATGGCGTTGTGGAGCACGCATAGCGGTGTTCATCTTATGATTATCGCCCATGACTACTGTATTATAATCCAATAGGATTTGACCTACTTGTTCGGTGGCATCATTTAATTGATCTAATGGTGTTTTTGAGCGCACGCGCATATAAAATCCCTGCATAGGTGGAATAACGGTTTGCTCTTCAGAAAGGTAATTTGCAGCAGCTGCGGCAATAGGGATAGCATAGTATTGCCCAGGAGTGTCATCGCCCTTTTGTGGTTGTGTGTTCCAATCGTTCCATGAACCAGAATTGAAGATATACACGGTTTGTTCAATGCGGAAGCGGTCTTGTTCTCCTTCATGGTAGGTGATGAGTCCATCTAATGCTTTCACATCAATAGGGGCTGTGTAGCTATTTGCAAAGATATGTCGTCCACTACGTCCGCCCTTGGAGTAAGTGAGTGGAATGGTGCAATTTGCGTTGGTGAAGTTGGCAGTCCACTCATAGGTGGGTTTTCCATATTGTGTGATAGCATAGCCCTCAAAAGGTATTAAATCGACATCGGCAGTGCGTGCTTGCAGTTCCCAATCCTTTTTTTGTTCATCTAATTTGTACAGCCACGTGTTGTAGTCCACATAGATGGAGCAATCGTTTCCCGGAGCACCGATGTATTGCCAATCGGCATCTGAGTTGGCACCGTTATCCAATGTAGATTTTGTTTGATAGCGCATGGTGAGGCGTGTAGTACCTTGGTATTCAGGATCAATGCGTAAGAATCCTGCGCCATCATATGTATTGTCAATAACGAGGCTGCTTCCATTGTCGGCTGCGTTTGTAATGCCTTGTTCGCCAAGGGTAAGTCCTCCTGTAGAGGTGATATGGAGGGAGTTTGCTTCTTCTTCACTATCTGCGAATTTGATACCGTTCACAGTGGCGTGAGAAGATAAGGTAGCAGGGGCAGCGATGGTGATGACTTCGGTGGGGTGTGGAAGACGACACATAGCCCAGTTAGCAGGATTCTCCCACTCATCATTTTCTGTACCAACGAATATGAGTTGAAATACAATTTCAATATTAGAATATTCTTTAGTGAAAGGTTTGTAGTTTTCAGTTCCTGGGTGTGAGGCTTGGATAGTGATAACTCCGCTACTATAAATCTCAAGCAAACCGTTCACAAATTGTGCATGTTTTTCTCCCTCAATGACTGTCCAAGTTATTGGCAGGTCGGCAGTAGTATGGGTAGGAAAATCAACGTCATTGCAATTGTCAATTGTTGTTGGCGCAGTCCAATTTAAGTTTTGCGTGCCTTGTGCCACAGTGGCTTTGAGGGTTACTGTTGTCTGCATCCGTGAATTAGGATCGGTAAAGGTGATGGTTTCGGTAGCATTGTTATTAATCTGGGTTGGAAGCCATGTGACATTGATTGTTTCAGTGCCAAAGCCACTACATACACCAAACGTATTGGGTGTGGCAGTTACCTCTGATGATGAGGGCACAGGCGATAGTTCGTATTTGATATTGGAGTAATCAAGGAGGAAGGTGCGCTCTTCTTTACTACCCACAGTGATTTGCCCGAAGTCAATCTCCGTGATTGGTGTGCGATGTTCGGTGTCAAGTGCCTCTATGAATTGTGCAGGGTACACCTGTATGTTTTGCAAGAATTGATAACCTTGACCTCCGTAATTTCGTGCGAATCGAATATGTGTTGCATTGCGCGAGAGAGGTATCTTAGATTGGTTGGTTTGGTCTTTGACTGGTTTGATGGTTGTGATAGTTGACCAATTATTGCCGTTGTCGGTGGATTCTTCTACGCGAATTTCTGCGTGGTAGTATTGTATTACGAGATTCCAAGATAGGCCATAGTGGTCAAATACGAGATATCCTGGGATACCTTTGGTGCGGTCAAGTTGTATAGGGTCTTTGACAATCTCATAGAGATTTCCTTGGAAGAACTGGATTTGGTCGTGTTGCTCGTAGAGCAGTATATCTTCGCAGCCTGCCGTTTCAGGTCGAACAATGACGGGGACAGTTAGAGTTGCTTCAGCATATTCTTCACCTAAAGCGGGTACGTGCGCGGTAAGCGTGGTTTGTCCCACTGCGTGAATAGCGAGTTGGTTGCCTTGGACAGATACGATATTGCTGTTGCCGCTGGTGTATGTGAGACGTGCAGTCTGTTCTGGACTTAGAATAGGTGCTGTTTCGTCCTCTGTTTGCAGATATACTTGCGCGGTGAGCGGGATAGTTTGATTATCAGTGCTTTTAACGAGATTGGTTAGTGGGTCATTCCATATGATGTATTGCAGGAGTTTGTCTGTGACAATGAATGTTTTGGTGATGGATTCGGCAGGATACCATGCTTCGTTTCCAGCTTGCGAGGCGGTGATAGTAGCTTCACCAGCTGCTTTAGGGATAAGGATAGTACCGTCAGAGTTTGTGGTAATGACTTCGTCATTGCTGGATGTGTATTTGACTTGCAGTTGGCTTGAAGCAGTAGCCGCATTGGTGATTTGTCCGTCTTTGAGGCGGATAAATGGTTTCTCTACCTCTCTAAAATCTTCGCGCCATGCGAGTTCTTGCGTTGCCTTGTAGGATGAGGCAGTGATTTGGATGGTGTCTTTATCTCCCATTTCGTCGCTGATGATAAGCAGGCAGTTGTCGTTATCTTTGTCGGATGTAGGGTGATAGGTGACGGTGATAGCATCGGTAGTGCCAGATTTTTCTCCACCAATCGTATTCGTGAAGTGGTTAGGGGAGATAGTAAAATGGTTGTTGTTAGGTTCGGTTGCAAGTGTCACTTTATATCCTGCATTTGCATATCTGAGGGCGAAATTCAATTGTTTTTGTTGGTTGACCTGTACTGCACCGAAGGACAAAGCTGTAACATCCTTGGTGGTGTCTGCTACTTCAACTGCTACTAATTCATTACGTTCGGTGACGGTGACGTTTCTGAACCAACCGCGATAATTACCAGTATAACATAGTTTTAAACAACGTGTGGAAGGTTGTAACTGTATCTCTACATTATTACTTTTATCATAACTTTCCCATATTTGGTTGTTTAGATTACTTTCACTTGTTCCTTGTAGGATGTAGAAGAATTTTCCGCCTAATTCTACTGAATTGTCTTTTTGTGATGTCGCGTCTGCATCAACACTTGTTTCAAAGGTTAATTTATCTGGAATTCCAGTGAAAGTGATGATGATATATTGATCACTGAAATCTAATACACGCAAACGATTTCCCAATTTGATGCCATTATCCCATTCCATGTCGCCTGCTATATTAGTTTGGAAGTTAGATAGGTTTGGTTGGGTTATTGTGAAAGGTACATGGTTGTTGCCTTTGTCGGTAGGTGTGATAGTTTTGGTATCATCCTTGTATTTCCAATAATAATTCTCGCCTTGTGAAACTTTGATAGTAGTAGAATACGGAACAAGCGTTGTAGGGTTGATTTTGTTGTAGGCTGTCAAGTCTAAAGTATACTTGTCGTTTTCGTCATTGGGGTTGAAATGGAGATTGGCTACCTCTGGATCTGTTTGACTTTCAATTTTTATAGCTGTTTGTTTGTTGTTGGTGCTGAAAAAGTCTGTGGTGGTAGTATTGAAATATATAGGTGCTTTCCAAGTGAAAGTAGGGGTGTGCTTGCTGATAGTGATGGTGATTTCGCTACTATGCGCAGAATAAATATCATCATTTACTTGGTCCATTGCAAGTTTGAGTATGCCCGATTTTCCAAGTTTGAGGGTATAACCATTAGCTGTAGAGGTGATTAACTGGGTAGTAGGTGTAACACCGTCTTCGTTGTTAGTACCAGTTTCTTGGAATTCCACTACACGAAATGTGCGTGCTCCTGTGCTTTTAGATGTCCATAGTTCGGATAGATTAATCGTTTGGTCCACCATATATTCCTTTGCGCCAATCCATGTATGTTCAGGTAAACCTTTAGCAGTACCACTGACGTTAATAGTGATAGATTTTTTGTCAGTGGAAGAACCTGCTTCACGTCCTGCTATGGTGAAAGAACCTGTTCTTGTTCCGCCAGTTGTGCCTTTTGGGTGGAAAGTAATGTAGAAGGTAGCTCTTCCTGTACATTGGTCAAAAGTGGTAGATGTTGGACTAATGCTGAAATCCGTTGAGTTAGTGGATGTTATGTGAGAATCAGTTCCGATATTGGAATATGTGACAGTAACTTCTTGAGGTGCTGAAGTTGTATTGAGTGCGGTTGGAGGAAAGGATGGGAGAGGGGTCGGAGAAGCGGAAATAGAAACGACACGAGTGATGTCAATATTAGTGACTTTAATTGTTTGTTTTCCCGCATCTACAGATGTTACACCTTTATATGCCTTTCGTGTGAATCTAATTTTTGAATAGTTGGTTACATCTTTAGTTGCAGTTTTGGAGCTTGTTTGGTGTTTAATATCTTCGTTAAGTAATTGATTCCATTTAGTTCCATCCCAACCTTCTACAATTAATCTATGTTCTCCTCCTGCCCATTTTTCAATATAATATGTAAATGATAATGTTGCACCATTGCTAAAATCGATGGTTTGACTCACACCAGTACCATTACTATCTCTATCTTTATATTGTAATGTTATTTCTTGATTTTCAATTATATAACATTCTGCCCATGCGGGGGTGGTTGCCACGAAAAGGGCAAGGAGAAGGAATATATGTCGTAAAGTTTGTTTCACGTTCGTTAGTATTAATCGTTAATCATTTTATCTGCTTTTATCTACTTCTGCTCTTCCGCTAATCCTATGCTTATCCTATGCTCATCCTTCGGTTGTTCTTCGGTGATCCTTCGGTGTGGTCTCGATGAGGTCTCGATGAGGTCTCGATGAGGTTCCGATGGAGACAAGGGGCAAATAAAGGGGAATAAGTGGGGGTAACCGTGTTCCTACTCTATTTTTGCGGACTTGATAATTGTTAAGCAAAAAGTGCTGTTTGTTAAGATTTATCGGATTAAATGGCATTGCACAAAGCCGAAAAATCGTGCAAAATTAATAAAAAGTGTTTGAATTAGCAAATTCTTTACGCGCGCGTATGAACAATTAATAATGAGCGGTAAAAAAAACAAAAGAAATGATATGTTTTTTTGAGGTGATGAGGCGATAAGGCGATAAGGCGATGGGGCGATAAGGTGATAAGGCGATGAGGCGATGAGGTGATGAGGCGATGAGGTGGGGAGAGAAGTTCCTACGCGCGAAGCGCGAGAAATCTAAATAAATCTTATTACAACGACTCTGATTTTATTGCCACCGCTAGCACTCGCTACGCTCGCCCGCTGAATCTTAAGTAAATGTTACAAAAAAAAGCACTCACGCGGAGTGCTTTTTTGAGGTTATGGTTTATCGGCTATAGGCTATAGGCTATGGGCTATAGGCGATAGGAGAGTGTTACTTGCGGATCATGATCTTACCAGACGTGATGCGGTTCTTTTCGTTCTCAAAGAAAACGTAAATAAAGGTGCGATTCACTGCTGGCAACGTGAAATGCGTTTCCGCTTCCGTAACATCCAAAAGGCGATCCGAACCATCCGCATTCGTGCCAATGATGGCAGTGTTTGGATTGCTTTCTGTAAGTTTGCTATGGAAAATCAAATGACCGTTCTCCGAATAAATACCAATGGAGACATTCTTTCTAATAGTAGCCACAGCAAAGTCCATCGTACCCGCTATGCGCTTGATAAGCACATCGCTAGCAGTAGGAGTTTTAGCAGATTGAAGTTCGGAAATAAGGAAGTTAATCGTATAAATCTGCTCCGTGCCATCTTGTGCAGTGACGTAGATATAGAACGGTTGTCCCGCAGTGTACATGGAGTATTCCACTATTGCGTTAGGATCTTGTGGGATAGCCTCAACCGCAGGTTGTGCATCGGTGACGTAATAAATATATTCAAATACCTTAGCATCGAAGCCGCGAATGAGTGTTCCATCCAAATAAATGCCCTCTAACAATGCATTGCTGCTTGACAAGATTACTTGCTCAATGGTATAAACGCGTGCATGCTCCCCATCTTGTGCGTTCACTTGAATGATGAAGTTTACGCCGTTCGGAGTGATAGTCACCGTAGCATTGACATCTTCCGCAATTGCCTCAATATCAGCCAGAGTTGCCAATTCATCAGGGGTAGTGCCTATCGGATAAGTGAGGGTGTAGTTCGTAATCTCAGGATCAAATCCCTCAATGAGTTGGCCCTTCACGCGGAGCGATTGCAGGTTACAGTTGTCGTTAAATGCCACAATGATACGCACATCGTATTCCGAAGAATACATTGGGTCAGGTGCAGTAACCGCAAAACGTAGTGTGGTTAACGTTTGCTCATCCGTTTCAACCACAAAAGTGTCCACACTCACGGTTTGTCCCTCTTTGCCTAAGTCATAGGTGAAGTTAGGCAATGTGATTGTACCATAAGGCAACGTGACATTATATAGGAATGAATCCGGACGGAAGCCCTCCAATAATTCTCCATCTTGATAGATAGCTTTGAGGTATGAGTATGGCGATTGCAAATAGTTGAAAGTAATCGTGTAAGTGGCTTGATACTGTGTATCTTCCGCAGTAACGGTGATACGTGTGATGTCGCCATGCTCGATATTTACCGTTTGTGTTGCTTCTGCTTTCTCAACAAACACGTTAGGCAAAGTTCCGCCCTCTGGCACGTCATAGGTGTAGCTATAACGTTCAGGAGCAAAGCCCTCAAAAGGTTGACCATTGACGTAGATGTTGAGCAAGTCCGTGTTAGAAGAAAGCACGCGGCTATATAAGAAGTAAATGGTATATACGCGCGTTTGACCATTCTGCGCTTGCACTTTCAGCACTTGCTTCCAACCGATTTGGTTCTCAGCCACCTTGTATGGCAGCAACTCAGAAGTCACCTTTTGGTAAGCATCACCCTCTTGCCAAGCAATGGCAGGTGCTACAGAGTCTCCAGGTGTGAGGTAGATGTAGTAATCCGTAGTATATGCATTAAAGCCCTCCAATGAATCGGATTGGATATAAATCATTTGCAGGGTGTCCACATTGGATTGCTCAATAGTGTAAGAAACCGTGTAGGTGTTCTTTCTGCCTGACATTGCTACGACTTGGATTTGCGTAATACGTCCTAATTCGCTTTCATATGCATTGTTGGCCGTAATGGTTTGCCATTTATCTGCTTCATCCCAACTGAGCTCAGGAATATGGTTGCTACCCACAGGCAAAGTGTATGCATAATAGAAAGAGTCTGGGCGGAAACCGCTGATGAGTTCACCATCTCCATAAATAGCCATGAGCGTGTCTGCATTCGATGGATTATAAGTGAATGCCAAGAGGTATTGGTGCTCTGTTCCATCTTCTGCAGTGACGTAGATGGTATGTTGCAAATCGCCCGTAATCACATCTCGAACCGTTTGTTTAGCCTCTTGTGGCTCTGCATATACATCAGGCATGGTGGTTTGTCCCACAGGCAAGTCAATGAAGTAGTTATATTGCTCTGGAGCAAAGTTCGCCATTGGTGTTCCGTCAAGATAAATCATCTTGAGGTGCGCGTTGCTGGATTTAGGAACATCGAAGATGAGGGTGTATGTGTTGGTGGAAACACCGTCAGCCGCAGTTACTTGGATATAAATCGTATAACCTTCGCTGGTGATTTCTACCGTTTGACCTTCGGTGTTGAGACGTGCAGTTACCTCTGGCAAATATGTTGTGCCAGAAGGGAGATGGATGGTGTAGCGTTGTTGCATAGGAGAGAATGCCAAACCAGGGTTGATTGCCGGCTCAAAGAGATTAAAGGCCTTTCCATCCAACAAAATTTCAGCCAGTGTTACGTCAGAAGACGCATTTTGGTTATAAACTTCCACCACATAATCGGCTGTGCTTACACCATCTTGTGCCACTACGTGCAAAGTGTAAGCAAAGCCATCAAATTGCTGTGTGACGGTTTGGAAATTATCATTGGAAGACCAAGTAAGTAACACCTCGTTTTCGCTGGTTTCTACAGAGTAGTAGTGACGCTTAGAGTCAAAACGTTCAATAGGCACTCCATTCACAGCAATGCCTGTGAGCGATGTACAATGACTTGGCTCAGCTTCAAAGAAGAGCTGATAAATTGCTTGTGCAGATTGGTCTTCCGCAGTAACAATAAGGTTTGTGGCCTCACCTAAGTTTCCATGCTCTACTTCTACTCGTTGGCGTGGTTTGCCCAAAACATATGAGATGGTGGGCAAAGTAGGCTCTGCGACTTTGTATGCGCCAGTAGGCAAGGTGATGGTGTAGCTCAGACTATCCGCACGGAACCCTGCCAACGCAACGCCATCTAAAAGAATGTTTTGCAAGTATGGCGAAGTGCTGAGGTCTGGTTGAATGCTGAGCGTATATGGCTGACCAACAGTGCCATCTTCTGCTGTAACGGTATAAGTGTAGTTGATAGTATCACCTTGAACAGCATGATTTACAGAGAGCATGCTTGCTTCGTCATTTGCCACAACGTGAACATGCACAGGGTCATTGCTGCGATATACGTATTCATACACCATTGGGTTAAAGGCTTCATACACTGCTTTATTGATATACATCGCTTTGAGTGCAGTGTTAGAAGATAATTCATTAGGATAGGTGATACGATAGGTATGTTGTTCATCGCCAATCACTTGCCACTCCATGTACAATGGTGTTTGAACGAAGATTACAGAGTCGGAATCGTTCACACGCTTGAAACCTACGGTGTTTGGTTTATCTAAAGTATATTCGTAGGTGGATGCACTAAATCCTTGCATAGCAACTCCATTTACCTCAATTTCGGCAAGTTGACCAGTAGTAGTAATGACTGGATTGTCCAAACGGATGGTATAGGTGCCTTGTGCGCCATTCTCTGCAGTGACAGTCAGCACACCGTTGTTCAGTTCAACCGTTTGACCGTCCATCTTCTTCACAAAAGTGATAGCAGGCAATGTGTTGGCACTGATGGTATATTCCGTTTGTTCAGGATTGAAAGCAATATCCATTCCTTCTACTGTGATATTCTCCAGTTGTACGTCATCTGAAAGGTCTGTGATGAAGCGAACGGTATAGGTGGTAGCTTCGCCAGATTCTGGAGTGACAACAATCGTCATGGTAGAATCGGCATAGGAAGTAGAGATAGTTTGCAAACTGCTTCCCGCAACTGGTTGAACGTCAGGTAAATGCTTGGTGGTGGAAGCGAGATGGACGGTGTAGTTTGTCTTGGTGTTGATAAACGCATTAATGGTAGAACCGTTCAGTTTGAGGTCGCTAAGAGTGTTATTGGTGTCTAATGGACGTTTGATTTCCAATGTATATTCGGTGCTAGAACCATCCTCGGCATAGTTGGTGATAGTAGCATTGCGTACGCCAAAGCCATCTGTGATGATTTCTTCATTCCATACTACGTTTTGCGCTTGGTCGGCTACTTCGCCTGTGAAGGCAAGGGTAGGAATTAGTACATCCTCGCTGCTTGGGAGCGTGTAGGAGAAGGCATTGCCATTCAATGTAGCTACACTATCGTTTACTGTCAATCCCGTGAGGGCACTGTTGTATGCAAAGCGGAGGTAATCCACATACATCTCGGCTGCTGTATTGAGTGCGGTGTTGGTGCTACCTGCCACCATATAAAACGAACAGATAGTAATGTTCAGCAGAGATGGATCTCCAGCTGCTTGATTGGCTTCAGTAAGATCAAAAGTGACTTCTTTATAGTCTGAAGCTGTTTCTCCATCTTTCCACTCCAACGTTTTTGTTCCAGCTGAACCTGTAAGCGCATACTGGATAAGACTGTGGTTTTTCACCTTGCTGTTGTAATATCTGATGGCTACTTGGTCTGGAGTGTTATGGAAAGGCATACCGCCAGAAATGTTGAAAGATGAACTACCTGCTACACCCCATTTGCCTGATACTGAGCCTAATGTGATGAAACCAGGAATATTACCTCCGCCAGGAGTGCTGTATGGAGTCTTGAGATGTACAGCATCATTGCCCGATTTTTGAACCATACCATCTGGATTGAATGAACCAAAGCCAGAATGTTTGCCCAATGCGTCTGCAATAGTGTACCAACCAGTAGGTTTGACCGCGTCTGTATATGTAGCACAGTTGGTCCACTCTGTAAACTCGGTGTTAGGCACTTGGTCATTGCTGTAGTAATACCATACATCATATACGTTGGTTCTGCCTTCGGCAGTTACTTCGGCTTGCCAGTGTTTAGCAGTTTGTATGGTGACATTGACAACTGCACCTGCATTGGCTTTGTTGCGGATAACAGGTGAACCAGTCGTGTTAACAATATAGGAGAAACGGTTAGGGGAGAAGCCTTCCACTAATTCTCCATTGATAGTTAACTCGGTGAGTACCGCAGGATCTTGCGTGCTGACTTGTGGTGTGATGGTATATACCACATCCGCTTCATCAGGTCGGTTGGATTTAACGGTAATCGTTGTAGGCGCGTGAACCCCACCAGGTTGTATCCAAACTGTTTGTTCTGCAAATTGTTTGGTGTAATTCACTGTCATGCTGCGTGTGCCATATGGCAAAGCCACTGTGTGATGGGTGGTAGTAGGGTCCAGTTTTTCACCTGTTTCAGCAATAGAGAGTTGCTTGAGTTGGTTTGCTTGCGAAGCATAGGTAGGCATGAAATGCAACTTATAATTGCGTTGATCGCCATTCTCAGCAGTAACAATAATCTCCGATGTCTGACCCAATGGGCGAGAGATATACTCAATGGTTTGTTCTGGCTCTAATGCTTGGTAGAGTACCAATGGTGCTTTCGTCTCGCCATAAGGCATGGCGATATAGTACTCTGTTGTATTAGGCTGGTAATCAATAGAAACCGTTTCGTGATCAATCATGATGAACTCCAGAGCGGTATTGCTTGATTGGATGACAGGGAAATGAATGATATAATCTTGTGTTGTAACACTATCTGGTGCTAATACACGAATGGTGGTCGTACCATTTATTGCACTATGATAAGTGGTGATGGTTTGGTCTGGGTGCATACCCACCGCTTGCACACAAGGCACCACTTTGGTACGCCAAGCCAGTGTATCGGTATATTCTAATACACTCGCATCAAAACCTTCAATGCTCACTCCGTTGATGAGAATATCTGTCAGCCATACGTTAGCCGATTTTTGGCGGTTGTAGATAACGCGGTATGAGTTAGTATTCCCATTCTCGGCTGTAACAAGCACTTCTTGTTCTGTATCGCTCACATTGTGTAAGGCTACATCTTGTCCAGGCTTTGTTTCAACAAGGATGTTAGGCAATTCATAGCCCTCGGGGAGTGATACAAAATATTCGTAAGTAGTAGGTTGGAAATCAATGGTTAATCCTTGCAACTCCATGTTAATCAGGTCTGCATCACCACTCAGTTGACGATTGAGGTGGAGAATATAACGCGCGGTGTCACCACTTTGTGCCATAACTAATAAGCTATAAGTGTTGGCATTCAACATACCTGCATACACAACTTGCTCTGCATATTGCTTCACAAAGGTGATGTTAGGAGTGGTGGTGCCATCAGGTAAAGTGAGTGTATAAGCCATTACAGAAGGTTGAAAATCATCAATAGCTACACCATCCAACAAGATGTTTTGCAAGGTGCAATCTGTTTTGGCAGTTGTGGAAAGCGTGATTTCGTATTGCGCTTTGTTGTCGCCATTGACTACATAGAGTGTGATAATGTTGTTCTGCTGGAACATCGTCACTTGTTGTGTAGAATCCTTCTTCTCATAGGTAATCACAGGGTCGCTATTGCTGCATACAACAGAATAAGCAAACTGCTCTGGTGTGAAGCCGGCGATGGCTTCTCCGTCAATGAAAATATTGTTCAGAAGGGCAAGGTTGACGTTTGCTTGCACAAAATTAATCGTGTAAGTATTGGCAGCAGCTGCTTCAGGTTTTACCACAATCTTGGCTTGTCCCACTGCATAAGGGGTCGTGATTGTAATCTGTTGTCCCTCTTCTTTATCCACGGTGATGACTGGACATGTGGCAGTTGTAAGTGGAACAGTGTAGTCAAAAGTGTTCTTATCAAATCCTTCTAAACTATCACCATCAAGGTAAATCATTTTGAGGAAAGCACTTTCCGAACGTTGAATGATAAAGGTGATGGTATATGTTTGTGTGCTGCCATTCTCTGCGGTAACTTTGATTGTTTGCACATTGCCCGAAAGAATATTAAGCACTTTTTGGGTGTCTTCGCCTTTATCAATAGTCACGGTAGGAATGGTGGTAACCCCCATAGGTAGGGTGACAGTATAGTTGAGGGTGTCAGGATTAAAATTCTCTAATGCTTTACCATCCAAATAAATCATGCCAAGCGATGCATTATCAGAAGTGGCTACAGAGAAATGCAAAACATAGGTTTGGCTGGCACCTGTTTGTGGGCGAACGGTAATCTTATAATCGCCATTGATACCACCAGAACGAACAGTAACCGTTTGGTATTCATCTGCTTGGTCATATGTGATGATAGGTAATTGGGTTGTGCCCTTAGGCAGAGGACAATTATACTCAAGAATGTTTGGATCAAATCCCTCCAACGGTTTACCATCAAGGTAAATCATCTTCAGTGTGGCATCGGTTGCCTTAAATACAGAGAAAGTAATCTGGTAGATAGTGCTACTGCCATTTTGTGCAGTAACGGTAATACGTGTAGTACCATTGATACCACCAGGGAGAATATTAACCGTTTGGTATTCATCGCCTTTATCCACTGTGATTTCTGGCAATTGGTTGGTGCCAATAGGCAGTACGTAAGCGTATGAAGTGGTGTTTGGTGCGAAATCTGCCAATGGTTCACCGCCTACATAAATCATATTAAGGGTAGAGATTTCAGATTTAGCAGTAGAAACGACAATCTTGTACACGGTTTGATCTACACCATTTCCCGCAACAACAGAAATCGTAGATACTCCGTCTAATCCGCCTTCTTGTACGGTGACAGTTTGTGTGCTCTCGCCTTTCTCATAGGTGATTTGAGGCAGTTCGGTCGTTCCTACGGGCAGATTAACGTAGTAGGTTGTGCGAGTTGGATCGAAATCAGGAATGAGGTTATCACCCATTTGCAAACTCTTCAGCATTGAGTAGGAAGATGCTTCCAGCTTGAAGTTGAGTTTATAGGTCTTAGGTGTAGGATTACCAGGTGTGGTTACGCTGATTTGATAAACACCACCATCAATCACTTCTGGTGCGATGTGTTCAATCGTTTGCTCACCAGCAGGATATGCGGAGATGGCTTCTACCGTTGGCATTGTGGTGGTAGTGGTTGGCAAGGAAACGCGATAGGTGGTTTGATTTGGAGAGAATCCAGAAACGGAGTTACCATTAATCTTGATATCTTTCAGCGTATTATCAGCTAGCAGAGCTACTTTGAATTGGAGAGTGTAAGTAGCTGTAGTTGTTTTATCTGCTGCAGTAACTACAATCGTTGCGCTGCCAGTAATGCTGGTAGGTTGTGTGATACTAATGCTTTGTTCATCCTCTTGTGCTTCTACAGTTACTTGAGGTATTTCTTTCGTACCATATGGCAATTCAACTGTATAGTTGTATAAATCAGGTTGGAAATTACTGATGCTCTTGCCATTGACGAGAATATCAGCTAATTTAGGGTTCTTACTTGCCTCACGTACAAATTTAATCTTATAAGTAGTCGTGCTTTTACCATCTTCAGAATTAACGGAGATGGTTACAGGAGTCTCATCAATAACTCCATCGGTTATGCTAATCTCGTTGCCAGACAAATTGCGCCCAGGGAAGGTTACAGTGGTTCCTCTGGCATTTGTGATCGCACCAGCACCACGAACTGCCTTAATCTCAGGAATGGTAGTCGCAGTACGACCTAGCGAATAGGTTTGTTCCTCTTGTGTGTTGGGGTTAAAACCCTTCCATTCTTTGCCACCAATATACAGTTTATCAATCTTGGATGAATAAATCAACTCTACATCATCCACATAAAGAGCATTGTCCTTATATAATCCATCTTTTGCGCGGAAGTTAGGATAATTGGATGCCGAGAAGATTATGTTCATCATAGTAGGCACATCGTCGTTAAAATAGTAGATAGGCACGCGGATGTTGGTCCATTGCCCATATTCTTTTTTCTCGCGCCACATACCTTCGGCGATTTGGTTTGCCTTTTGTGTAGTTCCACATTCGTTCGCATCCAATGCTAAACGAATATCACTTTCTTCATTAGTTTGACTCACATTGGCACAATCGCCGCTCTTAGCTTTGTATTTATCGGATTTTGCAGTACCAGACCATGCATAGTAAAGCAAGTAGAAGTCCTCTTTATCCACATTTGGACCGCTACGTTTAATCCACACAGACATAGAATCTGGGCGATAGGTAAAATTGATGCCTCCAGAAGTACCAGCAGTGGCAGTATTGGTGTTTAGACCGCTGATATAACTCCAAGGTTTACCTAAAGAGAAATAACCTGGGGATAATTCTGTGATACCCATAGCTCCTACTTCTGTGTCTTTGACCATCAAACTATAGGAGCCAGAATGACCTGCCTCTCGGTTGGCTAAATTAAAATTGAATCCTGCCTGGCTAATATTGCTGACATACCAACTTTTGGGTTGGTCCTTGCCATCAAACTTCTCGCCACTCCAGTCCTCAAAGCTTGGGTTAGGGAGTTGTTGTGCATACATTGTTGTACTATTTACTATTAATCCAATGAGTAATAGCAATAGCGTAAAGTAATTTTTTTTCATAATTATGTTGTTTGTTATTAAATTTGCTTCAATTGTTCATATTTTAAGATTTATACAATAAAAAATGCGCATAAAAATCCAAAATACGCTGCAAAATTAATATAAGTATTTGGAATGTGCAAATTTTCTCGCGTGCGCGTGTGCGTTTTATTAAAGGAGTGCACCTTTTTCCAAATAAACGACATAATTTCACCTAAGCGTATGACCCATTCGGGATTCGAATAATCGATTAGGGATAAAAAAACAACTACCTGCTTTCACAAGTAGTTGTTTAATAGATAGTGATGCCTTTTACATGTTTGCATTGTAGTAGCGCGGATCTCCTGTCACTTCTTCGCCTATAAATAGCGGTTTAATGAAAGTCTGCTCTTCGCTTTCTAATTCCAATTCAGCTAACACTAAACCATGTAATCGTCCGTGAAACTCATCCACTTCCCATATGAGGGTAGTGGAATCTGCGGATGGAATGAGCCAACGTGTTTTCTCAATCACACCAGGCTGGCATATCTGGATGAGTTGTTGGGCATCGGCTATGTTAATCTCTTTCTCCCATTCAAAACGCGAAAATCCAAGATTATTGGGTTTGGTTTTGATGGTAAGATATGCTTTTCCAGAGCCATCTGCGAGCGTTTTTATACGCACTCGAACGGTTCGATCTGGATCTTTGCAAATATAACCCTGCTGAATCGTATAGTGATTGGTAGCCAACTGTTTAAATGATTCGTCTTTTACTAAAAATTTGCGTTCAATCTCAATATTTTTCATCCCCTTTTTCCTTCTATTATATTCCCTTTTCTCCTTTTCGTTTACTTGTCATGTTTACGAGGTGGGCAATGCTATGGTATTCAATACCCGAGTGGGTGGTGAGTCCAATCTCGCAAGTGCGCGAGTTGCTGATACCCATAGTAGCTCCTGATTTCTCAATTTGTGGTTTGAGTTTACGCAATGCCCATTCGTTTAGTTCTGGATCAGTAAAACCCTTATCGCCAGCGAATGCGCAGCAGCCAATTTCCTCTGGCACCAACACATTCTTTGCACAGGCTTGCGCTACACGAATAATGGTTTGTGCTAATCCCATTTGTCGAGTAGAACATGTGACATGCACTGCTACGCAAGTGTCCAATGGAGTAATGTCTAATTCGCTAAGAATATATTTATCAATAAACTCTGCGGGTTCATAGAGATATAGATGTTGCATTGTATGGCGCATGCGGTGGAGGCAAGGGCTTTGATCGCACAGCACTGGCCAACGACCATTTTCACTCGCTTTGAGTAATGCTAATTCTAGTTCTGCTGCTTTTCGCTGCGCTTCATCGGGCATACCTTTACTTTCCCAAATGGTTCCGCAACATAGATTTTCCATGTTTGCAGGGAAGATAACCTCAAATCCTGCTTTGTTCAGTAGTTCAGTTATGTCGTTGATGAGTGGTTTACCAGGTGCACTCAAACGTTGGTTGAGGCAGGAAGGGAAATATACCACTCGTTTATCTTGTAGCCCTTTCAGTCCATTTACTGCGCCATACTCTTTGGCTGTTTTGACTGCTTTTTTACCTACTGGTTTGGGTAGAGATGGTGTCCATAAAGGAACCAATCCGCCAGAACCATAATGCATAGCTTTGCCTGCTATTGTTGTTAGTTTGTCGCCAATTACTGTTTTAGCTGCGTGGGCTATCCCCAGAATACCTGTAAGCGCAGTACCGATATTGCTAAGGTTCTTTCCTGCCCAATAGCCAATCGCTTTACCCGCTTGGCTCATATCTTGTTCGCGAATAATGTGAATGTAATCTCCTACATTGATTTTGATAGGGCATGAGGTAGAGCAAAGCCCATCTCCAGCACATAAATCGCGTCCAATATAATCAAACTCTTTTTTTAGTTGTTTAGCAAGATTTGCATCTGCCTTATTACCTGCTGCTGCGGATTGAGCAAGACGTTTAAGTTCGCGTTGTACCACAATACGCTGCCTGCTGGATAATGCAAATCCACAACTTACGCAATTCACTTCACAGAAACCACATTCGATACAACGATCAATCATTTCATGTACTTCTGGCAATGGTTTAATATGTTGCAAATAAGATTGTGGATCCTCGTTGAAGATAACGCCAGGGTTCATGATGTTTTCAGGGTCGAAGAGTTGTTTTACTTCGCACATCAGTTCATATGCGTCATCTCCCCATTCGCGGCGCACAAACGGTGCCATATTACGACCTGTACCGTGTTCTGCTTTAAGACTACCGTGGTATTTATCTACCACCAAACCCACCACAGCACGCATCATGTGGTCATATTGCTCAATAGCTGCTGGTGTGTCAAAATGCTGGTTGAGAATAAAGTGGTAGTTCCCTTCGAGGGCATGACCATAAATCACAGCCTCAGGATAATTATGTTCGCGGAAGAGTTGTTGCAAATCCAATGTGGCTTCAGCGAGGTGTTCTATTGGGAAAGCAATATCCTCAATGAGACATGTTGTACCAATTTCGCGTGTGGCTCCCACGGCTGGGAATATACCTGAACGCATTGCCCAATATTTGCTTGTTAGACTAGGTTCAGAGGTGAATTGTGCGTCTTGGCAAAGTGTGTATGTACTCAATACTTGTTGCAATACCGTGTTTTTCTTATCAAGTTCCTCTTGGGAAGTAGCATCGGTGCGAATTAGTACTGCACCTGCATCAGCGGGCAAGTTTTGCAATTCGGGGAAATCTTTCTCTACGGCTTGCATTGCTTTTCTATCGAAAAACTCCGCTGCAGAAAGCATTCCCGTAGTTTTCATCTCCGTGATGGCTTCGCAGGCCGATTTTGTGGTGGGGAAAAGCAATAGTGCAGAGGCGGAGAATGGACATATATCTGCTGTGGTCATGGTGATGGAGGATAGGAAAGCCAATGTACCTTCACTACCTACCATGAGGTGGGCAATAATATCAAATGGATCGGAGTATTCTACAAAAGGCAGAATGGTCAATCCTGTCACATTCTTGATGCTATATTTGCGTTTGATACGTTCTGTGAGTACTGCATTGTTGCGTGTTTTGTCGCGCAGTTCTTCTATCTTACGCAAAAACTGTGGGTGACTCATAGCAAAGGCTGCGCGATTTTTTGCGTTACCAGTGTCCAACAATGTGCCATCGGGTAAGATGATACGCACAGATTTCAATGCACGATAACTATTGGCATGTGTACCGCAACACATTCCTGATGCATTATTCATCACAATACCACCCACCATAGCAGATTTGATACTGGCAGGATCTGGGGTAAAGTATTTGCCATATGGGCGTAATAACTCGTTGACGCGCTGACCAATAATTCCTGGTTGCAAAGTGATCGTTTTAGCATCATCGCCAATGGTGTATTGTTCCCATTTCTTACCGCACACTACCAGCAGACTGTCGCTGATAGCTTGTCCACTAAGGCTTGTACCCGCAGCGCGGAAGGTAATGTGTTTACCTTCTTTGTGTGCGCGCTTGATGATAGCTTGCACGTCTGCTTCATTGGCAGGATGCAGCACTTCCTGTGGGATAAGACGGTAGAAACCAGCATCGGTTCCCCACGCCAATCGTTCAATATACTTTTTCATGTCTCTAAACTCTAAACACTCGCCTAAAGGCGTCCTCTAAACTAATACAGATAATATTTGCTACTTGCTTCGCGGTACCATTCCACATCTTTGTACCAAAATTCGCGGATGTCTTCCCAGCTATAATTTTTGCCGAAGGTTTCGCGGATATAACCACTACCGCACACTTTGTCAAACATGTTAAAACGTTTTTGATTGCAGAGTTCAAACCAATCTTTTTCTGGCCACAAGCGCATCATCTCTTGCACGATAAGGAATTGCACTTCACTTAGCTTAGCTAATTCATAATCAAGGATATGGATCTGTACACCTTCGCAGAGTTCGCCTTTGAATACGCTGTAATATGGCTTGAAATAGATAGGGCGGAATTCAATACCAGCGAGGTTTAATGCGTTGAGAGCAGCAGCAAGACTGTCAGCATCAATCCATGGCGCACCCATAATCTCAAAAGGCAATGTGTAACCTACACCAATGTTCACATAACCAAACTCACCAAAGATACCTGTTACTGAATAGAATACTGCAGACTTGCCTTGTGGCACGTGTGGAGAAGCTACAATCCACTCCAATCCAGTCTCATCCCAAGTCATATCGCGTTTCCAACCTTTCATTTTCACCACATGCAAGTTGCATTTGTTTTCATAGTTGGTGGCATTCAAATACAATGCTAATTCACCTGGAGTTTGACCATATACATAAGGAATACGGAATTGGCTTACAAAAGAGTAGTAACCCTCTTCTACTACATTTCCCTCAATTTTCAATCCACCTAATGGGTTAGGGCGATCTAGTACAACTAACTCTTTGCCATTCTCAATACATGCTTCCATCAGCATGCCGAGGGTGGAAATATATGTGTAGGAGCGGCAGCCATTATCTTGGATATCATACACCATTACATCGATTTCATCCATCATTTCTTTGGTCGGCTTTTTTGTCTTTCCATAGAGCGAATACATGGGTAAACCTGTTTTAGGATCTACATCATTAGCCACAACATCTCCAGCGTGGATATTTCCGCGAACACCATGTTCTGGACCATAGAGTGCCACGAGATTAACTCCTTTGGCTTCCCAGAGAATGTCAATAGTTGATTTGAGTTGGCTATCTACACCAGTAGGGTTGGTGGTCAAACCTACGCGTTTGCCTTTCAAACATTTAAAACCTTGATCACGAAGAACTTCAATACCTGTTTTTACGTTCGCTCCACTCACGCTATTGGTGAGGAGCAGTAGCATCGCTACAATGATTGTTGAGATACGTTTCATATTATTTTTATGATATTAGTTACACAATAATTGTGTCTTTTGTGCATAGTTACTCAAAATACGCTGCAAAATTACACAAAATTTTTGAATTATGCAACATTTTATATAAAATTATATAAAAATGCTATCATCTGCTTATCATCTGCTGCGAGGGGACTGCACTAGTATGCCGAAATATTTCAACATTTGATTAACACATTTTACAAAAAGAATACCGCGATTTTGCGCTCAATTTTTAAATATTTTCTTTTTTTCATTAAAATATTTGGTCAATTAAAAAAAAAGCACAACCTTTGCAGCCGCTTTCGGTTATTACACATTAGCCCGTGTAAGAAAAATAACCGATATTCTCTCTCAGTATGGAGAAGGAAGGATGGGTGAGTGGCTGAAACCAACAGTTTGCTAAACTGTCGTACGGGTAACTGTACCGGGGGTTCGAATCCCCCTCCTTCCGCAGAGAAGTGGGATGCCAGAAAAATGATTAGGGCATCCTTTTTTATTGAAAACTGAAAAAACTTGATTATGAAAAGAAGAAATATCATTATTCTTGCTGCGATAGCGATTGCTCTTTTGACTATTGGCGGATTTCTAATAAAGCAGTATTATCATTATTCAGTATCAAACTTTGTTAGTCTTGATGGTGAGTCGCATACTTATCACGTATATCCGGATATGACAGCAGATTCTTTGCTGTATGAGATGTTGGGTGATTATCAGATGAGTTCCAATTTGGCATGGTGCATGCATTGTCGGTATCTCCAGTATAGCCAGCCTAAACCGGGTCATTATCGTTTTGCTGCGGAAGTGGGAAACCGTGAATTGATTCGTCGTTTGCAATTGGGCGAAGAAACACCTATTCGCTTATCTTTCACTCAGTCGATTCGTACTCCTGAGCAACTGGCTGGCGTAATGGGCAGCAAACTGCTGCTAGATTCAGTAGAAGTAATTCAGCGGTTAAAGGATAAAGAATACATGGCGCATTTTGGTTTAACGCCAGAAACGGCAGTATGCTTGTTTATTCCTAATACGTATGAAGTATATTGGACTATGAGTGCAGATCAACTCTTTGCGCGTATGTATAAGGAGTATCAGCGTTTTTGGAATGAGGAACGTATGACCAAAGCCCAAAAGTTGGGGCTTACTCCAGTAGAAGTGGCTACATTGGCATCAATTGTTGCGTCAGAAACCAATAAGAAGGATGAACATCCTGTCATTGCATCTCTCTATTTGAACCGTTTACGTAAAGGTATTGCGATGCAGGCGTGTCCAACTGTCATTTTTGCGGTAGGTGATTTCTCGTTGCGTCGTGTGCTGAAACGTCATTTGCGTATTGATTCGCCATACAATACATACACCCACCGTGGCTTACCACCAGGTCCTATTCGTTTGGCGCGTCCCGATGTGATTGATGCGGTGTTGAATGCGCCTAAAACAGATTATTTGTATATGTGTGCTAATCCAGACTTTTCTGGTACGCATATTTTCTCTTCCAATTATGCAAAACATAGCGCAGTGGCTCGTCAATACCAACACGAATTGAACAAACGCAGAGTTAAGTAGAACCGAAAACAAACATATGTACCGCCTTATTTCTCCATACCAACCCATGGGTGACCAACCCGAAGCAATCCGTCAATTGACAGATGGATTGCGTATGGGGATAGATGCACAAACATTGTTGGGTGTCACAGGCTCTGGTAAAACCTTTACCGTGGCAAATGTGATTGCACAAGTCAATCGACCTACACTAATACTTAGTCATAATAAAACCCTTGCTGCTCAGTTATATACGGAAATGAAGCAGTTCTTTCCGCACAATGCAGTGGAATATTTTGTTTCGTATTATGATTACTATCAACCTGAAGCGTATATCCCTTCTACGGATACATATATCGAGAAGGATTTGAGCATCAATGAAGAAATTGATCGCTTGCGTTTGAGTGCTATTGCAGCACTTTTGAGTGGCAGAAAAGATGTAATAGTAGTGTCTTCGGTGAGTTGCTTATACGGTATTGGTAACCCTCAAGATTTTAGTCAGTCTTGTATTAGTATTACTGCGGGAAAAAAACTATCAATGTCGCAATTCTTGCACGATTTAGTGGAGGCGCAATATATCCGTAATGATGTTGAATTGTCGCGTGGACGTTTTCGAGTGAAGGGCGATACTGTGGATATTGCGTTAGCATACGCAGACTATATTTTGCGTGTGGAGTTCTTTGGTAATGAGGTGGATGCTATCTCCACATTGGATATGGTGACTCTTGAGCAGATTGAAGATTTTGACACCTACAATATCTATCCCGCCACTATTTTTTGCACTAATGCAGAAAAAGTAGAAACAGCCATAGAGCAAATTAAATTTGATTTAGCAGCACAGCTTCTCCATTTCCAAGAAATCGGAGAACCACTATATGCCAAACGCATTGAGGAGCGGGTGAAATACGATATAGAAATGATTAGAGAGTTAGGGTATTGTTCTGGTATAGAGAATTATAGCCGATATTTTGACGGTCGTGAACCAGGCACTCCTCCTTATTGTTTATTGGACTATTTCCCAAAAGACATGTTATTGGTTATTGATGAAAGCCACGTCACAGTTCCGCAGATTCATGCTATGTTTGGAGGCGATAAAGCACGGAAAGAGAACCTGGTGCAGTATGGCTTTCGTTTGCCAGCTGCTCGGGATAATCGTCCGCTCACTTTTGAGGAGTTTGAGGAGAAAACGGGTCAAACTATCTATATTTCTGCTACGCCAGCAGAGTATGAGTTAAAACGTTCTGATGGCATATGTGTGGATCAGTTAATACGCCCAACGGGCTTGTTAGACCCAGAAATTGATGTTCGTCCTTTGGAACATCAGGTGGATGATTTGATGGAAGAAATCCGCCAGCGTGTAGAGCGTGAGGAGCGTGTGTTGGTTACCACTCTTACCAAACGTATGGCAGAGGAATTGGATGAATATTTGCGCCGCTATGGGGTGCGTTCGGCTTATATCCATTCGGATATAGATACCTTGGAGCGTGTGCAGATTATGGAGGATTTACGACGAGGTGTATATGATGTACTGGTGGGAGTGAACCTTTTGCGCGAGGGATTGGATTTGCCAGAGGTGAGTTTGGTTGCTATATTAGATGCAGATAAGGAAGGCTTTTTGCGCGATTATCGTTCACTAACGCAAACAGCTGGACGTGCCGCACGACATGTGAATGGCAAAGTAATTATGTATGCAGATAAAATTACTCCTTCCATGCAAAAAACAATTAACGAAACCAATAGGCGCAGGGATAAGCAAATGGCATATAATGCCGCCCATAATATTACCCCAACAGCATTAAATAAAAAAATAGAAGCCAATCCTTTGATTACCATGTTGCGCAATGAGGAGAAAGAGAAGCAGCAGTTAGAAGATAAAATTCGCGAGGGGTGGCGTACTGCCGCATGGCAGCACTACGATACCAAACGATTGCGGAAAACTATCGAGCAACAGCGAAAAGCAATGTTGGCTGCTGCTAAAGACCTCAATTTTGAGGTGGCCGCACATCTGAGAGATGAACTCTTACTTATGGAAGATAAACTACAAGCGATGGAATAACCCATCGCTTTTTTTCTGCCAATTTGTCAGTATGGAGGAGTTTGGCAAAGATTTTGTATAACTGCTTATTGTAATTTGTAAAATATAGAAACATTTGAAACTAAATACAATTATGAGCAAGAAAGGAAATATCGGGGTAACATCAGACAACATCTTCCCCGTCATCAAGAAATTTTTGTATTCTGACCACGAGATTTTTCTCCGTGAGTTGATTAGTAATGCGGTAGATGCTACCCAAAAACTCCGCACCCTCGCCTCTGTAGGCGAAGCCAAAGGCGAGTTGGGCGATACACGTGTGCGCGTACTTATTGATAAGAAGAAAAAGACCCTCACCGTACAAGACCACGGTATCGGTATGACAGCCGAGGAGGTGGATAAGTATATCAACCAAATCGCTTTCTCTGGTGCAGAAGAGTTTGTGAATAAATACAAGGATAAAGCGGAAGCCATTATCGGTCACTTCGGTTTGGGTTTCTACTCTGCCTTCATGGTCGCAGACAAAGTGGAGATCTTCTCCCTCTCGTACCAAGAGGACGCCAAAGCCGTTCACTGGTCATGCGACGGTTCGCCTGAATATACGATGGAAGAGACCATCAAGTCAGAGCGCGGAACAGACATTGTATTGCATATCAACGACGAATACGCTCAGTATCTGGAAGATGCAACCGTAGAGGGATTGCTCACCAAGTACTGCAAGTTCCTCCCTGTAGAGATTGCTTTCGGCAAGAAGAAAGAGTGGAAGGATGGCAAGCAAGTAGAGACCGACGAGGATAATATCATCAACGATGTTAATCCTGCTTGGACACGTAAACCAGCAGACCTGACCGATGAGGATTACCAGAAGTTCTACCATCAACTCTATCCTCATCAAATGGATGAGCCACTCTTCCATATCCACCTCAACGTGGATTACCCATTCAATCTCACAGGTATCCTCTACTTCCCACGTATCAAGAATAATATTGATATTCAGCGCAATAAGATCCAACTATATTGCAACCAAGTGTTCGTGACCGATGAGGTGGAGAATATCGTACCACAATACTTGACCCTCCTACACGGTGTAATCGACTCGCCAGATATTCCGCTGAATGTCAGCCGTTCGTACTTGCAAAGTGACAACAATGTGAAGAAGATCTCTAGCCATATCACCAAGAAGGTGGCTGACAAATTGGCAGAGATATTCAAGAACGACCGCGAGGACTTTGAGAAGAAGTGGGACGACATCAAGCTCTTCATCCAATACGGTATGCTCAGCGACGAGAAGTTCTACGACCGTGCTGTGGGCTTTGCGTTGCTCAAGAATATTGACGGCAAGTATTTTACTTTCGAGGAGTACAAAGCACAAGTTAAAGACGCTCAAACCGACAAGAATGGCGACCTCATCATGCTGTATGCACAAGACGCTGATGCCAGCTACGCCTATATCCAACGCGCTAAAGAGAAAGGCTATGACGTGCTCCTTATGGACGGCGAACTGGATGTGCACGCTATGTCGCAATTCGAACAAAAGAGCTACGACGCCTCATCGCCTGATAGCCCCGAAGCCTCATCGCCTAAAACCATTCGTTTCGTGCGCGTGGACTCAGATGTCATTGAGAATATCATCCAAAAAGAAGACAAAGCCAAAGTGGAACTCTGTGCCAATGAGGAAGATGCATTGCGCTACAGTTTCGAATCTCAGTTGCCTAAAACCGATAAAACCAACTATGCAGTTACATTGGAAGCCGTATCAGCAGATGCACTTCCTGTATTCCTCACCCAAAACGAGTTCATGCGCCGTATGAAAGAGATGTCGGCTCATCAACAAGGTATGTCGTTCTATGGCAATATGCCTGACCAATACAATTTGGTCATCAATACGGCTAACGATAAGGTGAAAGCCCTCCTCGCAGAGATTACCGACGCATGCGCCGAAGGTACTGCCCCTATCGTAGAGCAGATTGCGGCTAAGCAAGCCGAGGAGAAGACCCTGCAAGAGGCACAGAAGGGCAAGAAAGATGCCGACCTCACGCAAGAGGAGAAGGATGCTGTGACCAACGTGACCAAGGAGTTGGCTGCGCTCAAGCAACAACTAAAGGAGCAATACAGCACCTACGCTGCAAGCAGCGATAAACTTCACCAATTGATTGATATTGCCATGTTGGCAGCTGGTCAATTGAAGGGCGAGGCATTGGCTAAGTTCGTCAATCGCTCCGTAGAACTCCTCTAACCTCAGATAGTATCCAATATCCGATAACCAAACAAAAATCCCCAGCCAATCGCTGGGGATTTTGTTTATCTTCTATCAGGAAATTCTCCGTATTCCTCAAAGGTATAATTCAGGAAATCATTGATGGGTTTGGCTGCGTAAGCAATCTCTGTGGCCAAATCCACGAAATCGGGTGCGCATACTTGCTCATTCGTCAGGGGTGTGCCAAACGTATAACATTTACGTTTTAACCAATCGGCATGCACGAAGTCAGCAGGGAATCCCTGTGGCACTTTCTTGAGCATGTATTCCGTGTCAAAGTCTTTGAAATATTTGTTGGTCACAGGATTAGCAAAAATATCTTCCACCTCATCATAGTTCGCCAATATCTCTCGACGGACGGCATGAAGCAAATCTTTGTTGGGGCACCACATACCGCCACCAAACATACAGCGTTCAGGTTGAATATGAATATAATATCCACCTCTATCACTTTTCTTGCCACCTTTCACCGCAGGGAACACCCCAAACCACTCTTTGAAAGGGCGTTTATCTGGTGAGAAACGCACATCGCGATAGATACGCCAAATACAATCTTTTGGTTGCAATGCTGCCAAATCAGGGTCCATCTCCGCCAATCGCTCCAACCACTGAGCTGTAAATTGCTCAAAACGTTGTTGGCAATCGCGGTACCAATCTTTGTGCTCATTAAACCACTCACGGTTGTTATTGCACGATAATTCCGTCAAAAATTGAAGTATCTCTTTCATATATCATTTATTTTTTGTACCTTTGCACCGCAATTCGCGGCTCTATAGTTCAATGGATAGAATAAGGTCCTCCTAAGACTTAGATTCGGGTTCGATTCCCGATGGAGCTACTAAACTCGGCACAAAGATACTACTTTTTTCTTACATGGCAAAACAAAAAGCGAAATTTTATGTAGTTTGGCAAGGGCGCGAGGCGGGAATCTACGACTCGTGGGCTGCCTGCGAAGCCCAAGTAAAGGGTGTTGCTGCCAAATACAAAGGTTTTGCCACGCTCGCTGAAGCTCAGCAAGCCCTCGCCGCCAACCCCGAAGATTATATTTCTCGAAATGCTACAGCGAAGCGATCTACAGTGAGCAGTGCGAGCGATCTACAGGCACTCTGTGCCGATCTACAGCGAAGCGATCTATCTCCTAAATTTCCTGCCCTCGCAGTCGATGCTGCATGCTCTGGCAATCCAGGACTGATGGAGTTTCGTGGCGTGATCGCTGACACGGGCACGCAAGTCTTCCATCGTGGACCATACGCAGGAGGTACGAATAATATTGGTGAATTCCTTGCCATTGTATTAGGGTTAGCATATCTGAAAAAAGAAAAACTAGATTGGTCGTTGTACTCCGATAGCAAAACAGCTATCGCATGGGTACGCCAAAAGCAATGCAAGACCAAGATTGAGTGGAATGCAAAAAATCAAGACTTGCTGCTTGCGGTGCGGGCTGCGGAGAAATGGTTACATGAAAACACTTGGACTACTCCAATCTACAAGTGGGACACTGAACATTGGGGTGAGATCCCTGCCGATTTTGGGCGAAAATAGTACTAAAACATACTTTTTTGTAAAACAAAAATAGCAAATACACAAAAAATTTGTATGTTTCAGAAATTTTCTGTAATTTTGCACCGATTTTGAGAAAGTGGGGTTCTGAAACAAATTGGACAACATTGGACAACATTGAACCACATTGAACAATCTTGAACCATATTGAACAAAAAATATTAATTATTAACTATTAACTAATAACTATCATGACAAAAGTAGGTATTAATGGTTTTGGCCGTATCGGACGTTTCGTTTTCCGTGCAGCTATGAAACGCAATGACATCGAGATCGTAGGTATCAACGACCTCTGCCCAGTAGATTATTTGGCATACATGCTCAAGTACGACACCATGCACGGTCAGTTCGAAGGAACTATCGAGGCTGATGTTGAGAACAGCAAACTCATCGTTAACGGTAAAGTTATTCGCGTAACTGCAGAGCGCAACCCAGCTGATTTGAAATGGGATGAGGTAGGTGCAGAGTACGTAGTTGAGTCTACTGGTTTGTTCCTCTCTAAAGATAAAGCTCAAGCTCACTTGGAAGCTGGTGCTAAATATGTTGTTATGTCTGCTCCTTCTAAGGACGACACTCCAATGTTCGTTTGCGGTGTAAACGAGAAGACCTACGTTAAGGGTACACAATTCGTATCTAACGCTTCTTGCACCACCAACTGCTTGGCTCCTATCGCTAAGGTATTGAACGACAAATGGGGTATCACCGATGGTTTGATGACTACTGTTCACTCTACCACCGCTACTCAAAAGACTGTTGACGGTCCATCTTTGAAGGACTGGCGTGGTGGCCGTGCTGCTTCTGGCAACATCATCCCTTCTTCTACAGGTGCTGCTAAAGCTGTAGGTAAAGTTATTCCTGAGTTGAACGGCAAATTGACTGGTATGTCTATGCGCGTTCCTACTTTGGACGTTTCTGTAGTTGACCTTACTGTTAATTTGGCTAAGCCAGCTACTTATGCTGAGATCTGCGCAGCTATGAAAGAGGCTGCTGAAGGCGAGTTGAAGGGTGTACTTGGTTACACTGAGGATGCAGTTGTATCAAGTGACTTCTTGGGTGACACCCGCACATCTATCTTCGATGCTAAGGCAGGTATCGCTTTGACTGACACCTTCGTTAAGGTTGTTAGCTGGTACGACAATGAGATCGGTTACTCTAACAAGGTTCTCGACCTCATCGCTCACATGGCTACTGTAAACGCTTAATCCCAATAGCGCAATGGCGCGTCCTATAGGCGGTACGCCGTCCAATAGCGAAGCGTCCAATATCCCTAAAAAAGTGGCACTCATATCGGGTGCCACTTTTTTACTTTTAGTACTTTTGTTAAGATTCTGTTCCCTTGTACCCTATATATATGCTCCGTCTAAAAGACCAACGAAGAACCAAGGATGAACCAAGGAACGACCTAAGAACTCCCAAGCGCAAAAAAGTACTTTTGTTAAGATTGCTGCCTACTCAGGAGCAATTGAAAGAACGAATGGAATTGCTACAAAAGGAGTTGCGCGAAACAAAAAGGTTGATGAATAAATGTACTGAACAGAAGTACATTATATACTTCTCCAAACTCCCCTGCCATTTATGCAAAATTCGCATAAATGGCATTTTTTATTTGCTCAATTCAAAAAAATGTATTACCTTTGCACCGTGAACCTGCGCCGAGGGGTGTCTGACATCAGCGGCGGAGGGTAGCAGACATATTAAAAAGGCGTTTATTGACGCTCTGTTCTGACGTTTTGAAACTTCGCAACTTTCACTTCTCTATCAGGACTTAGCAACGGTAGATGTCCTACGGGATATAGATTATCCCTCTTGTGCCTATTGGTACGCCTTTTGCATATTCATGTATGCGCACACGCGTACCTTGACTATGTAGCACGAGAGTATATTTTATATTCGGCGTGGGCTTCGCGTTGTTGTTCGATAGAGAAAGGCAATGCGAAGGCCTCAAAACGTGGAACGACAACAGTCGAAATCCACGTTTTTTGTATACCTATATGTGTAATGCAAAAAGAATATAAACAACTAATAATTAACCTCTAAAAAACAATCGTATGAAAAAAGTATTATTTCTCGCGATGGCAATGCTGGTAGCATGCTCCGCAAGTTTTGCACAAGATGCAAAGGAAATCATGAATGAACGCAAAGCTGTTCAAAAAATGGCTAAGCAAGAATTGGCTGCAAAAGTGGATAAAGCCACCAAGAAAGAAGCGAAACGCCTTGCTAAAGAAGGTTGGGTGGTTTCGCCAGGTGCACTTCCATTGGAGAAACAACTGCAACGCTCATATGAAATGGAATATCAATATGACGATTTAGGTTTTCCTAAATACATTATGGCTAATGCACAATCTATTGCAGAGCATTATGATGCAGCAAAAACTGCTGCTACTTCATTAGCAATTACTAACCTTGCGGGACAAATCCAAACTGAAGTAAGTGCATTGATAGAGAATACTGTTGCTAATTCGCAACTTTCAGCAGAACAAGCTGCAAGTATTTCTGAAACAGTGATGTCAAGTAAGAATCTAATTAGCCAATCTATTGGTCGCACAATAGCAATTGTAGAGTGTTACCGCATCTTGAAAAATAAAAACCGCGAAGTAATGGTGCGTATTGCTTATAATGGAGAAATGGCAAAAGAAGCAGCTAAGAAAGCTGTTCGTGAAGAATTGGTAAAGAAAGGCGAAAACTTGCACGAACAATTAGATAAAGTACTTGGTTTCTAATGAAATACATAATAAATCTAATATTAGTCTTTTTATTTGCAGCAACCATTCACGCACAACGCGTTGCAACTGTTTGTGGTGAGTATCGCTATACCGTACCCGGCGAGATTCCATTGAACCGCGCCAAACAAATAGCCATTGATAAAGCTCGTAACGAAGCTATTGCTAATGAATTTGGGCAGGTTGTATCACAATCTACTACGACAACCATCCACACCTCGGATAGCAAATCACAAGTTCAGTCGGATAGTTATGCTTCCACCGAATCAAAAGCCATTTGGTTGAGCGATACGAAAGAACCAGAAGTGAGCATTGCATACGAAAACGATGTGATGGTGATAACCGCTTCGGTATGTGGCAAGGCGCGTGAGTTGAAAACCGCAGAGGTGGAATTGAAAATGCAGGTTCTCAATAATGGCTTCGAATCTGACCAATTTAGGAATAATGATAAAGTTTCTATTTTGTTCAAGTCGCCAGTCAGTGGCTACGTGGCTATCTTCTTTCGCGATGATAATGCAGGCATGATATATTGCATGATGCCCTACGAGAATGAGGATGGAACAGCACGAGAGGTAAAAAGCAACAAAGAATATATCTATCTTTCTACAGAAGATCCTATTTATCCATACCAAGAAGAAACAATTTTAGTGACCGAAAAGACGGTCGAGTTCGATACATTTATTCTTGTATTCTCAAAAAAAGCATTCTCAATGCCTGCATCGGACATGGGAGAATTTGTACCTGAATTATCTGTAGAGGACTTTCAAAAATGGTTACGCAAAAATCGCATCAATGATGAAACGATGCAAACTATAGAAAAATCAATTCAAATAAACAAATAATTATGAAGAAAATTCATTTATCATTTTTAGCAATCTGCGTATTATTACTCGCGCTATCATCATGTGCCTCAATATTTTGTGGAACAAAAGCTAAAGTAACACTAAGCAATTCAAAACTAGAGCAACCTGTGGACATTACAACTGATGTTGCTCACTATGAGCAAGTAACATTGCCTTATACAGTAAAAGTCAAACGAGGTTATAAGCCAAGTAATGTTGTCATTGAGAGTGAAGGCTACAAACCTGCAAATATAACAATTCTTAAAAACTTTAATGCCGTGGCTATATCTAATTTGACGAATATTGTTGCTTGGGGTATTGATGCAGGAACAGGTGCGTTAATGAAACCTGAAAAAAAAACATATACTTTCTCAATGAAAAAAGAAGGCGAACAACCAAAATTAGCAGATAATAAACAAAATGCTATTCCAAAAAAAGAAGTAATTCAATCAGATGTGGATCAAAACATCCCTCAAAGCAACAAAAAATCGGAAGACACATACGCTTTAATTATTGCTAATGAAGATTACCAGTTTGTGGACGATGTGAATTTTGCTGCACATGATGGAGAGGTATTCAAAGAGTATTGTATCAAGACATTGGGTATTCCAGAGCGTCAAATACGCTATTGCGCAAATGCTTCATACGGTGTAATTTCAGGCGGTGTAGATTGGTTGAAATATGCGCTCAATAACTTTGAAGGTAGCAAAGCCATTGTGTATTACTGCGGTCATGGTATTCCAGATGAGAAGACTGGTGATGCTTATATCATTCCAGTAGATGGCAAGGGAACAAACACCACTACTTGCTATAGTTTGAATACGCTTTACACCACTTTGGCAAACACCAAAGCATCAAACATTACCTACTTTATGGATGCTTGCTTTACTGGAGCAAACAAAGAAGGTAGTATGCTTGTAGCCGCTCGTGGTGTAGCTCGCGAAGCAAAGAAAGAAGTATTGGAAGGTAAATCAGTTGTATTCTCTGCTTCAAGCGGTGATGAAACAGCTATGACTTATCCAGAGAAGGGACATGGTTTGTTTACTTATTTCTTATTGAAGAAACTTCAAGAGACACAAGGTAATGTATCTTATTCTGATTTAGCAAATTATATCAACAAGAATGTGAAAAAAGAAGCGTTCTTAATCAATGAGAAACCTCAAACTCCTGTAGTAGCAACAAGTACAGCTGCAAGCAGCACTTGGGGAACGATGACATTGAAATAGAGTGCATTATCAAATACCTTCTTAGCCCTGCAAGTAAGTTGCGGGGCTTTTTCATACTTTCCCTATGCTTTTACAGGAAAGCCACTCCTCTGACATACATAAGTTCTATATATGCTCTCGTGCTCGCGAAGTGGTCGCGTAGCCCGCAGTCAACTTGAGCGCGACCTAATACAACCACAGAAAGCCCACAGATCTCCCATAGATGTCCTATTGTGGTCGCCTAACTTATAATACTTTTTTGTGACCCTAACGAGAAGAAGTTTAACACAATCTTGGCAACCTCAAAATACTATGATGCGGCTTAAAAATAGTAATAAGACGCAGATTTTGCGGCTAAAAGCATTATTTTTAACCGCAAAAATGATATTTTCACACAAAATCCTTGCATATATCTCACAAAAATTGTAATTTTGCAGGCAATTATTGATACATACACAACTATGTTTATTCATCAAGCGGATAATTGGACAAATTTTGTTTGGGACAAAGATAAAATCTCAGACAAACTTATGCAAGTGATGCAAGCGTTGGGCTACATGCATGGGCGATTGAGCATGCTCGGATTTGAAGAGCAACTGAAAGCCACGGCTGAAAGTATCACTGCCGAGATTGTATCCACCTCACAAATAGAAGGTATCACACTCAAGACCAACTCCGTCCGTTCATCCGTAGCGAGACGTTTAGGTGTGCCTGCAGACGGTGTTGCAGAAAGTATTTCGCATGATGTGGAAGGCATTGTGACTATGGAATTGGACGCAACGCACAACTACAGCCAACCATTAACACACGAGCGACTATTCAATTGGCACAACGAACTATTTCCTATTGACCGAAGAAAACATTATCAAATAGATATTGGTCAATACCGCACACATGGCATGCAGGTCGTTTCTGGTAACATGGGACGCGAACGTGTACACTATCAAGCTCCTGAAGCACAGCGTGTACCGCAAGAGATGGAGATATTCCTCAATTGGTACAACGATGAAACCATTGCTGCCTCACCTCTAAAAGCTGCCATTGCCCATTTTTGGTTTGTATGTATCCACCCCTTTGATGATGGTAATGGACGTTTAGCGCGCGCATTGTCGGATAGTCTATTGGCACGTTTCGAGGGTAGTCAGTTGCGTTATTATAGCATGTCGCACCAGATATTAGCAGACCGCGATACATATTATCGCGAACTAGAGTGTGCCCAACGGGGAAATGGCGATATTACTGATTGGATTATTTGGTTTCTATCTGCGCTATTAAAAGCCATTCAGTCGTCCGATAGTGTGATTGGCAATGTGCTACAAAAGACTTATTTTTGGCAATTACATGCAGATGCGCCCTGCTCCAAACGCCAAAAAGACATATTGAACATATATCTCAGTGGTTATGATGGCAAACTGACTGCTAAAAACTGGGCAAAACTGGCTGAAGTATCGATGGACACCGCTAACCGCGATATAGCAGATTTGGTGCAAAAGGGATTATTGCGCGCAGTACAAGGGAAAGTGCGTAATGTGGCATACCTACCTTGTTTCGAGGCAAACGATGGCATACCATTCGAAAATATACAATTGATTGAAGAAGATTATCATACATATATAAGCATGATGTATCAAGGCAAAGCATATCGCGAACAACTGACAGAAGGCGACTTGCAAAGTTTCAAACAAGAGGAACGCACCCTCCGTGATTTGGCGTACAAGTATTTTGCATATTTAGTTGTGATATAACTATAGCGGCTCTGCCGCTTTCAGCATCTCCACAATATCCTTCTCAATCTTCATGGGCTTGGTGGCAGGAGCATATCGCTTGATCACACTACCGTCGCGCGAAACGAGAAACTTCGTGAAGTTCCATTTAATCTTTCTGCCAAAGCAGCCCCCAGTTTGTGCTTTCAAGAAAGTGTAGAGCGGATGCTCGTTCTCTCCATTTACCTCAATCTTCTTCATCAGTGGGAAGGTCACTCCGAAGTTGATTTGGCAGAACTGCTCAATCTCCGTATCTGTGCCTGGCTCTTGGTGCGCAAACTGGTCACAAGGAAAGCCAATCACCACTAAACCAGCATCTTTGTACTTCTGATACAATGCTTCCAGTTCTTTGTACTGAGGGGTAAAACCGCACTTGCTGGCGGTGTTGACGATCAATAGCACTTGGCCACGATAGTCTGCAAACGACTTTTCTACACCGCGATTGGTGAGTGCCGCAAAATCATAGATAGTTGTCATAAGGCATTAGGTTTTTAGTTTATAAAATGTTGAACCAACCATATCAGCGCGAAGCCGATGATGTGGCAGATAAATACAATCACGAAAAAGCGTACTGTCTTTTGCTTTTTGCTTCTTTCTTGGGGTTGCTTTCCTTCCATAACGCAGCAAATGTATTATTTTTATTAAATCTGCTGCAAAGGTATAGCTTTCTCTCTATAACAAACTTAAAACTAACTTAATTTTTCATACTATGGGCAAAAATTATGCCGTTCTTCCGTTTTTACTTCTTCGTTCTCGGTCTTCCCGCTATCAACTACGTTAGATACACGATAGATACACGATAGATATACGATAGATATACGTTAGATACACGTTAGATAAGTATAGTTATACCGTATAACCACCATGCAATATACATTCAATATTCTCCTCTATTTGCCACTTTTTTCGTATTTTATTTGGCTATTCCAGAAAAAATCACTACCTTTGCCCCGTAAAATCTGATGTAACATGAAACAGATACATGATGAGAATCGTGGTTATCGCATTCTCCTCCCTTTGGTGAACTGGATGTTCCGACATTCGTACCGACACATTAAATACGTAGGTGAGGAGAATATCCCAACCGATGGAGCGGTCATCTTTGCTCCCAATCACACCAACGCGCTGCAAGATGCGCTGGCGGTGCTTTCTATTAATTCCGAAAGAAAAGTGTTTGTCGCTCGCGCCGACATCTTCCGTAAGCCATTGTTTGCCAAGATTTTAGGTTGGCTCAAGATTATGCCTATCCGCCGTATGCGTGATGGCGCAAGCGAAGTGCTGCAAAACGACGAGACCGTCGAACGCGCTATAGATACTCTACAGGAGGGTGTGCCATTCTGTATTCTGCCAGAGGGTACGCACCGCACCAAGCACTCCCTTCTGCCATTGGGCAAAGGTATTTTCCGTATTACCTTGCGCGCCAATGAGAAGTTTGGACATGAGAAGCCAATCTACATCGTACCTGTCGGGCTGGAGTATAGCGATTGGTTCCACCTGTGGGACACGCTCGTTATCAATATCGGCAAACCTATCAATATGACGCAGTTCATCGCGGAACATGCTGATTTAGAGCGTCCTAAACTCATCCTTGCTATGCGCGAGGAACTCACCAATCGCATGCGTGAACAAATCCTTTGGGTGCCCGATGATGAGAACTACGAGAAGAACTGGGCAGAGCTTAGTAAGAACCGTCCTGCGCACAAGAACTGGTTCCCAAAACACCGTATGCCTAAGTGGTTGTTGCTCTTGATGCTCGTACTCATGTCGCCTCTCGCATTGGTGGCTGGCGTTATTACCTTACCGCTCTGGCTTGCATGGATTATTATCCGTTGGGCAATCAAAGACCCTGCCTTCCACAACTCCGTGCAGTTCGTTTGGCAGTTGATTATCATCCCACTAACGGGCTTTATCACAATGCCTTTCTGGATGTTCTTGCAAGAGTATATGTATCTTGCTCGCAAATTGAATAAACCTGAAGAAACAAAATAATCATGACAAAAGTTTACATTATTTTAGCATGTTATGTGCTTGTACCTCTGTTGATTATAGAGGGCTTTAAGCGTTGGAAATGGGTACAAACCTTGGGTACTGTAGTACTTGCATATGCAGTGGGCATTATCGCTTCGCTCTGTGGCGTATTCCATTTTCAAGATCCTGAAGTAGCAGTGTCCTTCAGCAAAATGCAATCTATGATGATGAATGTGGCAGTGCCTCTGGCTATTCCATTGATGCTTTTCAACTGCGACTTTAAGTTGTGGACCAAAGCCCTGCCTAAAACTGCTTGGGCACTTGTAGGTGGTATTCTTGCGGTGCTCGTGTCCGTAGTGTCGGGCTATTTCATCTTCCGCAACCATATTCCTGAGCCAGCTAAAGTGTCGGGTATGATGACAGGTATCTATACGGGTGGTACAATGAACTTCAACGCACTTGGTGCATCGCTCGGCGTGGACAAATCCATAATGGCTATTGTGCTTGCTTTTGAGATGGTAATCACCACACCTTATATATTCTTCCTACTCGGTGGTGGCTACAAGATCTTCCGCAAACTTCTGCCTTTCAAGGATATAACCCACAAGGGTCGTACTGATGAAGAGAACGTAGAGACTGCTGATGTGGAGAACTATCAAGGCATGTTGGAGAAGAAAAACTTCTGGGGCATGCTCAAAGGTTTGGGATTGAGCGTTGTCTTCCTGGCTATTGGTGCCGGTTTGGCATTGCTCATCACAGGCACACTCAACGAACTGGTGGTTATCCTCACCATCACCACCTTGGCGATTATCGCTTCTTTCTTTAAGAAGGTGCGCGAATTGCCTAAGACCTTCGAACTGGGAATGTTCTTCATCTTGGTTTTCAGCGTGATAGTAGCGTCGATGTTCGACATCAATAGTGTAAATGGTGGTTCGCTCTATATCGGTGGCTTCGTATTGTGGATTATGTTCATGTCTATGGCACTGCACTTGATTTTCTGCCGAATTGCTAAAGTCAGTGGCGACCTCTTCTGTGTGAGCCAAGTAGGATTGCTCTGCTCACCTCCATTCGTGCCACCTATTGTAGGCGCAATGAAGAATAAGAAAGTCCTCATCTCGGGTATTGTAGTTGGACTGGTCGGCTATGCTGCTGGTACCTACCTCGGTGCTCTTTTAGCATGGATTTTGGGCGGAATTTAGTGTTTAGTGAACGCCGCTGAAGCGGCTACCGTTTAGAGATAAAGATTATGAAACGAACTATTATATTGATATTCACTGCTTTATTGACATTGTCAATGCAAGCAGCGAAGAAGGAGAAAGTCCAACAAGTGGACTCGCTCGGTCGCAAGATTAAGACAGGTTGGAACTTCGGCGTATTGCCATCTGTGGCTTTTGATGCTGACTTGGGTTTCCAAGGTGGTGCTCTGACCAATATTTACTATTATGGCGATGGTTCGCAATACCCTGAGTATATCCACTCGCTGTATGCGGAGGCGGCTTATACCACCAAGAACTATGGTATCTTCCGTGTGAACTACGATAGCAAGTACTTGATTCCCAAGCACCGTCTGACCCTGGATGCCACCTATCAACCAGACGCTATGTGTGATTTCTATGGCTTCAATGGCTATCAGTCGGTTTATAACCAGGATTTCCACAAGTGGAAGAAAGATCCTGCTAAGATGGGTGTGCTTGAGGACTACCAATCGCGCGCGTTCTATAAATATAAACGCGACCTTTTCCGCTTCGCTGCCGACATTGAAGGTACTATTTGGAAAGATATCAAGTGGAATGCAGGTCTTGGCGTACTTGGCTATATGATTGATGAGTGCGATATCGACATGCTCAACGGTAAGAAGAATGTCTATGACCCTGCCACCGATCGTTATGCCCAAAAAGCGATGGATAAGAACCTGGAGGGTATGTACGAGAAGTATGTTAAGTGGGGTATCATTGATAAGAACGAGGCACTCGGTGGTTGGCACCCATACTTGCGTTTGGGCTTGACTTACGACAGCCGTGACCAACGCACCTGCCCAACCAAAGGTATCTATGCCGATGCGTTCTTCACTTATACAGCTGCCTTCAATGCTAAGTACGGTCAGCAAGCTGCTGCGGGTTACAACCACTTGCAGTTTAACTTCAACTTCCGCCACTACGTGCCTGTTTATCGCGACCGCGTGACCTTCGCATATCGCATTGGTACACAGAATAATATCGCAGGTAAGTCGCCATTCTATATGAACACCTACCTCAACACCTTGTTCATCCAACGCGTGATGTACGAGGGATTGGGTGGCGCGAACTCGCTGCGCGGTATCATGCGTAACCGTATTTTGGCAAACGGCTTTGCATATGCCAATGTAGAGCTCCGTTGCAAGGTGGTTACATTCGACATCGGTCGCCAACATTTCTATATCGGCTTAGCACCATTCTTCGATTTGGGTATCATCACTCAGCCATACGAACTGGATGAAGCGGGTATCAAAGCAGCTTATGCAAAAGACGTGTTAGAGGCTACATTATCCACTCCGTCGGAGGATCGTCCCGTTCCTCCTCTGCCATTGGGCGACTACTTCGCTTTGGATAAGGATGGCAACTTCGACCATTCTCGCGTCTATATGCCTCACATGGCTGCAGGTGTGGGCTTGAAGGCGGCTATGAACGAGAACTTTGTTCTTTCTGTGGATTGGGCGATGGCATTCGACAAACAAGATAACGCCAAGTGGGCGAACTTCTACATAAAGATGGGTTACCTCTTCTAATCACTTATAGAAGTCTCCCCTCATGAAATACCAATTGGGTAATATTCAATTAGATACACATCTCCATTGCGTGACGCGCGGTGGAGATGTGGTGCATCTTACCCAACTGGAGTATGCGCTATTGGAGTATCTTCTCCAGCATGCTGACACTGTCTGCAAGCGCGATGAGATTGTAGATAATGTTTGGGGACAACGTTTTCAGTATGACACGGGCACTATTGATGTGCATCTCCATTCCCTGCGCCGCAAACTGGGCTTTGCGCGTAATACGCCTATTGAAGCCATCCGTGGTGTAGGAATCATTTTGCATACTGCTGCACCCAAACAATCGCATACGCTGAATATACAAGACTTTGCTATTCAGTGGATTCGTGAGCATGAAGCAGATTTTGCTGCCAAGCAACTCACTCCGCGTCTGCACCTTGATCCGTTTGTGAGTGAGATTACCATTTCCCCAGAGGACTTGCGCACCATGTTGGACGGAATATTGAAAGTCCTTCTGCCCGTTTCTAAACCGGGCATTATCCGCATCAAATCACAACTGGGTTGCCATCATTTCTCCCTCTCCCTTGACATCAATGGCACCATCAACGAACTGCGCATTCCGTTAGGATAATTGTCGTTATTTGCTATAAATGGCACTCATTACGACCTGTGCGTTACTTATCGGTTACGGGTTCATGACGGGTTCATAACGGGTAGATAATAACACATCTATAACATATTATTGGCACATCTTTGGACAGTCCATGACCTATTTTAATCCTATTATGGTGTACGCAATTTCAAGGATAAACGTTTGATTTTTCTGCAAAATACAATATGCGGTTTCTGCGGTTATTGAGGTTATCGAGATTTTGCAAAACCGCAAAAACCGCAATATTCTCACACTATATTTTCTTTCAAATTAAAGAGAATAAATCCGCATAACCGATTATTTTTCTTTCGATTATCCCTCATCGCCTCATTGTCCAATCGCCTTCTCGCCTCAATCCCACGGACTTTTCTTCACTCTCCTTCTCTGCGTTCGTGGAAGTAGAAAATATAATCAATCTACTGCAATCGTATTTATTCCGTCTGGTAGTAATATCAACCTTGGGTGTTCCTCAAATGTTGGAGAGAAAATACTCCAAGAATTTTTAGAATATAAAGAATCTAATTGAATAGCAGCCATATCACATATGCTATAAAAAATGCAATCGCCATTTATTTTATCATGCGTGTGCAATTTTGCGTTATATGTTTTTTGAGGATGTAATGTTTCATATTCATCTGACCACCAGAAAATAAATGGAACATGATATTCTTCTTTTACAGGACTACAATTACCACCATGTCCTGCCCCTTCCTTACTAATATGCTCACCGTGATCAGAAACAAAGGTAAAGGATGAAATTGTATTTGGTTGGTCTATCACATCTATTATAGAACTTAAAATCCAATCTGTGTATAGAATACTATTGTCGTATGCATTTATGAGTAAACTATCCGATGTTGCTCTTTCTTCTTCTGTACAAGAATTGGCATTAGGCTTATAGATGTCAAACTCTTTTTCATAATTAGTAAAGAAACTATGATTTCCAAGAAACTGCATCATAATAAATAGTTTGTCATGTTGTTGCATAAGCGAATCAACAATATGAATCATTGTCTTATCTCCCATAATAATCTCACCATCTTTCACTATATTAGGTACAATTATTAATGAATCAACACCATTTGAAAGATATTTTTCGTAGGATAATAAATTAGTTTGACTAACAATCGTATATGTCTTAAACCCACATTCGCGAAAAGCTTCTACGATTGATCTTTCTTTAAAATTTAGGTCATAATTATCAGGAGTAGCACGAGTCACTAACTGTGGTACAGAGTACATTGTAAGACAAGCTTGAGAATAGTAATTGTGGAACAAAATCAAATTACTTTTTTGTTCCAATAATGGCGTTGTACACCGAGGATATTTTCCATTGAGCGATATATTGTCATAACGCAGAGATTCTCCAATGGCAAAAATGTACACCTCTTTTTGTGAGGTTGTAATGCTTTGTTTCGCACCAAAAGAAATTTGAGATGTATGCTCAATATATTTTCTCTTATTTAATTCTTTAATAGTGTTAATAGATTGGAATACAACATTATATGGGGTTCTATTCCATATCCTATGATCAATATAATATCGGAAAGTTATTTTAGAATCGTAACTGCCAACTACTTTCCCAAATACAAAAATAGAGGGTATTAGGAGAGATGCTGTTAAAATAATAAGATTAGGTATAAGTTTACTTCTTGTTTGATAAAGACAGCATCCTATTACACAAGATACAACCAATGGTATCCATCGAATCACTTCTTTGAGGTTGGTATTGTAAAATTCGGCAGCCTCTTGTGGATTGGTTTTTAAAGTTGATATAATACCTCCAGGCAATAGATAGTCCTTGTACAAATCTATCATTGTGAGGTCAATAATAGACATGATTGTTAATAAAATTGTAGCTGAGCAATACATCCATTTGCGTGGTAATATGCAGACTAATCCTATTACAGGGAGGGCGAATATAACGCTGGTTATCATGTAAGTAATGCCGCTATTGTTGATAATGGCATATACTATGTTGGGATAAATCAATATACACAAAAGTAAGAGTGTACCTATACCCCAATAGATAAAATTCTTTTTGTTATCCATAATCTATAATTTGTTTTGTATGGACACAAAAAAAGCGTGGAATCGTTTCTTGTTTTTTCTCTTTCCTGAGGCTCTGGTAAAACCCACTAAACGAGAATCAACAATGAACGCCCACGCTGAATATGAAATGCCACCAAACAGAGCAGTCCACGAATGGACGCTCTGCGGCAGGATATACATATCCCAAAGGGCGTTTACTGCCTTCTTGTTTTGGGTTTAGTTAGAAATTTACCAGATTTCAGGAAACCAAAACAAACGCTAATAAACGCTTTTTATTATGTCTGCAAACCGATTACTCGGCTTTGCGGCGCAAAGGTAGTGAATTATTTTGAATTGAGCAAGGGAAATTGCTTTTTTAGGGTGATTTTGTTTAGTGAACACTCGCGCAGAGAGCTACAGTTAGGGCTTAGAGGTAGGGGGAGTAGGGGTGTGAGATTATAGTGAAAGTTGCTGAATAACCTATAAATCACCTAAGAATCACCTAAGAATCACCTAAGAATCACCTAAGATTTTTAGGTGAAAAGATGAAAGGTTAGGGGTAAGGGGGAAGTTGCTGAATGGACAAAAATGAAGGGGGACAATGATGGTGAAATATGCTAAATCGTACAAATTTAAGGTAGATTTAAGGATTAATTCAGAAAAAAGTAGTACCTTTGCAGCGCAAAACGGAAAAGTGAAAGGTGAGAGGAACCCCTCAGTCGCTGCGCGACAGCTCCCCTATAAACAAAGGAGCAGAAAAAATGTGAAAGAACAAATGATGAGAAAGAAACTACTATTGATATTGCTGGTGATTGCCACTGCGACATATGCGCAACAGGAGGTGGCACAAGATACCACTGCAACGACAAAAAATATTGTAGACAAAGAGAAAATGACTGTATTTCAAGGATATAGTGGTGGCATGATGTTGCATGCGGGTTATCTCTTTGGCAAGAATCCTTCTGCAGTATTACCCTCTGGCGAAAGTATTAGTCCGCAGGGTATGACTACGGGTATTGGTGGTTCGTTGCGTATGAACCTCTGGAAATACTTACGTGTAGGTTGTGAGGGCTATGTCTCCACGATGAAATCGGGTGCTACCGATATGAGAGATGTCTTACAATCAGGTAGTTATGTTCGCGTTGGCTCTGGTGGTCTGTTAGCAGACGCCTGCTGGCGCATGGAAAAAGTGTGGCCATACATTGGTGCTGCCGTGGGCGGTGGTGCGATGCGCACGCTCTCTGTAGTAGAAGGTAGCGAAGCAGATTGGCAACCCGAAGAGTGGACCATGCTCACCAAACAAGGGTTTGGCTATGTGAATCCATATGTGGGTATAGATTGGTGCATGACCAGACGTGTCCATCTCACCGTTCGTATGGATTGGATGCTAGCATTTGCAGAGAATCAACTGCTATTGCCTACTGGTCCGCGCTTCTTCTTTGGTTTTATGTTCTGTCACTAAATGAATTTCTCAGGTATTGTATTAGGATTAGTAGCCTTTTTGTGTATTGGCTTTTTTCATCCTTTGGTCATCAAAGGAGAGTATTATTTTGGCACGAAGTGCTGGTGGGTATTTGCATTAGCAGGTGTAGTGATGTTGGTGGGCTCGCTGTTGATTGAGAATATTTATTTCTCTGTTATTTTGGGAGTGATATCGTTTTCCTGTTTCTGGTCGATACTTGAGCTCTTTGAGCAGAAAAAGCGTGTAGAGCGTGGTTGGTTTCCCAGGAATCCTAAACGCAGAGGTTCATAATTTTCATGTATAAAAAAAGCACAGAAATTTCTGCGCTTTTTCTATCTATCTTCGGCATATCTTCCGCTAGAAGCCCTTATCAAAGGTAGCGCAAGGGTAGCGCAAAGGTAGCCAAAGATTAGATACTGAGTATCTGCATTGCAGCCCATTTATCGGCATTGATGTCCTTCTTCTGCTTGATAGCTTTGCTGAGTGGCACATATACAATCTCATCATCTTGCAAGCCCACCATAATATTGCGTTGGTCTTCGATGAGAGCTTGCACGGCTGCAATACCCATACGAGATGCCAAGATACGGTCGCTGGCAGAAGGCGAACCACCTCGTTGGAGGTGACCGAGAATAGTTACACGTGTGCTAAACTCAGGATGTGCCTCTTCCATCATCTTAGCAACCGCTTGCGCACCGCCTTCAATAGCATGCTCTTGTACTAATACAATACTTGAGTTCTTACTCTTGCGTTTGCCTTGACCAATAGCCTCTTCAATCTGCTCAATAATCGTAGCGCGCTCTGGGATAATGGCCGCTTCCGCACCCGCTGCAATAGCCGCGTTCAATGTGAGGAATCCTGCATCACGTCCCATGACCTCAACAAGGAATACACGCTCGTGGCTGGTGGCAGTATCGCGCAAAGTGTCCACACAATGCATAATTGTATTAAGTGCTGTGTCATAACCAATTGTTGCATCTGTTCCCCAAAGGTCGTTGTCAATCGTACCAGGAATACCGACTACAGGAATATTGTACTCTTGCGCAAAAAGACGTCCACCTGTAAACGATCCATCACCACCTATAACAATAAGCGCATCAATCTCTTCGCGTTGGATGGTTTCATATGCTTGCTGACGACCTTCTTTGGTGGTGAACTCTGGACAACGAGCCGACTTGATGATAGTTCCACCACGTTGTACAATACCACTCACATCTTGGGTGGTAAATGGCGTCACTTCTCCATCAATAAGGCCTTTATAACCACGATAAATGGCTTTGACTTTGATGTCGTTTGAGATAGCAGCCCGAGTCACTGCTCGTAAGGCTGCATTCATACCCGGTGCATCACCTCCCGAGGTGAGAACACCAATTGTTTTAGGTTTAAATTCCATTATCTTCTATGTGTTTTTTAATTCTTTCCATTAACCATTTAGGAGTGGATGTGGCACCACAAATGCCTACTGTTGCCGCACCATGACACAGGTTCAGTATCTCAGGGGTGATGTCATTTTCACTACTTACAAAAATCGTGCAAGAATTGGCTTCTAAGCAGTTTTGAAATAAAACTTTGGCATTAGAAGACTTCTGCCCTCCGACAAAAATCACTACATCATTGCTGCGTGCAAAATCTTGCAGTTTCTTTACGCGATTAGCCACGTTGCGGCAAATGGTGTCGTGGTATTCAAATGTAACTTTTTGGTTCGCGCTTTTTGCCTTTTGCTCTTTGATTTCTTCTACAATGGCGTGAAATTCTTCCACCGACTTTGTTGTTTGCGAAAAAAGGTAAATCGGGCAATCAAAGCGCAATTTGTGGAGATCATTCATGCTCTCAATCACAATAGCTGTATTATTTGTTTGCCCCTCCAAACCAATCACTTCTGCATGTCCTTTCTTGCCGAAAATAACAATCTGTGCCCCCGTGTTTTTTCCATGGATTGCTTGATATGTCTCACGAATACGTCTTTGCAAATTCAGCACCACAGGGCATGATGCATCAATTATCTCTATACCGTTTTGCTTTGCAATGCGATAGGTGCTAGGTGGCTCACCGTGTGCGCGCAGGAGCACGCGCACATTATGTAAGGTGCGGAGATCATCGTAATCAATTGTTTCCAATCCCAATTTATCCAATCGCTCCACTTCTTGACCATTATGAACAATGTCCCCTAAGCAAAAGAGTGCTCCCTTTTGCAATTCGCGTTCGGCAGTCTCAATAGCAGTAGTTACCCCGAAGCAAAAGCCTGAATGTTCATCAATGGTTACAATCATCTCTAAACTCTAAATAGTCGCGCAGCATTCACTAAACAAACGAATAATATGCTCCAACTGCTCTTCGCGTGTCATCTCGCTATTATCCACCACAATAGCATCTTCAGCTTGTTTTAGTGGACTCTCTGCACGATGAGTGTCGCGATAATCACGCTCGTTGGTAGCACGAAGAACTTCTTCATAATCAGGATTTTCACCTTTGGCTTGCAACTCCAAGAAACGACGCTTTGCACGTACCTCGGGCGAAGCAGTAAGAAAGAGTTTCAATTCTGCTTGTGGAAAAACTACCGTACCAATATCGCGCCCGTCCATCACAATACCTTTCTTCTCACCCATCGCTTGCTGTTGCGCTACAAGGAAAGCGCGCACCTCTTTTATCGTTGAAATCTGCGAGGCCAATTCGCCGATCTCCAATGTGCGAATTTGCGACTCAACATCCTCACCATTCAGCGTAACATGTTGTCCGTCTGGGGTGAGAATAAACGATATTTGAATATTGTTGAGCAGAGGAATGACCTGCGATAGGTCTTTTGTTAATTCCAATCGCTGAGCATACAACGCTGTGGCACGGTACATGGCACCTGTATCCACATAGGTATAGCCCGCATACTTTGCCAACGCTTTGGCAATAGTGGATTTTCCACAAGAAGAATAGCCATCAATGGCGACAATGATCTTATTTACTATTTGACAATTTATCATTTGACAATTGAGTATTTACAAAATTATTTCAAGAAACTATTGATGTCCGTGGAGAGGGAAACTTGATAGGTGAAATTACTCTTGGTGTATTGACTCATGGCAAACCCAAGACGGAATTTATATATCTTAACCCCCGCTCCGAATGCAAATCCCGCCAAACTACGCACATCCGCCATGCTCATCTCGGCTTGACGACGATGATTATAACTGATTGTTAAATAAAATTTTTCGCTCTTTGGCACAATATCAATCGCCCAAATAGTATGGCGCAAAAGCATATCATACCACTTTACATCCGTTTCGCGCGGAGCAATATCCCAACGCTGTAAGTTGTGCATCGTAAGCGAAAAGCGAAGCGGAGCATGCGGCAAACGATAACTCAAGCCTAATTCCAAATTCAATGGCAACATCTCTGTATGTTGTCCCCAATCGTCCTCGTAAAATGCTTTTAGTTGCCAACCAATATTGCGAAGAGTTAATCCTAACTGAAATGTACTGTCCGCAGTCTGAAAATGTCCTCCTACATCGGCTCCCAATGCAAAACTGGTATATGCTTCATATACGCTGAAAATCGGTTTAATAGTCGCTCCTACACGAAATAGTGGTCCCAATTGTCTGGCATATATAAGATTAACACAAATATCTTTGGCTGTAAAGTTCGCCCCTAAGAGATTACCGTTTTCATCAGCATACTGCATCTGCCCATAGTCTAAATAATGTATGCCTGCTGCAAAATAGTTGTGCTGGTAATTATGTCCGTACATGGCACTGCCAAACATTGTTCCTGCAAGATAGTAGGCGTAATTTAGCTGTAAGACCTTGTCCGTTTGCGCAGTAAGCAAAGCAGGATTGACAAACGCCATGCTGATGTCGCCATCTGCCAATGATACGTTTTCGCCTCCTAAAGCATTTAGTCTGGAAGAAGCAGGCAATCCCAAAAAATGAAACACACTACTGCCCGCTCCTTTCACCTGCGCTTGAAGGGGAAAGGTGGTCAGTAATATAATAAAAATGATTATATTTGTCCGTTTGTACGTTTTCATTGGGTTCAAATCTATTCGACCTGCATAATTTGGCGCAAAAGTACAAAAAAATTTGCATATGTGCAAAAAAATACGTACTTTTGCAGCATATTTAGTAGAAATCATTAAAGTCTAATATTATGAAAAGATTCTTTTTCCTAACGCTTGTCGGTTTGAGTGTATTGCTTTCTTCTTGTGGAAAGTGTGATAGTTCTTCTTTGAAATTTGATGCAGATAGTGCCCGTGTGCTGATAGAGCAGGCCATCGCTGACTCGCTGATTCCTGGTGCAGTATTGTGTGTGGTGGATGAGGGCGAGATTATTCACTTGGAGGCATATGGCTATCGTGCTATTGTGCCTGAGCATGAGGAGATGACGGAGAATACGATTTTTGACTTGGCGTCTGTAAGCAAACCTACAGGTGCTGGTACGGCAGCGTTGCTTCTTATTAAAGAAGGAAGATTGTCAGCAGATGACTTAGTATGTAAGTATATCCCTAATTATCATTCCGATGTGACGGTACGCCACTTGATGACTCACTATTCAGGATTGCCTGCGTATTTTACTGCTGCGCCAATGGAAAAGAAGTTTTTAGAGGCAATAGGCGATGGGCGATTCGCTATGGACACGGAGCAGGCTCGTAGGGACTTTACGGTAGATTCAATTGCACGTTGTAAACGCCCTACCGCCATAGATGAGAAATATCGCTATTCGTGTTTGAACTTCATCTCGTTGCAACGCGTGGTAGAGACAATCGTAGGTACAGATGTGAACACCTACCTGCGTGAGACATTGTATGGTCCTCAAGGTTGGGAGACAATGGGTTGGTTGCCCGATAAAGCGAATATTGAACGTATTGCTCCCACAGAGTGGAACGCGAATGCGAAGTTACGTGGTGATGTGCATGATCCTGTGGCGCGTGTGATGATGTGTGGTATATCTGGCAACGCAGGTGTGTTTGCTACCGCAGAGGAGATAGGTCAATGGGCTATCTGGTATATGAGTCAGCCACAAGAAGTACGCGAAAGGGCTTGCAATGCAGGCCTTTGGACGGAGGATGTGCAATTGGCTGCGGACACATTGCAAACCACCGTTGAGAGCCGCCATACAGGTTATACAGGAACGAATGTGGTGGTTTGGCCTGAATATAACCGCGCTGTGGTGCTGCTGGCTCACCGCGTACACCCACATGACAAAGGTAGTATGTACCGCTTGCGTACCGCTATTAAAGAGTTGGTAAGACCATAGTGATGTGTTGAGAATAGTGTGGTTATTGTGCGGTTATTGTGCGTAACAAAAGAGATTTGCAGCGTTTTTTTAGGAAAGTTTGCATATTTCAGAAAAAAGTAGTATCTTTGCACTCGAAAAGATGTATATTGCTATCGCGGGAAATATTGGAGCAGGGAAGACTACGCTGACAAAAATGTTGGCTAAGTACTACGGTTGGGAGCCACGCTTTGAGTCAGTGAGTTTTAATCCATACTTAGAGGATTATTACACCGATATCAAACGATGGTCGTTCTGCGTGGAGACCTACTTCCTAAAAGAGCGTTTCAAAGATATGCTTCGAATCAAAGAAGTGGAACACACTATCGTACAAGACCGAAGTATCTTTGAAGGCGTGCATGTGTTTGTGACCAATAACTACCTTCGTGGCGACCTATCGGAGCGCGATTATCAGACCTATATGGAACTGTTTGACCATATGAAACGATTGATGCGTATGCCCGATTTGATGATATACCTGCGCAAGTCGGTACCCTCGCTGATTGCACAGATACAAAAACGTGGGCGCGACTACGAGAAAAGCATGCAACTGGATTACCTGCGCGATTTGAATGAACGGTACGAGGAGTTTATATATAAACAATATGAGGGTAGGGTGCTGGTCGTTGAAAGCGATGACCTCGATTTTGAAAGCAATCCCGAGGACTTCCGCAAAGTGATAAACAAAATAGATGCAGAGCTGTTTGGGCTTTTTAGTGCCGAAGCATTTGTTTCGGGTACATAAATGGTCGCCGCAGGCGACGAAAATTACGTGAAACTACATTTCGTGAGCGAAGCGAACCATTAACATTAACGAAGTTAATTTTGAGATTATGCATATAGCAGTAGCAGGAAACATTGGTTGCGGTAAAACCACTTTGACCAACATGCTGGCAAAACATTATGGCTGGCAACCACGCTTTGAGAGCGTGGAGTTTAATCCATACTTGGAGGATTTCTATGCGGACATGGGCCGCTGGTCGTTTAACTTGCAGATATACTTCTTGAACAAACGCTTCAAAGATGTGGTGGATATATCCAACTCCAACGAGTTTATCATCCAAGACCGCACTATCTACGAAGATGCTCGTATCTTTGCTCCAAACTTGCACCGTCAGGGATATATGTCGGATAGGGACTTTGAGAACTATCGCGATCTGTTCGACCTGATGATGTCGCTGGTAAAGATGCCCGATTTAATGATATATATCCGCAGTACTATTCCGAACTTAGTTGCACAGATCCAAAAACGCGGTCGTGCGTATGAGGCAAGTATGCGTATTGACTATTTGCAGGGCCTGAACGAACTGTATGAGAATTGGATTGCTGACTACAGAGGCAAGTTGCTTATCATAGACGGCGATACTATCAAGTTTGGCGACAAGCCCGAGGACTTCCGCTATGTAACAGACCGCATAGATGCGGAACTGTTTGGATTGTTCCCCTTTGAGGGTAGCGCAGAGCATGGGCGCGAAGTGAAGTAGGACACTGCGCTGTAGGACGCGCCCTATGGGCTAATGTTACTAGGATATTGGGTGATGATTAAGCGTTTTTTGGACTATATAGCGATAGAGAAACGATACTCGGCACGTACTGTGGGAGAGTATGGGGATGATTTGAAAGCTTGGTGCGCTTTCTTGGGATGGGAGCCTTCGGATTTTGACCCAACAAAAGTGGGAAAAGAGGATGTGCAATTGTGGATGATCTCCATGCTGGAGGCAGGACAGTCTCCACGCAGCGTAAAAAGACGCTTGTCCGCAGTGAAAAGCTTTTATAAGTTCATGCTGCGAGTTGGACTGGTGAAAGTGGATATAACACGTGCAATCGTGGCCCCCAAAACCGACAAGCCGTTGCCTCTCTATTTCCGCGAGAGCGATATGGAAGGAGTGAAAATCCATCAAGAACGCGATTTGAATGATGATATGAGTGAAGAAGAACAGTTTGTTCATCTACGCGATTACTTGATAGTGGAAATGCTCTACCAAACAGGTATGCGTCGTGCAGAGTTGGTGGGCGTACGAGAAACTGATGTGGATATTAAGCAAGGACAAGTGCGTGTGTTTGGCAAACGTGCCAAAGAACGCATCATACCTATGGGAGCGAGTTTGTGCGAACTGATAGATGATTATCTGAAAAATAAATGCGTTTTTTTGGGCTCGAGCGCAGTGGTTGGCACGTTTCTTGTGCGCAAAAATAGAAAAGGTGAATGGGTGGAGATGGATGCGCACACCTTATATAATATAGTGCGTGCGCGTATGGGAGAAGTGAGTACGCTGAAAAAACACTCTCCACACGTACTAAGGCACACCTTTGCGACAAGCATGCTGAATAATGGTGCGGATATACGGACGATACAGAGCCTTCTAGGTCATGCTAGTCTTGCCGCTACGCAAGTATATACGCACGCAAGCTTTGAACAAATGAAAGAAGCATACGAAGCGGCACACCCGCGGAGTAGAAAAAATAATTAACTTAACATTAAAAAAGGAGGACTTATGAAACTGAACACGCAAGCGGTGAACTTTGAGATTGCGGAGCGTCTCGAAAAACACATTGAGAAAAAAACAAAACGCTATGAGAAATTGCTTCCAGAGTCCGCAGAGATGGAAATCCGAATGACAGTCGTTAAACCAGAAACGAATCTAAATAAAGAAACGTCGATTCGTGTGATGGGCTTCGGTTCTGAGTTGTTTGCGCAAAAAGTTTGCGACACTTTTGAGGAAGGCATTGATGAATGTTTGGAGGCGTTGGACAAACAATTGGAGAAGCAAAAAGATAGATAAAATCCCTTAGTTTTGGGTAAGAAGCGGGGTATTTGCCCCGCTTTTTTATGAAAAATGAAATAAAATTGCATTTTTTTTGGAAAATATTTGGTCAGTTCAAAAAAAAGCAGTACCTTTGCACCGCTTTTCCGCCGACGTGTTAGGAGGCGTGGCAAAATAGCCGAAAAGTGACCCGCCTCTTTAGCTCAGTTGGCCAGAGCACGTGATTTGTAATCTCGGGGTCGTTGGTTCGAATCCGACAAGAGGCTCCAAATAAACGAACATTGAAATAGATATTGGGAGTATTCCAGAGCGGCCAAATGGGGCAGACTGTAAATCTGCTGGTTTTCACCTTCGGTGGTTCGAACCCATCTGCACCCACATAAAAAAATACCCGTCGCGGAAGTCGTGGTTAATTCGCGGAAATAGCTCAGTCGATAGAGCACTAGCCTTCCAAGCTGGGGGTCGCGGGTTTGAGCCCCGTTTTCCGCTCGATTTTTGTTTATACACTCGTATTTTTCGAGTAGTGGCGAACGTTAGTTCGTGTTGCTGATGTAGCTCAGTGGTAGAGCGCATCCTTGGTAAGGATGAGGTCGCGGGTTCAACTCCCGCCATTAGCTCGAAGTTTTAATGCCAAATGATACTCTTTCGGGAGTATTGTGGTGTGTAAAACAGGTGATAAAATTAGGTAAAACTTATAGTATTAACGTTAATAACTAAATTCTAGAATTATGGCAAAAGAAAAATTTGACCGTTCGAAACCACACGTGAACATTGGTACAATTGGTCACGTTGATCACGGTAAAACTACTTTGACCGCAGCTATTACCACTGTATTGGCATCTCGTGGTCTTTCTGAGCTCCGTTCATTCGACTCTATCGACAATGCTCCAGAGGAGAAAGAGCGTGGTATTACTATTAACACTGCACACGTTGAGTATCAAACCGCTACTCGTCACTACGCTCACGTTGACTGCCCTGGTCACGCTGACTACGTAAAGAACATGGTAACTGGTGCTGCTCAAATGGACGGCGCAATCATCGTAGTAGCTGCTACTGATGGTCCTATGCCTCAAACACGTGAGCACATCCTTTTGGCTCGTCAGGTGAACGTTCCTCGCTTGGTTGTATTTATGAACAAGTGCGACCTCGTTGATGACGCTGAGATGTTGGATCTCGTTGAGATGGAGATGCGTGAGCTTCTTTCATTCTATGAGTTCGATGGCGACAATACTCCTATTATCCGCGGTTCTGCTCTTGGTGCTTTGAACTCTGTAAAAGAGTGGGAAGACAAAGTTATGGAGTTGATGGATGCTTGCGATACATGGATTGAGTTGCCTCCACGTGCTGTTGACAAACCATTCTTGATGCCTGTTGAGGACGTATTCTCAATTACAGGTCGTGGTACCGTAGCTACTGGTCGTATCGAAACTGGTATCATCAAAGTTGGTGAGGAGGTTCAATTGATCGGTCTTGGTGCTGAGGGTAAGAAATCAGTTGTAACTGGTGTTGAGATGTTCCGTAAGTTGCTCGACCAAGGTGAGGCTGGTGATAACGTAGGTTTGTTGCTCCGTGGTATTGACAAAGATGAGGTTCGCCGTGGTATGGTAATCACTCACCCAGGTGTTGTTAAACCTCACGAGGAGTTCAAGGCTTCTGTTTATATCTTGAAGAAAGAGGAAGGTGGTCGTCACACTCCATTCCACAACCACTATCGTCCACAATTCTACATCCGTACAATGGACGTAACTGGTGAGATTACTCTTCCAGAGGGTACAGAGATGGTAATGCCAGGTGACAACTTGGAGATCAAGGTTAAGTTGATTTACCCAGTTGCTTGCTCAGAGGGTCTTCGTTTCGCTATCCGCGAGGGTGGTCGTACCGTAGGTTCTGGTCAAATTACCGGTTTGCTTGACTAATATTTCAGTCAGCTAAATAAAACGATTGCCGAAGTATCGTCTTCGGCAATCGAAATACGGAAGTCTTCTAATGGTAAGAAAGCGGTCTCCAAAACCGTCAATGTGGGTTCGATTCCTGCCTTCCGTGCTGTTACATTAAAATAGCTTCCGTCTGACTTCGGCGAATGCTGAGGCCAGATGTTTGGCGCAATAAGAATCAAAGAAAAAACTACAGATATGAAATTCGTTCAAAGTCTAAAAGAATCCTACGAAGAGTTGGTTCACAAGGTGAGCTGGCCTACTCGTAAAGAACTATCCAAAAGTGCAGTGTTGGTATTGATAGCTTCCATAATACTAGCACTTATAGTATGGCTTATGGATTTTTGTTTCGAGTCAATTATGTCTTTCGTTTACGGTTTGTTCTAAAATTTTAATATTTTGAATATGGCTGAAAGCGATTTTAAATGGTATGTGCTCCGCGCGATTAGTGGAAAGGAAAACAAGGTGAAAGAGTATATCGAAGGTGCCTTGGTTACCTCTACATTGTTTAAGGAGTATGTGTCTCAAGTCTTAATTCCCGTTGAGAAAGTGATGGTTCTTCGCGGCAACAAGCGTGTGGTCAAAGAGCGCAATAAGCTTCCAGGTTATGTGCTTGTAGAGTGCAACTTGACCGATGAGTGCTATCCTCTTTTGCGCAACATTCCCAACGTGTTAGGTTTTTTGAGTGACAGTAAGTCCTCTACTAAGCCTGCCCTCGTATCACAAGCAGAGATTAATAAGATTGTCGGCAATGTTGATGACAATTCTGTTGAAGAGATGTTTGATGAGACTTATTTGGTGGGCGAGCGCGTAAAGGTCATCAGTGGCGCATTCAATGGTTTCGGCGGAGTTATTGACGAGGTTTCTCAAGACAAGCGCAAGCTGAAGGTGGTAGTAACGATTTTTGATCGTCAAACGCCATTGGAATTGAGTTTCGATCAAGTAGAAAAGGAGTAGGAGGCATTTGTTACGGGCCGTGGTACTACTCGGTAGTTTATTTATTAACTATTAACAAAGTAAAAAGAAAAATTAATTATGGCTAAAGAAATTGCTGGATTTATCAAGCTCCAAATTAAGGGTGGCGCAGCAAACCCATCACCTCCAGTAGGCCCAGCTTTGGGTTCTAAGGGTGTGAACATTATGGAGTTTTGTAAACAATTCAATGCCAGAACGCAGGAAAAAGCAGGTAAAATTTTGCCTGTTGTGATTACTGTTTACACTGACAAATCATTCGATTTTATCGTTAAAACTCCACCTGTGGCAGTACAACTCAAAGAAGCTGCTAAGATTAAGTCAGGTTCTAACCAACCTAACCGTAATAAGGTGGCAACTATCACAGAGGAGCAAGTTGTGGCAATCGCAACCGATAAGATGGTTGATTTGAACTGTTTCACCGTAGAGAGCGCGATCAAGATGGTAAAAGGAACCGCTCGTAGTATGGGTATTACCGTTAAATAATTAAACTTCAATCATTATTATGGCAAAATTGACAAAAAATCAAAAGCTTGCTGCTGAGAAGATTGAAGCAGGTAAGCTCTACACCGTAGCAGAAGCTGCTGCGTTGGTGAAAGAGATCACTACAACTAAGTTTGACGCAAGTGTAGATGTAGATGTACGTTTGGGCGTAGATCCACGTAAGGCAAACCAAATGGTTCGTGGCGTGGTAAGTCTTCCTCACGGTACAGGTAAACAAGTTCGCGTGCTCGCATTGTGTACTCCTGATCAAGAGGCAGCTGCCAAAGAAGCAGGTGCAGATTATGTAGGTCTTGATGAGTATATTGAGAAGATTAAGGGCGGTTGGACTGATATTGATGTGATCATCACTCAACCACAAATCATGGGTAAGATTGGTGCTCTCGGTCGTGTATTGGGTCCTCGCGGTCTTATGCCTAACCCAAAATCAGGTACAGTAACAATGGATGTTGCAAAAGCTGTAAAAGAGGTTAAGCAAGGTAAGATTGATTTCAAGGTTGACAAATTTGGTATTGTTCATACTTCTATTGGTAAGGTGTCTTTCGCACCAGAGGCCATTGCAGAGAACGCTATTGAGTTTGTTCAAACTCTCATTAAGTTGAAACCTGCTGTTAGCAAGGGTACTTATATCAAGAGTATCTATCTTTCCAGTACAATGAGTCAAGGAATTAAGATTGACCCAAAATCTATTGAGTAATTTTATTTAATCGAAAGAAAGTATGAAGAAAGAAGATAAAAACGCCATCATTGCTTCATTGCAAGAGCAGTTAGGTCAATATTCACACTTCTACCTCACTAACATCGAAGGCTTGAATGCTGAGAAGACTAGTGAGTTACGTCGTGCATGCTTCAAGCAAGATGTGAAATTGCTTGTAGCAAAAAACACCCTTCTGCAAAAAGCATTGGAAGCACAAGGCATAGATTCTCAAATCTTTGAGGCTCTTAAAGGTAATACAGCGTTGATGTTGTCAAACACTGGCAATGCTCCTGCAAAACTCATCAAAGAGTTTACAAAGAAAGAGAAGAATAAAGAAGAAGCTAAGCCACAGTTGAAGGCAGCATATGTAGAGGAGACAATCTACGTAGGTGCTCAAAACTTGGATTTCTTGGCAACTATCAAGTCAAAGAACGAACTCATTGCAGATTTGGTTGCATTGCTCCAATCTCCTGCAAAGAATGTTGTTTCTGCACTCCAATCAGGAGGTACAACCATCCACGGCGTATTGAAAACGCTGGGTGAACGCGCTGAATAATCAGCAATAAATAAACTAATTAACATTAAAAATTAACACTTTAAAATTATACAACAATGGCAGATTTGAAAGCTTTTGCTGAACAATTAGTAAACCTTACAGTTAAGGAAGTAAACGAACTCGCTCAAATTTTGAAAGAGGAGTATGGTATTGAACCTGCAGCTGCAGCTGTTGCAGTTGCTGCTGGCCCAGCTGCTGACGCAGCTCCTGCAGCAGAGGAGAAAACTAGCTTCGACGTAGTATTGAAGTCAGCTGGTGCACAAAAGTTGCAAGTAGTTAAAGCAGTTAAAGAGCAAACAGGTCTTGGTTTGAAAGAGGCTAAAGACATTGTAGATGCTGCTCCTGCAACTGTTAAAGAAGGTGTAGATAAAGCTACTGCTGAGGCTCTCAAGAAGGCTCTTGAGGAGGTAGGTGCTGAGGTAGAGTTGAAGTAATACCTTTTTACCTAATATTGATAGGTTTAGACCCTTTTTGGGGGTCTAAACCTTTTTCTCTGAATAGTGGAGAATGTTGAAAAAATGTTAAAATCTGGTAAATATTGAGCGATTAGTGTTAATGAATATAAAAATCACACAGTCAACTATTTAGATTTAAATAATTTATTATCAGGCGTTTACAATATTCGAAACACTTAAAAATAGTAAATAAATGGCAAAAAACAGCAAAACCCAGAGAATCAATTTTTCGGCAATGCAAAAGCAGATGCCTTATCCTGATTTTCTGGAGATTCAATTAAAATCCTTCCATGACTTCTTCCAGATTGATTCTACTCCAGAGGAGCGTCATAAAGAAGGTTTATTTAAAGTTTTTTCGGAGAGTTTCCCTATTGCGGATACCCGAAACAACTTTGTGCTTGAGTTTTTGGACTACCACATTGACAATCCTCGTTATTCTATCGAGGAGTGTTTGTTGCGTGGTCTAACCTACAGTGTGCCTTTGAAGGTGAAATTGTTCCTCACATGTACTGATCCTGAGCATGAGGAGTTTGCTCCTGTGATGCAAGATGTATTTTTAGGAACAATTCCATATATGACTCCAAAAGGTACTTTTGTCATCAATGGTGCTGAACGTGTAGTTGTTAGTCAATTGCACCGTTCACCAGGTGTATTCTTTGGTACTTCTATGCACTCCAATGGTACGAAGTTATATTCAGCACGTATCATTCCTTTCCGTGGTTCATGGATTGAGTTTGCTACAGACATCAACCGTGTGATGTATGCATATATTGACCGTAAGAAGAAATTACCTGTAACAACATTGTTGCGTGCCATCGGTTTTGAAAGCGACAAGGAGATTCTTAATTGCTTTGGTTTGGCTGAAGAGATTAAGTGTACCAAAGAGAATTTGGATGCAGCTATCGGTCGCACTTTGGCAGGTAATGTATTGAAACCATCTATTGAGGACTTTGTAGATGAAGAGACAGGTGAGGTGGTGACTATTGAGCGTAATGACATGATCATTGAGCGCGAGACTGTTCTTACTGAGGAGTTATGTGAAAGAATATTGGAATCAGGTATCAAGACGATTCTTCTTCACAAGGATGAGACCTATGAATCGGAATATTCTATCATCTTCAACACTTTGCAGAAAGATCCAACATGTTCAGAGAAAGAAGCAGTGTTGTATATCTACCGCCAATTGCGTAACTCTGAGCCTGCTGATGATGCAACTGCACGTGAGGTAATCCAAAACTTGTTCTTTTCAGACAAACGTTACGATTTGGGTGAGGTAGGTCGCTATCGCATCAACCGCAAATTGGAGATGGATACTCCAATTGAGACTCGCACTTTGACCAAAGAGGATATCATTGAGATTATCAAGTATCTGGTTCAATTGATTAACTCTAATGCTGAGGTAGATGATATTGACCACTTGTCCAACCGTCGTGTACGTACCGTAGGTGAGCAGTTGTCTAACCAATTTGGAATTGGTTTGGCTCGTATGGCTCGTACCATCCGCGAACGTATGAATGTGCGTGACACTGAGGTATTTACTCCAACCGAATTGATTAACGCTAAATCTATTTCAAGCGTTATCAACTCTTATTTTGGAACGAATGCTTTGTCTCAATTTATGGATCAACAGAACCCATTGGCAGAGATTACCCACAAACGTCGTATGTCCGCCCTTGGTCCTGGTGGTTTGAGCCGCGATCGTGCTGGTTTTGAGGTACGTGACGTTCACTATACTCACTATGGTCGTTTATGTCCAATTGAGACTCCAGAAGGTCCAAACATCGGTTTGATCTCTTCTTTGTGTATCTATGCAAAGATTAATAACCTTGGTTTTATTGAGACTCCATATCGCAAAGCGGAGAACGGTGTTGTTGATTTGGATAACGATCATGTGATATACATGACCGCTGAGGATGAAGAGAAGTCTACAGTGGCACAAGGTAACGCTCCGTTGGATGAGAATGGTAAGTTTATTCGTAGCAAAGTTAAAGCTCGTTACGAGGCAGATTTCCCTGTTGTAGCTCCAGACCAAATTGACTTGATGGACGTTTCTCCTTCACAAATTGCTTCTATTGCAGCAGCCTTGATTCCATTCTTGGAGCATGATGATGCTAACCGTGCATTGATGGGATCAAACATGATGCGTCAAGCAGTACCATTGTTGCGCAATGAGGCACCGATTGTAGGTACAGGCATTGAGGGACAATTGATTCAAGATTCACGTACTCAAATTGTAGCCGAAGGAAAAGGTAAAGTTACCTATGTGGATGCTGAAAAGATTCGCGTGAAATATGAGCGTAGCAAAGAAGAGGACTTTATCTCCTTTGAGACCTCAGAGAAAGAATATAAACTGCCTAAATTCCAAAAGACCAATCAAAATACTACCATTGACCTTCGTCCAATCGTACGTAAAGGCGATGTAGTAACTAAGGGCCAAATCCTTTCTGAAGGTTATGCTACCGAAAATGGAGAGTTGGCTTTGGGTAAGAATTTGAAAGTTGCTTATATTCCTTGGAAAGGCTACAACTATGAGGATGCTATCGTACTCAGCGAGCGTATTGTTCGTGAGGATATGTTTACTTCTGTGCATGTGGTTGAGCAACTGTTGGAGGTTCGCGAGACCAAACGCGGATTGGAAGAGTTTACCTCTGATATTCCAAATGTGAGCGAGGAAGCCACCAAAGACTTGGATGAGAATGGTATTATTCGTATTGGTGCGCACATCGAGCCAGGCGATATTATTGTAGGTAAGATTACTCCTAAGGGAGAGTCTGATCCTTCTCCAGAAGAGAAACTCTTGAAAGCTATCTTTGGTGACAAAGCGGGTGATGTGAAAGATGCTTCTTTGAAAGCAAGTCCATCGTTGAGCGGTGTGGTCATTGACAAGAACTTGTACAAAAAAGCTAACAAGGACCGCAAACAAAAGATGGAAGACAAAGAAATTCTCGCTAAATTGGATGCTGCATTCAATGTTAAATCTGGTGAATTGAAAGCATTGCTTGTTAGCAAGTTGGTTACTCTGCTCCAAGGTCAAGTTTCTATGGGCGTGAAGGACTATGTGAATAGCGATGTTATTGCCAAAGGTCTTCCATTCACAGAGGGACTGCTCACCAATATTGACTACACTTCTGTGATGTTAGCAAACTGGACTGCTGATGAACATGTGAATGGTCTTGTAGAGCGTTGTATCATGAATTATATTGCAAAATATAAAGAAATGGATGCAGAGCTGAAGCGCGAGAAGTTCAATCTTACTATTGGTGATGAGTTGCCAAATGGTATCGTTCAAATGGCTAAAGTTTATATCGCTAAGCGTCGTAAGATTCGCGTAGGTGATAAGATGGCAGGTCGTCACGGTAACAAGGGTATTGTTAGTAAGATTGTGCGCGTAGAAGATATGCCATTTTTGGCCGATGGTACTCCAGTAGATATTGTTCTTAACCCACTTGGTGTGCCTTCTCGTATGAACATTGGTCAGATCTTTGAGGCCGTATTAGGTTGGGCAGGTCGCGAGTTAGGCGTGAAGTTTGCTACTCCAATTTTTGATGGTTGTACCATGGATTCTCTCAACGAGTGGACTGACAAAGCAGGTTTACCACGTGCAGGTAAGACACAATTGTATGATGGTGGAACAGGTGAGGCATTTGACCAAATGGCCACAGTTGGTGTAACATACTTTATGAAACTTGGTCACATGGTTGATGATAAGATGCACGCTCGTTCGATTGGTCCTTACAGTTTGATTACTCAACAACCTCTTGGTGGTAAAGCACAATTTGGTGGTCAACGTTTCGGAGAGATGGAGGTATGGGCACTTGAGGCACACGGTGCGGCTCATATCTTACAAGAGATCCTCACTGTTAAATCTGATGATGTAACAGGTCGTGCTCGTACTTACGAGGCTATCGTTAAGGGTGAATCAATGCCTACTCCAGGTTTGCCAGAGTCGCTCAACGTATTGTTGCACGAGTTGCAAGGTTTAGGTCTATCAATCACAATGGAATAAAATTCAAGAATTATGGCTTTCAAACAAGATAATAAGAAAAACGGATTTTCCCGTATCTCAATTGGCTTAGCTTCGCCAGATGAGATTATGCGTATCAGTTCGGGCGAAGTACTCAAACCAGAGACGATAAACTATCGTACATACAAGCCTGAACGTGATGGCCTGTTCTGCGAACGTATTTTTGGTCCAACAAAGGACTATGAATGTCATTGCGGAAAATACAAGCGTATTCGCTATAAAGGTATTATCTGCGAGCGTTGCGGTGTAGAGGTAACAGAGAAAAAAGTACGTCGTGAACGCATGGGACATATCAAATTGGTAGTTCCAGTAACCCATATTTGGTATCTGCGTTCATTACCATCTAAAATGGCAGCTTTGTTAGGTGTACCAACAAAGAAATTGGACTCTGTTGTTTACTACGAAAAATACATCGTCTTGCGTGCGGGTGTGTTGGCAGGTCAAATATTGGGTCCTAAGGGTCAAGAAGAAGTTGTGCAAGACAAGATGCTACTTGATGAAGATCAATACATCGAATTGATGGCTCGTCTTCCACAAGATAACCACTTACTTGATGATGATGATCCTGATAAGTTCATCGCAAAGATGGGTGCTGAAGCTATTGAGGAATTATTGATGAATATCAACCTCGATGAGTTGAGTTATGAGTTGCGTGATCGCGCAAATAGTGATACTTCTATGCAACGTAAAGCGGAAGCACTTAAGCGTTTGCAGGTGGTGGAGAACTTCCGCGCAAGCAAAGGTAAAAACCGTCCAGAATGGATGATTTTGCGTGTTGTTCCTGTAACTCCTCCAGAGTTACGCCCATTAGTACCACTGGATGGTGGTCGTTTTGCGACTTCAGATTTGAACGATTTGTACCGTCGTGTAATCATCCGCAATAACCGTCTGAAACGTCTTGTAGAAATCAAGGCTCCAGATGTGATCTTGCGTAATGAGAAACGTATGCTTCAAGAAGCGGTGGACTCACTCTTTGATAATAGCAAGAAGACAACTGCAATCAAGTCTGATGCAAACCGTCCATTGAAATCCCTTTCAGATTCTTTGAAAGGTAAACAAGGTCGTTTCCGTCAAAACTTGCTTGGTAAACGTGTAGACTATTCTGCACGTTCCGTGATTGTGGTTGGTCCAGAGTTGAAGATGCACGAGTGCGGTTTACCTAAAGATATGGCGGCTGAGTTGTACAAGCCATTTATTATTCGCAAGTTGATTGAGCGTGGTATAGTTAAAACTGTTAAGTCTGCAAAGAAAATCATTGATCGCAAAGAGCCTATCATCTTCGATATTCTTGAGCATGTGATGAAGGGACACCCAGTATTGCTGAACCGTGCTCCTACTTTGCACCGCCACGGTATATTGGCATTCCAACCACGTATGATTGAAGGTAAAGCAATCCAACTTCACCCATTGGCATGTGCTGGATTTAACGCTGACTTTGATGGTGACCAAATGGCAGTTCACCTTCCATTGTCTCACGAGGCGGTGCTCGAGGCACAATTATTGATGCTTGGATCACACAATATCCTTGATCCTGCTAACGGAAATCCTATCACAGTGCCTTCACAAGATATGATTCTTGGTTTGTACTATATTACCAAGGAACGTAAAGGAGCAAAGGGCGAAGGCTTGAATTTCTATTCTCCAGAAGAATGTGAAATCGCATTAAATGAGGGTAAAGTAGATATTCATGCATTGGTTAAAGTACGTATCACCGATCCGATGACAGGAAACACTTCTTTGGTGGAAACAACTCCTGGTCGCGTATTAGTAAATTACTATGTGCCAAACGAGGTAGGATATAAGAACGTTACCTTGGGCAAAAAAGCTATCAAGGAGATTATTTCTGATGTAATCAAAACTTGTGGTGTAGCCCGTACAGCATTATTCTTGGATGAGATTAAAGACCTTGGTTATAAGATGGCCTTCAAAGGTGGTTTGAGTTTTAACTTGAATGACATTCTTATCCCTGAAGAAAAGAGCGAATTGGTAGCGAAAGGTAACCAAGTCGTTGAAGAGGTGACTGAGCTCTATATGGAAGGTCTTATGACCGATAACGAGCGTTATAACAAAGTCGTTGCTGCTTGGGGTGAGGTAGATAATCAACTGCAAGATGTGTTGATGAAACGCATGAAAGAGGCTGACCAAGGATTCAACTCTGTGTTCATGATGATGGATTCAGGTGCCCGTGGTTCTAAGCAACAGATTAAACAGCTTGCAGGTATGCGTGGTTTGATGGCTAAACCTCAAAAAGCAGGTGTTACAGATAGTCGTCAAACAATTGAGAACCCAATTCTTTCTAACTTTAAAGAAGGTTTGAGCGTGTTGGAGTACTTCATTTCTACCCACGGTGCTCGTAAGGGTCTTGCGGATACTGCTTTGAAAACTGCGGATGCTGGTTATCTAACCCGTCGTCTTGTGGACGTTTCTCACGATGTTATTATTACAGATGAAGACTGTGGTACATTGCGTGGTTTGACTGCAAGAGCGATTAAGCAAAACGATGTAGAGGTTGCAAGTCTTACTCAACGTATTTTGGGTCGCGTAAGTGTGCATGATATATATGATACAGATGGCAATTTGATTGTTGTGTCTGGTGAAGAAATTCGTGAAGCGCACTGTAAAGCTATTGAGGAAGCAGGCATAGAATCAGTAGAAATTCGCTCTGTATTGACTTGTGAGGCTAAACATGGTGTTTGTGCAAAATGTTATGGTCGAAACTTAGCTACTCGTAAGATGGTTCAAAAGGGTGAGGCAGTAGGTGTGATTGCTGCTCAAGCAATTGGAGAGCCAGGTACTCAGTTGACGTTGCGTACTTTCCACTCTGGTGGTGTCGCAGGTAATGCAGCTACTCAAAATACATATGCTATTACACAGGCAGGTCGTATCGAAATTGATGATTTGCGCACGATTACTACCGAAAATGGTGATGTGATTGTTGTAAGTCGTTTGAATGACATGCGCTTGGTAGATGTGAAAACTGGTGTCGTTCTTACTACCTTTAATATTCCATATGCATCTAAGTTGTTTGTAACTCCAGGTGAAACCTATGAAAAGGGACAACAAGTGTGTGAATGGGATCCATATAAAGCTACATTGATTATCGAGCAAGCAGGTCGTTTGCGCTATGAAGATGTGATAGAGGGTGTAACTGCTAAAACAGAAACAGATGAGCAAACGGGTAAGAAAGAGGTAAGCATCATTGAAACAAAGGATAAGACCAAGATGCCTTCTGCTCATATTGTTGACGCTGATGGCAACATCCTCCGTACGTACAACTTGCCGGTAAAAGCATTGTTGGTACATACCGATGATACTGAGGTCAAAGTGGGTGATTCATTGTTTACTCAAACCCGTTCATTTGGTACCGCAGGTGATATCACGGGTGGTCTTCCTCGAGTAACAGAGTTGTTTGAGGCACGTAACCCATCTAATCCTGCTATTGTAGCTGAGATTGATGGTGAAGTAAGTTTCGGCCGTATCAAACGTGGTAATCGCGAACTCTCCATTACTTCTAAGTTGGGTGAGGTTAAATCTTATCTCATTCCATTAGGTAAGCAAATTTTGGTTCAAGAGGGTGACTATGTACATGCTGGTGTTGCATTATCAGATGGTGCTATCACTCCAAACGACATTTTGGCAATTCAAGGTCCAACTGCAGTGCAAGACTATATTGTTAATGAAGCACAATCTGTATATCGTATGCAAGGTGTAGAAATTAACGATAAGCACTTTGAGATTATTGTTCGCCAAATGATGCGTAAGGTAGAGATTCAAGATGCTGGTGATACTCGTTATCTTGAAAAACAAGTGGTTGATAAGCGTGATTTCCTTGAGGAGAATGATCGCATCTGGGGTAAGAAAGTGGTTGTTGATGCTGGTGATAGTGAGACCTTGAAACCAGGTCAAATTGTTACCGCTCGTCGTCTCCACGATGAAAACTCTTCGTTGCGTCGAAAAGATAAGAAACTCGTTCAAGTTCGTGAAGCGATGTGTGCAACCGCGAGTCAAATTTTGCAAGGTATTACACGTGCTGCATTGGGTACTAAATCCTTTATGTCAGCAGCATCTTTCCAAGAAACAACTAAAGTGCTTAATGAAGCTGCTATTCAAGGTAAGGTAGATTACCTGGAGGGCATGAAAGAGAATGTGATTTGTGGAAATCTTATTCCTGCTGGTACTGGATTGCGTGAGTTCCAACATGTTGTAGTTCATAATGCAGAAGAGTACGCTGCTATTCAAGCTGCTCGTGCTGCCGCTGCAGAAGCCAATCTTCGCCGTCAAGAGGAAATGGATTTTTAATTAAGTAGCACACTATTCTTGATACTTTGAGATAGTGAGAGATTGGGAGGTTGTCTAAATTAGACAACCTCCTTTTTTGTTAAAAGTTTATTAAATTTTATCTGAAAAAAGTGTTGTTTATTAATTTTTTGATTAAAAATAGCCAAAAAATTTGTTGATTTCATATAAATTTTGTAATTTTGCACCAAATTCAAACTGATAGTTATGCAAAACGATAGAATTCCTTTGATTGACTGCCCCATGGATTATATTTTTGGTGAGGCAAGTGGTAAGATTTTGAATGAATATGGTCGATTTCCATGTAAAATTCAATGTGCAGTGTATGCGTATATGCTACAAGGAAATGCACGTGCTACGTTGAATATCACACAATATGAAGTGAAAGAGGGCGATTTGATTTATGTCAAACCAGGAAGTTTTTTGTTAGTGCACGATTTTAGTGAGGATGCACGTTTGAAGTATATTGTATATTCTTCCTCTTTTGTTGAAAAGAATGCGTATGGAGTCCGTCGTTTTTCTTTGCCAACGCAACCACTTAATCCTATTGTGCATGTAAATGAAGAGCAATCTCAAGTGGTCACGCAGTTTTCTACCCTCCTCGAAACAGCAATCAATACAACCCCTTCCATGCTGACGGTAGAACGTATGGTGCATGTGTTTAATTTAATCCAGCAAACGTATTTCGAGTTGGTTACTACGATGGAAAGTGATCAGATGCACCTTCTTGATCGTAAGACTGAGATATATCAAGAATATAGCAATTTAGTGATGCGTCATTATCATGAATGGCACCATGTAGCAGCATATGCAGAGGCATTGTGCATCACTGTTCCGCACTTGTGTTCTACCATCAAGGCTGCAAGTGGGCGTACTGCAGGCGATATTATTGTTGATGCTATTTTGATGGATGCTAAAGCGCAACTAAAAATAACGATGCTTCCCATCAAGGAAATTGCCAGTATTTTAGGTTTTGAAAATGTGGCATTTTTCAATCGCTTCTTCAAAACACATGTGGGTGTTACCCCAAAATACTATCGACATAATTGATAGATTATTCTTAATAGGGTAATGTGAAAATTGATTATAATAAAAAGAAGGACCAAGTCCTTCTTTTTATTATAATCCTAAACTAAGTCGAAAGCGTATGCTCCAGAATGGAGAGGCAGGATCTTTGAGGTGTGTCAATCGCCAAATACTATAGATTTCTCCTATTCGTAAGATGTTTCCTATACCAATACCTGCTTCGATATAAGGTATTTTAGGAGCAGATAGTAAACTATATTGTTCTTCGGGATGAATGGTAGGAAATTCCAATACAGATTGATGGTTATTTCGCATGCCACCCCAGGCTATTTTCAATTCTAATAACTCTCGAAGTTGTAAATATTGAATACCAGGTATAAGGTTAAATAAGATGCCATTTCCATTCCATTGTGCTTGTAATGCAAGATAATGGTCTGCTGCATATTGATAGGTATTCATCAATGTGAAACGCTGCGTGTCAAATGTATAGGTTTGATTTCCAGAGAAGATGTGGAGTAAGGGGAATGGTACTTTTCCAAAAATTATTCCAGCTTGCACAAGATAATCTAATTTTCCACCTAATCCTAAATCTAATTTTTGGCGAAGCATCATTTGTAGATTGCCATACATGCGATAAGAATTCATTTCGGGTGTTTGGTAACTACCCATTTCTGCACTAAAATATAGTACTGGTAGATGATTGTATATATGTCGCCTATGGAAATAGTAGTCCACTTTTCGTTCATCAAAACTGATACGTGCAGATGCTCCTAATGTTGCATAAAAGAAACTTGGTTGTGTATAGTAATTTATTGTAGGCTGTCCATATCCCATTTTCCCTATTTTGACATAGGCCTGCGTTTCGAGGAAGTTATTCCAATCATCTTCAAAATGTATTCGTGCTTCTTGTCGGCGAACCATAGGATTGAAATAATAATCTTCGTTAAATGGCACACCTTGCATGAGGCGAGTTACGATATTAATTTGTTGGCTTAAAATATTGTTTTCCCGTAAATATAAGTGAAAATCGTTGACATCAGAGAAAATATATTCATCGCTATATCGCATACGCATGATGTGACGTCTTTCTGTGGGGAATTGTACACTCATTTGTCCCATGCCTTTCCATGCACGGTCTTTGGTTCCGTAGGCTATAAATGCTTCTAGTGAAACATCTTTCCATAGATTGGCAGTTGTTTGCAGAGGAATACCTACGCGTAATCCTTCGTAATTGTTCAATCGAAGAACATGATGAATTTTTCCGACTTCTACATATTTATTAGTAGGAATACAGCCTGTCTGAATGATATGTGCTAAAAATTTTGCGGTCTTAAATAATGCAGTATTACTTATGCTATCCATTGCCTCTGTTATTTGTAGGTCTTGGTGCATCGAATAATCGAAGTCTTTAGCCATTGCGGGGTGCTCCACATGTGGGAAACGGGTGTTACGAGCAATTAATAACGTTGGAAAAATACGAGACGTATCTTGCTTAATAGCGAAGTCCATGAGAACAGAAATATCCTCGCTTTTCAGGTAATTATCTGTTGTAAATTCTTGATTAATAGTTAATTGCCGTAGAAAATTAATACTTGTTTGTGGCGGGATATTTGCGTGTATGCTTCGCAGGGCATATGTGGCAGAGTCGATGGTCATCTCGCCATTGAGGGTGGCATAGAACGGATTTTTTGTATGAAAACGAATGACATAATGTTTCTCCGTACCAGTGTTTATGCTGTCAACAAGAAAATATTGATAATAAGTGTTTCCTGCTGCTGACAAAGGGCTTAAAATAGACGTTGAGATAAATGGCAGATTGTTGTCATAAAAATCAAATGCTGTTGGGATTTGAGATAGTAATATTTGATAATCTGTAGTGGTTAAGAGGGCCGCTTTCTCTTGTATGCTATCTGCCTTTTGCTCTTGCCAATATAGCGGAATCAGTAAAGAAGAATCTTCTTTCGTAATCATGCCATTTTTTAAACTTTTCCAGATGTTTTTTTGTAGATGCTTGGATTGAATATCCGATACGAACACTGCTGTATTTCTATTGACATTATGTTCGCTAACTTCTCGCCTATTTTGCTGACGATGGTTGCGGACGTTTTCAATGATTGGTAGGGCAGGATTTGCTCCTGGATATACGAATATATCTTCTAAATTACCTACTTTTTCTTGCAATGCAATATCCACTCCTGCTTGTTGTCCTGGTTCAATGCGAAAACGTTGTGTTTGATATCCCACTGCAGAAACTACCATTGTACGCGTTTTATCTATTGCTTTTCGCACCATGAATAGTCCTTCTGCGTTGGTAATAGTGCCATACGCTGTTCCTTGAATAGTAATATTTACATTGGGAATGGGTTCGCCAGTATATGCATCATAGATTTCTCCTACGATGATTGTTTCTGCTAATTGCGCATATGCGTTAAAAGCAGATAAGAAGCATATTAATAGTATGTATATTGCTTTTTTCATTGATTCTCAGGGTGAAATTTGAGTATAGCGTCTCGTAAATCGTGGATATCAACATGGGTATAAATTTCTGTGGTAACAATAGATTCATGCCCAAGTAATTGTTGGATAATGCGCAAGTCTGCTCCATTTTGCAGCAAATGGGTTGCAAAAGAGTGGCGTAACGTGTGTGGAGAGATTGTCTTGTGTATTTCAGCAGCTTTAGCTAATTGTTTAACAATAGTAAAAATCATCGCCCTCGTGAGTTGCCTGCCATAGTGATTGAGAAAGGCTATATCTACTGCGTCTGGTTTAATATCTAATTTTGCTCTATCTTCTAACCAATATCCTAATTGTTTGTCTGCTTCTGGAGATATAGGCACTAAACGTTGTTTATTTCCTTTGCCAATGATGCGCATATATCCTTCTTTGCGATAGATATTGCTTAGTTTCAGTTCGGTGAGTTCACTCACACGCAAACCGCTGCCATACAACATCTCTATGATAGCGCGATTGCGATGTCCTTCTGCTTTGGACATATCTATCTGTGCAATCATGGCGTCTATTTCATCCAGTGTGAGCACTTCTGGTAGTTTTTTCTCTATGCGTGGCATCTCCAGCAGTTCGGAAGGGTCTTGTTGTATATATTGATGGTAGAGTAAAAAGCGGTAAAAGGAGTGAATACTAGATAGCAATCGAGCTTGCGTTTTGGCACTGGAGATGGATTTAAATGTTTCAAACACGAAATTTTGTAAATCATCAAAGCTAGCGTGAACAATATCTATTTGGTGACTATCCATGTAGTCTTGCAGGCGTTTGAGGTCTAATTCATACGCTGCAATAGAATTATTGCTTAATCCGCGTTCTAATTTTAGATATGTATGATATTTACGTACAATCATCTATACAATATAGGTCCTTGATAGGTGGCATGATAGTGAGAGGTAGAATCGCGAAGGATGATGTCCAATAATATTTCTTCTCCTATATTTTCCACCGTCATCTCTCCGCTAATAAAACCAACATGGCGTTTGATACTACTATTATCTACTTCTAATAAATAGGTACCTGTTATATTGCCTTCGAAATACATATATGGCAGAAAAGTAAAGGCTTCTGCGGTTGTATCCATGCGATAGATGCCATCTTGTAGGGTAGTTGTACTATCGGGAAGAAATATATCGGATATATATAGGTTTAATCCACTGCCTTGGATGTGGTATGTCGAATCAAAACTAAGTCCTTCGGAGAGTAAATCAATGGAAAATACTTCGCAATCTAAGTTTGGATAGTAGTTTTTATGCCATTGCACATCGGCGGTAACATAAACGCTATCGTAATAACTTAGATTTCCATTTGTCTGTGGTTCTTCTTTATGTTTTAGTGGATCGCACGCAGCTAAAAGCACAAAAAGTGGCAATATGTACTTAATTATTTTCATGTTTGATAGTAATTTGTTTGGATGGTATCCAAGCGGCAATTGCTCCAAGAATAAACACGATACATGCTACAAGGAAAATATCACTTGCTTGCACAGTTACTGGATATGCCGAAATAATGTATTCTGTTCCACTTCCCAGTTTGAGAATTCCAAAATGCTCTTGAATAAGACATATAATCAATCCGATAACCAATCCAATGGTTGCACCAAGTGCAGAAATCATCCATCCTTCAAAAAGAAAAATTTTGCGAATCATGTTTTCGCTTGCCCCCAAATGGCTGAGAGTGCGGATATCTGCGGATTTGTCAATAATCAGCATGGATAATGAACCAATAATATTAAAAGTGGCGATGAGCAAAATGAATACAAGTAATAGGGTAGTGAGTAGTTTCTCTACGCGAAGAATCTTGAAGAAATCTTCTTGTTGTTCATATCTATCTAAAATCCGATATCCACTTCCAATTACTTTTTGGATTTCTTTTTTTGCTTGTTTGACAGATGTGCTAGGGGCGAGTTTGATAAGCAAGGCTGTCACTTCTTGTGGGGTGTAGGTGAGCAACCTGCGAGTGAGATCAATATCAACAAGCATCACTTCATTGTCATATTTTGCTTGTTGTACTGCAAAAGTGCCTGCGATAAAACATGTTTCGTGATTAAAGCTTTGATCGGGGCGCAGCATATTCACTTTCGCTGTTCGTTTAGGTGCATACACATGGATTGCGTTGATAAATCGTGCACCAATACCCACTTGCCAAGCCAGTCCTTGTCCCAATACAGCACGATCAAAGGCTCCGTCATACACTTCATAGTGTCCTTCGGTAATGATATTTTCGATGTGTGTCAGTTGAGGAAAAACAGAGTCCACTCCATGCAATCGTACTGGCATTTGTTTGTCTTCAAATTGAATTAGGGCGGTCTCTTCAATGGTTTGGCTTACCATCTGTACGCATGGTAATGTGCGTAGTTTGTCAAAGGCGGTGCCTTCATCTTGAAAGGATTTTCCCGAGACAGCAGTAATGCGGATGTCTGGATCAAATTGTGAAAACAACTGTTCTACCATGGTGCCAAACCCATTCATCACGCTGAGGACGCATACCATAGCAGCAGTCACCACCCCCACCGCTGCGGCACTAATGCCAGAGATGATGTGTATGGCATTGTATTGTTTTTTGGCAAACAAATACCGCCATGCTATTTTTAATTCTGTTTTCAATGTGTTACCGTTATCACTCGCTTATCCTCCGCTTATCTACCGCTTATCTACTGCTGTCGCGGATGGAATAGGAATATGAGAAACGAACTTATTGTTTTAACAGCTCATCAATACGCTCCATGCGATCCAATGTCTCGTCTAGATGGAAGTGCAATTCGGGAATTACGCGCAGCTGGTGGCGTTCCAGTCTGCCTAACTCCCCACGAATTTTGCCTGTATCTTCTTGCACTTGTTGGATAGTGGAAGTCACTTTGTCTTGTGGAAAAATACTCAAGTAGATGTGAGCAATACTAAGGTCAGGAGAAATGCGCACTTCGCTAACAGAGATGAGGGTTCCACGTATCGCGCGCGCGTACCTTATGAATATATCGCTTAAATCTTTTTGTATTAAACGTTCAATTTTTTGTTGTCTGGTTGATTCCATATGTCGAATTTTATCTAATGTGAAGAATTTTTTTGTTGTTATTCTAACGCAATAAGGGAAAAGAATCACTCTTTTCCCTATGCTAATGCCTTAGGAAAAGCCCTAAGGTAGTCTAATCGTTGATTAGCGTTTGTGGCGACCTTCGTCAGCTACAGTCAATTTTTTACGACCATGTGCGCGGCGTGCAGCCAAAACACGACGACCATTTGCTGTTGCCATACGAGCACGGAATCCGTGTTTGTTACGACGGCGGCGTTGGCTAGGTTGGAATGTACGTTTCATTTTTTATTTCGTTTTATGCCCAACTCGTGGGCGGGGTTAATAATTTTCGTGCGAAAAAGCATGCAAAGGTACTACATTTTTCTTAATCTACCAAATTTTTTTTGCAAAAAAAGCAATTTGCGTGGTATTTTACGCTATTTTTACTCTTTATCGTGAGTAGTTGATGACATATTTGCCATAAAATCGCATAGAACGAGGGCGGCCATAGCTTCCACTATAGGCACTGCTCTCACTGCAACGCATGCATCATGACGACCTATTTTGATATCTTGATGTTCATTCGAATGGGACTCTTGGATGGCGTGTTCTAGGGTTTGACGATTGGAGGCTGTGGGCTTGAATACGCAGCGAAATACGATGGTTGTTCCGTCGCTGATTCCTCCTGCAATCCCGCCAGAGAGTAGAGCGGGGGTGTTGGATAAATACATCTCGCTACCTGTTTTGTTGACATGAGCAAATCCAGAACCATAATCAAACCCTTTGCAGGCGTTGATACTCATCATTGCAAAGGCGAGATGTGCTTGCAATTTATCGAATATAGGTTCGCCCACGCCCGCGTGCATGCCCGTGATGACGCAGCGGACAATCCCCCCTATGCTATCGCCATTGGCTTGAATCTGAGAAATATAATGGGCAAAGTGCGAAGGGTTGGTTTCTTCTCCAACTTGTGTAAGTTCAGCTTGAATATGTATGCCTTTTTCTTGTAGTATCTGTTTAGCAATACTACCTGCTACCACTCTGCTTGCCGTTTCTCTAGCAGATGCGCGTCCTCCGCCGCGATGATCGCGAATACCGTATTTGTGTTGGTAGGTAAAATCGGCATGCCCGAGGCGAAATGAGTGCTTGAGCCAATCATAGTCTTCGCTACGTGCATCACGATTGCGAATGATGAATGCAATGGGAGTACCCAATGTTACACCGTCCAACACGCCGCTAAGCCATTCTATTTCATCGGATTCGTTTTTTGCGCGAGGGGAAATAGTAGTTTCGTTGTTTCTTCCTGCGCGACGATTGAGTTCATGGCGAATCAAGTCAAAATCAATCTTCAATCCTGCAGGTACACCATCCAATACGCCACCGATAGCTCGGCCGTGGGATTCGCCAAAGGATGTGAATGTGAATCGATCGCCAAAAATATTCATTGCTAGAACAATATTATCGCTTGATAAATCGTATTACTTGTGTACCAATTTGAAGTAGGTAAGTCCCAGAAGATAAATCGGAAACGGATAATTGTGTGCCTTTTTCGACTTGTAATAAACGCCCTTGTAAATCATACACGCGCAGCATTGGCTCGCTTGCCCCTTTTATATGCAGTATGTCTTGTGTGGGGTTGGGGTAAACAAGAATATCCGTTGTCTCAATGTCTTCTACTGCAGTAAGATTGGGCGCGAATGTGATTTTCCGAATCTCTGCGATTGATTCAGATGCGAGTATATTACCTGCTTTGTCCAGCAATTGTAATTCTTCTCCAACAAATACCCATTTGCCGATAAGGGCAATGTCTTGCAACTGCTGATTGCCATTGGTGCCGTGTACGATGATATTAGTTGCTGCCAGGTGCAGAGAGCAGAAAAGAGCAAAGATAAATAGAATATTCTTCTTCATTGTTGTGAATATAATGGGGTTATGTATATCGCATTGATTTGCTTTGCAAAGGTACTATAATTTTTGCAAATAGCAAAGAATTGATGGTAAAAATATGAATTTTTTGAATAAATTTGTGTATTTCAAAAAAAAGCAGTACCTTTGCAACTTATTGTGTATGTAAAAAATAGTAATTATATGAAGAAAATATTATTTCTACCACTTTTATGCCTGCCATTGTTTGCTATAGCTGAACGCATCGAACCTATACCTTTTGGCGATATGGAACAATGGACAGTGCGTTTTATTGAAGAGTCTAAATTATTAGGAGGGCAAACAAAAGTGCTATATTGTCTTGACCCCACTGATACAATTCGCGAGAATGGTCCATATATTTTTGGACAAAATGGTAATCCTTGGTCCACCAGTAATGCCTACGCGAATGTTATTGGTATAGAGAAAGCTGCTGGTACTATGCAACCAGAGAAGCGCGAAGATGGTGGCACGTGTTGTAGGTTAGATGTGGACATGCTGGGTGTGCGAGTGATGGGCATGATTGATATTCAGGTACTTGTAGCTGGTACGTTGTTTACAGGAAGAAATATTGAACCAATCACCACTGCAGCTGACCCTTATCAGAATATTGATTTTGGTGTGCCTTTCACAGGGCGTCCTTCTGCTTTAATGTTTGATTATAAGTGTATTGTAGAGCAAGAGAACTGGGTGTGGTTTGCTAAGGGTGCTGCGAAACCCAAAAAGAAGGAATTAGAGAATGGTGATATAGATGAGGCAGAGGCATATATTTACCTGCAACACCGTTGGGAGGATGAGAAAGGTAAAATCCATTCTATCCGCGTGGGAACGGGATATGAGCGTTTTTCTAAATCACAAGAGCAATGGGTGAATGGGCATCGTGTACCTATTCATTATGGCGATATCACAGGCGAACCTTGGTATAAAGACTACATGGGTTTCAAGGGTATGCAGCGTGCAATGAACTCGCGTGGTAAAATTACTCTCATTCAAGAAGAGGGTTGGGATGGTTCCTTAGAGCCTACCCATATGGTGATTGTCCTCACATCGGGTAAGATGGAAGCTTTTGTAGGGCACGAAGATAATGCGCTGTGGATAGATAATGTTTGTTTGATATACGATGATGAAGTTGCTCCTGTAAGCAGCGATAGTGAGCAATAATGTAACATGCCAATTGCCTTTTCATATATTGATTATGGAATATTAGGGGCGTTGCTACTGGTAACGCTCTATCAATGCTATTTTTATTTGTGCTATTTGACGGCTGTTAATCGTTGGCAACGAAAGCAAAAGTGCAAGCAACCCATTGCAGATGAAGATCTACCCAAAGTGAGTGTCATTGTCTGTGCGCGCAACGAGCAAAAAAACGTCCAAGATTATTTGCATAGTCTTCTTAATCAAGATTATCCGTGTTATGAGGTGATTGTGGTTAATGATGGCTCGGAGGATGATACCCAAATCGTGTTAGAGCGTTATGCGCAGCAGACGAAACGTTTGTATCATACGTTTGTTCCTCACGGAGCGCGTGTGATAAGTAGCAAAAAATTAGCACTAACTATTGGAGTGAAAGCTGCTAACTACGATTATTTACTACTTACTGATGCAGACTGCCGACCTCAATCGCGCAATTGGATAAGAGAGATGATGCAGGGATTTGCTGATGAGCGTACAGAATTAGTATTAGGCTATGGAGCCTATTTTGAGAAATCATCGTGGCTTAACAGTCTCATTTGCTATGATACGCTCTTCATTGGCTTGCAATATTTAGGTATGGCGGCAGCAGGACATCCTTATATGGGTGTAGGCCGCAATCTTGCATATAAAAAGGAGACTTTCTTCCGCAATAATGGTTTTCGTGGAATGTTACAAGAGAAGGCTGGGGACGATGATCTTTTTGTAAATAAAGTGGCGAATCGCCAAAATACTGCAATTGTTTGTTCACACGATAGCATTACTTGGTCTGTACCTAATACTACATGGAAGGAATGGTTATGCCAGAAGAGAAGACATTTATCGGTTTCCCATAATTATAAGTTTATCAGTAAATTGCGATTAGGGATGGAGCCTTTGACACGAGGACTTTTCTATGGATTTATCATTGCTGCATGTGTTTGGGGATCTTCTTGGACAATATTGTTTGCATGTCTCATAGCATGGTTGAGATTGATTATGCAGCTTTGCGTATTGAATATTTCAGCCTATCGCCTTGGTGGAAGGCTGTTTGGCATAGAGATTGTAGCATATGATATTATATTGCCATTGATTTCCTTCTGGATATTGTTTACACAACGCTTCCGAAAGGGACCTATCTACTGGTAATACCACTCCACACAATTCTAAACAACACTAAACAACACTCATATGGAAGAACAAAAACTCAACATCAACCTCTCGCCCGAAGTGGCAGAAGGTACCTACAGCAACCTCGCAATTGTAGCACATTCCTCATCGGAGTTCGTAGTGGATTTCGTGCGCATGATGCCTGGTCAGAAGAACGCAAACGTGCAATCGCGCATCATCATGACACCAGAGAATACCAAGAAACTGCTTTTTGCGCTGCAAGAGAATGTAGCCAAATACGAGAAGCAATTTGGTACCATCAAAATCAATGGCACTCCTGCCCCAGGAAGTACTATCCCTATGTCCTTCGGCGGCGGTCAAGCCTAACTAAACATCTAAACTCCTAAACGCATGAAAAAGACATTCCCTGCCAGCCAACTCATTATCAATGAGGATGGTAGCATATTCCATTTGCACATTCGCCCCGAACATCTGGCGGATAAAGTGATATTAGTCGGCGACCAAGGTCGCGTGAATATGGTGGCTTCGTTCTTCGATGAAGGCAGTATCGAGTGCGACATCCAAAGTCGTGAGTTCCATACCATTACGGGCAAATACAAGGGCAAACGTATCTCTTGTATCTCCACGGGTATCGGCACCGACAACTGCGATATTGTGCTCAACGAATTGGATGCTCTCGCCAACATCGACTTCGCCACTCGCACCGAGAAAGACGAGCACCGCACCTTAGAGATTGTGCGCGTGGGCACGTGCGGAGGCATGCAAGAGGACATCCCTCTCGGCACTTTCCTCGTGAGTGAGAAGTCTATCGGTTGGGACGGGCTCTTGGCTTTCTACGAAGGTCGTGATGAGATTGCCGACCTCGGCTTTGAGGATGCACTCGTGGACTTCATCCACTATCCTGCCAAAGCGGCTCGCCCATACGTAGTGGCTGCTAATCCTGAATTGGTCAACCGCATTGCTGGCGATGACATGATGCGTGGCTGCACCATCGCTGCCAACGGTTTCTATGGCCCTCAAGGTCGCGTGTTGCGCTGTGATTTGGCAGTGAAAGACATCAACGAACGTATCACCGACTTCCGCTATGAGGGACAACGCATCACCAACTATGAGATGGAAGGTAGTGCTATCGCAGGCCTCAGTTTGCTGATGGGACACAAGGCCATGACTGTCTGCTGTGTCATCGCCCAACGCAAAGTCGAAGCCGCCAACACCGACTACAAACCTCGTATCAAACAACTCGTACAAACCGTACTGGAGAGAATTTAACGTTGGCTTTAAAGTCCCTAACGACTATAAAGTCCTTACTGCCCCAAAGTCATTAAATTCTCAAAATACCACTAAAACGCCATTTGTGTTTCATGCACAAGTGGCGTTTTGTTAAGATTTCCCACCTTTGTACCTTCTCTATTTCCCTCGGGTAAAAGACCAAGGAGAAACCAAGGAAGAACCAAGGAACGACCAAAGAAATAATCGTTCGAGCACTCGCGAGATAAGAACTCCCAACCACCAAAAAGTACTTTTATTAAGATTGCCCATTCTTTTACCTCTCTTATACCTTCCCCCATTCCACCGACCGACGAGCGGGAGACGACCGACAGAACAACGATACAACTCCTTGCCTACGAAAAGTGCTTTTTGTTAATATAACCTAAAATACTTGGATCAATTCCTAAAAAGGTTGTTCACCTTCCTGAAAAAGTTGACTTATCTATTTTTAGCCAAAAATTACCCAAAAAGCGATTTTTATTTGCTCAATTCAAAATAATTCACTACCTTTGCTGCGTGAACCTGCGCCGAGGATGTCTGCACGTCATCGGCTGGGGTAGCAGACATATTTAAAAGGCGTTTATTAGCACTCTGTTCTGATTGATAGAAATCTCGCAAATTTCGACCTGATAAGAACATAGCAACGGTAGATGCCCTACGGGATATAGATTATCCCTCTTGTGCCTATTTTGGTATGCCATTTGCGCATATGTGTATGCGCATACGCGTACCTTAACTAGAAACTAGCACGGAGAGTATTTATATTCGGCGTGGGCTTCGCGTTGTCGTTTTATCAGGAAGGCAATGCGAGAGCCTCTATCAGTGGAACGGCAATAGTTGGACTCCACGCTCTTTAATATGCCACTGATAGTGATAAAAAAGCCACTAAATAATAAACAAACGGAAGCAGCCGAAAATCCGATGAAGAGTAGGCAAATAGAAATTATAATAAAATGAAAAAGACGAATTTGTTTTTTGCATTTGTGCTTATGACGAGTGCATGTTTAATCTCAAGTTGTAAGGGAGGTGATGACCCTACTGGTGGTTTATTAGACGACCCTAAAGGTACAATGGAAGTTTTGTCACCTGATGAGCAAAAAGACTTTCTTGTAGATGTTGGTGAAGAATTGATAAACACATTCAATCCTAATGACCAAAAAGAAGTTGTAGAATTGGCAGATGAGTTGTACTACAAATACAAAAACTACGATTGGGATGCTATAGGTGAAGACTTCGAAGATGAATTAGATGATATTTATTCTACTGAGTTCGAATCGTTCTTTGGTATGCCACGTCGCATGATTGATGTTATTAATGGTAAAAAGAAAGTATCTTTGGAAAACAAAGAAATCTTGCTTACTCTTTCAAAGTTTGGTCGCATTATTGAGTTTGATGACAAAAACAAAACTGTGAAAATCACTAAAACTGATGACCCATCTGTCGTTGCTAAGTTCTCTGATTCAGAAGGTACCAAATGCGAACTCAAAGTATGGGGTGAGGGCAAAGAAATAGAAGGTTCTTATACCTATGAGGACGGTCATTGGGACTATAATTATGATGAATGGGTTTCTGATGGTAAACGCACTATTCGTGTAAAGGTTCCAAGAACTATCAAAATGCACCTCAAACACGGTTCTAATTTATTGATTTCGTTTACTTTTAACTGGGACTCTAATATTAAAGACTATGTAAACACTTCCTTGAATCTACAAGTAATTAATTTGGTGTTTGCAGAAGAAACAAAAGTAAGCACTACAGAAGCATCGGCAGTATTCTCCTTCAGCTATGGAGATAAAGGCTTGATTGCTGCCGCAGTAAATTTGCCTAAGTATGAGTTGATTGATTGGGAAGGTGGCAAAGATATTACTGAAGAAGAAGGCGAAAATTGGCTCGAAGAATATGATGACAAATATAAATCTATGCTTGGAAAAGTTGGCAAAGGAGAAGTAAAATTAGATATTCTTGGAAAAGTGCAACTAAGAGGGGGTGTTACCGATGGTGCCGCATTAGTAGATGCTTACTACAATTGGGGAGATAAATACTATAACGATGAACAAGACGAGTGTCAAGACTTGTGCGATTTGCTGAATAAATACATTTATCTGTCAGTTTATTACAATAACACAACAACAGAGCAAGCCAAACTATTAATGCAAGTGTATGAGGATTACTATGGTTATGATATTGAACCTATAATGTATTTCCCACAAGATGAAACAAGTATTGCTGTGATGACATATTTTAACTCTTCTAAATTCCTTGGCTTGGTTGATTTAGTAGAAGAATTAGCAAATAGTTATATCGCACTTGATAAACATAATCTCATTTTTGGAGAAGATTTCGTATTGGATTTAGATTTCTAATATCGTTTCACTGAAGTGCAAAAAATAGTTTTGCTTTTTATTCTATTATTAGGTCACTTGTCTTTGATAGGGCAAGTGACCTATGATAGTGTCGTAACTTTTAATAGAGAGTTAGAGGAAGTTACTGTTGTTCAAAAAAAGACACAAACTATTGTAGAGCAACGTGGCAATAAAATGGTAGTTGATATGTCTGCCATCAGCCAGATGCCTAAGTTCTTAGGAGTTAGCGATCCTATTCGTTATTTGCAATCATTGGCGGGTATTTCTACTAATAATGAAACGTCGGCTGGCATTCATATTCAAGGATGTGATGATTATCAGACGCTGACAAGTATCAATGGAGCACCAATTTATTACCCCAATCACTTACTGGGTTTGTACTCCACTTTCATAGCACCGCACTTTTCTACAATGACGGTAGAACAAACAGAACACAGAGGTACTATGGAAAATCGTGTTGGAGGATTGGTGAATGTGGAAACGCAACACCTACAACCTCAGCAATTTAGAGTGAAAGGTAATGTTGGTTTAATAAGTAGTGATGCTACATTAACGATTCCTTGTGGAAAAAAATCTGCGTTGTGGTTATCAGGACGAACTTCGTATATGAATATGCTATATCACAAGTGGTTACAAATAGATGGAGTCGGTCTAGGTTACAATTTTTGGGATACGAACCTCACATATTCAATCCATCCTACTGAGAATGATGAGATTGTAATGACTGGATTCTTTAGCCATGACAACATTAATGTAGCAGATATTTCGTCGTTTGGTGTCGGTATTCATTGGCATAATATTGTTGGTTCTGCCTACTGGAATCATCGCCTTAATGGAGGCAATTGGCGAACCTCCATTAGTTATTCAGGATTTGATAATCATATTTCTGTAAACGCACTGGCCACCGATGTTTATACAGATGCAGGGTGGTCATCTTTGGATATAAAAAATAGATTAAGTAAGCGTTTGCGCCGTGATATAATGCTAAATGTAAGCGCAGATTATACACATTATTTTTATCAACCCTTGCAATTCTCCTCTACAGGAGGTATAGGTGTAATGATATTGCCACAACCTAAACCTCTACGAAATGGAGATGAGGCGGCAGTAGGAGTTGATTTGAGACATGGAGTCAACGAATGGTTTGCATATAATGTAGGGGTACATGGGAGTATCTTTCATAGCAATCAACTTTTTGGGGGATGTGATCCACGTATTACGTTTCAATTTACCCCTGCAGACAATCACGAAATTAGTTTGCATGCTGGAAGTTACACACAATTTTTCCACAAAGCAGGATTAACGGGTGGTGGATTACCCACAGACTTTTTTATGTTAGCCGATTCTACTCTGCAAGCGGAACGTGCTATAGGAACTAGTTTACGCTACTCTGCTTCGTTCTTTAACAAGAAATGGACGTTGCAAGCAGAAGGGTATTTTAAGCAATTATATGGTGTTGTAGAATCATTGGGAAATATTGTGCAATTGATAAATCAAGGATTTGATTACGAAAAATATCTAATTACTGGTGCAGGGCGCAATTATGGATTAAATCTAATGTTACAACGCGACAAAGGTATCATCACTGGATATATATCCTACTCGCTGGGTTGGGCAAAACGTAAATTGCCCGAATTAGATGGAAGTCAAGAATATATCTATTCTGCAAGCCACGAAAGAAGACATGACTTAAATATCGTGTTGAATGCACGCTTTGCCAAACGCTGGACTGTGGGAGGACAATTTGTTTTGGCAAGTGGACTTCCATATACCAAAGCTGAAGAAGCATATATATTGAATGGGAATATGATTTGTCGATATTCCACATTTAACGGGGCACATATGCCATTATACAATAGATTAGATTTGAGTTGCTCATGTGATATTATTAAAACGCAAGACCACGAATTGGGTATTAATCTATCGTTGTATAATGTCTATTGTCACAAAAATGCACAATTTGTTGTTTATCGTGAAAACCTAAAACCAGTTATGGGAACTTCTTTGAGTATAATTATTCCATCTATTAGCATCTATGGTAAATTCTAACTATTCTCATATTATTTGCATTCTCCTGCTGTCGTTATGTTTAATCGGCTGTGGGCATGAAGATATTGACCATACTAAAATGGTAGTAGAGGGGTGGATAGATGCAGGTAGGCATCCTATAGTGATGTTACATACAAGTTATTCATTAGATGCTTCTTCTGACCCTGATAATACACAGTTGTTAGATGTATTGGAAGAACACATGGTGCTTTTTGGTAAAGTTGTATTGTTTGATGGTGAAGATTCTGTTATACTAACAGGCAGGGTGGACACGAATTATTTACCACCATATATTTACACAACAACAAAAATGCGAGGAGAAGTAGGAAAATCATATAGCTTACATGCAACTTATAAAGATTTCTCTGCTAAATCAAAAACCATTATTCCAGAAAAAGCAATATTTGATTCTATTCGAACATGCGTAAATAATCAAAAAGTAAATGTAATCGGATATGCAAATCAATTGGAAATAGGCGAACCATATATTATTATGGCACGTACAACAAAAGATAAGCAATATAAAATTTGTCCAATGGGTACATTCCGAGCCTCTCAAAAACAATTGAAATTGACTATTAACAATCCAATCAATTTTACAGGAGAGGGTATGATGCTACAAACCTTATTCCCGCAAACAGATAGCATTGATATTGTTATCAAGTTCGCTAAGGTAGGTGAAGCAGAATATCAGTTTTGGGATAGTTATATTGCTCAGAACCTTACTCAAGGGCTATTTTTTATGGAAACGCATAGCAATATCATCAGTAATATCCAAGATGGAAATGGTTATTGGTGTGGCATGGGAGCTTCTGAATATACAATCAAATTAGTCCAAGATAGTGTCTATACTCTTGATAATTATATAAAACGCTGAGTATTCAGCAATCCTATAATATAGAGAGATCCCTTGAGCGCCCGAGAGAGTTGATTCGGGCGCAATATTGTTGATTTGATGTTGTTGAAGTTGTTGATATTGTCGTCTGACAACAAACAAGCGGCAGAAGTAGCGGCAAGTGTAAAAAACTTTTTAATCAGTATCTATCGCATTTCAGAAGCCATTAAATGCAAATCGGCGGCAACTTTATCCACCATTGCCGCTACTTTTTGCAGTATTATTATAGAGACACATTGCACAAATTGAAAGGTGAAAACAGGAAATAACAACGATTTAATGGAACATTTTGGTACGTTCAAAGCGAATATTGGTGAAAAATCACTAAAAAACTCTGTAAAACAATATTTTTGCTAATAAATCTCTTGCACATTTCATATAAAAGTAGTACCTTTGCAGCGTAAATCGGTGAAAAATCACAAAAAAACTCTGTAATTATGGTATTTAATCGCAATTTGTATTTACAAAAGCTCATTTCTGCTGACGGAAATGGAATGATAAAAATTATTACTGGTATTCGTCGTTGTGGTAAATCGTTCCTGTTATTTGAGTTGTTTAAAAACTATTTGTTGGAGCAGGGGATTCAAGCAGATCATATCATCCAAATCAATTTGGAAGACCGAAGAAACAAACGTCTGCGTAATCCAGACATGCTGCTTGAGTATATTGATAATCAACTCAAAGATCATCAAAAATATTATATTCTGCTAGATGAGATACAACTAGTATCTGAATTTGAAGATGTACTCAACTCCTACTTGCATATTTCTAATGCAGAAGTTTATGTAACAGGGTCAAACGCGAAATTCCTATCCAAAGATGTTATTACTGAGTTTCGTGGACGAGGATGGGAAATACGAGTGCGTCCATTGAGCTTTGCAGAGTATTTTGAGGGCATTGGTGGTGACAAACGCGATGCACTGCAAGATTACTATGCCTATGGTGGATTGCCTGCTGTAGCATTATTGCCATCAGCAGAGGAGAAAATTGCCTATCTAAAAGAAATGTATTATACCATATACTTTCGCGATATTGTGGATCGTAATCGCTTGCAAAATGAAGAGGGATTGGAGAAAACACTTCAAGTGCTGGCTTCATCTATGGGGGCTACTATCAACCCAACCAAGATAGCTAATACATTCAAATCGGTTTCAGACATCAAAATATCTGCCAATACCATATCTAAGTATATAGAGCACCTTAAGGATGCTTTTATGATTAGCGAAGCTATGCGTTATAATATCAAGGGACGCAAATACATTGGCGCAGATAGTAAGTATTATTTCGAAGATCCAGGTATTCGCAATGCCATTCTTGGCTTCCGACAAATTGAGAACAGCCATATGATGGAAAATGTATTATACAACGAACTCTGCTCACGCGGTTATTCTGTAGATGTAGGTTTAGTTGAGATATGGGAGAAGGGCGCAGATGGCAAAAACAAGCATAAAAAGTTAGAGGTAGATTATGTCATCAATCGTGGCTCACAACGTATTTACATTCAGTCTGCATATTTGATGTCGGATGCGGATAAAATGGCTCAAGAACAACGTCCATTAATGAAAATAGAAGATAGTTTCCGAAAGGTAATCATTTCTGGTGATTATGGAGGAAAATTTTACAACAATGACGGTGTACTAAGAATCGGAGTATTTGACTTTTTGTTCGATACAAAATGTCTGAATGAATAAATCTTTGGCATAACCTTCGGCACAAATGCACTATAATGCCGAAGATACGGCATTACTATAATATATAGAACTGCATCGAAAGTAAAAACAGGAAATCTGAAGTCAATTCAAAAAAACTTGCATATTTCAAAAAAAAATACTACCTTTGCAGCCGCAAAGGTCAAAATAAATCTTCCTTTTATTTAACAGCAATTGTTATGACAACGTTAACACAAGAACAGAAAGAGGCTCAAATGGCGAGTATGAAGTCCTTTGATGAGGATATGCCTTCAGTTGGTATCTTTTGGTACGACGCTCAAGAACATGAGTTCTTTGGTGTGTATAAGAAGGAACTTACTCCCAAAATGATTGAGGAAGCAGCTGATAAAGGATTACCGTTCATCAACTATCCTAAATTGCATCGTCAGATTTGGAAAGAGCACTATTTTCGTGCTCTGGCAGCACATAAGCCCACTCGTTTTACGGGCGATTACACAATGATACCTCGAGGTCGTGTGGCATGGAACATCGACAAGTTCATTGTTTTTGTCGGTAAATGGGCGGAAGATATACAAGACGAGTTAACAGAATTAATCAACCAGCATTTTGCATTGCCATTCTTTGAGTTTGTCTATGATGAGCATTGGGACTTAGGACATGGCTGGTCTGGTGACTTATAATTACCTTTGCAGCGAAATATACAGACAACAAATTTCAAATCATATGAAAAAAACAATCCTATTTGGCATGGCGCTCGTAGCACTCAGCGCATGCTGCAAACAAGAACAAACATTCGACTACACCGTGGACAAGTTTTATGACCTCGAGATTCTGCGCTACCAAGTACCAGAGTTTGACTCATTGAGTCTGCAACAAAAGACCCTCGTTTATCACCTCACCGAAGCAGCTTTGCATGGTCGTGATATTCTTTACGATCAAAATGGTCGCTACAACCTGCGCATCCGTCGCGCACTCGAAGCCCTCTACACCCAATACCAGGGCGATAAGACAAGCGAGGAGTTCCTCAACTTCGAGAAATACCTCAAGCGCGTATGGTTTGCCAACGGTATTCACCACCACTATGCTTCTGACAAGTTCCAACCAGAATTCTCTCAAGAGTGGTTCGTTGCTGCATGTGCCGAGGCAGGTGTAACCTACGACGAGGCCATTCTGCCAGTCATCTTCGACCCAACCGTAATGCCAAAGAGCTTGAGTCTCGATGGCGAAGATTTGCTCCTTGCATCTGCCAACAACTACTACGAAGGCGTGACCCAAGCCGAAGCAGAGGCATATTACGAGGCACACAAAGACAACTCCGCAGAGCCATTGTGGATTGGTCTGAACAGCAAGCTCGTGAAAGAGAACGGCAAAGTGGTAGAGCGTGTATATAAAGTAGGTGGCATGTACGGCGAAGCACTTAGCCATGTGGTTGAGCACCTCGAGAAAGCCCTGCCTTTCGCCGAGAACGAGCAACAACGCCTCGTTATCGAGAAGATGATTGAGTTCAATAAGACAGGCGACCTTCGTGCTTTCAACGAATACTGCATCGCTTGGGTGAAAGACCTCAATAGCCGCGTGGACTTCGTGAACGGCTTTACCGAGACATATGCTGACCCTCTGGGCATTACAGGTACTTGGGAGTCACTCGTGAACTTCAAAGACATGCGTGCTACCCACCGCTGCCAAACCATCTCCGACAACGCACAATGGTTCGAGGACAACTCCCCAACCGATAAGAAATACAAGAAAGAGGAAGTCAAAGGCGTGAGCGCAAAGGTCATCACCGCTGCTATCTTGGCAGGCGACTGCTATCCAGCTACCCCTATCGGTATCAACTTGCCTAACGCCAATTGGATTCGCAAAGACTATGGTTCTAAGTCTGTCACTATCGACAATATCACCCATGCCTACAACGAAGCTGCTAAAGGCAATGGCTTCAACGAGGAGTTTATGATTAGCCCTGAGGTGATTGCTATGTATGAGAAAGCAGGTGCTTGTGGCGACTTGCATACCGACCTCCACGAGTGCGTGGGTCACGGTTCGGGCAAACTCATGCCAGGCGTTACCAAAGATGCGCTCAAAGAGCACGCTTCCACCATCGAGGAGGCACGTGCCGACTTGCTCGGTCTCTACTATATGGCTGACCCTAAGTTGGTAGAGCTTGGTTTGTTAGAGGATGAAGAGGCATACAAGGGCTTCTACTACCAACAGATGATGAATGGTCTCATGACCCAACTCGTGCGTATCGAGCCAGGCAAAGACATCGAGGAGTCGCACATGCGCAACCGTCAGTTGATTGCTCTTTGGGTATATAAGAACGCTCAAAACAAAGAGGTAGAGATTATCGAACGCGATGGCAAACACTACCTCCAAATCAATGATTACGAGGGCGTTCGCCGTCTCTATGGCGAGTTGCTGCGTGAGATTCAGCGCATCACTTCCGAGGGCGACTATCCTGCTGCTAAGGCAATGGTAGAGGAATACGCTGTGAAAGTAGATCAAGACTTGCACCGCGAGATTTTGGAGCGTTATGAGAAACTCAACCTCGCTCCATACAAGGGTTTCGTAAACCCTGTTTACACCGCGCACTACGATGCAGAAGGCAATGTCACGGATGTTACTCTCGACTACACCGAGGGCTATATCGAGCAGCACCTCCGCTACTCTCGCGACTATTCTTTCTTACCTGACATCAATTGATGCAGATTGAACTGCCAATATCGAAATCCATTGCAAATCGCCTATTGATTTTGCAAGCCATACACGGAGACGGTCTTCTAACCGTCTCCGCTACTTTGCCCGAAGATGTGCAGATTCTCCATCGCGCTTTATGCCTTATCGCCTCATCGCCTCATTGCCTCATTGATGTGGGCAATTGTGGAACCGCCATGCGCTTCTTAACTGCGTACGCAGCACAATTGGAAAATAAAGTCACTGTTTTGGATGGTGTGGAACGCATGCACCATCGTCCAATTGGTCAATTAGTGGATGCTCTCCGCGAGATAGGAGCGGATATTGAGTATTTGGGCGAAGAGGGCTTCCCGCCTTTGCGCATTAAGGGATGTATATTGGATAAGGATAGGATAATTACTCTTGATAATCCCCAATCCACACAGTTCGTTTCCGCCTTACTCCTCATCGGTGCCAACGTCCAAACCAATAGCACCTCGCCTTACATCACCCTCACACGAGAAATCATTGACCAATACCCAATAGCCCATAGGGCGTCCAATAGCCCACATGGTGGGCGTCCAATAGCCGCACAAGCGGCGTCCGCTTTAGAAAAAGACTGGTCCGCCGCCGCCTTCTGGTACGAATATGTGGCTCTTCACGGTGGTGAGATTACGCTCCCTGGCTTATTCCGCGACTCGTTGCAAGGCGACAAAGTCGTTGCAGACATCTTCGCCCACCTCGGCGTCCATACTACCTACACCGCCGAAGGCATCATCCTTTCGCCTATCGCCTATAGCGAAGCGTCCAATAGCCCACATGGTGGGCGTCCAATAGCCGCACAAGCGGCGTCCCGTTCCAAAATCCTCATTCAGGATTTCGGAACTTGCCCCGATCTCTACCCTGCCGTCGCTCTCACCTGCGAACGTTTGGGCATAGAGTTACATGCTACAGGCACCGACTCGTTACCAATCAAAGAATCCGACCGCCTGCGCGCTGTGCGCGAGCACCGCACCGACCACGACCACCGCATGGCGATGGCATTGTTGATAGCTGGCTACGAAGTGAACGACACCGCCTGCATCAGCAAGTCCTATCCGCAATTCTTACAACAATGGCAGACGATTCTCAACGCTCAATTTAAAATTCATAATTCATAAATCCCCGTTGTATCCCTCTTTTTTGCCCCTTACCTGCCACCTGTCAGCATAGGAACTTCATAGGAACTTTATAGGAACCTCATAGGAACTTCACCGTATCTTTACCGTAAGATCACCGAGAGAAGCAGGTCACATCGCCCGATAGTTATTTCTGCTTACTCAATTCGTGTCGGATATAATCCCACAATCTTTCGGGCACTGCTGGTTTGCCATTCGCTTGTGGCATGCGTTGATGTTTGCTGGCTTCGCGTTTAGCAGCAATATGTTTAGCCGTCCATTCGGCTTTTTGTGCCTCATCACGCATGATAGCCGATGCCTCTTTGCATATGGTTGAAAACGCCTTCACAGCAGGGCGTTCTGCCATTTCTTCTTTCTGTTTCTGGGTGTATTGTGGTTTCCTGCAATACGCAGCGTACCCTGTCCGTCCTGAGATTGGGCGCAACCAATGTTCGGCATCAATACTGCCACCAATACTTTCTAAAAACGATGCTACGTGTACAATCATAGTTAATTAATTTTAAGTAAATTACAAATTCTAATCTATCTTGATTCTTGGCTCTTTGTTCTTGGCTCCAATATGCTGCAAAGGTACAAAATTTTTCTCACATTTCCAAATTTTCCAACACTTTTTTATTGCTACCTTGCCGGCTTGCCACCTATTTCTTAAAATACACGTACGCGCGGGCGTGAATTTATTATTTAGCTGTCAAGCTGGCAAGGTGACAATTCTTTGTTTCTTATTCCCGAATCATATTCGGGTATTTCTATCGGCTAGGATGGCTAGTGCTACTATCCCACACCCTGCCATTGGTTTTGCTCTCGAGGTTCCACCCGCGAGAAATCCTCTTGCCTCTAAACCCTAAACAGTAGGTGCCTTGCGCCGTTCTCTAAACTGCGACAAATAGTCGCCGCCTTTACACCTTACACTCTACACCCTACACCAAGAAAAATCACACCAATGTGCGATTTTTCTTGCACATTTGCAAATTTTATTGTACCTTTGCACCCGTAATTAGCCCACGCTTGGGATTATGTCTTTGGGGTGGGCAGTTACAAGACATAATAAAAGGCGTCAATAGCGCTTTGTGCTTGGCTATCTGGAATCTGGTAAATTCAAATGTATCCAACACATTGCAGCATTTTGATGTCCTCGGGATATGTATATCTATCTCCATACGCACTATGAGGGTGTGTATGTGTGTACATATCGGCGTGGGCTTCGGTGTTGCTTGTTCGGATACAAAGGCAATACCAGAGCCTCAGATAGCGGAACAGCAACAGTGCAGTCCCGCTTTTTTTGTCTATATATATTCGAAAAATATTAACACTAAAACATAAAAACAATGAAAAAAATCACATCTTTATTTTGCTTATTGATTGTATCAATTTTATCGAATGCAGTCAATGAAGCTGAAATCAAAGCCATTATTGAGGCAAATTCTGATGTAGAAGTAGAAATTAAAAATGACTCAGAAAATCCTTGGGTTATTAGGGGAATAGACACATTATACAATCCTATTGCAGGTAGTACTATTACTATTGTTTTTAAAACAGACTATATTACAGAATTAACCTACACCTCAAAATCATCTCCATCCATCTATGTGGATGGCTCAAAATCATCTCCATCTACTTATGTGGATGGTAACACTATATATAGGAGAATATATATCCCAGCTGGAAAACACGAGATTGGTATTGAAAGCACATTCTCTGATGCACAAGTCATAAGGTTATCCATTAAAAAAATATGTACAAATGAAGACATCAAGAATATGATTCAAGCGGCTTCTAATGTGGAAATCATTGATGTGATAAATGACTCTATATATCCATTGATAATTGCGGGGCAGGATTCAATAGAAGCAACAGGTTCTTCGGAGTTAACGATTAAATATTCATCTGACAAGATGGCTGAAATTAGTTGGGCAAAGTATGAAAATAATGGGTATTATAATGATGTGTTTAGAGTTTATCTTGATGGAGTAGAGCTTGGTACTCCTCATCCACGTAGTCAGAAATATCACTATCATTATCTCCCCGCAGGAGAGCATGTCGCGACTTTTGTATTTGGTAATAAGAGCCAATTTTTGGTTGATTTCTCTATTCAAGAGATAGAGGGGAAAGATCCAGTTAAGTTATATTGGGATGCAAATAGTTCAGGAGATTCTTGGCAACTTGTTTATCCAAAACACTATTATAGTTATGATAGAGATAGCATATTGAAACCCAGTACAGGAAGTCGGCTTTTCGATATTGATTATTTTGGAGGATGCATAAACGGAAAGACAGGTTTTCCGTTCGGTAATTTCAATAACGATGAATATGTCGATTCAATAGGTGGCGAGTCGTTGGATTTCAATAATGATGGTTATCCTGATTTTGTGGAATTAAGCACCAACAATAAGAAGCATGATCGCATTGTTCGTACGATATATAATGATGGTGAAGTGCGCTCTCTTGTAAATCTCTATTCTTTAGATGATTACATAGAGAAAATAGCAAAAGAGGAACAGCAGGCTGAATCTTCGATTCGCAGTAATGCTCGTACATTGGCATATTTGTGTTTCCCTGCTTCAGAAAAAGTCGATACTATTGTTGTCGAATCAGGTTCAAGTGGTATGTCAAAACCACAAAGGGCAATAAGACAAGATATTAGTAAGGCTTTAGTTGGTATGGGAGTTAGTTCTGGTCGTGATTTTAGAAATCTAAAGACCTCGAAATCGGCACAATGTCCTATGGATAGGTTGCTTGATATCAATGGAGATGGTATAGTTGAGTATGTGGTTAGTAGTGTTACACTTGAACATCTTCCTAATGGTGAAACTGTGGGTGCAAGTGTGGCAAAGGTAGCTTTTTATAACATGGGAGATGGTGATATTGTTTATCAGATAGTTCCTGATGATTTTGTTGATTTGGATGCCGATGGTGTGATGGATATTATTGGTTTCGATGGTAAAAGTGTTGTCTATTACCTTTTGCAACAAGATGGAAGCTACAAAAAACACTCTTTTGGTGTGGATGTACTATATACCGATTTCTGGTGTTACGACTTTGATAAAGATGGCGATAAAGATATCTTATTGGCTTTTGCCTATCGTGAGGAATGGGGTGGTAGTTATATGATGATGTTGGAAAATATTGGCAATGACGAGTATCAGAGCGAAGAGTATTTTTATGAAGATAAGTTGTATAAACCGTGGTGTGGCGACTACGACAATGATGGGAATTATGAGGTGATATGGGTGGTTGATACTAAAGAATCCACGGATTATTCGGACAAATACGTAGCAGAAAATATTTGTCATATTGAAGTCTCTGGTATCACTTTGGCAGAAAGACCTATATTCTGGGATATTGAAAATTTCAATTTTACGTATACGAATCATTATAATATTATTGACACCGATAATGATGGTGTATTGGAAATGTGGGGAACTCATTCCAATCAGTTGGTTTGGAAGATGAATTTGGCGGATACTCCCAATACGAGACCTAATAAGCCACAAAAACCAAATGTGGTATATGACTACACCACAGAGATGGTTTCTATATCTTGGGATTTGGGTAGCGATGTAGAAACTTCGCCAGTGGATCTTACATATGCTTTGCGCATTGGTTCGGAGCCAGGTCAGGGAGATATTCTTTATGCTCATGCCTATGCTGATGGTACGCGCAGAAATATGATTGGTGGTAATATGTATACTAATCGTCTTCGAGTGCTTAATACCAAAACTTGGAAGTCTGGGAAATATTATGTTTCGGTACAAACTATTGACCCTAATAACCGAGGATCGGAGTTTAGCGAAGAGGTGGTTTTCGAGAAAACATCTCATGCCAAAGAATTCGAATTAATGTATAATACAGAGCATTTTGGAGTTGGCGACACCTGCAATGTGTTGTTGAATCCAAATGTGTGGTTAGATACGGCAGCGTATGTAGCATGTACTGGTGGTGAGGTAGTTGGTATTAGCGCAGATAGTTTGACACTCTATGTGGTATTCTCTAAAGATGGAGAGCAAACCATTTCTCTCCGTCGCAGAAATGCGAATGGCTCTATTTCTACTTCGTGCGTGAAGACGATTGATGTGTCGCCATTCCATTTTACTATCTCTAAAACGAAGGATACACGAGTGGCTTTGGATTTGAACGAAGATGGTTTCATGGAATTTTATGGAATATATGAGGGTGAATCGGCAACGACAACTCATTTCCATACATATAAAGATGATGGATCTATTTCGCGCGTTAACAAGATGTTTAACAATAATACATTTTGGGATGATAGTTATGGACCTTTCATGACATTAGACATAAATAAGGATGGTCGAGTAGATGTATTCTCTAATGCAGGTAAGTCTTACAATTATTCTATTTTTCATGCTTTGAATAGTGGAAATTTGAGTATGACAATTTATTCTGATGAGGAAAACATTATTAGTCGAAAACCTAATTTTGATATGAATAATGATGGATGGTTTGAGCAGGTTGTTTCATCTTATATCTACATAGCCGATTCTGCATATACTTCATTTAGGCAAATAAGTTGTCCTCGGCATGGATATTTTGAGCCCAAAGATTATACAAATGATGGCTTGTTAGATCTTATAGGTTTAGTTGATAGTAAATATTATGTTTTGTATGAAAATAATGGTGATTTTACATATACAACAAAGGATACTCTGTGTTCTAAAACTGATTTAGAAGACGGTGGTTTGTACTTGATTAGTGATTTCGACAATGATGGTAGCGTCGATATTGTTTATGGTCACGATGGTTCTGATAAATCTATTGTAGATAATACAACAAGAATATTGTGGAGCGACGGGACAAGAACAATTATGGAGGGAATAACTGAAGCGCAAAATTATCCATTCGGAAGTTCATATGAACCTGCTGACTATGGTGTATTTGATTACAACAACGATGGATATTTAGACATGTTGGCTCAAACTTATGGATCTGAAGGTTATACGTATGGTGTATTACTAATGTTGCCAAATCATGAGTACAAGTTTGTGCCTACTGGATATAAATTTCATACTATGGAACAGAACTCAAAACCATATCTTACTTCAGAAGGAAATTTATTGTTTACTCAAACAACTTATAATGGTAATGCATCTAGTAATTATGTGCCTAATGAACTTATTTTGAAAAGTGTTAACCAACGTCCTGCTGCTCCAACTAATATTACTGCTACTCAAAATAGTAAGGGCGTAATGATTACGTGGGATCATAGCGTTGACTCCGAAACTCCTGCGGTGCGTATGCGCTACAATATTAGTGTGAAGCACAAAGGTAAATCAGGAGATGGGGCATATTTGATATCACCATGCAATAGTACCAAAAATGGTGTGCATGTACCATCACATTTGCCTTTGATAGAGGGTAATAGATTTATGATTCCGATGGCATCTATCCCAGTGGGTGAATATGAGGTACAAGTGCAAGGTGTTGATTTGCATTACTTAGAATCAGATTTCTCCGAGGTATTTAATCTTATCGTTCGAGAAACTATTGAAATCGAAGTTCCTGCTTCTACGGGTGTTGGTGTAAAAACAACAATCACAATTGCAAGTAATATATACGACGAAGGCGATATTCTTTCGGAAATCAATCTGGATGGCGGAGTAATTGATACGGTGGAAAGTAAAGGTCATAATCTGGTGATTATATGGGACACTCCTGGATTGAAGACTATTACTTTGAGCAACTATTCTCACACTATTAATGTAAAACCGATGATAGATGCTAGTTTTTCAATACCAGCCGAAGTAATGCAATCAGCGACAGTCAATTGCAGTGCCAAAAATGCACGAATGGGCAATTGGACTATATTAGCAAATGGAACAAAGGATTCTGTTTTGTTGAGAGAAAGTGAAGACGTTGAAATTGTGTTGATAGATACGGCAAATATTGTATTGCGTTTTGGAGAGGTAGGTACTTATGTAATCAGTCATGTTGTATCAAGTGAGTTCGGAGAAGTTGTTTATCGAGATACCGTGCAAGTAACAGATAAGGATATTGCTCCAGAAATATTGTCTGTGACTAATGAAGGAGAGCATTATCAGATCCTTTGGAATAGTTCAACAACTCTGCCAGAAGAGGTGATTGGTTTTAGAGTTTACAAGGAGACTTCGGCTGCAGATGTATATGATTTAGTCGCAGAATTAGGAATAGAAAGTAGGTCATATGTAGATTTGTCTTCAAATGCTAATATCCAAACTGCACGATATGCTTTGAGCTATATAATATCATATGGAGAGTCGATGAGAGGTACACCTCATCAGGGGCTGCATGTTATGATTAATCGTGGTATGGGCAATTCGTGGAACTTAGCATGGATGAAGTATGAAGGTCGTGATGTTGCTACTTACCGAATATGGCGTGGAACCTCGCCTGAAAATCTATCCGTTATTGGAGAAATATCTGGAAATATGACTTCTTATAGCGATTTGATGACTAGCGATAGTGTTTGTTACTATGCAACAGAAGTAGTCTTTAAGGAAGAGACTCCTTCTTTGATGCCTGCTCGCTATGGACAAAAACGTTCTGTAGAGTCAACTACTATGTCGAATATAGTTTCAACAGCATCAAGTCACGAAGTCTTATTTGCAAGTAGCATTGAGTTGACAGGCGAGGATATTGTGGCAGGCAAGAATATCAGTTCGCAATTGAATGCATACATTTATCCTTATTACGCGTCATACAATGCGGTGAACTGGATGATTGAGAGTGGTGAAGATATTGCTACAATCAGTAGTTCGGGCAAATTGAATGCTAATGGATATGCAAATGGTAATGTCGTAGTGAGAGCGTATGCTTTGGATGGTTCGGGAGTGTATGGAGAAATCACTATTAAAGTGAGTGGTTTTGATGATTTATTCTCTATTACCTACATGATAGATGATGAGATAATAAAGAGCGAAGAACTATCTTACGGTTCTACTATAATACCCCCAAGTTCTACTAAAGAGGGTTATAATATTGTTTGGTATAACCTACCAGCTACTATGCTTGCTAAGGATATAATTGTAAATGGTGAGTATGTGCTAAATAGCTATTTACTCACTTATATGGTTGATGGAGAAGTGTATGACGTTGATACTGTGCTCTATAGTACTGCAATAGTGATAAAAGGGATACCTGTGAAAGAGGGATATACCTTTAGCGGTTGGAGTGAAGTCCCCGAGACAATGCCAGCACGCGATGTAGTTGTATATGGTACTTTTACAGTTAATTCTTATAACCTTATTTATCAAGTTGATGGATTAGAATACAAACGTGTGAGTGTAGTATATGGTACACCTATCACATTAGAAGCGGAGCCAACCAAAGAAGGTCACACCTTCAGTGGATGGAGTGACGTACCAGAAACAATGCCTGCACACAATGTAGTTGTAGAGGGTAGTTTCACTATAAACAAATACCTACTCACTTATATGGTAGAGGGCAATGTTTTTGCAACAGATAGCATTACGTTTGGTGCACCTATCGAACTAATTGAGGGTCCAGAGAAAGAGGGATAT
>JAZNSW010000021.1:0-107795 GCA_045591505.1 Paludibacteraceae bacterium
ATTGGGAACGTCGTTTTTATCGTCGAAGGAATCTGAAAATAGAATAGAAAGAATAAATATATTATTAACCATTTAATAAATTAATAAAAATGAGAAAGAACATTGTTGCAGGAAACTGGAAAATGAACAAGAACCTTCAGGAAGGTATTGCTCTTGCAAAAGAATTGAATGAAGCTTTGACTGCTGACAAGCCAAATTGCGATGTAGTAATCTGTACTCCGTTTATTCACTTGGCTTCTGTAACTCCTATCGTTGATGCTGCTATCATCGGTGTTGGTGCAGAAAACTGTGCTGATAAGGTGTCAGGTGCTTATACAGGTGAAGTTTCAGCTGAAATGGTTGCTTCTACAGGTGCTAAGTATGTAATCTTGGGTCACTCAGAACGTCGTTCTTACTATGGTGAAACAGTTGAAATTTTGGAAGAAAAGGTTAAGTTGGCTTTGGCTAATAACTTGACTCCGATTTTCTGTATTGGTGAAGTGTTGGAAGAACGTCAGGCTGAAAAGCAAAATGAAGTGGTTGCTGCTCAGTTGGCTTCTGTCTTCACTTTGTCTGCTGAAGATTTTGGTAAGATCGTTTTGGCTTACGAACCGGTTTGGGCTATCGGTACAGGTTTGACCGCTACTCCAGAGCAAGCACAAGAGATTCATGCTTACATCCGTGGCCTTGTGGCAGAGAAATACGGCGAGCAAGTAGCTGAGGATTGCACTATCCTCTATGGTGGTAGCTGCAATGCTAAGAACGCTGCTGAGCTCTTCGCTAACCCAGACGTTGATGGTGGTCTTATTGGTGGCGCAAGCTTGAAAGCTGCTGATTTCTGCGCCATTATCGCAGCACGCTAATTATGGCACTGATAGTTCCTGTCAGAGGTTTTACACCTCAAATAGGTAAGGACTGCTTTTTAGCAGAGAATGCAACCATCGTTGGTGACACAGTCATCGGCGATGGCTGTTCCATTTGGTTTAATGCCGTATTGCGCGGCGATGTGAATTGGATTAAGATTGGCAATCATGTGAATATCCAAGATGGCTCTGTGCTGCATACGCTCTACGAGAAAAGCACCATCACCATTGGCGACTATGTGTCCGTAGGACATAATGTGACTATTCATGGTGCAGATGTCCATGACTATGCACTCATTGGCATGGGATCTACCCTGCTTGATGGTGTCGTAGTAGGTGAAGGTGCAATTGTGGCTGCAGGTTCATTGGTGCTGAAGAATACCCACATTGGTCCTTACGAAGTGTGGGGTGGTGTGCCTGCTAAGTTCATCAAGAAAGCTGACCCTGAACAGACCAACGAGATTAACCGCAAGATTGCGCACAACTATGCCATGTATGCAAGTTGGTACATGGAGGATGGAAAATAAGATAAATGATGAAAAAAGTAACCATTTTAATACTTTCAACTTTAGCATTCTCCTTTGCGTTTGCTCAAACGCAGATGCATGTTTGGACAGGTGGGGTAGAAACTGTTTTTGATATAGCAGTAGTTGATAGTATCACTTTTGACGGAAATGTTATTGAGGGTATTGGTCGTTTTTCAGTGAGTGACACAACGCTGGTAACATTCTCCAAAGGCAACTTGCAGTATCATCCCAAGAATGATGAATGGCGGTTTGCTAATCACCAAACAGATTTTGTAGGGAATTCCAATGCAAATATTTCTCCTACCTACGATGGTTGGATTGATTTATTTGGTAAGGGTACAGGTAACAATCCTACATGCTGCAGCAATGTACATGCGGATTATGCTGTGTCTGTAGATTGGGGTGTGAATACGATTGGCAACGATGCTCCTAATACATGGCGTTCGTTGACTTATTCAGAGTGGTCGTATCTGCTCAATACACGCGATAATGCGAGCGCATTATGTGGTGTGGCGCAAGTGGCTGGTGTCAATGGTATGGTATTCTTGCCTGACAATTGGGTATGTCCTGCAGAAGTGACTTTTAAATCGGGGTATCATGCAGAGTGGGGGAAGGATAACTATGCTGCATATCAAACTATTACTGCTAGTCAATGGGAGAAAATGGAGCAGTCTGGGGCGGTCTTTTTGCCTGCAGCTGGCTACCGTGGCGAGAAGAAAATTATAGATTTGCAAGATATTGGTCGCTATTGGTCTTCTACCAATGATGCCTATTCTGATTTTATGGCGGGTTATATCACTATGTATTCTGATGACGCATTTATGATGTATAGTATGCGCTACTATGGAATGTCTGTACGTTTAGTTAGAGATTTATAACAAATGTTTCATCGCCCTTTATGCTCGACATGAAGGGCGATGTTATTATCGAGCTTATGTGTGCAGTCGGTTTCATATTTTGAGCGTATGGTGGCTTTGAGTTCATGCCATGCAAAGGATGGAAAGAACTTACTCATTTGCCATGCTTCAAATACCAAACGGCATGCAGTATAGCACTTCTGTAATACGCGATTTTGCTTCGGACGTTCCCATGGGAATCGTTTCATAAGGGCTATTTCTGCTTTTCCACCCTTCTGCCCCATCGCGGGTCTTCCGCCATGTCCATCGCGCAGCAATTGGTGCAAAAGGCGGTTGGCACGATGCTCATAACGAGCTGTATAAAGAGGGAAGGTTTCTACAGGTAGTTTCAACTGACTTACCAATACATGCCCGAATGTCTGCCATGCGGTTTTCATATGCAAGGCAGTGAGAATCTGTTCTATCTCCTGCGTGAGCATTTGCCATTCCTTTGGCGTGGATTGTTGATGTGCTAATTTCAAGCACAATGCCCAATCGCCTAATTGACGGAATCCAACACCTGTACTTTCAAAATGATGCCATGCGTGCATAAACACATAAAGTGCATTATATGCAGCTGATGGTACGGGTATGGATTCTCCGAAGATTTCAATAGTGTTATTATGGGAGTTGAGATATTGAAGAGTAAAATTTTGAAAGAGTTGATTGGCTTTTGGATTACTAAACTCCATGGTTACGCGATGCAATTCTACCACACGATCTAACAATTCATCCAATACCAAAATATAGTGTATTCCGCCTCTTATATCAGAATGCCAATAAGCATCGGGATATGCTTCTGTGATAATTTTAGCTGCATCTTTATAGTGTTGTTCGCCGACATAAATATCTACATCACCAAAATCACGGGTGTCAGGGTCAGGGTATATGCACGATAAACTATAGCCTTTGATTAGTGTAGCAGGAATATCATTTTGCTCTAGCAAATTAATGATATCTATGGTGAAGTGATTGAGACGCGCCTGATGTTGCATTGTCATTACCATTTTTGGTAAGAGATGCTTATCAAATGGCGTATGGATGTGGTGGGATTTAAGCCATATAACGAAGGCATGCAAGCATTTTTGGCGTGCAGCAAGATTTAGCACATTTTGCCAATTGATGTCAGTAGGCAACTCTACGGTTGGACCCCATATAATAGAACACCAAATATCAAAAAATGTTTTTTCAGACTGTGATAGCATGCTCTTATGGATATGTTGCAATGATTATTCCAATAGTCCAATCTCTTTCCAATCATCAATCGTGGCTTGAGCATCTTGATGTGCAAGTTCTTCGCTCACGTCATACTCGTCAAGTAGTAATTGCGTGAGCGTATTTATATCAAATTCCTTGCCTTCTATCTTTTGCCAAAGATAGGCTGCGGATTCATTAAACGTAATGATTTTGTTGAAATTAACGAGTTCTACACTCTCTCCAATTAATATGTATTCGCCACCTAATTCGCGCAGGCGAAATCCGTTTTTAGTTTTCATTTTATATTTTTTTTCATTGTAATAGCTTTCGGTATATTTTTAAAGCTAGTTTTTTGAAACATGTAGGTAGGTGACGCCAAATAATACCTTTGGTAAGGCATTTGCGTTTACCATTTTTGTTCTTGATTATTATCACTTTCCCAATGATATCACTTTTAGTGCAATATTCATAACCTTGTAAATTGCCATCGCCCTGTAGGATAATGTCGTTATTGTTAATTTTGACAATTCGGTGTAGTACGTATTGTTGGTTTGTTTTGGCTAATACTATATCTCCCACTTTAGGAATTTTGTTTCGACCTAGTATAACACTATCATGTCCGCCTTCAATGAATGGACGCATACTTGTTCCTTGTGGCATAAACTCCACGGTGTGTCCGTTGTTTAATAGCCGCTCGAACTCGGGCATCAATATTGCATTACTTACTTTCATGTGTTCATGGTCTATTCTCTTTTACTTCTTTCCAACAGACTTCTGCAGCATCTGTATTAGGAAGACACTCAAGTAAGTAGCATGGTATATGGGTGATGATATGTTTAATGCTATTGTATAGATAATCAACCATCTGTGTTTCAACTTTCAATCCAGATACAGAAGATAGCATATAAGCATACGCTTCTGGTAAAGAGATAGGGCGAATGGCATTGTGTGGTGCTTGTGTCAGTTTTACAATTCCTCCTACGCGTGCATAATCGTTTTTATAACAAGGAGTTTTGCCGCTCCATGGTGAACCATAAATTCGTATTTCGCCATTGTCCATCACTCGCAGGATAGGGTTATCATCGTTTAATAGCCATGCATCGGAGAAAGCATGCAGCCATTGGCGTGCATGGGTTGATTTGCCTGTACCGCTATGTCCAAGGAATAGGTATGCCAGTGCATCTTGTTTGTTATCTTCTGCTTTTACTACTACAGCAGCATGCATTTCTAATGTCATGAGAGGTGCTGAACGAAAGGCATATAGTAACATTAATGCATTGTCAATACAGAAACGTATATCTTGGCAATTCTGGTCAATATGCAATAATCCGTAGGTAAAGTCAGGGGCGCACAATAATTCACAACAAATGGGCGAATTGGCTACCATTGATACCCGTAATAACCAATTAGTAAATTGCGTATTATCCGTTAGCATGTGTTTATACACTTCTATCCTCGGCATATCTTCCTCTGAGTTGTCTGTGAAGATATGGGTGTAAGTATTACGTTCGTCTTCGCATAATAAATATCCTATTTCTATCCGTAGAACAAATATCGTATCATCATTCGAAGGATTATCTTGACGAAATGGTTCGTAATTAGACATAAGCGAAAGCAAAGCGGGACTACTGCATTCTACAGCAAACAGATGTCCTCCTACACAATAATATGTACGCTTCATTGTTATCAAAATCGCCGACAAAAGTACAAAAAAAAATGTATATGTGCAAGAAAATATTAATTTTATTGCATAATTAAAAAAAAAATACTACCTTTGCAGGCGAAATAGCAAAAATGGTAAATTATGTATAAACGAATACTACTTAAACTCTCTGGTGAGAGTCTAATGGGCGCAAAGGGCTATGGTATAGACCCACAACGTTTAGCAGATTATGCAGGACAAATTCGTCAAATATCTAATCTCGGAGTACAAGTGGCGATTGTGATAGGCGGCGGTAATATCTTCCGTGGATTGAGTGGCGTGCAAAAAGGCTTTGATCGTGTAAAGGGCGATCAGATGGGTATGTTAGCCACTGTGATTAATTCGCTGGCTTTGGCTTCCGCGCTCGAATCAATTGGTCAAAGAGTACGTGTGATGACAAGTGTTCGTATGGAGCCAATAGGTGAATTATATAGTACAGATAAGGCTCTGCGCTTGTTAGGTAAAGGCTATGTAGTGATTGTAGCAGGTGGTACAGGTAATCCGTTCTTTACTACAGATACTGCGTCAGTATTACGTGCTATTGAATTGGGAGCGGATGTGATGCTGAAGGGAACTCGTGTAGATGGTATCTATAGTGCAGATCCAGAAAAAGACCCTAATGCTACCAAATACACGCAAATCACCTATGATGAAATTCTTGATATGCAACTAAAGGTGATGGATCTCACTGCAATTACGATGTGCCGTGAAAATAATATGCCGATATATGTGTTTGATATGGACACAATTGGCAATCTAGAGAAAGTAATGAATGGACAACAAATAGGAACACTTGTAAAACCCTGATAACCATGATTGAACCCAAACAAATTCTAAATGAAGCAGAGGAATTAATGGAATCTGCTGTTATGTATCTTGATGACGCTTTAGCACGCATTCGCGCGGGCAAAGCGAGTGCACGCATTCTTGATGTGGTGAGAGTAGAGTACTATGGTCAAATGACACCTTTAGCAAATGTGTCCACAATCACTACCCCTGATGCACGTACTATCCAAATTCAACCTTGGGAGAAAAAAATGCTTTCTGAAATAGAGCGTGCATTGATTAATTCTAGTGTAGGATTGGCACCTAACAACAATGGAGAGTGTATTCGTCTGATGATTCCACCTTTGACCGAAGAACGACGTAAAGAGTTGGCAAAACAGTGCAAGGGTGAAGCGGAGAACGCGAAAGTGAGTGTGCGTAATGCTCGACGTGATGCTATTGATACTCTCAAAAAGCAAATCAAGGAAGGCATGCCAGAGGATGCTGAAAAAGATGCCGAGAATGAAGTACAAAAACTTCACGACAAGTATGTGAAGCAGATAGACGAGATTTACGCAAAGAAGGAAAAAGAGATTATGACTGTATAATCCTTTAACTTCAATCTATTGCATTTGCGGATTAGCATACTCATAATAGCATGGACATTGTTCATATCAATGTCCCATGCTTTTTGTTTAGATAGCCTGTTGAATTTGCCCGCCATGGGTATTCCGGTTATCAACTACTCTCCTGAATCTTCATGGGAATTTGGTGCTGCAGCCCAGGGGTATTTTCGTTTACCTAATCAAGAGCGTACCTCGATAGTGCAACTTGATGGTACGTATTCGCTCAAACATCAGTGGTATATCAATGCCCAAGGCACGCTCTATTTTGGCACTAAGACCAATCGCCAATTGCCAACCACCAATCGCCCAACTTGGCAACTCCAGTTCCGTGCGGGCTATAGCGACCGTCCTGCTACCTATTATGGTACTTATCACGATTCCTATTTTGCCAACGAAGGCAATATGGGCATCGGTATGTTGCGTAAAGGTGTTCCTTATCAATTACAACGAGGATATTTGAATGCCCAGGCTCCTATATATGTGAGCAAATATATAGCACTTGGGCCTCTGGCCGATATTCTTATTGCACGGTTCGCTATCCAAAATACTTATACAACAGTAAATCCTTTGGCGCAGATTGCATTAGGCATTGTGGGGCAGTACGATTCGCGTGATGAAGTGTTCTACCCTAACAAGGGTGTTTTTGCAAAATTTTCCGCTGCTGCCGCTTGGACGAACAAAATAGATGTTCCGCAAGGACAACAGGCTACAATCAATGGTATGCTATCAGCAGATGTAAGACAGTATATCCCTTTGCCGCATAATTTGGTTTTCGCATGGCAGTTTAAGACGCAAATGATGTTATCGAAATATGAAATATCTCATCTCACTTTGTATCCTATGCTTCCTCGATTGGGCGGACAGGATGGCTTGAGAGGTATCAATAGTGATATGTTTCGCGATGATATTATGGTGGCACTTCAAACTGAATTAAGAATACCTATTTGGAGTATTTTTCGTGCAACAGTGTTTGCTGGTATAGGGGATGTATATGACTATCACAATTGGCATTGGGCTATGCCCAAGGTCGGTTATGGCGTAGGGATTCGAGCAACTATCAATAAGGCAAAAGTGAATATCCGTTTTGATATTGCTCGCAGTAATGTTGACCCACGATGGGATAATATTCAAGCTTATAGTTTTTATCTTACGGCAACAGAAGCATTCTAATTATTTGAAACAATTCTAAAAATTAATACGAACAATTGTAAAACGATTCAACCCAACTTATGAAAGGATTAGTGATTAAATCTACTGGAACGAGTTATGGTGTGTATTTCGAGGACGGTTCGATAGCAGAGTGTCATGTAAAAGGCAATTTTCGCATTCGTGGTATTCGCTCTACCAATCCCGTGGCGATTGGCGACTATGTGGAAGTGAAGGCAGAGAGTGGAAAAGGGAATGGTGAACTAACCTATTGGATAACGGAGGTGTATGATCGTAAAAATTACATTATTCGCCGAAGTACCAATCTCAGCTATGCATCGCATATCTTAGCTGCTAATGTAGATATGGCGGCATTGCTTGTTACGCTTCGTCACCCCGAGACTTCCACTACTTTTATTGACCGTTTTTTGGCAACATGTGAGGCGTATCGTGTGCCTGCCTGTATCATATTCAATAAGGTGGATTTGTTGGATGAGGATGAACAACAAGAACTTACCAATCTCCGCCAACTATATGAATCGTTGGAGTACACTACGTATGCAATATCCGCATTGCAGTTGAGCCAAGAAGTGGATGCAAAGGAAGAACTATCCGTTTTAAGTTCATTGTTTCAGAATCGTGTAACGTTGCTATCGGGTAATTCAGGTGTAGGCAAATCTACCTTGCTGAATGCTATTTTGGGTAAGGATATAGCGCGTACTGGTGCTATATCATCTGCGCATCATAAAGGTATGCACACTACAACATTCTCCGAAATGTACCCGTTACACAATTCTACACAACAGCTACACCATTCTTCATGGGTTATAGATACGCCAGGTATCAAGGGGTTTGGATTGTTGGATATGGAGAAAGAAGAAGTGAGTCATTATTTTCGTGAGATTTTTGAGATAGGGCGTGATTGCCGCTATTCTAACTGTTTGCATACAGGTGAGCCAGGGTGTGCAGTATATCAAGCGGTATTGGATGAAAAAATTGCTTTGTCGCGATATGAGAGTTATTTGAGTGTTCTTGAAGACACCAACGAGAGCAAATACCGTTAAACAAACAAGCACCCCGACGGGGTGCTTGTTTTATTCTTACATTTTTTTCTGTTACCTATTTCAATTTCTTGAAAGTCTCACGCATGCTGCAAGCGGTGGTGATAATAGCGTGCAAGTCATTGATATTCACACGTTCTTGTGCCATGGTATCGCGGTGGCGAATAGTTACACAATTGTCATTTAGTGTGTCGTGGTCCACAGTGATACAGAATGGTGTACCCACAGCATCTTGGCGGCGGTAACGTTTACCAATGGAGTCTTTCTCATCATAAGCGGTATGTACATCGTATTTGAGCATGTCCACAATCTCACGAGCTTTTTCAGGCAGACCATCTTTCTTCACGAGTGGCATCACGCATGCTTTCACAGGAGCAAGAACAGCAGGTAAGTTGAGCACTACGCGGGTGTCACCACCTTCTAGTACCTCTTCTTTGTAAGCACCACACATCACGCTGAGGAACATACGATCTACACCGATAGAGGTCTCGATAACATATGGGGTGTAGCTCTTGTTGAGCTCTGGGTCGAAATATTCGATTTTCTTTCCGCTGTATTGTGCATGTTGGCTAAGGTCGAAATCGGTACGGCTATGAATACCCTCTACCTCTTTGAAACCGAATGGCATGTGGAACTCAATGTCGGTAGCTGCATTGGCATAGTGCGCCAATTTGTCGTGGTCGTGGTAACGGTATTTCTCATCTCCCATACCGAGGGCTTGGTGCCACTTCAATCGGAACTCTTTCCAGTACTCAAACCATTTCATCTCTTCGCCTGGGCGAACAAAGAACTGCATCTCCATTTGCTCAAATTCACGCATACGGAATACGAACTGACGGGCAACAATCTCGTTGCGGAATGCTTTACCTATCTGTGCAATACCGAAAGGAATTTTCATGCGCCCTGTTTTTTGCACATTGAGGTAGTTTACGAAAATACCCTGTGCTGTTTCTGGACGAAGATAAATCTTCATTGCACCATCAGCAGTAGAACCCATTTCGGTGGAGAACATGAGGTTGAATTGGCGCACATCTGTCCAGTTGCGGGTACCTGAAATAGGGCAAACGATTTCCTCATCGAGGATGATTTGCTTGAGCTCTTCGAGATTGCTATCGTTCATGGCTTTAGCAAAACGTTCATGGAGAGCATTACGTTTCTCTACATGTGCTTTTACGCGCTCGTTGGTTTGCTTGAACATCTCCTCGTCGAAGCTCTCGCCGAAGCGTTTGCGGGCTTTGGCTACTTCTTTTTCGATTTTCTCATCGTATTTAGCTAGTTGATCTTCAATCAACACGTCAGCGCGATAACGTTTTTTGCTATCTTTGTTGTCAATTAGTGGGTCATTGAATGCATCCACGTGACCAGAGGCTTTCCATGTAGTTGGATGCATAAAAATACTAGCATCAATGCCGACAATGTTCTCGTGGAGCATGGTCATGGCATCCCACCAATATTTTTTAATATTGTTTTTTAGTTCTACACCATTTTGACCGTAATCATACACTGCACCAAGACCATCGTATATCTCGCTGCTTGGGAAAACAAAGCCGTACTCCTTGCAGTGTGCGACTAATTTTTTAAAGGTTTCTTCTTGTGTTGCCATATCTCTTAATTTTCTAAATGTTTCATTTTTTTGCCTCTAGGCACTTAATTCAATGTGCTGAAGGAGTGAAAAATGCCCTTCTACCCAATTTTGCTGCAAAGGTACAACAAAAAATGCACATACGCAAGAAATATAGTGAAAAAATATTTGTAGGCCAAATGAATTTATCTATCAGCTGCTTGTTTGCTCCTTTTTATATTGTACAACATTTTTTTGAACATATATTTGGTAGTGTGAAATAATTTTTGTACCTTTGCATGCTCTTTGTGTGCATAGGTGAAAAATGTGTTGCAGAATGCACAAACCAGACATTAGAAAAACAAAAACTAACTAAATAAAAACAACAAAAATCAAAAAAACTTATGTGGTTAAAAGATTCATCTATTGGTCGTAAGCTCGTTATGAGTATTTCGGGCTTGGGCTTGGTCTTCTTCCTGCTTTTCCATGGCTGCATGAACTTGGCTTTGGTGTTCTCGGAGGAGGCTTACAACTGGATTTGCTCCGTTTTGGGCGCAAATTGGTATGCATTGGTAGCAACTATTGGTTTGGGTGCCTTGGTATTCATCCATTTTGCTTATGCTATCTATCTGACAATCCAAAATCGTATGGCTCGCGGTAAAGACCGCTATGCGGTTACTGCTAAGCGCGAAGGCGTTGAGTGGGAGTCTGAGAACATGCTTGTTCTTGGCATTGTGGTGATTGGTTTCCTCGTTCTCCACTTGGCTAACTTCTGGTTTAAGATGCAGTTTACTGAGATTATGCACATGTGCGGTGCTGAGGACTTTGCAGTAGCTACTTTTGGTACTGTTTATGCTCCAACTGATGGTGCAGGTATGGTAAAAGCGTTGTTTACTACTCCTATCTGGGGTCAAGTGTACTGTGTATTGTACCTCGTATGGTTGACCGCTTTGTGGTTCCACCTCCGTCATGGCGTATGGTCTGCTCTCCACACAATGGGCTTCAACAACCTCGTATGGATGAAGCGCGTGAAAGTGATTAGCGCTGTAGTAGCAACTTTGGTTGCAGGTCTCTTCGCTATCGTAGTTCTCTACTATCTTGGCTACGGTATCGGCATGCTCCTCGCATAAAACAATTTGGAGAATCCGAGTTTTCTGAGAAATTCTGAGGATATCCGAGTTCTCCGAGAAAAACAATTCCGAATAAAATTTAATCGAAATATGGCAACAAAAAAAGCAACTGCGCAGGTTATTACGCCTGAAATGGCGAAGATCCCTGCTGGTCCACTCGAGAAGAAATGGACCAATTACAAAGACCATCAGAAGTTGGTCAACCCTGCCAACAAGCGTCGTCTTGACGTTATCGTAGTTGGTACTGGTTTGGCTGGTGCGTCTGCTGCGGCTTCTCTCGCAGAGATGGGCTTCAACGTCCTCAACTTCTGTATCCAAGACTCTCCACGTCGTGCACACTCTATCGCTGCACAAGGTGGTATCAACGCGGCTAAGAACTACCAAAACGATGGCGACTCTGTCTATCGCCTCTTCTACGACACTATCAAGGGTGGTGACTACCGTGCTCGTGAGGCAAACGTATATCGTCTTGCTGAGGTGAGCAACAGCATCATCGACCAATGTGTGGCTCAGGGTGTTCCTTTCGCTCGCGAATACGGCGGCTTGCTTGACAACCGTTCTTTCGGTGGTGCGCAAGTATCTCGTACTTTCTATGCTAAGGGTCAAACTGGTCAACAGCTCCTCCTCGGTGCTTACTCTGCACTCAGCCGCCAAATCGGTAAAGGCAAAGTGAAGATGTACAACCGCCACGAGATGTTGGATGTAGTTATGATTAAGGACGAGAACGGCGAGAACCGCGCTCGTGGTATCATCGCTCGTAACCTTGTTACTGGCCGCATCGAGCGTTACTTCGGTCACGCTGTGGTGGTAGCTACTGGTGGTTATGGTAATGCTTTCTTCCTTTCTACCAACGCGATGGCATCTAACGGTTCGGCTGCTATGCAGATGTACCGCCACGGTGCTTACTTCGCTAACCCTTGCTACGCACAAATCCACCCAACTTGTATTCCAAAGCACGGTGACTTCCAATCTAAACTCACTTTGATGTCTGAGTCACTCCGTAACGATGGTCGTATCTGGGTGCCTAAGAAACTCGAAGACGCTCAACGCCTCCAACGCGGTGAGATCAAGGGTAAAGATATTCCAGAAGAGGATCGCGACTACTACTTGGAGCGCCGTTACCCAGCTTTCGGTAACCTCGTTCCACGTGACGTAGCTTCTCGCGCAGCTAAAGAGCGTTGCGACAAGGGCTACGGTGTAAACAATACGGGTCTTGCTGTGTTCCTCGATTTCTCTGACGCTATCCAACGCCTTGGCAAGGATGTAGTAGAGCAAAAGTATGGTAACCTCTTCCAAATGTACGAAAAGATCGTGGACGAGAACCCATACGAGGAGCCAATGATGATTTTCCCTGCTATCCACTATACTATGGGTGGTATCTGGGTGGACTATGAGTTGCAAACCAGCGTGAAGGGTCTCTTCTGTATTGGTGAGGCCAATTTCTCTGACCACGGTGCTAACCGCCTCGGTGCATCAGCGTTGATGCAAGGTTTGGCTGACGGTTACTTCGTATTGCCTTATACTATCCAAAACTACTTGAGCGACCAAATCGGCGTTCCACGTATGTCCACCGACCTCCCAGAGTTCGCTGAGGCAGAGAAGGGTATCACCGAGAAGATTGAGAAACTCATGGCTATCCAAGGTAAGCGTTCTGTGGATTCTATCCACAAGGAGCTCGGTCTTGTGATGTGGGATTTCGTAGGTATGGGTCGTACTGCTGAAAGCTTGAAGACTGCTGTTGAGAAGATCGACGCAATCAAGAAAGAGTTCTGGAGCAATGTATATATCCCAGGTGAGGCTAACTCATTGAACAACGAGTTGGAGAAGGCTCTCCGCTTGGCAGACTTTATTGAGATTGGTCGTTTGATGGCTGTTGACGCTTTGAACCGTGAGGAGTCTTGCGGTGGTCACTTCCGCGAGGAGTATCAAACTCCAGAGGGCGAGGCGATGCGTCAAGACGATAAGTTCTCTTATGTAGCTTGCTGGAAATATACTGGCGAGGACAGCGAACCAGAGCTTATCAAGGAGCCACTCGACTATGAATTCACTGAACGTAAAACTCGTAACTATAAGAGCTAATCGCTTGAATGTTCAATGTTTAAATTGATTGAATACTCAATGATTGGTTATCATAGTTTATGATACCTCCAAGATAGCGGAGGTCATTCCGCCTCCGCTATCTTACTTTCTTTTACCTTAACTATAGTTGTATTTTACCTGTTCGTTACCTATCAATTACCTGCCAATCACGGCAACGACACGGCAACGAGACGGCAACGACAGGCGAGTTGACTGGAGGATAGCCGTAATATTGACAAGAGAATGATCGGGCATAAGCCCTACTATATATATTAAGGAATAAGCGATGGCAAAAGCGAAACTGGAAATACCTTTTAGCAGTGTTAGTGGCAGACTTTCTGGCGACAGCGAGACTTATGTTACTATGCGCTATGGTCAAACGGTGATTAGCAATTATCCGAAGCACCGTGACCCCAAGAAGATCACTGCCCACCAAAAGGAGTTAAACGCCAATTTTGCCCAAGTAGTAGCACAGGTTAAGGCAGAACTCTCCGACCCAGTTCGCAAGGCATATTGGCAAGCGGAGTTTGACAAACACCAACGCGCTACAGCCAACAAACCCACCGTGCAACGCTACAAAACCCTCCGTGGCTTCACCATCGCCCAACTAACAAAACAACAAAATGCAATAAATGAATAATACTTCGAAGCAACTATTTTCGAATTGTAGACACCTTCTTCAAAAGGTATTTAGAAATATATTATCACTACTTCAGAGAATAGTAAAAAGAAACGCTAAGAGTCGGTTTATGAAAAAGAATGTAGAACAACTTACATATAATCTCAGTTTGAGAGAGGCTCCTGATCAACCACTTAGAGGGCATGCTTTATTCAATGCAGTAATCTATAGCCTAGGGAAGGATCAATGTGAGATTATTGATATGTTTGGGCAAAAAGTAATAAAATTTGGTAATTTACTTCTACTTGTTAAAGCCGTAACATATTTAGGTAACCCTCATGCAATATTCAAGAAACGTGTTCAATTACCAAATGATTATCAACTGTTTTGTCAAAAGGTGGCTATTGCACATCCAGACTACGATGTTCGCTTTATAGGCGTATATCATTATGAGGAGAATATTATATTTGTAGACTTTGTTAAAGATACATATCTTACGCATGGCTTACATAATTCATCTGCACATGTATATACAAATGATTTGTATCAAGGTATGCAACACGGAACTTTTTCTAAGATAGACAAAAATGGGAATAGGATTGTTGTTTGCAGACTAGATCGGTTTGCATTATACTTACGCGGTGAAGAAGATGGGGAAAATGCCATTTTTAATATATTTGAACAGTTTAATCACAACTTCCCATTTGGTAATACATTAAATGCGATGGATGCCATTGTCCAAATGCACAAAGGAGGATGGTCTAAATGGCAGGAAACAGAATGGGCGGGATGGTATTTGGAGTATCTTTTTGACAAGTATACTACAGACAATAATTTGCAACATATAGTTCGCTATATTTCCCAGAAAAAGAAGGGTGAGTTAGACTTTGATTTATTCTTTCCAGAGCAGGACTTTTATGGAGATTTGAAGGCGAGTGATATTCAACAGAAGGAAGCACTTGGTAATGATCAACGAAATATAATGGAATGCCTTTATTCCAAACATCGTTTATGGTATGTTATCTATGAACATCTAACTGAAAAAGACATAAACTATGGCGGTGTCGTATCTGCTGCTCGTGCAGAGTATATCAATTCTGTTAATCCGAAAGCAAACAAAAGTCCACAATCTTATATTAACAAGATGAAACATTCGGTTAATTTTCAAAGAATGTCTATTGTGGAAATTAATCCTATAAATTACAAAGAAGCGTTTAAGGTATTTGCACAAGGACATCAGCCAGATGGTTCTGCAAGAGCTCCAAAGTTTTCAATAAATAAACATATACTTAATAACGATAACTTTGTTATATTTCGCTATACGATATAAACAAGCATGAAGAAATTCAAATTTATAGATTTATTTTGTGGAATAGGCGGTTTTCATCAAGCAATGGAATCGCTAGGGGGAGAGTGTGTTTATGCTTGCGATATAGATGCGGATTGCAGAAAAACATATGAGGCAAATTATGGATTAAAACCTGATGTTGATGTTACAAAAATAGACCCTGCAAAACTTCCTACTTTCGATGTGCTATGTGGCGGATTTCCATGTCAAGCGTTCTCAAAAGCAGGCAATAGACTGGGGTTTGCTGATGAAACAAAAGGTACACTATTCTTTGATGTAGAGCGTATTATGGCATACTGTCAACCAAAATATGCGTTGCTTGAGAATGTGCGAAATCTTGCTTCTCATGATGGTGGTAATACTTGGAGAACTATCCATGAACATCTTACTAATATTGGTTACAATGTATTGGAAGAGCCTGTAATATTCAGTCCTCATTATTTGGGCATACCACAACATCGTGAACGTGTATTTATAATGTGTGTACGAAAAGATATAGGTACTTTGCCTATCTTCCAATTTAATTCCAACAGAAGGCTCCCTAAATGCAGCATACAAGATATTTTGCAAAATGATATAGAAATACTTGATTTACAAAAATATAAATTAAGCGAAGATAAAATTCAGTTGGTGGACTTGTGGAATGAGTTTATCCAAAATATCAAATGCAAGAAACTTCCAGGTTTCCCTGTCTGGTCAGAGTATTTGCATGAACCAGCATTGAATGAAGATACTACTGGCTATCCTGCATGGAAGATTAATTTTATCAATAAAAACAACCAATTGTATCTAGACAATCGTGACTTTATTGATGAATGGTTGAATAGAGCAAAACAAAATCCGCTTTTCTTTGGTGCAAAGGCAAAATTAGAATGGCAAGCGGGACAATACAAGCATCCTAACATTTGGGATCATATTTTGCAATTCCGTCCTTCTGGTATTCGTGTTAAAACTGGCACATATTTCCCTGCTTTAGTAGCTATTACGCAAACATCTATTGTCGGATGTCGTCAACGCGAATTAACTTTGCGTGAATGCGCAAGACTGCAAAGTTTCCCTGATACATTCCAACCTGATGTTGTGGATGCTCAAGCATATAAGCAATTTGGCAATGCTGTAAATGTAGAGGTTGTGAAACTGTTTGCAAAATATCTATTTGGAGATAAAGCAACTATCAAAAAATATGCTCAGCCTTCTGATGGTCCTGGTATAGCAGGAACTGTAGATTTCTTGCAATTAAAAGAGCAATACCCTGATGAGATTGTAAACAATACCATTGTGGCAAGATTGCCAGATACAGAAGAGTTAGATATAACCAAAAATCTGCTTGTATCTCTCGTTAAAGCCGACAATATGGAGCAGTATCTGGACCAGTCTGCAAAAATATACTATACTGGCAAAAAATTCCCTTCAACTGTTGCACTAAATAAGTTGTACTATTTTATGCCATATATCAAAGGCAAAGGTATTAAAGACTTATATTTTATTAAGATTGCACGCGTAGGAACACGCAAAGAGGGACAGCCTGACAACGACCCAAATGACTTTAGATTAGTCTTTGAAATAGAGTTTGTAAAGCCATTGTTTGATGATTATAAAAAAATACATCTTGACATTTGGCAAACATTCAAAGATACAGTATTGGAAACAATAATTAATCAATAATATAGATATAAGACTGAACAAGATTATAATGGGATATACTATATGAGTTGGAGTAAATTTGTTAAAATAGCGGGTTTTGTGATAAGTGTTCTTTCACTTGTCTTTGCTGCACTTACCTTTTACTATAATAGAGAAAAGACAACTTTATTAGAAATAAATAGAGTTAATGATTTTGAATTGACGAAGCCATTAAATATAAAGAATTTATCCTCCATATACATGTATGATTCGATTCCTGTGGAACATTTGTGGCAATCTTCTTTTGTTATAACAAATAAAGGGGAAACTACTATTTATGGAGAAGGATTTGAAACAAAAAGTATAAGAGGTTCTGCAATTAAACTTCATTTAAAAAATAGTAACAGTATACTAGCAATAGAGGTTGTTAATACAAATGCTGATTTATCGCTATTATGTGATTCATTGTATTTTAGTCAATGGAAACCGAATGAATATGTTGAAGTAAAAGTTCTTTCGGATGGACCGTTAGCGCCAGACCTTTGTATAAATGATAGAGATATTAAGGATGCCCAAATCAGTTATACAAAATATTCACCTGAAGGAAAAGTAGAAAGAACAAGATTAATAGATTGGTTCCCACGAGCATTCTCTCAATCGTTATGGTGGATTGTGATAATATTTGATGGAGTAATGTTTTTGTTCTTTATATTTGCTGCTATCGGTCAATATCAACAAGCAAAGGATAAAGTGACAAAAATAGTAACAGTAGTAATTTGGACTATTATGTTATTCCTAATATTTACTCCATTACTATGGATGTTCTAATCTAAGAACCGACACCAACAAAAATGCAACCAACAAACATAAACATCCAAGCAGAGTTCATTTACGAGGGCGTAAATTATAAATACACTTGCCCATACAACGAACTAGACAGAAATTATGACGATGAACACTACGCATACTTTCTGAAGGACATACCAAATGCTGAATGTGGATTATTTGAAATAAATATACTAAAGGACAAGGAAACGGAGTTAATGGTTGAAGACGGATATGTTGCTATATATTCTGCTCCTGAACAAGCTGCTCCCGATACAATCATAGATGCATCAATAGCATTTGTATAAATAATTTAGCACGAAAGAAATTCAGTTAGTGCAAAAAATGCACATACTGACAAAACAAAACCCACTTATCGCAAAAAATGCGACAACTGAAACCCAAAAGTAACGGATAAAGTGACGGATAAAGTAACGGATAAATAGAAAATTACAAACAAACATATAAACAACTTATAAATTTAACTACAATGGACAATTACATTGACATTAAAGTGAAGGTTTGGCGTCAAGCTGGACCAAAGGCAGAAGGTCATTTCGAGACCTACGAACTCAAACACATCTTCCAAGGTGCTTCGTTCTTGGAGATGATTGACATCCTCAACGAGCAACTCATCAGCGAGCACAAAGATCCTATCGCATTCGACCACGACTGCCGTGAGGGTATCTGCGGTATGTGCTCTATGTATGTGAACGGTCACCCACACGGACCAGACAGCGCTATCACCACTTGCCAATTGCACATGCGTAAGTTCAAAGATGGCGAGACTATCACTATCGAGCCATGGCGTAGCCGTGCATTCCCTGTAATCAAGGACTTGATGGTGGACCGCGAGGCATACGACAAGATTATGCAAGCTGGTGGTTTCGTGTCAGTTAATACAGGTGGTGTGCCTGATGCAAACGCAATTCCAATTCCTAAGGCTCACGCTGACGAGGCAATGGATGCTGCAAGTTGTATTGGTTGCGGTGCTTGTGCTGCTGCATGTAAGAACGGCTCTGCTATGTTGTTCGTTTCTGCTAAGGTAAGCCAATTGGCTCTTTTGCCACAAGGTAAGGTAGAGGCTGCTGCTCGTGCTAAGGCCATGGTGGCTAAGATGGATGAGTTGGGCTTTGGTAACTGTACCAACACAGGTGCATGTGCTGCTGAGTGCCCAAAACAAGTATCTTTGGCTAACATTGCTCGCCTCAACCGCGAGTTCCTCTGCGCTAAGTTCAAAGACTAATTGTGACATAGTTGCCACTTATCCTATATTCAGTTTTCGGATAATATACACCGTCACGCGATTAAAGGATAACGGCAAAGGACTATATACTATAAATAGATGTGCTACGGCGCATCTATTTATAGTATATGCGGTCTTTGAATTGAAATACAGAAGAAAAACGCTATTAATTTGCATATCTCAAAAAATATGTGTAACTTTGCAGCGGAAATAGGCAAATAATACCATAACTATCATATTAAAAACAAACTAAACAATTAAATTATGAACGACTTTTTTAAGACTAAAGGAGTCAAGAGCATTGTTATTCTTCTTGTACTCGTAATATGTTGCAGTATCTTTGTGCGCTGCACACGTGTAGATTCATCCGAAGTAGGTATCAAGTTCAACAAACTTTCACTTACTGAGCAAGGTACATTGGATGCAACTCCAGTAACTGGCTATGTATTTTATTGCCCTATCACTACCGATGTGTTTACCTATCCAATCTTTGTACAACGTGTAGATTATCATCCATTTAACGTTAATACAAAAGATGCAGCAATCTTTGAGATGGATCCTACTATGGCGTACTACCTCAATCGAGATAAAGCCACCGATGTGTTCTTCAAATACCGTCGTTCTTTGACCGATATTGAAGCAGGCTACATGCGAACTGTCATATATGATGCATATCGCGTGGTGGCAAATAATTACACTTCGGATGAATTGATGGCTAATCGTGCAAGTTTCGAGAATGAAGTGCGTTTAATGCTCGATTCTACTTTGACTACCGAAGGATTTGTTGTGACCGAGTTTACTTCGCAAATCACACCGCCTGAATCGCTTCGCCAGATGATCGATGCCAAGAATGCCGCTGTTCAAGCTGCACTCAAGGCTGAAAACGAAGTTAAACAAGCAGAAGCGAATGCGAAGATTGCTATTGCCAAGGCAGAAGGTGAAGCACAAGCCATGAAAATCAAAGCAGATGCAGAAGCATATTATAATCGTACAATCTCCGCGTCATTGACGCACAACATCGTCCTCGAAGATTGGATTGAGAAGTGGGATGGCAAGATGCCACAAATCCAAGGCAATAGCAATATGATGCCAATGATTAACTTCAGTAAGTAATTTCTACGCTTTGGCTGGCAGAGTATTCTAATCAAGCAGCAAGCGGTGTTGATTGATAATCAAGGGATAAGAGCCGTATAGTAATTACATAGTAATCTCATATAAATGAATAGATTTTAGTACAACTTATATCCACTATGCGTTTCAAAGTATTCCTTTGCATTTTGTGCATTAGCAGTTTGGCAATGGCTGAACAGATTATTCGTGTTTCACAGATTGGCTATCTGCCAGAAGCAAAGAAGTTTGCTGTCATCATGACTGGTGATAGTGGTCGTTGGGAATACACTCGCTACGATTTCTCTGACCTCAAAGAGGAAGGTTGGCACCAATTGAAGATAGGCGAGGCAGTGTCGGATAGTTTCCTCATTAGTAAGCATGTGTATGATGGTCTGGCTGATTTTCCACTCAACTATATGCGTCAGCAACGCTGCGGATGGAATCCGTTCACAGGAGATAGTTGTCACCAAAAAGATGGATATATCATTTACCACCCAACCAAAACGGGGCAACATATTGATGTTCGTGGCGGTTGGCATGATGCAAGCGATTGCTTGCAATACGCCACCACCACTGCCAATGCAATCTATCAGATGATGTTGGCTTACGAACAATATCCTGAGTTGTTTGGCGATATGTACCAGACCAATGGTACACCTGGAGCGAATGGTATTCCTGATATTGTGGATGAGATTCGCTGGGGTTTGGATTGGTTGGATCGTATGAATCCTGCACCAGGAGAGTTCTATAACCAATTGGCAGATGACCGCGACCATATAGGTATGCGTTTCCCAAAAGATGACCAAGCCGATTATGGCTGGGGCGTGAATAATGGTCGTCCTGTATATTTCGTTACAGGTGAGCCACAGGTGCAAGGCAAAGGAATGAATATCTCGACAGGTACTTCATCTATTGTAGGTAAGTATGCATCCTGCTTTGCTTTGGGTAGCAAGATTCTGGCACCCTATTATCCCGAACTGGCTGAGCGTATCGGTAAGAAAGCCGAAGATGCATACGAAATGGGTGTCCGCAAACCTGGTTTTAGTCAAACAGCATCTGTTCGCTCACCATATATCTATGAGGAGACAAACTGGGTGGATGATATGGAGTTAGGAGCATATGAGTTGTATCGCAAGACCAATGATAAGTCCTATCTCAAGGACGCAGTAGCCTACGGACGACAAGAACCTACTACCCCATGGATGGGCAGCGATACGGCTCGCCACTACCAATGGTATCCTTTTATGAATATCGGTCACTATCGTTTGGCGAAAGAGAGTAAGAATCGCTCTCGCGAGGAGTTTGTGGCTTATCTAAAGAAAGGTATTGATACGGTTTATCAGCGTGCCATCCATGGCGAACCTGTGCAACAAGCTTTCTTGTATGGCGTGCCATCTATCTGGTGCTCGAATAACCTCACCACGGCTATGTTGACCCAATGTATCTTGTATCGTCAATTGACCAATGACTCGACTTATATCGACATGGAATCTTCTTTGCGCGATTGGCTGTTAGGTTGCAACCCATGGGGAGTGTGTATGATCGTAGAATTGCCTGGAGCGAAGTGCTATCCTACTCAGCCTCACTCGTTTATGATTAGCGAGAAGATTGGTAATACAACAGGTGGATTGGTGGATGGTCCCGTGTATCAAGGCATCTTCAATAGTCTGCGTGGTGTGAACATGGAAGGTGGAATCAATTATATGCGCTATCAACCCAATGTGATGGTGTATCACGACTCTACGAATGATTATTCTACCAACGAGCCCACAATGGACGGCACAGCATGTTTGATATTCCCATTTGCGGCTTACGAAGCAGAAGTTAAGTCTATAGCCCCTTGCCGCGTCCCATAGCAGAACGTACCGAAAAATGCGCCAAGAGCGCATTTTTCTTGCATATATACATTTTTTTTTGTACCTTTGCAGCGCAAAGGTATTTGTGTTAATGAAAAAAACCGATAATGACATAATTGTTACAGGTGCACGCGTCAATAACTTGAAGAATGTGCATGTACGTATTCCTCGTAACCAGTTGGTAGTGATTACTGGATTATCGGGAAGCGGTAAATCGTCATTAGCATTTGATACACTTTATGCGGAAGGTCATCGCCGCTATTTAGAGACATTTCCCAGTTATGCGCGAGGCTATCTCGGTATGATGAAAAGACCTGAAGTAGATAATATTTCAGGACTATCTCCTGTGATTAGTATTGACCAAAAAACAACTTCGCGCAATCCTCGCAGTACTGTGGGTACAGCCACTGAGGTATATGATTACCTGCGTTTGCTCTATGCACGTGCTGCTGATGCATATTCCTATGCTACAGGAGAAATCATGGTGCAATATACCGATGATCAGATTATAAACTTAATCCTAAAAGAGTATGCAGGTCAGCGTGTACTGATACTTTCACCGCTTGTTAAAAACCGTAAAGGACACTACAAAGAACTCTTTGAGACTATTCGCCGTAAGGGCTATTTGCATGTGCGTGTGGATGGTGAAGTGATGGAGATTACGCAGGGCATGAAGCTTGACCGCTACAAGAACCACACTATAGAAGTCGTTGTAGATCGCCTCAAATTAAGCGATAAAGCGATGAGGCAAGAAGGCGATGAGGCTGGGGAGGACATCAAACGCCTCCGTGCCACCGTGGACAAAGCTATGACGCAAGGTAATGGCGTGATGGCAATATGTGCGCATAGCGCACAGGCGATGAGGCGAGAAGGCGATGAGGCGAAAGGCAATGGCATACGTTACTTCTCTCGTCACCTGATGTGTCCAACCACGGGCATGAGTTATGCCGAACCCGCTCCACATACCTTCTCTTTTAACTCGCCACAAGGTTGGTGCCCTTGCTGCAAGGGACTAGGCAGGGTGAAAAGCGATGAGGCAAAAAGGCAACTAGGCGATGAGGAGTTGGACAATATCATCAAGGATGATGATAATTGGTACACACGTATGTTGGAGTATGTGCAAGCTACTAATGCAGTCCAGATTGAAGAGAAAGAAGAAAAAGATGAGAAATGGGAACAATGTCCTGTCTGTGGTGGGCAAAGGCTTAGTCGCGAAGCACTTAGTTATCGAATTGCTGATAAGAATATTGCAGCATTATCGGATATGGATATTAGTTCATTGCACCAATGGTTGCAAAATATTCCTGCTCAACTAACCACCAAACAAAGAGCTATTGCAGAACCCATTATCAAAGAGATAGTTTCACGATTAGAGTTTATGTTGAGTGTGGGCTTGTCCTATTTATCCTTATCTCGTTCTTCCGATAGCTTATCAGGCGGTGAAAGTCAGCGTATTCGTCTTGCTACACAGATTGGTAGCCGCTTAGTAAATGTTCTCTATATTCTGGATGAGCCAAGTATCGGATTACATCAACGCGATAATCAACGCCTCATTGATTCGCTCAAACAATTGCGTGACATGGGTAACTCGGTGATTGTGGTGGAGCATGATGAAGAAATGATGCGCCAAGCCGATTATATCGTAGATATAGGTCCGCGTGCGGGCAGATTGGGAGGACAAATTGTTTTTTCGGGTACACCTGCCGAATTGCTACAAGCAGACACGCTCACTGCTAAATATTTGCGTGGCAATTTATCTGCAACCATACCAAATTCAGAAAATCAAAATATTTCAGAGAGTTCTGCTATCATGCTGCGAGGTTGTCGTGGTAATAACCTCAAAAATGTAGATGTAAGTTTTCCATTGGGTAAAATGATTGCTGTAACAGGCGTGTCTGGAAGTGGGAAATCGACATTGATTAATCAGACGTTATATCCTATTCTTAGCCAACATTTCTACCGTAGCCTTCAAACACCTTTGGCATACGATAGCATAGAGGGTATTGAATATATTGACAAGGTGATTGCGGTGGATCAATCGCCTATCGGACGCACACCACGTAGCAACCCTGCTACTTACACGGGGGTGTTTACAGACATACGTAATTTATTTGCACAATTACCAGAATCAAAAATCCGTTCATGGAAATCAGGGCGTTTCTCATTTAATAATGTGGGCGGTCGCTGCGAAGCATGCTCTGGTAATGGATATAAAACTATACAATTAACCCTATTACCTGCGGTGTACGTCCCTTGTGAGGTATGTAATGGCAAGCGTTATAATAGGGAAACTCTTGAAGCGCGTTTTAAAGGAAAGACGATAGCAGATATACTCGAAATGACTATTAATCAGGCAGTAGAGTTTTTTGAAAGTCAACCCTATATTTTGAAGAAGATAAAAACGTTACAAGATGTAGGATTGGGTTATGTCAAACTAGGACAATCATCTACCACATTGTCGGGAGGAGAAAGCCAACGTGTCAAATTAGCAACTGAGCTCGCACGTCCAGGCACGGGTAAAACCTTATATATATTAGATGAACCCACTACAGGTTTACATTTTGAGGACGTATGCGTATTAATGGGAGTGTTGCGTCAATTGGTAGAAAAAGGGAATACGGTCATTATTATTGAGCATAATTCTGATGTGATTCGCTCATGTGATTATATTATTGATATGGGCCCTGAAGGGGGACTTGGTGGAGGACAAGTGGTTGCAACTGGCTCATTGCAAGATATACGCCAATCATCCAACAGCATAACAGGACAATTTATATGATAAATACATTATTTCTTATAGCCCTTGTAATGGGAATAATGCTTGTTGTTCCTATTCTTTGTCGCAAAATCCATGTGCCAAGCATCGTGGGATTTATTCTCGCAGGTACATTGATTGGTCCCTCGTGCTTAAATTTGGTGGGTGAAAGTCCTACCATCAATTTATTGGGGTCTATTGGCATGCTCTATATCATGTTTCAATCGGGTAGTGAGATAGACATGAATGATTTTCGCCATCAGCGTTACCATTCTTTGCTTTTTGGATTATTATCTTTCTTATTACCAATGATGATTGGTTTCGCCAGTAGTTTTTGGTTACTGCAATTAGATGCAATCTCCAGTCTATTGTTAGGAGCCATGTATGGTAGCCACACATTGATGACATATCCTATTGTTAGCCGTTATGGCATACAAAAAAATCGTGCAGTGAATATCACCGTGGGGGCTACCATGTGGGCCATCACTTTTTCGCTATTAGTATTAGCTATTGTAGAATCTTCGCTTGATACCAGTCGAACTATACTGGATTATGCAAAACTCATCGTTTATATAGCAGCATTTTTAGGCATTGTGATGGGATTATTCCCATGGTTAGCACGATTATTCTTCAAACGGGATAGAGATTTAGTATCTGGTTTTGTATTAGTGATGCTAATGATGGTAGTTTCTGCCTATCTTGCAGATGTAGCAGGATTAGAAGGTATATTGGGTGCTTTTATTTGTGGTGTGTCACTTAATCGTTTATTACCCAACCATTCCCCACTGATGCGCCGTATTTCATTCATGGGAAATTCCATGTTCATTCCTTTATTTCTCATTAGTGTGGGTCTCCTGATTGATGTACAAGTCTTTTGGAGTGGGTGGAGTACATTGCTAATCGCATTGGTGATGATTGTATCTAAACTATTAGGCAAGAGTTTATCAGCATGGATAGGGCAATGGTTCTTCGGCTTTAGTGCTATGGAACGCCAATTAGTTTTTGGTTTGACGCATGCTACAGCTGCAGGTACATTGGCGATTGTTACGATTGGTTTTCAGATGGGTATATTATCTTCTGAAGTGCTGAATGCTGCTGTGCTAATGATTTTATTATTGTGTACTTCTGCCAGTTTTATTACAGAACATGCATCTAAGCAGATTGCGTTGCACGAAAAAGCACAACTGGTCAGTGATCATGAAGATGATTTTTGGCTGCTAACATCAGTCGGAAACGACTTGCGAACTTCACTCCGAGAATTGAGTTTGATGACTTCACTCAATAATGTGGAAATTAGTCAATCGCCTGATTGGCAAGATGTAATCTATAAGATTGAACATATTAGCAAATCAGTGCTTGTTTATCACGAAAAACAACCTATCAATACCATCAGCCGCATATTAGTAGCAGTACCGAGATATGCAGAAAAAGAACGTGACTTCATTACCTGTTTTGGTCTTGTTCGTCGTTTAGCGGGTGAATTGGGAGCTGAAGTTATCTTTTATGCGCATCCAGATACACAAATTGTTTTACGTGCTTTATGTCGTCGCCCTGGCAAAATGCTACAAGCCAAATACCGAGATATGGATGGTTGGGAAGATGTGTTGCTAATTGCTAAAGATATGCGCGATAATGATATGCCCGTATTGATTTCTTCTCGAAAAGCGACTGCAAGTTATAATCCGTTATTTGAACAAATTCCCGCTACGATAGAGCAATTTTTCTCGCACGCGAATTATATGGTAATGTATCCAGAGCAACAAACTGGTGGTTCTGAAATGGATGTATTAATGTTAGATAATCCTCCTGCGAGCTCTACATGGTCGTTGGTATCATGGATTAAACGTATTATGTATCGCTTATTCTTTCCGAAGAAAGTTCAAGAAGAGTAAACTGCTATGTCAAAACATTCGTATCTTTATAGATTATCTCAAGTTCTTGCTCAACAATTAGGCGAAAAAGTATCATCCTATACTTTTGTGTTCCCTAATCGTCGTGCTGGGTTATTCTTCCGACAATATTTAGGACAGTCATTATCACGCCCAATTTTTGCTCCTCGAATAATGACTATTAATGAATGTTTTGCTTCTTTATCGGATTTACATTTGCTGGACCAATTATCTTTATTGGTGCGATTGTATGTGCATTATATCAAACTTCGACCACAGCCCGAACCCATAGAACGTTTTTTGCATTGGGGTAAGATGATGCTTACTGATTTTTCTGAAATAGATAATCATCTTGTGAATGATGTGAAATCATTGTATGCTGCGGTGGAAGATATACGTGATATTGATACACACTTTTTATCTTTAACGGAAGCACAACTCCAGGCAATTAAACAATTTTGGGGAGAGTTTCATGATTCGTTTAACAAACATGAAAATGCGGCTAATCATCAAACATTTTTGCGTACTTGGCAACTATTATATCCGTTATACCAAAATCTAAAGGAAGAATTACTTTCAGAAGGCTTAGCATATGAGGGATTACTTCATCGTGAAGTCATCGCGAATTGGGAAAATATACCGCAAAACAGATTTTGTGAGCACTATATTTTCATCGGCTTTAATGCATTAACCGAATCCGAAAAACAATTAATGATACGTTTAAGAGATGCAGGACGAGCTGACTTCTATTTTGATTATGAGAATGAATGTTTATCTGATCCTCATAATAGGGCTTCATTGTTTATGGATGAAAATCTACGTTTGTTCACATCTAAGTATCAAGTACCACAGAATGAAACCATCACTTCTCCTATAATCACACATGTATCCGTCAATTCTACAGTGGGCGAAGCGCGACAAGTGAATCGTATTTTAAATGGTTTATATCCAGATAAAAAGGCTTCTTATGATTTTACTCGAACTGCTGTTGTACTACCAGACGAGCAATTATTATTGCCTTTATTAGATTGTTTCCCTGAGAATGTAACTAAGATCAACGTCACGATGGGTTATCCTGTGCGGGCAACATCGTTATATATGCCTATTGCATATCCAGAACAATGTTTTGACCCTCTTCCTGAAGAAGGATTACTGATGATTGAATTATTACGCACAAAGATACAATCACTTCGAAATGATAGTAATTCTGAGGCGGTATATCTAATAGAGAAAGTATTAGATCATGTTGAGCAGACTATTCATCGTTATCCTCAAGTTGTTTTTTCTGCTGAAGCTGTCATGCAAATAATGAGGATGCTCACGATGGAAATGTCCATCCCATATGTAGGAGAACCTTTAGACGGTTTACAAGTTATGGGTGTATTAGAGACTCGTGCGTTAGATTTTGATAATTTGATTATTACTGGCTTTAATGATGATTTATACCCTGGCCACCTGCATAGTAATAGTTTTATTCCTTATACGCTGCGTCGTGGATTTAATCTCCCAACCCCAGAACGACAAGATGCTATTTTTGCATACAATTTTTATCGAATGTTGTCGTATGCGAAACATGTCTGGTTTATCAGCAATACACTTGCTGATGATACTCATTCGGGTGAGGTGTCGCGATATTTATACCAACTTCAATGGCAATACAACTATGATATTAATTTTGAGCAAGTAGTCACTCCACTATCTTCGCCTTCCCCAAAAGATAGTAGTATAGACAAGGCTACAGTTGCGGAAGAGATGGAAAGATTGCGAAAAAAATCCTTTTCTGCTTCTGCGCTCAATAAATATTTGTATTGTCAAAAGCAATTCTATTTCCGATATGTTTTGGGTATAAAGGAACCAGAAAAAGCAGAGGAGGTAACTATTGATGATGCCACTTTAGGCTCTATTCTGCATGACATAATGCAGAAGTTGTATTCTCCAATGAAGAATAGTAAGATCTCTGCTCATGAAGTACAATCACTAATAGCTTCATTAAATAATTGCTGGGAGAACTTACTGCCTAAAGACATTCAAGAAGACATTTTGGCGTCAAATGTCATTAAGAATTATGTGCAGAATGTATTAAATTTTGATTATACACAAGCACCATTTGCCATGTTAGGCAATGAAAAAGATGTAAATGCTACTATTAATGTTCCAGATTTGGGCGTATTCCGATTCTATGGCAAGATTGATCGGTTAGACATGCAAAATAATGAGATTCGTGTAATTGATTACAAAACTGGATATGTTGATTGTATCTTTAGGGACATGGACCATGTCTTTCATCGTACTCAAAATCAAGACAAAGCTTTGCAAACACTATTATATTGCTGGATGCTCAAAAATAATAACAGCAATATGGATAGTGGTGAAATTATGAATAGCCTTTCTGGATTGGATGATGGTTCCTGCTGTTTAGTTCCTCATATTTATCCAGTTCGAAAAATGGCTGATATAGAGCATATACAAACAAGAATTTGTCCTAAAGGGCAGGCAGATTTTGTATATAATTCAGAAGTAGAAAAAGAATTTTTAGAGGGTTTATCTCAATTATTACAAGAAATCTTCAATAAAGATATCCCATTTGTACCCACATCAGAAGGTACCCGCTGTCAATCGTGTGCATATTATCAGTTATGCAAGGGGTAAGTTATTAGGTGTTTGGCTGAAAAACACCATTTTCTACGTGAAAGATGGTAGCCGATTGAGGCATGTGGTGTAGGATAGAAGTTAGATGTTGGCGGTCGGTATCTGTGATAAATATCTGTCCAAAACGTTCGCTGCTAACTAATTGAATAATGCGTTCTACACGTTCAGAATCCAATTTGTCGAATATATCATCTAATAGTAATATTGGCTTTCCTAATAGAATAGCTTGTCCTAATTTCATAGCTAATAGATAGGACTTTTGTTGTCCTTGACTACCTACACGTTTGAGCGGATAATCGCCCAATTGCATGTCTATATCATCTTTGTGTATTCCTTGTGTTGTCCAGCCCACAATCAAATCGCGTTGGCGAGTCCGAGAGAATGCTTCTACCAAATTGCGTTCTTGTAGTTGAGATATATATACAAGTGAAACTGTTTCAGAATTACCTGAAATGGCAGAGTATATTTCTTGAAAGATGGGAATAAACTGTTGAATAAAATGTGTACGTTGCTCGTAAATATAGATGGCGTGATCTGCCATTTGCATTTCTAGTACTTCAAAAAGTTCAACGGGTAGGGTGGTGAGATTATCTTCATATTGTTTTAACAATGCATTCCGTTGTTTGAGTAGTGCGTTGTAATGTGTCAGATGCTCGAGATAGGTTTTATCGTATTGTGCGATTACACCATCCATAAATCGTCTGCGCTCATCGCTACCTTCACTAATTAGTTCGCTGTCTTGTGGACTAACCATAACTAATGGAATAAGACCTATATGATCAATCAAGCGTTGATAATCTTTCTTTCCGCGACGAAATTGTTTTTTAACACCACGTTTAATGCCACAAGAAATGGTTTCAGTTTCTTCTGAGGGGGATTGAAAATGGTATTTGCCTTGAATCAAGGCAAGGTCAGCTTCGTGTGTAATATTTTGACTATCAATTGTATTGTAGGCGGATTTAGTGAAGCTCAAATAGTATATAGCATCTAATAAATTGGTTTTACCTTGACCATTGAGTCCTACAAAACAATTCAATTTATCCGAAAATTGCAAAGTCGCTTCACGGATATTCTTGTAGTTCAATATATTAATTTCACGTAATATCATTTATACATATAATTTAACATCTTCGGCTGTAATAGTATCACCTGATAGTATAATGAGTCGCTCTATCACATTGCGCAATTCGCGAATGTTACCAGGCCAATGATGTTGCTGTAGTGCTTGGATTGCATCTTCATGGATGGATTTATTCTTCCAACCTTGTTCATTGCATATGAGATTAATAAAGTGATTTACTAACAATGGTATATCTTCTTTTCTATCTTTCAAATCAGGCACATGGATAGGTATAACATTCAAGCGATGGTATAAATCTTCTCGGAAATTGCCCTTTTCAATCTCTTGTTTCAAGTCCTTGTTTGTTGCTGCGATGACTCTTACATTCACTTTTATAGTTTTGTCGCTACCCACGCGAGTAATCTCATTCTCTTGTAGTGCTCGCAACACTTTCGTTTGCGCAGATAGACTCATGTCCCCAATTTCGTCCAAGAAAAGTGTGCCGCCATCGGCTTGTTCAAATTTTCCTGCTCGATCTTTGACTGCACCTGTAAAACTACCTTTCATATGTCCAAATAGTTCACTTTCTATTAGTTCGCTAGGAATGGCTGCACAATTTACTTCCACCATTGCACCTTTAGCGCGATGACTATTTTCGTGAATAAGGTGGGCAACTACTTCTTTGCCTGTACCATTAGAACCGGTAATGAGTACTCTTGCTTCGGTAGGAGCTACTTTTTCAATAATGGCGCGGACACGAGAGATGGCGTCACTTTCGCCAATCATTTGATTGCGTTTACCTATTTTTTTGCGGAGTACTTTGGTCTCTTGAATCAAGGACTGATGATCAACGGCGTGTTTTGTGGTGAGCAATAGACGATTGAGATCTAGCGGCTTTTGTATGAAGTCAAATGCTCCTTTTTTCAAGGCTTCTACTGCGGTATCAACAGAGCCATGACCTGTAATCATGATTACTGGAGTTTCTTCTCCGTTCTGTTCTTGTATTTTGGTGCGGTATGCTTGTAGAAACTCCATACCGTCCATTTCGGGCATTTTTATATCGGTGAAGATTAAATCGAATGAGCTACTCAGTGCGTGTTCTAAACCCACGCGACCATTTTCGGCTACTTCTACTGTATAGCCTTCAAATTCCAAGATGTCTTTCAGCGTATTACGAATTGCACGCTCGTCATCAATTATTAAAATTTTTGCCATAAGCGAGAGTATTTTCCGCAAAGGTACTACTTTTTTGCTAAACATGCAAATTTTTTTTGCAATATTCTGAATACATACAACAAAAATGACATCTAACACATTATTTTAGATGTCATTTTCTGTTTATTTATATTCTTCTTTGAATATTACTTGTTCGCGTGAGAAGAGAAACTGGACTGGGTTATATTTGTAGCCTTTGGTAGGATGGGTCACTGCTTCTCCCCAAAATAAATAGGCATGTTCACCTTTGCGTATGTGTGCTCCCAAACTGTTCCATTCATCAAAAGTATGAAATTCTGCATCTACTTGTTGATAACATTCGCGTAGTAATTGATTGGAGGTAAAGTGTTTTCGTCCAGCCGCTTGTGCCATTTCAATCAAGCCTTTAGTGATTGCGCGGAGGTGTTGGCGATAGTTTTTAATACGTGAGTTCTCGTTCGCTGGAGTGGTGAAGTTTGCATCCACCTTGTCAATAGTTGTGGTCATAATTTGAAAATTTAAAGTGAATAATTATAAGTTTGTTTGATATTTATCGTGTTGGATTGGCTAAAATTTGCATCCAAATAAGAATGCCATAGAAGTTGTTAGCACATTCTTTCATTGTTTCTTTCCAGTCTTGTACATCAAAATTCAGTTCCAATTGCATAGTAGTATAATTTTAATTGTTAATATTTCTCGTTTCCCCTTTTTTCCTTTCACGCTGCAAAATTACTACAACAAAGTGCTAAAACTTGTCATATTGAATAAAAAAAACAAAAAAAGTGCAAAAAAATGCACTTTTTTTGTTGATTATCTCATTTTCTATTCGAATCTCGTTCCAATACCCTGTCTTTTACGGGTTCATAACGGGTTCTTGACGGGTTCATATAAGGGGCTTACCATGCTTATATGTTTTAATATTTGTTTATTCGCAATACATTGCGTATGCTTTTTGGGCTTCTTCGCGAAAAATTTTCACCAATGATTCTGGTTCAACGACCCGAATATCGGTTCCATGTGTTCGTAGTTCTTGTATGAAGTCAAAGGTAGGAGCAATATAGTATTCAAAAAATGTTTTACCTTGAAACTGATGTAACTCTTTTTGTGAGGGGTGTAGGGGTAAAAGGCGGAGAAATTTCGCGGATTGTTGAGTGGCTTCAATAATCACTTTGGTTGGATCTGCATTGCGAAAAACGCCATAGTACGGTGCAAAAAATTGCTGAGCACTAAATTTCGCAGGATATACGAATGGTATATCGGTAGGGCGCATGTTTTTAACGCGATCAAGCGCGTAGATACGTGTTTCGTTGGGGTGGGTGGATGGGCAACCTGCAACATACCAACGCTGTTTGAATACTTTTAGGCAATAAGGTGAAAGTGTTAAATCATATTGTTCTTGGCGATTAAAACTATGATATGTAAATTGTAGTTGTTTGCGTTGTTTGATAGCATCAACAATAAGACTTAGGTATTGTGAACCTTCTGGAATATCCTCATATAGAATACAGTCGCTAATATCTTTTGCTTGGTCCATCATGCTATGTACAGCCATTGCGTTGAGCAACCATTTTCGTGTAAATCCGCCTGATATATCATCCTTATTGGCGATGTAATAGTAATTGCCGCGGTTGCGATTGCAACATATTTCCACATCAAAAATCTCCTGAATTTCATCTTTATAGCGGTGAAACTTTCGTTGTGGAAATTCTGTTTCGCCATTGTCATTATAGCGACAATGCGACCAACGGCGATTGATATCTTCGCGGGTCAAATGACCAGAAGCGATGGTATCAATGAGCCAAAAATACACGTTTAATTGATGTGCTGCCATAATATGGTGGTGTTCATTGCTCGCATGCGAGCTGTTTATAGTTGTGCAGTAGCTTTACTGCTGTTTATAGATACGCATTTCACATTTCTTGCAATCAAACTCAAGGGAGAGAATTGTGCCGTTCTGTAAGCGAAGATAGCGTGGTTCGTTTGCCATAGGATTAATTTTCCTACAGTGCCCCAACTCATTGAGTATGCAATATTTGCATGTCATTAATGGTTGAGCTATGGAAGATATGTTGCTGTGAGTTGACGTCTCCATTGATTAATTTGACTAGTTGGAATAAAGTATGGGAAAGTATCTGAACATATTTCACCATTTGCGATAATGGTGATTTTGTGTGCTGCAAGACAAGTGTCACCCAATTTGCATAATTGTTCTTGAATGGTTTGTAAAGCGCGTTCTGTGTTTTTGGCTGTTTGATGTTCATATGCAAAATCAGCACTCTCATTCCCAATAGTAAGACGATAGCCATTCTTTGTTGTTTCAAAGCGAATATCAACAAGTATGCGTCGAGTGGCTTGTAAAGTGCGAAGAAAATGGGGATCTACATTACGATACAACAATGTGCCAGGAGCGATGTCTATTATCTGATTTGTGTAAAGCATATCTCCTTCTACGCGATTAATAGCGAAGCCTTTATCTTCATAACATAAACCATCGCCATTATGTAATATAATATTGGGAAGTATTTGTATGCGTATTGCTTTTCCTCGTACAGCTACTACTTTACCAATAGCTTCACCTGTAGATTTTGGCGTACTCCAATTGGTTAATTGTTGGTTGCGCCCATATAAAAAGTAATCTGTTGCTCCTCGATGAAAGGTCTTAGCTGGATTGGGTGTAAAATTGTATTCATAGATAGAATTTGTAGAGGTAGATGCCCAATTCGGATGAGTTGCTTTCAGTTGGTCTATGAGTTGGCGGTAATAGGCAACGATATTTGTTACATAATCTTTATCTTTGAGTCGCCCCTCAATCTTGAGAGTGGTAATTCCTGCTTCAATCATTTGTGCAACATGCAAACTGCGATCCATGTCTTGTAGTGAGAGCAGATAGCGTTGATGAATAGGTTTACCATGGTCATCAAGTATTTCGTTTCCGTATTTATCCAGCAAATCATATCGTTGACGACATGGTTGTGCACATTCTCCACGGTTGGCACTTCGCTTCATCAACACTTCGGATAGGTAGCATCTTCCACTATAACTTACACATAGCGAACCATGTACAAAGGCTTCTAATTCAATGGGTTGTTGATTTTCTATTGTTTTTTGATGTATTTCGGCAATTTGTTTTAATGATAGTTCACGTGCCAAAACTACACGTTGAAATCCCATTTTTTGCAGGTGCATCACTTGTTCGGGACTTCGGTTGTCGCATTGGGTAGAAGCATGGAGACGGATAGGAGGTAGATTATATTCTAACAATCGTAAATCTTGAATGATAAGCGCATCTACTCCTATTTTATATAGCGCGTGCGCGAGCGCGCATGCGCGAGGGTACTCTTCCTCGTGCAGTAAAGTGTTCAATGTCACTAATACCTGAACACCATAACGATGTGCATAATTCACTAATTCGGCAATGTCTTCTACGCTATTTCCTGCTGCTTGTCGAGCTCCAAATTCTGGTGCACCAATATATACCGCATCAGCACCCGCTTGAACAGCTGCTTTTCCTACTTCTAAATCGCGAGCAGGAGCAAGGAGTGATATGTGATAATTGACGGATGACAATCGACCGTCGTTAGTTTACAATTTATAGTTTATCGTTGATAACTTATCTAAGCATATTGCTCAATTCATACATTACAATACCCGCTGTAACACTAACATTAAGCGAGTGCTTAGTACCATATTGTGGAATCTCAATACAGCCATTGGCAGCATCCACTACTGCTTGTTGTACACCAAACACCTCATGTCCCATTACGATTGCAGTTTTTTGATTATGTGGGAGTTGTAAGTCACCTAGCATGGTCGCTCCGTGTGCTTGCTCAATGGCATAAACGGTGTAGCCATCTGATTGCAACGCTTTTACAGCGTCAATTGTTTGCTCAAAATACCGCCAATCCACTGTTAGTTCTGCTCCAAGTGCCGTTTTGTGAATTTCGTTGTTTGGTGGGCAACAACATATGCCACACAACCAAACGCCTTGCAAACAAAATGCATCGGCAGTGCGAAAGACTGCTCCAATATTATGTTGGCTGCGGACATTATCCAATACTACGATAAGTGGCACCTTCTGCGCTTCATGAAAAGCCTCTGGAGTGAGGCGATTCATTTCTTGTATAGTAGTCTTTTGCATGATTTATTCTTTTGTAAAAATAAATGGTAAACAAATAGTAATGAGTTGTTTATCGGGTTCAATATGGATTATAAAGTCTTCGTGTAGTGGAATCAGTTGATTGTTATTGAGTGTAACGAGAGTATTGATTGTTGTTTCATCCACATCTATGATAGTTCCTAGTTCTCCTTGATCGGTATCAAGTACACGATAGCCTATCAAACTTTGCCATGTAGGCATCAATTCCTCAGTTTCGCTTATGTCGGATAACAACATATATGCCTCACAGCCAACAAGTGCTTGTGCTGTTTGTTCATCAGAAATATGATCCAATTGAAAAATAAGCGAATCGCTTCCTTTTCCACGCCAATCCGTTACGCGAAAGGGCACAAGAATATTGTTTATGCGCAGAATTACAAAATCTGCCTCTGCGTTATCCCAATATTCATTGCTCATCAGACATTGAACTTCACCACGTTTTCCATGTGTACGGGTGATTTTTCCAATGGATATTACTTGTTCATTTGTAATCATATGCTATTGAATCCTTTCTATTTCTTGTAGTGCGATATATACGATATATGTTTCTACTGTATAGCCTATTTCTATAAGTAATTGCGCATATTTACGCATTTTATTTACATATTTCTTTTCTTTTATATGTCCGAATTTATAGTCAATAACAATTGCATGTTGATTATCCATCATGATTCGGTCTGGACGTAGCACTTTACCTGTAGTTCCTAGAAATTCTTGTTCCGTTAAGACATGTCTATCTTGCGTAAACCAATGCATTTTATTTTCTTTAATCAATAAAGTTTCCAATTTATGCAGTTGATTTTTCATTTCTACTTCTTGCAAAGCTGTAATTCGTCCCTCATCTTTCATCTTTTGTAGGATTGGCAGTGCTTCATCCCAATGCGTAATCTCTTCCAACCATTCATGCATTAATATGCCTAAATCAACGGTTGCTAAAGCAGTCCCCTCTTCAAAATCATCTTCAGCACGACTGCGTAATTTGAGACGTTTTTTTATGGAAACAGACACAAAACTATCCTCTATCGTGACAATTTTCTTTTCCGTTTCTTTTTTTTCTTCTTTCTTTTTCTTTTCTTCCTCTTTGGCTATAGATATGTTGTCATCTTGTGTATGATATACGAAGGAACCGTCCTTGTTATCCACGAGTTCTATTATAGACTTTTCATCTTCGAACTGTTTGCACTTGTTCGCGCAAATATATGACATGAGATGTCCTACATTTTGAATCTTTGGTTGTTTGTTTTGATTGATAGAATACATCCCTCCAAAACCATATAACCTATATTTGGGACGAGTAATTGCAACATATGTTAGGTTTAGATTGTCAATATATTGTGCTATAGCTTCGGAGATGTAATCTTCTCGAAAACAAGATCGCAATAATGTGTCGTTGGGTGTTATTGCTACCAATGGCAAATTGTTATATGGTGTTTGCGTTGGTTCGCACCAAATAATTTCGTGATGCCATTTTTGTAACTCCCAATTGAGGAATGGTAAGACCACTATATCAAATTCTAGTCCTTTTGAACTATGAATTGTCATGACACCAATCGTATTTTCAACGCTAGAGGCAGGAATGGATATGCTGTCTTTTTTACGATTCCAATACTCAACAAAGCTAGCGACATCTGCAACTCGATCTTGAGTGAATTGGTAAACACGGTCTTGAAATGCAGTCAGGTATGGTAATGCTCCTTCAATCTCGTTCAAATGTAGTATCTTAATTAACGTTTGTACTTGCTCATAAAGTGGAAGAGTAAAACTTTGGTTAATTTTCTCTTGTTCTTCTTCTGTAAAAGGTGCATGATTCTCTGTAATAATCGCTTTAACCACATCGTTTTGTGGTTCTACATGTGCCTGAAGAATGGCAAACAATAATTTTACTGCGATGTGTGCGTGGACGCGCATTCCTTCCACAGATTGCACTTTATATCCATGGTTAATGAGATAATTAGCAATCGTTTCTGCTTCACTTTTTCTTCGAACAAGCATGGTTACACGACTTAGGTCGATTTTTTCATCCATCAGTGATTGAAGGAGGTAGTCCACAGCTTCTAAGCATCGTTCATTGACTTCAGAAGAATTCTTTCCTTCAAAAAATTCCAGATGAAAGACGCCAGGGTAATTCTTTTTTGCTTTTTGGTGAATGGCATCGTGGTCAAAAATCTGTTTGATGGCTTGAGTTAGCGGATTGTTATCCCATCCTTTGGCTTCAAATATAGAAGATAACACTTTTGCATATTCTTCAGTTATCCATTCGTTACGTTTTATGAGTAATGGCGCTGTACGCCAATTAAATTCCATATCGGGTAAACGTACGGAGTGGAAAAATGTATGTACATTATTAAGGAGTCGCCAATCGGAATTTCGCCAACGGTAAATACTTTGTTTAACATCACCGACAATCAAATTATCCATGTTCTTACTTTCTGATTCATGAATAAGTGGCTCAAAGTTTTGCCATTGAAGTACACTTGTGTCTTGAAATTCATCAATCATAAAATGACGAAAGTAATGCCCCATGCGCTCGTAAATAAATGGTGCTTCTTGATTGTCTATGACTGCATTGATGAGCATATTGATGGATGAAATAGGTAGCCGTCCTTTCTTTTTATTAGTTTTTTCTACTTCATCGTTGATATCTTGCAATAGCCCAATAGTATATAAATGTTGAAGAATAGCTTTGGCACTATGATAGTTAAAAATGTCCACATCAATCAACTGCTGCATTCGCTCGTATATTTGTTGCAAATTTGTGGAGTATAATTGCAATATATGTGCTTGTTGTGCTTTATCTGTTTTGGACTTTGTGTATAAGGTGTTGGGATCAACCAATACATCGCGAAATGTCTTGTTTAATCCATCTTTGATTAATTTTTCAGGGGATGCTTTGAAGGCAGATATTGCATGTTCTTTTAGTCCAATAACGCCTTCAATTAATGCTTGTGCTTCTTTTTGTGTAGTGCGAAGGGCTGTAAGATAATTATCTACAATCTTTTGCATTGTCTGCCGATACTCAATAATACCTTTTTTATTGGAGAAAAAACTGCGTACACGATCCATATTTCGGATCAGTTTCTCCTTGAGAAGCTCTCTGGAAAACATACTTACAGCTCCGTGGGGATTCCATTTTGAGGTATCATCAATATTGGCTTGTGCAATTGTCGTAATCCACGTAGCAAGTTCTTTATTCTCTTCGGGTTGAGAACGTAATCTACGAAAAACATCATCTACTGCTTGTTGAACAACTTCGTTCCCATCCATAGCTAAATCATAGGTGGTAGATAATCCCAATTCGATAGCAAAGGTGCGAACGACTTGTTGGAAAAAACCATCAATGGTGGACACCCAAAAATGATTGTAATCTTGCAAAATTCCAATTAATAATTCTTTGGATTTTGTTTGCAAGGTATTGATGTTTATCCCTAATGTGTCAATCAAATCTTCACAGAATGGGGAATCTGTCGGATTGGTGGACAGTTGATAGAGTGCTTTTAGGATACGCTCTTTCATTTCAGCAGTAGCTTTTTTTGTGAAAGTCACTGCCAAAATATGACCATGGGGCAAAGAATGTCCTTTATAGTCACGAAATAACATGCACAGATACTCGAAAGTCAATGTATGGGTCTTACCACTACCCGCAGAGGCCTTGTAAATACTTAGCATGATGTTGATTAATTAAATATGTGCAACTGTGCACCCGTGGCTAAATTGCGATAACTTGTGTTGTACAGTTTAAGTGGTTCCTTAGTTACGCCTTTGGTAGGGACACCATACCCATAACTAATATCATATCGTTCGCCACACAAACTACAACAGGCGTAAAGACCATCTATATCCAAAGGTTTATGTTTTTTTACGCAGTGAGGACAGCACAAATCTGCTGCGTGGTATGCATTGTCCATACCAATCCATATAAGCAATCCCGAGTAGCCAATGTAATCTTCTGTAAATGTTCGTTGGGTTATGGTCATCGTTTGAAAACCATTTTCAACTAAAAAATGTGGATGTTCTCGTGTGATGTACAATGTGTAATTTACAGGAGTTGTAGGCACCGAACTACGGTAATTAACATCTTCGCAGGATGCTAATAGCACTAAGGTCAGCAATATGATTTTTATTCGATTCATTAATCGATACGGTGTAAATATACGCGGAAGATTAAGGTACTATAAGGAGGTATAAAGTTATCATTTCCTTCTTTGCCCACGCCACTTTCTCCATATGCCAATTCATATGGAATATAAAATTCGTATTCGCCAAATTGATACATCTTTTTTAATCCCTCGGCAAAACCTGGTACAAAGGAATTTACATATCCAGCATATTCTTGATTTGCATCAAATACATAACCATTAATCAATTTACCCTCATAATCAATGGTCACAATTTTTGCATCATCTGGACGTGCAGATTTATCCCAACCTGCATCAATACATTTGTATTGAAGACCTGTAGGGGTGGTTACTACACCTTCTTTCTTGGCATTCTCTTGTAACCATAATTGGTTTTCCACTTTCCAATCCAACCAACCATCTCTTTTGCAACCGCATACTAATACGATTACCAAAAGCAAACTAATTATTTTCGTTGTTTTTTTCATATGTTTGTTTTTTTTAAATCTTATTTATTGTGCCAGCCACAAACTTGGATTTAGTATTGAACGATCTTTATAAATTTGGAAATACAATTCCGTTTTGTTGTCCTCGTTTTCATCGGTAAATATTTCACCTATAGTTTGTTTGGCTTGCAACTTATCTCCTTGCTTGACATTGATATTCTTTAGTGGAGAATATACTGAACGATAATTACCGTGTTGCACAATAACTACAAAGTTACCATTCATTTTGGCGCATAATGTAACTTCGCCTTCATATACTGCTCGGGCATGACCTCCTGCTACTGTTTGCAAATAAATACCTTTATTGTCTATCGTTACGTGTTCATGAATGGGGTGTTTATGTTTGCCAAAATAGCCACTAATATATCCTTTTTCAATAGGCCAGGGTAACCTTCCTTGATTGGCTTCAAAACCGCCTGCTATCAGTTGTTGCTCTTTGGTTAAAGTAGTGGTTGAACGTACTTGACTGGCAATAATTTCTTCAATTTTCTTGTTCAGTTCATCTACTTTTTTCTGTTGTTGTTTTTGTTTTGCTAACAAATCTTTTTCTTGTTTTTTGAGGGATTGCAACATATCTCGTTGTTTACGTTCATCACGTGTCAATTTCTCTTGTTCACGTTTTTGTGATTGGAGTGCATCAGAACGTGCATCTTTGCGATTGCTCAGAAGGCGATTTTGCACATCTATATCTGCTTGCAATGATTCAATGCGTGCCACTTGCTCTTTCCGATATGCAGTGAATTGTTGCATATATTGCATACGACGAATAAGTTGTTGAAAATTCTCTGCGGATAGTAGGAATAGTAACGGTGATTGCTGCATTTCTGCATAATGTGTTTCACAAATCAAACGCGCATAATCTGCTTTTGCTTGCTCTAATTCTTTTTGTAAAGTAGAGCGTTTTTGTCGTAGTGTACCCATTTCTCCGTTTAGGGCATTGATTTCACCTTGAATATTTCGAATCAGTTTTTTACGAGTACGAATATCGTTATTTAGCAGATTCAATTTATTGGTTGTTGCTGTTTCACTTTTTTTTGTTTGCTGCAACATTTTGCCTGTCTCTTCCAATTGTTGTTGCAATTCGCGTTGTTGGCGTTGCAGTTCTTTCACGTCTTGCCCAAAACTAGGAATGGCGAGAAGAATGGCTATATATATGATAATTCTACATTTCATAGGGATAGGATTTCTTTTAGAGGAACATATGTATATCTACTGCGATCGGTTGTACTCGCTGTTGGTAGGGTGTTCTTTTCGCTTGTAATTGGCTTGTATGATAGTTGACAACTATGTTTGCCTGCTTGTAAACGCAGTTCGCTTTCTCCTTGTGCGCTTTTGGGATACGCTCCAGATATAAAATCTTGCAAGGTCCTATACGAAATATTGGGATGGATAAACGGATTAATTTGAGCATAAGTAGCAGATGTGTAACGACGATTCATCTTGTCAAATACCACAATACTATCTTTATTGGCTTCGATGCGCACCATTTCTATGCCTAACATCTGAAGAGACAATAAAATCAGTTCATCATGCCATATGCGAGCAACACTACGCATAGAATGTCTATCTTGATTCAATGTCACAGCGATTTGCCCATGTTGAGACAGGGTATCATAGTCTGCACGTTTGTTCGCAAATTTGCTTGTTGAACAAGAAGCAAATCCTAACAAACATATAAGAATGCACAATGATATGACGTGTTTTACTTTTTGCATGCTTTGATAATAGTCTTGTAATGCATTGTAATTTCTTTATCCGCTTTGTCACCGAGCAACTCTATAGCACGTTCGATGAAGAATTTAGCAGAGGTGCAATCGCCCAATTGATACATAATCCAAGCATACGTATCAATATATATAGGATTACTTGATTCGCGTAAAATCGTTGTACGAGACAATTCTTCTGCGCGCATCAGATTAGTATGGCTAATACACATATTCCATGCCAAATTATTCATCACAACGACATTAGTAGGGTCAAAACGCAATACCGCCTCATACGCTTCTATCATTTTTTTTGGTGGTTGATTCGTTTGCTCATATAGTTGCATGCGAAAAACTTGAAATTGATAATTTTCGGCATCCATTTCTAAATACCGTTCAATCTCACGAATCGCTGCAGGGATATTTTTCATAGCAAGCTGAAGACGGTATCGTTGCATCGCACTGGCATCATCATATCCACGGATACTATCCAATTGATCTTGTACAAGTAGAGCATGCTGATATTTTTCTTGAACAATGTATGCTTTTTGGAGAACGGTGTGCAACTCTTCGTTCATGCTATCTTCTTTGGCTAATGCCTCCATTTGTTGAATAGCTTGTTTTTGTAGTTTTTTATTGTCGCTTTGCAGCAATAGTATATGGTAGTTATACCAATATTCTTCAGGGCATAGTTCATAGGCTCTTTTGAAATATGCAGCTGCTTTTTCGCTCTCCGATTCGGATTGGGCATACAATCCCATGTAGTTGTTGATGGTGGCGTTGTTTGGGTTTATGGCGTAGCAAAACGCTACGATAGGCTTGGCTTCGGTGATACGATTCATTTGAATCAGTCGTTCAACTTCATAAAAATAGTAGAGGAACTGCTGTTCTTCTTCTATCGTGAGTGTATCGTGTTGGCGGGTATGTGCATGCAATGGAGAAATTGTTGCCAATCCCAACAATATACTCAATAAAATCAATATGAATCTATTTCCTTTCACTTTTCACCTCTCACTTCACCCCACTATGTCCAAAACCACCAGCACCACGTTCTGTCTCGCCTAACACTTCCACTTCTACTAGTTCGGGCTGTTCATGTTTGGCTATCACCATTTGGCAAATGCGTTCGCCAGGTTCGATAGTTTGTGGCTCATGACTTAGATTGATGAGTATAACACCAATCTCACCGCGATAATCCGCGTCTATAGTACCTGGAGTATTGAGGACAGTTAATCCACGTTTGAGTGCCAAACCACTACGAGGGCGAATTTGTGCCTCGTATCCAACAGGCAACTCAATGTACAAGCCAGTCGGAAGTAGTTTGCGCTCTAATGGTTGTAATGTTACTGCTTCTAATAGATGGCAACGGATATCCATTCCGGCTGCTTGTGCACTCTCGTAACGAGGTAACGGATTATTGCTTTTGTTGATAATCTTTATTGTCATAATCCACTATGTTAGTTTCTATATTATGTGATAAAATGCTTTCTTCGCTTGCTCACAATTTGCAAAAGTAATACCATGAATGCCTAACTCTTTTGCAGCATCAATATTACTTTGTCTATCGTCTACAAACACACATTCATTGGCTTGCAAATTGTATCTATTCAGCAGTATCTGATAGATACGATAATCGGGTTTAGCAATCAATTCTTCTCCTGAGATGACGATTCCATCCATCATTTTGAAAACTGGAAATTTTTCTTTGACCAACGGAAATGTTTCCGCAGACCAGTTACTTAGCCCATATACTTTATATCCAGCTTTTTTTAACTCGCATATCCAATCTTGCATACCTTCCACTGCTCCTCCAATCATGTCCTCCCAACGTTCCCAATACATGCGTATTTCTTTTTCCCATTCAGGGAATTCTGCTATTTTTTCTTCAACAGATGATGCGAATGTTTTTCCTACATCAGTTTGGTTGTTCCACTCCCATGTGCAGATGTTGTCAATGAACCAATCTGTTTTCTCCTTGCTGCCAAAGTATGTGTCATATAGGTTATGCTGACTCCAATTTATTAGCACGCAGCCGAAATCAAAAATAATATTTTTTATCATGCGTCTTAAAATCTCTTTTTTACCAGTACTTTCAGTCCATCTTCCACAATCTTTACATGTAACTCTTTGCCCATTTGCGTAGGGGTTCCATCAATATGAACCGCACCCTCAGTCTCACGAGTTAGGGTCATTTCTTTGGCGCGGATGGTATTCATATGCAAGTTCTCGTCAATGTTTTTAGTGAACAAACTTAGTGCCAAACTAGGAACTGACACCATAGGAAATTCACTCACGATAGCTATATCCAACAATCCATCTTGTAAACTCGCTTTTGGGGCTATATAAGCATCATAACCCCATTGACCCGCATTGGCAAAGTTGACTAAAAAAGCAGTGGTCGTTAAATCAATTCCTTCGCCTTGAAGATGATATGTCTCTGGCTTATATTGAAAAAGATCCTTAAAGATACTTTGTACATATCCTTTAAATCCTCTACTACTATCCGCAAAATCATGGGCTACCACCGCATCAAAGCCGATGCCAAATGTAGAGAAGAATGGCACATCGTTCACAATGCCATAGTCCACATGAATCACTTCCGAACTGTTTAGCATCTCGATTGCGCGATTCATGCGAGTAGAGATGTCCAAATGACGAGCAAAACCATTACCACTACCATTAGGCACAATTCCTAACGCAGTACTTGTACCAATCAAACCGCTGGCTACTTCGTTTACTGTCCCGTCGCCACCTACCGCGATTACGGCGTAATATTCTTGCATTGCAAACTGCTGTGCTAATTGAGTCGCATGACCTGCATACTCTGTAACGACTACAGTAGGGGAAAACTGTTGAGAATCAAGTATGTCACGAATTAATTTCGTGATGCGATTTTTTGTTTTTGGCCCTGCTATAGGATTTACAATAAATGCTATATTTTTCATTTTTCTAACGTTCCTCTTTTTACTACGTAAATAATCATATCGTGCCTACAGCACAAATTACCGTGCAAAGGTACGAAAAAAACTTGAAATATGCAATCTTTTCTACTTTTTTTTACTATGCACATAAAAATACTTGAAAAAATATCATAAAAATCCTTTTGTTTTGCACGATTTTTGCATCGAGCAATGATAAAAACCTAAAACAAACCTTAACTAAAGATTTAATAAAATGAAAGCAAATTTGAAAATTAGCCTTTTAATCGTGGCATTTTTTAGTACAGTGTTGCTTTATGCCGATGATTATGTGTTGTTGACTCCTTTGGATACAACAGCACTTCCTGTAATTCCTGTCAAGGATTATGGAGGTGAAGTCGTGCGCTCTACTTTAAACGGAGATGCTATATGGAAGAGTACACAAAAACAATTGACTCGCAGCCATTTTTCCGATGAGAGCGTATATCAAATGATGCGTAAACTTTATCGCTTTACGCACAAGCATTATATTACATTTCCTGTTGCATATTGGAGTAAAGATGCACAAGGTGACTCCCTCCTTGTATCGGGTAGGGTATATTTACCCAAGCAACGCTATCTAAATGGCATTGTGGTAGCGAATCATTATACGATTTGTTCCGATGCAGAGGCTCCAAGTAACACAATTGCGATGGAGAGTATTTTAACAATGAAAGGCTATGCGGTGATTATGCCTGATTATGTAGGCTATGGATTATCGCGCGATGAAGTACATCCTTATTTGCATTGGCGAAGTGCTGCACAAACAGCAGTAGATTTGTTGAATTGTATGCCTGCGTTATTGCAATACTATGGCTATAGCTATCCTACTGACGTGGTGATTGATGGCTATTCGCAAGGTGGAGCTGTGGCATTAGGAGTGGCGCGAATGATTGAGGAAAACTATGATAAACCAATCGTTAATAAAGATGCAGCACCTGTTTGGACGATTCGTAAACTCTATGCAGGGGCTGGTCCATATGACCCCGCTGCAACATACGATTATTGTGTAGAAAAGGACACAATGGGCATCCCTGCTGCAATCCCATTGATTGTAATGGGATTAGGAGATGCGTATGAATTAGGATTTGACTTGGAAGATTTCTTTTTAGAACCCTTGTTGTCTAATTATGATGAGTGGATAGCAACCAAAGATTTTACAGTTTCTCAAATTAATGATCAAATGGGCTCAACATGCATGAGTAAACTGATGACTGCTGAGTCTTTGAATCGCAATCAGCCTATTGCGGAGATGTTATACAAAGTCTTAGCATGGAATAGTAATGTGGGCTATGATTTGCAAGCACCTGCCTATTTCTTGCACAGTGTTGAGGATGAAGTGGTCCCTATTATAAATAGTATGCGTTTGGCTGCTGAGATGCCTGATGATTCTCGTATAACCTATGATTTTGCAGAGTATGGCTCTCATATGGCGGCAAGCATACCTTTCATGCGCTATCTTTATCAGGACCTCTAATACTCCACCAAAAATCTCCTACTATAAAACTCCAACACCCGCCTATGGCGGTTCTAAATAAATAATAAACCTTTTAATCCAAAACAACTATGAAAAAGATTTTCTTGATGGCTTTTTTAGCCAGTATTGTCGCAGGATGCAATTCTGCTGAGGTGGACAATTCCACAGTCAAGTCTGTTGACTTAAATCGTTATCTGGGCTATTGGTACGAAATTGCCCGTTTCAATCATCCTTTCGAGCGTGGCTTGGAATATGCTATGGCGCACTATACTTTGCGCGATGATGGTAAGATTGACGTATTGAATACGGGTATTAAAGATGGTCGAGCAAAAGATGCTAAAGGGATTGCTAAAACGACTAACCTACCAGGGTTATTGCGTGTGTCGTTTTTTGGTCCTTTCTTTGGTGACTATCGTATCATGATGTTAGATGAAAACTATCAGTATGTGTTGGTAGGCGGTAGCAACAACAAGTATTTGTGGATACTATCCCGAACACCACAATTGGATGATGCTACTCGCACCCTTATCCTCGCTGAAGCAGAACGCCGTGGCTATGACACCAGCAAACTCATTTGGGTAAAGCAGAAATAGTGCATGCTTAATCTTGGTAATGCGCATACCACTCCGTTACAACTCGCTTACCATGCGATAACGATCCTTAAGTTATAATATCAAAGAGACACCCCGCAAGGAGTGTCTCTTTGATTGTTTGTAGTCTGACTTGTCTGAAAAGTCCGACTTGTCCGACTTTTTATTACTTGCTCAATGCCAACGCTACGTTCACAGCGCAAGCTACAGTGCAACCTACCATTGGGTTGTTACCAATACCGAGGAAGCCCATCATCTCAACGTGTGCAGGTACTGAAGAAGAACCAGCAAATTGAGCGTCAGAGTGCATACGGCCCAAAGTATCGGTCATACCATAAGAAGCAGGACCTGCAGCCATGTTATCTGGGTGCAAGGTACGACCTGTACCACCACCAGATGCTACAGAGAAGTATGGTTTGCCCTTCAACACGCGCTCTTTCTTATAGGTACCAGCTACTGGGTGTTGGAAGCGAGTTGGGTTGGTAGAGTTACCTGTGATAGAAACATCTACGTTCTCGTGCCACATGATAGCCACACCTTCGCGTACATCGTCAGCACCATAGCAGTTCACCTTAGCGCGTGGACCGTTGCTATAAGGTTTTTGACGAACCACCTTCAATTCGCCAGTAGCGTAATCGAACTCTGTTTGTACGTAGGTGAAACCGTTGATACGGCTGATAATCATAGCAGCGTCTTTGCCAAGACCATTGAGGATAATACGAAGTGGTTTTTGGCGCACTTTGTTAGCCATCTCTGCAATCTTGATAGCACCCTCAGCAGCAGCGAAAGACTCGTGACCTGCCAAGAAAGCAAAGCACTCGGTCTCCTCGCGGAGCAGACGAGCGGCCAAGTTACCGTGACCAATACCTACAAGGCGGTCATCAGCTACAGAACCTGGGATACAGAATGCTTGCAAACCGATACCAATTGCCTCAGCAGCATCAGCAGCGTTCTTGCAACCTTTCTTAATAGCGATAGCAGAACCTACAACGTAAGCCCACTTAGCGTTCTCAAAGCAAATCATTTGTGTCTCCTCGCAAGTCATGTAAGGATCCAAACCGTATTGCTCGCAAATTTGATTAGCCTCTTCGATAGAAGCAATACCATGTGCGTTAAGCGCAGCGAGAACTTGTGCCTCGCGGCGGTTTTGTGATTCAAATTGAACTGGACGTATCATAATTTTGCTCCTTTCTGATTACTCATGACGTGGGTCAATAAATTTAACTGCACCTTGCTCTGCGGTGGTACGACCGTAGGTACCAGTAACTTTCTTCAGGGCCTCGTCTGCTGGTACGCCTTTCTTGATAGCGTCCATGAACTTACCCATGTGAACGAACTCGTAACCGCAAGTCTCGTTGTCTGCATCGAGGTATTGTTTGGTGATATAACCCTCGGTCAATTGGAGGTAACGAGCACCTTTTGCCTTGGTAGAGAAGAGTGTACCTGTTTGAGATACAAGACCCTTACCCAAGTCTTCCAAACCAGCACCGATAGCCAAACCGCCCTCAGAGAAAGCAGATTGTGTACGGCCGTAAACGATTTGGAGAAACAACTCGCGCATAGCAGTATTGATAGCATCGCATACGAGGTCGGTATTGAGTGCCTCAAGGATAGTCTTACCTACGAGGATCTCGCTTGCCATAGCAGCAGAGTGAGTCATACCAGAGCAACCGATGGTCTCCACCAATGCCTCTTCGATGATACCATTCTTTACATTCAAACTGAGTTTGCACGCACCTTGTTGTGGAGCGCACCAACCGATACCGTGAGTCATACCAGAGATGTCAGCAATCTCTTTGGCTTTCACCCACTTACCCTCTTCTGGGATTGGAGCTGGACCGTGGTTAGGTCCTTTAGCTACTTGGCACATTTCCTGTACCTCTTTGCTGTAAATCATAATTCTTGTTAGTTTATTTGTTAAATTGTTTCAAAGTTTCAGGGTTTTTAATTGAAACAGCGCAACGCGCGTGGAACAGTGAAACACTTTCAACCGCAAACGGAGTTCACGCAATTTCGGGTGCAAAATTACGAAAAAGTTTGGATATATGCAAATAAAATCGAATATTTTGCTAAATACGGGTATTTTCATAGATTCATTTGACCTTTTGGGAGAAAGGTCGGAGGTGTCCTAAATATGCTGTTTATTAAGATTCCTTCTCTTTGTACCTTCCTTATCCCACTCGGGTAAAAGACCAAGGAAGAACCAAGGACAAACCAAGGAACGACCAAAGAACTCCGAAATATAAAAAGTGCTTTTTATTAATATCGCCCTCTAAAAAAGTTGACTACCTTCCTAAAAAGGTTGACTGCTTTCCTGAAATAGTTGCCAATCCTCCAAACAAAAAATCGCTATCAAAAGCGATTTTTCTTGCTCAATTCAAAAAATTGTAGTACCTTTGCAGTCGCAATTCCACGCCGGGGATGTCTGTACATCATCGGCTGGGGTAGCAGACATATTAAAAAGGCGTTTATTAGCGCTCTGTTCTGACGTTTCAAAATGTCGCAGTTTTAGAAATCTTATCAGGACTTAGCAACGATAGATGTCCTACGGGATATGAAATATCCCTCTTGTGCCTATTATGGTACGTCTTTTGCGTATATACGTATGCGCATACGCGTACCTTAAGAAATAGCACGAGAGTATTTTATATTCGGCGTGGGCTTCGCGTTGTCGGTTCTATGAGATTAGGCAATGCGACAGCCTTGAAACGTGGAACTGGCAAAGGTAAAAGGTTCCACGCTTTTTTTATATACTAACGGGTGGTTAGGAGCCTACTTCCCACAAAACATTCAATAACACAATGAAGAAACTTCATTTACTCCTTTTGGGATTGACAATTTGCCTATTCTCAGCTTGTCACGATGACATTTGGGAAGCTATCGATGGACTTGACTCCCGTGTCACCAAACTCGAAGAACTCTGCAAAGAAATGAACACCAACATCACATCGCTCCAAACGATTGTGGATGTATTGCGATCCAACGATTTTATCACAGATGTAGTAGAAATCAAAAAAGATGGCGAAGTGATTGGCTATGCAATTACATTTGGCAAACATGACCCTATTACCATTTATCATGGACAAGATGGTAAGGATGGAGCCGATGGCAAAGATGGTCAAGATGGCTCTACCCCAGTGATTGGTGTAGCACAAGACACGGATGGCGTATATTATTGGACATTGAATGGCGAATGGATTTTGGATGACAATGGCAATAAACTCCCTGTTTCTGGCAAAGACGGTCAAAACGGCACCAATGGTCAAGACGGTAAAGATGGTATTACACCACAATTGAAGATTGAGGATGGATATTGGCACATCTCATATGACAACGGCGCAACTTGGACACAATTAGGTAAAGCAGCAGGCGAAGACGGAAAAAATGGAACTGATGGCGAGGATGGTAAAGACGGACAAAACGGGGCGGATGGTAAGGATGGTCAAAACGGCGATTCTATGTTCCAATCTGTTACCCAAGATGAGAACTATGTATATTTTACTCTTGCTGATGGTACTATGATTAAAATATGCAAATGCTCCTCTGATTCTAAATACATTTTTACTATTACTTACGACCCTAATGGTGGAATTGGAACAATGTTGAAAGACACTTTCTATTATGGTCATGCCAAAGAAATAAGCGAATGTGCTTTTACAAACGAAAATTTATATTTCAGCAATTGGAATACAAGTCCTACGGGCTCTGGTGCTCCTTTTGAAGCAGGTTATAGTCTTAATATAGACAAAGATATTGTTTTGTATGCACAATGGGGAGAAACTCCATGGCATGCTGTTGATATGGGACTAAGCGTAAAGTGGGCTAGTTGCAATGTGGGCGCAACAAAAGCTGAAGATATTGGTCATTATTACGCATGGGGAGAATTAGAAACCAAAGAACAATACGATTTGTACACATACAAATGGTATGACATAGAATCATCTATGATGACCAAATACAATTTCTATGATTGTGAATACATACTTCGTAGTATAGATGATGTGGCAACAGTAAAATGGGGAGCAGATTGGCGTATGCCTACAGTTGAAGAATGGGAAGAACTTCGTAGACATTGCACATTCCAAAGAACCACAAAAAATGGAGTGGAAGGTTGCAAAATCACATCTACTAATGGCAATCACATTTTTCTACCAAACACGGGATATATAGATGAAAAGGGAAATACTTTGGGGACTAATTACTATGGAGGAGAAGAAGGAATTTATTGGTCAAGTTCCACATATATAGATCCATCTGTCGCAATAGATATTGATAGAGCATATAGTATTAACCTTCCTACTGGATATATATCTCCACATGATCGCGAAAATGGATTAGCTGTTCGACCCGTATTAGGCAAACTAAATTTGCCAATGAAACCTATAGTACGAACTTTCCCCGACATAGTAATCAGTGAAAATACAATTACCTTAGAAGGAGAAATCATTGATTGCGGTACTTCCATTGTCACACAATGTGGTTTTTTTATTGGTACTTCACCAGATATAAGAGAGGCTTATTTCGATGTTACATCTAATGACGAGGAGGGTGTATTTTCAATAACCATAGATAACTCATCTTTTGCAGAATCTACTGGGACATACTATGTACGAGCATACGCAATAAATGATGTAGGTATTGCTTATGGTGAATTAGTAAGTTTCGTATTAGAAGAAATCGAAGAAAATAAAAATTCAGAAGGTATAGGTATATTTTCTGTGTCAGTGGATAAGCAAGTGACTTTCTCACCAGGCAATTTACAATATCATCCAAAGAACAACAAATGGCGTTTCGCCGAAAATCAAATGGATTATATTGGCGATGAAAATCGCAATATATCATCTACTTATAACGATTGGATTGATCTATTTGGTATGGGTACAGGCAATAACCCTACTAACACAAGCACTATTGGTACTGATTATGATATTTTTGTGGATTGGGGAACGAATCAAATAGGTAATGATGCACCAAATACATGGCGCACATTAACAGATGATGAATGGGAATTTATCCTTAAATATCGTTCCAATGCAAATACACTTTGGGGGGTAGCTCAGGTCAATGGTGTAAATGGATTGATCTTCTTACCTGACAATTGGACAACTCCAAGTGATATAAATTTCCAGTCTGGCTCTTACAATGATTATGCAGCGAATCAAACATTTACATCAACTGAATGGGCAAAATTGGAGAAGGCTGGTGCGCTATTCCTACCTGCTGCAGGTGAACGAATCGGTACAACCACGGAAAATATACAGAAAGAAGGCAATTATTGGAGTTCTTCGTATGCAACTTGTCTTAGTTTTGATGCTGATACAACACATACAGTAGGTACTAATAGGGCATGGGGATTTTCTGTTCGCCTTGTCAAGGACTTATAAAATTCTGCCTAATTTGGACAAATAATTTATCGAAAAGCGTTTACAAAAGACTCCCGCTTTCTATTTTATTCACGGGTTGTTTGGAGTCTCCAACCCATAATCACTTATAGCAATGAAGAATAAATTTGTTCTCATCTGTGCTGTCTTGTGTTCTTTACAAATGATGGCACTCCCATCTTTAGTGGTTAGACCACTAAAAGGGCAAGAATGTGTTACCGCACTATCCTGCGTAGGAAAATTAGTGTACGTTAATGATTCCCTACACGTGTATGATGCTACAAAAACGTTGGTTTTCGCAGACTTACTTACTAACGTACAGCACGTCCGGTTTTCGGATGAAAAACCTAACGATCCTACACATGTAGAAAATGCGCAAAATAACAATGCATTACAAATTAAGGTGTACCCTAATCCCACGCAAGAAGTGCTGCATGTTGAAAATGCTCCGAGTGGCTTATTACGTTTGTATAGTATTTCTGGTAATTTATTGCAAACCATCTCCACTCAAGAAGGCAATGTACAAATAAACATGGCAAATCTTCCAACTGGAAATTATTTGCTTATATGTGGTAAAGAAAACATTCAGATAATCAAACAATAAACAATTTAATTTTATCAAATTATGAAAAAGATTTTATTCATGTTGGCTTTTGTAGCCACAAGTATGTTGTCCTTAGGACAAAACAATCAATTAGTATGGGCAAATGGTCATGTACTTTACGGTACTCCTATTGAGAGTATTGATAGTCTAACCTATAGTGAAATGCAAGATATTGATACATTACAATTACTTATCCCTCGTTCACTCATTCAAGTTGTTCACGACACTATATTTGTACATGATACAATATATATCAATGATTGTGATACTACCACAGAAAAGCCAGAAACACCTTATGAATATGTAGATTTGGGATTATCTGTTAAGTGGGCTACATGTAACTTAGGTGCTAATGCACCAGAAGAGTATGGACACTTTTTCACTTGGGATGTGGAACATCTTGATGCTGATGATTGGTCCGGTGTCGTAAAACCAATACAACCCAAACAACGCAATATCGCTACATATGAAAAAGTAGTACTTGACACTACAGGTAATGTAGATCCTGCAAAAAAATATTTAGATGAAAAATGGCGTATGCCTACTAAAGAAGAGTTAGAAGAATTGGTAGATAATTGCACATGGGAATGGATTACACAAAATGGTGTATATGGTTGCAAAGTAATCTCCAATATCACTGGTTATACTGATCGTAGCATTTTCTTACCAGCAGCAGGTGTAATGGGAGAAAAGGATACAAATATCTACGACGCAGAGGAATATGGTTATTATTGGTCAAGTACAGTTTATAAAGACACAAAACAACAACCTAATCGAGGAGCATATTATTTGCGTTCATATGAATTAGATGATAAAGGAAAGGCAAAAGTTAGTTGGACTTACCGTTATAGAGCATATCCTATACGTCCTGTTTGTCAATAAAATTAATAATACTTTCTTACCCCGCAAGTTAATTGATTTGCGGGGTGAGTTTTTATATTGTCATTCTTCTTGTTCGTATCAATGCTCGTATTCAAGCACTCCTTCGGCAAGGGTTCGGTATCCTTTCGGAAAAAAGGGAAAAAGAAAAGTGAAAACACAATCGCCACAGATAGAGCACAGAAGTCCCAGAGATGTTGTATCGTGGTCCCGAAATCTGTAGGGAATTTTCGACAAAAACACTATTTGTCATAAAAATATTTGTCTATATCACAAAAAAACATTACCTTTGCAGCGAAAATCTAAATAGATAAACGATTTATTGTCGTTTTTCTATTAAAAATGCAACTGTTTATATGCACAACTCATTAAGAACAATCGGTCGTATCCCTTTTGACTTAGGTGTGTTAAAGTCCTTTTTCCATAGCCATCAACACATCACTGACAAGGCGCGCCTATTGGTAAGTGATGGGCAGATTATTCGCCTAAAAAAAGGACTATACATCCTCAGCGAGGATTATTCCGACAAGAAATACAATCGCTTTTTGATTGCTAATCACTTGTATGGTCCCAGTTATGTGTCTATGCAAACAGCATTGCGCTATTACGGACTGATTCCAGAGCAAGTATATGCTGTGCAATCTGTAACAAGTAAAGCATCGCGTAGTTTCGACACGCCAATCGGACAATTCTACTATACACATTGTTCTGCAGAGTGGCTATCGTTGGGCGTGCAGATTCAAAACGAAGAAGATGTATCTTATTTGATTGCCACCCCAGAGAAAGCATTATTTGACTTAGTGCAATTCACATCGGGCATCTCTATGCGCTACCAATGCGAAGTGGCAGAGTGGCTGGAAAATGATTTGCGTTTTGATATGGAGGCAATTCCCACACTCAACATCAATCTATTGAAGCAGTTGGCAACTCTATCACATAAGCATACCACATTGGAAACAATCATCAAATTTATTGAAAATGAACAGTCTATTTGACCAAATGTTAGCTGCGCATACTATGCAAGGGGAGGAAGGTAAGCGCAACGCACTATACGAAGTAATGCAGCAAGTCACATTAGCAGGATTGGCACGCGGCGGATTTTTTCAAGAGGCAGCTTTCTATGGAGGCACTTGCCTCAGACTGCTCTATGGATTGCAACGCTATTCCGAAGATATGGATTTCACTTTGCTAAGCTCCAACCCAAACTTCTGCTTCGAAAACTATTTCCCTGCTATCATTGAAGAAGCACGACTATTAGGTCGCGAGGTTACCATTACCAAAAAAGATAAGCGGACATTTGGACGTGTAGAATCTGCCTTCTTAAAAGACACAACGGATGTCTTTAACCTCAATTTTCAAACCGAACGTTCTTTGAAGATAAAGATTGAGGTAGATACACAACCACCACTGCTGTTTCAGACGGAGCAGAAATTATTAGTACAGCCATATTCTTTCATGGTGCGCAGCATGACATTGCCTTGTCTGTTTGCAGGCAAGATGCACGCCTTGGTGTATCGCCAATGGAAAAATCGCGTCAAGGGACGCGACTGGTATGATTTTGAGTGGTATGTGCGTTGGAATCATCCATTGAGTTGGGCACATTTACACGAGCGTATTGTGGAGTTTTCTGGAAAAGAATGTTCGCAGGCAGAGTTTATTGATCTGCTTCATAATCGCTTAGAAACAACAGATATTCAACAAGTAAAAGCGGACGTTTTGCCTTTTGTCAAAAATCCTCGTGAATTAGATATTTGGTCTAATGAATATTTCTTGCAATTAGCACAACGCATCCGATGGAGTGAATAATCTTCGCCCCAATCTTCGACACGCGAAAAGTTATTTGCAAAAAAATATATTCATTTATTTGTATATATGCAATTTTTATAGTACCTTTGCAGCAGAATAATGTTGAATTATGAATTTTGAATTAAGAATTTCGAATTTTATATAACCATGAAAAGCAAATTACTACTCCTATTGCTGATTGTATGTGTCAGCTGCTGCCCCAAGGCAAAACAAGCCGTTGAACCAAGTCAAGTAATCGTAACATCCTATCCTTCCAGCATCGGAGAGGCAGGTGTAGCAGTCTATTTGCCAGCAGGATATGCCACCTCCGAAGAAGATTATCCTGTGCTTTATCTATTGCATGGCAGTGGCGACGATGAGACGGGCTGGCTAACCAAAGGTTGCGCAAAACATATCCTTGACTCGCTGATTACCAGCGAACTATGCCCACCTATGATTGTGGTTATGCCAAATGGCTATCTGGAGCAGACAGGCAAGCACTATGCCCCTGAAACACGCCTCTGGATGGAAAGCACCTTCGAAGAGAACTTCAGCCAACTCATCGCGTGGACAGAAGCACACTATCGCACTATCAATGACAAACAGCATCGCGCTATTGCAGGACTATCTATGGGTGGATTTCACACCATGCACACAGCGGCATTGCTCAATCAATCGTTTGATTATGTAGGTATATTTTCCGCGCTATATGTGCCACATACGAAGCAACCTCACGCTGAGCGCACTATAGAGATAAGCGCATTGGCTTTGTCCGACAAACCTGCATATCAACAAACAGAAACTCTGCTTGCACAGCAGTTTGCCAATCCACCACAACTCTATTGGATTGCTTGTGGTGTGGAGGATTTCTTGTACGAAGATAATGTTATCTATCGCCAGTACTTAGATGAAAAGCAATATCCATACGAGTACCACGAATCCGCAGGTGGTCACTCATGGAAAAACTGGATGGACTATCTTACTATCTTTGCACAAAAAATATTTTGAATCGGTATAGAATGAACAAACAAATTATAAATTACATGAAAAAGACATTTTTAACATCCCTATTTGTGGTTTGTGCATGTTTGTCGTTTGCATCGGAGCCATATTTTCGTGCTACATGGGTGAGCACAGTAGCTAACATCGACTTCCCAACCAAAGCAGCGATTGGCAATTATGAGCAACAAAAAGCTGATATGGTTGCTATGTTGGATGAATTCCAAAAGATGAATCTCAATGCGATTGTTTTTCAAGTGCGCCCAACGGCTGATGCCTTGTACAAATCAGAGTTAGAGCCATGGAGCGCTTGGCTTACTGGCAAACAAGGCGAAGCAGCCACCTACGACCCACTGGAGTTCGTTTGCAAAGAAGCACACAAACGCGGTATTGATGTTCACGTATGGATTAACCCTTATCGCGTGACTGGTGGCGGTGGCAAGATTGAGGACCTTGCACCTAATCACGTTTATCACAAGCACCCAGAGTGGTTCTTGAAGTATGGTACACAGTGGTATTTTGCACCTCACTTGCAAGAGACACGCGACTTTCTTTGCAAAGTGGTGGCAGACCTCGTGACTCGCTATGATATAGAAGCCATCCATATGGATGATTATTTCTATCCTTATCCTGTTGCAGGGGAGGAGTTCCCTGATGCTGAAGCGTTTGCAAAAGACCCACGTGGATTTGATAATGTAGGCGATTGGCGTCGTGATAACGTAAACCTCGCTATTGAACAAGTGCACAACACTATCAATAGTATCAAGCCACACGTACAATTTGGTATATCTCCCTTTGGTATTTGGCGCAATAAGGCCAATGACCCACGCGGTAGTGAGACCAATGGACTTCAAAACTACGACCAACTCTATGCCGATATTCTTCTCTGGATGGAAAACGGTTGGATTGACTATGTAGTACCACAACTCTATTGGGAGATTGGCAAGAAAGTGGCTGACTATGAGATTCTTGCGCATTGGTGGGCACAACACGCTACCGACAAATGCCGTGTTTATATCGGTATGGCTCCATACCATTTGGGTAATCCTAAAGGTGCTGCTGCATGGCGTGAGGGTAATGAGATTTGCCGTCAACTGCGTCTCAATCGCACTATCCCTGGCATTACAGGTGAATGTTATTTCCCAGCTAATGTACTAGTAAAGAATCATCACAACGTAGCGGATAGTCTTAAACAGGTGTTCTACCCAACTTACGTACCTGCTCCACGCAAGTGATTCTTCTACCGAATATATAGGAATATCAAAATAGATATAGAAATATCATAAAACAGAGAAACCACGCCCTCAAAAGCGTGGTTTCTCGTTTTTCTTTGTCCAAATTTGTGCACGTCCCTTCTATGTTCATTCCCCCGAATGTCATTCGGGTATTTCTTGTCATCTTTTTTCGAAGGGATACTGAACCCTTGCCGAAGGAATAAAGCAGCGCGAGCATTTCTGCCCGCGCCTAAAGATGTGAATTGTCAATTGTCAACTATTACAACTCTTGTCCCATGATGCTATATATCTTACCATCGCGCACTATAACAAGCTGTCCGTCACGAATAATCTTTTGAATATTATTGGTTGTAGATGTAATATTTTCTACACCAGTACCAATCTTTCCACGAATATTAAATTCTCTCCAAATGGGAGCAGATTTATATTGTTCTACTGATTCATCTGGTACAATCACAGGAATAGAACGATCTACATCTTCGAAAGTGCGTGCATCCACTTGTGGTGGTATGATTGCATTTACTTGTATTTGAGCTAGTTTAGAACATCCTGCAAACCCATTATCTGCAATGGATTGGAGTGAAGCGGGTAAAGTAAGATCTTTGAGATAGGTACATCCATAGAATGCTGCATGTCCGATTTCAGTTACGCCTTCAGGGATAACAACATTTTTCAATTCGTGGCAATTGTAGAATGCCCAACTACCTATGGTGGTCAGTTGACTGTTATTAGCAAAGTTCACCGATGACAGAGAGCGACAATTTTCAAATGCACCATCATTAATTCTAACAACAGAAGACGGCACATCAAATGATGATAAATAATAGCAGTCAGCAAATGCAAAGGCACCAATACTACTTAATTCTTCAGGTAGAACGATTGTACAAATGTTATTTACAAGATCTTTCCATGGTACAATTTCAGTAAAATAATCATACATATCACCTCTACCAGTGATTACCAAAGTACATGGAGGAATATAGACCCAAATTAAAATAGGTCCACATGTGTTGTCTGGTATTACCTCAACGTTCAAAACGTAAATAGCACTATCGCATTCTGTTTGACTATAAGAAATAGTATCGGTATATACACCAGAACTGTCAATCTTTTGGTTATGCCATGCGTAAGGTAAATCCTTTTCATGAATGGTAATACTATCTTCTACTACTATTGCTTCTGGTAAAACTGTTAAATATAAAATATCCGCACCATAAGTATATATCCCAGAATCGGTATAAGTAGTACCATGCCATGAGTATGTTTCACCTGTACATATTGTTACATAATCAACTTGACCTTCTTCGCATTGATTGACGGTTAAGTGAAGAATAGTAATCTGTTCACAACCAAAGTCATCACTCAAGGTTATAGAATATTCACCACTTTTCCAATATTTTCCACCATACCACTCATATACTTCACCTGAACAAATAGTTGCATACTCATGTATAATTGGATTTTCTGGTAAAACTGTCAAATATAAAACGTCAGCCCCAGAAGTATATATTCCTGATTCTGTATATGTACAACCATTCCATATATGTGCCTCACCAGGACATATTATTACAGTTACAGTTTCTGCCCATAATTTAGGCAGTGAGAACAGCAAAAAGGATAGCAATAACAAATTTTTCTTCATATATACTACATTTTATTGATGTAGGTTAGTTTCCAACGCTCTTTATTAAGTATAAAAGAGCGTTGGAAACTTACCCTTGTTTATTATACTTATTACTTTATCTCTTGTCCCATCATGCCATAAATCTTACCGTCACGAAGAATATAGAGTTGTCCGTCACGAATAATCTTTTGAACGTTATTGGTTGTAGATGTAATATTTTCTACACCAGTACCAATCTTGCTACGAACATTAAATTCTTTCCAAACGGGAGCAGATTTATATTGTTCTACTGATTCATCTGGTACAATCACAGGAATAGAACGATCTACATCTTCGAATGTGCGTGCATCTACTTGCGGAGGAACAATTGCATTTACATTCATTTGAGATAATTTTACACAACCTGCAAATCCATTATCTTTTATCGACGCAAGTGACGCGGGCAATGTTAATTCTTTTAGATTAGCACACCCATAGAATGCTGCAAGACCAATTTCAGTTACGCCTTCAGGGATAACAACATCTTTCAATTCGTGGCAATTGTAGAATGCCCAACTACCGATAGTGGTTAATTGCCCGTTGTTGGCAAAACGGATAGTAGAGAGCAAACGGCAGTTCTCAAATGCTCCGTCATTAATTGTTACAACAGAAGATGGAATATTGATTGATGGTAAGTAATAACAATCAGCAAATGCAAAGGCACCAATACTACTAATCTCATCTGGTAATAGAATAGTACGAATTTCCTTACTAAGTGTTTGCCAAGGCATAGATGTTGGAGTATAGTCATACATGTCACCAGTACCCGTGATGGTCAAATTACCTGTATCATATATCCAATATAAATCATCACCGCATTTATTTTCCAGTGTATCTGTTTCTACCTCAACATTCAAAATACAAATAACACTATCGCATTCGGCTTGACTATAAGGAATAATATAGGTATAAACTCCCGGATCATTAATTTCTTGGTTATGCCATGCGTATGGTAATTCATTTTCACTAATGCTAATACTTTGTTCATCTACTATTGCTTCTGGTAGCACAGTTAAGAATAATACCGCCAAACTATCGCAACCTGCTGCATTGGTCAAAGTAACACTATACTCGCCAGATACTGCATAAGTTTGACCATTCCATGTGTATGTCTCATCATAGCAGATAGTAGCATATTCTGTAGCACCAACTTCTGACTTATTAACAGTGAGGTGCAATGTCACAATGCTATCACATCCATTAGCAGCAATAGTTGTGTAGGTGTACTCACCATTCTCTGTGTAAGTCTCACCGTTCCACTCGTAACTATCACACGCCACTATAGTTTCTTCTGCATATTGTGTTTTGTTAATAGTCAAGTGCAATGTCACTATACTATCACATCCATTAGCAGCAGTAGTTGTGTAGGTGTACTCACCACTCTCTGTGTAAGTCTCACCATTCCACTCATAACTACCGCAAGCAACTATAGTTTCTTCTGCATATTGCGTTTTGTTAATAGTCAAGTGCAATGTCACAATGCTATCACATCCATTAGCAGCAGTAGTTGTGTAGGTGTACTCACCACTCTCTGTGTAAGTCTCACCGTTCCATTTGTATGAATCGCATGTAACAATAGTCTCCTCCGCCAATTCCGCATCATGTACTATGAGATTCAGTGTGAAAATTATACTATCACAATTCATGGATACGTATTTTTCTGATGTAGTATAATGTCCTGATTCATTGATATTTATTCCGTGCCATACATATGGTAAATTTGCAATACATGTGTTAATCGTTTCTTCCACAACTATTGGTTCTGGTAAAACTACCAAATTTAATACATATAATGCTGTATCATATCCGTTTTCATTCTTAGCAGAATACATATATGTACCACTTTCACCAAACATTAAATCTTCGAACCAAGGATAACTTTCTCCTGGACAAATTGTAGCATTATAATAGATTGTATCTACCTCTGGAATAATTGGTTTTACAGTAAATCCCGCAAATATGGTGGTGTCCTTTGTCAATATAATTGTGCGTGGATTATCTATATTACCATCGCTCCAACGTGTGAACAAGTATCCTTCATATGGAATAGCATGAATTACTGCTTGAGGATTCGAACATGTAGGGTTTGCCAATACTTCTACCACACCCATTGTTGTATCCGCAGATTGAGCAACGAATACATATTTACCTCCATATTCACTAAATGCCAATTCCAAATTATTCCAATCAGATGCCTCGTATGCTTCTATAGTCCCGCAAGGGATATGAATTGATTTTATTTTAGTAGATTCAAAAATATTAGTACCACCAATTGCAGGTGGTGTTATAGCATCTATTTGAACATATGCCAATTTTGAACAATTTTGAAAAGCCCAATCACCGATATGAGTAACACTATTAGGCAAAGTAATTGATGTTAGATTGTTGCAATCATAAAATGCATTATCTTTTATTGTTTGTAGTCCTTCTGTAAAATTTACAGACGATAATTGATTACAAGAATAAAAGGCCCAATCTCCAATGCTCATCACACTTGCAGGTATATCAATTATAGCAAGAGAGGTACAATAATAGAACGCTTCATCACCAATGCTTGTAATAGTATTAGGTATGTCAATTGAGGCAAGTGCGGTACAACTAGAACATAGTCTATTAGGAATTTGTGTAATACCTTTTGAAAAAGTAATTGAGGCAAGCGATGACATATCTTCACAGAAACCCTCTGGAATCATAGTGACATCATTGCCGAATACTATTGCTTCAATACCACCATTATAGGATAAAGGTGTTAGTTCGTGTTCGCCTTTCACATTCCATTCTACAGTTAGATTAGTGCAACCATCGAATATCCCACTTCCGCCAACAGACATAAGATTATTACCAATATACACATATTCTAAGTTCGAACACTTTTCGAAAGCATAATCACCGATATGAGTGACACTATTAGGCAAAGTAATTGATGTTAGATTGTTGCAATCATAAAATGCATTATCTTTTATTGTTTGTAGTCCTTCTGTAAAATTTACAGACGATAATTGATTACAAGAATAAAAGGCCCAATCTCCAATGCTCAGCACACTTGCAGGTATATCAATTGTAGCAAGAGAAGTACAATAATAGAACGCTTCATCACCAATGCTTGTAATTGTATTAGGTATGTAAATTGAGGCAAGTGCGGTACAACTAGAACACAGTCTATTAGGAATGTGTGTAATACCTTTTGAAAAGGTAATAGAGGTCAAAGAAGACATATCTTCACAAAAACCCTCTGGAATCATAGTGACATCATTGCCAAACACTATTGCTTCAATACCATCATTATAGGATAAAGGTGTTAGTTCGTGTTCGCCTTTCACATTCCATTCTACAGTTAGATTAGTGCAACCATCGAATATCCCACTTCCGCCAACAGACGTAAGATTATTACCAATATACACATATTCTAGGTTCGAACACTCTTCGAAAGCATAATCACCGATATGGGTGACACTATTAGGTAAAGTGATTGATGTTAAATTTAAATTATGGCACTCATAAAATGCATTGTCACCTATACTCAAAAGACCTTCACTAAAATTTATTGATTCCAGATTGGAACACTCTTCAAATGCACCATTACCAATGCTTTTGATAGAACTTGGTATCGTTATTGATGACATTGTCTTACCCCATTCGTAAAATGCTCCTCCTCCAATTTGAGTAACAGTATAAACAACTCCATTATAAGAAACTGACGAAGGAATAGTTATATCGTATAACTCAGGTATATTCTTTGTCTCTTCTACTACAGATTCGGATTTACGAATAGAGTAAGGAGACCAATCGTCTGGGTCCCATATTCCTCCTTCCCAATGTGGAAAAAAGTAAATTAGTTCCACTTTATTTGATTCGATTACTCGAAAGTGAAACCAATGGTCTTCAGATTCAAATGTTAATGCCCACAATCTTGGAATACTGAGCGCGAATAACAACAATAGCAGATAAAATCTCTTCATAAAACATACATTTTTTTGCGGGACATCGGCTCCAAACGACCCATTAATATAAAGAAAGCGTGGAACCTTACCTTTGCTCATTCTCTACTCTGAGGTCCTGGAGTACCTTTCCTATAAGAATAAGCAAGCAACGCCCACGCCGAATATGAAATGCCACCAAACAGAGCAGTCCAATAAAGGACGCTCTGCGGGCGGGATAATCATATCCCAAAGGGCGTTTACTGCCTTCTTGTTTTGGATAGGATGAAATTTTCCAGGTTTCAGAGTACCAAAACAAGCGCTAATAAACGCTTTTTAATATGTCTGCTACTACTCGCCAATGATGTTAAACATCGCTCGGCGCAGGTTCACGGTGCAAAGGTAATACTTTTTTTTGAATTGAGCAAGAAAAATCACTATTTGTAATGCTTTTTAATCGCAGAGTGAGAATAAGTCTGCACGAGGATTAACCAGCATTACAGGCACTTGGCTATGGCGAATAACATATTGTTCAGGAGGACCAAACAACCAATCATCCAATCCGTACTCGCGGCTGGCGGTGAGCAAAACAAGCCCTCTTCCCATCGCCTCTGCGGAGTCCCCAGAAACGTTCGTGGCGTTTTGGGGTGTTCTATCGCCTAATAGCCTAATAGCCTGATCGCCTACAATCTCTTTGTGGATATGGAAACTATCGCCTTTGGCGACACGTTCTTCGTAGGTGATAGTCTCTCCTGTGCGTTCAGCGATGGTTTGGATATGCGTAATGATACGTTGAGTGTTCCGTTTGGCCTTGCTGCCGTAGTCGTTCGCGCGTAATAATATAAGGTGTGCCCCCGTCTTTCGAGCCAAGTAGGTACAAATCTCTGCTTTGTACACTTCCTCTTCGAGCATGGTCACAGGTACGAGGATAGAAGAATCAGGAGCCAAGAACCAGGAGTCAAGACTATTTTGATTCGACTGATTAGTCGTAGGTGATATGTCTTTGCTCTTTGTTCTTTGTTCCTTAATCACAAGATACGGACGACGTTCCTCGCGGCAAGCATCTAGCACACGCTGCACGCCGCGGCGTGTTCCGTCGCAATGCTCCACTCGAATATCATCGTTGTTCTCCCAAATCATTGGCGATTGGTAATGTCGCGGTTAATGCCTTCGATATATGCAATTAGTTCAGATTCACCGATACTTTTTTCCGCAGAAGTGACAAAGATAGGTGGTAATTCTTCCCATACCTCCATCAACTTTTGTTTGTAGTTGTCCACATTGATAGCCAATTTGCTTTTGCTGAGTTTATCGGCTTTGGTAAAGACAATAGCAAAAGGAATCTCGTTCTCGCCCAGCCACTCCATAAACTCTAAGTCTATCTGCTGTGGTTCGTGACGGCAGTCCACCAATACGAACAAACTAACCAATGCCTGACGCAAAAGGCAATAGCGCTCAATCATCGTCTTGAGTTTGGCGCGCTGTTTCTTGCCTGCTTGCGCAAAACCATAGCCGGGCAAATCCACCAAATGCCAATGCGTATCACTGCCTGCGTTGATGAGGAAATGGTTGATAAGCAACGTCTTGCCCGGTTTCTGACTGGTCTTTGCCAACTTAGGATTGTGCGTAAGCATATTGATAAGCGAAGACTTACCTACATTGCTTCGACCAATGAAAGCATATTCGGGAATAGTTGTCTGAGGACATTGCATCACATCAGGACTAGAGATTACGAAAGATGCGGAAGTTATCATATAGATTCTAAATGTTTTTAAGAGTTTTAGAAGTGTTTAATATTGGCTCTTGGTTCCTTGTTCTTGGTTCCTTATCCATGCAATAAAACCACCCAGCATGGCGACGGTGGTAATACCTGCAATGAGGTATGCCACCCAACTCAAGCCGAGTTTGGCGAAATGGAAGCCCTCTGGCGCAATGAAGATATAACTGACACTGACCATGGTCATAAACAGCGCAGGTATCAATGCGATGAGATAGGCATATGGGTAGCGTTTGTTGGTCTGCGAGTTCTTGTAGAGGAATATCGTTCCTGCCCACAGGGTAAAGACAGCCAATGTCTGGTTAGTCCAAGCGAAGTAACGCCAAACGACATTGAAGTCCACGAACACCATACCAAACACGCACGCGAGCAATGGAATAGCAATCATCAGTCGGTTGCGGATGGGCTGTTGGCTGAGGTGCAGGAAGTCCGACACAATCAGTCGAGCCGAACGCAATGCCGTATCGCCCGAAGTGATAGGGGCGGCTATCACACCAATAATCGCCAACACTCCGCCTACTGCGCCAAGCCACGAACGCGACACTTTGTCCACCACCAACGCCGCGATATTCTCGCCTGGGTGCGCTGCGGCAAAGGCCTGTAGCCCGTCTATTCCGTACAATCCTGCCTCTGGATTAGCGAACATCGTACCTGCTGCGGCTGCCCAGATGAGTGCCAAGATACCTTCTGCCACCATGGCACCGTAGAAGATCCAACGCCCTTGGCGTTCGTTGGTCATGCAGCGCGCCATCAATGGCGACTGTGTACCATGGAAACCCGAAATAGCACCGCAAGCGATACTGACAAACATCATTGGGAAGAGGGGCAAGCCATTGGTCTGGCGATTCTGCAAACCATCGGTGAGTTCGGGCATTTCTGCGCTATGCCAACCCAACATCACCACCATGATACCCAGACCCATAAACAGCAGCACGCCGCCAAAGATAGGGTAGAAACGACCAATCAGTTTGTCGATAGGAAGAACAGTGGCGAGGATATAATACGCAAAGATAATCAGCACCCATACGATTGGTATAATGTGCCCTTGGAAAGTCGTTGTGCCCAACGCAGCAAGCCCTTGGAGTAGGGTAGCAGGTCCCGAAAGGAAGGTGGTAGTGAGCAGTACGAGCAACACGATGGACAGCAGGCGCATAAAGAGCTTCACGCCTTTTCCCAGTTCATCGCCGATAATATCGGGGAGGGATACGCCATCCTTGCGCAAGGATATCATACCGCTTAGGTAGTCGTGCACAGCACCGCCAAAGATGGTTCCAAACACAATCCACAGGAAGGCGGAAGGACCATAGAAGATACCCATGATGGCACCGAAGATAGGACCCAGTCCTGCGATATTGAGGAACTGAATCAGGAAGATTCGCCACGGTTTCATCGGAACAAAGTCCACGCCGTCGGCTTTGGTGATAGCAGGCGTCTGCGCCTTGGGGTTAATACCAAACACACGCTCTACGAATGTACCATAGAGCAAAAATCCAACTACAAGAACTATAAGTGAGATGATAAATGTGATCATAAGTAGCTACATTTAACTTGCTGCAAAGTTACAACAAAAAATGCACATACGCAAGTAATGCGAGGATTTTTTTATTTCATTGCTATTCTTAAACTGATAACTTACAACTGATACCTCCCAGTTATATCCCTCTTACCTGCCATCTATCTGCATAGGAACTTCATAGGAACCTCATAGGAACTTCATAGGAACTTCACCGTATCTTTACCGTAAGATCACCGAGAGAATCAAGGCACATTGCTCAATGTTTATTTCTGCTTACTTAATTCGTGACGAATATAATCCCACAATCTTTCGGGTACTGCTGGTTTGCCATTTGCTTGTGGCATGCGTTGATGTTTGCTGGCTTCTCGTTTAGCAGCAAGATGTTTAGCTGTCCATTCTGCTTTTAGTGCTGGATCACGCATGATAGCCGATGCCTCTTTGCATAAGGATGAAAACGCCTTCACAGCGGGGCGTTCTGCCATTTCTTCTTTCTGTTTTTTAGTGTATTGTGGTTTCCTGCAATACGCAGCGTACCCTGTCCGACCTGGGATTGGGCGCAACCAATGTTCGGCATCAATACTGCCACCAATGCTTTCTAAAAACGATGCTACATGTACAATCATAGTTTGTTGATTATTAGGTTATTAGTAAACTTATCTGATTTATTATTGGCTGTCATGTGCACGGCGATGGTTCGCCGTGTATTATTTTTTCTTTACCTTTAGATGTTATGTGCTCGCGGATTTCCCCGCGAGAAAAATATTTTCTTCAACCGAATACTTTTGCAAAGGTACAAAATTTTTCTCATATTTCCAAATTTTCCAGCACTTTTTTATTGCCACCTTGCCAGCTTGCCACCTGTTCTCTAAAACTCACGTACGCGCGGGCGTGAATTTTTATAGTGAGCTGTCAAGCTGGCAAGGTGGCAATTCGTTGTGTATTATTCCCGAATCATATTCGGGCACTCTCGCCTCTAAACACTAAACAGTAGTGCCAGAGGCGCGTTCACTAAACAAAAAATCGCATAGAACTTGCGCATATGCGATTTTTTTCGTACCTTTGCACCGCAAATCTGAGCAATCGGATTTGCAGACATATTATTAAAAGCGTTTGCTTTATTTGAGGATTCCTTTCATCTCTCGACAATTTGAATATCACTTCCGAAGATAATGCGAAACGCTCACGCGTATGCGTGGGCTTTCTGCATGTATTGGAGTGATATGGGAGTCGAGACCCGAAGGAACCAATAGCAGTTGGCTCACGTTTTTTGTGTACATATGTCAAAACAAAAAATAATATTAACCAATTAAAATTTTTAAAACAATGAAAAAAGTATTTTCTTTTTGTTTGATTTGCCTTTTTGCAGTATCAGCAATGGCACAAGATTATGTTGATTTAGGTCTACCTAGTGGTACACTATGGAAACGTCAGAATGAGTCTGGTTTTTATACTTATGAAGAGGCTCTTAATCGTTTTGGAAATAAGTTGCCAGAAAAACATCACTATGTTGAGTTGATAAATGAATGTACTTGGATATGGATAGATGAATACGGCTGTAAAGTAGTAGGTCCAAATGGTAATTCTATTACTTTCCCTGCTGCGGGCCACCGCTATTGCGATGGCGATGTGGGCCGCGTAGGTACGGACGGTTTCTATTGGTCGTCCACTCCTGACGATTCAGGCCTCGCGTGGAGCCTCGGCTTCTATTCGAGCAAAGTCAATACGTTCATCACCTTTCGCTGCGACAGGAATTCCGTGCGTTTAGTCCAGTAATTTATAAATTTTGCAAAACGCTTTTGCGTTCAGCAAAATTTGAAGGCATTGAAAACTTCTCTATTTTGTTCTCGGCTTTGCCGTGACAAAATAGAGCGATTAGTAACTGTATTTTCCTTCAGTTTCCTCGATGGAGAGTGAAGGAAATTTGTATAAAGAGCTTTGTACGCTACCGATAAATTATAAAACTTCATTCGGAAATCTGTTAGAAAAGAATAACAAAGGAATCTATCAGATATAAACAAAAAAAAAGATTGGCTAATTTCTTAACCAATCTCTTGTGGGCGTTGACGGATTGGTCTCGCTTCGCTCCCAATACCTATACCCTTCGGGGGATTAAAGCACAAACATACTGAAAGGCTTGCAGCCTATCCTTTTTGTCGCTTACAACATCCAAATTAGTAAACTATTGTTGTTATAAGCAACAAAAAAAGGACATCAATGATGTCCTTTCAGTTTGTTTGTGGGCGTTGACGGATTCGAACCGCCGACCCTCTGCTTGTAAGGCAGATGCTCTAAACCAGCTGAGCTAAACGCCCGAATGGGAATGAATGGTGGGCGTTGACGGATTCGAACCGCCGACCCTCTGCTTGTAAGGCAGATGCTCTAAACCAGCTGAGCTAAACGCCCATTCAATGTCTCATTATTTAACGGAACTCTTGCTCTCTTCACGAAAGCGGGTGCAAAGGTACTGCTTTTTTTTGAATTGACCAAATATTTTTTGAAAAAATACGTTCTTTTGTGTTATTTTCTCAATTTTTGCACTCTCCAAGCCCAAAATCGGGTGTTTTGGGTCCTTTTTACCAAGAAAAAGTACAAAACCAAGGTGGAGCAAACGGCAATCAAAATGCCCGCAAAAATATCCAAAGCAAAATGTTGACTGAGGTAAATTCGGGTATAAGCCCCAAAAGTTGCGCAAAGAAAACAACTAAAGGATAAAATATTTTTTCCTTTTATATTTTCAGCACATAGAATTATACTCAATGTAAAGAATAGTACGAAAAAAGTGGTTGTATGTCCCGATGGAAAAGACAACCAATGATTCATACGTACTCCTTCTACAAGGGGTAATCTGACATCTGGCATATTTTCTGCGAACCAAGTAATTGGTCGTGGGGCATGCACGATATGCTTGATAGGTTGTACGATGAGCGTGGAGAGGAGCAAGTTGCTTGCCAGGAATGTTGCCCAACCAGCGCGGTAGAAAAGCAACAATACTACCGTTAGATAGGGGAGCCAATCAACGAGATTGGTGAATAGGGGTACCACTTTGTCTAAAAATGCGGTGTGCGGTTGGCAAAGTGCAAGGTGCAATTCTGTTTTGGGTACAACGAGAAGCGCAATTGCTAAAATAAGCGCCAACACGAGGGTTGGCACTAAGAAAGGGAATATATGCTTTGCTTGACTCATCGTTTTGTACTAATCAATGTAAGGAAATTGACGAGTATATACCACAAAATACAGATGGCACCTGCAAGAGCTGCGATTGCTATTTGCTTGTTGGTGATAGCCATTGTAGCGCATGTGCCTAAAATAAAGGTACAGCCTACTAAGAAAATGATGATATGTTTCTTTCCTTGTCCAGCAGATTTAAAACCGAAAAATGGAATTTCGCTAACCAATAAATAGCAACTCAATAAACTAACAGCTAATAATACCCATGGAGTCCATGTGGGTATGTCTATACTGTCGAGCCAGCAAACGAGAGATGCCCAAAAAATAGCATTGGGTGGAGTGGCAAGACCGATGAATGAGGTGGTTTGGCGCTCATCGATATTGAATTTGGCCAATCGCAAAGCAGAGAAGGCTGCAATCAGCAAGGCGATAAGTGCCCACCAACTAATTATTGGTTTAAGGTAACACATTAGTATCATGGCTGGCGCAAGGCCAAAGGTAATGTCGTCAGCCAGGGAGTCGAGTTGTACACCGAGTGGCGATGGTACTTTGAGCCAACGTGCAGAAGCTCCGTCAAAGAAGTCAAACAATCCACCTGCTAAAATAAGAGCGAACGCCCAAAGAAACTGCTCTTGTGTTGCCATGAAAACAGCGGCTGACCCGCACAAGAGATTTGCGCAGGTCAGGCTGTTAGGTATAATGCGTTTGATTTGCATTGAGATCAATAATTATTTTTTACCGTAGTTAGCATCTACAATGCGGCGAGCAAGGAAAGTTACTGTGAAGGTAGCAATACTACATGCAATCACCATCCAGAAGAAGTGTTGATAGCCAATGGCCTCTTGAATATAACCTGCTACCAAACCAGGGAGAATCATGCTGAGTGCCATAAAACTGGTGCAGATGGCATAGTGTGAAGTCTTGAACTCGCCTTCGGAGAAGAACATCATGTACATCATGTATGCGGTGAAACCAAATCCATAGCCGAATTGTTCAATAGCAATTGCGATAGCGATATATACCATGTTGGTTGGCAAGAACATACTCAGATAAACAAAGCTCAAGCATGGTAGGGTCATTGCGATTGCCATCCACCAAAAAGCTTTCTTCAAACCTACTTTAGAGATGTAATATCCGCCAAGAATACCACCTAATAGCAAGAAAATCACGCCGATAGCGCCATATACAACGCCCAACTCTTGCATAGTCATACCCAAACCTCCAGTATCGCGTGCACCGAGCAAGAATGGATAAATCATTTTCATGAGGAAGCCCTCTGGCAAACGATAGAGGAGCATGAAGGCGATAGCCACCCAAAGAGCAGGTTTGGTGAAATAGGTAGCGAAGGCCTTACCAAAACCTCTAACAATATCTTTAGCAGTGGTTTCACCATTTGGTTTGTCAGTATCTGGACGTGGAGTGAAGAATACGTGCCATACAGCCATGATAGCAAAGATAACAGCGGTGATAACCATTGTTACTTGCCATGCCATAGGCATGTTAGCTTCGCCTTGTTTAATGGTCCAATCGTAGATAATACCAGGGATAGCGATGAGTGCAGAGTTGCAGAATACATTGCTAAGACGGTAGAATACACTACGCCAGCCAATCATCTCCGCTTGTACACCAGAGGTGAGTGCCAACATATAGAAACCGTCAGCTGCGATGTCGTGGGTCGCACTTGCAAATGCCATAATGATGAAGGCTACTAAAACGCCAGTAAAGAGTTTAACCTCAGTACCCATAGCTGCAATAACTTCAGGTGATGGATGAGGAATAGAGAAGATGGTGAGTACTGCAAGACCTAACATCAGGAATTGCATAGTGAGGAACCACCAGCGTTTTGTTTTAATCAAATCCACGAATGGAGCCCACAAGAACTTCAATGCCCATGGGAAATAAAGCAACGTGGTAAAGAATGACATCTCGCCATTAGGAACACCCATCTGGTTAAACATAACCATGGAGATGTTGTTAACTAAGAAGTATGGAATACCCTCCAGAAAATACAAGGTAGGTACCCACAACCAAGGATTAATACTTTTCAGTGATTTCATGACCTAAAATGTTATAAATTTTATTGTTTTTAATGATTAGCAATTGTCCCTTATGCAATACTTTTTGTGCTTCGCCATTCTCACCATTAGGAGTGAAAATATGCTCAATTTTCGTGATTATCTGCTCTCCATAGTGTAGATAAATACCTTCGAATGGAATATAATACTCTTGTTTATTTGCTTTGGCGTTGAGAGTAAACATGATGGTATTCAATGTGATAGGGTAGATAGCAATGTCGTTATTGACTGTAAACAAACTATCTAAATTGATTTGCATTTTTAGTGGTTGATCACCTACTGGATTCAAGCAAGTGTAATTACCTTCAGTGCCATTGTTGGCTGTGAGCTTAATGTCTATACGCGTAATTAATTCGCCTTGTGGTGTCATGGATAATTCAAAGAATCGTGGTGTCGCATACAAGGCAGAATCAGCGGTAATGGTAATCTTAGGTGCGCGACCTGCTGTGTAATTGAGATACATTGTTCCCAAACCGTCCGCATTGGTTTGCATCTCTGTTTTCCATGTAGAAGATGATGCTTTGATATTCCAATGGTCAATGCCAATCATATCTTCCCACAATAGTTTTTCTTTGTCAATCGTTTCTACAGTTACATCTAATTCCAATTGGGTATCGCCAATCACACCGTGTACTTTGGTGGAGCCGTTGGTTAAACCTGTTAAAATACCTTCTTCATCAATCGAGCAAATAGCAGGATTATCAATTGTCCAATCCACAGCAGATGGGAGAATCATAAACTCCTTATTATCAATGATTCCATTGATTTCAATAGGGTATTTCGTATTGTTTGAAATAAGTACACTATTCAATCGTAAGAAAGGATTACCTTCATCTACTAATACGATTTCAATTGGCAGCGATGCCTCTCCAAAGGATGCGGTTAATGTTCCACTTCCCAAGCAAACGAAGTACCCATTATCAGTGACATATCCTGTTGCAGGATCGCAACTGAGGGTAACGCCAGGCAATTGCTTATTTACCAGCATGCCATATTGGTTGTATCCCAAGAAATCAGGTTTGATAGCGGCATATTTAGGTAATCGTATAAAGGTGCTTGTTGTACGCATCTCGGTCACAATACTATCATCTGGAGCTGTTGAGAACAGGAATATGCTATTTCCTACAGCGCGAGGCACACCTTCGGTAGTTGGGTTAATGATTTGACCACCTAAATTGAATTGTGCACTACCACCGCCATCGGCACCGGCTGCTTCCCATGCTCCAAAATGGCGAAGGATAGAGGCCATCTCGTGGGTGTACATGCCTGGTTTTTCCATCACCATCATCCACAGCGTATTATGATCTTTGCTCACACCAAAACCTGTGCGAGGATAGTTTTTGTTATTATAATCTTCGTTCCAGTTGCGGTTTGTGAGTTTGCCTTCGCGCATTACGTAGCAGTTACCTGCACTAAGATGTTTGATATTTGGTCTTTCGCCTGTATAAGACTCATACATACCAACAATAAACTGAATGGTTTCACCCACTTTTGCATTCTCTAAGAATGTCTTTCCTTCTCCACGGCCGCGGAAAACGGCATAACCATCTTCTATCTTTGTGCCACCTTCTGTGTTAATACTTACTACTTCTGCATTCAGTATTTTATTGATAGCCCAATCTTCTTGTAGTTTTACCAACACCTCAATCATTGGTAAATCAGTTCCCAAATATGCATCAATTTGTGCTTTAGTGAGAGTGGCTTTAGTGCCCAAATCAGAGTTGAACATAACAATCTCATTGTCTTGTGGATTGTTACGATTGCGATTGGCTTCATGGAATGGAGCTTGCTTGTCGCCAATAGCAATGTGTGCATCCCAAGAGTATTGGTCAATATGTGCACGCTTTTGGTCGTCAATCATCAGATAACCAATATCTTGTTTGCGTTCAAAAACAGGATCGGGATCTCCATGTCCAATATTCCACCATGTGATGTTTGTACCCACTTTGCCATTGCGTACTTGACCTGTACATGGTACACCTGTCAAATTATTGTATTTGCCTTCATCTTGCGATGATACAATCCAGAAATTGCAGTTTACCGAACCTATTGAGCGATGTCCTGGAGCATCTAAACGCACATGAGCATCTGCCATGCGTTCTGTATTGCCCATAGTGGTGCTGTGGCTTTCCTCAACAGTATTATATGGGTTGGTTAAATCTACTTCGTAGATGTAGCAGTGACGCGTTGAAGTAGAGTTAGTAATGTCAAAACGGGTATAAATTATACCTGGACCAACTTGATAACTCTCCAACGTATCAATGGCATATTGCAGAATAACAGTACTATCCAGATTCGTTTGGATGTTAATTGTACCATGTTGTGCCATTGCAGGCAACGTTAGCATGATAGAAAAGAGAAGTATGAGTTTTTTCATAAGTCATTAAATTAAGCGCACAAAGGTACTGCTTTTTTTTGAATTATCCAAATTTTTGTACGAATTAAATAAAAAAAGCACCAAGCCGAGACTTGGTGCTTCTATTTTTTGAGGTTTTTGCTTATTGGAAACGTGCACGGTTATCCTCTACTTTGGCTTTCTCCTCAATGAGGGCTATTGCTTGATAAGGGATTGTATAGGATGTGCGTGTATTCAATTGTGCAATCTCTTGCTCTGCATTCAATTCGCCTTCAGCAACGGTTTTCTCGCCAATGCGAACCATGTAAACGCCTACATTACCTTTGATTGGACCTGAGGTGGCATTGTTCTCGAGTGCCAAAGCTGCACCTACTACTGCTGGTTCTACACCTGCTGCACCCAAGCGAGAAGATGCCAATGTAATATCCTCTGCGGTTTGAATCTCTGCATCAAATAACTCAGCAGCTTCTTCCAAGGTGGTTACATTTTTCAATTGGTTAGTAATATACTCAGCTTTCTTGTCTGCTTTTGCTTGCATTGTTAATTCTGCGCGAACTTCATCTATAGTACGATATTCGCCTTCATTGACTTCGGTCAAGGCGGCTACGATAAATTGGTCACCGCACTCGAATACATCACTCAATTGACCTTGCTCTGCTTCAAATGCCCAACGAACGATTGGACGACTGTTCTTCAGGTCATTTACTTTATCGCTATTCTCACCCAAACCAAATACTGGAGTTACAGACAAACCTTGCTCTTGAGCGGATTGACGGAGCAACTCAAGGGTACCATTGTTTACAACAAATTGTTTTGCTTCATTGTAAAGCACACCATAAGTTTTGCTGCTTGGTGTTACGCTGCGAGACAATATAGCCAACTTAACTTTTGGAGTTGGTTTGCTCTTGTCGGCAATTTTAAAGGTTTGTTCGCCCATACCTGTAGATACGGTAAATGTGCTACCTTTTTTACCTTTGAATGCAGGATCAGCGATGGTTTTTTGCAATTCGTGTGCTTGATACCAACCCAATTCTACATCTTCAACACCTTCTCCATTGGAAACGAGAACGAGTTCTACTGAGTCGGATACATTATAGCCGCAATCCATGATACGAGCCATAGAATAGGTGCCATCTGCAAAGCTTAATTCTGTATATTGACCTTTCTTTGCGCCTTTAGCAAATGCGAAATCTTTATATTCGGCTGGAATTGTGCTCTCTGAATAGTCACGTCCATCATAAAGTATGTCGGAGTTGCTATTTACGATTGCGGTCACATCCTCTTTGGTTTGGAAATCATTCTCAAGACTCTTCATCAAACGCTCTACTTCTGCGTAATCTGCCTCTGATGGCACGATTGGGAAGGTTACATATACCAATGAGCGGTTTGGAGTACGTTTATAGAGTTCTTTTTGCTCGTTGTACAATTTCTTGATGTCGGCGTCTGTCACCTTTACCAATGAGTCTGCCACTGCGAAGTATGGTTTCTCTACATACTCTACGTTTACGCTAGTTTGGCGTGCGTCAAAGCTATATTTTGCATCCAATGGATTGGCTGTCACCATTTTGCTCAACAAGTCGATATATTTCTCTTGCATGTGGGTCAAGCGTACTGCATTCTCCCAATACAACCAATAGTTCTTAGCTTGTTGCATATTAACTGCTTGCTCTTGATTTTCTGGCTCTTGTGCTAATGAGTTCAAGAAATTTACCAATGCAGAGCGATTGAAATTGCCTGTCTCGTCATAGAAGGCACGACGTTGGCGAATTAATTGGTGAGGATTTGCGCCAATGCAAAGATTACTCAACTCCTCTGCGGTTACGGTCATACCAATTTCTTCGGCTTGGGCGCGAAGGGTATAGTCCATCATAAGCATTTGCCATACTTGATTACGAAGTTGAATGCTCAAATCCTCGTTGATGTCATTGCTTCCGCTCTCAATTTTGTAAACTTCGGTCAATTGGTCTTTTGCTGCTTCATACTCGGTGTAGTGAACCTTGTGACCTGCAATCACACCTACATTCTCGCGGCTGCGATTGAAAAAACTACTACCCGAGTTCAAAAAGTCGCCCAAAATGAACGCCAACATAGCTACACCCACTACTACCAGAAGGATAATGCCATGATTTCTAATACTTTGTAATGCTGTCATAATATTTTTTGTTATTTATTCTATACGTTTATTTCCTGCCAAAATGGTTATTTTTTGTGATTTTTTTGCACTTTACACCAAAATGACCTGCAAAATTACAACTTTTTATTGAATTGACCAAATTTATTTGCATTTTTAATCAAAAAAAGTCTTTTTATACTAAAATTTACCCCAATAACCTTTCTCCCGCACCCCAATAACCTTTCTCGCACACCCTAACAGCACTTCTCCCACACCCCAACAACCTTTTTCCCACACCTCCAACAATACATTATCCCTTTTTTAACCAATCTTCTTTTCTTTCTTAAACCCTATCAATAATTAGTGATTAATTAGTGATTAATTAGTGATTGATTAGTGATTAATTAGTGATTAGTTAGTGATTACCGTAGGATTACCATAGGAAAACCATAGAAACTACATCGAATCAGCATCAATTCATCTGCTCATCTCACGCGCGTGTACCTTGAATTATATATAATAAAAAAAAGTGCGCCACGAATGACGCACTTTCTTGTGTATGTGTAAATGTAAATGCTTTATTTAGTTATTTGTCTCGCTGTCCGCGATTACTACAACTATTTGAGAAGCGCGAACTTGATTAACGGATGCTGTAAATACTACCTCTGACGCATCGCCTGTCCATGTGCCAACAGCACCGCCGCTATGACCATAATTGCCAACAGAAGCTTTGAAACCACCAGGACCATACTTTGCATCGCCATTAGCTGTACAAGTGAACTCAATGGATGCTATGTTACCAACAGTTGAAGTGGCTGTGAGAGTTTGGTTCTTGTAGATGCGGTAATGGTTCTCATTATTGTAAGTGCCAAGAATGCCAGATGAAACTGTTATTGTAACACCATTCTTGGTGATGGTGTAAGATGTTGCGTTGTTAGAGTCTGTTCCTATTCCTTCGTTTTCAACGTCAGCATCAAATACGATTGCGCCTTCTGGAGTAGTGGTGGAAGTGCTATCGTTCTCATTTCCATTACCATTGCCCGTATTGTCACCATTTCCGCTGCTAACCAATTTTACGAAGTATGCACCCATAACCTCAATTTTCCCTTGATATGAGCCACGGAAACCACGGAGAGTAATCTTATCACCTTCCTTCAAACCAAGCGATGCAAACGATTTGTCGTTTTGGGTGGTACCTACTGCAATAAACTCTTTTGTCAAACCATATACATATACTGTACCTGTTTCGTCGGTCAAGTCGAAGTTTCCGTATGTAGTGTTAATACTACCACCGATGGTACCTGTCAGCTCGTAATATACTTCAGGTGATTCTGGAGCATTCTTAAACTCTGCAATGGTAACTACTTTTGCTACAGGTTCTTCTTGCTTCTCGCCAGGTTTTACGCCAAATTCTTTGTCGCCTACTTTTGCATAAGATGTACCCTTGATACCTGCTGCACCAAAATATGCCTCTAATGAACCATAGAGGAGGACTTCTTTGCTGTCCATATCAGGATTTTGTGCTAAATTTAATCCGCTGCGGAGTGCACCAGTAGGCAATTGCACGGGAACACATTGAGTAACATCTGCTACATCAGCAGACATGGCAATAAGGATGTTGGTGTTATAAGCGTTTACTGAACCATCTTCGTTTGTGCTACCTGAGAATGGTGCGTTAAACTCAGAATTGCTACTCATGCTTACACCGTTTACTTGACCAACGATATATGCTTTTACCCAATATTCGCCAGTCTTGGTGTTGTTGAGAGACAAGATGTCTGCTGCCGTGTATGGATTCTCCAATGTACCTGCACCTGTTACCTCGCCTGAAGGAGGATTGCCTGAATTGGTACCGCTGAGATTAGGGTTGGTAGATTTCCAAATGTATGCAGCACCTTTACCTACGGTCTCATAAGTACCCATATAGTTGGTCAATTCGCCATAAAGAACGACATAATCACCAACCACAACTTGATCTAAACTAGTGATTTTACTTCCGTTAGGTCCATATACTTGATATGCTTCAAAGTCATCGTGAGAATTAGCATCTTTAACGTCTTCAATGTAGAATACGGCGTTATTGTATTTAGTAACACCTTCTTCGTGCTTAGAAGCCAATTTTTTTACCCAACCTTTTACATAATACTTTGTACCAGTAGTGGCTCCACTTTCAAGTTTAGCACAAATCTCACGCGCTTGTGCAACGGTGAGACATTCTGCAGGGATGTTCCAACCAATAGTGTCTGGTGCTACTGTAGAAGTACTATCCACAGTTGTAGTGTCTTGTGGTTGTTTTCCTGGACCATTGGGGTCAATGGGGTCAATTGGCTCACATGCAATAAAGGATATTGCACCTAATAGCATGAGCATTGCGAAAATTTTGTTCAGTTTCATTTTAATAATGTTTATATTGGTTAATCAATAATTTATCACTTGATATTTTATGCCTTTATCGCATAATTCTGCAATTTACTTTGGACTGCAAAATTACACAAACTTTCTCATTTATGCAAATTTATTGGGCAAAATCTGTATATTTTGCTAATTAGTGAGAGAAAATGAAGGAAAAATTTATATTTTTTTGCAAAATATTTTGTGGATTAAGAAAAAAGCAGTAATTTTGCACGCTGAAACACTTAATTAGGAGGATACAACTATAGCAAATCCACAAAATGGCCCACAACAACGTCGTGGCCGAGTAGAAAAAGAAATGCCAAATAGAATCAATGATAAGATTCGTGGCGTAAGAGAAGTGCGCCTTGTTGGCGACAATGTAGAACAGGGAGTTTATTCGTTCGAGACTGCTATGCGCATCGCGGACGATATGAATTTGGACTTAGTAGAGATTTCACCAAATGCAGTGCCACCTGTATGCCGCATATTGGATTATCAGAAATTTCTCTACCAGAAGAAACGCAAAGAAAAAGAGCAAAAAGCAAATTCTGCCAAAGTAGTCATCAAAGAAATCCGTTTTGGACCACAAACCGATGAGCATGATTACAATTTCAAACTCAAACATGCGCAAGAGTTCTTGAAAGATGGCAATAAGGTGAAAGCATATGTGTTCTTCCGTGGACGTAGTATCCTATTTAAGGAGCAAGGTGAATTGCTGCTCGCAAGGTTTGCAAATGACCTTGAAGAATATGGTAAAGTGGAGGCTATGCCAAAATTAGAAGGCAAACGCATGATTGTAAATATCGCTCCAAAAAAGTAATTAACTGCAAAACACCACAGTCGTAGGGCTACCAATGGCTGCCTGAGACTTAAAACAATATTAACAATTTAAATTATTAACAAAATGCCAAAGGTAAAGACTAATTCCGGTGCAAAAAAAAGATTCACTCTTACCGGAACAGGTAAAATTAAGCGTAAACACGCTTACAAGAGTCACATTCTGACGAAGAAGACTAAAAAACAAAAACGCAACTTGACTCACGTTGCATTGGTAGATTCAACAAACTTGCGCTCTGTTCGCGAAATGTTGGTTCTCCGTTAAGTATTAACCACCAAATTTTAATGTAGTAAAACTATGCCAAGATCAGTCAATCACGTTGCTTCGCGCAACCGTCGTAAAAAGATTTTGAGCCTCACAAGAGGCAATTTTGGTGGCCGTGCTAATGTTTGGACAGTTGCCAAAAACACTTGGGAGAAAGGTCTCCAGTACGCTTATCGCGATCGTAAAAACAAAAAACGCACTTTCCGTGCTCTCTGGATCCAACGTATCAACGCTGCTGCGCGTCTCGAAGGACTCAGCTATAGCCAACTTATGGGTGCACTCAAGAAAGCTGGTATTGAAATCAACCGCAAAGTCCTTGCTGACTTGGCGATGAACCAACCACAAGCTTTCAAAGCGATTGTTGAACAAGCGAAAAAGTCCATCTAATCAGATGTGAATCATGACAAATAAGGTGTTCTTGCAACATGCAAGACACCTTATTCGATTTTTGAATAAAAGGTTCTTGTACCTTTATATTTTTTGTGCGTACACGTGTGCGTGCGCGTACACGTAGAAAATTCTGCAAGAAAAATCGAAATAAGAACAATCAAACGAAACAAAAATAATAAAACCTAAAATAATAAAACAATAAAAATACAACTCCTATGAAAAACGTAACTCGCCTATCTTTGATGATTATACTTTTGTCATCAATGTGTGCATCTGCTGCGGAACTGAATGGTTTTCGCTATGAAGATGCAAAGAACTTCCGTATCATTAACAAAGGTTGGGAGAATACTTCCGAACCTTATACACGTCTTCCTCAGGCGTATATGGATAGTTGTCGTAAGGATCAACAATGGTTGTATGACCATTCTTCTGGTATAGCTGTTCGATTTGCTACCAATAGCAAACGTGTCGCTGCTCAGTGGAATTTGAAAAATAATTTCCATATGCAACATATGGCTATGACTGGTATCAAAGGTACTGACCTTTATATCCTGAATGATTCTACAAATAAATGGGAGTATGTAAATACTGCTCGTCCTCAAGAAAAGAACTTTAAAGCAGACTCTATCCAATCGAAACTTTATGTAGAGAATTTGGATGGTGAGATGCACGAATATATGATTTATTTGCCTCTCTATGATGGTATTAATTGGCTGCAAATCGGCGTGGATTCTACTGCACAACTCATCCAACCACAAGTGGATAATCCTCGTTCTATGGGTAAAATTGTTATTTATGGTACAAGTATCCAACAAGGTGGTTGCGCCAGCCGAACAGGTATGGTGTCTTCTGCAATGATTCAACGTGACTTCAATCTTGAATGTGTGAACCTTGCTACCTCTGGTCAAGCGCGTATGGATTTCTATATTGCAGAGGCTATGGCCAGTATAGAGGATGCAATTTGCTATGTCTTAGATCCTGTGCCAAACTGTACAAAAGATCGTTGCGATACTGCAACATACGAATTTGTTAAAATCTTGCGCACACTTCGTCCTGAAGTCCCAATCATTATGGTGGACGGACTGATATATCCATATGCTCGCCATGACAGCTTCCACGCTGAGTATTTGCCACAAAAGAATGAATGTTTCCATCGTGGTTTTGAACAACACAAAGCAGAAAACCCTAAAGGTATGTACTATATGACATGGGAAGGACAAACTGGGCCAGATATGGAAGGTACTGTGGATGGTATTCATATGACTGACTATGGTTTCCGTGCATATGCTGATTTGCTTGAGATTCATATCAAGGAGGCATTAGATGATACTGGGGTAGATTATGATCTTAAACCTGCATATAATGTGGTTAGACCAAAAACATTCTGGGAAAAATTATGTGATTTGTTTTGTGGAAATTAATGAATATTTAATTTTAGATTAACAACCACGTAATATTTTCGCAGTACTTTTGCATAAAAACAATAAAACAATATAAAAATTTTTATTTTATGAAGAAAGCACTAATGTTTTTTTTGGGCATGATGGCAAGTGTTGCTATTTTTGCTCAATCAGTTACTGTGTTAGGTACAGTAATTGATGCGGACAGTAATGAACCATTAATTGGTGTATCTGTCCTCGAAGTAGGTTCCAACAACGGTGTGATTACCGATTTAGATGGTAATTTCCAACTGAAGATGACTGCTGGTTCTACTTTGCAACTCTCTTATGTGGGTTATGAAACCCAAGAGCTCAATGTTGGCAACAAGGCCAATCTTGGAGTTATTGAGCTCAAACCTGAAGCAGTTGGTCTGCAAGACGTTACCGTAACAGGTCAGATTGCTGTTCAACGTAAGACTCCTATTGCTGTAAGCCAAGTGACAGCTCTTGAAATTGAAGAGCGCATTGGTGGTGGCGAGTTTGTAGAGGTATTGAAAAACACTCCTGGTGTACATGCTAATCACAATGGTGGTAGTTGGGGGGATAGCGAGATTTGGATGCGTGGTTTCGACAATACCAATATCGCTATGATGATTAATGGTGTACCTATGAATGGTATGGAGAACGGTAAAGTGTATTGGTCTAACTGGCAAGGATTGGCTGATGTGACCTCTGTGATGCAAACGCAACGTGGTCTTGGTGCCAGCAAGATGAGTGCTCCTTCTGTAGGTGGTACCATCAATATCGTAACCAAAGGGCTTGACGCTAAAAAAGGAGGCTCATTTTCATATTCTATGGGTGATAATGGCTACAATAAAGTGGCATTCTCTGTTTCTACTGGCTTGATGTCCAATGGTTGGGCGATTACTTTGATGGGAGGTCGTACATGGGGTGATGGATATATCCAAGGTACAAGCTTTGAGGGGTATAATTACTTTGCTAATATCTCAAAACGTATCAATGAGAATCACCAACTCTCTTTGACTGCTTTTGGTGCTCCTCAAGAACACTATCAACGTAGTGGTAGTGGTGGTGCATTAACGATGTCGGAGTGGAATAATGTACGCAAATACATGAAAGATGGTATGCACTTCTCACGATTTAACCCTACTTATGGATATGATGACTATGGCAATGAAAATTCAGCAAACTACAATGTATATCACAAGCCACAAATCTCACTGAACCACGTATGGCAAATTGACCATAAGTCATCCCTCTCTACTACAGCTTATGTGTCTATAGGTCGTGGTTATGGTCGCACAGCAGAACCTGGTTATAACTCGTCATATTCTTACACTGATTTGACCTATGGTGCTAACTATGGTAAATTGTCTTATACATTCCGTCGTGAAGATGGTACATTTGACTATGGAGCTGTAATGGAATTGAATGATCCAAGCAATCCGATTTATGATCCAAGTTCTGATTCGTATGAGAAATTATATGCTGGTTCTCAATTAGTTATCTGCGAGAATCGCAATGATCATAACTGGTACGGACTTGTTTCTACTTATTCTAATAAGTTTGCAGAAATATTTGATTTTTATGCTGGTATTGATGTGCGTTATTACCAAGGTAAACACAATGCAACAATCTCTGACCTTATGGGAGGAGAATATTTTATTGATGCTACTCGTGCTAAAGTGAAAGCTGCAAACAATGCTGCTGCCCTCGATTCTGAATGGATGACAGAAAAACTTACGATTGGTGACATCGCATATCGTAATTATGACGGTTTTATTGTACAAGAAGGTGCTTTTGCTCAATTAGAGTACAATCAAAATCATTGGTCGGCTTTTGTCAATGGATCTATCAACTACAACCACTATTGGAAAGTTGATTATTTCTATTATGACGCAGAGCATGGTCGCTCTGAAACACTGGGATTTTTAGGCGGTACTATAAAATTAGGTGCCAACTATGAATTTAACAAGCATAACAATGCTTTTATTAATTTAGGTTATATCTCACGTGCACCAAATTTGGACTACGGAGCTTTTATGCAGGCTAGTACAAGCAATGTAATCAATACTGATGCTAAAAATGAGCAAGTAGCAAGTGCAGAAGTAGGTTACGGTTTCCACAATGAGTATGTGAATGTGGCTGTTAATGGCTACTTTACCGAGTGGATGGACAAAGCTATGACCAAATCTTCTACCCTTAGCGACCCAGCTCAAACAGAATACTTTATGAATATGACGGGTGTAAATGCTCGTCACATGGGTATTGAATTCGAAGTTAAGGCGCGTCCTACTCGTTGGTTGGAAATCTCTGCGATGTTGTCTATAGGTAGCTGGAAATGGGATAGTGATTCTGTAAAAGGTTATATCTATGACAAACATGGTCAAGCTTTAACGATGGATGGTGAAATTACAGAACCAGGAGCTTCAAATCATGGTTGGGCACTCATCAATATGAAAGGTATCAACGTGGGTGGTTCTGCACAAACAACTGCAAATCTGGGTGTGACCTTCAAACCATTCAAGGGAGCTCGTATAGGTGCAGAATATACATTGTATGATCGCAATTATGCATATTATTCATTCTCTGGTAGTAACTTGCAGCTTGGTAAAGAGATGAATTTGCTTGAGCCTTGGAGAATACCAATGGGCGGTTCTATGGACTTACGTGCATCTTATAGTTTCCCAATAGGAAAAGTAAATGCTACCATTTCAGGTAATGTATCTAACCTTCTCAACCAACTCTATATTGAGAAAGCATGGAATCCAACTACTGTATCTGAGAATATCACAGATGTCAATGCTGACAACGTGTATTTCTACTTTTCTAAGGGTACAACATATAATGTACGCTTGAAAATTAACTTCTAATCACCGTTAAAACGATTAAAACTATAACAATGAAAAAAGTATTATTTTTCCTCGTAAGCACACTAATATTTGCATCGTGCGAGAATTTTTATATTGATCAAAATTTGGGTGGTAGCGATTATAATCCAACCGATGTTCGCACCGTGGATTATACTCTGACCGATGCTGACTACAAGAATATCGTAACCAATAAAAACAATATCGAAATTGCTAAAGCTGCATGTGTAGCTGACTCTTTAGGTGTTGTGGACTCTACTGCATACTATGCATTCTTGCAAGTTGCTAATGACTTAGCATTTAACAAAGTTGCACTTGCAGATGTATATGTGCCTGCATTCTTGGCTGATAAGTTCCCTCAATTCTCAAAAGGTTCGATGTTCAACATCACCTATAAGACCACTGAGGGTGCTCCTGCATATTTGAGCACTTTTGCTGCAACAACAAAGTACACTCTTTCTACTGCTGACTACGAGACAATTTGGGCAGGCAAGACGGGTATCAACTACCTCACTCCTGCAACTATGATGCAACTCACTTCTGTTCTCCCTGCTGAGGCTGAGGAAGGTGCAATCCTTGCTGTGGTATATGATTACAAAGATAGCGAGCCATCTTTCGGTAGCAACGATGATGATAAACCTAAAGGTTTCTTTGACGGTACTCCAGAAAGCCGTGGCTTCTATACTACTTCTGAGGCATTCGCTGCATACGATGCTGGTGCTTTTGCAAAAGACGACTCTATTAAAGTAGGTGGTATCATCTCTCGTTGGTTCCGCAAATCTTCTGCATTTGACAAATATCACAGCGTATCATTCTTCGTAATGGACCCAGTTACTGGTCAAGAGCACGAGTTTGAGTTCTACAACTGCTACTCACTTGATAAAGATTCTTTCGCTACTTTTGAGTACACCGATGAGATGAACGCAATCTGCGTCGATGTCGATGGTCGAGAGTTCCATTTGGGTGATACAGTTGTGGGTGCAGGTAAGTTCACGATTTACAATACTACCTATGAGCTCAACACCAACTGCTATCTCGTTGAATGGCGTCCAGTTTCTACTCCTGCTGCTGTGGCTCCTCGCAAAGCTGCTGCCGCTGCTAATGGAAAGAAGACTGTTCTTTATCAATATAGCAATGGCAAATGGAGCAGCTATAAGAATGAAGCTGCCACTGTTGTTGCATTGCCAGAGGATGTATATGCTGCTGTAGGTTATAGCTATTTGCTGGATAAGAACAAAGACGTACTCACCACTTTCCTTGCTCAAGAGTATCCATATGCTCAAGCAGACCAAGCTTACACTGTAGTGTATGTATCTACCAAAGAAGGTGCTTACAATGCTATAGAGTTTATCTACGATGGTGCTGCTTTCGTGGAGAACCTTGGTATGAGTACTGTTACTACTGCATTCTCTCTTAGCGATGTTTGGGGTTCAACAATTTATTATAAACAAGCTATTTTGGGCGAAGGTCAAGGTAAATTGACTATCCAAAATGTAGTATGCAACGATCCTCTCACTTATATTTGGTACTATTCAGGTTCTTATGGTATGTGTGCTTCTGCATTCAAGAACGATGCAAGTTGGCCAAGTGAGGCATGGTTGATTACACCTCAAATTGATTTGAGTCGTGCAAAAACTCCTCAACTCAGTTTTGACCATGCATTCAACAAAGCAGAAGGTGATTTCACCAACGAGTGCGCTGTAATGGTTTCTACCGACTATGTGGATGACGTTACTACAGCTACTTGGACGCAACTTGAGTGGGCTGTTAACGAAGATGGCACATTGAACGTTCCTGCAGGTACTTCTTGGACTTTCCAACCTACTGGCGCATTGGATATGTCTGCTTTTGTAGGCGAGAAAGTACACGTTGCATTCCGTTATACAACTGTAGGCGGCAAGTCAGGTACTTGGGAAATCAAGAACTTGCTTCTTGCTGAACCAGAGGAGTAATCTTCAAAATTACATGATAGAAATAGGGTTGCGAATTCGCAACCCTATTTTAATTATCCGTTATACATTTGGTGTACATCTGTTATACACTTGGTATGAACCCGTTATGAACCCGTCAAGAACCCGTAATTGCAAGCTAATTGCTAGGTATAAACATTTTAATATATTTGACAATTTGTTTGAATAGGAAATCAGGGGTGTTCTGTGCAGGAGTATCAATGCTCAAGTCATACAAGTTTTTGCCTATATTTCTTCCTGTTTTGAAACCTGCTTTCACATACATTGCCATATATTGCATCGTGATAGATGTCTGTTGCGTTAAATCGATAAGTAGATCGTAATGACGGGATTGGAGTTGTTCACGTATTTCTTTTTCAGGCATGCCTGTTAGCCAATTGATACTCTTTTTATCGGGCTTAGTCCACACATCCACTTGTTTGCCTTCTTGTTGCAGTTGCTCAACAATATCGTTGATTGGCAATCCTTCATGGAGGATGATAATGGAGCGAATATCCTTCCAAGGATACATCACTACTTGTCGTGCAGTTTGATGCTTAAGACAATAGTTGAATATTTTTTCTCTAATCTTGTCCATACGAATCAATTATTTCCTATTAATTGTAAAAATTCTTCTTCGCTCACTAATGCGACTCCCAAACTTTCAGCTTTTTTGCGCTTTTCGGGGCCCATATTCTCACCCGCGAGAATAAAACTAGTCTTTTTGCTCACCGAACCTACATCCTTTCCTCCATGCGCTTCAATCATCGTTTTGTACTCATCGCGTGTGTGGTGTACAAATACGCCTGAGATAACAACGCTTTTACCTTGCAAGGTATCTGATTTTGGCATTTGTACATCTTCCTTGCTTTCCATCTGCACTCCTGCTTCACGTAATCGATTAATAATCTCTAAATTATCTAAATTATTGAAGTAGGCTATAATGTTGTTTGCAATCTGCTCACCCACATCTTCTATGCTGGTTAATTGTTCCACAGTAGCCCATTGCAGTTGGTCAATATTAGGAAAACGACGGGTAATTTTCTTGGCGGTTGTTTCGCCTACCATGCGAATGCCCAATGCAAACAATACGCGTGCCCATGGCACTTGTTTGCTCGCTTCTATACCTGCCAACATGTTTTGTGCCGACTTCTCGCCTAAGCGTTCTTGGCGAGCGATGTCATCTTGCTTGAGGTCGTAAATATCAGCAATATTTTTTAGCAAACCTTGTGAGTAGAGTAGGTCGATTGTTTCGCTGCCTAAGCCCTCTATATTCATTGCTTTGCGCGAAACAAAGTGCTCCATTTTACCCTTGATTTGCGGTGGACATCCACTCTCATTTGGGCAACGCCATGCGGCTTCGCCCTCTACGCGAACCAATGGGGTTCCGCACTCAGGACAGTGAGTGGGGAAGGTGTATGCAAGGGACACTGCGCTATTGGACGGCATGTCGCCTATTGGACGTTCCGAAGGACTATTGGTTATTGGCGATTGGCTATTGGAGTCTTTCGCGATAATCTTGGGGATAATCTCTCCGCCTTTTTCTACCCAAACCATATCGCCTTCGCGAATGTCAAGTTGACGGATGAAATCCTCATTGTGCAACGTAGCGCGTTGCACAATCGTACCCGATAACTGAATTGGCTCCAGATTGGCAACGGGAGTCACTACACCAGTACGTCCCACTTGATACGTGATTGCATTCAGTCGTGTGAGTTGCTTCTCCGCAGGGAATTTATACGCGATTGCCCAGCGTGGCGATTTGGCGGTGAATCCTAATTCTTCTTGCATAGCCAAATCGTTCACTTTCAGTACAATCCCATCCGTTGCGACGGGGAGATTTTTACGTTCAATATCCCAATAGGCAATATATTCCATCACTTCTTCTACAGTTTTGCATACTTTGACCGCATCGCTGATAGGTAGTCCCCAAGTTTTAGCAATTTGTAGGCGTTCATAGTGTGTGTGAGCAGGCAGGTCCTCCCCTAACATGTAGTAAAGATAGCAGTCCAGTCCTCGGCGTGCTACTTCCTGACTATCTTGCAGTTTCAATGTGCCGGCTGCGGCATTACGTGGGTTAGCAAAGAGTTGCTCCTCTTGTGCTTCGCGCTCTTTATTTAGTCGCTCAAATGCTTCCCATGACAGCAATACTTCGCCGCGCAATTCGACAAATGTTGGTGTGGTGTTGTGTAATGTAGTGGGTATAGACGCAATGGTGCGGATATTCTCTATTACATTATCTCCTTTGGTGCCATCGCCTCGTGTGAGGGCTTTGGTTAAAGTGCCATTCTCATACCAAAGCGAAATGCTTAATCCGTCGTATTTCAATTCGCATACAATCTCCACATCCTGAGGCAGTTTACTCATCCATTCTTCGATTTCTTCTCTCGAATAAGTGTTGGATAATGATAGCATAGGATATTTATGCGCAACTTGCTCAAAACCTTTCGCCTTTTCACTTTTCACCTTTAACTTTTCACCTTTCACCTCTTCCAAATCTGATCCCACATGTTGTGTAGGTGAGTTAGGGTCGAACATCTCTGGATGACGTGCCTCTAAGTCTTGCAACCTACGCAACTGTTGATCAAAGTCGTAATCCGATAAGGTAGGCATATTCAGTACATAATACTGATAATTAGCCTCCTCTATGCTTTTGCGTAGAGCAATAATCTCATCACATTCGGTGTTCTCTATTTGTGAAAATAAATCCATCATGGTACGAGTATTTTACTTTGTGTGCAACTTCCTTGTCCGTATATATTAATGATATACAAACCTTGTGCCAATCCCCAAATAGCTTCTTCATGGGAAGATATAGTGGATTGTTTTACTACACGTCCATCCAATTGGTATATGATATAATATCCTCCCTCCGCATTTCGTATGTATGGTACTTGCTCCGAATAATACAATTGTACCTTATCTATCATCATCTCAGGAATAAATGTTATAGTACTATCTAATCGTAATCCAACAATGATAGGATCATGATCGCTACATCTAAACATGGTTTGGTCATTTGATTTGTCATATGTGTAGCGGTCATGTTCATCGGAATTAATATGATATGCCACCATTCCTGTTACTTGTGGATAGAGTGTTTGGTTGCATAACGCATGATCTAAATATCCGATTTCGCCATGATATACATAACTATAACTGCTATCTGCATGAAAGGCTCTATGCAAATCAATCATACCTCCATCGCGTAGGATAGTGATGGGATCTTCCATGGCATATGCGTTTAAATCACCCATAATCAAGATGTCGCTATCCATATAAAATACGCAATCTTTTTTATAGTTTTCTAATACAGATTGCGCTTCGCGTTTGCGGTCTCCGTTAAATTTTCCTTGTCCATCACCTGCATCGGTATTATCTCCGCTGGCACTTCCGCTTTTGGCTTTGAAGTGATTAACGGAGAGGAGGAATGTTTCTCCCGAATGAATATCAGTGAAAGCTTGTGTTTTCTTTCTATTTTTTACACCCGTATTGTTGTGTCGTAATGTTCCTTTGGGGCGAACCTTGTCTGAACAATATACAAAACCCGCTTTAGTGTATGAACCATATGCCGAACCGCCATCATCAACGTAAGTAAAGTTTCTTCCCGTATTTTGGCTCAAATCTGCAGCGATTTCAGCAAGTGCGCTTTGACCTTGTTCTATTTCTACAAAACCATATATATCTGCATTAATTGTGGCCAAAGCTTTGCTCACTTTGGTGCGCTGTTTTTGGTGCTCATTGTAATTGTCAGGACCATAGCCTGTGCCCAAATTTTCTACAATATAATATTCCAAGTTCATGGTGCAAACGATGATGTCAGGTTCTCCTTTTTGACAGAGTGTTGTTTTGTCATAACCCTTTTCTAAATCGGCACGACTATTGCCATACCATTGGCAGGATTGAAATGTGAGAGTGTTTTGGCTATTAACTGTTACTGTTAAATTCAGCATCTGTTCGCCTATGCGATGATAATCTGCAACGCCATATAATGTTACTGTACCTTGTGCATTAGTTTGCAACAATTGATAATAGGCTTCACTTTTTGGAATGGCTTGATTAGTAGGGGAGTATATTCGCCTTGGAGAAATGGTTAAATTTTGTGAATAGTTGTTTGTGACATACATCGGGTTGGTAAATTGTATCGTTTGCCCAATGTAAGGTTTGAGCTGAGAACTTGTCCAAGTATCGATATTGTCAATCGTTACGATGGTAATCGCGTTAATCACAGTTGACGTGAAAATCGCAATGATTACTATTAAAATGGTTTTACGCATACGGTGAAATGTGTGATTTTGCTGCAATCAATTTTTCAACTTGCAAAAGTACAAAAAAGATTTGATTCGTGCAAGAGTTTTGAAATATTAACGTAAATTTATGCAATCTAACTAGCAAAACTTGCGGGAGGGATAATTATTTTATACTTTTTGCAAAAAAAAGGAAAGAATATTTGTAGATTTCGAAAAATTGCAGTACCTTTGCCCGAAAATTGCGGTAATAATTTTTAAACCTAAATGATATGGAAAAGAAAACTTTTTTTGAAAAAGCACGTAAGGTGCTGATTAACAAGTATGCAATTGCTATTTATGTGTTTGCGGTAATTATGATTTTTGTGGGTGAACACAGTATAATACAATTTGTCAAGCGTAGTAAACAAATTGCTGAAGTAGAGTCGCAAATCGAAAAAACGAATCAGCAGATAGATCAAGCGCAACGCGAGATGATGATGTTAGATAACACCGATAGTCTGGAGCGTTTTGCACGTGAGCGATACATGATGCACGCAGATAATGAAGATGTTTATATCGTTGAAACTGAATGATTAAAAATCATGAAATGGAGTAATGTTTTGCTAATCACTGGATTAGTTGTTTTGGTTGCTGGTGCTGTAATGAGCATTTTGGAAATACAACCATATTCTGATTATGTGCTTGTTGCAGGTGCAGTGTTAGTTGTTTTTCGGGGAGCACTACGTAATAGAGATAAATGATAACTATGAAACCAATTACGATTAGAGATATTGCTCGAGAATTAGGCATTTCTGTTTCTACGGTAAGCCGTGCTTTGCAGAATCACCCCGATATAAGTGAACAAACAAAAGCAACGGTGAGAGAGTGTGCGAAAAAGTTGAACTACAAACCCAACATAATGGCAAGTAATTTGCGCACGAGTAAGAATACTACCATTGGTGTGGTTCTCCCTGAATTAAATCATCATTTTTTCTCCTCTGTATTAGATGGCATTGAGCAGACAGCGAATGAAGCAGGATATAATATTCTAATCTGTCAAACAGGCGAGGACGTCGAAAAAGAGCGTAGCAGTGTGCATACGCTGATAAGTTCGCGCGTAGCAGGTATGTTGGTGGGAGTAAGTAAGCAAACAAAGTCATTGCAGCACTTACAAGATGTATTAGACAACGGAATTCCATTAGTGCTTTATGATCGCCCATGCCCTTCGTTGCAGTGTGACCAAGTTGTATCAGATGATTACTTAGGTGCATTCAATGCGGTGGAATATCTTATTCAAACAGGATGCAAAAGAGTAATGTATCTCTCCTCATCAATGCAATTAGAAGTCTCACGTCGTCGATATCAAGGGTGGCGCGATGCATTGCTGCGCTACAATATCCCCGTCACAGATTCTTTGATTATGGAATGTGATACACGCTCTAAAGCGATTATTGATACACCTAATATCTTGCAGCGCGATGATAAGCCCGAGGCGATATTTTGTGTCAATGATGATTGTGCTGCAGGGGTATTGCACGTGGCACAAATTTTAGGAGTGAAAATTCCAGAAGAACTCTCTATCTGTGGTTTTTCTGATGCACCTTTATGTCGGGCAACATTGCCTATGCTTACAACAGTGCAGCAGCATGGCGTAGAGATTGGCAAAAGAGCGATGTTGCGACTACTTAAACGATTAGGCGGAGAGGAGAGAATCCCTCAAACAGAGATGGTTCCTACCGATTTGATTGTGAGAGAAACAACCAAATAATTACTTGTAAACCATGTTGAAATTTAATAATTGGACCATAGAGCAAACGGATTGGCTTCCTAATGAGGAAAAGGAGATTGAGCAACAACTTACTTTTTCTAATGGCTATCTCTGCCAAACTGCCCATTTTGAGGAACATTATTCTGGCGAGCAACGTTTGTGCACATATATAAAAGGTATAGAAACCTCTATCATAAATTTATCTTCCATTTCTGTGCGTTTGCATGATGAACGCTTGGATTTGCATGAATGGCGGGTGGATAGGTTCTACCGTTGTTTGCATAAAAATGAACCTTTACTTGAACGTCAAGTCACTGCTATATCGCCGAAAGGTCATATCTTAGAGTTGGACGTGCAACGGCGTCTGATGGAAGATAATAAGGGAGTGATGCAACTTTCCTACAAAGTACGTTCGGTTAATTACACGGGTCCTATTACGATGCTGGCTATTTTAAGGGGTGGAGAAGATGCCGATAAATGGTATTCGCTTCTTAATCATGTGGGCGATAATATCTGTTGGACTTGGGCACAAATGGAGCCAATGAATTTACAAATTTGCTGTGCAATGAATTATCAAATGTATAAGAATAATTTGTTGGTGAGTAAACGACCCATTAAGGTAGAAAAGCAGAAGGTAATTGGCTATTCGCTTACTCAGTCAATTTTGCCAGGAGAAACGCTGCTGCTCAAAAAGAATGTGGCTGTGTTGGATTCGTTGCATAATGATAAGGACAGTTTGATTGAAAATACGGTACAATGCTTGACAAATTGGTAAACGAGCATATTATTTTAGGGATTGATCCAGGCACACTCTTTATGGGCTATGCGTTATTGCATACTAAAGGGAGTCTAGTGTCTATTATTGATTTTGGTGTCTTTGATGTACATAAGTTGGAAGACCAATATGCTCGATTGCAAAAAGAATTCTTTTTCTTGCAAGAGTTGATTGTGCAACACCATCCTACTGTTCTGGCTATTGAATCGCAGTTTGTTGATAAAAATCCGCAAACAATGATTAAAATTGTTCACGCCCAAGGGGTGGCTATTGCGGCTGCATTATCAAAGGATGTGCCTGTGGTAGAGTATTCGCCCATGAAAGTGAAAATGGCTATCACGGGCAATGGACATGCAGATAAAAGACAAGTGGCTGATATGTTACAACGATTTTTACATATTCCACAAGAGCAAATGCCCAAAAAGTTAGATGCCACCGATGCTTTGGGTATTGCATATTGCCACTACCTACAATTGGGGATGCCGTTAAAAGAACGGGGAGCAAAGAGCTGGACTAGTTTTGCTAAGCAAAAGGGATTGGTTGATAAACAGTTAACAACTCCAAATGCAAAACTACAAGCCGCGCTTTTAGGAACTAAAAAGAAAAAATAATCATTTTTTTGCATTTTTCGCTACCTAATATTTGGTACTTTGATTTTTTTGTTGTACCTTTGCAGGCGAAAATGAAACTTTGACACATTTATATTTTTTTAACTATAAAATTTTTACAATTATGGCTTACGTGATTTCTGAAGATTGTATCGCTTGTGGCACATGTATAGATGAGTGCCCTATGGGAGCTATTTCCGAAGGCGATATCTACTCAATTGACCCAGATTTGTGCACTGAGTGTGGCACATGTGCTGATGTCTGCCCAAGTGGCGCAATTTCCAAATAAATTGCCCATTAGAGTAAACAAAGTCCCCGAGTTGATGCTCGGGGACTTCTTTTTTTGTATTTTTTTCAAAAAATGTAATATGAATGTTGCAAATTTGGAAAAAAAGCAGTACCTTTGCAGCGTGGAAGAAAGGGGTTAATGCGAACGGATAGATATTTGCCTTATGTTAGAAGCTTTTAAGAAAACTCATGATTACTTAGTGGAGCATGTGCATGTTCCTGCAAGACGTGTATTGATGGATGAAATCAATTGGAGTGACCGACTGATTGCTATCAAAGGTGGCCGTGGGGTAGGTAAAACCGATTTCCTGCTGAACTATGCTAAGGAGTTGAGGACTACTAATCCAGAATTAAGTCAACGAACGCTCTATGTTAATTTTAATGACTTTTATTTTACAGAACATTCTTTGGTAGAGTTTGCGGGCGAGTTCGTGGCGGCAGGAGGACATACGCTGCTTATTGACCAGGCGTTTAAATATCCCAATTGGTCCAGAGAGTTAGGGCAGTGTTATTATCGCTATCCCAATCTGCATATTATCTTTACTGCTTCTTCTGTAATGCGTCTCGTGGAGGATAATAAGGATTTGGGATCCATTGTGCATCCTTATAATCTGCGTGGGTTCAGTTTTAGAGAGTATCTGAATATTACTTTGGGATTGAAGATTCCTGTATATCAATTGGAGGACATTCTGCAAAATCATGTGGATATTGCGCATCGTATAAGTCAAAATATTAGACCCTTGGATTATTTTGAGAACTATCTTCACCATGGCTATTATCCGCTATTCCTTGAACCACATGACTTTTCTGAGTCCTTGTTGAAAATGATAAACATGATTCTGGAAGTGGATGTGTTGCTCATTAAGCAGATTGAGGTAAGTTCATTGCCTAAACTGCGCAAACTGCTTCATCTAATGTTGCAAGAAACGCCATGTAGTTTGAATGTGAGCAACTTATCACAAGCTATTGATTGTTCGCGTTCTACTACTATGAACTATATTAAATACCTCAAAGATGCACGATTACTGAATTTGTTGTACCCAGAAGGTAAGCAATTTCCGCTCAAACCTACCAAGGTATATATGCAGAATAGTAACTTATGCTATGCTACGTCTGTACGCGACATTGATCGCCAAACGGTAGCCGAGACGTTCTTCTACAATGCTTTGCACGGCAATCATAAAATTAATGCCACCGACCGTAGTGCAATGTTCATCATCGATGGCAAATACTACATGGACGCTTGTGCCACCATGCCAAGCAAGACGGGTATCCGCTACTGCGCCATCGGCGACCTTGAGGTGGGTAGCATGAAGAATATCCCATTGTGGCTCTTTGGATTACTGTACTAGTCTTGCTAGTGATACTAGTTATCCTAGTACTCCTAGTCCCACTAGAAAAAATATCTAATAACTTAAAATACAAAAAAGATGAAACAAAAAAAGTATTTAACCCTTGATGGTAACGCTGCTGCGGCGCATATCGCGTATATGTTCACCGAGGTAGCTGCCATCTATCCTATCACCCCATCTTCTCCTATGGCGGAGAACGTGGACGAGTGGGCTGCTGCAGGTCGCAAGAACCTCTTCGGCGAGACAGTGTTGGTACAAGAGATGCAATCTGAGGCAGGTGCCGCAGGTGCTGTGCACGGCGCGCTCAACGCAGGTGCTCTCACTACTACCTTCACCGCCAGCCAAGGTCTGCTCCTGATGATCCCTAATATGTACAAGATTGCGGGTGAGCTTATCCCTTCTGTTTTCCACGTGTCTGCTCGTACCTTGGCAAGCCACGCCCTCTGTATCTTCGGTGACCACCAAGACGTGATGTCTTGCCGCCAAACGGGCTTTGCTATGTTGGCTGAAGGTAGCGTACAAGAGGTCATGGACCTCGCAGGTGTAGCCCACCTTGCTACCATTAAGAGCCGCGTGCCATTCCTCAACTTCTTCGACGGTTTCCGCACCTCTCACGAGTACCAAAAGGTAGAGGTGGTAGATATGGAAGACTTGCGTCCGCTCCTCGATATGAAGGCGCTCCAAGAGTTCCGCGATCGCGCACTCTCTCCTATGCGTCCTGTGATGCGTGGTATGGCTGAGAACCCAGACGTGTTCTTCGCTCACCGCGAGAGCTGCAACCCATATTACAACGAGGTAGCTGACATCGTGAGCGACTATATGGACGAGATCTCCAAGATTACCGGCCGCACCTATCGCCCATTCACCTACTACGGTGCTCCTGACGCTGAGAACATCATCATCTGTATGGGTTCTGCATGCGAGGCTATCCGCGAGGTGATTGACTACGAGGCAGAGAAGGGCAACAAACTCGGTATGATCAACGTGCATCTCTACCGCCCATTCTCACTCAAGTACCTCAAGGAGGCATTGCCTGCTTCTGTGAAACGTATCTGTGTGCTCGACCGCACCAAAGAGCCAGGTGCTAATGGCGAACCATTGTACCTCGACGTGAAAGACGCACTCCAAGAGCTCGGCCTTGGCGATATCCTCGTAGTTGGTGGCCGTTATGGTCTCGGTTCCAACGATACCACTCCAGCGCAAATCATCGCTGCTTACGAGAACCTCGCTTTGCCTATGCCTAAGAACCACTTCACCCTCGGCGTAGAGGACGATGTTACCTTCACTTCTCTCCCAGTTGGCGAGGAGGTAGCTATGGGTGGCAAGGGCATGTTCCAAGCTAAGTTCTACGGACTTGGTGCTGACGGTACCGTAGGTGCTAACAAGAACTCTGTGAAGATCATCGGCGAGACTACCGACAAGTACTGCCAAGCATACTTCTCTTACGACTCTAAGAAGTCGGGTGGTTTCACTTGCTCGCACCTCCGTTTTGGTGACGAACCAATCCACTCTACCTACCTCGTTACTACTCCTAACTTCGTGGCTTGCCACGTACAAGCATACTTGCAGATGTACGATGTAACCCGCGGTCTCCAAAAGGGTGGTACCTTCCTGCTCAATACTATCTGGGAAGGCGAGGAATTGGTTAAGAACTTGCCAAACAAAGTGAAGAAATACTTCGCTGACAACGATATCAAGGTGTACTACATTAACGCTACTAAGATTGCTCGCGAGATTGGTCTTGGCAACCGTACCAACACTATCCTCCAATCTGCTTTCTTCCGCATTACTGAGGTTATTCCAGTAGAGCAAGCTATCGAGGAGATGAAACACTTCATTGTGAAGTCCTATGGCAAGAAGGGCGAGGATGTAGTCAACAAGAACTACGCTGCGGTGGACCGCGGTGGCGAGTACCAAGAGCTGGCTATCGATCCAGCATGGTCTGCTCTTGACAATAGCCAATCGCCAATTGCCAATAGCCAAAACGAACCAGAGTTCATCACCAATGTCGTTCGCCCAATCAACGCACAGGACGGCGACCTCCTTCCTGTTTCTGCTTTCAAGGGCGTAGAGGACGGTACATGGCCTGCTGGTACAGCTAAGTACGAGAAACGCGGTGTATCGGCTTTCGTTCCAGAGTGGACTGCTGAGAACTGTATCGAGTGTAACAAGTGTGCATATGTCTGCCCTCACGCATGTATCCGCCCATTCGTTATGGACGAGGAAGAGGTGAAGGGTATCCAAGGCACCACACGCGAGATGAAAGCACCTGCGGCTATGAAGGGTATGCACTTCCGCATGCAGGTGGGCGTACTCGACTGCCTTGGCTGCGGCAACTGTGTGGATGTTTGTCCTGGTCATCCTAAGACTGGCAAAGCCCTCCAAATGGTGCCACTCGAGAGCCAAATGCTCGAGGCACAAAACTGGGCTTACTGCACCGATAATGTGAAGTCTAAACAACACCTCGTAGATATCCAATCCAATGTCAAGAACAGCCAGTTCGCTACTCCTCTCTTCGAGTTCTCTGGTGCTTGCTCGGGTTGCGGTGAGACTCCATACCTCAAACTCATCAGCCAACTCTTTGGCGACCGTGAGATCGTAGCTAACGCTACAGGTTGTACCTCTATCTACTCGGGTTCTGTTCCTTCTACTCCTTATACCACCAACGCACAAGGTCACGGTCCTGCATGGTCCAACTCCCTCTTCGAGGACTTCTGCGAGTACGGTCTCGGTATGCAAATCGCTCACCGCAAGATCCGCGAGCGTTTGGCGGCTCTCTTCACCAAGGCACAAACTTGCACTTGCTGCACTGAGGAGATGAAGGCGATGTTCCAAGAGTGGCTTGACAACCAAAACGATGCTACTATCACCAACCGCCTCTACGAACCTATCGTAGCTGCTTGCGAGGCATGCGGTTGCGATACTTGCAAAGAGATCCTCAATTACAAAGACCATATCGTTAAACGCAGCCAATGGATTGTCGGTGGCGACGGTGCTTCTTACGACATCGGCTACGGCGGTCTTGACCACGTGATTGCTTCGGGCGAAGATGTGAATATCCTTGTGCTTGATACTGAGGTATATTCTAATACGGGTGGTCAAGCATCTAAATCTACTCCTATCGGTGCTATCGCCAAGTTCGCTGCTGCGGGCAAACGCGTACGCAAGAAAGACTTGGGTATGATTGCTACCACCTATGGTTATGTCTATGTAGCTCAAATCGCTATGGGTGCAGACCAAGCACAAACCCTCAAGGCTATCCGCGAGGCAGAGGCTTATCCAGGTCCATCTCTCGTGATTGCATACGCTCCATGTATCAACCACGGTTTGAAGGCAGGTATGGGTAAGAGCCAAGCCGAGGAGGCGAAGGCAGTTGAGTGTGGTTACTGGCACTTGTGGCGTTACAACCCAGCACTCGAGGCAGAGGGCAAGAACCCATTCTCTTTGGACAGCAAGGAGCCACAATGGGATAAGTTCCAAGACTACTTGATGGGTGAGGTTCGTTTCGCTTCAGTGGCTAAGCAATACCCTGAGGAGGCAGCCGAGCTCTTCGCTGCCGCTCGCGAGAACGCTCAATGGCGCTATCGCAGCTACCTGCGCATGCTCTCAACAAGTTGGAGCAACGAGGAATAATCCTCTATTAGGGACTCGCGCCCTTGCGCGAGAATATGCAAAAGAGAGCCGCACAAATTCGTGCGGCTATTTTCGTATATTCTTACTTTCTTACCGCTCGCCACGCGAGCCACTACCGTAGCCACATTACCATAACCTCGCCTTGGGCGACATCACCAGTGCTTGCGCAAAAGGTGCTGTTTCTTAAGATTCCGTTCCTTTGTACCTCCCCTTTTAGTCTCGTGTAAAAGACCAACGAAGAACCAAGGACGAACCAAGGAACGACCAAAGAACTCCCAACCACCCAAATGTGCTTTTTATTAAGATTTGCGCCTCCTGACTTTTTCCCTCGCTAAATATTCTTCTATTGTCCCGACTTGTAGTCGGGTATTCCTCGTTCATTACCTTCATAATCATCTACTTTTCTCCCTCCAAAATTTGCTTATCTGCCAAATTTTCACTACCTTTGCGCCATTATTCAATATCCACCCACAATGACACCCTCCCACTCCGATAATATCTGGCAATGGCAAGCACATGGTGCTGCATGGAAAGGTGTCGGCTTGTATCATATTACCCTCACTATTCCCTCTCGTGAACCGCTCTTAGGCACTCTCCTCATTCCCGATAACGACCCTACACAAGCGACTGTAGAATATACTGCTTTAGGTCGCATGTTGGTTAATGCTTTATGGGATATCCCCAATAGAATCCCTGAGATACAGATTTTGCATTATTGTTTAATGCCCGATCATATCCATGCTGTTTGGTATGTGCGTGAGAAGATGCCTCGTGGCATCAAAAGTGCGGTACAGGGCTTTTGGCAAGGTGTTAAGAAGATCGGGCGTGCATATTCCTTCATCATGTCTCATTCCCATCTTGAAGATTCTTCCATTGTCCCGACTTGTAGTCGGGTGTCCTTCCTCGCCAAAGATTCTTCTATTACCCCGACTTATAGTCGGGAGAACTACCATGAACTTTTATCTCTTTTAAAATCCACCACAGATACGCTCTCTTCTCATATTGGCGAGGAGGCTTATAGGGCTTTATTCCCTATTTTTACAGAGATGCCGCATATCCGTCCTATGGGACAACGTAGGCAATTACCTGCTACTATTCAGTATATTACTAACAACCCCCAGCGTCTTGCCACAAAACGCCTCATGCCAGGCTTTTTCCGTGTGCAGGAGGGTATTGAGATTGCAGGCCGCTCGTATTGTGGAGTGGGCAATATCCGTTTGTTGCATAGCTCTTCTTTCGCTCCTGTCCACGTGCGCAGCATGTGGGTTAAGGATGCAGAGCAACACGGCGACACCCAGCTGCTCCGCGACTATATGAACGGATGTGTCCTCGCAGCTCGCCAAGGAACGGTTATGGTCTCTCCTTTTATTTCGCCTAAAGAAAAAGAGGTTTTGTCTGTCTTGCTCGCCGAGAAGCATCCTTTTATTGTGCTTTCTGACAATGGTTTCCGCGATTACTATAAACCCACTGATGCCCTTTTCGATGCTGTTGCCGAAGGTCGTGTCTTGATTCTTAGCCCATGGGAGCACGACCCGGACAAGCGCCACATCTCTCGTGAGGACTGTGTTGCTCTCAACGGCATGGCAGAAGAAATCTGCACCCTCTCCCATTCCTAATCCTCTTCCCGCCAAAGATTCTTCCATTCTCCCGACTTCTAGTCGGTTCTCTTTCCTCATCGAAATATTCTTCCATTGCCCCGACTTGTAGTCGGGTATTCCATTTTCTCTTTATCCATTAGTTCCGAATCTCATTCGGGAACTTCGTCTACAGCAAAAATCACCGCCCAAGCGATTTTTATTTGCTCAATCCAAAATAATTCACTACCTTTGCACCGTAATACCAAATCTACCAAAGTAATGTTCCAAGATTATCACGATATATCGCATCTATCATTTCGCATATACCATATTCTATGTATATTAGGATTGATGTGTTTTTTCACCTCTTGCCACTGGCATGAGGCAAAAGAGGTGATAGTCGTAGCGGATAGCATTGACCAAAATCATCATGTGATATATGATGATACCGCAGCATTAGGCAGAACAATACGCAGTTTAGATAATCCATTTGGTAGGGGGCTGATGAGCAATACACTGGGCAAAGCGTATTACTATATGGGGCGAAATCTTGAAGACAACTACCAACAAATAGCTGCGGCAGCAGAATGCTATATAGAGGCTGATCGATTGGAGATAGATGATCCTATTTACCGAGGACGCGTAAATTCGTGCATGGGTTATATCTGCGCACAGAATAACAACGATAGTTTGGCATTAATTTTCTATGAACGTGCGAGTGAAGATTTCAAGGAGAGTGGCAACGAAGGGCGATATGCACATAGTTTGTTGGATAGAATAGAGTTCAATGTCAAACTTCATAATTATATTGTTGCAGATAGTCTTTTACGAATAGCCCAGACCTACTCGTTGGATAGTGCTTACCGAGCTCGTTATTATGAAACACAAGGGCTATATTTCTATGAACAGCAACAATACGATTCTGCATTGGTGTATTTCAATCAAGGATTAAATTATTGGCAAAGTGAGGAAGAGAAGTGCTTTAGTTATTTGAAAATCATGCAAGTTAGCCTTGATATCCATGATTTAGCACAAGCTATACCATATGCTCAATGTATTATCAAGCTATCTAACAATCCTAATCATTTAATCAACGCATATTATTGTTTGATGCAAAAGGCAAAAAGCAAGAACAATGCTGAACTATTAAGTGTATATTCTCATGCGCGCACCGATGCACAACGGTTATTACTTAATCATGCGAATAATTCTGCGGAAGCAATGCCTAAATTAGAGGAATATCTTTCTAACCCACACCCATTGCGTTGGATCTGGATAACAATAACAGGCTTTATTGTGGTGTCTTTATTTCTATTTGTAGGTGCTATACTATATCGTAAACATACCACAAAGTACTTAAATAGCACCACTTATCGTTTAAAAGAGACAACCATTCTTTTGCAAGAAGCAAACGAAAAGATAGAAAACTTATCTACGCGTATAAAGAAGCAGGAGGTCGTGGAAGCTCAGCCCAAATCGTCTTACTATTTCAATAAGAATATAAACTCTATACGCTCTGAATTTCCTGCGCCAAGTAATAAATGGAATGATTATAAGCGACTGAAAAAGGATATTGACCCATGGTTGCATAATTGGTTGCGTGCGTTAGATCAATTGAACTTGGCGGATAGAGAAAAGATATTATGTGTTTACACCCTTCTATACCCACATTTGTCCACAGCTAAACTGGCAGACTATATGAACTATGATAAGGATGGCATTCGCGTTTTTAAGACACGTATAGCTCAAAAATTGGGCATCAAATCTTCTCAGCTACCCTCATTTTTACGAAAACTCTCGATAAAAGGGTAAAATGCCTCGCAAAGCACTGTTAACAAATTCAATATCCAACACATTGATAATCAACACAATACCCCCCCCCTATACTGTTAACAAATTTCTAAATTACTTGCACATTTCGTAGTATTGTTGTAATTTTGCACAAAATTTTAAATCAACGATATTATGAAACGGATTTTTATTGTCGCATTGTTCGTACTAGGTATGTGCAATGTTTCCGTATTCGGAATGGTTCAAGAAATCACCTTGAGCGAACTTTATTCCATTATGCCATTAGATGATGCAAAAGAAGAAACATTAGGTGAAAGACCTAATCCTAATCGATTTCATGCTTTTATTGATGGTAACCATTTATCCGTAGGCGCAGATACGGATGCGCCTGCGTATGTGGAAGTCATTGATCAAGAAACAGGCGAAGTGGTAATAGAAGAAGAGTTTGTAGATGAAACAGCAGTTACTATCAACCAAGCAGGTTCGTATATCGTACAAATCTACTCTGCCAATACCGTCGTAACTGGCGAGTTTGAAGTAGAATAAATACAAAATCATTATTAACCTTAAAAAAACATTACAACCATGAAAAAGATTCTTTTCGTTATGTTAAGCACATTGATTTGTGCATCGTTGTTCGCAACTAATGCATCGCAAATTATTTATTCAGAAGATAGTTTAAGTGCTGAGTTGAAAATTACATCAGCTGATTTTGATGGTGAAGAACATTTCTGGATTTTTGAACTACCCAAAAACAAAACCATTAAAGTTACTCGTATTAATAGTGTTCACATCACTAATACTAACAATCGAAAGGTTGAGCTTCGTGTGGACGATCAAAATATTATTGATACACCTACAGAAGCCTTTACTTTGGGTATTTTTATTGATACTCTCATAAATGCTGAAGAATTTATGGTTCTCATTGATAATTTTGATGAAAATTATTCTTACCAACCTAAAGACCCTGCTATTACCATTCGTTATGCAGTGATAGATGAGCATCCTTCTACAGAATCTATTTTGTTAAATGGTGATGTAGAGGTTGTTTCTGGTTTATTTAGCACATCAGGTTATCAAGATTTTATGGGTACAAAAGTCACTGCAATCTTGGGTGATGATTATAATGAATATACTTGCTTTGGTTCTGCGCGTGGTGGTATGATTCGTGGTAGTAACGAGGGATATTTGATTTTGAGTGGCAATCCTAACGGCTATGGCAACCGCAATGTATATATCAACCGCTATACATCAAACGGAGATGTGATTATGACCGCAGGTTCTGGTCAAGTAGGTATCGGCGTGGATGATCCTGAATACAAGTTGGATGTGGCAGGGACGGTTCATGCTAGTAGTATTATCGCAGATGGTAATATCCGTGCGAGTGAGATTATTGTAAGTACTACAGGTGCAGACTTCGTGTTTGCAGATGACTATCAATTGCGTCCATTGAGCGAGGTAAAGACTTTTATTCAGGAAAACAAGCACTTGCCAGAAATCAAATCAGCTCAAGAGATGCAAGAGAATGGTATAGGTGTAAACGAGTTGCAAACACAACTTTTGCAGAAGATTGAGGAGTTGACACTCTATATCCTCCAACAAGAGGAGAGAATCAAAGCGCTCGAAATGGAGTTGAACAAGTAAAATCCTGTGAAATAATATCTTATGAAAAAGGTTATCATTTATTTTACTACATTGTTGTTGTCTATACCAATATTGATATTTGCACAAGAGCCAAGTAGTTTGCATGTGCAAAAAGTGGATGGTACGGTGCTATATGCTTCGTTAGTAACTATTCAGCACATTACATTTGAAGAAGATGTATTGGTAATGACAACTTCAGAAGGCGAATTCCGCTTACCATTGGATGATGTAGAGAAAATTACTTTTAGCGAAAATAATACTTCTGCGGTTGAGAATGTAAACATTAACTCCATTCATATCTCTAAATCGGGCAATATACTGACGATTAATAGTAACGCAGCCATTAAGCACTTGTATTTAGTAGATGTGTCTGGCAAGGTGCTTGTAAACGACAGGCTTGCCTCTGTAGATACGGCAAGCATCACTCTGCCTGCTTCGGGAGTTTTTGTTCTGTTCTTAGAAACAAGCCAAGGATATATCGCAAGGAAAGTGATTCATAATTGATACCTTAAAATACCGAATTATTATGAAAAAATTTTTATTTTTCGGATTGTTTTTATCAATCACATCTATTACATTTGCTCAACGACAAATGCAAGTGTGGCAGGATGGAGTACCCACAAATTTTGTGGTGGCTGAGGTGGATAGTATTACATTTATTAAAGAAACACCAATGATAGGCGACCCTGGATTTGAATCATTGACAATCTTAAAATTTAAGAAACCAGAGTATAAGGATTATATTTTAACAAATCGATTTGACGAGTATTTTTGTATTCATCCATCTTCTGAATATCTGCCTGATGGATGTTGGGAAAATATGCAAGGTAAATGTCCATTTCATGAGTTAAAACAAGGATATGTATTGGTAGATTGGCGTTGGACATCATGGTTTACCCCAACAATACTATTTGAATCGTATAAAACACAAGAAACATGGAATCAAGCATGGCCTTTAGATACGCCTCATGATAGCAGCCCTATTGTGGAAGAGTATTGGATTACTATTGAAGATTTTGATTTATACACTGGAGACATAAAATATAATTCCTTGTATTATCTACCATATATAACACATTACTTTTCTGTAAACTATATTCCAACGCACAAAGACCCAAACATAGAGTATTCTCCAACAAATTTGGATTATGCGGGAGACATGTCATGGGAGGAATTAGAAGCATTCTATGATTCATACTACCAAAACATCATACAACGGTTAGATTCTATTATGGAAATAAAATCGTTGGTGGAAATCTATGAAGAAATTTATTAATCTTTTAAAACATAACAAGCATGAAAACATATGTGATAGCGTTATTGCTGTTTTTACCATTACATCTTTTTGCTGGTATCATGCAGATAAATAGATGTAATGTTGGTAGCAATAGTAATGATGCAGTTATAATAGCAACTATTGATGTGTCAATAGAAGACCTTCTAGAAGATGAGCTAAGTGTTTGCATAGATAATGAAATTTATACATTACCTTTATTGTATACTGAGAATAGAGGTGATAATGATTTTGGTGTTATCTTTCAAAACGACTCCATAATGCTAGCGGTTTCTGTTTATCAAAATCAGTTGTCTGGTATGCTTCAAAAAAACGGATTTCATTATTCCATAGAGCGAGATTCTATAGGTAATTTATATTTGTCAGAGATAGATATGTGTTCTATTGCAGATTCAAATAAACCGTTAGAACCTCCTCAATATGGTAAAAGTCAAGATAACCAAATATACAACACACAAGACACTATAGTACGCATTGCTGTATTTTACACCTCTGATATTAACAATAGTTTTAGAAAGAATATTGTTAGTCATGTAAAACAAGCTGTTCTTTATTCAAATGCAAGTTTTGTGAATAGTGACATAGGTGCACAATTGGAGTTAGTTTATTTAGGAGAAACATCATATACTAGTATTAACTTTGATGATGATTTATCTAACTTCACTTCAAAAAATGAAGGATACATGGATGAGATACACTATATTAGAGAAAAATATGGTGCTGATGTATGTGTATTATTAACAGCATCTTCTGATTTTTGTGGAATGGGGTGGCTATATGCAAATTATGATTATGCCTTTTGTGCAGTGCAAGCTAGTACATCTTGTTTTAATCAATATTCGTTTGTGCATGAAATAGGTCATATTGTAGGATGTCACCATGATGCATATGTAGAGCCTTATGTTTCTCCATCATATACACATGGTTTTGTCCACTTAAATGGACAAAATTCTTGGAGAACGATTATGGCATATTATTATTTATGTAGAGATAACGGATGTTCATGTCCAAGAATTCTTCACTGGTCCAATCCCAATATCACATACAACGGCATAGCAACAGGAGATGAAATTTCAAATAACGCTCGTATATGGAATGAACGTGTCAATACGATAAGTAACTTTTTCCATTTCTCATCTGTTTTATTATTAACTGATACCTTGCTTAATAATGCAAATTATGCATATGTTAGGGTTATTGATTCTATATCAACCACAGGAGAATGTATAATAGATAGCGGTACTGAAGTAAAAATGCAAGTTACAAAACAGGTAGTGTTAAAGCCCGGTTTTCATGCAAAGACAGGTAGTAATTTGCACATTAAGATTGAAGTTCCTACAACAAATGTTGCGTCTGCTCCACAGCGTGTAGCACCAACGACACCGTCAGACGACACAAATTCAACTGATGAGGTAGTAACTAACAATGGTTTGGAGAGCACAGAAAATGAAGTAATCGTTTCCACTTCCATTTACACTATTAGCGGTCAGTTGATACAGACTATCTCTGGCGGTCAGCATGATGCTACAGACCTACCTAATGGTATGTATATCCTACAGCATCGTATGAGTGATGGTAGCGTGAGAAGTGAGAAAATTGCAAATAATAAGTAGATTTTGCAACTTTTAATCGTACATATCCTCACTCAGTTCCGTGTGGACGGGGTGAGGTATGTACATATTTTGCAGCGTTAGTATTGCAAATGTAAATTATTATTAGTAACTTTGCAGCGATTTTGTATGACCTTATAAACATGAAGCATATGAAAAAACTTCTATCCCTTTTCGTGGCGATATTTGCTACCTATGCCGTCTGGGCATTCGATTTTGTGGGCGATAATTATTTGTGCTACAATATCACAAGTAGTTCCGAGCCATATACCGTAGCGGTGACATGCCAAGTTAGTTTCTCAAGTGAGAACTACTATGGTATAAGTTCTTTTACCATCCCCTCTACTGTGGAATATAATGGTACCACTTATGCGGTGACAAGCATTGACGACCGAGCATTCCGCAGTTGCTTTGCACTCAAATCAATCACTATACCAGAAGGT
>JAZNSW010000022.1:0-81300 GCA_045591505.1 Paludibacteraceae bacterium
AGGACCAGCAGCAGCGTCAACCCATACGTTGTCATCACCGATAGACAGCCAGCACTCTGGATACTCTTTGAACTCTACCTCTTCGAAGCCAGAAACTTCTACAGAAAGAGGACTGCCTTCCCATGTAGCAGCGAAGGTAGCAATTGCACTTTCCTCATTAACTGTGATTTCTACATCCTCGATTGCAATCTCAATGGCTGGAAGAGCATACATCTTGAGAGTAAACTCAACGTACATTGCTACGCCGTCTTCTTCAACAGAAGCGTGAACAATACCAGCATATACATCGCCCAACTCTGGGTCAACAGACTTGGTGATAGAACCATCCATAACGGTGAGTTCAAGACCACCGAAGGTCATAAATGAGCTCTCAACGTTTACTTCGTAAGCTTTCTCCTCGCCTGTGTAGTTGTTGAGGAAGAGCATTACGTCGGCATCATTCATATCATCACGACCTGTCAATTGCAAATAGGTAACACCCTCTACAGGCATTTCCATTGTGGTCAAGTTGCTGATTTCAAGAGGCATTACAAGCCACTCGATTGCTGGTTTCTCTGGATAGGTTACAACCAATGTGTTAGTTGCATATGTCCAAGTGAAAGTATATTCACCAGCAACGTCAGCAGTCAAAGTAGAGTTGCCACCATTAGCACCTGTAAATACGGTAGTATTGTTCTCACGTGTGATAGTAGCACCATCAGAAGTCCAACCACCAGCAATAATCATCTTGAAGCCATAGTCTTGAGCTTCGAGAGGGAGAGTAAGAGAAGCGGTCAACTCATCATCAGCAACAACAAACTCATTAGCAGTTGTGTTCCAACCGTTCATATCACCTGCGATAGCGATAGTTGGGATAACTACTGCAGAACCAGTCTTGGTAGCTGTACCAACCACTTCTTGGGTTGCAGGATTGAAGGTGATGGTGATAGTATAGATACCAGCCTCAGCGATAGCTAAATTATAGTTATCAGCTGGATAAGCCTCACCCCATGAGTTGTTTTTAGCCACCTTGAATTGGATGTTGCTTGCAGCAAGAGTAAGGTCAGCTTTCTCCCATTTGTATGTACCATCCTCTTGGAGAGCCATATTGTTTTCAGCGTTAGCAGGATCCCACTCAGTACCAAATACGGTAGCAGGAGCACCAGCTACAGTCCAGATGTCAGCAATTGGAGCAGCGAGTTTAGCCTCAGCCTCTTCCTTGGTGTACCAACCGTCGATTACGTAGTACTTACCAGCCTCCCAAACGAGGTCAGAAGTTTGTGTGCCAGAACCATCGTTGAAGATTACGTTTACAAAAGCACCAGCTTCAGCAGTATAAGAATATACGTCATAGTCACCAATTTGCACATCACCATCAAAGATATCTTTCTCTTTAGTAGCAGCAACGCCTGGCCATGCGCCACCATTGTTACCCTCAGCATCCCATACGTATGCATAAACGGCACCCCAGTTTTGAGCGTTTACAAAGTAAACAGTTTCGTTAGTAGGTTGAACAGGTTCAATTCCGAGATCCAAAGAACCACCAACTGTTACAACGTGAACATAAATAACTTCTACTTGACCTTCCAAATATTTAGCATAATCAAGCACTTTAGAGATTGTTTCGTTACCCTTGATGGTTTGTGTAGAACTGTTCATCATACTCCACTCATCAGTTGGGCAATATTCGTGCGCCTCAACGGTAACAACAACAGAGTCTGCAGAAGTGTTAGTAAGAGTGAACACAACGTCCTTACCTGCTTCAATAGCAGTTGTCAAATTCATGGCATACCATTTGTCGGTGTTAGCCTCCAAATTGATTTTCTCATCCCAATTAACAGCGATTGCCTCGGTGCAAGGATCTGCGGCAGGTTGTTGAGCAGCAAGATAGTAAGGACCCCAATTCTCTGGTTTACCAGCCTCGGTAAAGTCAGCGTTGCCGTTCCATGTAGAAGTGGCCTCTGCTTTGCAGTTGAAGAAAGCAGCTACACCAAAGCGCCAAAGAACTTCGGTATCAATAGTACGACCAGCGTCTGTAGTTACTTTTGCAACGTAATCACCCAACCATTTATACTCAGAAGCAGCATTAGTCATGATGTCCATCATGTAATTAGCAGCAAAAGTAGTTACATTCTCAATAGGCTGGTCAGCACGTGCGAGACCATAATAAGTGTTGTAATAAGGTTTGAACGCTTCCCACAATTCAGCATTAGTAGGAACGGTTACTTCTGGTTTTTCCTCATCAGCAGCCATCACCTCATACACATAAACTGGTTTGTAACGAGAGTCAGATGATTTGTCCACATACATGCGGTAAAGAGGATTACCATTGTTGGAATTTTCATACAACATGTAATCTTTACCATCAGCTGCCAAAGTAATGCACAAAAGACCATCAGCAGTCACTTTACATACACTACCTGTAGCTGTGTAGTAAAAACCATTTTTCGCTGTCAAAGCGATGTATTGGTCTCCATCCTTGAGAAGAACACCGCCATCAGCTGCCTCTACTACATACTCAACCCAGCCTTCAGCAGCAACGGTAGCAGTTTTGTTACCATCCCAGCCTGTTACGCCGAGTTCAGCATCGTCGCAATACAATACAACTTTGTCACCAGCAGACAAAGTAGTAATGTCAGTTACTTTGGAATAGCCATCTCCCAAAGCAGCAGCAAAACTCATCACAGAGAAGAGAATTGCAGAAAGAAATAAAGAAAATTTCTTCATAACGATTGATTTTTGATTAATAAATAAAGTTAATTAATATAAAAAGTTTGTTTTTATTCTATCTCTGCCACCTTAATATATACACGCGCGGGCGGGCGCACGTAGTAGCATATTAAAATGAGTCTGCAAAGTTACGATTTTTTTTTTGATTGTACAAATTTTTGCCATAAAAATTACATTTTTTTCAAAATATATGGGTGAATATTTGCTACAATAAAAAAAAAGTACTACCTTTGTCGCAAAATATAATCATTTTACTACTATGCAAAAATTTCTCTCATTTCTTGGTTTAGTTAGCATACTCGTATGTTTCTGCGCATGCGAAAATACCCATGACACATTCATTGGAGAATACCACTATCAATCCAGCGGGAATGTTACTTTAGGAGGCACAAGAAATTTGATTCTTGACCACGAAAAAGGTACATTAGAAATTATTCAAAAAGACCCTACCACACTCATGCTCATCTTCTTTGCCGAAGATGGGAGTACATATACTACGGACGCAACCGTTGAAGGCAATACCATTACTTTCAACCCTTTCAACAAACTCTTAACCGTTAGTTACTATGTCACTGAGAGCAGTCTTCTTGGCGGCACCACAAACCGTTTAGAAACAGAAGACTATCAAGTAGCCGTATATGGAATGGGCACCATTCACTCCAATGCCATTGTTTTCACTATACAATATAACGGGGAAGAGCTTACTAGTGGTCAAAAATTAGTAGGAAACAATATTACCCTTATTGCTAAGAAAAAGATATAACACCCCTTTAGGTGGGTTCGAAGCCATGAGTTCAGCATAAAAAAGAAAGACTCTCAGTCTGAGAGTCTTTCTTTTTTGTTGCCAAACTAGGATTCGAACCCAGACAGACAGAACCAGAATCTGTAGTGCTACCGTTACACCATTTGGCAATACCCGCCATCCGATAGCGGTTCGCCGCGTCCATTAACGGCGACGCGGCGTCCGTTATCCGATAGTTTTCTTACTTCACGCGACGCTCTGGAATACGAGCTTTCTTACCAGTAAGAGCACGCAAGTAATACAATTTAGAGCGACGAACTTTACCGTATTTGTTCACAGTAATTTTCTCGATGAATGGGCTATCCATTGGGAAGATACGCTCTACACCAATGTTACCAGACATCTTGCGAACAGTGAAACGCTTCTTGTCACCGCTACCATGGATGCAAATAACATCACCGCGGAACTCTTGAATACGCTCCTTGTTACCCTCTTTAATACGATAAGCCACAGTCACTTGATCACCTGCAGCGAATGCTGGAAACTCTTTCTTCTCGCCAGCGAATGCCTCTTCGGCAATTTTCATCAAATCCATTTCTTTTCTTTTTTAATGGGTTAAATAGGCTATAGTATACGCTACTGTTCGAGCCATAAAAAAATGCTCTATGCTGATCGCCAGAGACTATAGTCGAAAATCGGGTGCAAAGGTACTACTTTTTTTTCAATTGACCAAATAAGATAGCTTTTTTTTCCATTTTTTCATAATTTCGCTGCCATTTGGAAGTTCAAATCAGTGTTTCCAACAAAAAAATGCACAAAATTAACAATATTTTTAGTGAAAATTTGCATATATCATGCAGAAACACTAATTTTGCAAGCGTTTTCGCATTGGCGATAAAATAAGGTATTAGTCGTAATCGAAAACATAGGTACAATTTTTTTTAATTTTTATCTTTATGAAAAAGATTTATTCTTTATTCATGGTGCTTGGTATAGCACTATGTGCCATGGCTAATTCAACTTATCCAGTTGAAATGAGCAAGTTCAGTATGGCAAGTAATGAAACAACTACAACAACTTTGGAGAAAAAGCAAATCCAGAATGAGTTTGCTATTCACAAAGCTCAATCTCTCAAACAATCTTTCACCAAAAAGTTAAGCAAAGACCGCAAAGCAGTTAGCAAGAAAATGCGTCACTTGGCTCCTGCAGCTAAAGCGGCTTCAGCTGACACTGTATATGTAGAGGCGGCTTATTTTGCTATACAGCAATTTCCAGGTGAGTGGTATGTAGGTGTAATGAACGAAGAACAAACATACGAGATATATTTTGACTATTTCTCAGAAACGTTCACAGGAACATTTACAACGGAAGATTTCTTAATGACTTACTCTAAAATTTACGATTACACAGGAGAAGGCGTGGTCGTTAATTTTAATGCAGTAGAATTAACTATCACAGAAACAGTTTTTTCGAGCACATTGTCTCGCGTTGATTTGAATGCAACAATTGATGGTAGCGACGGTAAAGTGTATGTAGTTACTGGTTTCTATGAAACAATTACCCCAAAGCAAACCATTGAGTTTGTCATCACCGAAAATACCAATTTGCAAGACGGAGAAGCATCATTTGCTATTGAGGGTCAAACCACTTATAATGATGAATTAGTCACAGTTTCCGCTCTCATTGCATCAGAAAGCATTCTTGGCGAATATTTTACTGAGGATTTCTATCCAATCGGTTCATTCGTGGGCTTTGGTCCAGTAGAAGAAATGAATATTGTAGATGTGATGGATGCTTCTGCTATTGTGACAATGGAAGAGGGACAATATGTATTTGATATTACCTATTTGGGCGTAGATACCGTGCTGTATCACACTATGCTTTACTACGCATTGCCTGCTCCTACCGATACAATTGATGTTGTAGTTGGCAATCTAATCGTTGATGATGCGTTGGCTTCTTGGTTTGGTATATTCTGGTGCGATGGTAGCAACAGCGAATATCAAATATCAGTAACACTAACTGGCTATGAGGCATTGGATGGTGTGTATGATAGCCAACACACAAGTGTTAGCCTCTTTTCAATAGCAGATTCCACATATATTGAAATGGGCACTGCAACCGCAGAATTGTCCACTAAAGAAGATGGCACACGTCATTTGGTAGCAACTGCTTTGAGCGCAGACAATGTATTGTATAATATTGATATGCAATTCGTTATTCCAGAACCAAAAGACACAATAGTTGTTGACTTTGGCACACAAGTAGGTGAAGCAACATTCTATGAGAGTTGGGGCGATTACCAAATCTATACTGAGAATGATAAATTTGCTGTAGCTTTGGATATTATCACAACCGATCTTATTGGTGAATGGGCAAACGAGGATTTTGATCTTAATTACACATTCGTTTCTCAATTCAATGGCACAGATACTACTTCTACTTCTGTTCTTGATGCAAAAGCAGTCATCACATCAATCAACGACTCTGTCATTGATGTAAATGCAGAATTAATGGGTGCAGACTCTCTACTGTATCAAGTACATACATTGGCTAAAGTGATTATTCCAGAGGTTCGTTTAGATTATGATGAGCAAACGGGTAGTGTAGATCGTACCTATACCACCGAAGATGATGTGGTACTCAGCAATTATATTGCTACAGATGGGTATGTAACTTTTGAAGTTACTGCAGCAGATCAATCTGATATTATTGGCTTGCTCTTCTTTGTAGAGGAAGCAGATCCTACAACGATTATTCCTGTTGGCACCTATCCAATTAATGGCTCACAAGATTACGGAACAGTATTAAAGAGTTCTGGTGTTTCTAGTTCAGGTTCTCTTACATATTCTGTATATGGAACATTATCTCCAACCGGTGGCGTTGATAAATGCTATTTCCTTGTAGAAGGCGAAGTGGTTGTATCAGAAGCTGATGGTAAATTGAAAATTGAAGTAAATGCAACCAACTCTTACGATGTTCCTGTACATGTCGTATGCGAGTATGACCTCAGCACCAAACAAGGTTTGCAATATGATATGACCGAAGGTGAGGTTAACCGCACTTACAGCGATGCTGACGTAGTAGAGATAAACACCGACTACGTAAGTAGCAATCAAATATATTTGGATATCACCGCAGCAGATGGTAGCGATATGATTTCTGTAGCATTTATTATGAACACTGTTGATCCTACCATCACCATCCCAGCAGGCACCTATCCAATCAACGATAGTTTTGCAGTAGGTAGCGTATATGCAAGTGTGGGCGTAGTAGATGGAAGTATCTATCCTTCATTCTATGGTCAAATGAATGCTGCAGGGCAAATCAAAATTCCATGCTACTTCATGGTAGGTGGCAACGTGGTAGTAGAGAACGTAAATGGTCATTTGAAAGTGACTATTGACGCGCTCAACTCATACGACGTACCTGCACATATCGTATATGAGGCAACTGCAACAAGTGTTGAGAACGTCGTTGTAGAGAAGAACGCCAACAAAGTGATAGAGAACGGTCAATTCTTTATCATGAAAGAAGGCGTGAAGTACAATGTACTTGGTGGTGTAGTTAAGTAATTACTGATTACATACACAACAGGAAAGTGTGTCCAAATTGGGCACACTTTTTTTGTGTAAATGTAGCCGTTGTGTTGCTAAACTGATGATGATCCTTCGGTGAAGGTAGCATAATCACTAATCAATCACTAATTAATCACTAATCAATCACTAATTAATCACTAATTAATCACTAATTAATCGCTAAGTATTGAAAGGTAATAAATTCGATTTTTAATTCAATTTTCTTGTATATGTCCAAAAAAAGTATTAACTTTGCACGATTTTTTGATTACCCCGATTTAACATTCTGATTATACACCTTATAATATATATTAGGCAATGAAAAATTTTGTAGAAGAACTAAGATGGCGTGGCATGTTGCAAGATATGATGCCCGGTACAGAAGAACAATTACTGAAAGAACCTACTGCTGCATATTTGGGTATTGATCCAACCGCAGATAGTTTGCATATTGGACACCTCTGCGGTATTATGATGCTCAAACACCTTCAAAATGCAGGTCATAAACCCATTGCATTGATTGGTGGCGCAACGGGTATGATTGGTGACCCCAGCGGGAAATCAGCAGAACGCAACCTCTTAGATGAAGCTACGCTGCGTCATAATCAAGAGTGTATCAAAAAACAATTGGAGCGTTTCTTAAACTTCGGCGAGGGCGAGAATGCTGCCGAATTGGTAAACAACTACGATTGGATGAAAGATTACACCTTCCTTGATTTTGCACGCGAAGTAGGAAAACTCATCACGGTGAACTATATGATGGCTAAAGATTCTGTAAAGAAACGCTTTAATGGCGAGTGCAGCCAAGGAATGTCGTTCACAGAGTTTACTTATCAATTGCTGCAAGGATACGACTACGTATATCTCAATAAGCATAAAAATTGCAAACTGCAAATGGGCGGTAGTGACCAATGGGGCAACATCACCACAGGTACTGAACTCATCAAGAAAATGGGTGGCGGAGAAGCCTTCGCCTTGACCTGCCCATTGATTACCAAGGCAGATGGTGGAAAATTTGGCAAAACAGAGAGCGGCAACGTATGGCTCGACCGCAGATACACTACCCCATATCGTTTCTACCAATTCTGGTTAAACGTTAGCGATGATGATGCCAAACGCTATATCCGTATCTTCACATGCCTTGACAAAGAAACGATTGATGCACTCATCGCAGAGCATGATCAAGCTCCACATATGCGCAGTTTGCAAAAACGCTTAGCCGAAGAAGTGACCGTGATGGTACACAGCCGCGAAGATTACGAAGCCGCAGTAGAGGCAAGTAACATTCTCTTTGGTAATGCTACCCACGAGGCATTGAGCAAATTAGATGAGGAGATGTTCTTGCAAGTATTTGATGGCGTAGAGAAATATGAAATCAGCCGCGAGGATATAGAGGCAGGCATACCACCACTCGACCTATTGGCTGAGAAAACAAAAATTTTCCCTTCCAAAGGCGAAGCACGCAAGATGATTATCGCAAACGGATTCTCCATCAATAAAGAGAAATTCACCGACCCACAAAAGGCAATCACTGTTGATATGCTGCTAAATGGTAAATATCTCCTCTGCCAAAAAGGGAAAAAGAATTATTATATTGTGGAGGCGAGAGGTTAGAGGCGATGAGGCGATAAGGCGAGAAGGCGATGGGGTGATGAGGTGATGAGGCTGGATTTTGAGGGCAAAAAGCAGAAAAATGCAGAAAAATTGCACTTTTTTGCAGAAAAATTTGGTCATATCAAAAAAAAGCAGTACCTTTGCACCCGCTTTCGAAAGGAAGTGTCATGGTGACCAATGGTATAAAGGCTATTACGTCAGATTTTGGTTCTGAAAATCTTGGTTCGATTCCAGGTTGGTCAACAAAGAAGCCCGTTAAACGGGCTTTTTTTGAGAAAAGTCTCAACGTGTGATGGGATACGGGCAGCCACACAAACGGCGGTTTAGAGTTTAGCGTTTAGCGTTTGGTGCTAACCTAAGTTTTAAAAGCTGGATATTCTGCCCTATATTGAGTAACACTTTATAAACAATGAAAACATTTGAATTGGTAGGTACTCCACGTAGCGAGTACGGCAAAAAAGCTTCTAAAGCTTTCCGCAAAGAGAACCTTGTTCCATGCAACCTTTATGGCAATGGCGAGAATGTAACCTTTACAGTATCTGTTGATGATGTACGCAAACTCATCTACACTCCAGACACAATGGCTGTAGCCTTGACCATCGGTGAGGCTAAAAAGATGGCAGTGGTTAAAGAATTGCAATTCCACCCAGTAACAGAAGAGTTGTTCCACATTGATTTCTTGGAAGTAACCGAGCAAAAACCAGTAACTGTTTCTATCCCAGTACAATTGGTAGGTCACGCAGAAGGTGTAAAAGCCGGTGGTAAATTGTCTTTGGAGATGAAGAAATTGAAAGTGAACGGTATCTATACACAAATTCCTAACCGCGTAGAAATTGACGTTACCACCCTCGGTTTGGGCAAAAAAATCGCAGTGGCTGACGTTCCAATGGCAGAGAATTTAAAATTGATGAACCCAGCAGATGCTTGCGTTGCTCAAGTAAAAGCAACTCGCGCAAGCCAACAAGCAGCTGCAACCACAGGAAAGAAGTAATAGATAACCACTCATAAGAGCGGTAGTATCATAAGAGTGGAAAAGATAACTTTTCCGCTCTTGTTAGTTTAGAGGTGAAAGGTGAGAGGTGAATGTGAAAAGTGAAAGGATATGAAATATTTGATTGTAGGATTAGGAAATATTGGCGATGAGTACTCACATACACGCCACAATATCGGTTTCGAAATGGTAGATGCTTTTGCGGAAAGTAAAAATGCCATATGGGAAGATAAACGGTATGGATTTGTGGCGCGTTGTCGCGTCAAAAATGCAGAGATACTTCTTCTCAAGCCCTCTACATATATGAATCTCAGCGGGAATGCGGTTCGTTATTGGTTGCAACAAGAGAAAATCCCCGTAGAAAACATGCTCGTTTTAGTAGATGACCTTAATCTGCCTTTTGGTAGCATCCGTATGCGTAAACAAGGAAGTAATGGCGGACATAATGGTTTAGGACACATACAACAAGTATTAGGTACGCAAAATTACTCTCGTTTGCGCTTTGGTATTGGCAATGACTTTACCAAAGGAGCACAATGTCATTTCGTATTGGGCGAATGGAGTGAAGAAGAGAAAAAAATACTCCCCGAACGTCTAAAAATTGTAAACGAGATTATTCCATCGTTCTGTCTGCAAGGTATGGATAGAACAATGAATCTATATAATGGGAAATAAAACATTGAAAATTGAGTACTGAGCGATATATGAAAGCATTTTGGCGACATCCGTGGAGTGTAGCAACAACAAATTTGCTACTCGTGATGGCAATATATACGTTATCACGCCTTTTTTTCTATTGGACAAACACGGACCTATATCCCAATATCGACTCAAAACATCTCTGGGAAATGATTGCAGGAGGTACACGTTTTGATTTAACTGCACTCTTGTACCTAAATTCAGTATATCTTCTATTAGCATTATTCCCCTTACCAATCAAAATACGCAATCACGCTATATATCAGGCTATTACAAAATGGTTTTACTACCTACCCAATGCAATCGGTATCATTATCAATTGCATGGATATGGTATATATTCGATTTACTGATCGACGTACTACATGCACCTTTTTTTCTGAATTTGAAAATGATAGCAATCTATTGAGTATCTTTTTGCAGTCCGCATGGCAATATTGGTATGTAACACTATTTGGCATATTCATGCTAACAGCAATGGTCTTTCTTTATCGTAAAATGCCACTATGGTCAGAACAACGTTCAATGGTATGGTATTATTTACGCGAAATCATTGTACTTCTATTTTCCGTATATTTCATCGTAATTGGTATTCGTGGAGGATTTGGAAAATACACTCGTCCATTAACAATTTCGAACGCCCTACAATATACCAATAAACCACAAGAAACTGCTATTATCCTTAACACGCCTTTTTCGCTAATGAAATCATTGGAAAATACTAACTATACTATTCCTCATTATTTTTCTCATGAAGACTTACCACAAGTAATGTCTCCACTTCATATCACATCGCATAATCATACTACACCTCCTAAAACGAACGTTGTCATTCTTATATTAGAATCATTTTCAAAGGAATATATTGGCTTCTACAATTCCAAATTAGATAACGGGAATTATCAAGGTTATACCCCATTTTTAGATTCGCTCCTACAGCATTGCATCACATATGAACATTCATTCGCTTCAGGAAGAAAATCTATTGATGCTATGCCATCCGTATTAGCATCCATACCCATGCTAATTGAGCCATACATCGTTACTCCGTACTCTACTAATGAAATTTCATCTATCGCAGATTGCCTTAACAAAGAAGGTTATACAACCGCCTTTTTTCATGGAGCTCCCAATGGAAGTATGGGATTTCAAGCATTCGCCCGTTCTGCTGGTTTTCAATACTATTACGGAATGGATGAATACGGACATGATAAAGATTTTGACGGTACCTGGGCTATATGGGATGAACCATTTTTGCAATATTATGCTCAAACAATGAACACATTGCAAGAGCCATTTATGACGGCTGTTTTTACGGCTTCAAGCCATCATCCTTTTAAGGTTCCAACGCAATATGAGAATATTTTTCCTAAAGGCACAAAACCCATTCATCAATGCATTGGGTATTCTGACCATGCACTAAAAGAGTTCTTCACCTATACAAGGCAACAAAATTGGTATCAAAACACCTTATTTGTTATCACAGCAGATCATACTAACGCACTTACATATCCAGAATATACCAACGCCAAAGGCTTATTTGAAGTACCCATCGCATTTTACTCTCCACAATGGGAAGAAGGTGATTATCGGCATCATGAAGTAATTAGCCAAACGGACATAATGCCTTCCGTTTTACAATACATCGGATATAATCACGATTATTTTGCCTTTGGGGAAAATGCCCTAACACAACATAAGACAAACCCGTATGCAATATGCTATCAACATCCTGTATATCAAATATTTTCTGATAGTTTATTAATACAATTTGATGGAGACAAAACAACTGCTATTTATAATCATGTAGAAGATCCCTTTTTAGAAAATAATTTGATAAATAAACAAATTACCAACACAAAACCGATGGAAGATTATTTAAAAGCATATATACAACAATATATCACTCGCATGGTAAATAATCAATTAACAATAAAATAGTTATGGAAGTTCGTGTAGATAAATATCTCTTTGCAATGCGAATCTATAAAACACGTTCCATTGCTTCCGATGCATGCAAATGTGGACGCGTAAAAATTAATGGTGTAGAAATAAAACCAAGTCGAACATTTCACATTGGCGATGTATTCACCGTTCGCAAAGGTCCTATTACCTACACCTATCGCATATTGCAATTGAGTGAAAACCGTTTAGGGGCAAAATTAGTGCCGAATTATCTTGAAGACATCACAACACCTGACCAATTGGAAATCTTAGAATTAGCCCGATTTGCTGCACAAAGCGGACGAGATAGAGGTACTGGACGACCCACCAAAAAAGACAGAAGAGAAATAGAACATTTCTTTTCAGATGATTATAACGATTTATTAGATAATGATTATGATTTTGAAGAAGAATAATATTGCAGAATATATTCTTTATCTTTGGCAGATAGAGGATTACTTACGTGCATTTCCGCAGCAAGCCGAATCAAACCAAGAATTGCACGATTTATACAATATGATGCACCAAGAAAATATTACGGATATTGGACATCTACAACTGGCAAAAAATGCGCTTGCTGAGTTAGAAGAATTGCACGATGATATTTTACAACAAGAAGCGACATATCGCGCAGCTATGATTCGTCTAACTCCTGCACTTAACATACTGAAAGCCAAAACAAACAACCCAACAATGAGCGATATAGAAGCATGCTTAACATTACTATATCAAGTAATGCTTCTTCGCTTACAAAACAAAGATATTTCCTCCGAAACAGCGGATGTACAAAAGCAAGTTACACAAGTTCTACAATACTTAAGTCGCACATACCGAGATCAAAAATGACCATTAAAGAACGATACCAAAATGTATTAGCCATTTTAGAAAAAGAATGGCCTACTGCTGATAGTGAATTAAATTTTGAAAACGAATATCAATTATTGGTAGCAGTGATGTTATCTGCACAATGTACAGATAAAAGGGTTAACATGGTAACTCCATCACTTTTTGAATCCTATCCCACCATTGAGGCATTGGCTAAAGCAAGCCCTCAAGAGATTCTCAATCATATTAAATCTGTTAGCTATCCCAATAGCAAAGCCACTCATTTGGTTGAAATGGCGAAACGTGTAGTATCTACATACGAAGGAAAGATACCAGATACACGAGAAGAATTGCAAACCTTGGCTGGAGTTGGCAGAAAAACAGCGAATGTGGTCTGTGCAGTTTGGTGGAATCAACCCACAATGGCGGTTGACACTCACATTTTTCGCGTGGCAGAACGAATCGGACTAACAACTGGTGCTAAAACACCATTGGATAGCGAAAAACAACTTGTCAAATACATTCCAGAAAGCCTTATCCCCAAAGCACATCATTGGCTTTTACTCCATGGCAGATATACTTGTCAAGCGCGTACCCCAAAGTGCGACAAATGTATGATTACCGCATTTTGTAGATTTTTTTACAAGAAAAAATAAATACCTCTTGCATTTATGCAAGAAAATTTGTAACTTTGCGCACTTTTTGAATATATAATGAAAAAAGTGCTTGTTGTCATAAGTGTTATTTTGGGCTCGCTACTCATATTGTTTGGTAGTGCAGTTTTGATTTTGCGCCGAAGCGATGTCCAAACATTCTTTGCACAAAAAGCCACTACTCATCTATCCAAATATATAGGTGCAGACATACACATAGGCCGCATACATTATCAACCACTTAATTGTTTGGTACTTGATAGTGTATTTATTGCTGATCAACAAGATGACACATTAGCGTATATAGAACATTTTTTCTTAGAGTTTCATCCGCTTGAGTTACTAGACAAACGTTTAAATATTACATATGCACAACTGGACAAACCATATGTAAATCTCCAAACTATTAATGATTCCATACTTAATTGTCAATTTATTCTAGATAAAATTCAAAAAACTGATAGTTTTCCATTACGTCTAAATGTAGATTTATTAACTTTAACCGACACTCGTTTACGATATAATAAGTTATTAATCAACGACATAAACCTATCGCTACATCTACCAATATTTAGTGCAGATTCGATGGATTTTACTATTCATCATTTGTCCTTAAGTGCACAATTAGACCAATTAGATGCTAAATTTTCTGCCAATTTACATGGTGGATTAGATTCTATCTTCGCAGATAAAATGCTTCTTGATTATCACCAAAAACGTTTATTTGATGGTGATATAGCAATTTTCCACCCCACTCTATTAGATTCGCTTTATATACAAGCTAACTGCAATGATTTATATTGTAATCATGATATTCTTAAGGAAATTTTATCTCAATTACAAGCCAAACCAGTAAATCTTCCTCATGCCATTAAATCACTCGGGCATATTCACTACCGAGGAGATATATCAGGTAGATTAGAACATACAGATTTGCATGGCATATTCACTTCACAATTAGGTGCAGTAAAAGTAAATGGATTGCTAGAAACAGATACAGCCCTTCAAGATTTCAAGTGGTGTGGACATGTTAGCACGAGTGAATTTAACGTTGGAGAAATGTTAAATAATCCTGACTTAGGAAAAGTTGCTTTCCAAGCACACGTTGATGGAAAATTAGACTCCTTGCAATTTACTCATTGTATTGCGGATGCAAACATCGATGCTATAGAGTATCAAAATTACACCTATAAGAATATTCATTTTGATGGAGAAATGAATAAGAAAGATATAAAAGGATTGTTGAATATTCAAGACGAAAATGTAACGTTAAATATTGATGGACTTATTGATTGGTCAGCAGAGGATACAAGATTAGATATTACCGCGAAAATCACAGATTTCCGTCCTTCGGCAGTTCATTTAATAGACCAATATTCGGATATGGTCATTAGTGCCAAAACATATATCAACCTACATACCTCAGGCAGTACGCGCCAAATGTTAGACAATTTGGCTGGTTATATCATAGTTGATACGCTGAATCTACGGAATGGCGAAAAACAAGTAGTCATGAATCAAATGAAAATAATGATTGATAATAATCAAAAAAACAAAAAGAATCATCGACAATTATATATTCAATCAGACTTTTTAACAGCTAATTTTTCTGGAGAGTTTCAGTACACTACCCTACCCAATACGCTTCAACAATTTATATACAATTATCTACCAGCCTTAGTTGACAAACCTTCTAAACAAAATAAAAAACCAAACAATGTTAATTTCTACGCATATTTTAGGGAGTTAGATAAAATTACACAAACTCTTGACTTAGACGTTCATATACCATCCCATCCTACTATCAAGGGATTTATTAATGAGAGAGAAAATCAATTAGGATTACAAGCCTATATTCCCACAATTAATACATCTGGCACACAAGTAGAAGATATCACTCTCTCATTAGATAACATGAACGATGCTTTAGATTTATCGTTATATGTGTACAACAGACTCCCTAAAGACAATCCCACAGCTGCTAAGATTGGTGACGTAAAAGCATATATTGACTTTTCTGCTGCTAATAATGAATTAGATGCCACAATTAAATTGGATAATACAGATAATGTACGCAATGCTGGAACCATCAGTATTTCTACTTTATTGCATCGATATGCAAATAAACCATTTGCAAACATGCATATTCATCCCACAGAAATCATCTTAAATGACTCGATATGGAATATCAATGAATCACATATAACATATAATGCCTCGGAAAAAATTATAGAGATAAGGGACTTTGTGCTCAATACAGATTATCAATCTATTGCTGTTCATGGTATAGCCTCTTCATCGGAAGAGGATTCGGTGCATATTGATTTACAAAACATTGATTTACAGTATATTCTTAGTTACACGTTAGTAGCTGATGCAATATCTGTTAATGGACCTTTAACTGGACATAGCACTATCCATAGTATGTTGTCCAAACCCATGGTGGCTGCAAATGTTAATATACCCAAAGCAGGACTAAACAACACATATTTAGGTGATGTGACAGCAACAGCATATTATGATTATGCTCAAAGAGCAATTATCATTAATGGAGATGTGATAGACTCTACCATGCATCAAGCAGTTTCCGTTGTGGGAAAAGTTATTCCTGAAACCAAATGGTGGGGATTGGATATCGATTGTGATAGTGTAGATATTGGATTGATTGATAAATGGACAAGTACCTTCTTCACCAATCCGACTGGGCGTGGTTTTGGTAATCTACAAGTTTTTGGACAAAATAGACAAACATGGATTACAGCCAAACTAAAAGCTAAAGATGCTCACGTAACCGTACCACAACTTGGTGCTACGTTCTATTTTAATGACTCTGTTATACTTGATTCAACTGCGATTCGTATTCCGCAAGCTGTTGTGTATGATGCAGAAGGGCATAGAGGATATATTCAAGGAGAAATTACACACAATAATTTCTTAAACATAAAATACAACATTGATGCCCATGTGGATACAATGTTAGTAATGAATTTACCTTACGAGCCACAGGCCCTATTCTATGGAAAAGTGTATGGTACGGGGGATTTGAATATTAACGGCAATGATGCAGAATGTAAAATTGCAGTAAACGCACGTACAGAAGGCAACTCTAAGTTTTATCTAAGTGTCAATACTGCTAGTGTAGCCACTACCTCATCATCATTTATTCACTTTGTGTCTCCAGATACTACTTCACAACGACTCCTAAAATTATTAAACAATAAAGAAAAAGACAATATCCAAACTATAACGCCCACCACAAAACTCCTGCTTGCATTGCAAATAGAAGCAACCCCCACTACTGAAATCTACATTAAAATGGGGGGGGATGATGGTATTCGAGGAAGAGGAGAAGGTAATATACAACTAAACTACGATGACTCTTCAGGCGACATACACATGTTAGGTACATATACTTTACAATCAGGATTATTCTCGTTTTCATTAGGAAATATTGTGCGAAGAAACTTTGATATTGCAGAAGGTAGTAGCGTAACATGGAGTGGTGATCCATTATCCCCAATAGTTGATATTACAGGAAGTTATAACACGACTGCATCATTACGAGATTTATTCGGTAGTGACATGTCACAAGTTGGTACTAATAGAACTTCTGTACCAGTAAGTTGCGTATTGCATATGACTGATAAACTCTTCAATCCTATTATGAAATTCTCTGTTAAATTACCACAATCGGATGAATCGGTACAAAGTCAAATAAATTCAATTATCAATACTGAAGAAATGTTAATGCGCCAAGTTATATATCTACTAGTTTTCAATAGATTCTATACGCCTGATTACCTCCAAGGAACACAGACTATTGGATTAAACGAAACATATTCACTACTATCTTCCACTATAACTGGGCAAATCAACTCATGGTTAAGTAAATTAACTGATGTCTTCACTATGGGCTTTAATTTCCGTACGGATGGAGAGGGGGAAACGGCTAGTCAAGAATACGAAGCAAATTTCCAAATCCGTCCAATTAGTCAACTAATTATCAATGGAAACTTTGGGTATCGTTATAATGATTTAAGTAATCGTCCATTTTTTGGAGATTTAGATATTGAGTATCTTCTCACACAAAATGGTAAACTGCGTGCTAAAGCTTTCACCCATACTGTGGACAAATACTCGCTAAAACAAGCAAATACGGTACAAGGCATTGGTTTGATTTTCAAACACGATTTCAATTGGCCTATCAAACAAAAAAAAGATACAACTTCATCAACTACCAAGATACCATTGGATAGCATACCAAATGTGAAGTAACGGAATAGAAGTGTAAAATATTATCTTTGTCTATAAAAGGTATTTGTAGAATGGATTTTAATTAAATCAATCATGCTAATCAAATGTTTTGGAGCTGCGCCACAAGGAATAGAAGCCGCAATTGTTACCATTGAAGTACATGCAGTCCCTGGGTTTGAATTTACATTAGTGGGACTACCCGACAGTGCTGTAAAAGAGAGCCATGAGCGAATCATAGCAGCATTAATAGTGAATGGATATAAAAAACCACGTCATGCCCTTACCATCAATATGGCTCCTGCTGATATAAAGAAAGAAGGAGCTTCATACGATCTTCCTCTTGCAATCGGTATATTGTCTGCAGAAGAGGAAGTGCAAACAAAATTATTAGAGCATTATCTTATCATGGGCGAATTATCTTTAGATGGTTCATTGCAACCCATTCAAGGTGTTCTACCTATTGCTTTGGCTGCTCATAAAGCAGGGTTTAAAGGTATCATATTACCAGAGCAGAACGCACGCGAAGCAGCTGTAGTTGAAGGAATGGAAGTATATGGGTTGGCAACATTGAATGAGGTAGTTCGTTTTCTAAACAACACACAATCCTTCGCCCCTGTTAAAGTAGATACTCAAGCAGAGTTTACGCAACACGCTTTTTCTACAGATTTAGACTTTTCTGATGTTCGAGGTCAAGAGAATGTCCGCCGTGCCATGGAAGTTGCTGCTGCAGGAGGCCATAACATGCTTATGGTAGGTCCTCCTGGTGCGGGTAAAAGTATGATGGCCAAACGTCTACCTTCCATATTACCCCCTTTAACACTAGATGAAGCATTAGAAACAACAAAAATTTATTCCGTTGCAGGAATGATGGCACATAGGAAAGAAGCCAATGGTATGTCAAGTGCACTGATAGTACAACGTCCTTTCCGAAGTCCTCATCATACGGTAACAGATGTCGCTCTTGTAGGTGGTGGAATAAATCCACAGCCTGGGGAAATTAGTTTAGCACATAATGGCGTGCTCTTTCTAGATGAGCTACCAGAATATAAAAGAAATGCATTAGAGGTTATGCGACAACCTTTAGAAGACAGACATATTTGTGTTACAAGAGCAAAAATGAAGGTGGACTATCCCACAAGTTTTATGCTTATTGCTGCTATGAATCCATGCCCATGCGGGCATTATGGAGAAAACAATCCAACCCATCCATGTACTTGTACACCAGCACAAATTCATCGTTATCTTAGTCGTATTTCGGGGCCATTGCTTGATCGTATTGACATTCAGTGCGATATCCAACCAGTACCATATACAATGCTTAAAGATTCGAAGCCAAGTGAAAATAGTGCAACTATACGCGAACGCGTTATACGTGCTCGAGCGATACAACAACAACGTTTCACAGAATATAATCGCACAGCTATAAATGCAGTACATTGTAACGCACAAATGACACCAAAACAAGTGAGAGAGTTTTGTGTATTAAATAATGAGTGCGACCGACTTTTGGCATTCGCAATGGAAAAAATGGGATTCAGTGCCAGAGCATATGACAGAATTTTAAAAGTAGCACGAACAATTGCCGATCTTGCGCAATCTGCCACTATCCAACCGCCACATTTGTTAGAAGCAATCAACTATCGAATTTTAGACAAAGGAGAAACGATTATCTAATCGGCGAATTTACTCTTTGTTTTCATCTATAAACTCGTAGCATCCTGCGTCAGGTTTGATTTTGCGTCTATGTCCCAAACGGTCATAGGGATATGATAAAGCTATCGTAGAATCCGCGACACCACGTGCAGGCGAAATAGAATCCAACTGAAAATCATAGTAACGATATTCTTTTAGCAAATAATGCACATTACGGAAAACAACTGTATCCGAATCAGATGCGTACACATTATTTTTCGCATAATCTACTGATAGCGAATCACATTGCAAATAATTTCCTACAAAATTTCCAGAATAGTATGTAGGAAGAGGAGTTGCTACTACCACATTATTCTTACGAGCACCAGAAATGATACAATTGTAAAAAGACGTTTCAGTAGGAGCCATACTTTTACTTAGATTATTGATATATACTGCCGCAACATCTTCTCGTGTTTTATTGCTGTGAATATTAATAGTTGTATAGGGGGAACCAAAATAAGAAGCAATTGTATTATGCACAAAATAATGTTTACCTCCTGCCAAATACACGCAATATGATGCACAATTACTGATTTCTGTGTTCGCCACAGTCGCATCTACATTCTGCAATACCAAGCCATACTCTGAATGGTTATGTATTCGTGCATTTTGTAGTGATAAGGTTGGTAAATGTGTAGTTGATTCTGAAATTACATACAATCCTACTGTTCCTGATAAGATTTCTATATGCTTCAGGTGATGTGTAGGACGTGGTGTTCCATTTTGATGAACAAGATAAAGTCCTCCCCATTGCCCAGAAGCTACTCTATAAGGAACTGAATCAAACAACCTATCCGTTCGATCACCACGAATAACAATGGGTTCTTCTAATGTACCATTAGCATATACTGTTCCATATGCATATATCATTGCACCTTGATGCATATATAATGTAGTTCCTTCTTGAATAGACAATAAACCTTGCACAACTATTGTATCATATATGAGATATGGCTTTTGTTTGTTGAGAATCAAACGATCATAAACCATTAATTTTTCTTCATTACGCAGTATTTCTACATCTTGACCATAGGCTTGTAAATACACATGCTGTTGATGACCATTCACCATAAAAACAATCGAGTCTTCTATTAGAACAGGAGCATTGGAGTGCTGAATATCTATATCTGTACGAATAAAGATAAACACACTATCTCCACCTTGTAGCGTAAGATTTCGCAAATTATCCATTTCATTTTCGCCATCTACATTGATGCGAAAATACTGACCATCTTGCATTCGCACTTGTTGAATCTTGATAGCATTTTTATTAGGATTATACACAAGCATACGCTTAGTTGATGAGCCCATATCCGTAAAAACAGTATCAAAGCAAACCGAATCATGTGAAAAACTCAAGCGAAGCGTAGGATCATCTGATATAATTTCTTCGGTACAAGAAATCATAGATAATAAAATAGACAATACGCCCATAAGACAAACAGCCTTTCTGTGCCTACCCATTATTTGGTTCTGCAATTTCATCATTCAAAATTAAATATTAACGAAATCTGCTGATTAGTCATGCTCCGAATGGCATTTGTATAAAAACGATCATCAGGTGCTGGCACCCAGCCCATATCTTCACCCTCTTTTAAAGATGTCACGACATTCAACAGTCCTATTCGGTACCGCAATTCGGGACAGAATTTAAACCAACGAAAATAGAAATCACAACCTAATCCCACTTCGATAAAGCAATCAAAAGGTTTAGGCAAAACCACGCACTTAGTTTTATCAAGTACCACATCATACGTCATACCGCCACCTGCCATCACATATGGGCGATAATTCATTTCACGTTCTGCCGACCACTTGAGATATAGTGGAACAGAAATGGGCAATGATAATATACTCGGTTTATTATTGGAGCAGGCATTACCACGAATATCATTTGCTGCTAATTGGTCACTCGTGTATGTTATCGTTGTGCCTGGCACAAACTGAAGAGCTGGACAAAAACGTAAACTCAGATAACGAGTGAGACGTAAATCAGAAACAAATCCTACTGCCACACCCATAGCTGGAGCTGATACACGAGCATGATAAGTAGTATCATTTTTATTTAGCTTTATTTGATTTTCTGCCGAACGTTCTTCGATGGCATACGAAGAAAATGTTGTACCCAGAAAAAATCCAAAGTGAAGCAATTTATCATCCACATACGGATTATTCTGCGCATGTATGGGTACTGTGACCATTATCAGTCCCAAGAACACTAATATTGTCAAAAGTGCATGTTTCAAGCTAATCATATTTATTTATTATCCACTCCACTGCTTTTTGATACCCATCAACGCCACACCCCATGATGGTATGGGCACAAACATCAGTCAATAGACTTTTTTTTCTAAAATCCTCACGTTCGGTAATATTGGACACATGCATTTCCACAATGGGTACTCTTGCACAAACTACCGCATCCCGCAATGCTATACTTGTATGCGTATATCCCCCTGCATTTAAAACAATCCCCGTCACTTCATCACTTTTTTCCAACAGCCCAAATTCCTGCACCCAATCTATCAAATCACCTTCGTGGTTAGATTGATAATACTCCAAATACAACTGTGGATAAGTGCGTTGTATATCCAACAACACTTGTTCCATAGAACGAGAACCATAAATCGTGGGCTCACGTCTGCCCAGCAGATTCAAGTTAGGACCATTGATAATTATTATTCGCATACTTTATCGCGCACCTGTAGCTGCTAAAAGAAACTCATCATTATCACTCGTGCGCTCCATGAAAGTTTTCAATTTCTCCATTGCTTCCATACTATTCATATCCGTCAACTCTTTACGAATTGCCCACATACGTGATAACACATCTCCAGGCAAAAGTAAATCATCGCGGCGAGTAGAAGAAGCGGCAATATCTACTGCGGGGAAAATACGTTTATTGCTTAGTTTACGATCCAATTGCAATTCCATATTACCTGTACCCTTGAACTCTTCAAAAATCACGTCATCCATCTTGCTACCTGTTTCCGTTAATGCTGTAGCTATTATGGTCAAACTACCGCCATTCTCAATGTTTCGCGCTGCACCAAAGAAACGTTTGGGCTTGTGTAAGGCTTGTGCCTCCACACCACCAGATAACACTTTTCCACTTGCAGGAGCTACGGTATTGTAAGCACGTGCAAGACGGGTGATGCTATCTAATAATATCACTACATCATGACCACATTCGACCAATCGTTTCGCTTTTTCGTGTACAATATTTGCCACTTTCACGTGATTTTCAGCGGGTTCATCAAAAGTTGAAGCAATCACTTCTGCATTCACAGAGCGTGCCATATCCGTCACCTCTTCTGGACGTTCATCAATCAGAAGAACAATCATATATACCTCAGGATGATTTGACGCTATAGCATTGGCGATTTCTTTTAGCAATACGGTCTTACCTGTCTTGGGTTGCGCTACAATCAATCCACGCTGTCCTTTACCGATAGGAGCAAAAAGGTCTATGATACGAATAGACAGCGGATCGCGCATATTACCTTTACATAATTGGAATTTCTCATCTGGAAATAGCGGAGTAAGATTCTCAAAAGCGATACGCTCTTTTGCTAATGCTGGAGAGATTCCATTTACGCGAATTACTTCTTTCATGGGGAAATACTTATCCGTATCTTTTGGAGGACGAATAGTACATTCCACTGTATCACCCGTTTTCAAACTAAATTGGCGTATTTGCTGCTGCGATACGTATATATCATCTGGAGAAGATATATAGTTATAATCTGCACTACGCAAAAATCCATATCCATCGGGAGCACATTCCAATGTTCCCACAGCTAAAATAGTATCACCAAAGGCTTCTGCTCCACGATTAAGCATTTCTTCTTCAGGAGCCATTGAGGGTTGTGGTTTTTCATTTATTGGAGTAATCTCCTCACCATTAGCAATTTGTTCTTCACGTTTCGCTATTTGTTGGGTTATTTGGGCTATGCGAGCATTCACACGAGCCTGACGTTCCTCCTTAGTCTCATTTTTGCGACCTGATGTATGAGAGTTCACCTCTTTGATTTCTGGCTCTACTTTTTGCTCCGTTGCATTTTCATTAGTGGTCTTGTTCTCTTTTACGACCTCAGCAACTTCCAACGTTTCTGTTACAGACATTTCTTCAGCTGGCAACGGATTCTTACGAGGTCTTCCTCGTTTCTTTCCCTGTTGTTTATCCCCATCCACCACTGTTTCAGCTTGATTTGCCGTTTTAGTGTCTTCAACAACTTCGCTTGTACTCAACACTTCCACTTCTTTCGCAGTGTCCTTTACCTTACGACTACGTTTTTTCTTCACTTCAGGCTCTGTTGCAGCTGCAGGAGCCACGATTTCTTCTTGAAGAGGCAGTTCTGGCAATTTAGGGAGTGCTTCCATATTAAGAATAGTCGTTTTGGCTGGAGCAACAACCGACTTTGGAACAGGCTGTTTAGCCTGTTCTTCTTTAATTTGCTCCATCGTCTCTTCCTTACTACCTACTGTAGTTAATACGCGATTTCCTTTGAGATTATCAGTATTGACTTTCATCGGAGCATTTTGTATTCGTGCACGTTTGCCCTTGCGTTTTTCTTCATTTCTTGCTTGTCGGGCATCTGCGCGAGCTTGTACTTCGGCGCCATGTTTATCTGCTTGCGCATCAAGAATTTGATAAATAATAGATTGCAAAGAGTCTCCACGTCCAACCTTTATGTCGAACGTTTGCGCAATCTCAGTCAACTGTTCGAGCGTCATTCGCCCGAGTTTTCGCATATCGTATTGCATATAAAAATTTATGTAAAATTTCGATTTTAGAGAAATATATTCAAGAAATCAACACGTTAGTTGCATTGACGCTGCAAAAGTAGTGTTTTTTTTTGAAATACGCAAATGTTTGGAGAAAAAAAAGCAAAATTAATGCATTTTATGTCACAAAACAATTTCCTCAAAGGTATTTACTTTCTCTTTTTGATAAGGGCGATACACCTTTATATAATTATCCGTAAAACCTGCCATTTTATCTCCTTCTTTCTTTGATTCCCACAGCACCACGGTTTTTCTGCCTACATGTTTTGCATAAAAGGCCTTTGTTTTCTCTTCCGACACTTCATGTAAAATCTTACTACGACGTTGTCTTTCTGCTTTGGGCACAACATAGAGGTCCATCTCCAGCATACGAGTATTGGCACGTTCTGAATAGGTAAAAACATGTAATTGACTGACATCCAATCGCTTGATAAACGATAAATAGTCGTCCCAATATACTTCTGTTTCACCACGTACGCCCACCATACAATCTACTCCAATAAACGCATGAGGCATTACTTTTTTAATATGCTTTACACGCTCTTCAAAAAGTTCACGGGTATAACGGCGTTTCATAATAGCAAGCACCTCATTACTGCCAGATTGTAGAGGTATATGAAAATGCGGTGCAAAATGATTGGATTGGGCTACAAAATCAATTATTTCATCGGTCAAAAGATTGGGTTCACAAGATGAAATCCGAACACGAAAATCGCCTGATATACAATCAATAGCCTGTATAAGTTCAAAAAATGTCTCCCCTGTACTTTTACCAAAATCTCCAATATTTACTCCTGTGAGAATCAGTTCTTTAGCACCTTGTTGAATTGCGATTTCTGCATCTTTTACGATTTCTTTTATGTAAGGATTGCGTGACTTTCCGCGCGCATATGGGATAGTGCAGTACGTGCAAAAATAATTGCATCCATCCTGCACTTTAATAAAACACCGTGTACGATCATCGCCTGAATGTACGCCATGAAACTCATCCACTTCGCGAATAGCAGAAACATGTATTTTCTCTGTTGTCTTTTCCAACGACTCAACAAGCGTTGGAATATCATATTTCTCATTTTGCCCCAACACATAATCCACACCGGGCATTTGGCTTATTTGTTCGGGTTGCAGTTGAGCATAACAACCTGTTACAATAATAATCGCATTGGGATATTTTCTATGTAACTGATTGATTGCTTGGCGATCTTTATGGTCTGCGGCGTCGGTTACGGAGCAAGTATTTACCACGCAAACATCAGGCACTTCGTTTTGTGATGCCCGTTCATGTCCACGCGACAATAACACTTTGCCGATAGCACTGCTCTCGGCAAAGTTCAATTTACAACCTAATGTAACAAAGCGAATTTTCACTCACTTACAGAGAATTCATCCTTGCCTACGCCACAAAGTGGGCATACAAAATCAGCGGGCACATCTTCCCATGCAGTACCAGGAGCGACACCTGCTTCTTCTGCACCTATAGTTGGGTCATATTCCCAACCACATACATCACATACGTACTTTTTCATATCTTTTCAATTTTTAGTTTAACTTATTATATTCCCTATTAGTCTTATTTTCACTCTCCCCTACTATTCTTATTTTCCTCTACATTTTTCTTTCTGTCAAAAATTATGCCATTACGTTTGCAAAAGTACTACTTTTTTTTCACATATACAACATTTCGACTCTTTTTTACAACACCCCATCATCGCCTTGTCAAAATCGGTAAATATACGATAGATATACGATAGATACACGTTAGATATACGTTAGATACACGATAGATAAGTGTACTTATACCCTATAACTACCTGTAAAAGAAAGAGCTAAAATGCTATCTTTTTTTTTACTACTGAGCAAATTTTACAAATAAATTTGTATATATGTATTTTTTTTCGTACCTTTGCGCGTTAATTGTATATTATGGAGAATTATATCGTTTCTGCTCGGAAATACCGTCCGACAACTTTTGAAAGTGTAGTGGGACAAGAGGCGTTAACGCAAACATTGCGTAATGCTATACGCACCAATCACTTAGCGCACGCGTACCTGTTTTGTGGTCCTCGTGGTGTAGGTAAAACCACATGTGCACGTATTTTTGCAAAAACAATCAACTGCCTTAACCCCACGGCAGAACACGAAGCTTGTAATCAATGTGAATCGTGTACTGCGTTCAATGAGCAACGTTCATTTAATATTCATGAATTGGATGCTGCTTCCAATAACTCGGTAGATGATATCCGTTCGCTAATTGATCAAGTGCGTATTCCACCACAGATAGGTAAGTATAGCGTGTATATTATTGATGAGGTGCACATGCTTTCGCAGGGTGCTTTTAATGCATTGCTTAAGACATTGGAAGAACCACCTTCATACGCCATTTTTATCTTGGCTACTACTGAAAAGCATAAAGTACTCCCCACAATCTTAAGTCGTTGCCAAGTATACGATTTCAGCAGAATCACGATTGCAGACACCATTCACCATTTGCAGTATGTCGCTCAGCAAGAAGGGATTACTGCTAGCGAAGAAGCACTCAACGTAATTGCACAAAAGGCAGATGGCGGTATGCGTGATGCGCTTAGTATTTTCGACCAATTGGTTGCTTTCTGCGGAACAACTATCACCTATGAACGAACCATCGAAGTGCTTAATGTACTAAACACCGAATATTATTTCCGTTTGGTGCAAGCAGCGTTGCAATCACAAGTAGGAGATGCCTTATTGATTCTCAATGAGGTTCTACAAAAAGGATTTGATGCGGGACATTTTATCACCGATTTTGCACAACACTTACGTGACGTATTGGTGAGTAAAGATGCTGCCACATTACCATTGTTGGAGACCTCTGATGCTGTTCGCCAACAATACAAATCCCAGGCACAGCAATGCAATGCAAAATGGTTATTTCAAGCATTGGATATTATCAACACTTGCGACATCAATTACCGCACAGCTCGCAACAAACGTTTAACAGTAGAGATTGCTTTGGTTAAATTATGCAACAGCATACAACAACCTACCACGAATTCCCTTCCCCTTAAAGAAGAGCAAGTAACAAAGCCTAATGTTCCCTCAACTCGGAGAAACATTAGTAGCAATACACAACCTGTTAATCCTTTGCCCTCAAAAAGTGAGCAAACTGCAGGGCCTCAAAACTTACCGCCCAAAGCCGCTCCTAATCCGCTCCCCTCACTACGTCCAATGCCATCATTGGGCAATTTAGGGAATATCAATGTAGATCAATCCTCTACACATCAAAAAGAGACAACGGTAAACGCTGCACCTACTGAAAATACACAGCAGAAGCGTAATACCCCTTTTACTCTTGACCAACTCAAAAGCGCGTGGGTTGGTCAGGCCCATAACTTCCAGAAGGAACAGCGCTTTGTGACCATACTAATGAGTTATGATTTAGTAATGGATAGCGAAACTCAATTTCACATCACCGTGGATAATCCGCTACAGAAAAAAGAGTTCGCGCGATTTGGTAAACAACTCATGGATGCTATTCGCAATGAATTGCAGAATGACAATATACAATTGCGTGTAGAGGTGGCGGAATACACACCAGAAGCTAGAGCGTTCACGGCACAAGAAAAGTATCAATTGCTCAAATCCATCAATCCGCATTTAGATGAGATGCGCAAAAAAATGAATTTATTATTAGAGTAATTTTATATTTGTCAAAACAATACATTCATCATAATGATATATTCACTATAACACTTAATTTTTTAGAAATATGAATCTTTTTTCGGTTTTATTGCTTACCTTTGCATTATTGACAGATACGCATATCAATGTGCATAATCCATCACCCACAGAAGATTTGCAACGCTCTGTGGCAGATATTAATCAAAATCATGATGTGGCATTTGTTATTGCTACAGGTGACCTCACCGAAAATGGCGACCGTGCATCTATAGAGGCTGTTAAATCAATGTTGGATAAACTTAATGTGCCTTATTTTGTTGCTTCGGGCAACCATGAGACGACGTGGTCAGAATCGGGTGTAATGGATTTCAGTCGCGTTTTTGGTAATAGTCGTTTTGCTTTTTCACACGATGGCAAGTTCTTCATTGGATTTAATTCTGGACCTGTCATTCGTATGGCAGATGGACACGTGGCACCACAAGATATTGCATGGCTAAAGCACAATTTGGATAGTGTATCAGCAGCTGGAGATGCACCTATTTTTGTTTTCACACACTACCCTTTGCGAAATGGAGATGTGGACAATTGGTATGAAGTAACAGATGTACTCCGCCAACACAATGTGCAATGCATTATGGGAGGCCACTACCACCGCAATATGTATATTGATTGCGATGGCATTGCAGATGTACTAAACCGTTCTAACTTGCGCGATAAGGATGGTTCAAATGGTTATTCTATCATTACTATCACGGATAGTATTCGCTTCCACGAGCGGACATTAAATAGCCAATCACCTATCACCACTAATCATTGGCTCAGTTTACCTTTTGGTAAAAAAACGTATGCCCCTTCCGATGAAAGTCTCCGACCTGATTTCTCTGTAAATAGTAAATATACGCAAGTCACACGCCAGTGGCATAAATCCCTCAAAGGCGGTCTCTATTCTACTCCTGTTACAGATGGCAAAAATCTGTACATTGGTGATGATGTTGGTTGCATGTACGCACTAGACCTCCAATCTGGTAAGACACGTTGGACATTTGATACGGGAATGCGTATTGTAGGTTCGCCAGCTGTCAGCGAAGGGGTAGTAGTCTTTGGTAGTGCTAACTATAGTATATATGGTTTAAATGCCAAAACAGGTAAGGAGTTATGGCACATCACCACAAATCAAGCGGTGATGGGGGCTGCCACCATACACAATGGTATTGCATACATTGGCGGTGGTGATGGTAAAATGTATGCTATTGATATTCATACGGGCAACATAAAATGGTCGTTTGATGAACTCAAAAATTATATACTAACTCGTCCTTTGGTATATAATGATAAACTCTATTTCGGTTGTTGGGACACCTATTTCTATGCATTAAAGCTAGAAGACGGTTCACTTGTTTGGAAATGGAATAATGGTAAGAGCAACACCAAACTCTCTCCTGCTAGTGTATGGCCTGTAGCGGCTAACGGTAAGATTTTCATTACAGCTCCAGACCGCTATTTCACATGTCTAAATGCAGAAACAGGCGAACTAATTTGGCGCACAAAAGAGTATAAAGTACGTGAAACTGTTGGTATGAGCGAAGATGGTCAAACCGTGTACTCCAAATGCATGTGGGATACTGTTGTTGCAATGAACGCAACCACCCACGAACCAGTTACTCGTTGGGCTACGCATGCAGATTTTGGCTATGAGCACAATCCTGCTATGCCATTAGAAAAAGATGGCATATTGTGGGTTAGTACAAAAAATGGTTTATTGTTGGGCATGGATGCTGCTACTGGTGTGGTGCTTTGGCGCCATAAAATTGGCAATTCCATATTAAATACACCTTTGCCAATCAGTGCTACTGAATGTATTTTCACTAGTAGCGAAGGTACAATCACCTATATCACAGTTAAGAAATAAATTAATTATAGTTTGATAACCGATCTAAAAGCATATTTACCAACAACCAAAAAAGAGTTGCAACTCCGCGGTTGGGAAGAAGTGGACATTATCCTCTTCTCTGGTGATGCATACATTGATCACCCTGCTTTTGGAGCCGCTGTTATAGGGCGAGTACTTGAAAAAGCTGGATACAAAGTCGCTATCGTACCACAACCCGATTGGAGAGGAGACCACCGTGATTTTACCAAATTAGGTAAACCAAAGCTCTTTTTTGCGGTCACTGCCGGCAGCATGGACTCGATGGTAAACCACTACACTGCTGCTAAGAGACTACGATCTGATGACGCATATACACCCGAAGGAAGAGCGGGTATGAGACCCGACTATTGTACCATAACCTACTGTAATATTCTCAAGCAACTCTACCCAGAAGTACCTATCGTGATTGGTGGCATAGAAGCCTCTATGCGACGACTAACACACTATGACTATTGGTCTAATCGCCTTATGCCAAGTATTTTAGTTGATTCTAAGGCAGATATACTTGTGTATGGTATGGGAGAAAGACAAATAGTGGAAATCGCTAAGCGATTGCAAACAAGAAAGCAGGAAACGAGAAATGAAAAAATTTTCGAACATATACCACAGGTAGCATATTTAACAGATGAGAAGCCTGTTTTCGACCCTAAATTTACACCGATTATCTTAAAAAGTCACGAAGAGGCCGTCAAAAGTAAACATGCACACGCAGAAAATTTTCGATTCATTGAAACGGAAAGCAATAAAATACATGCTACAACGATTATACAACCCATAGGAAACCAATATGTGGTGGTCAATCCACCCTATCCAACCATGACTACAGAAGAGTTAGATGATATATACAATCTACCTTTCCAATATCATCCACACCCAAAATATAAAAATAAGCATATTCCTGCATATGAGATGATACGTTTCTCTGTATGCATGCACCGTGGATGCTTCGGTGGATGTAGTTTCTGCACCATTTCTGCACACCAAGGCAAACAAATAACTTCTCGCTCCGCAACCAATATTCTTCAGCAAATAACTAAACTAAAAGACCTACCCGAATGGAAAGGTTATTTAAGCGATTTGGGTGGACCATCCGCTAATATGTATGGGATGCACGGAAAAGACATGTCGCTTTGTGAAAAGTGCGCACGTCCAAGTTGCTTGCACCCAAATATATGTAAAAATCTGAACCAAGATTTTGCTCCATTATTACAAATATACCAGCAAGTAAATTGCCTACCATACATCAAAAAATCCTTCGTAGGAAGCGGTATTCGCTACGATCTGATGAATGAACAATATGGCAAAGAACTTATCACACATCACGTATCAGGACGCCTAAAAGTGGCACCAGAACACACATCAGAGAACGTACTAAAACTCATGCGTAAACCTTCATGGGAACACTATGAGAAGTTTCACAGATTTTTCGAAAAAGTGAATGCCGAAGCTGGATTAAGACAACAACTTATTCCATACTTCATATCCTCCCACCCTGGATGCACCAATAAGGACATGCAACATCTGGCAGAACAATGTAGGCGACTACACTACCACCCTGAACAAGTGCAGGATTTCACACCTACTCCCATGACACTGGCTACCACCATGTTCTATACAGGAATCAACCCATACACAATGCAACCAGTGTATGTAGCACGGACAAAAGAAGAGAAACAAAAACAAAACAACTATTTCTTTTTCTGGAAGAAACGATGAGAAAGATAAAGAAATAAGGATAGAAAAGCGATATAAAAAGCATATGACAGCAAAAAAGAAATACAAAATTAATCCCGAAACACTTGCCATGGAGCAAGTGGAACATGATTGGGGATACTGGCTACGACAAACAGGTATATACATCTTAGCAGGAATAGTATTAGGAGTAATTTTTCTATATCTATTCTTAACTTTCTTCCCATCACCACGCGAAAAACAACTTCTGCGCGAAAAAGAAGCTTTACAATCACAATTAGAAACACTCAACCGACAAGTGGATCAAATGCAAATTGTGATGGGTGACCTACAACAACGAGATGATAATCTCTATCGCGTACTTTTTGGTGCAGAACCTATTCCGCTCAGTATTCGTCAAGGAGCACAACGCAAAATATCATATTACGAAGAGATTGCACAAATGACGAATAGCCAATTAGCCGCTAACTTAACACTGAAAGTGGATGTATTAGAAAAGGAACTGTACGTTCAAGCAAAATCCTATGATGAAGTGTTGGAGATGGCTAAAACACAAGAAATACGTATGGAGAATATACCTGCTATTCAACCTGTTCTTAACAAAGATCTCACCCGAGTTGCATCGGGCTACGGTATGCGTATTGACCCCGTCTATCATGTGCGGAAATTCCACCAAGGTATGGACTTTACAGCACCTACAGGTACCGAAGTTTTTGCCACAGGAAATGCAACAGTAAAATTCTCAGGTTGGAAACAAGGTTATGGCAATACAGTTATCTTAGACCATGGATTTGGCTATGAAACTCTATATGCACACCTATACAAATGTTTAGTGCGTAAAGGACAAAAAGTACATCGGTCCGATATCATCGCTCTGGTAGGAAATACGGGAAAATCTACGGGGCCACACCTACACTATGAAGTACGATTAAATGGCAGACCTGTAGATCCAAGAAACTACTATTTCTATGATCTATCGCCTGAAGAATATGACCAAATGATTCAATTGTCTAATAACTTTGGACAAATGTTGGATTAATCCAAAACATTCATTGATAGGGATTAAGAGAGCAGTTCGTTGATAGTATTATGAGCACGATCACCTACTACCAACAAACGATAAACCAATGTATCCCGTAGATGCGGAACGACATCAAAAGGGGAACACTTATCCATTGCTGCCAATCTAAACGAAGATAAACGGAAATAACGATACATTTGTTGCACATATCCGTTCGTAATAAGAAGCGACATGCCAATATTCTCTCCTACTTGGTGCAACATATCCACCTGCAATTGCTCACGCAAAGAGTTGCGTAGCATAGGAGAAACAGATAATAGAGCATATTTGTCACTATCACACATAGGCCAGATATCCAATATATCTTGCAATTGCTCACGGTCCTCCTCCACGACATTCTGCAACTGCTTTTCACTCCACGGCAAAAACCAATTGGCCGCTCTACTAGTGAAAAATGGCACATTGTAAGTAGTCTTAAAAATAAGAAAATTTTGGTCTAATTGCAACTTTGCAATATGATTTAAGTCCTCCTGATACTTGCGAATTACATCAAAAAACTCATCCGATCCTACTTTATCCATCAATGGCATCAACTCTTTGGTCATCTGATGATTGAAGGCCTCTAACTTTTTTATTTGAGAAGTGCGCGCGATATTGCATATTGCAGTAAATGCCAATTCTGGTACATCAGTAAACACATCTTGAACCGATTCTAACAATTCTTGATTATCACGAACAGCTACACTATGCCGCACCATCACCAAGATAATACCCACAATCAATCGCTCAACCACCATATCTGAAAGCGATTGAGCATACTTCAAATAGGCATCTAATAACCATTGAAAATACGAGCTATTCCATTCTTTCTCCAGCAACGAAAGCGTTAATCCAGAAACCGCCATAGCACCATCCTCCTCGTTATCAACATCTTGTACAATAGCGAGAAAATCAGCACGATATTCAATTGAAACGCTGTCTAAATCACGAAATAGGTCAAATATATCGCAGGCACTTTGCATTAGGCTGTAATCTCCTCTTTAATAAGGTAGGTATTTCTTTCATTTGAATTACGAATAATAAGTTCTCCTAAGAAACCTGCCAAAAATAGCATACATCCCAAAATCATCATCAATATACTAAGGTGGAAATATGGATTGTCGCCAACCAACATAGCAGGTACACCATTAGACAATGCATATAATTTCATGGCACCCACTACCACAATAGCAATAAATCCAAGAATAAACATTATACTACCAACCAATCCAAAAAAATGCATAGGTCGTTTTCCAAACTTATTAAGAAACCATAAGGTCATTAAATCCAAATAGCCATTTACAAAACGACTTACTCCAAACTTGCTCGTACCAAATTCTCGTTTGCGATGTTGAACAACTTTCTCACCAATCTTGGTAAAACCAGCATTCTTAGCCAAATAAGGAATGTATCGATGCATTTCCGAAAACACCTCAATATTTTTCACGACATCTTGGCGGTATGCTTTTAATCCGCAGTTCATATCGTGTAATTTGATACCTGTCACCCAACGTGCTGTAGCATTAAAGAGTTTGCTGGGTAAGTTTTTAGTCAATTTATTATCATAGCGTTTTTGTTTCCATCCGCTCACTAAATCAAAACCATCTTGTGTAATCATGCGGTAAAGTTCTAGAATTTCATCGGGAGAATCTTGCAAATCGGCATCCATCGTAATCACTACATCTCCCTTCACCGATTGAAAAGCACAATACAATGCTGCTGACTTACCATAGTTACGTCGGAAGCAAATACCGCGAACATTTTCATTCCTATCTCGCAAATCCTTAATAACATTCCATGATTGATCGGTTGAACCATCATTAACAAAAAGCAACTCATAGGTAAAATGATTTTCATGCATCACTTTCACGATCCAATCATGTAGAATAGGAAGACTTTCAGCTTCATTATACAAAGGAACTACTATCGAAATATCCATAAAAAATTAAATCTTTCGTTAAACATACTCAATTAGGCTGCAAAGTTACGAAAAATATTCGAAATATACACAATATTCTCACTTTTTTTTGCTTGTTTGATAAAAATTCATTACCTTTGCAGCCTAATTGATTATAAGGTATGCGTAAATATCACGAGGAGTTCGGAAAATTGTGGGAAATGAACACCATTTGGAGTTCACTGACGCTCGAACAAAAATCCTTTATTGATTCTAACTCAGAAATTAAGAGGTATCGAAAAAATGAGATGATTCACCGAGAAGGTGATTCGCCTACTCATATCATGATGGTTGTGTCAGGTACAGTACGATTGTCAAAAGAAGGTGTAGGTCAACGAGTACAGATTATTCGTTTGCTGAAGCAAAACGACTTATTTGGTTATCGAAGTGCCATTGCCAATGATTTTCATTCCACTTGTGCAAGCACTTTAGAGCCCACAGTAGTGTATCGCGTGCGTCGAGAAGCTTTTTTGAAATTGGTGCAACAAAATAATGAGTTCTGCTTTGCTGTGCTAACGGCCATGTCTAAAGACCTTGCCATTTCTGAATCGCAAACTGTCAACCTCACACAAAAGCATATTCGCGGACGTTTGGCAGAAACGATTCTCACCCTTAGAAAAACCTATGGATTGGATGAAGATGGTGCTACCATAGCCATGTATATGTCTCGTGAAGACCTTGCCAATATGTCCAATATGACTACTTCCAATGCCATTCGTACATTATCTCAATTTGCCAGTGAAGGCCTGATTGCATTAGATGGCAGAAAAATTAAAATATTGGATGAGGAAGAGATGACTCGCATCAGTCGATTAGGATAACACACAGAGTCATCTTTTAAGAGGGATATAATAAAAAGTCATTTAATGCTTTATAAATCATTTAATGCTTTATAAATAAAAAGAGTCGAAGAGAAATCTTCGACTCTTTTTTATGGTACGTAATGTTATTACGCTTCAGTTTCTTCTTTCTTCTCAGCTTTCTTAGCTTTTGCAGGTTTCTCTGCAGCGGCCATAGAAGCCTTAAGGTCTGCGAGAACGCTCAAATCACCAAGAGTTGTTTTCTCTACCTTTGGCAACTCTGGTTGTGCTTCCTTCTTAGCTTTCACTTCTTTAGCAGGAGCCTCTTTACGCTCTTCCCAAGTGCGAAGATGAGAGAGGAGAATACGCTTAGCATCACGGTTAAATTCGATAACCTTGAAATCCATTGTATCACCTACAGCAACAGCACCCTTGTCTTCTTTTTGGAGATGACGAGCAGTGCAGAAGCCTTCTACACCGTCCTCAAGAACGATAACAGCACCTTTATCGGTAACTTCTGCTACCTTACCTGCAACGATAGTATCTACGCCGTATTTTGCAGCAAGTTCTTCCCATGGATTTTCCTCCAATTGTTTGTGACCGAGTGAAAGACGACGATTCTCTTTATCAATCTCAAGAACAGCAACCTCGATTTCAGCACCAATTTGAGTAAACTCATTTGGATGTTTGATTTTCTTGGTCCAGCTAAGATCGCTAATGTGAATCAAACCATCTACGCCCTCTTCGATTTCAACGAATACACCAAAGTTAGTAAAGTTACGAACTTTAGCGAAGTGGCGTGTACCTACAGCATACTTGGTTTCAATGGTCTCCCAAGGATCGTTCTTCAATTGTTTCAAGCCGAGAGACATTTTACGCTCATCGCGATCAAGTGTCAAAATAACAGCTTCTACCTCTTGACCTACTTTGAGGAAGTCGTTTGCAGAACGGAGGTGTTGGCTCCAGCTCATCTCACTAACGTGAATCAAGCCCTCTACACCAGGAGCAACTTCAACAAATGCTCCATAGTCTGCCATTACTACCACTTTACCGCTTACCTTATCACCTACCTTGAGGTCTGCGTTAAGAGCTTCCCATGGGTGAGGAGTAAGTTGTTTCAAACCAAGAGCGATACGTTTCTTCTCATCATCGAAGTCGAGGATAACCACATTGATTTTCTCGCCTTCTTTAACGATTTCATTAGGATTGCTTACGCGACCCCAACTAAGATCGGTGATGTGAATCAAACCATCTACACCGCCAAGATCCATGAATACACCATATGGCATGATTGCTTTGATGGTACCTTCAAGAACTTGACCTTTCTCAAGATGTGAGATAATTTCTTTCTTTTGTGCCTCAAGTTCAGCCTCAATAAGAGCTTTGTGAGATACAACTACATTACGGAAATCTGGATTGACTTTAACAATCTTGAATTCCATTGTTTTGCCAACAAAGATGTCATAGTCGTGAATAGGTTTCACATCAATTTGGCTACCTGGTAAGAATGCCTCTGTACCAAATACGTCAACAATCATACCGCCTTTAGTACGGCATTTGATGTAACCCTTAACTACTTCGTTGTTGTCAAGTGCTTCATTTACGCGATCCCAGCTACGTGCTGCGCGTGCTTCTTTGTGAGAAAGAACGAGTTGACCATTTTTGTCCTCTTTGCTTTCTACATAAACCTCTACTTTGTCACCCACTTTCAAATCTGGGTCATAACGAAACTCAGCAGCAGGAACAATACCGTCAGATTTGTAGCCAACGTTAACTACTACTTCACGTTTGTTAATAGAGATTACGGTACCTTCAACTACCTCATTTTCTTTGATTGCACTGAGAGTAGCATCATATTTACCAAGGGTTTCTTCGTTTTGTTTGCCAAGAGATTCATTCTCATAAGCTTCCCAGTCGAAGTTCTGGAGTGAAAGATTTTCTGCCATAATTAGCATTGTTTGGAAAGTCTCGGAGCAAATTATATCATACTGTGGCGCGTGGCTTTAGCTGGTATTTTTATCTCTTCTCTTTCCGTTAAAAGGTTAAACATATATTTCACTTTTTTCTCGCGCGGGCATATTCCCGCAAAAAAGCGTGCAAAATTACAACAAAATTTTGACATATGCAAATATTTTAGTACTTTTGCAGAAATTTTTAAATTTTCATCTAAAAACTATTAATTATGTCAAAGCACACATGGACATACGCCAATATTGGCGGAAATACGCGCGTTGTTATCAAACATGGTAAGGATATTCAGCATTTGGCTGAGTTAGATGAGAAACTTTGGACGGTACTATCGTGCCCCACTTCTGGATTGGAGATTGCCGATGAAAGTTTAAGCCTGATTGATAACGACAAAGACCAAAAAATTCACATTAAAGAAGTAGTAGAAACTGCAGAATGGTTGTGCCAAGTATTGCACAATCCTGATGTGCTATTAGCAGGAGCGTCTTCTCTGCAATTAACGGACATCAAGGATGAAAGTATATTGGCAATCGCCACACCATTGGCAGAAAATGGAGTCATTTCATTGGATGCTGTTAAGGCAGCTATCGCTACAGTGGCTGTAGATACCCAAGCTATTCCTTCTGCGCCATACGCAGCAGAAGTGATGGCTGCATATAAAGCATGCCAAGCATCTTATGCACAATATTATGCCACAGCACGTTTGCAAGCCTTGGGGTTAGCTACCCTACCCGCTGATGCAGTAGTCCCAGGACTTACCGAAGAGCAATTTACTGAAATGGGCAAGAAGATTGCTGATTATGAGGCTGGTAAAGCTGCTGCCGAAGGAGCCAATGCTGCAGCTTTAGCAGCTGCGCAAGCACAATATAAACCATTGGAGAAGTTGCTTCTTTTATGCCGTGACTTCTGCACATTGCTTCGTAACTTTGTTTCCTTCCAAGACTTCTACGCCAAACGTGGCAAAGCGTTGCTTGGTCGTGGCGATGCGAAAGATGCACCATGGGCTATCTTCCAAGCGGGTACTTTGGTGATTGACCAACGTGCATGTAATCTCTGCTTGAAGGTCAACGATATGGCAAAACACAACGCACAAGCACCTGATAGCGGTATGTTCCTCATTTACTGCAACTGCAAGCACCAAGCATCAGGACAAACGATGCAGATTGTAGCAGCTATGACTGTGGGCGATATCCGCAACTTGAAGGTAGGCAAAAATGCTCTCTTCTATGACCGCCAAGGTCGTGACTGGGAGGCAGAAGTAGTGAAGATTATTGATAATCCAATCTCTATTGGTCAAGCATTTTGGAGCCCATACCGCAAGTTAGGGGATTGGGTGAGCGGATTGATTACCAAATCGGCAGCAGAGAAAGAGAAAAAATCCTTTGCCGATATGACCGCAAAACTGCAAACAACTCCTGCTGCTCCTGCCGCAGCCCAACAGCCAGCTCAATCTGCACCATTTGATATCGCCAAGTTCGCTGGTATCTTTGCTGCAATAGGTATGGCAGTCGGATATATTGGTAGTTTCTTCACTAGTCTGGCTTTAGGATTGAAAGGTATGGGCTATTGGGGTTGGTTAGTAATTCCAGGTTTGTTGCTCGTAATCAGTGGTCCATCAATGATTCTCGCATGGATGAAACTCCGTAAACGCAATCTCGCTCCTCTTCTCAATGCAAATGGCTGGGCTATCAATGCCGATGCTATCGTAAGTGTGCTCTTTGGCAACACCTTAACCGATCAGGCACAATACCCATTAGTTAAGATGAAAGACCCATTTGCTAAGAAGGGTTTGTCGAAAGGTGGTAAGTGGTCTATTGCTATTGCCGCTATTATTCTGGGCATTGCCATTGCAATTTTGACACTCTATTTATGCGGCTTCCGCGCGTGCGTGCACGTTATTTAATAAGGTGTAGTGCAAAATATTCATCATAAAGGGCTCGAGTTCGAGCCCTTTGTTGTGCTGTCAACACTATGTGATTACTATGTGATTACTATGATATTACTATGTGATTCAGCTACCTTCGTGCTAATATCAAAAGTACTAATTCAAATCATAGCCATAGTGGCGCAAGCGTGTCTGCGAACTGCGCCAATCCTTATCGACTTTCACAAAGAGTTGCAGGAATACGGGTTTGCCAAAGAACGCCTCTATCTCGCGGCGTGCTTGTGTGCCAACGCGCTTCAAAGCTTTGCCACCTTTGCCGATGATAATTCCCTTTTGGCTATCACGCTCCACATAGATGATTGCACCGATACGGATAATCCCCTCAGGATGTTGCTCATCGGGCTCTTCATCGAGGAAAGACTCCACCTCCACCTCTACGCTGTAAGGGATCTCCTTGTCGTAGTTGAGCAGAATCTTCTCGCGAATCATCTCATCCACAAAGAAACGCGATGACTTGTCGGTCAGTTGGTCTTTGGGGAAGAATGGCGGACATTCAGGCAATGCCTCACGGATAGCCGTAAACAATTGGTCGGTACCAAACTTCTGCTGTGCCGAGATAGGGAATACTGTTGCCTCGGGCAATACGCGATGCCAGTACTCCACCAGTTGCTCTAATGTCTCTTGCGTAGTAAGGTCTATCTTGTTGATAATTAAGAACACTTTGGCTTTGATGCGCTTCACTTTGTCGAGGAAGTCGGCATTCTTGTCGGGGTTGTCTTGCACATCTGTCACATAGAGCAATACATCCGCATCTACGAGTGCCGAACGTGAGAACTCGAGCATTTGCTCTTGGAGCTTATAGTTGGGTTGTAATACTCCTGGAGTGTCTGAATAAACCATTTGGAAGTCATCGCCATTGACGATACCCATGATACGGTGGCGAGTAGTTTGCGCTTTGGAGGTGATTATCGACAGACGCTCACCCACCAATACGTTCATCAGCGTGGACTTACCCACATTAGGATTACCCACTATATTTACAAAACCTGATTTATGCATAATTCTTTTGATGTCACTATAAATATCGTTGCAAAGGTACAAAAAAAAATGTATATGTGCAAGAAAAGTTTATTTTTGTTGCCATAAGATTACAATTCCTGTCCCATAACATTGTACATCTTGTTATCACGAATAATCAATAGTTGACCATTTCTTAAAAGTTTCTTTGTCTTGGTTGCGATTGTCGCTACATCCTCTACACAGGTAGGTGTTACAACTACGATTAATGTAGTTTCTTCTCCCAAATATTGTTGATTATTGTCCATTGGACGCACACCAATGGTATATTGTCCTACTTCTGGAGCTGTAAATGTAATCTGGCTTTCAGATGTCTGCGTTTTACCAATTTGCTTGTTATTCGCATTCAAGAGTCGCACCTCCACTAACGGAGCTTTCGTAGTCCATCCCACGGTGACTTTCAAATCTTCAATGTTTACCAACGCAAGATCTATTACAGAATAATCATCTACTTCTATTACTAATTTCACTTCATCCGCCAAGTATTGCTTATCTTCATCCACTGGACGCACACAGATAGTATATTTGCCAACTTCTGGTGCATTGAAAGAAACTTGTTTTTCGGATGTGTACATCTTGCCTATTTGCTTGTTCTTAGCATTAAGTAAACGCACTTCTACCATGGTCGCTTCGCTCTCCCAAGCAAAAGTAACCTTCATACCCTCAATACTAACCAACGATAAGGATTTAATGCTATAATCACGTTGAGTAGATTTTTCATTAAATTCATAGATATATCCTTGAATCTCTGGCTCTGTACCATTTTTGGTTTGTAGAACTCCTAATACGACCACTTCATTCCCAATATTTATTTCTTCCCCTGTTGTAAAATCGGTATTATCCAGCCAACGAGTATTGTAGCAATAGAGTTGATTTGCGGTTGTGCCATCTTCAGAAATATCAAAACAAGCAGACTGATATTGCGTGATTTCTTCTGGAGTATTGCGTATATTGGATACGATACCACGCACAAAATAAGGCATAGTAGTTCCTCCTTTTGTAGCAAAAGTTTTCGCAATGTTCGATGATCGAGATGGCGTGAGCCATGCTGCGAGATCATAAGTCACTTGACTATCGTAATAATATGCAGCACTACCATCTAACATATACCATGTAGGTGTAATGTTATGTTTCTCACGATGTATTTCCCCATCAATCTCCATATAATATGTGAATTGTAGTGTTCCATTTTCACCTTCGCTAATGGTCAAGTGCAATTGTTTTGGGGTATATGTTTTGCAGGCTTGTGAAATACCTATCGCATAAACTGCACTACTGATACTACCCATTTGTTTACTATAAGCAGCATCCATCACATAGGTTCCAACGATAGACGTTGTACTACTGCTTTGAATTATTAATTGTATTCCCACATCTGTACTAGATGGATCGGCTGCCAAAAATCCATCTGAATAAAGAGTTACTTGCCATAGTTTAGTGCCATTCATGTAAATGATTTGTGCCTGAGTGATGGGTGCGAGTTCTGCTGGCTCTTGTGGGACATACGAGATAGATGACTCACTAATAGTCATAGGGATACGCACTACTCCTTTGTCTTTTACCAAAATCGGGCGAATAGTGTTGGTGGCATCTTTATACACCACCTCCAATTCGTATTCGCCTACGGACAGGTTCGAAGGAATAGCATGAGATAGAGGGATAGGAGTAGTATAGAAATACCCCGATGCCAACTCAAAATCTCTCACTTCAACTTCACTCACGAGACTGTCATTACTATCATAGATGTGATACATCAGTATGCCAGCAGCATCTGTGACACCTCTGCTCATAAAACCAGACAATGCTAAATTTAGTTTATCATTTCTACCTATTTCATCATTGGATGTGCGTTCGATGGCACTTACGGTTACAAGTGGTGTAGCAACTCCACCTTGATTAGGTTGAATACCCGTATATGTTATTACACGTTGGGTAAATGCCAAGTTATTGCTACTGCCACCAGTACCTTGTACATCTGGAGCCAGTGCCGAGTATGCGAAGTAGCCATTAGAGATGCCATCCCACCCCCAGTTGATATGTAAGAATCCATCGGATTGCATACCATCGCACACGAAAGCATGCCCCTCGCTATTGATAGTAGTTCCTTCCATAAACACAGGACGCCCTGCTTCCAAATCCGTAGCGATTGCTCGCAAAACATCACTCTCCTGTATATATCCCTTAGGTAAAACAGTAATATTCGCATCATAACCAAAATACGTATACAACGCTTTCATTGCATTAGCCCCTATTGCTCCACTGAAGTTGGGTGCATAATCCATATCCATAGCAATACCTGCATGCAACATCAGAGTCGCTACAGCTGTCGCTTGCTCTTCTGAATACGAACCAGAATAATCTGGCAGCATATTTGCCCAATCATATGTTGTTGCCCAAAAATCTGCACTCAAGGAAACTTTGTAAGAGTTGGTTTTGTAGGAGTGGCTACTTGTACCTTGTGCGGGATATTGATGCTTGTACATAATCTGCGCAATGGCAGTCGCAACACAACCAGTAGGAGTTTTATAGCCACTCACTGTAGGACATAGATTGTTGAATGGCGCAGTTTGTCCCCATATAACACCATCCAATAGAGGTTCTACTGTAGGATAGTGCGCTGGATCAAGATACATGGGTACCGATAGTGATGTAAAACCATTTGGCAGTGGAGATTGGTTAGCGACACTTGCCAACTCTTCAGTATACATGCGCAACCAAAAAGCCATATTCGTAGGAATATTATCAGCATCAAATTTTCCGTTATCAGCGTAACCTAAAATAGTGCGAGCCTCATCTTCTGCCGACACGAGTACAAATCCATTATTCTCCATTGCATTGAAAATATAGAATGCAGGAGTAGTATCGTCTAATTGATAATGAGTATATGCCAATTCCACAGGGCGTTGCATCGCTGTGCGTTGTGCGTGCGATGGAATCATGATACTACGTTTTGCAATAAAATCGTTAGCTACTTGCGCTGCTTCTTGCAAAGTGCGCGCCTGAATCATGCTGATGCTATTCAATAGCAACACCAATAAGAATGTAGAAATCTTTTTCATAGCGAAAAATGATTAAATTGTGAATAGTTGAATTCGTTATTAACAGATAATACCGCTGCAAAGGTAGCGAAAATCTCTGAATTATACAAATAGTTTTTAGATATTTCTCCCATATTGATGAATTTAGTGGTTAATATGTGCAAAGGCACGCCTTTTTAATACAAAAAGCGCAGACCTCCGTTGATATTTACCAATAGAGGTCTTAGCATTACCTTAAAGTCAAAATATGCAACAGGAAACCTACGCTGGTACGATGACACACTACACCTAAACGAGATGTAGTATGGATATAATCATACCCATAGGCATCTATTGAAAAACTTTGATTTTGACTTTAATTTTTGAAGTTGCTAAGTTTCTATTGGTCAATACAAAGCGTCAATAAACGCTATTCAATATGTCAGAAACCTACCCTAAAAGTGCGTTTGCAAAACGCTTTTTGCAAAACATATTGCCCTTCAGCGTAAGAATCGGGTGCAAAGGTAGTGAATTATTTTGGATTGAACAAGAAAAATCGCCGTTTAAGGTATTTTTTTTAACAGATAAGTAAACGGTTTCAGGAAATGAGTCAACCTTTTTAGGAACCGAGTCAACTTTTTTAGGAAGCAAGACAACCTTATTTGGAGGCGATATTAACAAAAAGCACTTTTGGGGGCAAGGAGTTGAATCGGAGTTCTCTCGGTTGTCTCTCGGAGTTCTCTCGGTGGAATTAGGCAAGGTATAAGAGATGTAAAAGAGACGGCAATCTTAATAAAAGTACTATTTTGTGTATTACATAAAAACGCCATCTATGTTTGTGGCATAAATGGCGTTTTGGTAAGGTTCTATCTTGTGGCGATTAATAACTAAACAATCGTGATTTAGAGAGTTTGGTAATCTTGCCATATTTGGCTTTGATCTGCTTTTGGTCAATGAGTTTAGGGTCACCCATGATGAGAATAGTGATAGGTTTGCCTTTTACTCGTTGCTCATAGAAAGATAACACACTATCAAAAGTCAAGCGTTGAATATCACGCACTTGCAGCATGGCAGGGTCCACCTTGTAGCCCAAGAGCATATTAGCAGTCAAGCGTTGGCTCTTGCTGCGGAAAGTAGGTTTGTTCGATAACACCGACTGACGTAAAACGGTGCGGATATTCTCCATCGTTTCTGGATATTGTGGCATAGAATCCAAGAGGCTCATATATACGTCTATCGCATCAGCTACCTTGTCGGATTGTGTACCCACATAGCCCGTGAACTTGGTCAGTTGTCCTTGTTTTGGAGCGCGTGAGAAATAGCCATATGCGGTGTATGCCATAGAGCGTTTTTCGCGTATCTCGTTCATTACCAGACCAGAGAAACCGCCACCAAAGTACTCGTTGAATGCCATATAGTTTACTGCTTCCTTCACGTTGTATGGTTCGCCATCAATGAGGAAATACACTTTGGCTTGTTGCATACTTGCATCGGGGAGGAAGTAAATCTTATTCTCTGTGATAGGCACAACAGGACGCTCCACAGGTGATTTGGTTGGGCGTACATGCTGGTTGAGTGAGAGTTTGGTATAGAGAATATTCTTCACATCCAATGCTGGCAACGCACCTGCGTAGTGAATCTCCAACTCGTAGTTTTGCACTTGGTGCAACACACCTTCGAGTTGCGCAGGAGTCATTTGCAGCACCTCTTCCATCAATGCTGGACGCTTGATATATGGAGAGTTCTCGCCATAACGTACATAGTCGAAAGCCGCATCTGCCACAATATCGGTGTTGCGTTCCTCTACCTTGCGCGAAGAATATACTTGACCCTTGATATTGTTGATTAGCATATCGTTCTCCGACTCGAAGTTAGGGAACATCATGTGCAGATTAACCATCTCCACAATCTTCTCTAAGTTTTCCTCGTTGCCTTCAATATCTACATAGAAGTATCCGTCCGATACTGAGTAACTGCATTTGCCGCCCAACTTAGCGAGGTTAGCGCGGAACTCTGCTGGCTTGATGCCTGGTGTACCCTTGATACCCGACATATTCATCAATGCCGCAGCATACTCCAAGAGTGGCAGCTCGTATGTGCCTACACCATATTTCAAGCGGAGTGAGAAGATATGGTTCTTGGTGTTAGGTGTGCAATATACGCTCACGCCCTCGTAGAAACGATCTTGGTCAATGTCAGAGAAGTCTATGAAAGTAGGTGTAAGTTTGCCCGCAGGAATAGCATCTAAGTATTGGCAATACTCCGACTCGCCCTTTGGCGACTCCAGTGATTTGATTTTTGGTTTGGGTAGTTTGTCTTTTTTAGGTGTACCCTCCTCAATCTCAAACACTTTCTTTGGCGCACCCAAATACTGCTTTGCTACGCGCTTGAGGTCGTCCATTGTGATAGCAGCCACCAACTCTTTCTCGCGCAGGATCTCCTCTACCGATTGTTGATAAGTAAAAGCGTTGTAGAGCAACGATACCTTCATCTGAGGGTACTCCATTGTGCGGTCAAACTCTTGGTAGAAGTTCTGGCGCACCATCTCCACCAACTCAGGGTCAATGTCGCCATCCACAAGTTTCTGTACCTCTTTCATTACCAATTCCTCCGTTTCTTTGAGCGAAGTATAGGTTTGCGTTTGAGCATCCATGTATGGCACTGCCACCACGAGGAAGCGACCTTGGTCACGGCGTGTGTCGTTGGCTGCTACGGCATACATCAGTTTGTTGTCCAATGTCAGCTGGTCAAGCAAACCAATCTGCATGGAGTTGGAGAGCAGATTAGCCACGAAATTCAATGTCAGTTCATCTTTATCGCCCACAGCCACACCGTTGTATGCGATATTCAACTCAGGCATATAGCCCAGTTTCGCAGTATAGCGTTCATCTTGGGTGAAAGCAGTAGTAGGATACTTGGTGCGCTCAGGCAGAGGGCGTGATTGCAGTTTGCCAAAGGTCTTTTCAATCAATGGTTTGGTAGTCTCAATATCGAAATCGCCCACCAAGATGAGTGCCATATTGTTAGGCACATACCATGTATTGTAGAAGTCTATGAGCTTGCGCAGTTTAGGGTTCTTCAGGTCCTCTGGATAGCCGATGATGTCGCGTGCGTAGGCATGTCCCTCATAGAGTTTGCCGAAGATAAAGTTGCGCACGTGGGTGGAGTTGTCGTCAAGGTACATATTGTATTCCTCGAACACATTCTCTAGTTCGGCTTGGAAGCTGCGGAACACAGGATTGGTCAAGCGGTCTGCGTAAAGAGTGAGCCAACGCTCCATCTGATAAGAAGGGAAAGAGTTCATGTAGCAGGTCACATCGTAACTGGTAAATGCGTTCAATCCTTCGCCACCAATACCCTGAATCAGGTTGGAGAATTCATCCGTAGCAGCATATTGCGCAGCTTCGCGCGACACTTCGTTGATTCGCAATTGCACTGCCTCACGTGCTTTCGCATCGGTAGTGAGTGCGAGGGTATCGTAGAGGGCAATGATTTGCTCGTAGAGAGGTTTTTCTTTTGCCCAATCAAGTGCGCCAATGCGGTCGGTACCTTTGAAGAGCATGTGCTCGAGGTAGTGTGCCAGACCAGTAGCATCAGCAGGCTCATCAATGGAACCCGCGCGGGTGACAGTCCAACCCTGCACATCGGGTTGGTCATGGTCTTCCCATAAGTAAACGGTCAAACCATTGTCCAATTGGTACTGTACGAAATCATCATTTTGTGCCCATGCTGCAATAGTAAAGCAGACAACGAGCAAACTGACTAATACTCTTTTCATATTTTCTCGCCTTTAAACTTTAATCTATAAACTCTAAACAATAGCGGTAGCGTCCACTAAACACAATTACCACTCAAGCAGTACTTTGCCACATTGGCCGCTGACCATGACGTCGAAGCCCTTTTGGAAGTCGTCGAAGTGGAAGCGGTGAGTAATCACTGGACTCAAATCCAAGCCTCCCAACAACATCTGCTCCATCTGGTACCATGTCTCCCACATGCGGCGGCCGGTGATACCCTTGATAGTCAAAGCATTGAAGATGATATCCGACCAATTGACTTGCGTGTTGCTTGGCAAGATACCCAACTGCGCAATATTAGCACCCTTATACATGTGCGCGATCATATCATTAAACGCTGCTGGTGCACCCGACATCTCCAAGCCAATATCAAAGCCACGGATACCCAATTGCTTCATTGCGCCCTCTACGGTCTCGCTCTTCGAGCCATTGACCGTGATAGTAGCACCCATCTTCTTGGCAATCTCGAGGCGTTGCTCGTTGAGGTCGGTCACGACGATATTCTTTGCTCCCGCATAGCGGCAGATACCCGCAGCCATCGTACCAATCAAGCCCGCACCCGTGATAAGCACATCTTCGCCCAAGAGAGGGAAAGCTAATGCCGTATGCGTAGCATTGCCGAATGGGTCCATGATAGCGGCGAAATCGTCTGGAATCTCAGGACGGATATGCACGATATTGCTCTCAGGGATAGTCACATACTCGGCAAAAGCACCGTCCTTGCCCATGATACCAACTGAGATAGTATTCTCGCACACGTGTCCCATGCCACGACGGCAGTTACGGCATGTGCCGCAGACGATATGTCCCTCGGCAGTCACGCGGTCGCCTACTTTCACACCACGGACACCAGGTCCGACCTCGACAGCCACGCCCACGAACTCGTGACCCATGATATAGGGCGGTGTGCAATGGCTTTGTGACCATTCGTCCCATTTATACATGTGCAGGTCCGTACCGCAAATAGCAGCTTTGGTGACCTTGATGAGCACATCATTCACGCCTACTTGAGGCATTGGCACCTCTTCCATCCAGAGCCCTGGCTCGGCATAACGTTTTACTAAGGCTTTCATAATAATGATGAATTATGAATTTTGAATTATCTACGTTTTATAGTAATTATAATTTGGGGTGCAAAGGTAGTGAAAAATCACGAATTATGCAAGAGTTTGTTGCATTTTATAACAACACTTCCTAATAATATGTTGCAAAATCTTCGGGACAGAAGGTTTTTTGTGTGTCGAAGGGGCCTAGAAGTTTCGGGACCACGATACAACATCTGTGGGCTTTCTGTGGCTTTCTATAAACGTGTCTCTATAATAATGCTGCAAAAATCTTCGGCGCGGAAGGAGTTTTGTGCCGAAGATTTGTAAATTTTGCTATAAAAAGATGCTTAAAGCAAGCGGAAGATGTTGATTACCAACGCCTCCCGCTTGGGTGATTTTTTTGTTATTTTTTTTCTTTGTGCCGAAGATTGTGCAGAAGATGTATTTAGTAGTTTAGTTTGATTACCTTTATATACATCGTTCCTTTTGTGCAATGCTACACAAAAGGAACGAAAGTATTTAGTGGTAATCCACTTCCCCTATTTAGTCACATGGAACGACTTCAACTTTTCCCTTGTTAATCTTCGCTTCTTGAGCAACTACCCATAAAGCGGGAATCCAACCAATTACCATAACCGGAGGCATTAACATCCATAATAACTTTGTGTTAGGTGCTTTATAACATTCTTGATGTGTAACGGCTGGTTCATATATATCGCCAATATTAGCATCAACTTTATAACATGTACTATTAGCATCAATAAACACATTAACGTATTCTTTATTCTCTTGTGTAACCGTTGAAGAGTTCATGCTATTGTATCCTGAACTTTGCAAAGATGTTTGCCCAGTCCAATAGTTTGTTACAGGCTTAGTTGTTGCAGAGGCAGCAGAATAACCTGTAGTTTTAGAAACTTGCTCTTTTTTCTCGTAGATAAGGACTTCTCCTCCTAATCCGTCATCCATTGTTCGATCAGGAACTGACATCTCTGCTAACACTTGTGCTTTAGACATTCCTACCAAAGCATCGAACTTGTTGCCAACATACTGTTCTGGGATGTCAGTAACTGTAACAGAACGAACCGTCCAACATGAGGTCATCACTACACCGACCAACATGAGAAGTAAAAATTTTTTTGTTTTCATTTTGTTTTTTTGTTTTAAATGTTAATGATTTGGATTTATATCATCCTCTTAAAAGGATTTATTTCGCTTCAATAAGTGGTACAAAATCAGATAAAATCTTAATCTTTTCAACTAAAGGTTTATTTATAATACTTGTATTATTAGGTAATGTGATTGATTCTGGCATCACCTCTATCAAATTTTTAAGATAAATTGACTTTATTGCATAGTTGATGTTATCTTCATTATCCCAGCCAGAAGAAGTAATACCAATTAGATTACCTTGTTTATCAAATAAAGGACCTCCACTATTACCATGTGTAATCGGAACTGAAATTTGATATAAACGAATATCTCCTTGTGCGCCAGTTTTTGCGCTAATTGTTCCATCTGTAAATTTAATTTCGTCGCCTAATTTTTGAGTCTTTGGATAGCCCAGTGCAAAAACTCCAGTGCCAACATCTTCTGTTTTTGCTGTAAATACATATGGAATTTTAGGCAACTCAACAAATGAATTATCAACAATTTTAATAATTGCTAAATCATTAGTAGGGTCAGAAACAACAACCTCCGCTTTGTAAGTTTTTGTTTGCCCATTTTGCTTATAAGTTACCTGCATCTGTTTTGCCCCATCAACAACATGATAGTTAGTAGCAATATATCCTTTTTCACTTATAAAAAATCCTGAACCAGACCAAAGCCAGTCGGTAGTTTGATTTGCAGGTTGAGTTGTTTGCTTGCCAGATGGGATATTTGCTGTAGGATAAGCATCTTGTGGACGAGTGAGTTGAGCAAATTCATTAACAGACAGCGAGTGTATTGAATATGTACCAGGTGTCAATGTAATCAGTCCATATTCATTCCCTCGTAAGGTTTTAGCGAGCGTTTGTGCGACAGTTGAACCATTAATAGTAAATGTAAAACGATCTTCTATTCTGTAAACTTTTAACACATTTTCCCTATTCGTGTGTATCACATTTGTATATGACCAATTGCGAAGCCATTGTCCTACACCTTCATACTCCCCATAAATAGCAAACTTTCCATCGTTAGAAATAAAAAAGCAATAATAATTATCCCAGTCTTGAAAGCCAAACAATAATCCATATTGAGCGTTTTTAATGCCTTCGGCAGCCTTCATACTCGTTGCTATCATGTAGTTTTGTGATTGGTCAAAAGGAATATAGCAACTCCTTTTAACCATTGATTTGACAGCACGATTATCAAGGGTAACACTCATACCATAGTTATTGAAAGATGAAACATGATCCCCTCCATCCATTACCCAAGACTCTGGATGATCTCCAAAAAATTCATTATAGACTATGTAGCCTATGCCATTTTCATCTAACTCAACATATTTACCATCCACAAGTTCACCATTTTCAAATAACTGGTATCTATGTAATTTTCCTGTTTTGTAATATTCATAATACTCCCCATGTAAAACGCCATTTACAAAGTCAGCAATAATTTGTACTTGACCATTTTCATAATACTGCATAGCTCGTCCATCCGTACGGCTATTGTAATAATCATATTCTTTTTCCTTATTGCCATTTTTATAGTAGGATGTAAATTTACCTTCATGAAAGTCTTTATTGCTATCGGCATAATCTACATAAATCGGAGTAAGAATACACTGTAATTGTCCATCAATATAGTAATCACGCACTTCCCCATCTGGAATATTAGGTGCTTTATATTTTATACGACGATAATATATTGCATCTTTCGCTTCACAGCGTTGCCATTCGGCATTAAAAAACTCTGTAATAGTTTGACCTATAATAGGATTGTAAGTAGATGTTTTGTCAAATTGTTGTGTTTGACTTATGGATCCTCTGTAGTAATATGTTACTGTTCCCGTGATACTTGTACTCTTTCCTGTATAAATTTCGCCTAATACAAATGAACCTTCCGATATCACACCATTGGCTTTCTCTAACTTACCATTTCCATGAGGAATATAATTGATAAATTGTCCCGTATATATATCGCCATTCGGGTCTATCTGTTTGCCCTGTCCAGTGGCTTGATTATTTGTAAACTCACACTCAAGTTCTCTACCATCAGACCATGACAATTTTCCTCTACCAACTCGAATACCATTTTCATAGTTACCTACAAAAGTAGAATGTAATTCGTTGTTAATGTAGCGAACTGCTGTACCATGACCGTGTGCTTTGTTGTTTAGGATTTCGCCATCCCATGTAAAGGACACACCGTCTTCGTAATAGGAATCAAGAATTTGACAGTTAACATTGGAGCAAAGAATCCATTTCTCCTCCAATGTTCGTGCACTTAGCAACAATGGTATTGCGAGTGCAATTAGTAATAGTATTTTTCTCATACTTTTAACCCTAATTCGTGTCGGGTGCAACCTTTGATAGTTAGTATTATATTTGAAATTTGATACAATAAAAAAACGTGAACTTTGTCGTTCTTTGGGTATCTCGGCACTGGACTCGCCTCACTCACCAAATTACTGAACAAAAGCTCACGCGTAGCGCGAGCGTCCTAGCTTTGTTCTCGGTGAGTTCCTAAAAGTGTCCAGTTTTTAGATACCCAAGCACAATCTAAACGCTTAAATAAAATATGTCATGCATCGCCTTTACGATGCTGGTTTACCATAGGCTGAAAATGTTTTAATTTCTTGTATATAAATATTATTGTTTCATTTTAGGAAAGAATAAGTCAAATGCTGCCTTGTTCAAGATTTCTTGTAACTTACGGTCGCATTCTGTAATCTCATGCAGACAAGAATCCATGTGTTGTTTTCGTTCTATTTCATTGCTTATATAGATGACATTATTTAACAAGCAATTATAGATACATATGCATCTGCTTCGGCGTTCGAATAACCGCATAACTTCACATGTTATTTTCGCCTTAGAATTTCGTTCAACAAAATCCTTTGCAGCCCCTTCTGGCAATAATAATTTTGCTAATGTTTCGAAATCGTTATTCATGATTATTCCATTTACGAATTATACACATAATTCTTATACAACCAATCGCTATTGATATTGCTTTGTGTGTTGTCGATATTTTGAATTTGAGAGAAAGCAATAAGGTTGTTAGAATAGCGCGTCAGGTATGTAAGTGTTTGTGGGGTTAAACCGCGAAGGTCTTGGCGTACCATACGAGATACTGCCTCGTACTCTTTGGGAGTATAAAGCATTTTCAAGACATCCAATTTCTTCTGCGAATAACGCACATTGACCTTTTCGTCCTCAATGGTCAGAATGCCCAAACTTAATTTCTCTGCAATCTCTGGGCGAATGACTGCATAAATGATGCTGTATTTAAGATTATTTTCCATAGTTACTATTTGATTTTAAGCATTCAATAAAATTATTCCAAGTATCTTCTATCCATTGAGGTTCTACCAATTCGGTCAGTTTTGCCAAAATCTTATTCGTTGGCAAAGCCCATTCTTTGGGCATCTCTTGGGATATGGAGTTTATCTGTTTGCGAGCAGTATTGACACTTCGCAAATACTCCGCATATAAGATAGGTAGCGCACCTTCTATATCCTTAATCGTGACGGAAGATAGCAGATGTGCACTCAAATCTGCGCAAAGAATACTATCCGTCTCTGTCAATTGTTGCGAAGAGTAGTCAAAAGAGACATTATTGAGGATTCCGCCGTAATCGATAGAGACCAAGTCTTCGTTTTCAAGGTCATACAAGAGGTTAGCATTGTTGTATGTTCGGTCCTCGTTTGTAATCCAAAAGTCAAACAATGCTATCTTCAACAATTGCAGCAAGGTCTTTTTATTCGCTGCAATTTGGGTAAATGTAGGAGTGATGTCAATGACATTTTCCAATTTCTGGAAACCTATTGCAGGAGCAGACAAGCTGTGTGTCACATTCACTGTCTCCCAATGAGCAGGTAAGATATTAACCAATGCTACAGGTGGAGTGTTGATTTTCCATATAGCAGCGAGTTTTGCGCCGATGTATTCGCATGCCAATTTATACGCGATCGTAGCGGATGAGCGCATATACTTACATATATACTGACGCTTGTCCGAACAGAGTACAAGAACTGGTTCATCGCCAGTATTGTACTTTGCGGAAATGGACTGAATACTATGTATCTTAGGTATAGACATCGCTTTTTAACTCATTTGGCTGCAAAGATACACTTTTTTTTTGAGATGTGCAAGAAAAATCGCTTTTTAGGGCGATTTTTCTGGTGTAGGGTGTAAAGGCGGGGATTATTTTTAAGGAAAAGAGTCAATCATATTAGGACATGAGTCAACCTTTATTGGAAAGGAGTCAACTTTTTTAGGAATTGAGTCAACCGTTTTAGGGAGCCAATCTTAAGAAACGTGCTTTTTTGTGTTGGGGAGTTCTGTCGTTGTTCAGTCGGTCTTCTCTCGGTCGTCGGTCGGTGGAATAAGGCAAGGTATAAGAGAAGGAAAAAGGATGGCAATCTTAATAAACAGCACTTTTTGTATTTGGTCGTTCCTTGGTTCTTCTTTGGTTCGTCCTTGGTCTTTTACCCGAGAGAGAAAGGGAGAGTACAACGGAAGGAAATCTTAATAATTGTACTATACAACAAGCGCATCGCCATGAGGACAATGCGCTTGTATGTATGAACTATGAGCGATAAGTTACTCTAGAACATTGAGGGCTTTGCCCACTTTGATAAAGGCCTCGATACCGCGGTCGAGTTGCTCGGTGGTGTGGGCTGCGGAGAGTTGGACGCGGATACGCGCTTGCCCCTGTGGCACTACTGGGTAGTAGAAGCCCGTCACATAGATTCCCTCCTCTTGCAATGCCGCAGCGAACTCTTGGCTCAAACGAGCGTCGTACAACATCACTGCACAGATAGCCGACTCGGTTGGCTTGATATCAAAGCCAGCGGCTTTCATCTTGGTGATGAAGTACTCGGTATTCGCGTGCAAGCGGTCTTGGAGTTCGTTATTGCGCGTGAGAATCTCAAAGGTCTTGAGGCCTGCCGCTGCAATCAACGGAGGAATAGAGTTGGAGAAGAGGTATGGACGGCTGCGTTGGCGAAGCAGGTCGATAATCTCTTTCTTACCTGTGGTGAAACCACCTACTGAACCACCGAACGCCTTACCCAAGGTACCAGTAATAATCTCAATCTTACCGCGGAGGTCGTAGCGCTCAGTCACACCGTGCCCCGTCTTACCTACCACACCTGCAGAGTGGCTCTCGTCCACCATCACAAGGGCATCGTATTTCTGTGCCAATTCGTAGATCTTATCGAGTGGACAGACATTACCGTCCATGGAGAACACGCCATCGGTAGCGATGATGCGGAAACGTTGTGCTTGCGCTTTCTTCAGTTGCTCCTCGAGGTCCGCCATGTCGCCATTGGCATAGCGATAACGCACTGCCTTGCAGAGGCGCACGCCGTCGATGATAGAGGCGTGGTTGAGCGCATCAGAGATGATGGCATCTTGGTCGGTGAGGAGTGGCTCAAACAAACCACCATTGGCATCGAAACAAGCCGCGTAGAGGATGGTATCCTCAGTACCGAAGAAGTCGGAGATGGCTTGTTCGAGTTGCTTGTGGGTGTCCTGTGTACCGCAGATGAAACGCACAGATGCCATACCATAGCCACGCGCGTCCATGCGGTCTTTGGCAGCTTGGATAAGCTCGGGGTTGTCTGCGAGACCAAGGTAGTTATTGGCGCAGAAGTTGATGACGTCCTTGCCTCCTTCTACTTGAATAGCAGAGGATTGAGGCGTGATAATCACGCGTTCGTTTTTATACAATCCTGCCTCCTTGATGTCAGACAGGATTGTTTGTAAATGTTTCTGAAATTCTCCGTACATATCTTTCGTTGAAAGTTGATAGTTTAAAGTTTAAAGGCACGGATTATACAATACCTTGTTCAAGCATAGCTTGTGCCACCTTCATGAAGCCAGCGATGTTCGCACCCTTCACATAGTCAATAGAGCCATCGGCTTGGCGACCGAACTTCACACATTGCTCGTGGATAGACTCCATAATATGGTGGAGACGTGCATCTACCTCTTGCGCTGTCCAGCTGAGGTGCTCGCAGTTTTGTGTCATCTCGAGGCCAGAAGTAGCTACGCCACCAGCATTGACCGCTTTGCCCGGTGCAAAGAGCACGCCGTTGTGTTGGAAATAGTGGATAGCGCCTGGTTGGCAACCCATGTTACTAACCTCGCAGCAGCACCAGCAGCCGTTGGCTTTGAGTTCCTTAGCATCATCTTCGCTGAGCTCGTTTTGGAAAGCACATGGCAGAGCAATATCGCAAGGAACAGACCATGCCTTCTTGCCTGCGGTGAAGTGCGCCTTCTCTGGGAACTTATCCGCCATGTCTTGCACCTTATTGCGGTTGCTTGAACGCATAACAAGCATATAATCAATCATCTCCGCTGTGATACCCTCTGGGATAGCGCATACGCCGTCAGGACCAGAGATAGCCACTACCTTAGCACCCAGTTCGGTTGCCTTTTGTGCAGCACCCCAAGCCACGTTGCCGAAGCCAGAGATTGCTACAGTCTTGCCCTCGATAGACTTGCCTGCCTCATGCAGGAGGTGCTCGGTGAAATAGAGTGCACCATAGCCCGTTGCCTCAGGACGGAGGATAGAGCCGCCCCATGTCATACCCTTGCCAGTGAGCACACCAGTATGGTATTGGCGAGCCAACTTTTGGTACATACCGTTGAGGAAACCAATCTCGCGACCGCCTACGCCTACGTCGCCCGCAGGAACGTCGGTATCTACGCCGATATTGTGCCAGAGTTCGAGCATGAACGCTTGGCAGAAGCGCATAATCTCGGCATCAGACTTGCCCACTGGGTCGAAGTCAGAACCGCCCTTTGCGCCACCCATAGGCAGGGTAGTCAGCGCGTTCTTGAATGTTTGCTCAAAACCTAAGAACTTAAGCATGGATGGGTTAACTGCTTTATGGAAACGCAATCCGCCTTTGTAGGGGCCGATAGCGGAGTTAAATTGCACACGATAACCGAGGTTGGTTTGCACCTGACCTTGGTCGTCCACCCATGTTACGCGGAAAGTGAAGATACGGTCTGGTTCGACCATACGCTCCACGATTTTGGCTTTCTCGTACTCAGGATGTTGGTTGTACACTTCCTCGATTGATTCTAAAACTTCTTGCACAGCTTGCAAATACTCTGCTTCGCCTGGGTGCTTTGCAGCAAGTTGCTGCATAATGTCGGTTACTTTCATTGTAGTATTATTTTTATGGTTTGTTGTTTATCAATATTGGAATCGGGTGCAAAGGTACTACTTTTTTTGCAAATACACAAAGAATGTCGTTCCTTTTTCAGATGTTTGGAAACATATTTTTCCACCACTTCCTTCTACGATATTCTTAGATATTGGCAATCCCAGTCCAGCTCCCGTATTCTTTGTTGTAAAATTTGGTACAAATAATTTATCTTGAACTTCAGGTGGAATACCAGGGCCATTGTCACTAATGGATATTTCTATCCAACGATATTCTTGATTTAGATTTAAACGTTCGCATACATCATTCGTTACATCAATTAACATAACAATGATATCGCATCCCGTTTTACCTTCTATTGCTTGCAACGCATTTCGCATGATATTGTTGAATACTTGCATGATTTGTTCTGCATCGGCAAAAGCCATCACATGTTTTTCTTGCCCAATATAGCGAATTGGAGTTCCATATTGGTTATTGCGCATCATGGTCACAGCAGCATATAATTTGGCAGCCACATCTACCGTAGTAGGATTAACTTCTGGCATCTTTGCAAAAGATGAAAATGATTGGGCGATATGGCTAAGATTATCTATTTGATCAATCAGCAATTGCGTAGAACGATCAAAATACGCATCAAAACGTTCCGAATCTTTCATTCGCTGCAATTGCTGCAATGTTAATTTCATTGGTGTTAAAGGATTATTGATTTCGTGTGCCACTTGGCGTGCCATGGTGCGCCATGCTATTTCTCGTTCAGAACGAGCCAAACGGCGGGTAGATTCAGCCAATGCATCCATTGTTTTATTATAGTGTCTCACCAATTCTCCCACTTCATCTGCATATGCATAATGAATATGTCGTCCAGGTTTTCCTGCATGCGAATCTTTGAGTTGTATACTCACCATGCTTAAGGAAGATGTCACCATATAAGATATAAGCCATACCATCAGTATGGATACAACAAGCAGAGTCACATACAACGGAAGTAATTTACTCACATATGCTTGCACATTGTCATTCATCTCTTGCTCTGAAATAAAGCTTGGCAACGCAATATATCCTAGTTTCACATAGTTACCATTGATAAATTCTGTGTACGCTGATAGATATTTTACATCGCTAATCTGCTCGTATTGTACCACTTTCGTTGCACCTGAGAAGAATGGTAAAGGAGAAACGTGTGTGGGTAATATACCTCGTTCGAAAAGTTGCGGGGTTGAACTTCCCACTAAGCGTCCGCTAAGATCATAGACGTGAATATCTGTTTCGTACACAAAACTCATATCCCGCAAATCTATATTCAATGCTGCCGTATTTGCTGGAGTCAAACTCATATCCCAAAAATACATATTTTGCAATGCCATTTGCACGTATTGTGCTTTTTTGGATAAACGCAATTGTTGAGTTTCGATGAAAACGCTGCGAGAGTGACTTACCGACACCAAGAAGATAGAAAGCAATATCACCATAATCAGTGGCGTTAGTACAACTTGAAACTTTCCCGCCATACGCATACGACGAAGAGCTCTAAAACGCACCAAACAGAATACAGTTATGGAAAGAAGAATAACAATCAGTGAGATGGAAATGATATAGTATGCTCTAACACTCAACCAATAGGTTTGCTGATGCTGCTGATTAGAATTGAGCAAAGTTTGATAGGAGAAGTTTTCAATCACTTCATTCATTGCTACACTCTCGTGTGCATCATCTGCGGGGCTATCATCGATAGTGAATAGATAAGTGCCATCGTATGAATAGATTGGCTTACCAATGGATTTATTATGTCTAACAGATAAACTCCATTCTTCATCTCCACGAAAAGGAGGAATAAACGAATTATGCAGCTGTTCGCTAGTAATACCATAATTATATTTAATAGGAATAGCCACTACCACAAGGTAATCCCCTACTTGTGTGCGGTGGCATATGCCTTGCGCATTATCCCATTGCATGAAATGCCATTGATCAAGCACTAAGCGCATGACACGGTCTGATGAACTTAACCATGAATTAGACCAATAGACAAGCTGCATATCCCTATAAATGTAGAAGAGAATATTCTTATTTGTATGAGAGAACGTCCAAATGGCATCTATGTTATTGGTTTCCACCGCTTGGCATAATTGCAGCGTCAACTCATCGGCTTCCCGTTGAAAAGTGTGCAGTTTATGTTCCAATAGTTCCCCTTCTAAGGATAAAGACAGACAAGAAGAGCAACTAAAGAGCAAAGATAGCAGCAGAATAAATATTTCCAATCTTCGTTTCACGCTGCAAAAATACAAAAAATATCACACATACACAACTTTTCAGGATTTTTTATTCATATATTCAATTTTTTTTTGTACCTTTGCAGCGAAAATTGATATACGATAAAGATTATGGTACACATCTTCACAGCCCTGCTTCTTGGTTTTCTAATGATACTCGATCCGTGCACTCTTTTTACCAGTATTGCAGCTATTGGGTATATAGACAAGGAAATCAATAATCGCCGCAAGGTGTTGATTAACGGTTTGCTATTTGTTTTAGGCAAGTTAGTTACATATTTTTTATTGGCTGTACCGTTTCTTGCTGGCGCACGTACAGAAGGCATCAAACATTTTCTCAATCATTGGGGGGAACCGCTATTAGCAGTATTTATGCTTGTTTGTGGTATCTTACTTTTATTTACAGGGCATCATCATGAGCATGATCACGGGATTAGCAAATGGCTTAAAATGGAAGATGGGCAGAATAGTGGTTTTTGGTCATTTATGTTGGGTATTTTTTTCGCAATTGCATTTTGTCCGCATAGACTGGTATATTTTTTCACTATGATTGATATTGCTATCACCCTACCATATACATGGAATTGGGTATTGCCAATTATTTTTGGTATTGCAACAGGACTTCCTATCATGCTCATCGCATGGCTCATTTCTTATAGTGTCGTATCAATTCATACAATCAAAACAAAACTTCACCATATTGAGAAATGGGTTCGCTATATATCTGCAGTACTTTTTATCGGTTTTGGCATTTACCTCAGTGCACATATCTTCACGCATGGTAGTACTTGTGAATGTGAGCATCACCATACTGAACATTGCCATCATTCATAAAATTCTTCCACTGAAAAGATTATTATTGAGATTGAAATGTCTTCTCCATTTTTTCAATTTAAGCGTTTTATAGTCTGGCACGACCGTTGTGCAATGAAAGTTGGCACCGATGGTGTCCTTTTGGGAACATGGTGTCCCCTTTCTATCCCCTCATCACCCAATAGGCTTATCGCCTCTTCGCCGAATAACCCAATGAATATATTAGATATTGGTACAGGAAGTGGCTTGATTGCCCTTATTTTGGCACAACGAGTCTCCGATTACACCGCCAATCATGTTCATATTGATGCCATTGATATTGATGCAGATGCAGTGGCTCAAGCACACGAAAATTTCCGCTTATCGCCTTGGTCAAACATGCTTCACGCCCACCACTATTCACTGCAAGAATGGTCTCTCAATTCCTCATCCCATTACCCTACCACTCAATACAATCTCATTGTCAGCAATCCTCCTTATTTTCAATCCAGTCTTAAGAATCCCGATATGCAACGTGCTACAGCCCGCCATACGGATAGATTGAGTTACAGCGATTTAATAGCGCATGCTTCGCGCTTATTACAGAAAGATGGTACGTTCGCCATGATTCTGCCAATAGAAGCAGAAAATGAGATTATAAAGATTGCTCAACACCATCAATTATTTCCTACACAAATCACTCACGTACATACCAAACCCAATAAACCTGCAAAACGATTACTCATTTCTTTATCACATCATAGTTCATTGGCTACACTACGTATAAACTCATTCTCCATTGAATCAAGCAATTCTCCAAGAAGTGAAGACTATCACGCTCTTACAAAAGATTTCTACCTATAACGATTCTTTTATTGCATAAAAATTTGCATATTTCACAATTTTTTCGTACCTTTGCCGCGAATATAAAAAAATACATCAAATATACAATATACACTATATCATGTTTACACAATCTGACTTGGCGCAATTAGAAGCGCGCGGTATTTCTGTAGAGAAAGCCGAGAAACAACTCCAGTCATTTGCAACTGGATTCCCTGAATTAGACATTGTTTCTGCTGCATCGGTAGGCAATGGTGTGCTTAACCCATCCGAAGAAGAGATAGACGCTTATGTAAACGCGTGGCAAGATTATCTCAACGAAGGACACACGGTGCTGAAGTTTGTGCCAGCTAGCGGTGCTGCTAGTCGTATGTTCAAGAATCTATTTGAGTATTTAGATGATGGAAAAAAGACCGATTTCATCCAGAAATTTTTGAATGAAAAAGATCGTTTTGCATTCGGTCCTCAACTCGCTAATTTGGATGAACAAGCAGCAGTATCTCACTTGCTCAAGGAGATGAATTATGGCAATCTGCCTAAAGGTTTGCTTCTTTTCCACTCGTATGAAGATGGTCCTCGTACACCTGCTTTAGAGCATTTGGTGGAAGGAGCCATGTACGCTGCTTCGAAAGGTGAAGTGAACATCCACTTCACTGTTAGTCACGAACATTTGCCCCTATTCCAAGCACATATAGCAGAGAACTTAGCTGCATATGAAGAGAAGTTGGGAGTTAAGTTCCATGTATCCTATTCAGAACAAAAGCCTTCAACTGATACTATAGCTGCTAATCCTGATGGCACGCCATTCCGTACTGCAGATGGCAAGTTACTTTTCCGCCCAGGTGGACATGGTGCTTTGATTGAAAACCTCAACGAGCAAAATGCTGATGTAATCTTCATCAAGAATATTGACAATGTCGTGCCTGACCGATTGAAGGACGATACTGTTCGATATAAACAACTGCTTGCTGGTGTTTTAGTTACAGAGCAGAAGAAAGCATTTAAGAAATTGCAAGATCCTAACCTTAGTGCTGAGGAGCGTGAGCGTTTGGCACGTCCACTGCGCGTATGCGGTGTAGTAAAAAATACAGGTGAACCTGGTGGTGGGCCTTTCCTTGTACGTGAGGAAGATGGCAGCATCTCTTGCCAAATTTTAGAGTCAAGCCAAATATCTGACCCTGCACTCATGCAACAAGCCACGCACTTTAATCCAGTAGATTTGGTATGCGCTACCCGCGATGTAGAGGGAAAACCATACTACTTACCTAATTTTGTAGATGAAAAGACTGGCTTTATCTCGCACAAATCAAAAGATGGTAAAGACTTGTTGGCTTTAGAGTTACCAGGACTATGGAATGGAGCCATGAGCCGCTGGAATACAATCTTTGTAGAGGTTCCTGTATCTACTTTCAATCCTGTGAAGACGGTGAACGACCTTCTTCGTCCCGAGCATCAATAATGACGGAAAATAGAGCATATTTTTTTGACATGGATGGGGTATTGTTTGATTCAATGCCCCATCATGCTGTTGCATGGGAAGAGGTGATGAAGAAATACGGATTATCTTTCACTGCACACGATTGCTATATCAACGAAGGGCGTACAGGTGAATCGGTTATTCGCGAAGCTATGTGGAAAGCATGTAACCGCGATGCTACTCCAGATGAAATAGAACAAATCTATGCAGAGAAATCTGCATACTTTCATCAATTGGGTGAGGCAAATCCCATACCATACGTCGCTGATGTACTGCAATATGTGAAATCATGCGGTAATCAGATTTGGGTAGTGACAGGTAGTGGTCAACGCACACTAATTAATACTTTACATACTATTTTTCCTGATGTATTTGATAATCAGCGCATGATAACAGCCTTTGATGTAGTGCATGGCAAACCAGCTCCAGAACCATATCTAAAAGCATGGGAACGTTCGGGATTGAAAAAAGAGCAATGCTTTGTGATAGAAAATGCACCGTTGGGTATTCGTTCAGGTAAAGCAGCTGGATTAACTGTTTATGCGGTGAACACGGGCATTTTGACGCGCGAAGATTTGCTTGAAGCAGGTGCCGATATAGTGTTTAATTCGATGAAAGAATTGCTTGCTTTCCTGCAAGAACAATAAACGATTAAGAATCTTTTTGAAAAATATCTTCAGGATATTCTACACGCGTAAGAAATAGCCCTTCGGCGGGGGCAGAATTGCCAGCAGCACAGCGATTGTGTTGAGTAATAATCTCGGCAAATTGCTCTTTAGTTATTTTTCCACGACCAACGTCGAATAGTGTTCCCACCACAGCGCGTACCATGTTACGCAAGAAACGGTCGGCTGTGATAGTGAATACAGCGTGTCCGTCGCCCAATTCTCGCCATTCGGCATGCGTAAGATTACAAATGGTGGTTTTCACATCGGTATTTGTGCGGCAGAAAGAAGCAAAATCCTGTTTACCAATCAATAATTGCGCTGCCTCGTTCATGGCTGCAAAGTCCAATCCTGGGCGCACGCGAGTGGCTTGGGTACAAAGAAAGGGGTCTTTGTGATCAACAATATGGTACTCATAAGTACGACGCACGGCATCGAAACGAGCATGCGCATCATCCGTTACGAGATAGATGTCAAAAATAGCGATGGAATCGGGCAAAATGCCGTTAAGGCGGAAAACCAAATTAGGAGGTATAGGACGCCCTATAGGGCTATTGGACGGCGTTTCGCCTATTGGATATTGGTTATTGGGTAAATCGAAATGCGCATACATCTCGCGGGCATGAACACCCGCATCGGTGCGACCTGCAAAAGTAAGCGGTACCTCCTCACGGAAAATTATAGCCAATGCCTGTTCCATAGTTTCCTGAACAGTCAGGCCATTAGGCTGGCGTTGCGAGCCGTGAAAGGCAGTACCATCATATGCAAAGCGGAGGAAATAGCGCATATAAGAAATTAGAAATTAGATCGCTTACGCTGTTGGAAGTTAGAACGTAAAGACCTTACTTGTTGGTTGATTTCGGGAGAGAGGTTTTTGTTCCAAGCTACGGCGCAACCTCCTCCAATGAGGACTATGGTGCGAATAATACTACTTAACCATATATTATTGATTGGCAAGTAGGCTTGCCACAGGAAATTCAGATTGAGTATCACCAAAATCAGAAGAAGAATCTTCAGATGTTGGCGCGTGAAAGTGGGTGCATGGAGCGTGTAACGCACTGTCAGTGTGATTAATAGGAAATATATTGCATAAGCAATGAGATTGCTAACTGCTGCTCCATTCATACCAAAATGAGGAATGAGAAGATTATTGAGCACTATGGATAGAGCCGTTAGAATAAAGGAAAACAATAATGAGAAGGCATAGAAGCGGGAATAGTTGAGTGCCGAAGAACTAAACGAGCAAACGGCAATAATGAGTTGGCTGGTGCCTAACATCAATACCACTTGGCGGGCAGCAGCGTATGTCTCGCCATTAGGAAGGATGTGGAAGATGAGATCAATATTGAGCCAAATGAGGCAGAGAATCATGCCGCCTATGAGTAAGAGCGTACTGCTGACTTGCTGCATAAGGTGAGCCGTTTCGCGCTGATTGTTCTCCTTGATAGCCGTTGCCAATTGTGGTGAGGCAATTGCTGTCATGGAGCGATAGGGTATGCTGACCATTACGGCTATATAGGTGGCAATGGCAAAAATACCTGTATAACTTAGTCCCATCTCAGCGGTAATAAAGAAGGAAGAGAGGGTTGGTGCAAGCACACTGGCTACTGCGGAAATGAGCAGAAACCCTGTGTAGAGCAGGTATTGGCGCACTAATGGACGATTCTGGCGCAAGAACTCCCAATCGGGGCGAAGCAACACTTCACCTAACGAGAATAGATAGACCATATTGCAGCACATAGCCACTGCATACACGCTGCACAGTGCAATCACAAAACCATCTATATCCACTACACGAAAAGCATACAACAAATAGACAATCAACAACCCTATACGAGTGATGAGTTCGCGCACAGCACGAGGCACTACGATATGCATACGCACATTAGCATTGGTCTCAAAAACAGTCTGATAGAGCATGAAGAACGCCATCGGGAGTACCATATAGTAGTACTCAACAAAAAGAGGGGACTTCTCCCCAAACCAACGACTTAGAGGCTCATGACAAGCACAATAAAGGACGGTGAATAGGGTGAAACCTACAAGTGGTACTATTAGTGTCCAGAAAAAGAACCCATGATCGGAGTTCTCACCTTTCACCTTTAACCTCTCACCTTTAACCTTAAAGTGTGGATAGAAACGAATAATCGAGGACGATGTGCCTAGTTGAGCAAGTCCGATGAAAAGCGTAGCAGCATCTACCAATACGCGCGCCAGACCAATCTCCTCGGCTGTGAGGAAACGGGTGAGTACGAAGAACGTAGTAACAAAGCCCACCGCCACCCCAAGATAGGTGACGATGGTGCCTTGAATACTTTGTTTGGCGATGATGCCCACTTTGATTTACTATTTAGTAATTTACAATTTACTATTTAGCAGATGAAATTTACTTTTCGATGCCGAGCAACTCTACCTCGAAAATGAGGGTAGAATATGGAGGGATGGAACCTGCATTTTGTGCTCCGTAACCCAACTCTTGTGGGATATAGAAGCGGAACTTGCTACCTATAGGCATGAGTTGTACACCTTCAGTCCAACCTGGAATGACTTGGTTCAAGCCAAACACGATTGGTTCGCCACGCTCCACGCTGCTGTCGAATACAGTTCCGTCGATGAGGGTACCATGATAGTGTACTTTTACACGGTCAGTAGCAGCAGGTTTTTTGCCTTTACCCATCTTCAGCACTTCGTATTGAAGACCACTCTCGGTAACTTTTACGCCTTCTTTGAGTGCGTTTTCAGCCAAGAACTTCTCGCCATCTTCTTTCACGGTACCGTACTTAATATTGTTCATCGTTGTTTGGATGTACTCACCTGCTTGCTCGCCCGTCATTTGCTCTGTAAAATCAAGCAAACCATTGATAAAGCCTTGTTTAATAAGTTCGAAATCGGTAGCCAAACTTGGTTCGCCAATTAAGCCTTGAGCCTCTTGTGATTTGATGTTTTTACCGATTTGCTCACCCATATTTACAATTTGAGGATTTTTTACCGTGCTCTTCAAACCTTTATTTACATTGGTAATAAAGTCTTTGGTCAATTGACCTGTACTATCCATCAGCAATACATAGCGTGCGATTTCATCGCCATTGAGGTAGCCAAAAGCATAGTTAATACTATCGTTTTGGGTATTCAATGCAATGGTTTTCACTTTGAACACACATTTGGCTTTTACCACTTTACCTGGTTCGATGCTATCATTGAGCACAGAAGCTGCTTGATATTGTGATTGGAAATAGTTGCGCGCATCATCTGCCACCATTACAGTGGTATCGTGGCACAAACCGTTTACCAAACCTTGGAAAAAGATTTTTTGATTAATTGCCCATGCTGGATTATCCGCCAGACCTGTTTCTTCGGCTGCATTAATAGCCATACCAATATTGCGACCAATATTAGCGGCCTCGCTCAAATCTTCTACTTTGCCATCATAACCACGTTGGAGTGCATCAATAAACTCTGTAACTGTTTCGATAGAAGAATCGTTGCGAAGTTGATACATTTTCATTTGTGCGCCATTTACCACACCCAACGCATAGTTCATACTATCGTTTTGAGTGTTCAACACTACGGTTTTACCTGTATAGGTATTTCCGCATGAAATCATTGCAATCGCTGCAATAATAAGAATAGATACTTTTTTCATTGTTTATCGTATTTGTTTTACTTTATGTGTATTTTATTCAATTCCAAGCAACTCTACGGTGAAGATAAGAGCTGCATATGGAGGGATGTTGGCTCCTGCACCGCGCTCGCCATATGCCAATTGGTATGGCAAGTAGAGTTTGTATTTACTACCGATAGACATAAGTTGCAAGCCCTCAGTCCAACCTTTGATTACTTGATTAAGACCAAAAGTGATGCTCTCGCCACGCTTGTAACTGCTATCAAATACGGTGCCGTCGATGAGTGTACCCTCGTAGTGTACGCGCACTTTGTCGGTAGCTTTAGGTTTTTGTCCAATAGTTGCTTCCAATACTTCGTATTGCAGACCGCTTGCAGTAACTTTTACACCTTCGCGTTTTGCGTTCTCTGCGAGGAATGCCTCGCCTGCTGCTTTGGCTTCGCCTGCAATTTTCTCTTCCAACTCACTGAAGAACTTACCCAATACTTGTTGAGCCTCTTGATAAGAGATTTGTGGTTGGTTTTTCTCCAATACATCTTTGATTCCTGCTGCTAAATCAGCATATTCGAGGGAAGTAACACCACTTCCCATTAAGTTTTGACCCATGCTTAGGCCAATTGCATAACTAATTTTATCCATTTCGTTTATCTTGTTAATTGATTCATTCGTGTGATACATTTGCCGATAATATCGAACTCAAGGTTCACTTGTGTGCCCACTTCAATGTGCTTGAAATTGGTATTGTCGTGGGTGTAAGGGATGATACATACGCTCACATATCCTTTGCCATCTATCACATCGGGTTCGCAAACGGTGAGACTAACACCATTAATGCTAACTGACCCTTTGTCCACGCAGAAGTACCCACGCATAGCCATCTCACGGGTACTCTCGTACTCAAAGCGGTAGTACCAGCTGCCCTCTGTCTCTTTAAGTTCGATGCAACGTGCAGTCTGATCCACATGTCCTTGTACGATATGCCCGTCTAATCGCTCACCGAGCAGCATACTACGCTCCAAGTTCACCCAATCGCCCTCTTTAGCTTCGCCAAGGTTGGTGCGGTTCAGCGTTTCTTGCATGGCGGTGACAGTGTAGAGGTCTCCCTCCATCTTCACCACCGTGAGGCATACGCCATTGTGTGCGATAGACTGATCTATGCTCAGCGGTTCGCCATATGGGTTGCGTAGCGTGAAGTGCTTATTACCTTGTTCTTGCTCAATCTTTACGATTTGAGCCATTGTTTCTACTATTCCTGAAAACATATGTTATTTTTTCTTAATGAGTGTCTTCCCATCTAAACGATAGAAGATGACACAATATATAATAAGGAGTATAGTACCTATACCCATTTTTATCCATTCATTGATTGGCAATAAGTGTGCCAAAGTGTAATATCCTGCCAAAAGTGTCAGTACAATAAGGGTATAAATGCCAATTCGGCGCAAATCGTATGGTATTTCGAGATGTTTGCGACCTACAAAATACGATAACAACATTATTACGAAGAAACATACTGTACTACTAGCTGCTGACGCAATATAACCGATGTGTGGCACAAAAACGGCTTGTAATACAAAGGTGATAATAACTCCGATGATGGAGAAATATGCTCCCCATTGTGTTTTATCGGTGAGTTTGTACCAGAAACTCAAATTGAAATATACACCTTGAAAAATATATGTCCAAAGTACTATAGGTACGATTTTTAGTCCCTCCCAATAGGAAGGGGCGATAATAAACTTTAGTAGGTCGAGGTAGAATATCATCCCCAATAGTATCATATACGAAAAGATGATATAATATTTCATTGCATCTGCATAGGCAGCCACGGACTCGCGGTCTTTGTGCTTGGCAAATACAAATGGTTCGTAGGCATAGCGGAAGGCCTGCGTGAACATCATCATTACCATCGCCACCTTGAAACAGGCTCCGTAAATACCCAATTGCGCTTGTGCATCGGCTCCGTCGTAGAAAAAGGGAAAGAGGATACGGTCGAGTGTCTGGTTCATAATACCGCATACGCCCAACACCAATAATGGCAACGAGTAGCGAAGCATCTGCTTCAGCAATTTTCCTGAGAATAGTTGTCGGGAGTCGGAAGTTGGGAGTCCGTGCTCATTTCTAAAGCCCTCGACTATCGCTGGTAATAAACATAGTGTCTGTATACCCGTTGCCATAATGTTTGCCACGAAGACATACCCTACTCCATAGTTGGGATTGTACCATGAAGAGATGATTACCCAATCCTGAATCTTTGGACAGAGTACGAGGAAGAAGAGATTGAGAATAATATTGAGGAATACAAATAGGAGTTTGAGTGCTGCGAATTGCAAAGGGCGTTTTTTGTAACGCAAGTATGCAAATGGAATACTGGCAAAAGCATCCATTGCCACTACTATACCGAGCAGTGCGATGAACTCGCTATGTGTGGGATAACCCAATGCGGTGGCAATAGGCACTTGCCATATCACACATGCTACGGCGAAGAGTAAGGAAGTAGTAAAAAGCGTAATGAGCGAAGTGCTATACACCGTTTTGGGATTTTCTTCTGCTTTGTTAGCGAAGCGGAAGAATCCCGTTTCCATACCATAAGTAAGAATCACGAGTAGTAATGCTGTCCATGCATATAGATTGGTAACAATACCATAGTCAGATTGCTGTTGCAGTACATATGTATATAATGGCACAAGGAGCCAGTTGAGAAACTTGCCCACAATGGATGACATGCCATAGATAGCAGTCTCCTTTGCCAATATTTTCATTTGCAGATTACTGCTCATTCCTTCGTTCCTTCAACTATCAAAACGATTTCGCCTTTTGGTGGCGTTTGTTTGTAGTGCTTTGCGAGTTCCAATAGTGTGCCGCGTTGGGTGTCCTCGTGCAGTTTGCTAATCTCGCGGCTGACACTTGCTCGTCGTTCGCTACCCATCACCTCTGCCAGTTGCTCCAATGTTTTTACCAGTCGGAAGGGCGATTCATAGATAATCATCGTATGCGTCTGCTCAGCAAGAATCTTCATGCGAGTTTGGCGACCTTTCTTTTGTGGGAGAAAGCCCTCGAAATAGAAGCGGTCGTTGGGCAAGCCCGAATCAACTAATGCAGGCACGAATGCTGTGGCACCAGGCAGACATTGTACTTCCACGCCACGCTCTACGCAAGCACGCACCAACATAAACCCTGGGTCGGAGATACAAGGTGTACCTGCATCGGAGATAAGTGCTACGGTCATACCCGCAGCAATGCGTTCTGCCATATCATCGCTCGTCTCATGTTCGTTGAACTTATGATGGCTTTTGAGCGGCGTATGGATGTCGTAGTGCTTGAGCAGCACAGATGAGGTGCGGGTATCTTCAGCAAGAATGAGGTCCACCTCTTTTAGTACGCGGAGCGCACGAAAAGTGATGTCCTCCAAATTGCCAACGGGTGTAGGTACTACGTAGAGCATTTCCGTTTTCAGTTGTCCGTTTTCAGTTTAAGCAAAGCGTCTCTTGAGTACGTTCTCAAAGAGTTGTACTGCGGTGGACTCTTTGTCCCAATCGAAATTGTCAAGTACATAGTCCATCGCCTCATTGAGCGAACCAAGAGTATTAATCTCATCCAATGTCTTTTGCATCAACTCGCCATTGCCTGCAAAGAGTTCGCGTTGAAAAAGGAAACGGTCACCCAAGGAGATTGCCTGACGAATGTCCTCTACGGCGGGACCAAAGAGTGATGTCTGTTGTGGCATTGGACGTGGAGTAGGTTGTGGAGCCGCTACTGGCTCTACCTTTGCTTTTGGTTGTGGAGCAGGTGCTGGCTCTACCACTGGTTCAGCCACCTCTAGTTTATCTATAATCTCTAGTGACTCTAGTGGTTCTAGAGTTTCTGTAGTTTCTAGTTTCGCCTGTTCTTCTTTAACTTCCTCTTGTGGTTCTTCGGCTTGGGCAGACGTGTCAGACGTGTCGGACTGGTCTGACAGGTCGGACTGGTCTGAGTCCTCAACAATGAGTTCAATCTCCACTTCTGGCTCTGCGGTTTGTGCAGCAACAGCACCTGCGGCAGCGAGAGCAGCCACTTCGGCTTGCAAGGTGGCTATTAGGGCTTTCGCCTCATCGCCTTCTCGCCTCATCGCCTCGTTCTCAGTTTTCAACTTTCCGCTTTCAGTTTCCAAAAGTGCTACACGCGCCTCCAGAGCAGAGAGTTTCTGCTCCAGAGCGGTCGTGTAGTCGGTTATTGCTTGAATTAAATTTTCGTTCAACATGGTTCAATATTGTTCAACATAGTTCAATATTGTATTACTTCGTTGCGTCTTCGAGTTTCTTCATCATTGCGAACATAAAGATCGCAGCCACAGCACAAACGGCTACGAACACGCTCCATACGCCCCACAATGGCATGTCGCCCCAGAGGTTACCACCGATAGATACGAGGTAGTTACCGATAGCGGTAGCCACGAACCAGCCACCCATCATCATACCTTTGTACTTAGGAGGAGCCACTTTGGTCACGAAGGAGATACCCATTGGGCTGAGAAGCAACTCTGCGAAGGTGAGAATCAAGTAGGTGTAGATGAGTACGTTAGCATTCACGAAGGTTGGGTCGCCAGTTACGCGAGCCAACTCTTGTGCGTTAGGAGTGAGCAGACCGATACAAGCTACAGCCATCACGATATAGGCGATAGTAGCCACCACCATACCGAGCGCAATCTTGCGTGGAGCAGATGGCTCTTTGCCTTTCTTAGCGAGAGCACCAAAGAGTGCCATGCTGAATGGTGTGAGTGCCACTACATAGAATGGGTTGAACTGTTGGAAGATTGGTGCGCTCAAGGTGATTCCTTCTGGAGAGATATGGAGGTACTTGTATGCCAATACGCCCAATGCAGCCGCGATAGCCACGCCAGAGAATACTTTTGCTTTAGCAGTCTTGCTTTGTACCAATGAGAAACCAGCATATACGATGATGACAATCATCACGAGGTTGATGATGTCAAACCACATGGTTTGTACGCCAGTGCAGAGTGGTTGTACGAACTCGTTAGCGAAGTAGGTGAGTGTCAAACCGTTTTGGTGGAATGCCATCCAGAAGAAGATTACCACAGCGAACACGAGGCAGAGAGCCACGATACGCTTTTTGGTTTGCTCTGGGGTCAATTCTTCTACTTTTGCACCAGTAGCAGCTGCTTGCTTAGCAGAGTTCTCTACGTGCTTGAACCAAGGACGGCAAGCGTAGTAGATGACAATACTGAGTATCAATGATGCGCAAGCAACCATGAATGCGAAGTGATAACTGTCGTTCACGCTCACGCCAAGACTGGTTTGTGCCCAATCCATGATCTTCACGGCTGCGGTAGGAGCGAACATTGCACCGATGTTAATCGCCATGTAGAAGAGTGAGAAAGCAGCATCGCGCTTGTCTGCGTATTTAGGATCATCATAGAGATTACCTACCATTACTTGCAAGTTACCCTTGAACAAGCCAGTACCGAAACTGATGAGTACCAACGCAGCAATCATCGCACCCATAGCGGTGCCGCCTGCGCCCAATGGAATAGCCAGCAGAATGTATCCGAGGAACATTACCATGATGCCGATGGTCACGCACTTACCATAACCAATCTTGTCAGCCAAGATACCGCCTACAAGTGGCAAGAAATACACCAACGCAAGGAAGGTAGAATAGATTTGTCCTGCGGTGGCAGCTTCTAATCCGAAGTTCGCACGCAAGAATAGCGCAAATACGGCTAACATGGTGTAGTAGCCAAATCGTTCGCCTGTGTTGGCAAGTGCCAATGCAAACAGACCTTTAGGTTGATTTTCAAACATAAATTAGTTGTTTTTTATGGTTAATAATTGTTTTTACACAAAATTCCGCGCAAAGGTAATATTTTTTTTGCAGATATGCAAATAAAATCGTTCAGTAGTATGATTTTGTTTGAAAAGTGCCTATATTGAGAGCCCACATTAATTGAGTGCCTATATTCTTTGGTACTAATAGTGTATGTATCTCGCGCCAATATGAATTTGTGCGATAGTTGTACCGATAGTTCCGCACCAGATTTCATACCCTTTACGGGTTCATAACGGGTTCTTGACGGGTTGATACTATACTATCACTATACTATCACTACAAGATTGCTATACATGACAGACTGCGGGAACGCAGGAATAATCCGAATACTATTCCACAATCAGACACCAACCGTGCTTGTCTTCTGTGCGACCGTACTGGATGTCCTGCAATGCGTGATATAGTTTGGTGAGTACAGGACCTGGCTTGTCTCCAAAGGAGTATGTGACATTATTGTCAGGGTCAACAACCTTGGTTAGTGGCGAAATCACGCAAGCCGTACCACAAGCAGCAGCCTCTTGTATATCCGCCAGTTCCTCTACACGAATACGACGACGTGTGACTTTCATCCCCATCTCACGCGCCAAGGTCATCAGCGAATCGTTGGTGATACTGGGCAAAATGGCACTTGATCGTGGGGTAATATACTCCCAGCCTTTCGCCTTATCGCCTAATCGCCTAATTCCGATGAAATTGGAAGCGGTGCATTCGTCAATATAGCGGTGCGTTTTGGCATCAGTAAACATACACTCATAGCCCATTGCGTGCGCCGCTTCGCTGGCGCGGAAAGATGCCGCGTAATTACCACCTACCTTCCAGCAGCCCGTACCTTGTGGCGCAGCACGATCAATAGTGCGGTTGACTATTGCGGGCATACCTTTGAAGCCATTGGGGAAATACGGACCGATAGGCGTGGGAACAACCACAAACTCGCAGTCTTTGCCAGGACCTACACTAATATCTGCTGTGGTAGCAACGAGCAATGGACGGAAATAGAGCGTAGCACCTGTCTCGTAGGGAGGAAGGAAATCGATGTTCTTCTCCAATGCCAGCAAAACCGCTTCGCAGAAGAGTTCTATGGGCACGGGTGTCATCAGCAGTCCTTCGGCAGAATGGTACATGCGTTTGGCGTTCTCCTCCATGCGGAAAATACGCACCTTACCATCCACACCACGAAAGGCTTTTAGCCCCTCGAAACACTCTTGACCATAGTGCAGGCCTGTGGCTGCAGCATGGATAGGAATCATCTTGTCGCGTGTGGCATAGGGGCGTTCCCATACACCATTCTTGCATGCCGCACGAACGATATAGTCCGTTTCGGTATAGTTAAATGTCAGTTTACTCCAATCTATATTCATATCTTCATTACGGATTCTGGTCCGTATTCAAATAATATGTCCAATATACTTTGTCCGTTGCCGAATGCTTGCTCTAAATCTTGCCCTGCCCAATCTACAGTAGTCATTAGTCTTTGTTCTTGGCTCTTTGTTCTTGGTTCATCGTTCGCTATCAAGCGAATAATTACCTCATGGATTTTCTCGTTGAAATCGACCAAAAATCGCGTTTCTTGTTCGTAGAACGGACGGAAGAAATCGGCGTAGTAATCGAAATAAGGCGTGCGTTTGTAAGCACTCACGAGGGCAATCCAATGCTGATGTTGCCAACGCTTTTGGTAACTAATCTCCACATCGCGGGTGAACTGCTTGCTATCCACACGCTTCACGGGCACGGTGAGTGTGAGGCGATTGGCAATTGGCGATTGGCAATTGGACTGGGAGTCGTGCGGCACGGTAATCGTACAGCGATTGCGGTAAGTTTGCTTTGGAAAACTCTCCATTATCTCAATCTGAACTGCCGATGGATTCGCCAAAAACTGGCGGTACCATTCCACAGGGCCCATATATGTCGTAGGTAATACCATGATTTGATAACATACGAAATTCCGTGCAAAATTACTACAAATATTGCATAAAAACAAAAAAAATCAACAAAAGTTTACTTTTATACGATTTTTCAGTTCATTTTCGTAGAAACGAATAAACGAAAGATACACAATTAACATTTTAGCACTAAGACATCACGAAGATTTGTCGTATAGCAAGGTGATAGTTTTTCTTTTTTCGTGAGCGGCTCATTACTGTTGAGCAATTGCGCGGCAAGTTGTACTGTTGTCTTTCCATGTTGCAGGTTTATGCGATCAATTGATTTTTGTAAGCGGGCATTACGCTCACGTGGTTGGTCATCAAATAAAACCTGTTGCATATTGGCGGCGGGAGAGAGTTGCAATAGCACTACACCTGCCTTTTTGTAAGGCATTGATCGCCATTGCTTTCGTAGAGCTACCAACATATGACCTATCAACTCAGGTGTATAAGAAGTGGGAACGGGCAGTGTGACAACTTGATGAATATAATGTATATTTGTTTCTGCAAAACGGGAAGTGTGAGCATATACAATAAACTGAGCACACACACTATGCTGTTTGCGCAGTTTCTCAGCACAATTACTCATAAAATCTGCCAATGCCTTCTCCAAAGTAACACGATCTGTTATCCCTCTATCAAATGTGCGAGATTGAGAAATACTCTGTCGCTCAATATGGTCTAAAGTATTAATACAATTTATGCCATTGAGTTCTTGCCAAGTATATAATCCAGATTTATGCAATAAGTTCTTCGCAAACTCGGGTGTTCGTTGTGCAAAATCCCATGCAGTAAGAATTCCCGCAGCAATCATTTTTTTTTGGGATTGACGCCCAATTCCCCATACATCTTCAATAGGAAAAAGTTGTAATGCCTTGTTACGTTTTTCCTCGGTATCAATGATGCACACACCATGATAGGCAGGATATTGCTTAGCATATTTACTTGCGATTTTGGCAAGAGTTTTAGTAGGAGCAAGTCCGATGGATACGGGAATTCCTACCCATTTTCGTATCTGCCTAACCACTTGCTCATAATACGATTTTACTTCGTGAATAGGCAAATGGTCAGCATGAAAAAATGCTTCATCAATGGAATATTGCTCTAATCGAGGTGTGTGCTTCGCCAACACATTCATAACTCGATTAGATAAATCTCCATACAAACTGAAATTAGAAGAAAAAGCCGCCACACCCTCTTTTTGAGCCATCGCCTCAATTTGAAAAAAAGGCACGCCCATTTTTATTCCTAAACGCTTCGCCTCATTGCTACGAGAGATTACACAACCATCGTTGCCAGACAGCACTACTACTGGCTTACCTTCTAAATCGGGACGAAATAATCGCTCACACGACACAAAAAAATTATTGCAATCGCATAAACCGTACATCATAACGAATTGATTACTTGAGTTTATGCACACAATGGGTAATTACTCCCCATATGCAAAAAGAATCTTCAGCGGTAACTTTTATTTTATTAAAATCATCGTTGTGTGGAATCAACCAAGCGCATTGATTGTTTGCATCAAATTGATATTCCTTAATCGTGAATTCTCCATCAATACAAGCTGCCACAAAATTGCCATTCTGCGCTTCCAACGAACGATCAATAACAACAATATCTCCATCATATATACCTGCATCACGCATGCTATTGCCCGCGATTTTGGCGTAGAATGTACTCTCAGGGTGCTTTACCATCTCATGCGCAAGGTCAATGGTCTCGTTCGCATGGTCTTGCGCTGGACTAGGAAATCCAGCATGCACACCTTCGGCTAACTCCAATGCTATTCCCATCTCCTCTGCCACAGAGATGTTGATAAGCTGACTTTCTTTCATAGTTTGTTTTGGTGTTTGATTAGTTTAGTAAAGTTAATTGTAATACCGCTTGTAAAATATCTTAAACGGTTCTACTGCATCATTTTTCGTTTCTCCCTGAATCTGACAAAAACGATTAAAAAGCAATGCCTTAAGTGTAATCGGTGTACTATCCTCAATTTCAAACAGACCTAATTCCACTTGGATATACACTTGAAGGTATGTTTTGAGTAAATCCACATGATTCGTTTCACCTGCATGTACCCAAAAATATTCACAATCCCAAAGAAACGCTAATTCCGCATTTTTTGTTACAAAAGGATTGTTTTCTTCCCCTTTGTAGTATCGACAATGTTGTATTAACTCGTTTTTCATGTTCAAATCATTCAAAATTGCTGAGTCCGATGCGATTCCAACGGATATGACCTTTGCCCCATGGGTTGTCTTTCTCAATACTGAGCCAAACGAACATTGGGCGACCTACGATATGGTCTTCTGGCACAAAGCCCCAATAACGGCTATCGGCAGACTTGTGGCGGTTGTCGCCCATCATCCAATAGTAATCCATCTCAAATACATAAGGTTCGCCCACTTTCATTGGCTTGAACTCATACGCATCGGCTATGCGCTTATACAACCAATAATTATCCTCAGTAATCATCACCGTATCGCCCTTGGCAGGGATATAGATTGGTCCGTAGTTATCGCGTGTCCAAGTGTTGTGTCCCAATGGATAGACCTCGCCGCCTTGGTCTTCGGGCTCAATCTCTATGCTGAGGACATGGCTGTTCTTCTCGAGTTCGGCTTTCATCGCTGCGGTCAGTGGCAGGCGATACAATCCGTTGCCATTGCTCTCGCGGTCTTCTTTGGAAATACCGAGTTTACTCAGATAGCTATTACCCAATACATGACCATCGGTGCGAACGATATAGTTGTATTGCAAGTATGGGTGTATGGGCTCTTTCACGCCGTCGATATAAATCACATTATCAATGATTTGCAACGTGTCGCCTGGTGTGCCTACGCAACGTTTCACATAGTTCTCGCGGCGGTCCACTGGGCGAACAACAATCTCGCCAAAGACGTCCTTGCGGTTCTCCACCGTGCGCTTGCCATAGTAGTGGCAGAGGGTGTAGTAGTCGGGATTAGGCATCTTCGTGCAGACAGTATCGCCCGTAGGGAAGTTAAACACCACAATATCGCCTTTCTCCACTTGGTCCCAACCTTTCAAGCGTTTATACTCCCATTGTGGGTTATCGAAATAGCTCTTTCCACCCCATGGGAAGGTGTGTTGCACCAGCGGCATAGAGAGTGGCGTGTTAGGCACACGCGCCCCATAACTCATCTTATTCACACAGAGAAAATCGCCCACTCGCAGGGTTTTCTCCAAAGAAGAAGTAGGTATCTGATAATTCTGGAAGATATATACATTGATGAAATACACTGCTACCAACGCAAATACGATGGCATCTATCCACGAACAGATGGTATAGAGCGTGCTGTTGGCATGCGGATTCTTCTTGCCCGCTGCCTCTTCCTCTTTGGTGAGGGGTTTGTACTTCTTCCACCAGTTCCAAGGGATATACTTGGTGGTGAACATATCAGCAATAATTGGCAACAGCACGAGCCAGCCGAGACTTGCCCAATCGCCCCATGCTACCCAAACAACAAATGCGATGTAAATGGCGCACCATACACCGCAAGAAATCCACCCTTTGGTGGTTACTTCTTTGATTCTATCTTGAAAACTTTTCATATACATTAGTATGTTTTTTGCAAAAATCGTGCAAAGGTAGTAAAAATTATGCAAATGCGCAAGCATCGGCGACATTTTCTGTATTATATGGCACGATATTTGTCGTGTTTTTTGCGTATGAAACGACTTCAATTATTTATTCTATTCTTCATGCTTGGCTTCGTGGCACAAGCAACAGTGTTCACGCCCACTACTCTACCCAACCCTAAGGTGCAAGATCAACGTAATTACGTGTGCAATCCCGATGAAATCGTAGCCACCAACGAGGTGATGTTCCTCAATCGTTTGGCGCAGCAATTGGAAGACTCCACTCAAGTGGAATTGTGCGTAATAGCTGTGAATAGTATCGGTGAAATGGATGCTTTTGACTTTTGTTACGAGGTTTTTCAGCGTTGGGGCATAGGAAAGGAAGGCAAGAATACGGGGGTGTTGTTATTTCTTGCCGTAGAGTCGCGTGATATACGTATCATGACAGGTGGTGGCATAGAGGGTATTCTGACGGATGCCATTTGCAATGAGATCATACAAAAGACGATGATTTCACCGCTCCGTAATGCTGATTATTCAGATGCCATGGCGTTAGGCGCATTGCGCATATATGAGGTATGTACAGATGGTGCTGCGCCCGAAGAACTACGTCAAATGACTTCGGCTACCAATCGCTACCATTATGCCGATGAATCCGAGGAGAATCCATGGTTGGAATTGCTATACTTCGTGGGTATTCCTAGTTTAATCTTTGCCGTGATAATTGCTTTGCTATTGATGCCCAAGAAATGTCCTAAATGTGGCAAACGCAGTTTGAAGAAAACGAGTGAACAGGTAATTAATCGTGCCACAACGTGCAAAGAAGGATTGGGCGTGCGTACATACTGCTGCAAACACTGTGGACATCAAGAACAGAAAACATATATCATCCCAAAAGAAGTGCCTGCGGTCATCATCACTGGCGGTAGTTCTCGTGGCGGCTTTGGTGGAGGCAGTTTTGGCGGTGGCTTCGGCGGAGGTAGCACATTTGGCGGAGGTGCTGGAGGTAAATTTTAATTTAACAATGAAATAATCCAAATAAATAATGATATGAACAAAAAAATTGTAACATGGATTGTGGTACTGGGAGTACTGGCAATCGCAATCATTTGGGGCGTTGGTCGCTACAATGCCATTATTACTGCAGAAGAGAATGTGAATACTGCTTGGTCACAAGTGGAAAACCAATATCAACGCCGTGCGGATTTGATTCCAAACCTCGTTGAAACCGTGAAAGGCTATGCGGCACATGAGAGTGAAACATTGGAAGGTGTGATTGCAGCTCGTGCCAAGACAACACAGGTGGTAGTAGATCCTACTAATGCAACTGCGGAGCAGATTGCTGCTTTCCAAGCGGCTCAAGGCGAACTTAGCCAAGCGTTAGGCAGACTGATGGCCATTTCCGAGAACTATCCCGATTTGAAAGCAAGTGCCAATTTCTCGGCATTGCAATCACAACTGGAGGGCACAGAGAACCGCATTACTGTGGCCCGCAACAACTTCAACGAGGTAGCTCGTCAGTTCAATACAATGATTCGTCGTTTCCCTACTAATATCATTGCTAACATGATGAATGCGGAGAAACGTCCTTATTTTGAAGCAATTGAAGGTGCAGAACAAGCTCCAAAAGTACAATTCTAGAATATGGATATATTTCTAATTATATTAGGTGCTATCTGCCTATTATTGGGGCTTATTGGTTGTGTGGCACCTGTGTTGCCTGGCGTACCATTGTCGTATGTGGGGTTGCTTTTGTTGCACTTTACCGACCGTGTACAGTTCTCATGGCAATTTTTGACCATCTGGGCAGTGATTGTGGTGGTTATTCAGTTGCTTGACTATTTTATTCCTGCATGGGGTACAAAGAAGTTTGGTGGCTCTAAGTATGGTGTGTGGGGTAGTACGATAGGTTTGTTGTTAGGATTTTTTATGGGGCCTTGGGGTATAGTGGTTGGTCCATTCGTGGGCGCAGTAGTTGGCGAATTAATCTACTTTAACCGCCATCCACAAACGGCAATAGACAATACAAACCCCAATAAGAACAATAATCTCAACCGTGCTCTCCGTGCTGGTATAGGTTCTTTTATCGGTCTGCTTACAGGCACTATACTCAAATGTATTTGCTGCGGCATGATGATTACCTACTTTGTGAAGGAACTGATTTAATCATCCTATAACTAAATACAAAGCCCTCGCCACCTATTCTGTAGCGAGGGCTTTATCATATCATGCGGTTGATTACTTCCCCACAAACGCTCTCTCCAAGCTCTGCGAGATGTTAATCATGAAGTCGCCCATGTGCTCAAGCTCGTTGATAATGTCGATGTAATACATGCTCGTTTGGTAGTTCTTGTCGTTGTTATCCAACGCCTCAATCTCTGCCTCGCGCAGCTCGTTGCGCAGCGCATTGATTTGTTCCTCAGCGTTATACGCATTCGCAATGCTGGTCAGCGTACCCTCATGCGCAGCAGTCAGGTTGGCAATCATCACCTCATACGCGCTATCCACTTTTGCTATCATCAAGTTAATCTTCTCAATAGTCGCTATATCAAAACTCTTCTTGTGCTCATTCCTGCGGCTAAGCATACGACTAATCGCCTCGCCCGAATCGCCCAACGACTCCAACTCACCGATAATCTTATACATTGCCTTGATTTTCACACGCGTTGCCTCACTGATGTCGCCTGCGGACACACCGTTGAGGAAGGCAGCAATCTCATATTCGATACGGTCGGAAATCTCCTCGTACTTCACCAGTTTCTCGCGCAGCTCATCAAAATGCTTTGCATCGGCTGCAATCGCTTGTTTGGCATAGCCCAAGCCATTGCGAGAGATCTGTGCAAAATGTACAATCTCGTCAAACGCTTGCGCAGCAGCGAGTTCTGGCGTAGCCAATGGGCCCGCAGAGATATATTTGAGGCGGAATGGCTCTGCCTCTTGGTTCTTTGGTTTGATAATCCACACCACCGCTTTCTCGATATATTTGATAAACCATACGAGAATAAAGGTGTTAATAGTATTGAACATCGTGTGCAACATACTCAATCCGTACAACGCTGCCGTACTACTACCCATATCGCCTTCCACTACTGCAAAACCATCTGCTGCTGGGTTTGGCAAACCAAAGAGTTCGATCACTTGACCTACGAGTGCGGTAAAAGGCTTGAACAAGATCAGTGCCCAAATCACACCAAACACATTGAAAATCGTGTGCGACATCGCGGCACGCTTAGCTTGCGTATTACCCACTGCTGCTGCGATATTCGCGGTGATGGTTGTACCGATATTCTCACCCAATACCATCGCACAAGCCATGTGGAATGGTATCCAACCCATGCTCAGCATGATGAGTGTGATTGCCATAGTGGCAGAAGAAGATTGCAGCACCAATGTCAAGATTGTACCAAACGCCAAGAATAGCAGTACCGAGCCAAAGCCATAACTTGACCAGTTGCGTACAAACTCCAGCACTTGTGGTGTCTCGCGCAAATCTGGCACCGACTCTTTCATGAACGACAAACCGAGGAACAATAGCGAGAAGCCCACGATAAGTTCGCCAATGTTTTGATGT
>JAZNSW010000023.1:0-67335 GCA_045591505.1 Paludibacteraceae bacterium
AACACTCAACTCATATTTAGGTGGTTATAGCGCTGAGGTCCCACCCCTTCCCATTCCGAACAGGGTCGTTAAGCTCAGCAACGCCGATGGTACTGCGTTTGTGGGAGAGTAGGTAGCCGCCATTTTCAGAGAGTCTAAGTACAACTTAGGCTCTCTTTGTTTATGTATCTTCGGGGTTCTTTGTTTATATCCTCACCCCTACACCATACACTCTACACCATATTGTGTGGATTGCCTAACGCTATGGCGCAGTTTTTGTAGAGTGGTAAGTAGAAATACAAAATGATTATTGTTATGATTCAAATGACTGTTACAGATACTGAGATTCTTGCTACGGAAGAAGGCAAGTTGCTGGGTAAGATAGAGTTTACGTTAGTAGGCAATAAAATGACTATCTTGCATACGTATGCCTACGAGAGTGGGCGAGGGATAGGGACGCTGCTAATGGGACATGCGGTAAAATGGGCGAACGAAAATAATTATACGATAATTCCAGTTTGCTCCTTTGCTCAGAATTATTTATCTAAAATTTGAGCAAGAAGTTGCAAATTCAAATATAAAGTACTACCTTTGCAGTAAATTTTGATAGAAAAACATAATATCTATGAAAAAAGTATTCTTACTATTGGCTGTTTGCACGACGATGATGGCACATGCAAGCACCTACAATTTTCTTGTATTTACCAATACAGAAGGCACTAACACTGCTTTCAGCGTCAAGAATCTAATGCTGAATGTGGAGGACGGCACCTTGCAAGTAACTAATGCCGACGGAACGATTAGTTTGTTACTAACAGCATTGAAATCAATGCAATTTTCGGAGGACGGAACCTTGACTGCATTGGAAAATGTGTTAGACGCAGATGCTCCTGTGCAAGTATTTAGCGTGTCGGGCACTTCGCTCGGCGTATATGGTTCGCTGATGGAGGCGGCTCAAACGTTGAACGCAGGTGCGTATGTGATTTCTAATGGAAGTGTATCGCAAACGGTGGTGATTAGGAATTAAGAATTTTGAATTATGAAAAAGATATTTAGTTTGATAATCAGTTGTTTCACTATTGGTGGACTTCTGAATGCTCAAACGCTGAATGTGCAAGTAGGGCAAGTGAAATATCAATTCCCAGCCGACCAAGTAGGGGTGATGAATTATGCTGAGGGTACTACTTTGTCTATTATGAACAAGGTGTTCACTTTGGTGGATGTGGCAACCATGTATGTGGATGAGTCAGCTGTGCAAGATAATACTGTTGCAGTGGAATATAACGGAGAAACGGCTGCTATCACCGTGGCAGGCAATGTGGCGCAATACTTGACCATTACTACGAGTGGCGCACATGTGAATATAGAGCAAAGTAGCGAGCTGGCTGAGGAGATCACTTATACATTGTCAGGTAGTTCTGATGATGGCGAGTTTTATATGTCGGGTTCGTATAAAGCGACGATTATACTCAATGGTTTAACGCTGACCAACACAACACCTATGACTTCGGGCGCGGCTGTGCATATCCAAAATGGCAAGCGCATCAAGGTGAAAGTATTGGAAGGCACAAGCAATACGCTCGTAGATGCTGCTAATGGTTCGCAGAAAGGTGCACTGTACGTGAAAGGACATCCCGAGTTCTCTGGCAAAGGTATACTGACTGTGACTGGAAATGTGAAGCATGCGATAAAGTCAGGTGAGTATATAACTATGAAGGATGCAACGCTGAAGGTGCTGGCAGCGGCAGGTGATGGTATCAACTGTGGTCAGTATTTCTTGATGGAAAGTGGTGTGCTGGATATTAGTGGCGTAGAAGATGATGGCATACAATGTGATATTGATGATACTGAAGTGGGCTCGACAGGCGAGACGGCTGACCACGAGGATGAGGATAGCGGAAATATCTATTTGGAAGGCGGACAGATCACCATCAATACAGCAGGCATTGCTGCTAAAGGTGTGAAATCGGAAGGCGATTTGATAGTGAAGGGTGGAGTGATTGATATTACTACCACAGGAAATGGCAAGTGGGATGAGGAAGATGTGAAGACTAAAGCTGCTGCTTGCTTGGGAAGTGATGCTAAAGTGGTTATCTCAGGCGGTACATTGACATTGACCAGCACAGGTGCAGGTGGTAAGGGTATCAATTGCGATGCGGCGTTTGAGTTGTCGGGTGGCGAGGTGACTATCGTAACCAAGGGTACATTGTATTACCACAACGGAACAACTGAGAATACCAACTATACAGGCAATACGGATAATGTGAATAGCGATTACTATTCATCTTCCAAAGGTGTGAAAGCCGATGGTGCGATCACTATTTCGGGTGGAAAGATTAGTGTAGCTACTGCAGGAAGAAATGCCGAAGGCATTGAGAGTAAGACATCGATTTTGATTTCGGACGGCGAAGTGACAGTCAATTCGTATGATGATGGATTGAATGTGGGTGGCGATGGTAGCGATTTGATTATTTCGGGCGGTTATGTGTATTCGCGTGCGATGAATAACGATGGTATTGACGGCAATGGCAATGTGTATGTAAAGGGTGGTTTGGTGTATGCTATCGGTGCTAATTCTCCAGAGGTGTCTATTGATGCCAACTCGGAGGAGCAGAAGAAACTGTATGTACAAGGTGGTACGCTGATTGCCGTTGGCGGATTGGAGAGCGGTGCGCAAATCTCAGGTGGTACATGCAAGCAGACGACTTCGTTTACGGCAGAGGCATGGTATGCGTTGTACAATGGCAGTGAATTGGTAGCTGCGTTTAAGACTCCTGCTGCTTCTACATCCAGTTCAGGTGGTGGCCGTCCTGGTGGCGGTCCTGGAGGGAGTGGAAGTAAGAAACTAGTGGTATATACCTCTTCTACTCCTGCGTTGAAGTCGGGTGTGACGGTTAGTGGTGGCACGGAGTATTTTGATGGTGCTGCCAATATCGGTGGCACTGTGAGTGGTGGAAGCAATGTGACACTGAGCAATTACACTAGTAGTGGCGGTGGTCCAGGTGGAAGACCTTAGAGGGTGACGCCTCGGAGGGGCTATAGGACGCCTCTGCGAGGCTATGGGACGGCGTTACGCCTATAGGACGCTCGCTTTGCGAGCTATGGGACGCGGCAAAGCCGCTATAGGTTATAGGCAAAGGAACGGTTGCATAAACATGCAGCCGTTTTTTTGTTATGTGTAGTCATTTATCTAGATTTGTCTATATGAAAATAAATAAAAAAGCAGTACTTTTGCAGCACAATTATTTATCTATCGTAGTTTGTGATAATAGTGAATCCATTTGTATTAATAATTTAAACCATAATTGATATGAAAAAGTATTTCTTTTCTTTAATCCTATTGTTGGCATTGTTTGCTAGTGCTTCAGCAATCTACGCACAGAACTATTGGAATGGTACTGTTGACAAGTCATGGACAGGTTCGGGTACAGTAGATGACCCTATCCTCATTTCAACCCCAGAGCAGTTGGCGGGCTTGGCTGATAGCGTCAATCGTGGAGATGACTTCTCGGGACGCTATATTGAGTTAGCAGCAGATATTTATCTCAGCGACTCCACTTTGGGAGACAGTCTCAAATACGAGTGGACACATCCTATTGGGCAATTCCAGAGTGGTGGTTCAGGATGGGAATACACTTTAGATACCGCATGGTTTAGAGGAAATTTCGATGGCAAAAACCATACTATCTACAACCTCTTCCATGGCACAACGCCTGAAACTCCCGATTGGAATAATCCAGACAATCCATTTGGAGACTTGGATGGTATTGATTTCTCGGGTTGGGACAAGGCCCTCTTTGGCTTTGTGGAAAATGCAACGATTAAGAATGTACGATTGGAGAATGCTGTAGTAACAGGCGCATCAAAGATAGCTACACTTGCTTTGGAAGTGCGCGGAAACTCGCTGATAGAGAACTGTCATGCCACGGGTTATGTGAATGCTGTAGCAGATGTTGGTGGCTATGCAGGCGGTTTGATTACATATCTTACTAGCGGACAAGTGATAAATTGTTCTGCCAATGTAACCACGCTAGGTATGCGATATATAGGAGGATTGATAGGTCTTGTAAGGATAGATGGCGTGGTACGTGATTGCTCTGCTTCGGGAGCTGCACATTGTGTGGAGTATGATGCAGGTGGTTTGGTAGGTACTAACTCTGGTTTGATAGAGAATAGCCATGCTTCAGGTCGCGTATCGCGTGCGTACTACCAACATGCGTATTACGATTGTGGCGGATTTGTAGGCGATAATAGCGGTGTTATTCGTAATTGTTCTGCTAAGGGTGATGTGCATATGTATGGTCAAAATGGTGGTGGCTTTGTAGGATGGAATAAAGGCCGTATTGAGAGTAGTTACTGTTTGGGTGATGTACACGATGAAACCGATGGATATGGAGGTTCCGCATCGGCTTTCTGCGGCATGAATGGTCGTGATGCAGTGGGCGAAGTATATCCTACGAATGTGCCTGGCACGCTGATTAACTGTTTTGCTACAGGTAAAACGGATGTTCGTAAAGAACTCAATCTAACGGGTTATCCAGCAGGACGACCATCGCGAGGTTTTTTGGATAGTTATGGAAACAATGCCGCAAAAATTGTCAACTGCTCTTACCGACAAGTTCGCCCTGATACCTTGATGGGCATACGTGGCGGTGTGGAAGAGTTGCCTGAATCCTATATGAAGAGCCAAGCCTTTGTGGATGAACTCAATATGTATGCTGCCTTGTATGGAATTAGCACATGGGAGTACCGCGCGGGCGATTATCCTGTTCCTACGGGGGTGAATGCTACCAATATCACTGATTATCTAGCAGGTGGTTCGGGCACCGAAGAAGATCCTTTCCTCGTTGGTACCAAGCAACACCTTGAGAATATCCGCGATATGGTGAATAATGGTGAGACGTTCGAAGGCAAATATATCCGTCAGACGGCGGACATTGCATTGAATGCTCCTCGCGCACAATGGGGGGTACAAATGCCAGAGATGTGGACAGCTATTGGTACGATGAAGTTTGTCACATGCTACGAACCGCATTATATGGTAGAGCGTTCGCATACCTATTATTTCCGTGGTACATATGATGGTGACTTCCATAAAATAGAGAATATGTATATAGATGACCCTGCAGGTCGTCCCGCGGGATTGTTTGGCATCTTATATCACAATGCAGTGATTAAAAATCTTAGTGTGACAGATGCTTATGTGATATCTCCTGCTACTCATGCTGGTGTGGCTATCTTAGCAAGTGATGTGGATCGCTATGCCAATAATGTCTATATTTCGCAATGCCATACTTCGGGTACGGTGGGTGATCCTGACAATGTGTATTGGTTGATTGCTGCATCAGCTATTGTAAACGGCATCGCGTTGGAGGGTGATAATTGGATACTGAACTGCTCCTCTTCAGCGGACGTGTATGCAGCTGAAGTACCAAGTGCTGTAACGCATCAAGGTGGTATTGGTGGTACGGATACCATTGGCAACTTCCTCTTTACTGGTACTCTTACCAAACGATGCAATATGTCCTATTGTCAGTTCAGGGTTCCTAATAATCAAGATTCGTGGATTGTTTCAGAAAATGGTTATTTTGATTCGGATAAGTTTAAACCATATAATGATGTAAATAACTATAACCACCTCGGTCGTTCTACGGCATATATGCAAAGCGCAGAGTTTGCGAATATTCTCAATGATTATGTAGATAATTGGAATGCTACGCATGCCTACAAACTAGACTATTGGCAACCACAGGAGGGCGACTATCCTATGGTTAGTCCAGATTATAAACCTAGTTTGGTAGTTACCTTTGAAAGCAACGGCGGTTCGGCAGTACCTGCAAAGAGGGTATCAGAGAATAGTCATTTATTGATGCCTGACAAACCAACGAAGGAGGGATATATCTTTGCTGGATGGTATGAAGATGCGGGCTTTACGAAGGTCTTTGACTTCGATTCTACAGCGATTACACAAAGCATGACACTCTATGCGAAGTGGTTAGAACCTACATACGACGACTATGATTATTCGATATTCAACAATAAGTTCGCTACGGAGTTCCATATCACCAACAAAGCGCAATTGCTTGGCTTTGTGCACGCGGTAAATGGTATAGATGGCGTGTTGACACCAAATAACTTCAAAGGAAAAACGGTTTATCTCGATTGTGATATCTTGCTTAATGATACTACCGATTGGGAGTATTTGGGGAAATACACTTATGCAGAGTCTTGGACGCCTATTGGTACGGGTAGTTACTATATCGATCCTATACATCCTTTCTTGGGCACCTTTGATGGTCAAGGGCATGTGATAAGTGGTTTGTATATGGATGGTAATGAAGAGACTATTATAGAGCTTGAAGAACATGGTTTGTTTGGCTATATAGGAACTAAAGGCGAGACAACTGTGATTCGCAATTTGGGTCTTCAAGCATCCGTAGCTGATATGCGCGGCAATAGAATAGATAGTAATATAGGACTGCTAGCAGGTGTGCTGCGTGATGGAACGATTACGCAATGTTTCACCCAAGGTAAGATTATTGTAGATGCCAATAGTAATGAAGATATTGGTGGTCTTGTTGGTCAGTTGGGTGGTATCAATTACGATGCAGGCGGTGTGGTGACCGATTGCTATTCGCAAGTAGATATTGTCTATAATCCAATGGATATCAATGCTACTAATCGGGGTGTATTTGGCTCTGGAATGGTAGATTGGAACAATGGTAGTATAAGTAACTCCTATGTGGCAGGTGGAAGTTGGCAAGAAGGTGTAGCTGGTGGCACAATCAGCAATGTATATTATAATAAGGAGTTGAGCCCAAAGGCAGGAGCCCAAACTGGAACAGCATTGACTACTAACGAGATGCATGCTAAGAGCAGTTTTGCTGGCTTCGACTTTGACAGCATTTGGGGCAGAAACGATACCATCAATGGTGGTTATCCATACCTGCGTTGTTTCTACGAGGAGAATATCCCAGATAGCTCAGATCCTGTGAAAGTAACAGGCATTGACTTTACCGAGGCAGGAAAAACCTTTGATATTATAGAGGGCGAACAATTGCAATTGCATGCGAAAGTGTTGCCTGATAGTGCATTGGATCAACAAATTATTTGGACAAAAACACATATAAGTAGTACTTATGACACTCATGTCTTATCAGTTGATTCCAATGGATTGGTAACTACATTATATGATAAAGAGTCATCAAGTAAGAATACGTTTGTCATTACGGCTTCTACATATGAGGGCAATTACCAGAAGAAATGTACAGTGAATGTGCATAAACCTCAAGTACAAATGGGATATGTGAAAAAATGCCGTCGTATAGGAACTACAGAGTGGGTTAAACCAGAGAGTGATTGGAAAGTAGTAGGATGGGAATATCAAATGGCATTCTATATTACGCCAGATAGTTTGCACCAACCATTCACTATCACCAATACCAATCCCGAAGTGGCTAGTGTAGAGGTGTTGTCACATGATACGATAATCCCAAGTTTTATTTACAGTAGTAGTACACCTATTAGATGTGGTCTGTATGCAGTTTCAATACATATGGAGGGCGATGTCATACTGGATGCTATCCATCCTAAAGGATATACACAAAACTATACTTCTAAAATTCCTATTAAGTATTGTGACATGACGGGCATCAGCATTGGAGCTGATGAGACTACCATCAAGGTAGGCGAAACCTTACAGCTAAAGGCACAAACAGTTCCTCTAGAAGCAAGTGTTTATCCTGATTCTTCTGCTTGGTCCAGTAGCGATGAGACTATTCTCAAGGTGGATCAGAATGGTCTAGTGACAGCAGTAGATGCAGGTACGGCTACTATCACGTTGACTAGTAGTAATCCTAATTTGACGGCAATGCTGGATATAACCGCGGAGCATATTATGCCTTCGGGCATTGAGATACAATCTTCCGATGAAGATGCTACCATAGAAGTGGGCGATACTTGTACGCTGATAGCAATTTTATCGCCAGTAAATACTACTATGAGAGACATTGAATGGACATTGCGTTCTCCAACTGATAGTGTATATGTGAAGCTTATACCAGATGGAGAGATATGTAAAGTGGTAGGTTTAAGCGAAGGACGCAGCATTCGTATCAATGCCACCTCTGTAGGAAAAAGCAGTTGCTATAATTATTATAGAATGACTGTTAATCAAAAAACGCCAAAAATCTATACTATCCAATTTGTCAACTATGATGGAACTGTCTTGCAACGATGTGAGGTAACAGAAGGGCTAACTCCAGAATATACGGGCGAAACGCCTACGAAGGCTGCTACTGTAGAACACACTTACACATTTGCTGGTTGGACACCAGAAATAGTACCTGTGACAGAGAACGCTACTTATACTGCCACATACACAGAGAAAATACGCACATACCAAATACGCTTCTTGAACTACGATGGTACAGAATTGCAATCATCGCAAGTGGAATATGGTGCCTTGCCTGAATATACGGGCGAAACACCTGCCCGCCCATCTACTGAACAATATAATTATGTATTTGATGGATGGACACCTGAGATAGTGAATGTAACAGAAGATGCTAGCTATACGGCTACTTACACCAGTATTCTTCGCCAATACACAGTTACCTTCCTAGATTGGGACGGAACACTCCTCAATGAACAAGTAGTAGATTTTGGTAGTGCAGCCATTGCACCTGCTGCCCCTGTACGCGAGGGATATACCTTTATAGGTTGGGACAAAGACTTCAGCAACGTGCAAAGTGATTTGATAGTGACTGCGCAATATACCAGAAATACAGTGTATTACACCATTACTTTCGTCAATGACGATGGCACAGTCTTGCAGACTAGTCAGGTAGAAGAAGGTACGATGCCTGAATACACAGGCGATACACCTACGAAGCAGGAGACAGACGAGTTTAGGTATTTCTTCGAAAGTTGGACACCTGAAATCGTGCCTGCTACTGCGGATGCTACTTATACGGCTACTTATACCGCCAAGACGCGCCATTACTATATACAATTCGTTAACTACGATGGAGCAGTGTTGCAGTCATCGCTAGTGGCTTATGGCACCATGCCAGAATATACAGGTGAAACGCCCACCAAGCCATCCGACCAATATGACTATATTTTTGCAGGTTGGACACCAGAAGTGATAGCTGTAACAGGTTTTGCTACCTATACAGCCACATATACTGAGCAACGCATTATGCCAGTGCTTAGCAACGACGAGGTATATCATATCACCCAACCATATCGCAACAACACCGCCTGGGCGGTGGAGAGGGGTGGTACGCAAATGCTATCTAATATGCAGATTGGTGCGGAAAACAAGTCGGATGACCCACGCCAGCAGTTTGCTTTCCTCACTTTTGATAATGGAGAGACCTACTACCTTTACCACGAGGCAGAGCAAAAGTACATTAGCAAGGAAGGTCAATTGGTAGATGTTGCAGTAGATCCCGTATACTTCAAGCGAGGGGCGTATGAGAGTACGTTTATGGTCTATTTTGATGCGGATCACTATGTCAATGTGAATGATTATGGCAATCTGGTGATTGATTATTGGAAAACACCCGACGGTGGCAACTCGTGTGTGATAACGGCAGTGCCTAAGTATGTAGTAACCTACTACACCGTCACTTTCCTCGATTGGGACGGTACGGAGTTGCATGTAGAGCAGGTGGAAGAAGGCCATGATGCAGTAGGACCTGCTACGAACCCGACACGTGAAGGATATACCTTCATTGGTTGGAGCAAACCAATAACCAATATTACCAGCAACCTCATTGTCATTGCTCAGTATGAAATTGTTAGTGCTGTGAGTGATATAGAAGCGGAATCGAAGCACCCTAAAAAAGTGATAGAGGGCAACCAACTGATTATCATCCTACCAGATGGCACCAAATACTCTGCAATAGGACAGAAGATAAATCGCACAAATTGATATTGTAAATGCCCCGTAATTCATCCTGTTTACGGGGCATTTACATAATATTACCATATATATTTAGTAGAAAATTGCATATTTGCGAATAATTTTGTAATTTTGCGATGTGAAAATGAAAATAGATGGTAAAATGAAAAGATTATTGTTGATATTGATTTTAGTGTATGGTGTAGGGTGTATGGTGTATGGGCAGCCCGATCCATATGCATTGCGTCAGGAAGCGTTGCGTGATTTTGATTATGGGAAATCAGCGGATGCACAGAACAAATTGATAAGTGCCTATGACCTATTTGTACAAGCAGGGGAATGGGATATGGCATCTATGTGCTTGTACGAGAGAGCAATAGATTATATGAACATTGGTGACCTGGCGAATATGGCAATGCAGTGCGATGAACTAAAAAGGCTGTATGAGCAATATAACTCTGCCATAGTTGCATATAACTATCACTCGGTTGCTTCGGCGTATTATTCGTTTGTAGATAGTATGGATTTGGCAATCCAACATGGTTGGGGCGCGATTCATGGATTGGAGCAGATTGATGATCCTTATTCCTATAATATCATTCCCGTGTGGAGTTACTATAACATGGCATTCTTTTATGATGCCTATCTGGAGCAACCGCTGGTGGATAGTGTGCGATATTATTTAGGTCTTGCGCGCGAAGCGATTAAGCAGTCGCGCACGCATATAGATTCAATTGAGGCATTAATTAGCGTAGTGGATTTAGAGGCATGGCAAGAGTATTATGAACAGAATTATACTATAGCTGAGCAGATGATGCAGGAGGTGTTGATAATGATTGATACCATCGCCAATGAGTCGCCTAATACCATTATTACAGAGCGGGGAGAGGCGTATAAGTTTTTGGCAATGTTGTATGAGGAGCAAGGTAAATGGCAAAATGCACTTGAATATCAGAAAAAAGTGACAGAAAACAACGAAGTACGTTATGATGTGGACAAGCGGCTTGTGCTGCAAGAGGTGCAAACGAAGTATGAGGTAGAGAAACAGCAACTGAAGATGGATAAACTGGAGGCGGAGAATAAGTCACGAGGGTGGTTAGTGATAGCATTGGGCTTGCTATTACTGCTGTTGGTAATAGGTTATTGGCTATTGGTGATGGGCAGAAAGAATGCAGAAGCGAAATTGTATGAAGCCGCTTTGGAGGCGGATAATATGCGTCAAACAATTAGTGAATTAGAGAGCCAAACCAATGTAGAACCTTTGCGCTTGTTGGTGGATGGACTCATAAAGCAGTTGGTAAGTGCGGCAAAAAGAGATTACACCGAAGCGGCATTGAAAGGCTTACAAGGTTTAGATTTAAGGCAAATTCAACTGCTTTTGAGCCATGAAAGCAAGTTGACAACGATGGATAAACGATATATTTTATGCTTTGCTGCGGGCATGACAGTGGAGCAGATTGCCGATTTTATGTGCTTAGAAGCGGCTAGTGTCTATACTGTTCGGTATAGAATCCGCAAAAAAATGGGGTCAGAACACCCGTTTCCGTACTGATTTCGTCATTTATCTATATTTGTCTATATGATAAGTGCATAAAAAGCAGTAATTTTGCGGCGCAATTTGAAAACGAAGCCGCCATGGATAGCAAGAAACTAATAATTCAGAATGCTCTTACCCAATTAAATCATCGTGTAAATTCCTCTCCCTTGAGTGGAACTGCAAAAGTTTCTGTAGTAGAGCGTGTAGAGAGTATTGACACTCAATTGTTGTTGCGGCTGTGTAGTGAGTCCACTCGTCCTTTAACCATAACCAATTTATTGTATATCATTTGTTTTCTCGCAGGTTTGGATACTCAAACTATTGCGGTAGTCTTCGGTATTGAAATGGGTACTGTATATTCGGTCCGCTATCGCTTGCGTGCATACTTTCCAGCGGATGTCTTTTTGCCCTTTTAAATTAGTCCATAGATTTTTAATAAATTCTCGCTTTACTTGCGTATGTGCAATTTTTGTTGTACCTTTGCAGGCGAAATGCGATTATTGAGAAATCTATGTCAAAAAGATGCTATACATATCTGCTATATATCTTCTCGCTGATAATCTCTCTCTGCTGTGTGGCATGCGATACGAACGAAGAGCCGACACCCGAGTCGGCGATTACTATTTACTACCATGTGCCTTATTCGAATCTCACATCCTTTGTTAACAACGACTTACGTGAAGCAGATGGGGCTTTGCTGACGCTACCAACTTTAGATAAGACAACGATACTTTTTGCAAAGCATAAATTTACAGAGATGGGGATAGACCCTAATGTTTATGTGCTATGCAAAAAGGTCATTGAGCAAGGCGAGGTGAAGGATATTCTGCTGCGCGAATACCAATTCTCTGAGGTGAACTATACGACTCCCGAGGGCTTGGCCACCTTGTTGCGCGATGTACAGTCGTTCAGCAAAAGCAGACGCTATGGCATGATTATCAGTTCGCATGGTGATGGCTGGTTGCCCCAGCGCGACCCTTCTTCTGCTCCCGACAGACGTAAGCTCTTTGGTGCGGGTAATCACAAGCTGTACGATGCATCGTTCGCCACCTTGGCAGAAGCCGTGAGCAAGACTGATAAACCTTGGGAGTTTCTCCTCATTGATGCTTGCAATTGTCAGAATATAGAGGTGGTATATGACTTGCGTAATGCTTTTCACTATGTGATTGGTTCTACCACGGAGATTGTGGATAAGGGCCAGGACTATATGACGGCTTTGCCAGCATTGGTGAATCAGCAATGGGATGCGCTATGCCAATCCTATAAGACATCGTGTGAAGATTACGCGGACTGGAATAGTGCCACCTTAAGTGTTATTGACTGTTCGCAGATGGATGAGATGGCAGCTATCGTGAAACGCCTCCACCAGAGTGGGGCAGACTCGCTGGTCGTACGTAGCGAACTCCAACCGTTGGACGGATATGATATGTACCGATATGGCTACAATATCTTCTACGATTTTGCGGACTACTATCGTTGTCTTGCTACGGACGCGCAACTCCTCTCGCAGTTTGAACGCCAGCTTGCTGCGCTTGTGCTGGCGGAAGCGCACACTGCCTCATACAATTCGGTGTATTTCCCAATCAATTATATGCGTCCATTGCGTGTCTCGTCTGGGCTGTCATGTTCTGCTCCGTGTACGGAGTATTTTCAGCTATGGCAGGAGACAAATTGGTATAAAGCTACCCACTAAATCTTAAAATAATTAAATAAATACTCGTTTTCGAAAAAAAATGCACTTTTTTTTCTTGAAAATTTGTGTAGCTCGAGAAAAAACTGTAACTTTGCATGATTTTTTGGGTGTTTTTGTGAATAATGCTGTGGAAAATATGGTAAAATGCCATTGAATTAAGCACGAATTATCTGCTCTCTATACAATAGTAGTGGGGTCTAAAAAGGGTATATTATTTTTACTTATCGGCATAATGATGATTATGTCGGTACGTGTCCGTGCAGAAGAACATAGCATGGAGATGGATTTTTTTGTGCTCTTCCATCAGGACTTATACAATATCGACACCACGTATCGCTCCAATGGGGAGCAGGTGAATGCTATTTTGGATATGCTGGACCGCATCTATCACGATAGCACGTTCCACCTCAAGCGGATTGATATTCACGCTTTTGCTTCGCCTGATGGTTGGCTGCACAAGAATATGATCTTGTCGAACAATCGCGCGAAGTCTATGCAAAAATACATCCTTGCGAATACCCCCCCCGATGGCTTTCCGACTTCCTATTCGCACTATCTAACGACACCTATTCTTGGGAATATGCGTTAGAGTACATCGATTGTGAAGAGTATAAATGGCTGCTCAAGGGGACTACCAATCCATTTGATATTAGGGCACGTCTGCGTTATCACAACAACGGTGCTATTTGGAAGAAACTGAAGAAAGACGGTTTCCCCTACCTTCGTCAGGGATGTATGGTGAATATCCGTTACGATTTGGTGCTGCCTCCACCTTTGCCTACACCTGCTCAAAGGGTGGAGGGGATTCCTCCTGTTACAGACGATATTCAGCGTTTATCGGAGCCCATTATTCCTAAGAAAATTATTTCTGAGATAATCCAAGAAGACACTACTGCTTTCCGCTTTGCTATCAAGACGAATTTGCTGGAGGACGCTATTACGTTGCCCAATTTAGGTGTAGAGTTTGCTCTTGGCAAACACTTCTCTCTCAGTGCCTCATGGATGCACGGTTGGTGGCCGAATGCAGATATCCCATTGTGGCTGCGTGCTTATGGAGGCGAGTTGAATTTCCGTTATTGGTTTGGTTCGAATCTTGATTTTAAGGGACATCATATAGGTATCTATAGTCAGGCTTTCTTGTATGACTTCTGTCGTGGAAAGAATGGTGTGATGAGTGGTCCTCCAGGTGGAACGATGTTGGATGACACCAACTACGCTGGTGGTATAGAGTATGGTTATTCTATTCTCTTATGTCCGCACCTGACGATGGACTTCGTGTTGGGTGTCGGCTATATGGGTGGTTTGTACCACAACTATGTGAAGATGGATGGCTGCAAGGTTTGGCAGCTGACGGGTCGTCGTCACTGGATAGGTCCTACTAAGGCGGAGATAACCCTTCGATATGAGATCGGGAAAGGAGGTGTGCGATGAGTACGCTGCGCAGGGGTGCTTGTGCGCTGGCTATTGTCATGCTCATCTGCTTCTTCGGTGGATGTAGGCAAGATGAATTGTGTTACCTCCACCCACATAAGATGCCGGTGCGTGTGAATGTAGATTGGAAGCGATTCTTTCCTTTTGAGCGTCCTACGGGTATGACTGTTATGCTCTTCTCTGACGACGAGAACGGTACTGTATATACCGAGCTTACCAACACCACCACGCACGCCTATGTTCATATACCTGCGGGCACGTACCATACGTTGGTCTTCAACCAGAGTATCACCGAGTTCGGTTCATTCTCTTTCCGCGATATGGGCACTCATGAAACAGCGGTTGTCGCTTCTCAGGTGGGTAGTCGTTGGTACACGCGTAGTCAATATGGTACGGTGGCGGTAGAGTCTGAGTGGATGGCTGTAGGCAATGAATACGATTGTGTCTTGGAGCAGCAGGAAATCATCGAACACGGTACTATCACGGTGAAAAAGAACAATACGAAATCAGGATCGGAAAGCGAAATTGTAGAAGAAGATTATATCCTCGCACATGTCACACCTCGCAATATAATACAGACCGTGCGCGTGTACGTGCACATAAATGGTATCTACAACCTGCGTTCCGCACGAGCTGCCCTATCGGGCTTGTCAGAGGGCTATTTGCTTACGCAGGGTAAGACCCTTGATAGCGAGGTTACCTATCTCATCGAAGAGTTCGCCGAGACACGCAACGCAGATGACCCTACCAAGGGATATATAGAGGGTAGTTTCACTTGCTTTGGATTGCCAGATGATCACCAGGCGAGCGTAGAGGAGAATAACCTCTTCTTGCAATGTTTGTTAGTGGATAACAAAACCATCAAGACCTTCGACATCCCTGTGGGCGATAAAATCGAGCAAGTTATTACTGAGATGACGTGCCAAGAGAACGGAGAAACCTTGACGGAAGAACACATCGAGCTGCATCTTCACGTACAGATTGATCTTCCTGACGTAGAGCCAGTAGATGGTGGCTCATCGGGCTTTGATGCAGAAGTGGAGGACTGGGAAGAAGAAGATGTGGATGTACCCATGTAAAAACACAATTAACCCAAATATAAACAACAAAAAAAAAGAAAAATCAAACAAAAATCAAACAAAACAACAAAAAACACAATTGTTTAACTTTAATTAATTAACAGTATGAAAAAAGTACTTTTTTTCGCAGCTGCTGCCATCATGATGGTGGGCTGCTCCAAGGACCAAGTGGTAAGTGAGATGCCTCAGGACAACGCTATCAACTTTGGTATGTATTTCGGCCGTGATGCTCAATCTCGTGCTGCTATTATGAACACAACGGATTTGGAAAATCAAAGTTTCGGTGTATTCGCTTATTACACAGATAATAGCGATTATGCTGAGGGTACTTCTACTCCAAACTTTATGTTTGATCAAAAAGTAACGTATTCTGCGGGCAATTGGACTTACTCTCCTCTGAAGTATTGGCCAAACGAAGCTACTGACAAACTTTCTTTCTTCGCTTATGCACCACACACTACACAAGCACCTACGGGAAGCATTGAACTTGCTGGTTTTACCAACACCACTGCATCTGCTCCTGTTCTGAAATACACTTTGGCTGATAATTTGGCTGACCACGTTGACCTTTTGTGGGCTACCCCTGTTAAAAACCAAACAAATCAAAAGATCACTGATAAAGTGAAATTTACATTCAATCACGCATTGTCACGCATTGGTTTCAAAGCTGTTGCAGTTATTGACGAGATTAATGGAGAAAATACAGGTGATGTAGATGTTACTAACCCTCATGCTACAGAAGTAGCTCCTGGTACCACTATCACTATTGATGAGATTGTTCTCACTGGTGATTTCCATAAAGGTGGTACACTTAGTTTGATTGATGGTTCATGGGCTAAAGATGCCGCTGCTACTAAGACATACACTTGGGGAGCAGGTGAACTTATTGCAGGTCACACTGTAACAAAAACGAAGGAAGTCGTTATTAAGGACGATAGCTATCTAACCGTTGTTCCTCAACTCACAGATGGTAATAAAGACCTTCAAATCACAGTTACTTACACAGTTACAACTGAAGATGCTGCTTTGGAAGGTGGTAAGTCTGTAGTACAAAGCACAGTTACATCTGACGCATTTGATTTCGAATTCAAACAAGGCTATGCTTACAACTTTGTACTTCACATTGGTTTGACCTCTGTTAAGTTCGATGCTGAAGTATCTGATTGGGCTCTTGGTGCTGATGAAGATATCGTAGTTAACGTTCCATTGAACGATTAATCCCTTTCCTTTAAGCCAACTGGGGTTCGACTCCCCAGTTGGTTCCTAAATTTCAAAACCAACTACTAACGATGCAAACTTTCAAGAATCGCATACATAGATGGATCTCCCCTTTGTCGGTGGCCGGGCTGCTGACATTGGGTGCACTTTGCATCACTTCTTGCCAAGACGAGTACGACGAAAAGGAAGAACTCCTCAACTCCAATGCCGTCAGCTTCACGATGACACTGCCCGAGGACTGGAACCTCCTGTCGCGTGCGGGCGCTGCACAACCAGCCGTAAATCGCTTTGTTGGTGCTCCCGTGAATGTCGGAATACTCCCTACCGGAGATACCTTGCAGGTTTCCGTCATCGTGGAGGACCGCTTCAGCGTGAAGGAATCGTTGCCGAAGAAAGACTCGGTCCAATCCAGAGCCACTACTGCCGACTTGGCTAACTTCGGCGTGTATTCATATATCAAAGACAATGCCGAAACGCCTACTGTTAAGCAGTTTATGATTGACGAACTGGTGGAAAAAGACGGCGGTGAATGGACCTATTCCCCTATCAAATACTGGCCAAGCAACGACTACAAACTCAACTTCTTTGGCTATAGCCCACATATTAGTGCGGCGGGTGAAGTGGAGCTGAATATTAATAAAGGTGCCGATGGCAGTACTCCAACGATAGATTATATTGTGCCTACTGAAACAGCCAAGCAGCTTGACCTTCTTGCTGCCTCGCACGATTATATCAGCAAGAACGAGCGAACAGAGGATGCTGTACCGTTGAATTTCCGCCACCTCCTCTCTGAGGTGAAGTTCCGTAAGGGCGACCTCAGTGGCGCGAACATCACCGAGCTGACAATCAGCGACATCAAGTCCACTGGCTCCAATATGCTAATGCTCAGCGACAACTCCAAGCAATGGACCTTGGGCTCCGATATGGCTACTTATTCCCCAGGCATTACGGTTGGTAGCGATAACCTTATCGGTTCTCCAATGTATTTGATGCCGCAGAGTTTCACAGACGATGAAGCCAAAATCAATCTCTCTCTCCAGTTCCCTGAGGGAATAGCTATCGAACCTGGTGAGACATATCCTAAGATATATCCTATTAGCGAACCACTGAGTAAGTTCTTAACTACTGCTGAAGCGGCTATCTGGGAGCAGGGAAAGTCTTATACCTACAAGATTAGCACTCCACAAGAGGTGAAAGTGGAGATCAATGAGGACTTTACCCCAGGAAGCAATATCAAGGAGAATGTCTTCTTCACCAACACGGGCTTAGCACCTATCAACATTCGCGCTACGCTGGTCGGCTATTGGGTAGTGAAACGTACTATAGGCGGAAAAGAAGAGGACGTGATTGTTCATATGTGGGACCCAGAGAACGATGGCGTTTTCGAAGGATTGCACGGCACCAACTGGCAAAAAGGAAAGAACGGCTACTACTATTACTTGCAGGTTCTTCCCACAAGGGGTTCAACAACGGAGAAGTTGTTCACCAAATACACCTTAACTGCCACTCCGCCTGTTGTTGGAGCGGAACTGATACTGCATGTCTGCGTACAAGCATCTATCACGGAGTTGGATCAACCATGGGCTAGTAGCGAGTACCAGTAAGGGCTTTTCATCAATTGCAAACTATATATAAGGATAATATATCGATAATAAAATATGAAACGTGTATTAACTATCATATCAGCCTTTCTCCTCACCTTCTGCTTTACAGCAGAGACATATGCGCAGACGGAGTGGTCACAAGGTAATATTCCCAGCCTTTCTGGCGAGGTCATACTCACGGACAATGTGACTCAAACTGGAACGATTAATGTTTGGGGAGGGGCTACTTTGACCATTGATTTGAATGGATATAGCATTACATATGTTCCAAAAGGAGAAGAAAAGGTGGTATTATTTTGCGCTGCTGGAGGTACATTGACGATTAAAGATTCTAAAGGAGGAGGTTATATTTCAGGAGGTAGGTATCACGCTGATGGTATGGGCGACAATGGCGGCTGTGCATATATAGCAGGCACATTTAATCTTTTAAGTGGCACTCTTAAAAATGGCAACGCGGTACGTGGAGGTGGCGTATATATTCAATCCCAAGGAACATTCAATATGTCGGGAGGTTCCATTGAAGATTGTATCGCTACCAGAACTACTGCAGACGATGGAACTTCGGAACGAATTTATACAAATGGTACAGGTGGAGGTGTCTTTATCGATTGCGGTGGATATTTTGCGATGACGGGCGGTACTATCAGAAACTGCTCAACAGCAAATAAGGGGCAAATAGTATTTACCAAAACCTTTTACTTTTCTGCCATGGGTGGAGGTGTATTTGTTAATGCATATGCTGAAGAAGGTGCTGCCAACATATCTGATCCAAACAATCATAGTTATCGTGGAAGGTTTTGGTTCAACAAAGGGCTTATAGAAAATTGTCACTCTGGTGTTGGAGGAGGCGTTTGTGTGCATACAACCGTTACTCGAAATATAGCTGGTGCCAATGGTAGGTTTACTATGGATGCAGATGCAGAGATCCGCAACTGTACATCGGGCTATCCTCCTGGAAATGAAAAATATGGAGGCGGTGGTGTCTATATTGCTGGAAATGGTACTGTGGGTGGAGGTTTGAAAGGTGTTTTTAATATGAGAGGAGGAAGAATAACGGCTTGTACTGCTATTGGTAATGGAGGAGGCGTAAAGTGCAATGGTGAAATGAATATGACGGATGGCTGTGTAATAGATCATTGTAGGTGCGTAGGTGGAAAACCAGGCAGTGATCAATATAGTCAGGCATACGGTGGTGGAATACACTTGTATTACGCTACATTTGATATGACAGGTGGAACAATAAAAAATGATACTGCATTCTCAGGAGGTGGAGTGATGGCTTGGGGAACTAAATGTGTTTTTACTATGAATGGAGCCAATGCAATCATATCTAATAATTTTGTAAGTGGAGTAAATGGTTCTGGAAATGGTGGTGGTGTTTACGTGCAAGAAGCTACTTTTAATTTCGAGCATGGAACGATTACTAAAAATATAGCAAGCAGATATGGTGGAGGCATCAATATCAACCAAACAGCCAAGTTAAATCTCAATGGAATATGCAATATCACATATAATAAAGCTAACTCAGGAGGAGCTATTTCTCAAGAAGCGGGAGGATGTGTGATAGATATAAAAAGTGATGGTGTGTTGATTGAGGGAAATGAAGCTAAAGATGAAGGTATTGGTTATGAAAGTAGTGAAACTGCTCGTGGACAAGGCGGGGGTATTTTGATAGAGAAAGGTACTTTTAGCATGAGTAAGGGAAAGATTATAAATAATACCGCTTCTGGTAGGGGTGGTGGAGTTTCTTGCTATGTAAGGCGTATTATTGGAGACGTTACCGCTGAAATCACAGGTGGAGAGATTTCAGGAAACTCTGCAGGTGTATCAGGAGGCGGCATCAATCTCTATGCAGACAAGGTGAGAGACGATAGCAAAAAAAATGCCATGAAAGTCACTTTGACGAATGGTATTTTGCACTCCAACTCTGCTGAAAATGGTGGAGGTATATATGTAGGTATCAATGAAGCGAATAGTACCGCCGAAATGGAGATTGAGTCACCCTATACAAAATCTACTATATACGGCAATAAAGCCACAAAGAACGGAGGGGCAATCGGTTTGAGTAATGGAACGGTCACCGTAAAGAGTGGCAATTTCTCCAACAATAAGGCAGAAAACGGAGGAGCTATATATTTGGGTAAGGGTGACATGAGCATGAACAATATCTTTATTGATGGAAATACTGCGACTAAAAGCGGTGGCGGTGTCTATCTTGCAAATGGAACGCTGACTATAGAGGATGCAGATAATAATAAAATAATCAACAATACTGCTGAATCTACGGGCGGTGGAATTCAGGTGCAGGATGGCGATTTGAAGATGGAAAAATGCCTCGTTCAAGAGAATAAAGCCAACTACGGAGGTGGCGTAGGCGTATCCAATAGTAAAGCAACTACCATCAACCTTTTAAATCCTGCTATCGACTTTGAGAAAAATACTGCCTATACAGCGGGCGGAGGAATGGCAGTACTTGGACCTATCACCCTGAACTTTGCTGGCTCATTGCAACACAACATCGCGGGCAATGGTGGTGGAATATTTGTCGCACAAGGTGCTAAGCTGATTTATAAAGGCGGTATGATTCGCTATAATCATGCTACTGGCACTTCTACGGGTATTAATACCGGATATGAGGGAACTGCCAATGAGATTCATGGTTTTGGTGGAGGCGTGTTTGTCGGTTCTGATTCGAAGTTGGCATTTGACGTAACCGAAGGTGGACTCGGATTCTACAGCAACGATGCCAATACCGGAGGTGACGATATCTTTGCCAATGGAAAAGGTACAGATGTATTGCTGCCTGTGGTAGGCGAGATGGAATTAACAGGTTTTAATATCCCCGTCGCTAAAAATGGTATCTTCTGGGTGGAGGATTATATGACGCGCGATGAGAAATATAATTCAGGTCCGCACATATTAGGCGAAGGTCATTCTCCTATTCGCTATCAAGATGCGCTCAAATCTGCAGCAGTTATAGGAAGGCTTAATGATGATGAAGCATATTATGAAACTATTAGGTCTGGTTACTTATCCCTCGCATTGGGTTATGAATTGCTCTTCGTTAGAATCGTCAAGCAGGGCTTAGCCCCAGGCGATGCTGCGATAGTTAATGTTTCATATTCCAAGACTGGTGAAACTAGTAGTTCTGAATGGGTGCAACACCAAAAAGCACTTCTTGTAGGACCAGAATCAGGCGATGCTTCTGTTATCGTAGCTCTTCCTCCAAATGCATGGAAATTTGAAGAGGAGACGGCATGGAGTGAAAACTATACCGTGACGGAAACAAGTTTCACCACGAAGTTTCAGAATCAAGATGAGGTTAATACCTATGGTCCTGTGACCTTTGAAAACACTAAGAAGGCTAAAAGCGAGATTACGGTTCATGATGAAGACAATGTCGAGAACCGTATGATTCCAACCCTATAAAACACCTTCGGCAGTAGTCTATCTGCCAAAAATTGTGTAAAAAAAGTAAATAAATTCACCAAAAATATGTAAAATATGTAAATATGCGCGTTTAGGCTTGCCAGTATCCGTTTTTTTTTGTATCTTTGCGCCATAATCATTATGAGCAGGATGAGAAAGAACATAATATTAGCGTTAGCAATGCTGGTGTGTGCAACACTTGGCGCGCAGGCGACGGAGAATGAAACAATAGCTCCAGAAAGCCAATGGTTGAATGAATCCCCAAAATATTCACGCTTTTCTTGGTCTGCAAATGCCACGCTGACAAGTAACTACTTGTGGCGCGGACTATACTGCGGCGGACCAAGCTTGCAGCTGGATGCCACTGTTAATTATGCTGGATTCTTTGCCAATATGTGGTGGAATATAGGTGCCACGGATTGGGCTTTTACCGACTTTAACCCAGAACTCGATTTGATGATTGGCTTTAGTCGTTGGGGATTGAATATCAACTATCTCTATTGTTTCTATTTTGATACTTACCCCGATGGCACACCAACCCGCTTCTTCGATTTTCGCAACCACCCCCGCGGCGGTGGCGGTACAACGGGCGAATGGCGCGTGTCCTATCGCATCAGCGATAAAATACCGCTGAGTCTTTTAGTTGCTTTTCGCACATTCGGTCGCGATGGATATTATGAAGAGGCGATAGGGCGAGAAGGCGATAAGACGGAAATGGAGTTGAAGCGTGCATATTCTACCTATATTCAATTAGCATATGATTTTGATTTGACCCAAGATTGGCTGTTGGCTGCGCGTGTGGGTATAACGCCTGCCAAAAGTTTATACACGCGCTATGAGGGCAATTTTGCGGTTACTATGGTCAATCTGGAGCTCACAAAGACTTGGAAAATCAAATATGGCAGTGTTGCTGCTTTTGCCGAGGTGATGTTGCAACCTTGGCGAGTAACAAAGGATAATTTAATCAAACCTATCGGAGAAGCAGGCGACCAAAAACTGAATTTGGCAGTGGGTTGCTCCGTCGCGTTCGGCAATTAGTAGCTTTGCTACTGGACGCCGCGTAGCGGCTAATGGACGGGCAGAGCCCTAATGGACGGCTTCGCCTATTGGTTAGAGGTGAGAGGCATGAAAATGAAATAATAACCATTCGAAAAACAATATGATTATGAAACGTGTACTATTCCCAGCCATTGTATTGGCATTGTTATTCCAGTCGTGCGAGAAAACAGCACAACTGAGTTACGAACCTTTTACTGGCGAGTTGCGCCATGCTTTTGGTATCTCTACCAACACGCGCACCACTACGCCTATCGTACTCACCCGCATCACGCTTGGCGATAAGACAGGATACGGCGAAGCAGCACTCCCCCCTTATCTAAAAGAAACACAGGAGTCTGTGTGCGCTTTTCTGGAGTTGGCTGAACCTGTAATCAATAGTTGTACGGAGCCCTTGAATGTGGATAGTATCATGCAAGTGGTGAATAATCTTGCACCTGGCAATCATGCGGCAAAAGCGAGCATCGACATTGCCTTGCACGATTTGTATGGTAAACTGTTGGGCAAGCCTTTGTGGCAACTGTGGGGTATTGACCCTAATGCAACCCCTTGCACCAGCTATACGATTGGCTATGATGCCTGCGATTCGATTGTGCTGCTTAAGGTACGCGAAGCCGATTGGGCAAAGATTTTGAAAGTGAAACTTGGTCGTGAGGAAGCAGAGGACAAGCGTATGATTAATCTGATACGCAGCCTTAGCGACAAACCAATATATGTGGATGCTAACCAAGGCTGGCCCACCAAAGAGCATGCGCTGATGATGTGCCAATGGTTGGCAGAGCAGGGTGTAGTGATGATAGAGCAACCTATGCCCAAACATATGAACGAGGAGCACGCATGGCTCTGCGAGCAAGTGGAACTGCCTATTCTCGCAGACGAGGCATGCCAGACCTATGACGATGTGGCAAGACTGCAACCCTACTACGATGGAATCAATATCAAACTGATGAAATGTGGCGGATTGGCAGAGGCACGTAAGATGATTACCTTGGCGCGTGAATTGGGTATGCAGGTTATGATTGGCTGTATGACGGAGACCCGCGCGGGTATCTCTGCGGCAACAACGCTGAGTCCGCTGGTCGATTATGCCGACTTAGATGGTCATGTGCTGATTGCCAATGACCCTTATGATGGTATTCAAATTGTGGATGGTAAACTCACATTAGTGGATAAACCAGGCACGGGAGTGAGTCCGATGTGATGCCTTTGGCTATTGGACGCCGCATAAGCGGCTATTGGACGCTTCGCTATTGGACGGGCGGAGCCCTATTGGACGCTGCGCTATTGGATATTGGATATGGGCTATTGGTGATGGGATATGGGCGATGAGTAGAGAGTAAATAGATAAATAAAAAAAAGAGATGGGAAACCATCTCTTTTTTGTTCTGTCACATACAACCGATTAGAAAATATCTTCAATCTCGAGCGTAGGAATAGAAGGTTTTTCTATATCGCTTATTGGTTGCTCTGGATTATTGTTTGCTGCTTGTTCCGTATTCGTAGGATTTCTATATTCAGCAGGACGGTATAGCACTTGAATATTTTCTGCAATGATTTCAGTTTTGCGACGAATTTGTCCGTCTTTCTCCCAAGTGCGGGTTTGCAGTTTTCCCTCCACATAGAGTTTCATACCTTTTCGTACGTACTTCTCAGCCCATTCCGCTAAGTTGCGCCATAGTACAATGGGGTGCCACTCTGTACGGTCTGGTACTTGTGTTCCATTTTGCATAGTGTAACCACGCTCTGTTGTTGCAAGGTTGAAATTAGCAATTGCGGTACCACGATCTAAGTAACGAACTTCTGGGTCACTTCCTACATTGCCAACTAAAATAACTTTGTTTACTGATGACATAGTGTTGATGTTAAAATTTAATAGTTAATTGTTAATATTTTTTGTAGTTTGTAGTTAATATCTACTCAAACATGATGATTTATTCAAAAATCCCTGCAAAATTACAAAAAAGTTTTGGACATTCCAAAAAAATGTAGTACTTTTGCAAAGATTTAACAAAAAATAATATGTATATGTTTCGTCGTTTTCTAATCATTAGTATTTTTGCTATCACTTCACTGTCTATCGCCTTTGCGGATAACAATGAAATGATGTTGCGTTGTGTGGCTTTTTATAATATTGAGAACTTGTTTGACACCATTCACGATGAAGGTAAAAATGACTATGAATATTTGCCTGATGGTGGAATGAAGTGGACCAGTTTCAAATATGAGCAAAAAATTCAAAACATGGCATACGCCATTGCGCAATTAGGTACGGATGAAGATCCTCGTGGAGCAGCATGTGTAGGCGTATCCGAGGTGGAGAATATTAGTTGTTTGCAAGATTTGTGCGAGGAGTTGAAAAAACACGGTCGAACCTATGAACCTATCTTATTAGAAGGTCCAGACCGTCGTGGAGTGGATGTAGGATTTTTGTATAATCCAGCGATGTTTAAACCCGTATCTGTAAAGGGCTATGAACTGAAAGCGCATTATGCAGACGGTAGCGAGGTAAAAAGTCGTTTGCAATTGTGGATTTCTGGTTATATGTTAGATGATAATCGCAAGATTGTGCGTGATAAGTTGCATATCAGTGTGCATCACTGGCCTAGCCGCTATGGTGGCGAAGAGAGTAGCCGCGCCACACGCGATACAGCGGCAATGCTTTGCAAGCAAGTATGTGATAGCATCTATTTGAAAGAACCCAATGCAAAAATCATCATAATGGGTGACTTGAATGATGACCCATTCAACCATAGTTGTGCTGTAGTCATGGGTGCAAAAAAAACACGTGAGGAGGTTGGACCACAAGGATTCTTCAATACCATGTGGCAGAAGTTGGATCGTGGTATCGGCAGTTTAGCATATCAAGGAAGTTGGAATCTATTTGACCAAATATTCATCTCCGAGCCGCTGATGAATGCCAAGGTGGAAGATAATAAATGGGTGTATTGGAAATCGCAAATTTTCAACAAACCATTTTTGACGGTGCAAGAGGGCAAAGATAAAGGCACGCCTTTCCGTACTGTGAAGAGTGGCGTTTGGCAAAACGGTTATGCAGACCACTATCCAACGATGATTTATTTGATTAAGACTAAAGAATAAGATATATGGAACAAGGATTAAGAAAAACAACCAATGTACGTATGCGCAATTATGGTCGCATTATTCAGGATATGGTACAATTGGCAGTGGTGGAGCAGGACATGGAAAAACGCCAAGCGATGGTGATTTATATTGCACAATGCATGCGTCAGAAAAATGCATTGTGGAATAGAGAGCAAGAATCTGGTATAGAGCGTTTGAAAGATGATATCCGTGTACTTTCTGCTGGCGCACTGACATGTGATTTTCCAGAATTTGATGAGATGCTAAAGCGTTTGGCTTTGCGTCCTATGCCCAGCCCTGATCGCCAAATGATGCAGAAGAAAAAGAAAAAATAATTATGATGAAAAATCTGATTGTATTGTTGGGCATAGCACTATCTTTAGGTAATGCTATTGCCCAACAAGCGTATAATGTGCGCAGCCCGTTTGACCCAGCAACCGTGAAAGTGGATGAGAAATGGCGCGGTGAAGTGCAGAAATTTACTATCAATGATTCGCAAATCTATCCTGGCACAGAGCGAGAGATTCTGGTGTATGTACCTCAGCAATACACGGGTGAGAAACCTGCTTGTTTGCTGGTGTGTATGGATGGGATTTTGTATGATGCCACTACGGTGATGGATAATCTGATTGCTTCGGGCGAGATGCCTATAACGATTGGTGTGTTTGTCAATCCGGGTGTGGTGTATGATGAAGAGGGTGAGGTGGTTCGCTACAACCGTTGCAAAGAGTTTGACTCCACCGATGACCTATTTGCTCACTTCCTCGAAAATGAGGTGCTTGCCAAGGTAGAGGGCATGCAAACAGCGAGTGGCAAAACGATTCGTTTGTCCAACGATGCCAACGACCGTGCCATCACGGGAGCGAGTAGCGGAGGTATTGCCGCATTTACAGCGGCGTGGAATAGACCCGATTTGTTTAGCCGCGTATATACCACGGTGGGCACTTTTGTCGCAATGCGGGGAGGAAATGAGTATCCTGCTATCGTTCGTAAGACCGAGCCTAAACCGCTGCGAATCTACATGCAAGATGGTTGGTATGATGTGTGGAACCCGATTTTTGGCGAATGGTTTGAATATAATATGCTGATGGAGTCTGCATTTAATTTTGCAGGTTATGAGGTGTTTCACAAGTGGGATAGGGGCAATCATAGCATCAAGTATGGTACCTTGGCATTCCCAGACGCGATGCGTTGGTTGTGGAAAGGCTATCCTGCTAAGGTGCAAAAAGGTTGGTCAAACAATGGCATGCTGAAGGAGATTTTGATTGAAGGAGAGGATTGGCAAGAGATTGCATTGCCAGTTGAATTAGACAATAAGGATATTTTTGCCACAGCAGATAGTTCGGTGGTGTTTGCTTCGCGTTCGCATATATATAAGGTGTCGGCAGATGGAAAGTGTGAGCAAGTAGGCAAACTGAAGAGTGCTGAGAAATTATTGGGCGAGCATTTGACTGCACGCGGAAGTACATTGTATAAAAAGGGAGTAAAAGTAGCAGATGGCTTGTCTGGCTTGCAGGCAGTTCAAGAATTGGAAGGCGGAAAATACCTTGCTTTGTGTAATGACCAAGCGAAGTGCCAGAACGATGTGTGGGTTATCAGTGCAGGTTGTCGTAGTGTGGCAATTGCACCAGATTATCGTTTTTGTGTGACAGCCGAGCAGAATACCCACCATTTGATTAGTACGGTGGTTGATAAGTCGGGTAACATGCTGTATAGCGAAGTCTTTTATTATTTGCATGACTTGAGCAACGGTGCACAGCAGTCGGCTGGAAATATGGCATTTGATACGAAAGGCAACTTGTATGTAGCCACAGCGATGGGCGTGCAAGTGGCAGACCATAATGGTCGTGTACGCGCTATCTTGTCCTTGCCTGCTGGAGAAGTAGAATCTTTGGCTTTCAGCGAAAACTACCTCTTTGTGCGTTGTGGAGAGCGGTTGTTTGTTCGCAAGATGAACGCAGAAGGACATTTGCCTGCTTCGGGGGCAATAAAATATAAATCGCAGGGACAAGGATAATTGTCATCGCAATATATGCAGGATGTCACATTCATATTTCAAACACCTTCTGAGGATATACCTATCGTGGGTTTTCTTGCCTACCTGCTTCAGCAGGGAGAGGCGTGGGATGTGCGTTGCTTAGAGGCAGATGCCAAGGACTACCATGCCCAGCAATACGCCCGCATGCACCCCACTATTGCTTTGCGGCAGGAGTTGCAGTGGTGGCTGGAGGTGGTGGATGATGAACGCCTGAATGCCCTTCCGTGCTACGATGAACTGCTCAATGCGGGACTGCTTTATTTACAGTGGCGCGTGCACGAGCAAATAACACCCCTATCCGATAGCGAAATGCTCAATACGGAGATGACTATTCGTGTGGATGAAAACCATGCGATATACAAAGTAGGCGAGTCCTTGGGTGTGTTTGAGTATAGCACCGACTCTCCTCTCTTCGTTATACATGGTTTTCCTGCTCAATTGCTCACCTATGCTGCTTGTATCACGATGGACAACCATATTCGGCAGATGGACATTGACGACCCAATTACGTGGGTGGACAGCATGATGGGCTGGTTGAAATCGCCATCGGCTATCCTATTGGCGCACATACAGTTTGCTATTCCCGATGTTTATAAACTGTATGACGCTTATCTCACTGCTGCCAAAAACCAATGGGAAGAAGACAATCGTCGGCGTTATCAATCGGGCAAACCGCAGACGCGCTATTTTATGACTCGATTATTAGAGCAAACGCAAATAGAGTGTGAAGAGGCAGCTGCTGACTTATCTGCATACTTGTCCGAATCGCAGCATGCTGCTTTCTTGAATTATCTTGCTGAATGTCAACAATATATTTGCGACCGAATTAAAACCAAACGCAAGGAGCGTTCCGATGAGTTGTGCCAGTTCTACAATCCGAACGTGCCTGGTAAATCGCGCCATCTCATCACGCGCCACTTGCGCGAAGCTGCCACTCACCCCATTGCTCCCGCAGCAGAACTGGCGAGGGTAGTGAAGCAGATGATTAGCCAAAAAATCTTAGTTGCTAACATTCGTCCTCATACCCATTTCATTGCTGTGGTCAACAAAGCCTTTGGTACGGACATCAAGTACGACAGTTTCTCCAAGCATTTTCGGAATCCGTAGCGAAATCGAACAGAAATTCACTAATTTCGCTACCGAACTACATACTTCAGTGACGAAATTAAGCAAAAAAACATCAATTTCGCTACCGAACTACATATTTTAGTGGCGAAATTGAATAAAAAATCGTCGATTTCGCTACCAAACTATTGCGAATCTCATAGAATTATTGTACCTTTGCAGCGAATTTTAAACAATATATCATTATGCAACTGATAGGAAGAACGAATGAGAAGGCTCTGTTACAAAGTTATGTGGGCTCGCAGCAAGCGGAATTTATAGCCATGTATGGTCGCCGCCGTGTAGGAAAAACATTTTTAATCAGCAACATTTTTGCTGATATGATTGTCTTTGAGACTTCTGGTATTATTCATGGTAGTTCGGAAGATCAATTTGCCGCATTCAATCATTCACTTCGCAAGATTGGTTACACTGGTCCTTATGCGAAAACATGGATGGAGGCTTTCTTTTCATTAGAACAAGCCCTTACACCTAAATTGAACTCCAATAAACGACAGGTGATATTTATTGATGAACTGCCATGCTTAGATGTGCGTAGTACTCGTTTTGTGGTTGCATTGGGTCATTTTTGGAATAGTTGGGTATCAAAACATAATAATCTAATACTCATCGTCTGTGGTTCTGCAACTTCATGGATGGTAGATAATATAGTCAATAACCATGGTGGACTACACAATCGAATTACCCATTCTATGCATCTTCACCCATTCAATTTGGCACAATGTGAAGAGTATTTCCAAACTCGCGGTATGGCATGGGATAGACAATCTATTATGCAAGCATATATGGTCTTCGGAGGAGTACCATACTATTTAAGTCTTATCAAGCCTTCTGAAAGTGTAGCAGAAGCTATTGATAGGTTGCTATTTTCTCCCCAAGGTGAACTTCGTGAAGAATACCGTCGATTATTTTCTTCGCTTTTTTCTAATCCAGAACCATACATGACGATTGTTCGGGCATTGGCAAATCATCGCTACGGATTAACGCGTGATGAATTGGCGGAACATTTGGGGAAATCGGACGGAGGCGGATTGACCAAGTTGTTGGATAATCTCGAAAAATGTGATTTCATTTGTTACCATAGGGTACGTTTGAAAAAAATCAACAAGACAGGTGGATATTATGTATTGTCTGATTCGTTTGTGCAATTCTATCACACCTATTTAGATACACCCTCCAATGATGAACACTATTGGAGTCATAATTTGCTTTCACCGAAAACAAATACTTTCTTTGGATTGGCATTTGAGCGTGTTTGTATGTCGCATATCCCTCAGATAAAAAAAGCCATCGGTATTGATCAAATAGGAACTGAATATTATTCATGGCGTAGTACTGACAAAGAACAAAAAGCACAAATAGACCTATTGATTGAACGTGCAGACAGAATTATTAATCTATGTGAAATCAAATATAGCAATTTGCCATATACGATTACTAAAGATGCTGACTTGAAGTTTCGTACTCGTCAAGCGGCTTTTGTTAATCAAACGGGAATTAGATACGGTATTCAAGCCACGTATATTAGTCCATATGGTTTAACCCCAAATACATACTCAAGTTCTATCCAGAAAGTAATAACTATGGATGATTTATTTGAGTATTAAATAGGTAGAAAGTGAACTTTTTATAAAATACACATATGGAGTTGCAAAAAACTCGATAAAAATATTTTTTCGCAAAAAGTATAGCAAAAATTTGCATTATTCAAAATTTTGTTGTACTTTTGCAGGGTGAATCTCACGCTGGGGATGTCTGAACATTTTTAGGTGAGGGACACAGACATAAAAGGCGTCTAAACGCTCTTTGCTTTTGGTCATCCGTTTAATCTAGCAAATCAAACCAAAATCCCAAAGCATAGCAGCATTATGATGTCCTCGGGATATGTATTCCAACGTTGCACGACTATATTATAGGTATAGGAGTGTGTATATACATATCGGCGTGGGCTTCAGTGTTGTTTGTTCAGGATTGAAGGTCATGCTAGAACCTCGGATGGCGGAACAGCAATAGTGCAGTCCCGCTTTTTTTTGTTGTATATTAAGCAAGACCTACGGAACTGTAAGAGTAAGAATTAAGCCAATAATACAGAACGCTAAAAGATATATAAAAATCTTTTTATATGGATACCGTAAAAGACATACTATCATCGTTAACTTCCATATCCGCACCTTCAGGTTATGAGATGCCAGTTGTTCACTTTTTGAAAGATAAGTTATCTATCTATTCTAATTTAAAAATCGAAGAAGATGTTTTGGGTAATCTTATTGTAACTAAAAATGGCAAAACAGATAAGAGCATAATGCTCGTTGCACATTGTGATGAGATAGGTTTTGCTGTAAAATATATTGACGAGGCTGGTTTTATCCATTTTTCTTCTCTAGGAGGTGTTGATGCTCATATTTTAAAAGGAAGAGATGTGACTATAATGCATCACGGACAACCAGTTTATGGTGTGATTGGTTCATGTCCAATTTCTTTGTCTAGAAATAATAAATCGAAGGATGTTGACATTAGCGATTTGTGGATTGACATAGGTGCTTGCTCAAGAAGTGAAGCTCTAAATAATGTTTCTATAGGTGACCCTATAACATTTAAAACGCATTACAATGAGTTGAGAAATAATATATTTTCTACTAAAAGTGTTGATAATCGTGTAGGCGTTGCCATTCTTGTGTCGTTAATTGATAAACTACATAATATCAATACTGACGCAAATATGTATTTTGTTTTCTCTGTTCAAGAAGAAGTTGGATTACGAGGAGTAATTACAGCAGGCTACAATATCAATCCCAATGTTGGTATTGCTATTGATGTCACACATGCGACAGATTGTCCGACTATTAATAAAAATGCTTTTGGAGAAATAAGACTAGGAAAAGGTCCTTCAATACCAATCGGACCTAATTTTAACAATTTAGTCCAAAATAAACTTCGAGATATTGCAATACAAAATCATATTGATTATCAAGTAGAATCAATATCAGGCTATTCTGGTACTGATGTAGCAGAACTTCAAGTAGCACGAGGAGGTTGTCAATCTGGGTTATTAAGTATTCCTTGTAGGTATATGCATACTCCAATTGAAATGGCGTCGTATGATGATGTGTTGTCTGCAATTGAAATTTTATACAAGTTTTGTTTAAATTAAAATTGATTATTTATGGAATTACGAGATGATTTATTTATTATTCCAGTTGCAGAAGGGAATATTATTTATTCTCCTCTTCGTCGAGGTGTATTTTGGGCCAGTGATAATGCATCACAAGTCGCCATTAAATTCTTAAATGATGGTAAATTAGACCCATCATCAGATGATAAGGTGCAAAAGTATTTATGTGCCTTATCTGAAGCAAAAGTTAGGATTCCAGTTAGGAATGAAATACCATCAAAGAACCGCCTCGTAATAATACTTTCGCAGATCTGCAATCTTGCGTGTACATATTGCTACGCTCATGAGGCACGGTCAAGAGAAATATTATCAAAGGATAAATTAAAAGTCGCTTATGATGCTACACTCGCAGATGAGAACATAGAGTGATTCTCGTGCTAAATAATTACGCTTTTATTAATTAGGATCATCTGTATACATAATGCAATTCCGTTAATTAGATTTTTTATTCATAAATTAATCAGAACCGATGAGCTCAATGGGATATAACCGAGCAAATTGTATATGTGGTTTAATGACAAGAAGAACAAAAACATGCTAATGAATTATGAGGTGCATAACGATGCATACTCTTATGACGAAAATTATTCCGAGTCTTCAACAGAGTTTATGATTGCCCCATCATATACAGGAGAAGGCATTTCTTTAAATTATGCGAAAGAGTCAATTATGTCTGCAATCATGAACAAACTCAAAAGTAATTTTTATGAAAATTTGTATGTGGATGAAAACTATGGTGATAGTTATAATGATTGTTCTGGGGGAATATATTCAGAGGATTAATAGCTTTATATATCAATCCTTTTAGAAATATTTGTATTTCATTGAGACTATTTTGTCACAACAAAATAGTCTCATTAGCATATAACGTTATTTATTATGATAGTAATTTTTAAACCTACATATTCATGTAATTTAGCATGCAAGTATTGCTATTTGAGTAATGATACAAAGACTAATCATTGTGCGGAATTAAGTCTTATTTTAAAAGCTCTTTTACAGGTTAAAGATGTCTTGAAACCCGGTGATAGAAGAGTTACTACATTACTATGGCATGGAGGTGAACCTTTAATTTGGGGATATAACAACTTCAAGAATATTTTTGAATTTGTGGAAAAAAATTTTGAAGGTTATAATTTCCAACACTCAGTTCAAACTAATTTATCTTTGATTGATGATAAGTTTATTGAACTATTTAAACAATATAAGGTAAATGTTAGTTTTTCATTGGATGGTACTCGGGAAATACATGATTCACAACGTGTAGATAAAGCGGGAAAACCAACTTTTGACAAAATAATAAGTAAGTACTTGTTGTGTAAAGCAAATGGCATTGATCCTAGGTGCATTGTGGTGGCCACAAAGAAACATATTGGTAAAATTGCCGAATTGTATGATTTTATGGCAAATAATGGGATAAGTTTCAAACTTAATCCTATCTTTTGTGCTGGCGAAGCGGAAAATAATAATGATGAATATGGCCTTTCACCTATAGAGTACGCTAAGATGAGCATTGAATTGTTTGATTTATGGTATAATGATAGTAGTAGACGTATTAATAACCAGAAGTTTGTTGATATTGCAAGTGCATTAGTTACAGGTCAGACTTCGTTATGTGTGTTCAGTAATAATTGTCAGGATAATGTTTTTGCTATATCACCTGTTGGTGAAGTTTTTCCTTGCGGTCGTTTTTGTGACGAAAGCCTAAAACAGTATTCGTATGGTAATATAAATACAACAACATTAAGTGATATATTACGCAATAGGAAGAGTTCAGAAATATACGAAAGAGAACACTATATTAACAATAGCGAGTGTAAAGATTGTAGATATTTAGCATATGTCACGGGGGATGCTTACATGATGGATTTCTTGTTAATAAAGATTTCAAAACAAAGACAATCCTATGTGAAGCATACAAGATGATATTTCATCATATAGAGAATGTTATAAGAAAAGACAAAAGTATATTTGATGTCAACATCAAACAAGTTAGTATCAATAAACACTAATGGATAAAAGCTGAGTAGATTTTCCACTCACTGTAATAATTGCTATGAGGACATATCTTTATATTTCTTACAAATGTAATTGCAATTGTTTCTTTTGTGCTTCAGATGAAACAAATATAATTAAGGATAATAATGAATTTAGTTTAGAAAAAGCAAAAAGTTTTTTATTAAGTAGTCCCGATAAAAACGATTTGGTTATAAGTGGTGGAGAACCAACTATTCATAAGGATTTTATTGATATTGTTAGGTTCGCAAAACAATATTATAGGCATATTAGTGTGATGACTAATGGGATTAAGTTTTCGGATTTATCTTTTCTTAAAGATACTATAGATGCGGGTGTTGATAGAATTTCTATTCCATTCTATAGTTCTGAGGCTACCACGTATAGCGAAATGGTTGCAAATCCGCGTGCATTTGATTATATTGTGCAGGGGTTAAAAAATATTAATTCTTTGTTGCAAGAGAAAGAAGTTTTTGTTCAAGTAAAATTGTTGCTTGCCAAATTTACTTATAAATCAAATCCTATAACTTTAGATTATATTAAAAAGAATTTTCCCCATATAAAACGTGTGTCACTCTCAGGTTTTCATATAAGTAATAAGGCTTTGAAAAGTAGTAACCAATGTGTTATAAATTATAATGAGTCGCGTTCATATAATGATTTGGTTATTAAAAAACTTATAGAATATAATTATAAATTTCAAGTTTCTGAGATTCCATTATGTGCGTTTTCTGAAGAAATAATAAGTTATATATTGAAGAATAACCATGTTATGAATGATACAGATACCTATTTAAAACGTCCAGATAGTAATTCGTGGATCGCAGGTTCTCATAAGTATATACCTAATGAATGTAAATCTTGTACACTTTATAACTTATGTCCAAAAATCCCAGAAAAGAATGCTTATTTATTTAATCATGGTATAAATCCAATTGTAAAATCAATTCTTTGAATTACTATTAATTTTGTCAAATTAGTAATTAGTTCTTATAAAATATTTTTTAATGTTTGAATTTTTCTATTTTTTGTTTAGGCTTATTTGGCAAACTTTATCAAATTTAAGTTTTAGTTATCATCCCATAAAAATCATGGAAATAGGATGTCGTTTTACAAAACGATTAATATTAAAAAGTGATTATTTCCCCCACTGAATTAGCAATGATATTATTTAAAAACGAAAATCGTACATTTATGAAGATTATATTTTCATTTGGTTGGGGGAGAGCTCTATAAATGAGTTTGAGTACATATTTTATCATTGTGATCATTCATGAAAAGAATAAAAGAAATTAATCTAGTTATTACTCACAGATGTAACCTAAATTGTATCTACTGTTACGAAGTTAACAAAGATAAGGGGGAAATGAGTATTGAACTTGCAAAAAGTATACTCACGCGCTATTTGTCATTAAATTCTTGTGATGAATTGGCTATAAATTTATTCGGTGGCGAACCTCTTTTGCGCTTTTCATTTATAAGAGAACTTTGTGAGTGGACTTGGGGACAAAAATGGGTTCAGAAATACATCTTTTATGCAGACACAAATGGAGTTAATTTAAGTGATGAAATTAAATCTTGGGCAATAGACAATAAAGAACGTTTTATAATGTTATTAAGTTTGGATGGAACTCCTGGTACTCATAATTTCAACAGAAGCAATTCATTCGATTTAATAGATTTGGATTTTTTTATCAATCATTGGCCTAATCAAGGTGTAAAAATGACTATCTCAGATCAGCGATTAGAGCATTTGGCAGAAGACATTATTTTTTTACATTCCAAAGGTTTAAAAATTAAGGGAGCAAATATAGCAGAGGGGTTCGTAATAAAGGATTTTGAGAAGAAGTACGAAATAATAAAACAACAATTTCAGATACTGATAGATTGGTATATCTCACATCCAGAGATAGAGGTTGCTCAAATATTTGATTTAAAATTATCCCTATGTGAGTCACATAAAAAAGAAAGAATAAAATACTGTGGTTGTGGAAGTGATGCTATAACGGTGATTGATATAGATGGAAAAGAATATCCATGTACTTATTTTTTTCCGTTATCTATGAATCATAGTGAACTGGAGAGTATAAAGAAATATGATTTTTCCGATGACAATTTATTTATTGATGAAGATTGTTTAAACAATTGTTATATTTATCCCATTTGCAAAGGGTGTTATGGAGACAATTACTCTACAACAGGAAAATTTTCTAAACGATCCGAACAAAGATGTAAATTATCTAAGTTAAGAGCACTATCCGTAGCTATGTTACAAGCTAAAAGGATCCTTTCAACCGCACATACAGAATTATCACAAGATGATAGAGACACAATAGTAGCAATATGCACTATAAATAATTTATTTAATGATGAAGGAGAAGCCGAAAGCCTAAAAATAAGTGGAGGCACATAAAAACATTAAATTACATTATGTTAGGTTTAACTAAATCAAATTTAAATGCATTAGAAGCTCTGTTGGAACTGCCAACAACGAAGACTACTGTGCGTCAAGGAATCATTGTCAATTGTGGTGGTTGTACAAGCTTGCATCACAACAATTAATGCATTTTTAATTTTCAATGCTCTCACCAATGAGGGCATTGAATTTGTTTTTAAACTTTTCTGATATCTTATATGGAATCGAAATTTGCTATGTCGTGGAATAATGAAATATATTGATCTATTGGCAATACTAATAGCAATTATATTTAAATGCGCAAAATTATCCGTGTAATCATGCCTACTCCACATCGCATATACCCCAACCGTAACGAAGTTGCGCAGGAATATACTAACCTCGTTAAGCAATTTGTTGAAACGAAATATCCTCGCGAAGAGTATATCAAATGCCTATTTGATTTATATGAAGTGAATCCTATAGACAATAGTGTGATACATTTGGAAAAGATATACTATCCAACGAAAGACGGATATATTCATCTATTAGTTGCACTACTTACTTATCCTGACGTCACCTTCCAAGATTTACCAATGTATATTCCATCAGAGGTCTATGACCACATGTTAGTTGGTCTTCGTTTTCCTCGATATGAACATGTTTGCAACCTGTCTATCCATCCTCGGCATCGCAAACCCATTGCCGTAGAGATGACAACTCTCCAGCAAGATGCACGCGAAATAGCGGGGGAAGATATGTATTCATTCCAGTTGCCACCATCCCTTCAGGAAAAAGTATTTCAAGAATTAGCAGTCTATCTCGAATGTCGTAAGATGGAAATAAAAGTAACGCACGTTAAAGAAGACGCACTCAGGTTCCTCACGTTCAGCAAAATTGATGCCGAAAAAGTACAACAACTGCTTCATGTATCAAACTTCCGAGGAATAGAAACAGTACTGAATGATATGTACAATGCATTACCCACAGAAGAACAAACAGATTTATTTTGGCTAATCCATTGGCTTGATAAAAATGACTTGAAATACGATTATACCTCAAACGAGATGAAATAAATACTAAATATGTAATTCATTATGATACTTCAAGATCTCTGTTTTTCTAGTTTTAATTATCAATCCAACCGATTGGAATATCTTCTATGCCATACTCATTTGCCCGACAAGGCAGGTTGGGTATCAGTTGATGTTCTCTGCGAGCAATATGGCTACCGAAAAAATATATTAAATGTAATTGTCACATTGGATGATAAAAAAACGATTTATCTTTTCGGATGATGAGACTGCTATTCGTGCTTTGTACACATGTTTATTTACTTAAAAAACAAACTCATCCCACCTCTATGACAAATTTACAAATTCTTTTTGAAACACAGGCACCACTGCCACCGTATATTGGTTATGTGATTTTTGGAGCATTAACAGAAGAGTTCTCCCAATGCCCAGAAGCTGATACTATTCTTGAAGGGGTATGTCCTGAATACATTGAAATGAATGATGATTGGGATGTCGAACTAAAGCAGTTATCTGTATCATCCTTTCCTCCTCATACTGCTGAGCCTTATTATCCTCCAGAATATATTGAAGGGCATGTCTGGGATGCTCCTTGTTCTGTTTTCGCTTTGTGTGCCATTTTGTATGAAATACTCACAGATGAATTACCATATATTGGTGCGATGCCAGAGGATATGCTTGAACCTGGACAATGGGCAGAATATATGTCGAAGAAACGTCGGGAGGGACATTTAGACTTAACTTCCATTCCTCCCGCTCTACATGGACTTATGACAAAAGGATTGCAACTTCAAAGAAAATATCGTTATCGATCGCTGAAAACACTATTCAAGGATTTTGCAAAACTATCCTATGAAGATGTTATGGGTGATGAAAATATGTATTAAACAAGTAGATAGATGATTGCACCGATTTTATCTTTCCCTGATGTACAATCCATTGTTGTGTGTGGTGATATACATGGTGACTTTGTTGCACTAGTTGACAAAATTCGTGTTACGTATGGTATTCACGATGCATTGGTCATTGTCGCTGGCGACTGTGGCTTTGGTTTTGAAGCTCCTGAATACTACGAAAATATCTACCAGAAAATCCGCCACTATCTTTATGCCGCCAATCTTTGGTTTGTCATGTTGCGAGGCAATCATGATAATCCTGCGTATTTCAGTGGCGACAAAAGCATCACGCATGAGCGTTGGCAAACGGTTTCTGACTATACCCTTTTGCAAGCATGCAATCACAATATTCTTTGTGTAGGTGGTGCTATCTCTATTGATCGTAAGAAGCGTATGCAATGGATGGATACATGTCCAGAACGTGAGGCATATTGGATAGATGAAGCACCAGTATATAATCCATCTGCATTGGACTCTCTTTCAGAGCAAGGAATAAAAATTGATACCATTGTATCGCACACAGCTCCGTCTTTCTGCGAATTACAGACGAAACGAGGTTTATCTTCATGGTGTTTAATAGATACTACCTTATGGAATGATACCACTCAAGAACGCCAAACGATGGATGATATTCACGCCCATCTGCTTCGTGATAACCATCCTTTAAAGCATTGGTACTATGGACATTTTCATCAATCTTGGCAGTCACATATAGATGGAATCAACTATACGTTATTAGATATTATGGAGTTGCAAGAAGTAGTCTAAGTTGCTATATGCGTCAATATTATCTCAATGTTTCTACAAAAGTACGCAGCGGTGCTGATAATTTGATAATGGACATGATGTTAGAAGTTAAAAGTTAAAAATGAAAACGAAAGGGGGCAAAAACAAAAGCCATCGAAAGTTAGGAGATGTTATAACGATGTGCGCTTATGAACCCGTTATGAACCCGTCAAGAACCCGTAATTGCCCGCATGTAGGCAAGTAGTTCATAGGTGGGAGATACCCGAATAATATTCGGGACAATCAACAAACGTTTGGTATAGTGGACACCCTGCGGACCACTATTTAGTGGAAGTGAGGTTTTCGAGAAAATCGAGGTTTTCGAAACCTCAATAACCTCAAAAACCTCAATTTTCTCACTATGCAGTTTGATACATTCTCTTACGGTATATTCCATGCGAAATATGCTGTAAATCATCCGTTTGCACAAACTTGGCGAGCTATCTATCTATCTAATGACTTTAATCCCACTCCAAGGACTTGAGCATGATGAGTTTGTTATGGCTTTAAGCAGCCAATAGGCACCACATAAATACCATCCTCTTTTCTACGATAGGCGTGTTTCCCGACAGCTGTAACAATCATCTTAAATGCTGGATTAGGCATGCGAGTGGTGTCTATCTTGTTTTCTAATTTATTCAATGTGGTAACTGCTTCTGCTATTTTTGTTTCTCCGCCCAATTTTACCTCAATCAACCCATAACTGCCATTACGGCGATGCAAGACGGCATCACATTCCAAATTATCACTATCTCTATAATGATACAAACGACCATCTAATGCCTCTGCGTACACGCGCAAGTCACGAACTACCATGTTCTCAAAAAACAACCCGAAGCTCTCAAGGTCATTCATTAAGTCTTTTGGACCTATACCCAAAATTGCAGTACCAATACTTGGATCGACCAAATGACGTGTATCAGAAGTGCGAATGGCAGCTTTGCTGCGCAGATTAGGATTCCATGCCTCCAAATCTTCTATCACGTATAAACGTCTCAAAGCCTTGATATAGTCTGCAATCGTATCCTCGTCCAATGTGGTTGTATCGTTGTTCTGTATATCCGTTTGTATGGTTTTCAACGATACTTGTTGAGAAATATTTCGTGCATACGAACGCAATAACCTACGTGCTCTGTTCGCGTTTCGCTCCACGCCATCAACACGTTGAATATCACGTTCAACCACAGAATCTACATAATCGAAAGCTTGATCTAGTGCTATCTCGCCTTGCAAAAACGTAGTCTGTGGCCAACCTCCACGGCATATAAGGTAGGCTATATCTTCCAGTGTAAGGTGATTGGAGTACACGTCATCAATTTCGTTTTCAAACAAACTACCTATACTAATACTTGCATTCCCCTCACCAGACTCATACAAACTCATAGGACGCATACGGATATGACCAAAACGCCCAGTTCCGCTATGAATAGTAGCATTAGCTTCAGGAAGAACAGACGAACCTGTTAGGATAAACTGACCAAATTCATTACGTCTATCCACTTCGCTTCGAATAGAATCCCAAAGTGCTGGTAATGTTTGCCATTCATCTATCAAACGAGGTGTTTCACCAGACAATAAGACTTTAGAGTTGATTTCGATGAGTTGCCTACTATCTTGCAATACTTCTGTATCGCCTAAATCTAAAATACTTTTTGCAACTTGTTTGGCTGTAGTGGTTTTTCCGCACCATTTGGGACCTTCTATTTGCACGGCTCCTTTGCCCGCTAATTTGCGTAAAAGGATTTTGTCTGCTATTCGTTCTTTGTATGCCATAACTGTTTGAATTTTAGGCTGCAAAGGTACAACTTTTTTTTCAAATACACAAATTTATTTTACTAATTCGGTAATTTGTGGCGTTTTTGTTCGGTAATTTGAGATTATTTCGTTCGGTAATTTGTGACTCCTTTGCAAAACAAACAAGACTGCCAAGTGGTTTGGCAGTCTTGTTTGTTGATTGGATATCGGATAATGGTTATCGGATATCGGTATTGCGGAATTAATCTTCGTCTTTTTGGGTTGCCTCGTACTCCTTGATAAGCTTGTCTTGTACGTCAGCAGGCACAAGCTCGTAGCTCTTGAACTTCATGGTGAAGGTAGCACGACCACCTGTGAGCGAAGACAATGTAGTAGAATAAGATGCCATCTCCTTCAAAGGAACCAATGCCTTCAAAGTGGTGAAGTTCTTCTCTGTCTCCATACCTAATACCATACCACGACGACCGTTGATATCAGACATTACATCACCCATAATCTCGCTTGGTACAAATACCTCTACCTCATAAACAGGCTCCAACAGTTTTGGATTCGCATTGCGGAATGCTTCAGCGAATGCGTTACGTCCTGCCAAACGGAAGGAGATTTCGTTGGAATCTACTGGGTGCATCTTACCATCGTAGATGATAACGCGCACGTCACGAGCGTAAGAACCAGTCAAAGGACCTTGCTCGATACGATCCATCAAACCTTTGAGGATAGCAGGGATGAAGCGTGCATCGATAGCACCACCCACGATTGAGTTGATGAGCACGAGCTTGCCACCCCAATCCAATGGAATTTCTTGGGTATCACGCACTGTGATACGGTATTCTTGGTTGCCAAATTTATAAACTTCCTTCACTGGCTCGCCCTCTACATATGGCTCAACAATGAGGTGAACCTCACCAAATTGACCTGAACCACCTGATTGCTTCTTGTGGCGATAGTCTGCGCGTGCAGATTTGGTAATAGTCTCGCGATAAGGAATCTTAGGTTCGCTAAACTCAACCATCATCTTATCATTGTTCTCAAGACGCCATTTGAGGGTGCGGAGGTGGAACTCTCCTTGACCAGAAACGATAACTTGCTTGAGCTCTTTGGATTGCTCTACTACCCAAGTAGCATCCTCCTCGTGCATGCGGGTGAGAAGGGCAGAGAGTTTTTCTGCATCGCTCTCATTAACAGGCTTGATAGCACGACGGTATTTAGGATCTGGGTAAGAAATAGCAGGATATTGATTTTCGCAGTCTTTTGCGTTGAGGGTGTTGCCCGTACGAGTGTCTTTGAGTTTCACAGTAGCAGCAATATCACCAGCAGCCACTTCGTCCACAGGAACACGGATGCTACCTGCTACAGAATAGAGTTGGCTGATACGCTCTTTGGTGCCACGGTCCACATTGAGTACATCATCACCTGGGCGAAGTGTACCTTGCATCACCTTGAAATAGTTGACATCACCAATATGTGGCTCAACAGAGGTCTTGAAGATAAATGCAGAAGCAGGAGCAGCAGGATCTGGAGCTACTTCTTTAGCGTCCACTGTGAGTGGCTTTGGAGCATCAGCCACAGATGGAGTCATCTCGCCAAGGAAGCCCATGAGGCGACGGATACCCATATCCTTCAAACCGCTGGTGCAAATAACAGGGTACATGCTACCTTCTGCGAAGACGGTCTTAAGACCTTGCATGAGTTCATCATCAGAGAGGGTACCTTGCTCAAAATACTTATCCATGATTGTCTCGTCAGACTCAGCAGCCCACTCAAGGAGTTGTGCGCGAATTTCCTCAACAGTAGCTTTCTCGCTCTCTGGAATGTCCTTTGCCTCAGGTGCGCCACCTTCTGCTTTCCAAACGAGCATTTTGCCTTGAAGCACGTCAATAGCAGCGTTGAAGTCCTTGCCTGCGTTAATAGGATATTGGAAGAGGGTACATTTGTTGCCAAATGTCTCTTTGAGTTCGTTGAAAGTACGCTCGAAATCAGCATTCTCGTGGTCGCACTTATTGATTACGAAAGCGATAGGTTTTTTAGCTTTCTCAGCGCGACGGAAGTTGTTTTGTGTGCCCACCTCTACACCACCATTAGCAGAAAGGGTGATGATAGCTGTATCCGCTACGTGAAGTGCAGTAATCGCACCACCGCAGAAGTCATCGGAACCTGGGCAGTCAATGATATTGAGTTTTTTGTTATTGAACTCGATGTTGCAAACTGTGGAAAAAACGGAATAACCGTATTCCTTTTCTACTGGAAAATAGTCGCAGACGGTAGATTGTGTTTCAACTGTTCCGCGACGTTTGATGACCCCGCACTCGAAGAGCATGGATTCCATGAGGGTAGTCTTACCCGAACCACTGCCACCCATGAGGGCAATGTTCTTAATCTCGTTAGCTTGATAAACTTTAGCCATAAACGTGTTTTGTTAGAATTTAGTATTAAGTATAGTTATTTTCGGTTATTGGATATCGGTTATTGGTTATTGGCTAAATAACCTATATCGAATATTGGGCGCAAAGGTAAGAAAAATTTGCCATATATGCAAATTTTTTTTGTTGAAAGTTTAGAGTTTAGAGTGTAGAGGTGAGTTTTTTGAGCGCATTCTCCTCTTTTTGGGTCATTTGGGCTTTTGTTTCGGGGGTTTTGTCGGCTTGACCAGTAAGGTGGAGCAAACCGTGGATGATAATACGGTGGAGCTCATGGATGAAAGTAGTACCCACTTGTTCGGCATTGCTGGCAACTGTATCCAATGAGATGTAGATGTCGCCATTTACGCGTGCGCGTGTAGTATAATCAAAGGTGATTATATCGGTATAGTAATCGTGTTGGAGAAACTCACGATTGACGGAAAGGATTTTTTCATCATCGCAAAAAATGTAATTTAGCTCCCCTACGGAAAAGTTGTATTCTGCTGCTACTGCCTTTATCCATCTCTCCGTAGCGTGAACATCAATATCAGGCATGGGGACATTATCGCACTGAAAAGTAATCATAATGAAAATGATTTTTAGCCGAAAAATATATTCGCAATAACGAAGGCAGCAATCGTACCAATGAGGTCGCAGAAAAGACAGCAGCCGACGGCGTGGCGTGTGTTTTTAATACCAACGCTACCAAAATATACCGCAATAATATAAAAAGTAGTATCCGTTGTGCCTTGAAGAATACAGCAGAGGCGACCGACAAGCGAGTCCGCTCCATTTGTCCGCATCACGTCTAACATCAGTCCTCTTGCCCCGCTACCAGAAAGCGGTTTCATAAGTGCAGTAGGTACTGCTCCTGCCATATCAGGATTAACTCCAATTAAAGAAAACAAGTGCCCCATGCCCTGCTCTAATAGTGCCATCGCTCCACTTGCGCGAAACATGCCTACTGCAACAAGGATGGCAATGAGGTATGGAATAATACCTATGGCTGTTTGAAAACCACCCTTGGCACCATCGATGAACGCATCATAGACATTGACTTTGCGCACCGTGGCTTGAATGATAAACCAGCATATAATTCCAAGCAACATGACAGCTGCTGCAAAAGCAGAAATCGTGTTGAGCTTATCTTCTGGCAGGTGCTGGGCTCCATACAGCAGACCGATCATAATGCCTGTCAGAATGACAATAGTACCAATGATGACAGGGTCCCATATCTTAATTTTTTGCACAAAACACACCGCTAACAATCCTGCTAATGTGGAGAAATATGTGGCAAACATCAGAGGCAAGAATATATCCGCAGGATTGGCAGCTCCCATCTGTGCTCTATATGCCATGATTGTGGTCGGGATAATAGTTAAGCCGCTGGCTCCCAATACGATAAACATAATCATCGCATTGCTTGCTTTTTGCTTATCGGGATTTAATTCTTGCAATTGTGCCATGGCTTTGAGTCCGATAGGTGTAGCGGCATTGTCCAAGCCTAACATGTTGGACGCAATGTTCATGAACATCGTACCGAAAACAGGGTGATTTTTAGGAATCTCAGGGAAAATGCGACGGAAGAATGGTGCAACTCCGCGTGAGAGCGTGTTGACAACACCGCCTTGCTGACCTATGTTGAGAATGCCCATCCATAAAGCAAGGATACCCGTTAGTCCGATGGAAATCTCAAATCCTGTTTTTGCCGATTCGAAAGTGGAATTGAGAATGACTGTAAATATGTCCGCTTGTCCAAAAACGAAGCACTGCACGCAGCCCATAATGACTGCGAGCAATATCAATCCTATCCAAATATAATTTAGTACCATAAGCAAATTTGCTACAAAGGTACAACTTTTTTTGCATATATCAAAAAAAAATTGTAATTTTGCGCGCTTTATGCTACGAAAAGACTATTTATACCGTATTAAGAGCTGTTTGTGCCACTATTTCACGGCGCGTCATTCGCGCGGTGGCGGCATTCATTCGCCCTATTTATTTGAGTGGGTACGCTTTGTTGCACGTGATACTCATCGCTTTTACGTATGGGATGAGATAGAGCAGTTGCGCAACCAGTTGTTGCATGATTCTACTGAGATAGTTTTTACCGATTTGGGTGTGGGAAAAGGCAGGCAAACACATCGTAAGATATCTGATATAGCTCGTAGTAGTTTGGCATCGCCTCGCTATGCACAATTGTTATTCCGATTAACCAATTGGTTGACTACTAAAAAGCACGAAACTGCAAATGATGCGCAAAATTCAGGCCTGCAGATTGTAGAATTAGGAACTAGTTTGGGTATTACTACAAGCTATTTGGCTGCTTGTGACTCTAATAATCATGTTGTTACCTTTGATGGATGCCCTTCTGTGGTGTCTAAGGCAAAAGAGGTTTGGTCGCGCTTGGGGTTGCAGAATATAGAAAGTGTTGTGGGTGATATAGATGACACGTTATTTATATATGCGCCCGCGCGCGATATAGATGTGGCATTTATTGATGCTAATCATACGTGTGAGGCAACCTATCGCTATTTCCATTTTCTTGTGGAGCATATGCATGTCAAAGGAGTGATTGTAGTGGATGATATTCATTATAGTAATGAAATGCAAACTGCGTGGAAGAAAATTTGTGCGCATCCGCGCGTAACATGTACGATGGATTTTTATCAAATGGGATTGGTGTTCTTTGATCCGCATTACTTGCGTGCACATTATCGTTTGCGTTTGCCAATTTAGATTGAATGATATAACATAATAGAAGCAATGAAAATTTATACGAAAACAGGAGATAAGGGACAAACATCCTTAGCGGTTGGCGGTCGTGTGAGTAAATGTGACAAGCGTTTAGAGGCATATGGCACAGCCGATGAGTTGAATAGTTTTGTTGGATTGTTGCGTGCTGGAGTGGCTCAAAGTCCCTCTTTTGCCGATACGGAGGTAGATGCTCAATTGGAATGGATACAAAATCGTTTGTTTGATATAGGAGGTGTGTTGGCGGGTGCCGATATTCCTTTGCCAGAACAAATTGTTTGTCAGTTAGAAACATGGATTGATGCAATGCAATGCGAGTTGCCCGAGTTACGTGCGTTTATCTTGCCTGGTGGAAGCGAACTTATTGCTCGTTGTCATGTTTGTCGCACAGTGGCAAGACGTTTAGAACGAGCTATTATTGCATGCTATGAAGGTGGTGAAAAACCATGTCCGACTAATGTGTTGTGCTTTGTCAATCGATTGAGTGATTACTGCTTTGTGCTATCTCGTTGGGTGGCAAAAGTGGAGAAAATAATGCCGTTTGTTTGGAAAAAGTCGTAAAAATGAAAAAAAATTTGCATATGTGCTGAATTTTTACTACTTTTGCACGATAATTTTGTAACAAGCACTATTTGTGCTCTTTGAACTATGTATTGGACTCTAGAATTAGCTACGAAAATTGAGGATGCTCCATGGCCAGCAACGAAAGAAGAATTGTTGGACTATGCTCAACGTATAGGGGCTCCTTTGGAGGTTATTGAGAACCTTCAAGAAATTGAGGATGATGAGGAAGTCTTCGAGTCAATCGAAGATATTTGGCCTGATTATCCGACCAAGGATGACTTCTTTTTTGATGAAGAGGAGTATTGATTAGATGTGGAAAATCGATAAAAATTCGATGTCGTGAAGCGATATATTGTACTATTATGTGGCATGTTCTGTTGTATTGCGCACTTGCGCGCGCAATTTGACCCACAGATAGGGCAGTATATGTTCATGCAGTCCGCCTATAATCCTGCGGCGATAGGAGATGGTGATATGATGCGTGTCCTTGGTAGTCACCGTATGCAGTTTACGGGGATTATGGATGCACCGATGACAACCAATTTCTCGTTTTCTTCGCCATTTATTGTGGGTAAAACACAGCATGCAGCAGGTGTGCGCTTTATGAATGACCGATTTGGATTATTTGCCAATCAAAGTTTTTATGTTGAGTACGCTTACAAATTTCGGTTGGGCAAAGGCGATTTACGAGTAGGAGTGGATTTGGGCTTTATTAATTTGAGTTTTGCTGGAGATAGTATTAACTTGGATGAAATAGCGCAGATTGAAGATAACGCTTATCATATCGCATCCGATGATGCTATACCTAAAGGGTCGGGTGCGAATGGAGTCTCTGGAATGGGATTCGATATGGGGGTAGGTGTTTACTATTCATGCCCTATGTGGTGGGCTGGTATTAGTTATGGCCACTTAACCAATCCGCAAGTGGAATGGAGTGATCGTAATGAGATAGGTGTGAGAGGTAGTTTATATGCAGCAGGTGGTTATCATTGGCAATTGCGCGATAAAAGATGGATGTTAATGCCAAGCGCGATGCTTCAAACCGACTTTTTGAGTTGGGATTTGAATTTAACCATGCTAGCACAGGTGGAAAATCGTTATCGATTTGGTATGGGGTATCGTGTCTCGGCGGTGAATATTGATGACCGTGTGAGAATGTCGGGTGCAATGAATCTTTTATTCGCAATGGATATTATCAATGGGCTGGAATTGGGTTATACCTATGAGTTGCCTATTAATGGTTTGCTGCGCGAAAGTTATGGATCGCATGAGTTGTTTTTGGCGTATAGTTTTAATATCTTGAAACCAAAACATACGAATAGATATAAAAGTATAAGGTATTTGTAATATAACGAAAAATTTGATTATATGAAATTGACAAAAGTATTATCAATTGCAGTAATGCTGTTAATGTTTGTGGCTTGCAACAAGCCTGCAGGTGAGTTGGTGGGTGTAAGTTCTGGTGCCGCATTTCGTGAATCGAACCCTTACGGAATGGTGTTTGTTCGTAAAGGTGCATTCTTGATGGGTGCAAATTCACAATCGGCGATTTTTTCTCAATCGGATAACAATGTGATGGTAACAGTTAATGCCTTTTGGATGGATGAAACGGAAATCACAAATAGTGAATATCGTCAGTTTGTTCATTGGGTGCGTGACTCTATTGCTTATACATTGTTGATTGAAGAAGAGGGTGAGGATAGTGAGTATGCAAAGCAATCATTAAGTGAAGATGATGAAACGGTTCGTATCAACTGGAGCAAGAAATTACCTTGGCAAGATCGTTTTGATTCAGAGAGCCCTATAGCAGAGGCTCTGTCTCCACTTTTTTACGATGAAGGTAGAGGAGAACTACGTACCACTGTCTTGCGTTATGACTATGTGGTTAAAAATTTGGATGAGGCAGCAAAATATATGAATAAATTTGATATCTCTCGTGGTAGATATCCAGATGGCGTATCCATTCGTGTAGATTCTTTCTGGGTGGAAAATGATGAGATTTTCTCTAAAACAATAACTCGTCCTTTGCGCCAGCCAAAAGATATTCTATCCAATCGTATCATCTGCGTTTATCCAGATACGATGGTATGGGCACGTGATTTTGAAAATGCATACAATGATCCAATGCTTCATAGCTATTTTAGTTTCCCAGGTTATTCAGAATATCCTGTAGTGGGTGTTACATGGGAGCAAGCACAAGCATTTTGCCATTGGCGTACACAATTATTGGAATCAGAAAGCACTGTAAAAATTAATGCCTATCGTCTTCCTACAGAAGCTGAGTGGGAGTATGCTGCACGTGGAGGTCGTCGCCTAGCGATGTATCCTTGGGGTGATAAATATACACGCGACTCAAAGGGCGGTTTTTATGCTAATTTCAAACCCTATCGTGGATCGTATTATAACGATATGGGAGTAACTACTATGGCGGTAAAACAATTCAAACCAAATGATTTTGGATTATATGATATGGCGGGCAATGTGGCAGAATGGACGTCTTCTGCCTACTCATCCACTTCTAATGTTATTATTCCTGATATCAATCCTGACTATACATATACTGCTCGTGACTCTGATCCGGCTGTGATGAAGCGTAAGGTGGTTAAAGGTGGTAGTTGGAAAGATATTAGTTACTATTTGCAATGTGGTGTTCGTACATACGAATATCAAAATGAAGGACGCTCTTATATCGGATTCCGTTGTGTGCGTTCATTCGTAGGAAATTAATCATTCAGTATGTTAATCATTCAGTTTAATCAATTAAAATAAGATATTATGTCAAAAGAGAATGGTGCTAACAATGGCGCAGACAAAAAAGGTTTTGCACGCTTTATGCATTGGTATGAGTCATATCAAGGTAAGCGTGTTGTAGGTATGGTTTATTCTATTGGTGCAGCAGTGGTTATCATTGGTGCTTTGTTTAAGATTATGCACTTCCCAGGTGCTGGTGCGGTGTTGATGGTTGGTATGATTACAGAGGCAATCCTTTTCTTGATAGGTTGTTTGGATAAACCTCACGCAGAATTTCATTGGCATAATGTGTTCCCTCAATTGTTGGAGCATGGAACTGATCCTGCTTTGTTGGAGGAAATGCAATCTCGTCCAAAACCAACATTGATGGGCGGAGATGCAACTGCGTCTGCCGCTGCAACAGCACAACCAAAGGTTCCTATGTTGCCAGAGAAAGAATTGGCTGTGTTAAAAGATGGAATTGATAGTTTGGCTAAAACAGCATCTCAACTCAGCGAGTTGGGAAAAGTAGCAACTGCAACAACTGCTTTGGCAGATAAATTAGATGCGGCTGGTAAAGCTGCTGAACAATTTGTTCAAGCAGGTAAAATTCTTGAAACCAGAGGTGAAGCATTAGGTTCCGCATATGGTAAAGTAACCGAAGATATGGAGAAGGTTGCTGCAGGAACAAAGGAATACGAATCACAAGTTGCTGCTGTGAACAAGCAATTGAGTAGTTTGAATGCCATGTATGAGTTGCAATTAAATGCGTTGCAGACTCAAGTGGAAGCAGTAAAGGCTCAAACAGAGAAGGTGGCAAACACTACCGCGCAATTTGAAGTTTTGGACACTACTGCAAAACAAATGTCAACTGCTGCAGGCGTGGCTCTAAAGAATCAAGAGACTTTAGCACAACAAGTGGCTGATTTGAATAAAGTATATGGCAATATGCTAAATGCTTTGGTTTAATTAATTTATTGATTGCTAAGAACTTAATTATTGTGAAATAATATGGGTGGAGCAAAGAATTGTCCGGAAACACCGAGACAAAAGATGATAGGTATGATGTACTTAGTGTTGACAGCCATGTTGGCTCTCAACGTAAGTGCTGCCATTATGAATGGTTATGCGCAGGTAGATGATAGTTTGCATGCAACGATTGAAACCATGCAAGAAAGTAATGCAGATACCTATGCGACATTCCGTGCGGCAATGGAAAAGAATCCCGAAAAAACGGGAGATTGGTACCAAAAAGCAATGGAAGTTCAGCGAGTATCGAATGAGTTTTTTGATTATATTCAAAAATTCAAAGATGATATGGTTCTGCTGGCAGATGGCAGTAAAAAAGCAAAGGCTAATGCTCGTGTTAGTGAAATCGGTAAACAGGATGACACTAATATACCAACTCAGTATGCATTAAACGAGGGAAATGCAACAATCTTGAAGGATAAATTAAACGCGTATCGTGATTTCTTGATTAATATTACTGGTAGTACCCCTGCTTTTGATGAAGAGTTGCGCAGAACGTTTACAACCGATGATGTGAAAAATAATGAAGGTGAGTGGATTTCTTGGGAAAATTCTGTTTTTCATGAAATGCCAATGTGTGCTTCTATCACAGTTCTGACAAAATTGCAAAATGATATTCGTCACTGCGAGGGAAAAGCTGTACAAGAATTGTTGGCTGCTACAGATGCGGGTGACTTACGTGTTAATAAGTTTAATGCATATGTAATCCCTGATGCTAAATATGTGGTGAAAGGTTCAAAGTACAAAGCACAAGTGATTTTGGCTGCGGTTGACTCAACACAAACTCCTGAATATTACGTCAATGGACAGAAATTGAATAGTAATGGCGTATATGAAGTCGTAGCTAATGCTGTGGGTGTACAAAAAATTTCAGGTAGAATTGGTTATATGGATCAGCAAGGTGTAATGCAATTTTTGCCATTTGAAAGTGATTATACCGTGGGTGAACCAACAGCGACCATTTCTAATACAGACTTGAATATTATGTATCGAGGATATGATAATCCATTTTCAATTTCTGTGCCAGGTGTTAGCACTAACTTGTTGCAGGTGAAGTGTGCGCAAGCTACTATCACAGGAAAGGATGGATTGTGGATTATCCGACCAAATGCTAATTCTGCTGAAACATTAGCAATTGAGGTTTATGCTGATTTGGGTGGTAATCAAACTTTGATGGGTTCACACGTTTATCGCGTGAAGAATCTTCCACGTCCTAATGCATATTTTGAAATTAATGGTGTCCCTACTGAAGATACACGTATTCCTCGCTCACAGTTGATTAATCCAAAAAATAAAATTGTTGCATCGTATGGTACGGATGGTTTGGTACAAGCAAAATTTGAAATTACAAGTTTCCAAGTTAAATTGCCAACTGGTGCATCTATTTCAGTGAAAGGTGATCGCTTTGATGATCGCTCTATGGCAGCGATAAAAAAATTGAAACAGGGTAACTCTGTTAATATTATGTATATAAAGGCAAAAGGTCCAGACGGAGTGGAAGTTCAACTTCGTGGTCTCCCAATCGAATTAAATTAAGCTCAATATGAAGAAAATTTGTTTTATTATTGTTGTGTTGTTTGGTACTGTATCTATTTTTGCTCAGCACCAAGTAAACTCATTCTTTGATGAAAAGGGTACTGTACGATTGGAAACGCATGAATTATCGGAAACCGCTGATACTATCATTTCAGTTTTTCACCGTTCTGATGATGTAGTTTGGTCGCGTATTGTATATCGTATTATTGATATGCGTTTTAAGCAAAATTATCAATTGTACAATCCTATTTCATCTGAAGACCCTCAATATAGTTCACTTTTTAAGGTGATGCTAAAGGCTATTGAGAAAGGTATGCCTATCTATGAGAAATCTTCTACTATTGGCGATGTAAAACCTTATTTTAATTTACCACCAATGGCTCCAGAAGTAATTCCAACTCTGTTAAATACAGATAGAAATGGTGAATTGGGCGATGGAAATATTGCAACATCAGAGTATATGTTGCTCAATTATGATTCTACGACTCAAGAGATGAAATTCAATTCGTATTCATACAAGGGATTTGTCCGCAATCAGTTGAAATATATGATTCAAGAAATAGTGTTCTTTGATAAACATTATTCTCGTTTGTATTCTAAGATTTTGGCTATTGCTCCAATGCATTCAGATAATATTACTTACTACGAAGATATGCCTGTAATGGAGGCTTTATATGGACAAATCTTATTCTGGATTCCATTTGATTCTTTCCGACCATACATGGCTCAACAATACATAATGCCTAACAAAAACGATACGAAACGTATTACTTTTGATGATTTCTTTACGGAAAAACGATATACATCATATATCGTAGGCGCAAGTAATATTTACGACCGCATGATTCCTGACTATGTAACTACTCGTGAAGAGATTGAACGTGAGCAGCAATTGATAGAGAATGAATTGCTGAATTTTGAATTGGATCTTTGGGAATATTGATGAATTGATATTTACAAGGGCGGGTTTTGAACCTGCCCTTTCCTTCATGAAATGAAAAATCATCGTTTATTTAATATGTATTTCATCACCACAATCTCTGTGGCGTTGGTTTTGTTCTTGGTGGGATTAGAGTGTTTAGTTGCTCTTTCTGCCCGTGAGTTAATGCGCCATGTCAAAGAGAATGTTGTTGTGACGGTTGTGATGGTGGATAATTGTAATGCTGAACAGAAATTACGGTTAGAGCGTATTTTGGACGCTTCTTCCTATTGTTTGGATTATGAGTATATTTCTCGTGAACAAGCATTGCAAGAGCATATTGAAAATTTAGGAGAAGATCCACAACAATTTTTAGGCTATAATCCTTTGTTTGATTCTTACGAATTACGGTTGAATGCTCCATATGCACATGCAGATAGCATCGTAAAAATCGAAGCAGGACTATTGACTCTACCATATATAGATAAGGTGGTTTATCAACGTGATGTGGTGGAAGTCTTGGATAAAAATCTTAGCGATGTTGGTCTGATTTTATCACTTGTAGCGGTTGCTTTGTTGGTGATTGCATTAGTATTGATAAGTAATACAATTCAACTTCAAGTATATTCTAAACGATTTATAATTAATACAATGCGTTTAGTAGGTGCTACTCCTTGGGTAATCAAATGGCCTTTTATTCGCAGAAATATTCTGATGGGTTTTGAGGCAGGACTCATTGCTATTGCTCTATTGGCAGCGGCTTATTATTATTGTATGATTCGTTTGGGCGTGATGCTATTTCCTTTAACGTGGATGAATGTGTGTTTTGTTGTCTTGTCGGTGATCATCTTTGGGATGTTCATCACATTCTTTGCCTCTTTAGGAGCTACAAATAGATATATACGAATGAAAATAAATAAAATGTATGAAATTTAATATTTCTAAAATTAATGCTATACTAATAGCAATCAGTGTGGTCATTATAGTGATTGGTTTTGCACTAATGACTGGAGAACCAAGTGGAGCAACTGAATACAATCCAGATATTTTTTCTGTGCGTCGTATAACCGTTGGCCCAATGGTATCGTTGTTTGGATTTCTTGTGATGATTGTTGCTATTTTATATAAACCTCGCAAATAATGAGTTGGTGGGAAGCATTATTATTAGGTATTATTCAAGGACTTACTGAGTTCTTGCCTGTTTCTTCATCAGGGCATTTAGAAATAGGTCAAGCACTATTAGGTACTGCTGGTGAAGAAAACTTGACCTTTGCTATTGTGGTACATACGGCTACGGTACTATCTACTTTAGTAGTCTTGTGGAAAGAAGTGGCGCAATTATTCAGAGGTACCTTTACAACGTGGAAGTGGAATGAGGACAAACACTATGTAAGCATGATTCTTGTATCAATGATACCTGTGTTTGTTGTAGGCATGTTTTTTAAGGAGCAGGTGGAGCAATTTTTCGGTAGTGGTTTGTTGCTTGTCGGTATTTGCCTTTGTGTAACTGCTGTATTGTTGTATTTTAGTGAATGGTTGACCAAAAGACGTATAGGGAAAGGACATGAGGTAGGTTATAAAGATGCCATTATAATTGGTTTAGCACAAGCAGTTGCGGTTTTGCCTGGCCTAAGTCGTAGTGGTACAACCATTGCTACAGGTTTGCTCTGTGGTGTGAAAAAAGAGAGTGTAACCCAGTTCTCTTTTTTAATGGTTTTGATACCTATTTTAGGTGAAGCATTTTTAGAATTGCTCGATTTATTGACTGGTGAGCAGGTAAGTGCGTTGGGGATTGCACCGATGATAATTGGTTTTATTGCAGCTTTTCTATCTGGGTGCTTGGCTTGCAAGTTTATGATTAATATTGTACGTCGCCAAAAATTGATATATTTTGCAATTTATTGCCTCTGTGCAGGTATTTTTGCGATTCTTTATGGACTTTATTGAAGGAGAGATTTTAGCTTTTGATAAGCCTTACCGTTGGACAAGTTTTGATGTTGTGGGTAAGGCACGTTGGCTATTGTGCCAACGTTTGGGAGTTAAGAAATTAAAAGTAGGACACTCAGGCACATTGGATCCGTTGGCTACAGGCGTTGTTGTTGTTTGTACAGGCAAGAAAACGAAAATGATAGACCAATTACAAGCACATCAAAAGGAATATGTAGCCACTTTGCAATTAGGTGCAACGACACCTAGTTTTGATTTAGAAAAAGAGATAGATGCTACTTATCCAACATCCCATATCACGCAAGAACTGATAGAGGAAGTTATCCCGACTTTTGTTGGGGAACAATGGCAGGTACCTCCCGTCTTTTCAGCGGTTAAGGTGGATGGAAAAAGAGCATATAAATATGCTCGTCAGGGAGAAACTGTTGAACTAAAAGCAAAATTATTGGTGATTGATGAGATTGAGATTCAGCAATTTGATTCTGAGTTGATGCAGCTCGTTTTACGTATTGTCTGCTCAAAGGGCACATATATTCGGGCTTTAGCGCGAGATATTGGACAAAGGTTGCATTCTGGTGCACATTTGATAGCATTACGCCGAACAAGAGTAGGGGATATTCGGGTAGAGGATTGTATTACATTTGAACAATTTACAAACTTGATAGATAATGAGATTAAGTGACTTCAAATTCAAACTGCCAGATGAGTTGATTGCGCAGTTCCCAAGTCGTTTTCGTGACGATGCACGTATGTTGGTGTTGCATGCCAAAACAGGTGAAATTGAGCATAAGTTAGTAAGTGATCTTGCATCTTTCTTTGAGGAGGGCGATTTGATTATTGCTAACGATACTAAGGTGTTCCCTGCTCGGTTATATGCGAAGAAGGAGAAGACAATGGCTAATATTGAGGTGTTTTTGCTTCGTGAGTTGCAGCGTGCGAATCGCTATTGGGATGTCTTGGTGGACCCTGCGCGAAAGATTCGTATTGGAAATAAATTGTTTTTCGATGAGGATGCAACCATTTTTGCAGAGGTGATTGATAATACTACTTCGCGTGGGCGCACATTGCGTTTTTTAACAGATTACGAAGGCGATGATTTTGTGCAACATCTTTATGAGATGGGTACAACGCCATTGCCAAAATATATTGTTCGTCCTATGTCTGAAGAAACGCGTGAGCAGTATGAGGCTGTGTTTACAGATTTACCTGTAGAGGAAATGGATGAGGAACGTTATCAAACGGTTTTTGCTAAGCATATTGGTGCAGTAGCGGCACCTGCTGCAAGCATGCACTTCTCAAAGAATTTGCTGAAACGTTTAGAGATTTTTGGAGTTGAAACTTACACCATCACTTCTCATATGGGGTTAGGGAACTTCAAAGTTGTGGATGTAGAGGATTTGACAAAGCATAAAGTGGAGAGCGAACAGATTAGTATTTCGCAAGCAGTTGTGGATGCTGTAGATAAGGCACATGCTTCCAATAGTCGTATATGTGCAGTTGGTACAGAGGTGATGCGTGCTTTAGAACATGTGGTAGGAACAAATGGCCAAATTAAACCGTATGATGGTTGGACTAATAAGTTTATTTATCCTCCATATGATTTCACGGTAGCAAATGCTTTCTTGGTAAATTTCTATATGCCAATGTCCACTCAGTTGATTATGGTCGCTACTTTTGGTGGATATGAGCATGTGATGCAAGCATATAAAGAAGCAGTGAAACAAGGTTATCGTTTTGGCGATTATGGCGATGCCATGCTCATTCTTAACGATTAACCCATACATTTTTTAGGATGAACGTTCGAATTGATGAGAGTTGGCGTCAAGTCTTGCAACCTGAATTTGATAAACCATATTTCGAGTTGCTAACAGATTTTGTGCGCCAAGCTTATCGTACGAAACAATGTTTTCCCCCTGCAGGGCAAATTTTTCGAGCTTTTGACTTATGTCCTTTTGACAAAGTTCGTGTGGTGATTATCGGACAAGATCCGTATCATGATGTTAATCAGGCACATGGACTGTGTTTTTCTGTGCAAGATGGAGTTCGTGTTCCTCCTTCATTAGAGAATATTTACAAGGAGCTCAATCGCGACCTTGGCAAACCCATACCTTCTTCTGGCAACCTTACGCATTGGGCGGAACAGGGAGTTCTTTTGCTGAATGCTACCCTTACTGTTGAGGCACATAAAGCTGGTAGTCATCAAGGAAAAGGGTGGGAAGAATTAACGGATGCTGCAATACAAGCACTTAATAGCCACAGAGATAATATTGTTTTTATGCTATGGGGCAGTTACGCGCAACGCAAGGGACAATTCATTGATCGCAAACGACATTTGGTACTTACTGCGGTTCATCCTAGTCCTTTGAGTGCCTATCGTGGATTCATTGGTTGCGGGCATTTTTCGCAAGCGAATGCTTATCTTCAACAGCATGGTCAGTTACCAATCAATTGGTAATGAGGAATTTGTGATTTTTTAAACTCTTAATACTTTTCTACCTTGAAAACGTTATTGCTCATAGATGCGTATGCGATGATTTACCGCGCGTATTATGCTTTTATCCGTGCGCCACGAATGAACTCGCGTGGAGAAAATACATCGGCTATCTTCGGATTTATTGTCACATTCGAAGATTTGCTTAAACGCCTTAAACCCACTCATATTGCAGTCGCATTTGACCCTTCTGGTCCTACTTTTCGCCATGAGGCTTTTGAGCAATATAAAGCGCAACGTCAAGAAACACCAGAAGATATCCGTTGGGCAGTTCCGCGTATCAAAAAGATTTTGCAGGCAATGAATGTCCCTGTGCTTGAAGTACCTGGATATGAGGCAGATGACGTGATTGGCACTATTGCTCATAAAGCGGAAAATGAGGGTTTTGAAGTCTATATGGCTACGCCAGATAAAGACTATGGGCAACTGGTTACTGAACATGTGTTTATGTTTCGTCCGCGTCATACTGGAGGATTTGAGAAATTAGGACCTGCTGAAGTCTGTGAAAAATATGGTTTGCAAAATCAGTTGCAAGTGATTGACCTACTCGGTCTTATGGGCGATAGTAGTGATAATATCCCTGGCTGTAAGGGAGTAGGAGAGAAGACTGCTGTTCAACTTCTTCAGCAGTTTGGAACGATTGATAATCTTCTTGCGAATACAGATCAACTCAAGGGTGCACTCCAACGCAAAATTCAAGACCAAGTAGAAGATATCCGTTTCTCACGTTTTTTGGCTACCATCAAAACAGATGTCCCTATTGACTTTGATGCGCAATCGCTTCAGCGTCAAGAACGTGATTGGGAAAATTTGGCTTCTATATACCGCGAATTGGAATTCAATTCATTGCTCAAACAAGTACCTTCATCAATTGCGAATCAGCAGACGCCTATCTCTAAAACGACTAAAAAGGCCAAACCTCAAGAGGCAACACTTGACTTATTTGCAGCAATTGAAAACGATACTACTCCGACACCACTCCGAACGGATACTAATGCAATAGCGAGCAACAAAACACTTCCTCAGGATTCTTTAGAGGGACGTTTAGTGAGTTACTTACTCAATCCAGAGGTGGCATATAATCCTTCGCTACCCATTCCATGGGAGACGCTCAAAGCTGATACTGCATTATGGAATCTTTACGAAGAGGTGGAACTTCCCCTTTCTACTATCCTTAGAGAGATGGAACAAGCAGGCGTACGCATTGATGTATCTATGCTTAAACAAGCGGAGATTAAACTCAACGAAGAGTTGCAAACAATTGAACACCAAATATATACCTCCGCAGGAACGACTTTTAATATTAATTCGCCCAAGCAAGTTGGTGAAGTGCTTTTTGAGCGGCTTCAATTAGATGCGAAGGCTAAAAAATCAAAAACAGGACAATATTCCACTTCCGAAGATGTTCTTCTTGCGCTCAAACCCAATCATCCTGTGGTGGGAATGATTCTTGAGTATCGAGAGCTTAAGAAATTGATTTCTACATATATTGCCGCGTTGCCTACGTATATTAATCCTCAAACAGGAAAGATTCATACTACATATAATCAGACGGTTACTGCTACAGGTCGTTTGTCTTCTTCAAATCCTAATCTACAGAATCTTCCTATCCGTTCCGAACGTGGACAACTAATTCGTCAAGCGGTTATTCCTGATGAGGGTTGTATTTTCCTTTCTGCGGACTACTCGCAGATTGAACTTCGGCTCATGGCACATTTTTCACAGGATCCGCATCTTGTAGAAGCTTTTCGTTCTGGACAGGATATCCACGCAGCTACTGCTGCTAAAATATTCAATATCCCTATAGAGAACGTTACCAAAGATCAACGCCGACAAGCCAAAACCGCCAATTTTGGTATAATCTACGGTATTTCTGCGTTTGGTTTGGCGCAGCAACTGGATTGTTCGCGTGCGGAGGCAAAAGCGTTGATAGATGGATATTTTGCCGCTTTTCCTGGTGTGATTGATTATATAGAGCAGCAAAAACAGTTAGCGCGCCAACAAGGTTATGCAATTACACTATTTGGCCGAAAACGCTATCTTCCTGATATCCTGTCGCATAATGCAACTGTCCGTTCGTTTGCTGAACGTAATGCGGTCAATTCACCTATTCAAGGTACTGCTGCTGATATTATAAAAATTGCCATGGTTACTATTCACCGTCGTCTTAAGGAGGAAGGACTAAAAGCACAAATGATAATGCAGGTGCACGATGAGTTAAATTTTAACGTTCCCATAAACGAGGTGGATCGTGTTCGTGAAATTGTAGTCAGCGAAATGCAGAATGTTGTCCACTTAACTGTTCCGCTTATAGCAGATTGTGGCGTTGGAGCCAATTGGTTAGAAGCACATTAATTATTTTTACTAAACCACTAAATTCTCATATATCGTTACACATCATGGGTAAACTAAATGCTGTTTTGGTAGGACTTATTACTCCCACACAAAACGAAGAACGAACAAAAGAATACTTGGATGAGTTGGCTTTTTTGGCTGACACTAACAATACCAACTGCGTCAAGCGTTTTGTGCAACGCCTTGATTATCCGAACACATCTACCTACGTAGGTGAAGGTAAACTGCAAGAGATTAATCAATATATCCAGCAGTTTGCTGATACTGACGACTTTATTGACATGGTCATCTTTGATGATGAACTCTCGCCTCGCCAGCTTCGCAATATAGAGAAGGCACTCAATGCCCACAACCAAAATGAGATTAAGGATAACCACAAGCAGCCCGTTCGTGTGATTGACCGCACTATTCTCATTTTGGAGATTTTCCTCCACCGCGCACAGACTTCGTATGCAAAGACGCAAGTGGAGATGGCGCACTTGCAATACATGTTGCCTCGCCTAACCCGTATGTGGTCGCACCTTGACCGCCAGCGAGGCGGTGGAGCCACCAGCCGTGGTATGGGTGAGACACAGATTGAGGCAGATAAACGAATCATTGGTCAGCGTATTGCTCTGCTTCGTGAAGAACTCAAGAAGATTGACCGACAGATGGCTACGCAACGCCAGAATCGTGGGAAGATGGTACGTGTAGCTTTGGTGGGTTATACCAATGTGGGCAAATCTACCATAATGAATCTTATTAGCAAGTCTGAGGTATTTGCCGAAAACAAACTCTTTGCCACGCTGGATACCACTGTGCGCAAGGTGACAATAGAGAACCTTCCGTTCCTGCTTTCCGATACGGTGGGATTTATTCGAAAACTCCCTCATCACTTAGTAGAGTCGTTTAAGTCCACACTTGATGAAGTGCGCGAAGCGGACTTGCTTATCCACGTAGTGGACATCTCTCACCCTAATTTTGAAGAGCAATACGAAGTGGTGGAGCAAACGATTAATGAGTTGCTAACCAAACAAACGGAGATAAAAGAAGCTGATCCTTGGTCAAAGAAGCAGAAGGCAGGTCGCCAAACTGAAAAGACGGTAGCGCAGATTCCTCGTATTGTAGTGTTCAATAAGATTGATGCGTTCACCTATACGCCAAAAGAGGAAGATGACCTTACTCCAATCAAACGCGAGAATATCTCACTCGAAGAACTGCAACGTACTTGGATGGCGAAACTGCATGATGATTGCATCTTCATTTCCGCAAGACAGAAGACGAATATTGAAGAACTGAAAGCATTATTCTATAATCGTATCAAAGCCATTCATATTCAACGTTATCCATACAACGATTTTCTATTTCAACAATATGAATAAAAAAACGAGGGGCAACCCTCGTTTTTTATTGTAAATAGTGAACGAGCAGTTATCGTATGATTATTTTTTTGCCTTTGCTGATAGCAACTCCTTTGTAAGAGTGAATATCAACAGGTTGCCCCAAAAGGTTATACCAAACGTTGGCATTGATATCTAAATCTGCTTTTGGCGATTCGATATTGGTATAAGTAGAATTGGTAAAATCAAAAGAGATTACGCCATCTATCTCCTGAATGTTAGTGAGTTGTGTGTGTGCGTATGGAGCATATTCAGTATATTCCAACTTACCAGGGAAAGGAACATCTTGTCGTGTTCCGCCTTTCAAACTACTGGTATATGGCGTTGAACCATTGGCGGTAATTAATTGAAAACGAGTGGTTGTATTGTTTGGTCTATTGTAGTACCATTCTTCGGCATCATATACTACGCGCCATACCAACATTCCATGACCTGGTAGAAAAGTATCCCAACCAGTCATTTGTCGATTTTCCAAGTAATAAGTAGTATCTGTGGTCAGTGGACCATCTTCTGAGTGTATGCATGTACGATTCAGTTTGCGATAGGTCATGCCATCCGCTGGTAGTACTACATGTTGTTCGTTAGCATACAGTATCTCTGGTTCCACCCAACCTAAGACATATTTTTCCCAAACGGATAAGTTGGGTGGGGTATTACCATTATTGAGATAATTGCCGTGACTCATCAATGCCCATGAACCAGGTATTAATTTGGGGTCTCCTGTTGCACTAGTTTCTGTGATATACAAATCTGCCAAACCCAACACATGACCGAACTCGTGGCAGATCGTACCAATGCTGGTACGGGCACTAGAACTGAAAATCAATTCGTTAGAACAAGCATATCGCAAAATGGTTTTACCATTCAGTACAGGCAAGTTCTGTGAAGTGATATCCCCCACAGCGTTGGTATGAACATAGTATTCGCTCTGATTGGTATTCCCAAAATAGAGGGCAGATTGCATATCCCATGCATGTGGCCATATGCAGTTGGCAACACCGCCATCCGCTTGACTATATCCAGCATAGATGATATACACTAAATCCACATTACCATCATTGTCTTGATCATAATTCGAGAAGTCCACTCCCATCGCTTGTGCACCTTTGCATGCATCAATCACAAAATCGGCAATATATTGGTCATCACCTTCGTATGCAGCATCTGCACCATAGTACGCTGTGTTTTTGGGCAATATTACAGGGCCTACCACATCAAACTGCGGAGTATATTTGCCATTCGATTGGTCTTGATAGTATTTTTTGCAAGAGCCCATCGCTCCATTATATGTGTAATCATCAGCATTGGCAAGCGAGTCGAAAGATTGTACGGTATTCCCTGCAGACAATGGAGTGTCCGCAAACTCCACAACTATCAATAGTCCACGCGACACCAATTCTGGTGCTTGCCAATCCATCGCTATGTGCGCAGCACGTTGCTGATGCACGATACCCTGTGGAATAGGTTTACGAATAGGTTCTGTAAGATCTAATCCAGGAAGCGGTGCAACTGCGTAGGTTGAGATACAAATTGGCATGCACAAAAGTAGTAACACGAAAGATTTTCTAATCACTTGTTTCATATATCATTTGTTGAAATTTCGTGCAAAGGTACACTTTTATTTGCATATATGCAAAAAATTGTGTAATTTTGCAGTCTAATCAGTATTATGTATGGAAGTTTTTAAGACACCGATAGAAGGATTATTGGTCATTGAACCAAAAGTTTTCCGCGATGCACGCGGGTATTTTGTGGAGATGTATAATGAGAAACGCTACCACGAAGCGGGAGTAGATGCTACTTTTGTGCAGGACAACCAATCATGTTCTTCGTTTGGTGTAGTGCGTGGGTTGCATTTCCAACGTCCACCTTATACCCAAGCCAAACTGGTCAGTTGTGCAGAAGGTCGCGTATTGGATGTAGCAGTGGACTTGCGCAAGGATAGTCCTACTTATGGGCAACATTTTGCAGTAGAACTAGATGCCGAAAGCCATCGTCAGTTCTATATCCCACGTGGTTTTGCGCATGGTTTTTCTGTGTTGAGTGAACGCGCGGTATTTACGTATAAGTGCGACAATCTCTATCATCCAGAGGCAGATGGTGGTATTCTCTTGTCAGACCCTGCGCTAGAGATTGATTGGCAAATACCTTCCGACCAAATGATTCTTAGCGAGAAAGACAAAAACCATCCACTCCTTCAAGACCTCGATAATCCCTTTTAATTAAGCAGTACATTGCAAATAGTCAAATCGTAAATCAAAATGAATATTCTCATCACTGGTGCCAATGGGCAATTAGGCAACGAGATGCGCATCCTTTCGGCGCGACATGCTCAGCATACATATTTCTTCACCGATGTGGAAGAATTGGATATTACATCCCGCGAGGCAGTTAATTGGTTTGTAAAAGACAACGCGATTGATATCATTGTCAATTGCGCTGCCTATACCAATGTGGACAAAGCCGAATCGGATGAAGTGTTGGCTCATAAGATCAATGCGTTAGCAGTAGAAAATTTAGGTGTTTCTGGTGCAAGAGTGATTCATGTGAGCACAGATTATGTTTTCTCTGGCGATGCTTGCGTGCCTTATGAAGAGACGGATGAGGTAGCACCACGAACTGCATATGGTCGCACGAAATTGGCAGGCGAAGAATTGCTACAAGCAGTTTGTCCTGAGGCCATTATTATTCGCACGGCATGGTTGTATTCCACTTTTGGCAATAATTTTGTGAAAACGATGTTGCGTTTGGGACAAGAACGCGAGGCATTGGGTGTTGTTTTTGACCAGATTGGTTCGCCCACCTACGCTGCTGACCTTGCGATGGCTATTTTTGCAGCCATTGAATCGCCCGAATGGCATGCAGGTGTATATCATTTTACGAATGAAGGTGTTTGTTCTTGGTATGATTTCACGCATGAGATTTTTGCTCGCGCACAAGCATTGCTACCAACCGATGCAGCACAACGAATTGCGCAATGGAACCTGCGCCCAATCCTCAGCAGCGAGTATCAATACCAGACACCTCGCCCACACTTCAGTGTGCTGAATAAATCAAAGATTAAATCTACTTTCGGCATCGCTATCCCTCACTGGACGGAGGCATTGCAGGTGTGCTTGGAGAAACTGCTATGTGATTGATCACCATACTGGCGAGGGTCATACCGAAGACGCCCACTACTGGGGCAATAGTGCCCTGCTCGCCTGCAATCTCTTCGGAATAGACACATTGTATCTTAGAGGCAGGCATTAGTCCTGCCTTTTTCATGCGTGTGCGTAGGGCTCGTGCTAAAGGGCAACCTTGCACTTTCCAGAACTCGGCTGTGCGGATGTTTTGCGGATTGAGTTTGCGCCCTGCGCCCATGCTGGAATAGACTTGGCAACCTGCTGCGGTAGCGTTGTAGAGCAACAGGGCTTTGCAATCCACCATGTCAATGGCATCAATCACGATGTCGTATTGCGCGAGGTTGAAGCTGTTGGCGGTTTCGCTGTTGTATTGTCGGTCAATGATTTGTACATCTGCTTCGGGACAGATTTGCAGCAATCGCTTTTGCATTTCCTGCACTTTGTTCTGCCCGATATTGGCTGCGGTGGCTACTATTTGGCGATTGAGATTGGTGGTATCCACCTTGTCAAAATCCACCAAAGTCAGGTGTCCCAAACCAGTACGCAGAAGTGTCTCTGCACACCATCCGCCCACTCCTCCTACACCAAAGAGAATAACGCGTGCGCGCTGCAATGCAGCAAATCCTTCTTCGCCTATGAGTTGTATCGTTCGTGTAAACATAATATACTGTAATTCTCGCTGCAAAGGTACAACAATTTTTATAGATATGCAAATAAAATCGCTCACGAGGAGCGATTTTGGTGTACCTAATTCTTCTTAGCGTTGTAGGATTCGATGGTTTTGGACTGGATGATAATTGCCGTATCACCTTTGGTCACGGATCGGCTTTCGGTGGTGATGGTACGGGTGACATTACACGAGGTGAGTCCAAGAGCCATCGCAATAGATGTAGCAATAGCTAATGCGAGGTACTTGATTGCCTTAATGAGGCGTTGTTTTTGAGTTTCTGTTAACTTGTTCATAATTTGATGGAATGATGTTAGTACTGAAGCGTTTAATTAAACGAAATTTGTTTTACGACAATTTGCGACAATTCTTGGATTATTTTTTATAACAAAAATACGCAGCGCTACGCTTGCTACAAAAATATTCAAAAATCAATGATATGTTTTGTTTTTCGCTCATAAGAATGCAGACTGCATTGGTGAGCGAGAAAACAAAACATTATACATTATTACTTGCCTTCGATTTCATCGCGCATCAAGTTCCAAACATATTGGTACAGAGTCTTGTACTTGGTTTGCCTGATAAAGCCAACTTGATCCATTGCTATGTGGTTTGGATCCATCATGCGGTCGCGAGTGGCTGCGCATATTTGGGTGAACAGGTCACGCCATGCCCGTTCTGATGCGGAAACTGGAGTGGTGCGGTCGCCATGTACGGATGTGTACTTGCGGTCGGAACGCTTGCGGTAGTTGTAGCAAGTGCGGTACTTTTTGGAGATTTTGCCCGAAAGGTGATGGATTGGGTCTTCGTAAACAACTTGTGCCATATGTGTTCGGCAATCGAACACCGAGTATAAATTAAAGACAATTGGCGTCAATTTTGTTGTCAATTATTCTTATCTCGCCATACGGCTCGAACGATCTGCTCATTCGCTTTACTCATTCAGCCGTACGTCAATTCAAGATTTACCTTTTGTTCTTGCCCAAATGAATGCAACGCGTTGCATTAGTGGGCAGAACAAAATGATTGTTTTTACTCGGAGTTCGAGATCCTCTATGCCGTGAGAGGGGTTTAGTTAGTTAATGTTTAACGTTTAACGAATTAATGTTTAAGGATTAGAGTGTAAAGGCTGGGGTTAGAGTTTGGCCATCTCTTGTGCCATCATGTAGCCGTGGAGAGATTTGTACTTGGTCTGCTTTTTGAACTGCTCTTTGTATGCTGCGCGCTGCTCAGGCGTGAGGGCATTGACATTAGCAGAAGCTGTAGCCATCTTGGTTTGTTGCGCTTTTTGGGCGGTAGATGGTTCGCCTGTGTAGGGGTTGCAGATTTGTGAGGTGAAGGTCTCTCCATACATTTCTTTGAAGATGATGTCGGAGTGTTTGCAGATTTTGCCACGAAATTGGCGGAAGGGTGCTTCTAATTTGATTTTAGACATGATTTTAGTTCGTTTTACTCACGAAAGGTGGTTCGCTACGCTCACGAATGATGGTTGCGCTGTCGCTCCACGAATAGTGGTCTTCGACGAGATATGGTTCGCTTTGCTCACGAATGCCTTGCGTGAAGGGTTAATATTAGTTTAAGGTTGAAAGTTGAAGGTTTAAGGTGTAAAGGCTGGGGTTAATTGATTGTTTGGAGGGTGCAGGTCCAGCAGTGATTGAAGGTGAGGGACTGGGCGATGGTTTGGCGGATGATGTCGCATGCCTCGTCGGGAAGGAAGAGTTGAGGGTCAAGAGGGATAACCTTAACTGTGAGGGTGGTGCCCTCGGTGGTGAACTCGGGATTGAGGGTTTCCAAATGAAAGAGGACAGCCTCTTTGGCTTGGAGCATCTCTTCTGCGCTTTGGCAGGGAATGGTGATGAGAATGATGTGTTTGGGTTTCATATTCTTTATTGTTTTAGTAGTGATACAATATGTTTCTGCGTCCGTCTTTTTGCGAAACGCTTTCACTTATTAAAGTATTGCCGTATCTTCGGCATTTGTGCTAAACAACAAAGAAAAACTCATCTTTGTGAAGATAAGTGTATAAAAAGAAAACGGAATGCATCTGTGAATCAGTGCATTCCGAAGAAAATAAAATTGTTTGTATTTTTTATGCTTTGCCGAAAGATTTGCCGATATTCTTCAATAAAGTATCTAAATCGGCATTAGTGGTTTTAGCAGGATCAAGTATATCAATAAAGGTTTC
>JAZNSW010000024.1:0-39037 GCA_045591505.1 Paludibacteraceae bacterium
GCGCTTCTATCGTGTGGACAAAGGTCGCAGCCGTAAAGCAGGCGGCACTGGTTTAGGACTCTCCATCGTAAAACATGCGGTGATCTTCCATGGAGGAAAAATCACCGCAATCAATCGCCCCGAAGGCGGATTAGAGTTTCAGTTCTCTCTTGCCCGCAGGGCTAAGGTGTAGGAAGCAAAAAACAATTTCAATAATTTTATTTTGAAGACAACATAAACAACTTCCGCCCAAATCAACTCTCTTGGGCGGTAAGGATATATTCTATTGTGTAGCATAATTAATGATTTTTTTGTATAAATATTTAGATATATTTGCATATATCCTCAAAAAGTAGTACCTTTGCAAGCGAATCCTACGCTGGAGGGAAATATGTCCTACGAAAAGCGTTCCTGTAGGTTCTTTTAGGGTAGGTTTTTTAACATATTTAATAGCGTTTATTGACGCTTTGCGTTTGACACACGAAACTTAGCAACTTTCAGATTTAAGGTCAAAATCAAAGTAACAATGAATGCCTATGGGTATGAATATATCCATACTGCACTTATGTTTTGTGTAGTGTGTCTTCATACCAGCGTAGGTTTCCTGTTGTTTATTTGACCTTAAAGGTATGCTAAGACCTCGTGTGTAAGTAAGCAGCACGAGGTCTGCGCTTTTTGCGTGTTGATGTGAAAGTCACTTTAAATAAACAATCATATTAACTATTAAAATCAAACAATTATGAGAAGACTATTCTTATTATTTGTGGTTTTAGTTGCCACCACAGCCCTTTGGGCGCACGACTTTGAAGTCAATGGTATTTACTACAACTACCTTGACGAAACCTCCGTAGAAGTTACCTACAAGGGGTCCAATTATGCTGTTTACTCAAACGAATACTCAGGTGAATTAGCCATTCCTGAAATTGTCACCTACAATAGTTTAACTTATAGTGTAACAAGTATCGGAGAGGAAGCTTTTCGCGCTTGCTCTTCCCTGAACTCTGTTACTATTAGCAAGAACGTGACAAGTATAGGAAAAAGTGCTTTCAACAGTTGCTCTTATCTTATATCTTTCACTATTCCAAGTAATATAGTACATATTGGAGAAAGTGCTTTTGAAAATTGTACAAATCTTACCAGTATAGTAATTCCTAATAGTATAACGTCTATTGAAAATTACACATTTAAATCATGTTCTTCCTTGAAAGACATTACAATTCCAAGCACTGTAACAACAATAGGTGTTCAAGCATTGGCATTTACGTTATGGGAGGTGCAACAACCAGATGGAATAGTATACATAAACGATGTTTTATACGAATATAAGGGTGATATGAAACGCAATACAAGTCTTGAAGTGAAACCTGGTACTATAAGTATAAGTCCTCATGCATTTTTTGGTGGTTCCAATCTTGTTGCAATAACGATTCCAAATAGTGTAAAAAGTATTGGAAAATGGGCATTTAAAGATTGTTCAGATTTAACCTCTATTGTTATTCCTGAAGGAATCACACATATTGAAGAAGAAATATTATCATTATGTTTTTCATTGGAATCTGTTAGTATTCCAGAAGGTGTTAAAAGTATTGGTAATAATGCATTTTATGCTTGTCATGCACTTAAAACCATAACAATACCTAATACCATAGAACATGTTGGAAATAATGCTTTCCATTATTGTGATAATCTTACGGATGTCCATGTTAAAGCTGTTAATGTTCCCAATTTAGGAACAATTGTTTTTAGTTCACAACCTACTTGCCACATTCCTTGTGGTACCCTCGCTGCCTACCAATCATCCCAATGGGCAAATATAGTAAGTAATTTCGTGGAGGAGTGTGAGGCAGTTGTGCCTGATTCTACGCATTGTATTTTTTATACGTCTACCGATGGCAATATTGTAGAGCCATCCAAGACAGATGGTTTTGGTGCTAATATCGTAAGTAATACCTATGAAAACGGTCAAGGTGTGATTATTTTTGATGGACCTGTAACAAGCATTGGAAATAATGCTTTTAATTCTTGTTCTACTCTTAATTCTATCATTATCTCTAATAGTGTAACTTATATCGGACAGGGAGCTTTTTCCAAATGTGCCTCTCTATTATCAGTTGTGATTCCTAATAGTGTAACGGATATTGGATATGATGCTTTCGGAGGATGTACCTCTATTGTTTCTGTCACTATTCCTGAAAGCGTGATACACATTGATGATTTTGCGTTCGAAAATTGTAATTCTTTGACATCTATTATCATTCCAAATAATGTGAGCAGTATTGGAAGAAACCCGTTCCGTAATTGTACTTCGCTCGCTTCTATCGCTGTAAAAAGCGATAATGATATCTATGATAGTCGCGATAATTGTAACGCGATTATTGAAACTACTACCAATACCTTGATTGCTGGATGTCGAAACACGATTATTCCTAATAGCGTAACCGCTATCGGAGGACATGTTTTTGAAGGATGTATCAATCTAAATTCTCTTACTATACCAAATAGCGTATCGGAAATAGGAACCTATGCATTCTCTTCTTGCAAATCACTCACTTCTGTTAGTATTCCCCAAAACGTAGCAACTATTAAAACATGGGCTTTTGCAGGATGTTCCTCTCTAAGCTCTATCATTATTCCTAATAGTGTAACAAGTATTGAATCATTCGCTTTCATTTCTTGTTCATCTCTCGTTTCTTTGACTCTCGGAAATAGTGTAGCGAGTATTGAGGGCTCAGCTTTTTCTAAATGCAACTCTCTTGCAAGTGTATATATAGCAACAACTACTCCACCAATCTTGGGTATTAATACATTTTTAAATTCTACTCCCACCTGCTACATACCATGCGGAACATTGGAGGCATACGAAGCATCCGATTGGTCGGAGCAAGTAGGCGAATTTGTGGAAGAATGTGAAGCAGAACAATATACACGTGATGTAACACCTAATCGATATGGTACAATCTGTCTGCCATTTGGCTCAACGGATTTCTCAGGTGCGACATTCTATGAAATCGCATATAAAGCACCATTTATGATTTACTTTGATGAAGTAACAAAATTGGAAGCAGGAAAACCATATATATTCTATGCACACAGCAATAAACTCATTGTAACATCAGATGGCTCACGAGTAAATAATCCTCTCTTTGACAACGGATTATATGGCACTTTCGATGAAATTGTGGCTGCTGCTATCAATATACTAACCAATAATTATATTGTAAATAACAATACCCTCTGTCTGTGTGGAGAATATTGCTCATTGTCAGCAAATCGCGCATACGTAAAATTAGATGAAGTGTCCTCTACCGCTCGTGCATTATCACCAGGGCGCAAACGAGTTAGCATGTCTGTTCAAGGAGAAAATACAACCACAGCCTTCGATAATATATCCGAAGAAACTGAGAATATTACAATAAAAGAAGGTGTGTACGATATCCTTGGACGAAAAATGTCACAACCAGTAGGTATGGGTTTCTATATCATAGATGGACAAAAAGTGATTATCTCACAATAATTATAAACAAATCAACAAAATACCGAATAGTTATGCAAAAGAAAACATATCAAACCCCTCTAACGGAGGCAAACGAAGTTACCTTCACAAGTATTCTATGTGCCAGTGGCGAAACACGCACGGGAATGACTGTAACATCTAATCCTGCAAACAACTTGATAGGCGATTAATTCGAGTTGGAAGATACAAAAATAGGAGGCATTTGACTTATTCAAATGTCTCCTATTATTATCTTAACTATACCGCATGAACCCGTTATGAACCCGTCAAGAACCCGTAATTGATCTTATTTCAGTTGCTCACGTACTGCTTTTAGTATGGGTTCCACACTCATAGGTTTGCCCACCGCTCCGCGCATCCATGCATCGGGGGTCAAACAACCTTGCTGATAAATGCGGGTGTATTCTTTTGCCCACTCTTCGGGTGTGGCGCAGTTTGCTAAATGTTCGTCTAACTGATATTGCACCAGATTACCGATTGGGTAGGCTGGCAAATACAATGCATAGCCCACCATGTGCGAATAGATACCCAATAGCGGACTATCTTTTTCGCCTAAAATAGGAGCATAATATTGATTCCACACTTCACTAGCAATAGCGATTACCGCTTCGCGCAACGCTGCAGCATCAGCTTCAGGATGAGCATACAACCATTGCCACATACGCATGTCCACCAAACTAACACCCATAATCTCATACATGCCCCAAATCATATCGAAGAGTTGGTCTGCTTGTTGTGGCGATTGTGTAGATTGGTGTAGCAGTTGTAGGTCGCGCTCTTGGAAAAGGAACGCACTTGCTTCCGTAAAACCAGTATTAGGGATGCCTGCAAGGGTGTAGTAATCAATATCATAAAGCGAAATAACTTCTTCTACATTGTGTCCAAACTCATGCACAGCGATATTGTAACCCTTGTAGTCCATACCTTTATCACCTACGCGCGTGCGCAGGCGAGCAGGTTGTTCTCTGCCCACACATGGACGTGCATGCCCCGAACCACGAGCAGCTTCCACCACGATATGCGAAGCGATTTCCTTTGCTTTGTCGCTGGCAAAGCCCAAATCCATTAGCATGCGAGGCATGTCTTTCTCAAAGGTTTTGGCAGTAGGATAGCGTTTCTGCGTTTCTGCAGTCAGTACATCTTCGGAGATACTGCTACGGCTTTTGAAACCGTCGTACCAAATATCGTATGGACGAAGGTCACGACCTAAACGCTCACGGATGATGGCTGCTACTTGTTTTATCTCCTCCGATTGGATGAGTTGGGTGAACAGCGATTCAATCTCTTCAAAAGGTATCTGTAAATCCTCGTTGAAGGTTCGTAGCACATGTGTAGGCGCATCTGGTCGGTAGGCGTCAATCTGTTGTCCTGCACGGAAGATATTGATAATCTGTTGATAACGTGTATCGGGCTCGCGGCTTATATCTACTTTCAGTTTGATGTCTGAGTCAGGATCACCACTCACGTGGTTGGTAGTAGGGCACCATAGTAGTTTGTCGTTATTGACCACCACTGCGGGTATCTCTTGGCGGATAATACGCAGCATCACTTGGTAAATCATCTCTTGTTTCTCGCGGGCGTTAGGCACATCGGCATAGTTGGATTTGAGTTCATCGCGCAAGTTCCAATGCGACAGCAATGCCATTGGCTCTGTCCATAGTTGCTCACCTTGCTCGTTGCGCAGACAGTGCATCATGATATTGTAGCCAGCGATATAGTTCTCTGCTTCGCTCAGTGCTTGCGAGTAGTTGGCTACCACATTGCCTGGCACACGACTGCTGAACACATCACCCAAACGAGCATATGCCCATTCTTGGCGTGTCCACTCTTTGCCGAGTGTGTTCTTTTCTTCGAGCGTATAGTGTGGAAAGTTCAGCACGCAGATATGCGCAATCTTATTGGCAAACATATCCTCTGCGAAGTGCGCCATCGGACTATATCCACTGATGATCCAGTCTACTTGTGTAGGATCGCCTTTACCCAAAAGGGTCGTAGGTTCTTGTAGCGTATTATTCAGCATATCAGCACTTTGTCCGCATTGCTCCAAAATGAAAGCCATACGGTCATAAAGTTGCTTTTTAGTCTCGTCAGTACCTGCATACGAGTTTGTGATTAATGCCAAGTAGTCCTCCTCTGTGCCGTCACTTTCTCGCCACAGCGCAGCGACCTGCGCCGCACCGCGTGCAACCATACAGGAGTCCGCTTCAGAGTACGCTGCTAATACATTACTCACTGCTTGCTGAATGGTTGTATCACTAATCTTCATTGTTGTTGGGTTTGTTTGGCATGCCACTAGCATTGCAGCAATGCCTATTATCCTAATCAAATGTTTCATATTGCATCAATATGTTTAGTTTTCATCACCAAATTTGACTGCAAAGGTACTGCATTTTTTAATACCAACAAAACTTTTTACAAAAAAAAATCGCAATCCATGTTCTTTTTGTATTTTTTGCGCGTATAAGAAATTTGTAAGTAATATGTTGAACCTAAAAATTATTCCGTCTATGAAAAAGCGTACCAGTCCATCTAAGTCATCACAACTACAATTTTCTTTTGAGCAATCATCTTGGAGTACAGGAGGAGCAAGTATCCTTTCTGCAATGGAATTTATCACCACCTATGAGCCCTCTCTTCTCAATGACGAGGTAGAAATCTATGAGAAGGAGAACCTTCAAATGGGCGTGGATAGTGCTTATCAATTTTTACAGCAAAAATTGGCAATGGATATTACACGAGTAAAACTTATCACCTACATTCTATACCACTCTGCCAAACACTCTTCTGCTTGCGATTACGAAGATTTATCGAAGATGCTAAATATCCACCCATTACGTATGATGCAATTGAGCAACGACTTATATACGTTAGAGGAAATGGGGTATTTATATCGCAATAGCAACTCTATAGGTACTGGCTGGCGAATTAGTAAGGAAGCGCAAGAGGCCATAATGAGCAACCAAACCTTTGATATTCAAAGCATCAAGATGGAAACGAGTATCGATTTTCTTACTAGAGCAAACGAGTATATCAAAGATGGCAAACGATTTGACATGGATGGTTCTATTGTCAATAACCTCCGCCGTTTTATGATACAAAATGACCATTTGCCTTTGGTAAAAAATCTCAATCATCTTCCTACGGAGGAAGACAAATGGTTTATGCTCATTATGATGACCGTTTTGGCGATTGACGAAGACGAATATGTTTCGGTGCGCGATTTAGAGCAGATATTGACCAGCAAAGCTCTACGAAACATTTTTTACCAAATGAAGCAGAAGAAGCATATTTTTGTCACCAAAAATTACGTAGTCAATTATTGCCAAAACAGCATGGCACAAGCCAATCAATGGGTGCTCACTCCACAAGCATGGATTGATATGCTTGGCAGCAAAGAGGAAGCCGATTTAGTAATGCCCGAATCAGAAGATGAGAATATTCAGGCCCTTACGCCTTTCTCGCGTTTGACCGCTAAAACACTTTTCTTTTCTGGCAAAACCAAAGAGCAGGTGGATAAACTAACTCATATGCTGAAAGAGGATCAATATACTAAAATCGCCCAAGAACTCAAAAAACGTGGTATGCCTACGGGTTTCTGCTGCCTATTTTATGGTACACCTGGCACAGGTAAAACAGAACTAGCACAGCAGTTAGCCATTGCCACCAAACGCGATTTGATGCAAGTGGAACTGGCTACCTTGCGTGATAAGTTCGTAGGCGAAAGCGAAAAGCAAATCAAAGAAATTTTTGATAAATATCGCGCTTTGGTGAGATCACAAGAGCGCGCTCCGATTTTATTTTTCAACGAAGCAGATGCTATCTTTGGCAATCGTATGGAAAATACGCAACGCTCTGTAGATAAGATGGAAAATGCTATTCAGAATATCATCTTGCAAGAAATGGAACAATTGGAAGGCATTATGATATGTACGACCAATCTCACCACCTGTCTAGACAAAGCTTTCGACCGCCGATTCCTTTTCAAACTCGAAATTGAAAAGCCAACCAACGAAGTGCGCAAACTGATTTGGCAATCCATGCTTACTGGGCTCAATGATGAGCAAGCCACTGAACTTGCCAATCGCTTTGATTTCTCAGGCGGACAAATCCAAAATATTTCGCGCAAACAAGTCATCAACGCCATCTTCTCTGGAAATGACAATTTGGACTATGAACAAATTAAAATAGACTGCCAAAACGAAAGCATTAGCCGCAATAATGGCAGAAAAATAGGTTTCTAAATACTTTGTTTATATCGATAGGTAGTAATGGCATGATTTTTGTGGAAAAAACATTCGCTGTTTTTATCCAATTCAGACCTAAATCATATGAAAAACGTTAATTGTTATCACTATCTTGCCATTGCGCACCTATCGATTATCGAACAAGTCATTTCCACCTATCATTTAGAAGATCGCTGCAATCTGATGAATAAGGATGATTTGCTATGTGAAGGCTATATTGCTTTGTACCATGCGGCGGAGAACTTTGATGAAAACAAAGGAAATAAATTCTCCACATATGCATTCCGTTCTGTGTACAATACACTCATCAGCATGATTCACAACGCAGAACAAACGGTATTGGTTCCACGTTCAAAAAAGATGCAACAAGAGATGAACACCTATATTGATATAGAGTACATCACCAATAATGCACGCCATATTGAACATTGCTCCAATCGTATATTGAAAATGCTAGCTCACTTGATTACAGAAGCACCATTAGATGACAGAGAACGCTGGATTATTCAGAATAAGTTTGACATCAATCTTGCTGATGAACCGATGGACACCCATGAATTGGCAAAGCAATTACAAATGACTCCCCAATCGGTCAACCGAATTTGTCGCAATGCCATCGATAAAATCAAGTCAGCTGCCACCGCTTAAATGTTTCAAAAAAACCTACTCATAACTATGATAAAAGAACTAAAAATATCCCACAACATTACCCAACGTACGCCAATACTGAAAGCGTACATGCAGGATTTGTCGCGTTTTCCACTATTGTCTATTGATGAAGAGGTGGAATTGGCGACAAGATCCTTTGCAGGGGACGAACAAGCAAAACAACTATTGATTCAATCTAATTTGCGATTTGTTATTTCTATTGCCAAACAGTATATTCATCAGGGAGTATCGCTAGAAGATTTGATTATGGAGGGGAATATTGGACTGATGAATGCCATTAATAAGTTTGACCCCACACGTGGATTCAAACTTAGCACCTATGCCGTATGGTGGATACGACAAAGTATTCTGCAAGCATTAGCGGACAAAGGGCGCACAGTACGTTTGCCGCTGAATCAAGTGGGCATCGTCACTCGCGTCAAAAAAGCTATGCAGCAGTTCATGCAAATTAATGAACGCTACCCTACTACCGCTGAACTTGCCGAACTATTGGATGTGCCTGAAGAGAAGATTGAAGACACACTACGCACTATCCACTCCGAGATAAGTATTGATACACCGATTGGAGAAGACGGAGATATTTGTATTGCAGACACACTCTCCTCTTCTTTGCCTACAACAGATAGTGTTCTTCAGATGGAATCCTTGCGGATGGACATAGAACGATGGCTGCAATTCCTCAAAAATGATGAACGCGCCAAAGATATTATCATCCATTTCTATGGACTATATGGAAACCAACCTATGACATTAGAAGAATTAGCTAATAAACACGAAATCTCTCGTGAACGAGTGCGACAAATCCACCAACATGCCATACGAACACTCAAAAACCACATTTCAGGGTAATTTTCATCCAAAATTGCAAAGTCCATATTACAAAATATTAATATTCAAACAAATTCAAGTACTTTGTATTGCATAGTATTAAAAATTACACTACCTTTGCAGCGGAATTGAATTTTTAAACAATTAATCTCAAAAAAATGAAAAAATTACATCGTTCTTCAAACCGCATTTTAGCGGGAGTTTGTGGAGGAGTTGCCGAGTATTTCGGTGTGGACCCAACAGTCATTCGCATTGCGTATGTAGTGCTTAGTTTATTCACGGTTGCATTTCCTGGCTTGCTTTTGTACATCATTATGATGGTGTTGATGCCTAACCACGATCAAATAGACACTAACAACTAATTACTACGGACGTGATTAGCAACATCAAAAGTCAAATGCGTAAGGGCATACTGGAATACTGTATTCTTGCCATTATCAGCCGCAATGAAGTATATGCTTCCGATATTTTGGAAACATTAAAAACTGCGGAGATTGTAGTCGTGGAGGGTACAGTATATCCATTGCTCACACGCATGAAAAATGAAGGCTTGCTTTCTTATCGATGGCAGGAATCTACTGGAGGACCGCCCAGAAAATACTACTCTCTTACCGATGACGGTCGCACACTACTCAATCAACTTTCCAATGAATGGCAAAGCATTTGCCAAGCTGTTAACCAAATAACTCAATAATTATGAAAGAGACACGAAATATCAATCTTAATGGATTGGTTTATCATATTGACTATGATGCATATCAAATTCTTTGCGATTATCTGCATGATATAGAATTGCGTCTCGCACAAGATGAACGTGCAGAAATCATGGCGGATATCGAAGCACGAATAGCGGAATTTTTTCAAAAGATTCTCTTTGCGAAGAATGTACAAGTGATAAATATCGAAATGGTAAAAGCCATTCAGCAACAAATTGGTCAGCCATCTGAGTTTGGTCCCAATAGGCGTCCAAAAGTGAAAGTGGATAAAACGCAGAACACTGGTTGCAGACGTATTTTCAGTATATTATTAAATGTTATATTGGCTATTTTGGCATTGCCTGTGATATTAGTAGGAATAGTTATTTTGTTTGCGATTATCCTTTCACTCTTTGGTATTGCAGTCACAGGTACCACTACGTTAGGAGCTGTTATGCCACTATTCACCATATGGGCAGACTTGCTGGTAGATGGCGGCGCAATTATCGTACCACTACTCATGGTGGCATTGGTATTGCTGATTGTTTTGCCCATTGTGATGGTTGTACATACCATTATTACATACATGCGTACACGTCGTGGACCTAAAGCACGTTTTTGGTGGATTACGATTCTTTTCTGGATTGCATCCTTGATTTTCTGGTGCACTTCGCTGGTGCATCTGTACAAGTCTTACGCTAATGCTCCAGCAATTATCAACGCCATGACATTTGATGATATAGATATAGATGAAGAAGGTATAGTTACATCCACTTTGCAGTTGGCTCCATATCATACGATTCACCTTAGCGGTGCGGCAGAAATATCGCTATGCCAAGCAGAGCAATTGTCCACTCGCCTAACGACCAACGTCATTGATCAGATGACGAAGGGAAGTGAAATCAAAGTAGAAGTGCGCGATAGTATTCTCTATATAGATGTGCCTACCGATATAATTGCAGAAAATATGGTGGCTAAATTTTCTATCGAAACACCTGACTTGCGCAAATTGGTAGTATATGGTGCAGCAAAGATTAAAACTGCAGAAGACCAAACGCTTACTGTTCCATCATTGATTCTTGACCTGAATGGTGCTGCAGAAACAGACATGCAGATTAATGTGCAAACATTGTCAGTGGAAGCAAAGGGTGCCAGCAAACTGGAGTTAGAAGGTATAGCTGATGAGGTAGATATAACCATTGCAGGTGCAGGTGAATTGGAGGCGGAAGATTTGCTGATAAATAAATTGCACATCAATTGCGCAGGAGCGAGTTATGCAGAGGTGAATGTGGTGCAAGAATTATGGGCGCAAGCAGCTGGTGCAAGCAAAATCACCTACCAAGGTTCGCCACGCATAAAAAGCAACATGGCAGTAGGAGGCAGTGTTATTAAGAAGAGCAGATAATAACTAAAAAAATCAGTATATTATGTTAAAACTTGGAGACAAGATGCCCGCTTTTGCGGTAGCAGACCAGAATGGCAATACCATTACTAACGAACAATTAATTGGTAAGAAAACAGTTATTTATTTCTATCCTAAAGATAGCACCCCAGGTTGTACAGCAGAGGCGTGCAACTTGCGCGATAATTACCATCGCTTTTTGGCGGAAGGGTATCAGGTGTATGGTGTGAGCAAGGATAGCCAGAAATCGCACCAGAACTTCATTGCCAAATACGAATTACCTTTCCCATTGCTATCTGATCCATCGACGGAGATGATGCAAGCCTTTGGTGCATGGGGTGAGAAGAAGATGTGCGGCAAGACCTGTGTAGGCACATTGCGCAAGACTTTTGTTTTTGACGAACAGGGCATCTTGATTCAGCTCATTGAGAAGGTGGACACTAAGAATCACGCCGCACAATTGCTGGGATAATCATTGCTGAAGGGATACCGAACCTTTACCGAAGAAGGATAGTCTAATATTCTCCTATCAATAAAAAAAGCCTGATACATTTGCATCAGGCTTTTTTATTATATTTTCTGCAACAGTTCGCTGGCGGGCATCTCCATACGGTTGAAGGCGAACCATTTTTTTCCGAGGTCTTTGATGCTGGCACCGAGGTGATAGACTGTCTCGTCGATGCATAGGAAGCGGTCGTGAGAGCGGTCAAAGGTAATAATATCTATAGGCGTGTATTGCGCATTATGCTTCTGAATATCTAGTTGCAGTTGTGCGGATGGTTTCTTGGTATAGATGGTAGCAGCCACCTTGTCTGCTCGTTTGGCGAGCATGGTTAGCACGCTATCGTCGATATAGTTGTCAATGATGATGATGCGTGTGGTAGCTTCGCGTATGCGGTCGTTGATGAAGGTGTAAGCATCGAAGATTTGACCATCGTAGAAGATGCCTTGATGGGGAGGTAGGCTTGTGCGGACAAAGAAGTCGATTTTTTGTTCTACATTTTCAATGCGTTGTTCATGTGCACGTAAGCGTTTGTCGAAGTATTCTTCTACATATACAATTCGCTGATTAACTGCATAACCACGGAGCATATATTCTTTTAGTACTTCAGAAGCCCAAATACGAAATGCGGTGCCTTGTTGAGATTTTACACGGTATCCTACTGAAATGATTACATTTAAGTTGTAGAACTCCACATCACGAATAACTTGTCTATTTCCTTCTGTTTGAACTGTTGCATTTTTTGCAACACTTCCCTCGTAAGTCAACTCTCTCTCTTGAAAGATTGCCTTGATATGTCGTGAAATAACGGATTTGTCTCGTCCGAATAAACTCGCCATTTGATTTAAAGTTAGCCATACTGTTTCATTTTCTAGTTTTACCTCCAAAGACATTTGCTCATTTGGTTGGTACAATACAATTTCGTTTGCCATAATTTTGCATTTTTTTGAATTACGCCGCAAAGGTACTACATCAAACTGCTAAAACTTGTCAGTTTATAAAAGAAAAATGCAGAAAATGTGATTTTTTCTGCATTTTTATATGTTTTTCTGAAGATGGATAATATATCACTTGATTTCAATCACTCGCCAAGGGCCATCGTAGCCCATTTGTGCTTCAAAGAGATAATCTTCTAATTGGTTGACCTCATTGTATATGGCAGGGATAACGATTTTGCCATAGCTATCAATAACACCCTTGCGACCATATACATAGTACTTGAAATAACCTGTTGGAAACTCCTGATCATAGTCGCTTGGTAGGTACATAGGCTGAAAATCGTATTCGCTGCAGAAAGCGGTAAGCACATTACCATATTTATCTATTCGCTTCATGACACCGTTGTCCACTGCGAACAAGTGTTCGCCATAGCTATAGATAAACTCATGATGCAGGGGAAGAGTGATGGTACCATCAATGTCCATGATGCCATACTTGCCTTCGTCTTGGAAAATGCGCACCCCACAAGTAGATGGTCCCCAGATGCAGTCATAGATGGTATCTACCACCAGTTTGCCCGTTTGATTGATCAAACCACACTCGTTCTTGGAGTTGGTAACAACGCAGTATCCGTCATGAAAAGCATAACCAAGGCGTGTAATGGCATATTGCGTGGTAGGAAATTGGCAAGGGATAACCTCTTCGCCAGCGGTGTTGATAAAGCCAATTTGATTATCGCGGTACACGGCTGCCAGTCCTTCGGAGAAGTTCCATGCTCGGTCATAACGTCCTTCTATGACAATTTCACCAGAATGGATATTGATGAATCCTCGACGTCCCTTCAAGTCGCAATAAACAGTTAGCGAATCGCCCTCACTAACACTCAATGATACCCAACGCATCTTGGGTGAGACAACATTTTGGGTATTCTGGTTGTAGATAAGCACATAGTCCTGTTTGTTTCGATAATACTTTCGCAATTGCAACGAATCATTGATTGTAGTTCCAGAGAAATAGTTGTTGCTACGTACTTTCCGTTCTACAAGGTTCCCTACGAGGCACAAACTAAAAATTAGTACACCTAATCCAAATAGTGCAAAAGCAGAGATTAGGATTTTCTTCCAGAGTTTGGGTTGATTAGTTTTCATACGTTTATTTGATTTAAAATTTGTTTTATTTGTATAGAGTACGCAGATTTAAATTTCTATCATTCTGCTCCATCTTTTTTGCATTTTATTACAGATAAAAATACCGATCTGTAGAAAAATAGGTCGGTGTAGTGTTATATTTTGTCAAATTGTACTTGATACGCTGGTAATGGAGAAGCAATGAATTAGTAATTTTCCCATGCTAATAATTTTTCACGTGATTTATCATCATGTACTCCTGCTCTTACGCCAATCTTTTTTTCTGGTGATACTGCATGCAGTTTTTCGACGAAACGACAGTGTGTATCTATGACACCCAGAAGAGCAATATATTTCTCATCTGTTTGTTTTCCACAGTAGTACTTATCTAAATAATGATAGCTTCCGTCAGGACTAATTTGCCATAATATCTTGGCTAATCCATTTTCAAAACATTGAACTCCAAAATCATATCTTCTTTCTCGTATGGCAACTCTATTTTTCACTTCTTTGGGCAAATCAGTGATGCTGTCCCATGCTATATCTTCATCTTTGATAGAGCATAGATGGTAGTGATTATCTATGAGCATATAGGCAGTTTTATCAACATGATTGACTATATACGTCGCCGCTTTGGTAATCTTTCCATCAAAAAAGCGAATCCATTCCATATTTTCACCCAGAGTAACTCTCTCGCATTGGCGTTTTGCGATTTGACGGGCTATGAGGTTCTTATATCTACTTTTTGATGATATTATCTTCATGTACCACAAATGTAGTTTACCAACTACTGTATATAGTTTCTCAAGGTAAAATTCGAATTGCGTAATCATATTACGCTTTAGTTCTACTATCTTTCCCTTATCTAACTCGTCCCAAAATTCTTGTGGTAGGCTGACATTTGGTAGTTTGGAAGCAGCGCGGAACATTGGAGCAACGGTACTAACAGGCCATAGTCCTCCTCCGCAGCCGACTGGGGTGACTAAGAAATGTAGATCAGGGTGAGTCTTTGCATATTGAGTGAAAGCCACGATTGAAGTTCTCAGTTCTGATCTTCCTATATGTCCACCAATAGTAGGGATGGCATAGGATTGTCCTTGTCGTCCTTCTCGTTGTCCCATGATTGCACCAAAATGATTGAGTGCAAAATTAGATGCTCCATCAAAATGTCGTCCTGAATTGCGACAACCGAAAACAAATATCTCGTTTTCTTGAAGTGTTTCAATCCATCGTGGTGTGATGTGTCGTTCGTGCATAGTTGTTTTTGGATAAGTTTCTTAATTAATTACTACTGCTTCTGCGCCAAACCAGTTATCTAGGGTTTCTTCCACTTTATTGGTAATTTCTACAGTAATCTTTTTAGAGATCTTGTTAAAAACATAGGCAATAACAGCAGCATCATCCAATATGCCCAACAATCCCAAAACGCGCCTTGGTAGCAAGTCAGATGGAATCACGATATACGCAATTGCTCCGTAAATCAACGCTTTTTCCAGTGTGGTAGTTTCGGCATTGCGCATGACATAGTAGAATGTAAGGATAGGTTTAGTGGCAACGCGACCTGTTTGGAGAGCATAGGTTTTGAGTTTGTCCCAAAGTAAAGCAAACTGGGTTTTCCAATCAACATTGCGTAATCGGTCAAGCAATCTTCCGACTGGTTTGCCTATCAGATGATAAGCAAGAAGTAAGATACATAAGGTAATAATCATAATGCTAATAATTTTTTGTTGTTTAATCTTATAGAGTTGGAGTGAATGTAAAATCTATCATTTCCATTGATTTTTTTTACAAAAAAAAACGACCCGCTTTTCAGCAGGTCGGTATTTATGGATTTATAGCGATTTATTGATTTTCAATACACCAAGTTCATATTCGCATAGAAATATCCATCATTGAAATGATTTACTCTTTTGGCAATAAATATTTCAATACACTATCCCAATCTGGATATTGTGCGGAGCCGAACTGAATCCACTCTCCTTCAAATATGTCAGAACCATGTTTTGCTCTGTCATCAATGAGGATGTCACCTTTGCAGAAATTTTTGTGGTGTGTAAGTATAATCCGTTTGTGAAATACATCGTCCAAATAGTTAGTAATCCACACTACTTTGTCGCTCCATGCTGATGGATTTTTCCACGGAGCACAAGATAGAATATAGCAGTCGTAATGCTTCGCCAATTCGTGTACAGCCTCAATAGCCCCAGGTAAAGGTTGCATAGCGCCAAATAGACCGGGTATCTCATCTTCTTTGCCAGCATAAGCTTGTAATGTTTCTTCGCTTTGTTGTGCCAGTCCAGATTCAAAATCCACGAGCACACCGTCCATGTCAAAATACAATCGTTTCATATCACTGTTTTTATTTTATTGTGTTAGTTTTTATAATTTTGGGGTAGCTAAGACCATGTATGGTCCCTCACCTACATAATATAGAATAGGTAGGTTTTCGGCAGGAATATGCTCGTGTACCATACAATAATTGCTCTCTAGTTTAATGTTTGCATATTGCTGCATTTGCTTCTTCGTGATTGGTTTTGGAGCGAAGATGTAGTTCTCGTAGCAGCGTGTGTCGCTATAGTCATAGGAGTCAAATTTTGGATAACTTTTGTCAATAATTCCGACATGTATATTTTCCAAGGGGATATGCTCTTTTGTTGGGAAACAATATAGTTGAGAACCCATACTTGCTGTCATTTCGCAGTGTTGGCGGACACTTTTTAGTCCGTGAAAGATATGCCCTAAAATAGTAATATCATCCTCTATATGGTACATTTGTATATCGTAATCAGCAATTGGATTTTCCGTCCAATATTTGGTGATATATCGAATGGTTAATGGGCTGATACTGTCTTTAGGTACAATAGCGAAGATATCATCTAATAACCCCTCTATTCCCTTTTGACGAAGTATATCGCGCATAACGATATTATACTGAATAAAACGACCCAATTCAGCACCTATTCTATCAGATAGATAAAGAGCCTTTATAGCCTCTTGCCATGTGGAGAAATAACTTGTTTGGAAATAATTGGAGATGCAAACTAGTGGTTGCATCTGGTTAAGTTGAGGTTTCATAAGCGAGTTGGTTTTTAGACGTGTTAATATTCTATTGTTTTTTATAAGAGTATATTTTTTAAGTGGGTTGTCCGATTGGGATTTTAATACCCAACCTACTAATTTATTGTTATTAGATATACTTATGATATATTTATTTTACTTAAAATCAGCAAAAAGGCTAAGCAAGTTTCCTGCAAGTTTCGGGACCACCATAGGAGATCTGTGGGAGATCTATGGGATTTCTATTAGCAAAGCAAAGAGTAAATATCAGTGTGTATCAAGACCACGGCTTCAAGGCGACCAAGTATGCTGTCATGGTTGTTGTCATGATCTGTGCGCATCTGCCTCTCTCTCATTAGATAAAACAATTTGCGTATCACATCACGTTGCTCATCTTTGTTGGCTAGATCATATGCCATTGGGGTCATTTCTTCCATGGGTCTTTGCTGTTTTAACAAAAAGGAAGCAAATTTCTCTCCTTTTTGCTCTTCGATAATATGTGTAGCAAACATCAATAAGCGTCCAGCTAATCGTGGGGATGATAGATTACATTTCTCGCGCAGAGGTGTATAGCCATCGGTCATAGAGATAGTCAATTCAGATCCATCTGCTGTTGCATTCTTTTTCATTACCTCTTCTACTTCGTCATATGTGGCATATCCCATGATTGCACAAGTCAATGAGCGGAACCTATTGTTGTCCATTGCATCAACAGTTTGAATCATCTGTTTTTGAATTTCTGCTGTTGTGGGGGCTTGTTGGAAGGCATAGTTATTGCAAGCGAAGATCGAACACCCCTGTTCAGTCCCTCGAAACGAGAGGGTTGCATCCATATATTGTAGATTCAGACGCTCCATTTCGAGCTCTACAGATGATACAACATGTGCAGGCACTGGTAATATAAATGGTGCATAGATAGAGAGACGATTGCTCTGTTTCTCATCGCATTGAAGAAAAACTTGGAAAGTGCAATTTGTACCGTCCACCTCGGTCATAAAGATATTGCCCTCTCTGTGCGGAGTAATACCTGACTCATCAAACATCTGTTGTACGATACTTGCAATATCAAACCCCTTGCTTGATTTTGAACGGAAGAAATCAAATAGTCCCATAATTATGATCTATTGTTATTTACACTTTCCTTAACGCATTTGCCGCCCAACGGAGATATTGAGCCGCTTTGTCATCTGCTTGTGAAGCATAACGAAGGTAGGTTTTGTATTTGTCTAATTCGTTTTCAGTATAGCGTGTGTAGGTTTGTGCTCGGTCAAGGTCTCCTCGTTGGGTGTAATATGCCGCCTCGCGCTGATAATTTTCTGCTTTTTTGAGATAGTAGGCTGCTTCGCGGCGATAGCTCTCAGCTTGGCGTTGGTAATACTCCGCTTCGCGCTGATAGCGTTTGGCTTGCTGTTGGTAGTAGTTGTCTTGGGCTGCGCTTGGCAGGATGCTACATAATAGCAATGTGGATAAAAAGATAAATTGTTTCATACTCTGTTGATTTTTCTCACCTGTTGCAGGATCTTCGATACGGACCTCGTAACCTTCGTTTACGAATGCTTGACGAATCTTTTCCGCCACTTGCGGAATGCGTGCAGTATCACCGTACAGCGTCTTTTTGGTTGTAAATGCTCCCATACTCAAATAGTTTTATTGGTTGTCTATTACTATAGAGTATGGGAGGTGGAGGAATCTATCAATTGAAAAAGAAAATGTACATTACTTTTCATAATGCCTTTAATTGACATTTACCACAATTACCTTTCGACAAGTAAACAGAAATTAATGATTTGATTATTATGTAAACGCATAAATAAAAATAATCACATCAAGTAGAAAAATAATTAATAGTATAATAATCGTTCTTATTGGAGATGTTTCAAAACACCATTCAATAAGTTTTGAGATAGGACTTTTATTTTTATATTTAGGGTCTATCTCATCTGGAAAATACATTTGTCCCATAGTTACTTATTCTTCGGGTTTGTATAGACAGAAATCTGTGTCGAAACGTGTATATGTGGCATTTGGTTGTTGTAATATTTCTCCTTTTTCTCGTCTGCTATATTCAACAACAAATTTATTAACTTGTTCCAACATTTTAATAATAGGCAAATTTTTCTGCTCTAAATATTGAATTAAACCTAACGCGTATAATCCACATTTATCATTAGACCAACCTGATGCTTCTCTTCCTTCCAATGAAGCATTAGCAGTTAACAAATTACGATCCTTCCATTCATTTTGATTCGAATAAGCTTCTAAAATCAAATGTTTCATACTATCTGAAAGATCATTAAAGTCGTAAACTTTAGTTACCTGACATGCATCATTAATAATAATAACATTTTGAAATTTAGATCCTTCAATGCTTTTCAATATATCCCATTCTTGATATACTAACTTATGATCAGCACCTCTCCAAATATGAAATGGTCCTAACAATTTATTGAAGGATGTTCCATCTTCTCGTTCTATTTCACAATGATAATGATGTGTCTCACCATGACCTGAAAAATAGAATAGTACATGATCATAGTAATTATCTTTACTGCTTATTTTATTTATCGCTTCGTGAATCTCCGTTTCAGATGCATTTTTCAATGGCGTCACGTCCACACCGATATTTCTTAGTTTCTGTCCAATAACATCTACATCCGCAGTACATTTAGGTAGTTCTGCACTTGTTCCTGAGTAATTATTACCTATTAGCAATGCCGCTATTTTATTTTTATTCTTAGGAAGTTTTGTTTCAGGACGTGGAAGTTCTTCGGTTCCGAAGATGTGAATGAGCTCTCCTTTCCACCAATAACCTCGATATTTGATTGCACCATTTTCGTACATGGAGCCAACTCCACACATTGTACCATTAATCCAAGAACCTCTATAAGCCGTTCCATTTGGCCATGTACATGTAGCCAAGGATGAATGTGGCAACCCGTGATCGTTTAATTCACCAATATATAATCCTCCATCAGATAATTGATACGTTGAAAATTTACTCATATTCTTTTGTTTATCTTGTTTTACAATATTTTATTAAAAGCGAATAATTAAAGGTGGTCTAATATACTCTTAAACCAGTTTAACTTACTATTAACGACACCTACAGTTCCCGCGGCAAGTGCAGAAGCAATTTCTTTTTTTGTGGGTTTTACTCTTACATGTTCTCCATGATCACATGACATTTCCATATTTGTAATATGAGCCGTTTTTCCACATTTGTTACAATGAACATATGCATTTTCATCTATATATAGATATCCATTGCAATTACCACCATGTTTCCATTGCTCCGACTTAATATGCTGTTGTTTTTTCAGACATTTCGGACATGGCATAAACAAATAAAATCTATTCTGACTCATTTTGTTTTTGCGTACGCTGCTGGGTGCTCTTAATAATAGTGATAGCAGATTCAAAATCTGCTGGGGTAATTATTACCTCATCGACAGATTTAGTCATTGTTGCTTTGCCATTTTCATCCATAGAGAGTTGACGTCTGATGGCAGACATAGCAGTTTCTGTATATAGAGCAGATATATCTGCACCAGAGAAACCATCTATTCGCTCTGCTATAGCTCTTAAAAACTCTTCATTGATGTTCTCATCAAAGACTGATGAATCTTGCCAATTTACATACTTACAAAGTATGTCGTATCTTGACTCTGTATCAGGCTGAGGAACTTCTAAATCTTTGTCAAAACGACCAGGACGTCTAAGTGCGGGATCAATAGCATTTAATCTATTCGTAGCACCAATAACAAATACACGATGACTAGATTTAATTCCATCCATCAACGATAATAATTTGCCTACTAATGACACTTCGTGTTGCTGGCTATCCATCTCGCGAATCGATGCGATAGAATCTATCTCATCGATAAAGATTACCGCATTTCTTTTTCTTTCGGCCTCTTCAAACTTTTTACCAAGATTATACTCTCCGACACCTTTATATTTTTGTAGGGCATCGGATAAATCAATCTCAATGAAAGCAGCACCAAATGATTGAGCAACAGCACGAGCAATCATTGTTTTACCATTCCCTGGAGGTCCATACAGCAAGACTCCTTTAGGAGGTTTTACACCGAACTTCGCAAAATACTCTGGATAATTCAGCGGAAGTTGTATCATACGTCTTAGTTCATCCACAACCTTTTGCTGACCGCCAATTTTGGAGAAATCAATTACTTGCTGTGGATTTAGAGGTTTGCCTTTTACAATAATTTCTGTTTCTGAAGTTATTCTAAACGGCTCACTCTTTGATGTGGGTTTTGGTACAACATCCACAATATCCGCAATGACAGCATCCTTGACTGATCTACTAAAAAAGAACTTTTGTTGGAAACAACATAAACTAATCTGTTGCCTAAAGTCTTTTTCGGCGCCACTAAAATCATCTTCAGACCAAGTTTCTACAGTTTCTTCTTTAACTTTAATTGTTATTGATTCTGCAATTGGTATTTCGGATATATTATCAACAACAGAAACCTTAAGCTCTGATTTTTTGTTTGTGGTATTTTCTCCTTGAGGCATAATCTCTTTGGGTAACCAAATCAATCCATTTCCTTCTGACGTATATCTTGTTTGGTTAGGGAGTTTTGCCAATTTTGAGAAACACACAAATTCTGATAAAGGTTCTCGACACTCTATTTTGATATAAAAATCCGGTCTACTACATGCTGGATTATGTTCCAAAAACTTATTCCAATCATCTTCCAATACCCATGCGGTCATTCCATGTGGAGATAAGTCAAAATGATTATCAGTGGCTTTATATTTAAATATTCTAAATTTCATCATTTTCCATCTGTTTGTGCAATAAGAGCACTCGTAAAACGATTTAACCATTTAATACCTGGCAATGTTGAAACCAACCCCGCTACCGAAATTGTCTCAGCGACATGTTTTAAATCATCAAGTTTTACGGCTTTTTCATGACCAGCACTCTTACAATCTGAACATTCATACGCCCAATCTATAACAGGCATTGTTTTTTTGCAATCAATGCAATAATAATACCCATTATCACCAATATACATTTCACCACCATCTTCGCAGTGATACCATTGTGTGGGCTTTGTAGGACGTCCTTCCATAACACAAACAGGACAACCAATTAACATTTGATAGTATTCAACACCATTTTTTATAAAAGAATTTGGCATAATTTTAAAAATTTAAGAGTTAATATTCTAATTTATTGTTTAATGATTCGTTTATTTATATCTATCGTTGGGCATTTGTGTATTTGTTCCGCAAGAGCCTTGCATAAGCGGTTCATCCATTGCACGCCATTAGGATTGCTAACAAGTCCAGACGTTGAGATTGCTTCTGCCACATGTTTTAAGTTGTCTATTTTTACTGCTTTTTCGTGACCAGCATTCTTACAATCTGAACATTCGTATGCCCATTCGGCAATAGGGAAAGTCGCTCCACATACCTCACAATAATAATATCCGTTGTCTCCTATATACATTTCACCACTATCTTCGCAGTGATACCATTGTGTAGGTTTAGTTGGACGTCTTTCCATAATACAAACAGGACAAACTATGTACATTGGACGGTATTCCACATCGTCTTTCATGAAAGTTTTTATTGTATTTTCTGGTTGTAATTGAACAGAAGAATTAGGAGAATCATCTAACGCGATAAGAGCAGAGGTAACGCGATTTAGCCATTTTAAACCAGCAAAAACTGAAATAGCACCCAAATTAGTAATACAACCAGCTACATTATTCATGTTTGGTTTGTTTTTAACTACAGCCTCCCTTCTATATTGAGTACAATCTGGACATTCAAATTGGCAATTTGTAATAGGGAATTTTGTTTTACATTTTTCGCAATAAACATGCGCATCATCTCCGACATACATCTGTCCTCCACAATTATCATGTTTCCAGAAAACGGGCTTGGCAGGGTGACCTTCAATGACACAATTAGGACATTCGGCATATAGAGAGTAGTACTCTACTCCATCTTTTGTAAAGTTCTTGATAGCATCCATAACTTATTTCACTTCAATATTGATTTCAGAATACTTAATATTATGTTTATCAAGAATTTCCTTGACGGCATCTTGCAATAATGGGTAAAGAGTTGATAATGAAACAGATTCCACATCAGTCCCTTTGACGTCTGCAAATCCTTTTGTTTTCAAATCGAATAATCTGTCAATAGACTCTTCATTTGTATCTGGGAGTTGTTGAGTAATATGAGGTAAGTACTGGTTAACGAGTTTGTAGAACATCTTTACAGGAGCACTATCACTACACATTACACTCAATGCTTTTATTACTCGTTTATATCCTTCGATGGCTTCTCCTCGTTTGTGCGATGTTATGTATCCTTCTGTGGGTTGGTTAATAGGTTGTTGTTTGACAAGATGTTGTCCTATTATCCATGCCTCCACACCAGATTTAGTTTGATTGTATCCGTCCTCACTAGATTTCTTTTCGAGTGAAACATGAGAAACATATTTTTCAAATACTTCAAATACATTAGCAGAACGAGTAATAGCAACTATGATAGGAATTACACTCATATCTACCTCATCATAGAAGTCTAATAATTCACGACCAGCATACCATTCTAAAAGGTCATTCATAAAAGCCTCGACTGCTGCATTAAAGATTTCCTTATCATCATAACTAGCTGCCATAAACAAGGTGTTGCACTGTAGGGATAACTCGAGAATATAACTCTCGTATGTGGGAGGATTTTTTGTATCATCGTGAAGATCACGAGTAGTCCCTACGGCAGTTTGATGTAATAACTCAGTTCCTCGATGCTTATTGAGGAACATTTCTAAACGTTCCAACGCAATCAGCGTTCTGTGAAAGTTGTTGTCTTCTGATTGGAGCTGTGTCTGCAGTCCTCCAATTTGCTTCTGCTTTTTATTATTCCAAAACATAACTTGTAAAATTTGATTATTTAAAAGTGCTAATAATTATTTGTGTTCAGTTGGATTAATTCCATTTTTAATTTCCTAATTTCTGCGTTTTTTTCTTTCAATTCTTGCAATAATTCAACATTCTTGTCACATTCGGAAATTAATTCTTTTTTCATGGAATTCATACTCTCCAATGAATTTTCTATTGCTAATCTTTGAAGTTCTACATCTCTTTGTAGTTTGAATTTATCATCTCTTATTTTGCGATACTCTTCGTCTGTATATTTACTACGAAGTGTTAATAATTGTCGTAAAAATATTATAATGAATGGTACAAACACTATAAAAAACAATAACAACACTATTATTGACTTATTCCACACAGATGTTGTGTTCCAAAAGTTATTTAATTTCGCAGAGTTATTATATCCTAAATTCTCTTGAAACAAATAAGATAACTGCCATATATTTATTAATAGCATTCCTACTTGTTCTGACAGAAGAAAATCCATATCCTCATTTATATTCATATTTCGTAAAATATTGTAGGCAACAGTCATATCATTTTTATTATCGGGACCTATCATACGCCTTGTCAATTTGTTCCATTGTGCAGTATTAAAGAATGCGTTAAGAGGCATAAAAACCAAAGTAGTATCATCACTTATTTCGTTTTTCTTATAAGTAGAAATAACGGTATTAGTCATATACATTTTAGATATCATCATTATTATAGAATCTTCTTGTTCTGGAATAATAAAGCGTAATTGTGATGCACAATCAAGTACCGAATCTATTGCACTTGCTACTTCTAAATTGTATTTTTTATTTAAACCAGAAAAATACGTTGATTTAATTGCTTTAAGTTTTTCTTCTCTATGTTTTTTAATTAATATTTTTTCACAAGAATCAATTTTATTAGATATTTTTTCTAATTCATCCGTACTTATTAGATCCCAAATGGGTTGGGAAAAATGAAGTAATTTCAAATAGGTAGGTATTACTTTATCTTCATACTCAATCCTCACAAGAGTGGCATTATACTTATCGACCTTATCTACCACCAAAAACTGTATTGTCAACCCTAACCAAAATGTAAATACACATAAAAATAAGTTCGTTGCCGTTACCCAAAAATTACTTCTTTGAGAATCTGAAAGCCCTTGATACATTCTATACCAAGGCTCTGGTTTTCTACCCTTCATCTTATCCATATTTAACCCTCTATCTTCTGACGATAAGAATTCATAACATCACCTGCAAAATCCCTCGCATCTACTTCTATTGGTTGATAATAGTACAGTCTCTCACCAACCTGTCGGAGACGGTCATTAGTAAATACCCCTACAGGACCAAATTGTATCATATGTACTGGTGAACCATTTGCATATCCAAGTTCTTCAATATTTTCTCTCCACGAATTAACTTCTGATAAAGATTCATGTACAAGTCTCTCATTGACATTATATTCTTGATAACGATGGCGTCCTTCATGAATAAGGGTATCTAACATTTGCTCCAACATTTCAGGGCTACTTGCAGACGCATTAAGATATTTAGAATTTATCACAATGCTATTTCCCAATTGATACCCATAAGTTTTGTCATCTAAATCCTTCGTGGAAATAATTGCCGCTGGGCGATGTTCAATGTTTGCGATACATTGCTCCATCTTGTTAAGAACATCAACCTGCTGTTCTAATGACAAATCCTTCCAATTATCAAAACGAATTTCCTCAACACTCACCATGTAATCAGCAATTGATTCTATCTGTTCTCTATCTGAAATAGCCTCCAAGTATGGTGGCTCCAAATAATTATCAACAAATGTGCCCCATGAAGTGTTATAAGACCTCATTGATGAAAGGTGCGTTGCTGTTTTTATATCAGGTCTAAATTGTAGCACCTTTTTATCATAAATTTCAACAATCTGTTCTTTATATTCTTCTCTGTGAAGAAGAATATCTTCGATGCCGAGTTGATTAACTCCTTCATCAATCAGTTGTTGCTGATTTGCATCCAGTTCAAAATGCTCATGCACTTCGAATGATTCTTCTAAAATTTCCTTCATTACACTATATTATTTTTTACAATGGATTTTACACCAATACACATCAGAATCACTCATATATGATGCTGTGCCTGCATTCACACCAGAAACAATAGCTTGTCCTGTAGCAAGACGTGGAATGATTGATCGTTGGTCGTTCGTCAATCCCATTGAAGATGCAACAGAATCAATATCATCCGATGCTATTAAGCGATGTATGATTTTTAAGTTTGTGTTTTTAATAGCATCAGGTATCAGTCTGCCTGGTACTTGATCTACGATTACTAATCCCTGTCCGTATGCTCTAATTTCGGATAACATATTAGAAAACAGTTGCCCACACTTAGCTTGTGCAGAATCTGGATTAGGATTAAATGACATTACTCTGTGCGCTTCTTCAATGACTGCAAGGTGACGAAGTTTATTCGAATTAAAAGAAAAATCATCACTCTCAGATTCATTAATACGATATTCATATAGGAATTGTAGCAGAAGCGACATCACAAACGAGCGATCGGTATCGTCTCCCATTGCAGACAGATTTATAACACACCTTCCATTGAATAAGTCATCCCATGCAATGTCCTTTAAAGAGAAATTATCAAATAATTCTTTCTTCCAGCCATTAAGTAGACTATTAATGCGTACCCTCATGGCTGCTTTAATATTATCTCTATTCCGTTGATCATATCCCAAGGTGTTAATCACTCCTTCTAAGCATGCCTTTAATAATGACATTGTTGGATATTGTCGATTAGTAGAATCTTCTAAACAATCTTGATAGATATGAAATAGAAGAGTTTCCATAATAACAGGAAGAATATCGTACATTGGGAATGCTGCACCGAAAGTGGCTTTTATGCGGTCCAAGTGTGCTAATACATTCGAAGTGCCTTCTCCTATTACTTCAAATGGATTGAGACGCAATTGATTGAGACTGATATTTTCGACATTGCCTGATTGATTACGCCATTTATATGTGGTTTTACCAGGCATAAAAATAAGAATTTGTTTCTCGTCTTTTCGTTTGCCCTCTTTTTGATCTTTTTCTAATTGTTTATTAAAAGATATTGCCCATTCAATATATTCCGTTTTGGCAGGCTCAATGACCATAAAAGGAATATCTCGTTGCGCTGTTTCCTGCAAAATATTTAGAATGGTATTGGTTTTTCCACTACCATTAACACCCGTAACTAAAGTGTGGCGTGTTAATGTGGATGTCGGAATCGTGATGCCAATATTGGTTTCTGATAAAGAGTACAATAGATTACCTATACTAAGACTATCTAAACTGTTATTGGTTTGCGGACGTAATGAAAAATCAGGTGAACTATCAATTACGCTAATTCCAGGTACAGAGTGTTGTGGAAAATTAATAAAGCAAGATAGTTCCTCTGTTGTAAGCATCGTTGATAAACGCGACTCACCTCCTTCAAATGGATTGTCAATTACATATTTTTCACCACTATCACCATTCAATGCTATCGGGACAATAGGCATTAAAAAATTATCTAATGCTTTTTTGAAATGATTGTTACCAGTATCTTTGCGGTATAAATTGGTAACATTATGTACTCTGATAGGTTCAATATGTGAGTTTTGACCTGTAACTATTGATTTTAACTGCAATGTAGAACTTTGAGCGATGTCATCATCTGAAGTTAACAGATATACCCCCGTATTCCACATGCCGCATCCTAGACCATCTTCAAATCGTTCTAATTGTGCATTAAGATGCTTAACTACATATTCAATGTGACGGTTAACTATCGTAGTCGACAATGACTGCGATTGTCCCTCGGTATAACCAATAGATAGTCCTTTAGTAAATGATTTGGTATTTCCTACACTCTCAGAATGAGTACGCTGTGGTATCAAACCTGATAGAAGAAAGAGACCTGCACCAGAGCTACCTAATAAAGGCTTTAACAATGCTGCTGCAGGTGGAAATGCTAGTCCTGCTGCAAGTAATAATCCGGCCTTTGCCACATCTCCTAATGATTTCTTTGAATCAGAATCACTAATGGTTTTAGTTTTGCTAATACCCTCAGTTATGGATTTAGTTTCTGTAGTACTATTATTTACGCTTTCTGTAAAATTAAACGATTTGACAGATTCCAATTGTCCTGCCATTTCATTGCATTGATTGATAATAGCTCTGATTTTATTTTCATCAATAGGATTTGCAACAACTAAATAGGCAAACTTTTGATTAGATAAAGTAGCAAGCAATGTATCAATTGAAGTTAAACTTTCTTCACCCTCTTTTTTTACAAACGAAGGAATGCCTGTTAATGTATGTACTTTTTTTAGCTTCTGATCTTTCAGAAAATCAGTGGGCATTTCGTTCTCTATCTCAATCGAATTTGCATTGACACCTTGCCATGCGGATTTAATGAAAGCAGATAACTGAGAGGCAAAACTAGAGTCGTCATTATAGTCTCCCAAGGTTCTAATTCCTAAATATAAATCAACAGATTTTCCATTCCCATAAATAAGAAAAAGTAATTGTTTGTGATGTGGTGCATAGCAGGAAAACAAGATCTTTTGCATCGTAGAGAAATATTGGTGCATTGATGCATTGATTTGACGACCTACTTGCGTGATTTTTATCCATTGTATATTACCACTCTCTCGATTTTCTATCGCAGACAGAGCGTTCTTTGTTATTCCATTAATGGTTATATCATTTAGATAAGTGCGTTGTGTTAAGTACTGCACACTAGCGCTCATCGCGTTAGCAGCTAATACTCGGGCGGTATAATTAATATTTGCAGGCATAACTTACTTGATTTGAAGTTGGATTCTATTGATTTCGTCTACAATATATTGATTAACAACATTTTTGGTTTGCTTTTGCAATTCATTAAGTAATTCTTTATCATCTTCGAGTTTCCATTTGATGCTTGTTTTTAACGATTGTTCATACGAGGATTTGTTTGCAATAAAGGCATCGTACACTTTAGTTCTTTTATCTTTATCTAATAATGTGTTTTTGTCATTAAAATCTATTAGTAATCCTTCAACGATATCGTCATAGGTCGGCATTTTAGTTCTTTTTATGGCTGTTGGATCATCTCCATTTAGAAATGCCCAAGCACGTTTGCCTAGATCAACAACCATATTGCCTATCTCTAATTCTATTTTTGCAATGGCAGCAAGTAACAAAGCCCCAATGTCCCATATTGCTTTTACAGCACCTATCAGTACAGAATCCTCTGCCTCTTTAGCAGATACTTCGATAGCACAATCTATTGCAGATAATGTTTGCAAAGAAATGTTCACTTTCATTTCTAACGGCTGATGTTTAACCTGTTTAATATTTAAATAAGGAAAGTGAGATTTCAAATAATCATTCAATTTAGTATAAATAGTCTCATTACACTTTATCTTCATTTCATCATTAAACACTCTTTGCACAACATCTGCGTATGAACTATTGATTTGCTTTATCTTAGCAGATATTTTTTCTCCTAAAGAAACCACGCTCTCTGTGCTATTTTGATTTTTAAAATTTGTGTAGCACAAATCCATATCACCAATAACCTTCGTTGCTAACGCTTTAGAAATCTTTTCGCAGACTAGATCTGTTATATCTAAATCAGATATTGTGGGATTTTTAAACAAATCCTCCGCTATGTAATATAATTTAATGTCAGCACGACCTGCTGTTGCAATACCATTTGATACGGTCAATGACGGATCTTGTGGAGGAAGCATCGTAACATTACCGAAAACCGATTTCGCTAAATCATGGACAAAATTCATACGAGAAGCACCGCCTGTCAATACCAATAATGTTATGGGTTTATCTTTAATGACATTTTCTTTAAAATCAGCAAATGCACGTTTAACGTCCGCAATATAATCTTTTAATATCTTCTGTGTTAGAGTTTCTTTTGAAATTTCAACATCCAATTTTATTTTACCATAAATTGCGGGGAATCTATATCTGACTTCTATAGAATCTGCAAATACGAAGTCCGAATAGAACTTTTCTTTTTGATCTCTTATCTCATATAACAATCGTGTGTACAAAGGAAAATTCTTCTCTGCCAATGAGTTCAAGAAATCAGGTACTTGATCTCCGTCTAAATCTTCATGATATTCTTGTAAGTAATTAAATATTGACTCTTCTACAATAGATGCCCCCAACGAGTATCCTTTGTCAACAGGATTTTCATCTTCTTTGTAATATGTTATATCAATTGTAGATGACCCATAATCAACAACCAATATACCCTCCTTTGATTTTTGAGCAGCTTCGTCTTTTTGTAGCATACGAATATAAGCCGCACGGGATTCTCGGACGATACCAGATAGTGTAAATTTATCATCAATAGATACTCCTGCTACAGGTAGTCCTGCATCTAATGCTAATTGCACGTAATTTTGCATCGCTTGGTCATCCCATTTTTGAGATTTAGAAGGACATGCGATAAATATAATATGATTTTGTCTGATTCGATCACCTTCCATTAGTTCACCGGCGCGCTGATAACAAATTGTTTCATACACTCTTTTCATGTATAATTTCATTACCGCTACATTGGGATTCTTTTGTTCATCTAATATATCTGGAGATTGTTTGAAATAAGCATAGAAATCGCCCTTCCCTTTCATATTTTGATAAATTGCCTCTTCCCCGAGTGTTATATTTCCATCAGAACCAATATGCATCACAGAAGGAATAGTCTTTTTTCCTGTACCAGTAAAATCTATATCTTCAGGGTCTTTTTCACTATCTATTCTGGTAATCGCTGCAGAAGTTTCTCCGTGACCGAAATCAATTCCAATAACATACTCGATTTTTTCTGGATGAGGAACTACAAAATACTTGTTCATATGACATTTATTTTTTAGGTTGATAATATTTTCCTTCTTTAATACAAATACCATTTTCAAGAATGGCGACTTCAGTTTCTTCTGGTTCAGAAATTCCGTCAATTTCTTCTACATCAAACATGTGTTTGTTTTCTTCTGAATAATTAACAAACTCATATCTGTAATTTTTGAGTGTTTTAAATATCTTAGATATATCATCCTCAATATCTTCTGCTGGTGCTTGGTTTGTTTTGTCTCGATAGAGGTTCGCTAAACGATCTAACAAGTAACCATACATATTTTGTAATGTAGGCTGAGTTTTTGTTTCTATTCGAGATTTTAAATTGTTGATATTTGTTTGATACATATCCATCAAGCGATCTATACTTTGACAAATATTTCTTGCAGCGTTGATAATCGCATCCGCATTCACTTGAATATCTTTAGCGACAACCCTCTCTTGTACTTTAAATTCATTATCACGCGATTCTTTGGAAATCCAAAGTCCAGCAGCCGTTGCTACAATAGCAAGCAGCACAGTTCCTACATTGGTTGCTGCACCTGCTAGAACACCAACAGCAGTTGTGCCCAGTAGAGTAATCTGATTTTTATTTAATCGCCATTGTGGAGCGGCATCGTTATCTTTTTTATACTTTATTACTTCTGTGAAACTTGAAGCATGAGTATTCTGAGTAAAAGAAAACATGTCTTGTTGAAGTTTTAAACTTTCTTCAACCAATTGAATTGCCGATTGGAAAATTGACAATTCAGAATTAGTTAATTCCTCTTTGTATTTCTCCACATGGATATGTTCGATAAAAAGATTTGACAAAACACGATTGAGCTTATCCTCATCTTTGGGAAGTACCAACCCTTTTAGTTGTGCTTTTAGTTCCGCTTCACTCTGCTGGAACAATGATAATAAAGAAATAGTATTCATATTAGTATATTGTTAGGTCTCTATATTGTTGATTCGTCATAATCTACAAAGTCATTCGTTTCTTCATGTTGGATATTAATTTCTCCATCGTGTGTGAGGACTGGGGGAAGACCTAGTTCCCAAAAGCCATAGTCGCCATCCCAGACCGAAATATACTCTTGGAAACTTTGGCAGTCTTCAGTTGTTTCCATAATCGTATCTATTTCTTCAGTTGGGATATGTTGCTCAACAAAAATATTTTCTTCCTCGGTGGTATTACCATCAATATATGCAGCGAGGAGCTCGTCCGATACTTCTTGGTCAGAAGTGAGCATATTTAATTTATCAAAATCAAGCATAATAGCCTCCTTTCAGCATAATAGTTTTTAATTGCAAACGAGCTCGGCGACGGATATTATACAAGTTATCTACTGTGATATTCATCGACTTGGCTACCATTTCGGGTTTTCGTTGGTTTAATTCTAACTCTATAATCGCTTCTTTATATCGAGGATTAGGCATCTGCTGAATCGCTCGATAAAGAGCCATATATGTCTTTTCATTCTCTAATGCGTCTTTGTAGATGCTTTCTTGATTGTTTAGAGTATCAATAGGTGTGGTTTCTATCATCTGCATGCGCACTTTTTGGAAGAAGCGCACAGCAACAACACTCACCCAAGTGGTCAGTTTGCTGCGGAAATCGAATTGGCGTACCTTGTGCCAATCGTTGTGCTGAAGATATAGAAAAAGTTCACTGACCAGTTCGTTATGCTCCACATTATCATCAAAAATTGCATGCGCGATATATTCGAACATAGGTTTACATTCCTTGAGAAAGAAATGCTGAGTGATTGTTTGGTCATTGTTCAAAATGCCGTTTACAATCTGAATATCAGAATATTTTGGTGTTTGTGTCATGGGACATATTTGTTCTTGTAGGCATACAAAAAAAGCGTGGAGTCCGATTGTTGTCGTTCCACGTTCAGAGGCTGTCGCATTGCCCACCATGTTAGACCGACAACGCGAAGCCCACGCCGAATATAAACATTCTCCGTGCCACATAGTTAAGGTACGCGTGTGCGCATACGTATATACGCAAAAGACGTACCAACACCAATAGGCACAAGAAGGATAATCTATATCCCGTAGGACATCTACCGTTGCTAAGTCCTGAACATGGTTGAAACTGCGACATTTCTGAACGTCAGAACAGAGCGTCAATAAACGCCTTTTAAATATGTCTGCTACCCCAGCCGATGACGCGCAGACATCCCCGGCGTGGAATTGCGGGTGCAAAGATACAATAATTTTTGCATAAATGCAAATAAAAATCGCTTTTAAGGCGATTTTTTAGTGGATGGGGGGGGGAATTCTCGCGGGCGGAAGCGCAAAGCGCACCCCAAAACGCCACGAGCGTTTCGGGGACCCCGCAGAGCATAACAGATGCGGGAACGGCAATACCGGATGTACCGGAGTGACCGGAAGGGAACTCGCGGGGATAGCCGCGAGCACTAAACAGCCAATGGCGATGGCAAATCTTAACAAAACGCACTTTTTGTTGGCGGGGAGTTGAGTCGGAGTTCGCTCGGTCTTCTCCCGCTCTTCGGTCGGCGGAAGAAGGCAAGGTATAAGAGAGGTAAATGAGATAGGAATCTTAATAAAAGTGCTTTTTTGCGCAAATACACCTAACTTCATACAAATAGGCGGTCGTGCCTACCCTGTACGGCACTACCCTATAGCCATACGGCTGCGTACCCGCGAGGAGTACGCCATTCTATGTATTGCGCTCAATACTCAAAGTGGGGACTTTTCGGACGCAATACTCGAAGTGCCATCCGAGGCACTTCTTCACTTAAGAAAAGTGCTTTTTCGGGAAAAAGCACCCGAATATCATTCGGGAGCAATAAACAAAGAAAAGCATCTGCAAGGCAGATGTTGCGCTGTTACAGCGCAGGAATGTTTGGGTAGTCGAGACATGCTAAAAAACGCGAAGCGAACACAGGAAAGATTTTGTTCTATGTATTGCGCTCATTCCTCAGAGTGGGGACTTTTCGGGCGCAATACTCGAAGTGCCATCCGAGGCACTTCTTCATCCCCACGCGAGCAAAGCGAGCGAACATTGAAAAAAAAATATTTGAAAAGAAATCGGAGGAATGTACCTTGAGAATTGGATAGACCGTATGCACGAAAGAGAGCCGACCTGAAAGGACGGCTCTCTTTTGCATATTCTCTTGTTGAGAGGAATTCTCGCGTTCGGCAACAAGGTCGCAAAGAATGACGCTCGCGTCATTGGGCGACTTGTGCCTCCGCTCTCCCCACTCACTCACGAAGTTCGTGGGGACCCCATACTAATTATTCTTTGTCCCAATTTGTGGACAACATGCGCAGGTAGCTGCGGTAGCGCCATTGAGCGTTCTCTTGAGCGGCAGCGAAGAGTTCGGCTGCCTCCTCAGGGTATTGCTTAGCCACAGAAGCGAAATGTGAAGCGATTAAGGCGTACCGCAGAAATGTCTGGGAGACATTGCAAGGAGTAAGTACGCCGCGCGAGTCCGAAGTAGCCCTCACCGCTACGAGGACATAGAACTACCACACACGAACCCATCAAGAACTCCTCGAACCATATCACACTGCAAGGGCATTGCGAGGAAGGCAAATAATTTGCCGATATGGTGAGAGGAGGATTGAAAAGGGTGAGGCGGCTGTGGATAAAAGCAATACCCACAAGAGGCAGCCGAGCTCTTCGCTGCCGCTCGCGAGAACGCTCAATGGCGCAGGAGATAACTGAGAATGATGTCCACAAAGATTGGGACAACAACACTCAAGAGTAGTTCAAGAATTCCTCTCAACAAAAAGAGAATATGCAAAAGGGAGGAGATACGAAGTAGCTCATCTAAAGTGCATACGGGCTATCCAATATCAAGGTACATTCCGACGATTTCTTTTCAAATATAACCGATGGATATATATATCGTGAGCATCGCGAACGCACCTTGAAAATTGGGGAAGAAATTCCTTGTCAAAGAAACTGCAACTAATTCTTTTTGGCGTTGTAGGACTCAATAGTCTTGACTTGGATGATGATTGCGGTATCTCCTTGGGTGAGGGACTTGCTTTCGGTAGTGATAGTGCGGGTTACATTACACGAGGTAAGTCCCAGAGCCATCGCAATAGATGTAGCAATAGCTAATGCGAGGTATTTGATTGCCTTGATAAGGCGTTGTTTTTGAGTTTCTGTTAGTGGTTTCATGTTTCTGTAGTTTTGTGCCCTTTGGGCAGGTTATGTCACTTTGTGAGGTTGTGTGCGCTTTCGCAGGTGATGTTGCCTGCGGCGAGGTATGTGCCTCGCCAGCAGGCAACATCAGTGGTTATTACTTGCCTTCGATTTCATCACGCATGAGGTTCCAGACATACTGATAGAATGTTTTGTACTTGGTTTGCCTAATGAAGCCGACTTGATCCATTGCAATGTGGTTTGGATCCATCATACGGTCGCGAGTGGCTGCGCATATTTGGGTGAACAGGTCACGCCAAGCTCGTTCTGATGCAGAAACGGGAGTGGTGCGGTCGCCGTGTACGGATGTGTACTTGCGGTCGGAACGCTTGCGGTAGTTGTAGCAAGTGCGGTACTTTTTGGAGATTTTGCCCGAGAGGTGATGGATCGGGTCTTCATAAACAACTTGTGCCATATGTGTTCGGCAATCGAACACCGAGTAAAATTTTAAGACAATTAAGGTCGTCAATTCAATGATTGTTTTTTACTCGGTGTTCGGAATCCTCTATGCCGTGAGAGGGGTTAAAGGGTAATTAAGAATGTTGAATTAAGAATGTTGAGGTTGGGATTAGAGTTTAGCCATCTCTTGTGCCATCATGTAGCCGTGGAGAGACTTGTACTTGGTCTGCTTTTTGAACTCCTCTTTGTATGCTGCTCGTTGTTCAGGAGTGAGTGCCTTGACATTGGCAGATGCTGTAGCCATCTTGGTTTGTTGCGCTTGTTGTGCTGCTGATGGTTCGCCCGTGTAAGGGTTGCAGATTTGCGAGGTGAAGGTCTCGCCGTACATCTCTTTGAAGATGATGTCGGAGTGTTTGCAGATTTTGCCACGGAATTGGCGGAATGGGGCTTCTAATTTAATTTTAGACATAAGCTTGTAGTTTAAAAATTAATAAATAGGATTAGTTAATAGCATGGAGTGTGCACGTCCAGTAGTGGTTGAAGGTGAGGGACTGGGCGAGGGTTTGGCGGATGATGTCGCATGCCTCGTCGGGATAGAAGAGTTTGGGGTCAAGAGGAATGACCTTGACTGTGAGGGTGGTGCCCTCGGTAGAGAACTCGGGATTGAGGGTTTCCAAATGAAAGAGGACTGCCTCTTTGGCTTTCTGTAGTTCCTCTGTGCTTTGGCAGGGAATGGAGATAATGACGAAATGTTTGGATTTCATGATAATACAATGTTTAGATATTTAACAACAACTTAAACAACATTGCGCGGCAATCAACTTCCTCGAGCGGCGAGAGAATTTGTTGTAAAGACAATTCAGGTTGTCAATTGGGTTGTCAATTAATGTCAATTCGAGGATGATTTTTTGTAACAAAAATACGCTTCACTTTGTTCGCTACAAAAATAAATAAAAATCTAGAACTATCTTTTGTTTTTGTCCAAATGAATGCAGCACACTGCATTGATGGCCAAAACAAAAAATATGATAATGAATATTATTCTGTGCTGTCCTTTCTGTGGACGCGTTTCTATAATAATGCTGCAAAAAATGTATGCGCAGCAAGGATTTTGTGCATACATTTTGGAGCAGAAGACTAAAATGTGCGCACTCCTCTATTTGTGAACAACTGATAATCTGACAATTACGAGCTGAGCGATTTTTTTGCTCATTTTTCTGCTACGCATACATTTGTGCAGTCATTTAGTGATTTGCTATATTTAGAAGTTCGGCTAATTGTTCGATAGCAGGTTGTGCTTTTACTGGTATTCGCTGGCTGTTGAGGAAAGCAAAAGGACGGTGATGCGTATCAACGAAGTGGCTGCCGACAATCATCCATCTGCCGACACCTTTCGGAATAGAGAGATATTGGCGATCTGTCAGGAGGCGGAAGAGATATACAAGATGTGTTTTTTTGCCAGTCCAACGAATCTGGCAATTGGTAGTGTTCCCAGAAAAGATTGCAAGGAAGTCATCGGGGTTGGTGTCAGAAGCAATCCATTTTGCACGGAGGAGATACTGATAGAGGGTTGTGATGCGGTTGGGAGAAGTAGCAAGCCAACGATAAGTGAAGGTGACATTGGTTACACGCTGCGGGGTACGCTTGGCTCTTATTGGTTGATGTGATACTAGGGAGATGGTTGGCGAATAATGCTTACGGAAATGGATAGCAAGTGCATCATTGCTGGTAGAAAGATAAGAGGCAAGGAGTTTGCCGAGTTGGGCGTTTGTAGGTGTTGCCATAACAAAAACAGGTATTAATTGGTTAAACTTGAATTAATTTTGTGGCAAGTCTTGATGAGCCACACAATACGCCAATAATACTGTTTTAGGTTTACTTTTGAAAGTTATGGCTATTTTCTAAGAATATTATGTATATAAAAAGAGGATGTGTCATTATTTTGACGCACCCTCTTCGAGGATAAAGTAGCATAAGTATGCTTATCTGCTTCTTTGCAGTTTAAATCTTTATTACCACTTGTTGCACAAATTGGTCATCTGCATGGATATAGAGGGTGTATTCACCTTGCATCCATCCGCTCATGTTGATTTGAATCAGGTGCTCGCCTGCGGATTCTGTGCGTGCAGATGTGGAGTACATAGGCTGTCCAAGTGGGTTATGAAGATGCATATATACCGTAGCATCTTGTACCAAGGTATAACGCACTTGCAAATCCGTTTGTACAGGATTAGGCAGATACGATAAGTCCGTTGCATCATATATCAATGCTCTGTCAGATCAAAACCATCTGCAGTAATAATAACCTATTATGCCTTGCGCCAAGAAGTGCAATAAAGGACTCTAAGTAGTAAAATAAAAGCAACCAACAATAATACTATTTTTACTATATATAATGCTCGGTTATCAATATTAATCACAAAATTATCATTTCTTTCTGCAAAGATACAGTTAAATTCTAATTTATGCAAATTAACATAGAGATTACTAAAGAAAAAAGATTAGCTTAAAAGCATATTAAGAAAAGTAGACTGGTAGCATAACCATATATACAAAGAGTTCTTCATCGTGTATGATGAAGAACTCTGAAAGTGGCAACTACCTAGTCATTTCATAAACAAGTACCATTGGCGTTGTTAAACTTAATGCCCTGTAGGGGGATTAAACTACATTCAATTAGTTTCTGTAGTAATCGCTTTTTCTACAATCCCCTTTACCAACACTAACGGATGAATTGAAAAAGTCACCTTATTGTAAGTTTCGGGATGCTTTGTCAAAGGATTAGCATGCAAAGTAGTTGAGCAGATTATAAGAATAGTAAGTTTTTTATGGCATCACATTATCACATGATTTGATTTACGATTACTGAGAATTTGACATAATCGATCTGTTTGTTTTGCAACTTCTTGGAGAGATGTCGCAACTTCTTGAAGTGAGGCAATCAACTTTGCTTCATCATATGGTGGGCAAGGTTTGATAGGTTTTCTTAATTGTTTACCATCTTTTACGTTGCTAACACCATCTACTTCTACAGCGGATTGCTGCGTTTGATTTAATTTTTTCTCCATAACGATTAATTTTAAAAATATACATTACTTGTTAATTCTATACTATTCTCCCATTTCCATTCCCATAACATTATAGGTATTGCCATCACGAATAATCAACAACTGACCATCACGGAAAATCTTTTGACCATTAGTAATAGACGATTGGATATCATCAATAGAAGTTGGTGCTTTGCTTTCAGCTTGAATGAAAAACTCTTTCCAGTACGGATCATTTTTGTAATCCTCTACTACAGCATCTGGTACATATACTGGGATTTGGCGATTAACCTCATAGAACGTTTTAGCGTGAATAGCAGGTGGCACCATAGCTTTTACATGCATCTTTTGTAGTTTTTCGCAGAGTGCAAAACCATTGTCCGCAACCTCTTGTACGCTACTTGGCAAAGTAATCTCTGTTAGGTAAGTGCAGCCATAGAATGCAGCATGACCAATCTCAGTAACGCCTTCTGGAATAGTAATATTCGTTAACTCATGGCAGTTGTAAAACGCCCAATCGCCGATGGTCGTAAGTGCACCATCCTCCGCAAAAATAACCGATGAAAGCATGCGGCAATTCTCAAACGCACGACCTTCAATCTCCACGACAGAGGCAGGAATAGTGATAGAGAGTAATTTAACACATTCTGCCACACCCATATATGGTATGTGTGTG
>JAZNSW010000025.1:0-76353 GCA_045591505.1 Paludibacteraceae bacterium
ATTGAGCAGTCCGTTCTCGCATAGGCGCAGACGGTCATCTTTGGTGATTTGTCCCGTGAGTGGCAGTTTGCTGCTGTATGCACGCAGTTCGGGTGGGATAAGGTGGTCTAACCATGTGGTTTTGTAGATACCTTGTCGCCCAACCAGAACGAGCACGGTGTGGTTGACCACGTCATCTTTCATCCAACTCGCCACCATCGCCACGAACCATTTTTTGAAGCATGTCCGCCAGAGGCGGTCTGCTTCAGATCGCTCGCTTTGCGAGCTGTAGAGCGCTTTGCTGTAGTTCGTTTCGCTTGCGCTACACTGTAGTTCGCTCGCATTGCTCGCTGTAGGTTGGCGATGAAGATCTGCCGCTCTATCAACTACAGCCACAAAGTGGCGCTCTACAGGCACTTCGTGCCGCTCTATCGCGCTATTGCGCACGCGGACTTGCTGCGCGACGAGGTCTATCCAATCGGGTTGGTCGGGGGTGTAGGGGCGCAGTGCGTTGAGCCATGCACGGAGCGGATGCACCGAAGGCACCATGTCAGACTTGAGGGCAGTCCACATCTCTGTCACGGAGATATTCACACCACTCTCCGCCACACACTGACACACCATCGTATTGATGTCCTTGTCCGTCAGATTCCGCCAACACCCCCTCCCCTCATCGCCTTCTCGCCCTCTCGCCTCATCACCTATCGCCAATAGCCTATCGCCTTCCAAATCCGCTACGCGGATTTGGAGCCTATCTCCCACCGCATCATAGCGCAGGTTGCCGAACTGGAGGTAGTTTTCTTGCAGCCACTCGCACGCGATTTGTTGTCGCAATTCTTTTTTATCTTGTTTGCTCATGATTTATTTATTGGTTCTCGTCACTACTACTTTCAAATTTTAGTTAATTTACTGTAATATACTGCAATTTGGGTAGTGAATATGAAAATTTTGGTTAATTTTTGGTTTAATTTTCTATAATTTTGGTTTTTAATAAATGTCCCTTGTTTTTTAGTGGACAGTAGTGGGTTAACATATGTTATTTTTGTTTATCGAAATGTGCTGCAAAGGTACAAATTTGCAATAAATTGACCTTAAAGTATTTACTTTAAGGATTATTGAAATACTTGCGCTAACTTTGTTCTTTGGTAGCGATGGTGCTACTGATTAACCCCAAAAAATAAGATATGACCATTTACAAGATTTTGCAGGTTATTGAGCTTGCAGGAGTATTAGAAAAATTGCGTGCTGCACAATTGATCAGCAAACAAATTTTCATCCGCTACAGGCGTTATAAACGCTTTTTGGAGCTATCTAACGCCCAAAAATGTGAAAAAAGGAGTAAGATTATTATGGACACATCCATTGACTTATGTGTATCCGAGCAAACCATTTATGAAGATATTCGGAGTATGGAGAAGGAGGTAATTTAGGTGCGATTATTTATTTGATGCAGATATAAATGTCGATGTAGTTTGTATTAATCCGCCATATTTGTTGGTTTGTATAGGGGAATTTTTCTCCTATATGGTATTTCCTAGCATTCTTTTGGGGCTGTTTAGCGATTTTTTTGAGATTTTTTTGAGGATTTTTGCACATTTTTCACCCATCTTTCACGCGATTTTTAAAGCAAACACTTTAAAAAGCACAAAAAAAATTGCATTTTTATGCAATTTTTTAGTGATTTTTGTAATTGAATTGTACCAAATCTCATTTGTGTGTTTTGAATTAAACACATATTATATAAAAATGCTTGATGCATTAAACATATTCCGCTGCCAAGGTACACAAAAAAAATAATATATTTACTTTGCAAAAATCTGACACGTTATCACTTTACCTCCACGCCTAACGACTCACATACCTTTTTAAAATGAATATTACTGTCATTTAGTAATATATCCATAACCACGTTTAGCACAATCATATTGCCTGACATTACACCATTGACATCAATCTCAGCATCAGCAGGAATCTCATCAGTTATCGAAACTTCTATTTCAATTATCCACCAACGTTCAATTTTACAAAACAAGCAGTATAGTAATGCAAATTGTTCTACAATCGCGCTACCACCATCGACTATCGCACCATACATCTCGTGCGTTATTTTATTTCTAAGTTTTCGAGATTCAATAAATACTTGTATATCATGGTCATCAATCGCTCCATTATTCTTAAACCAAAGTAAAGAAGCTATCAGTGCCTTATTTTTTGTATTGAGTCCTGGACATGCTTCTTTATCATACAATGCCAACACCTCTTGCTCGTATTCCTGCTTTGCCCTATCGTCCGATTCAAAATCTACATAAAAATCTTTCGGTCTGGATATGATTGTATCTTCCAATAATTCATATACTGTGATATATAGTGCAATGATATTTACACTACCTCTTAGGATATCCTTATCAAAGATATTTTTCCATTGTTGTATATAATCTTGGTGCATAAAATTTATATTATTAGCTATATAGATTCAAACATCATTCATCACGGCATAGATAAAGAAGAGTAATCATATATTTATCATCTCCTTATACAACTCCTTATACTTCTCTCCTACTCTCTCTATCGTAAAATTCTCCATCACCTTCTTTCTTGCAGCAGCAGATAAAGAGCCATCTCGATTATTTTCAATGCACCAACAATGCTGTCATTAAAAGGATTTTGAAAAGCATGTATATTATGTACCTAGAATCTGCAATAATTTTCGTTTGAAAGCTCTTGTATATGTTTTTCTTCTTACCCATTTCCGCCATGGCTGTTTTTGGAGCAATTGCATATCTGCAATCTCAGCTTTGTATGCAGCAATACGTGCATCAAAATCGGCTGCATAATCGGCAGGATACAATGGTTTCATATTCTCTAAAATTGTGCAGAGTTGCGTATCCGTCAAAATCATATCACCGTATGCATGTGAGATATTCTGCTCGTGGCGACGGTACGCCACCATCACATCAGGTAGATAGTAATATGCTCCATGCTTTGCTACAGACAAATGTACAACATAATCATCGTTCATCACTGTATCATACCATTCGGGAAACTCAATATATTCGCGACGGATTACAGCACTATGAATTGGAACAAACCAACGTTCTTTAATGAACTCATGTGCATCATGAATGGCATGAAAGTTAGGATTATTAAACAATCCTAATTTATTGCCTTTTGTATCAACGTACCACGTATTATGAAAACATGCAACAAACTCCGAATGTGCCTCTAAAAAATCAACTTGCTTCTGGAGTTTATAGTTATCTGTATAAAAATCATCTCCATCTAAACATGTGATATATTTAGCATGGCTTGCTTCAATCACTTTTTTCAAATTCTTTGGACCTCCAATATTTGTTTCACTCAATAATAAGCGAATTGTATTGGGATGTTTGGCTGCATATTCTTGCAATATAGCTACTGTACCGTCTGACGATGCATCATCGCTCACAACAATCTCGAATGGGAAAATTGTTTTTTGACATAACACACTATCAAGTGCTTCACGGATGAAACGTTCTTGATTATGGGTACGTATGCATACAGATAACAACATTTCCATATTACTCTGTTACTATTACTCTTTTTATATTAAACAAATCTTTATCTTTTCTGCGCACGGGGCCTCCAAATGAGCGTAATCCTGCACTATACCCCACCTTTTTGGCCATTGCAATTGCTTCATTCGACACATCCGTAATCCAACCATATGGATAGGACAAATATTTAATTTCCACACCTAATTTATCCGATAAAATTTGCTTACTATCCTGTAGTTCATGCATCAAAGAATCATCATTCTTCATCGCCAATCTGCAGTGACTCATCGTATGACTACCTATCGTACATAATGGATTACTAGCCATTTCCCGCAATTGTTCCCAAGACAATGTATTATTGGGAAACACATCATCTGTTAGATATTTTTCAAAAGTCCACTTAAAATCCTCACGCATAGATTCATAGGGTAAATTTAACAGCCAAGATTTTAACCCCACAAATGCCCTATTCTTCTCCTCTATCGTTCTACACTCCAACTGCATTCCATTACTCAATTTCAATTCATCATTTTTTCGTACTATTCGCTCAATAATCAACGGATAATTCCATATCGTTTGATGATCATTGACTAAATCTGCCGAGACAAAAATCGTAAAAGGAATACCCAATTCTTTTAATATAGGATATGCGTATGTATAATTGTCTTCATAACCATCATCAAAGGTAATAATATGGAAAGGCTTGGAGAGCTTTAATTTGCCATTTTGTATATCCACAAACTGCTGAAGATTAATAAACTCTCCCAATTCTTTTTTATCTATAAGAAATTGTTTAAAATATTCTGGTGATACTCGCAATTCATCTATCACTGGCAATGCGCCATCCTTAGGAGCTACACGATGAAACATATAGATATACCCAACAGGACGATTGAAACAAGCATTATACAATGCCTGCAACTTTTCTCGACATATCCGTCTAACTTTCTTAAACATACCTTTATATCTCAAATACCCTACCCTTCAATGCATATTCGTCACGTCCTAAGAACTTTCGTCCATACCAGTTTTTTAAACGTCCCCATAATGATCGACGTTTATTCATCGTGAATGAATACCACGAGTTAATGATACGACTATCTTCATATAGCACATCAAGTAATCGTATATTTTCCTTATCAGCTAATTTATCGAAATTCCATTGATTGGATCCTGGTGAATTTGTAGCTTCAGCATCCCATCCTATATGATTTATATACGATACTATTGGACAGATACTTACTGCATGGTTTACAAAATGAGCAAATGCAAAACGAGCAGACCAAATATTCACTTTTTCGCGCTGTTGCCATTCTAGTTCCTCATATTGACAATGCTCTGCTCGGCGGAAGGCCGCTATCATTTGAGGGTCGTTTTGTACAGTAGCAAAATCTTTCACATCCCAATCCACTTGTGCCCAACGGTCGGCCCAAGTTGCCCATCCGGTTGGGTGATGCGTTAATGAGACATATACATCGTATGGATAATCCTTAGGATAAAAGCGCTCTGGATGAGGACGTGACAGACCACTAATCGAAAACACAGACTTGCGTGCTTCATAGTGGTCAAGGCACTTGTTCATGTAATCAAGAAATAGTGGTGAAGTTTCTAAGTCATCCTCTAGGATGATAGCTTTGCCATGTTTATTGATCACTTCAGTTACACCCGTAATGATACTTGTTCCTAGTCCAAGATTTTCATCACGTTTGAGTATATGCACTTCTTTGAATGCAGGTACTACAGCCAATTCATCCACCACAGCACGCGCAGCAACGATCTTTTGCAGTTGTTCGTCACTTGCATTTACTTTCGGTCCATCGCAGAACACATACAATGGTGATTCTTCGGCATGCTTATTCGCACGCAGCCAATTCATCGTCTTGCGTAAATGCTCCGGACGATTATAGCATAAAACGATTATAGGAGAAAAAGTAGCCATAACATTAGTATTGAGATAACATTTTCGCACCTGCTAAACGAGCTAATATATTTGCAGCTAAACAACAAGATGGCAACATACATAAATAAATTAAATCTCGAACACAAATTTGATCCCATAGATATAAAAAATCACCATAGCCAGTTCCCATAATGTCGTAAGAGGTAACTCGTATTCTCTCATTATCATTCACATAATCTAGCGCTATCAATACAGTCATTAATTTAGCTGTTGACATAGTTGGAAAAAGACAATCTGGATTTTGTTCATAGATACATCGTAATGCCCCACATTCATTGTCTACCACGTATGCGCATGCACTTTTAGCAGAAACCACACAATTAGAAATATGTTTCTTATTCATTAATATTTGCTCTACTCCAGTTATCAATTCACACATCGCCATAAATCTGTGTTCTTCATCCAGTGCTTCCATAATAGCACCCACTACTATATTTCCATAGAAATCAATAGCAGATAATAATGCATAATGTCCATCGCCACCTCCTGTTTTTTCAAGTATTATAGGGAAATCGTTAATAGAGGTAGCTGAAATCTTAGCATTAATAGTTTTCTTTTTAACAATTTTGCTGAACAGTATTGGGATATATCGAGTAATTGCATATTCTTTAGCATAATATCTACGCAATCGTTTATTTAATGTAGCCTTATAAGTCAATATACACAAGTCTCTAGCTGTGGTCATACAATACTTATTATTTTCACACAATCCAGAAGGATTTATATAATGGGTATTATTCATACCAAAACTCTTTGCTGTCTTATTCATTAGATCAACAAATAGATTCCTAGACTCGTATTCTTTTTTTTTCGTAAAGTTCCATAAAAACTTACGAAAAAAATTCCCTTGAATGATTTTTCTTAACATTGTGTTATATTGTACCATTATAATTTGATTTGTATATTTTATTCCACTTCAATTTGTTTTTTTCTGGTAATGATAATTCATTCCCCCATTTATCTCTAACTACTTGAGAATAATTCCACAGGATATTACCTGAGGATGAGAAAGTCATTTCTCCAAAAATAATTTGCTCATTCACATAATATAAATCAATTCTGACATGTGGAAATGGAGCCGCTAATCTATTAGCAATTGCTATCATCTCATTTAATCTTAAGGGGCGAGGGATATCGATGGACATATCTTCATGTATACGATCTTTTACTCTATTCCACTCCATATCATAACTTATTGCAAATGGTTGCGCATTGGCTTTACCTAAATCATTTCGAACTAAAATATGTTTTGCTACGCCATTAAAGCAAAAGAATTGGATTTCTAAGCGTTCACCATTTTGATCTTCTATGAATTTTTCAGCAAAAGCGCGAGGTTTTATATATTGATACTGATATTCGCAAGTAGAAATTCCAATCACATGATTTAATCCTTCATTTATAATCTCAATAGCTTTATCATGGTTAATTTGCGATTTATCATCACAAATAACCATATAACTACCACCACCACAATGATTCGTTTTTATGACAAACTTATCTGGCAATGTGTCTAGATTAATTTCTTCTGCCTTTTCATATATGCAATATATCTCATTTAAGATATACTCCAATCCTAGCGATTTGATATATTCACGCACTGCTAATTTATCCGCACATTGTACAATACGTGGATCTTGCCAATAACGAGCCAACCAAAATAATTTTTCGTTTATATCCTTAGGATTACGATAATTTAATTCTTTACGCAGATGTTTCCAATAATAGTAATGAGCATAAGCATAAGGAAATCGCCCATACAGGATATGCTCACCTATCCAATGACGTATGCGTCGAATGATTTTATGAAAGATTGTATTAGTCATTTTTTAACCAAGAAGATCCTTTTTGTTTATTATTTATTCTACTTAATTGTATTCTTTTTCTATATTTTTTAAAAAAAGTTATTTCGTTTTTGACTTGTTTAGTTTTTGACTGATCATGTAAAAATAAAGATACAATCAATTTTCTATATAAATAAAATAAATATCTATTTGTAAACAATGGTTTCAGAATATTGGTATACTCTGCTAACTTGCTTTGTTCTGCTCTGTAGAGCCTATACTCATTCGTATTATTTCTCTCCCCTTTTTGATGATCATGAGTAATTCGAATCTTAGGTGCCAATCCTAGTTTCACTCCATGATATTCCATACGTTGTAGATAGTTGTCATCTTCGCCATAAAGGAAAAAGATAGGATCAAAGCCACCTACCGTCTCTAACGTTTTTCGTGTCATTAGCCATGCAGCAGCATTTATATATTTGAATGTATATACATCTTTAAGTGATTGAAAATAACAATCACTCAACAAAGAGTTCGCATGATCTGTCTTCCCATCTTCTATCTCAATGTATAATCCTTTCTTATCTGCTGTCACATGCATTGGACTTAGTACACCGTATTCTGGATATTGTTGATGAATTCTTACCAGATCAGTAATGCTAGTCGGTTCTATCCATGTATCTTGATTTAGCAAAAACACGTAGTCGCAGCCATGGTCTAATGCGTAGCGCATACCGATATTATTTGCACGACCAAAGCCAAGATTCTCTTTTGACTCTATCAGATGAATCTCTGGGAAATGCTCACGGATATATTCTACTGTACCATCTTTTGAAGCATTATCAATCACAATGGTCTGTACAGGGTATTCAGAATCACGAAGCGATGTAAAACAACGCTCGTACCATTGATGACCTTTATAGGTAACAATTATAACGAATATTTTAGCGATATTTGCCATGTCATTTGTTTCTGATTCTTTTTAACTGCTTATTAAATTAAAAATACATCAAATATGTATATTTTATAAAGATTCTCTAATTAGTTATTATTATAATTGAGATTTTCATTGCTTATTTTATTCACTATCTTTTCATCTACCGATACTCCGCTGAACGAACTTCGTTGTCTTAATTCCTTTATTATCACTCCAGTTATTCAACATTGGCTGCGCTGAATATTGCTCGTTTTGGTTGTGGTATGTTTCTTCGAAGTAGTGGATGGATTTTTCCTTATTACTCATCTTTCATTACGTTCGTTGATTGAGAATAAATGATATATAGTTATTTCAAATAATTTAAATTGTCATGACGAATTTTTCTAAGATTTCAGCAATAGTACTAAATAATCATTTTAAAACCATTATTGATTCACTAATTCTTCAAATACTGGAGTTAATATTTCCTTACTTTCTAAATGCAGTATACATAAAATTTTACTATAAATTACGATTTACACTTATCATGTATTTTTCTGGTGATATGATCTCCATCATCACTGTATATTTAGCTATAAAATCACCAACATCAAAAACTATCTCTATTTAGTTGCTTCGACATCTGCTGTAGTTCTATTGATGTATCCTGCAATAGCTTCCAACAAAGTACTTTGAGGATTAAGACTAGTGACGACCGTTTGGATAGCACTTGCAAAAGGTAATGCATCTATCTGTTTCTTTGTTACAGCTTCCCATATTTCTCGAAGTTGAAGTTCTGTCCAACCAGATAATAATATGTCATATAACTCCGTAAGTTTTTGATAGCGCGATTGGATAATTGCCTCCACAAACTCTTTCATCAAATCCATTTGTAGTTTTTCATCACTTAGATTAAGAATTCCCTGTTTGAAGTCCTTAGTGCTCTTCTCTGCATCATTTCTGAAGAAACATTCATTGAATAAGAGAAAGAAGCGAGAGCGCAATGATTCTCGGATTTCTTCTTTCACAATTGATTTTCCCATAAAATGCTGAGCAAACAACAATATATAGGAATTTTCCAAACGTGCAAATTCAAAGTCCTTTGTTCGTAGTTCAGCAGTAGTGGAGATATTACTTAACTCTTTCGAACGAGCAATCAGATTAGAGTATGCATTTAATAGTTTCGTAAAATCCGCATCACTTAAATTCCTCGTAAACAAAGTTTTACTTATATTTACTATATCTTCTGGAATCTCCTCAAGGCGTATTAACAATGCTGTCGTTTCCTCTCTTCGCATACTCGTATATATTTTCTGTGAATTCTTTTGAATATCCGAATACAATTTTTGCAATTCATGCTTTTGGTTTTCTATTTCCAATAAAGCTTTCTTAATCTCACTTTGTTGCGACATAGTTCTTTGCTGCATCTCGTTGATGTCATTCGACTGCTCCTCAGCTTGTTTCAATTGTTCTGCTGCTTCAGATGTTAAGCGTGACATATCCATGCTCGTCTTGTGAATATAATAAGCAAATAATATCCCTGCAATAGAAACTAATATCGCAAGAACAGTAAAAATCCACCCCCACACTTGGATAGTATGGCTACTCGAAGCTATTTGATTACTAATTTCTTCATTAACTCTATCAACATGCTCTTCAATGCACCTTAGTGATTTCTCATTAATCTCTACCTCTTTTTGGAGTATCGAGATTGCTTGTCGTTCTACATGCAATTGGGTCTCTACATCTACCACTCTAATAGACAAAGAGTCCAACTTAGTTATTCGTGCAAATCCAAATGTATTAACAAGGCACAACAATGCTAGTAGAGTTAATCTCCGGATAACAATTTTCATAATTATAACTATTTTGGGTTATATTTTTACTTATAACTTTCTCAGGTCAAACTTTATTTAATTACCAATAACCTCCGCTATATTCACGCCGCAAAATTACAAAAAAAAATGAACATACGCAAGCCTGCGAGCACTTTTTTGAAAAATAGATAGATTTATCTATTGAATATGCCATTCACATTCACGATAGAAGCTTGCTTATGAGAGTGAAGAGTGAGTGGCATATTCAGAAGGCGAAGCCGTATTTTTCAAAAAAGTACGAGCAACTGCTGAAGTATGGACTGCATCGGGATGCAGTAACTCCGAGTGTTGTGCCCGAAGAGTCCCCACTCTGAGGAATAAGCACAACACATAGAATGGTGCTATCCTTGCGGTAGCGCAGCCGCAAGGGTACAGGGTAGTGCCGTACAGGGTAGGCACGACCGCCAAAGATTCGATGTAAATGTATGATATTGTGTTAGATACGGCATTAAAGCCAAGGTCGGTGACATCGAAGATACAAAAAAAAGCGATATATGCAAATATACCGCAATTTTTATGTACTTTTCATCAAATTCCTTGCAAATAGGCGAGCACTATTAGGCATCATTAGGACTTCGGTGTGGGTGGCTTGCTGGAGTGGATTACCTAATTTTCAACAAACAACATTCAATTCTCACGTATTTGTTAATAGTTTTCTCTTACTTATTCTCCAGCCACATCCCACAAACGTTTTATTCTTTCGGGTAACTTTGAATAATAACATTGATAATCAATTATCAATCGCAATATAGCCTGCTCTATCGTAGTATTAGAATCTGTACAAAGTTTAAGCAATTTACCAATAACCTCTCGGCATATGCGATACGCCATTTGAGTATAATATTGAGTCGTTTCGACAGAAATTATTGCATTATGAACTATCAAATTGCGATATCGATAAATATTTTGTATATTAGTCATCAATCGTCGTATCTCATCATCATAACCATCTATAGATTTATAGAACCGACTTATTTTATGCAATTTATCTTTCAAAAGCTCATCCGTAATATTGTTCGACAATTCTTCTGCGCATCTAACAAACCTATCAAATTGATACTTATCACCCACAGTTATATTCAATCCAGCATGCTCCATGATATCCTTAGGAATATTTAAACATGGCGTATTTTGAAGTCGCCACAAAATTTCAGAATAGACTGCCAAACATTTTTCTTTAAATATACTCTTGCCGAGTATAGCAACAACTATACTTTTAATTTCCTCTATTTTCCCAAAATGACTCGACGTCAAACATGCTTTTACATCTTCAGAAACTGTTAGCAGTCCTTCTAAAGCGAACCAACTATGCAATAATCTCTCCTCGTTAGTAATTGCAAGATTAGCACTTCTACACCAATGTAATGCATTTTTTAGCCTGCTCCTTGTTGTTTCATCTGAAAGTAATTGTAATCTTTGAAACAAGGCAGAAATATCATCCTGATCATTATTCAATATATCCACATTCATTGCCTTTGCATAGATATGGAAATCATCTATATTTCTCATTCCTTTTTCTGCTCGACTATGAGACTCAGCAATGATATCCCTATCTTTTACAACATAATACTTTCCTAAATCATACTTAATAGTATCTTCTCTATCGTAATATATTGACAACATCTCCAACACCTCATCCATCTTATGTTGGGCTTTTTTAATAGCACTATGTAATCCTATGTATTTTATTGGAACTGCTGCACACAGATTCTGATAACGACTCTCCTTTTCAATCGGGCAACCTTCTGAAGTTTTGACAAAACGTTTTACCGCGGGAGAATAAATCGTTACGTCACCAATATTAACTTCATTCACCCCCTTTATGTATGACAAGCCCATAATAATATGTGCATCAATAGGTTTTTCATAATAACGTTGTTTTATAGATGTCAATATTTCGGCATTGCTGCGTTGTAAAATCCGATTACTTACAGCATTAAAGTATAGTTCTTCCGAAGAAAATTGTTCTTTGTTTATTTCGAAGTATGTATCAGGAGCTGAAATAACTTTACCTCCTGCTACAATGATTACACCAGGAATATCATACGAATAATCCTGAATATCATGTAAATCATAACCTTTTGATACAAATTCAGCTATTATTAGTTTCGTATATATCCGAACATATTCTTTAGTTTCACTTGTTATTTCTTGATAGTGTTCAAGATGTTTAAGTAAACCCTCAAATAGTTTATCTACATAGTTATATTTATCTAAATCTGCTAGAATCTTTTTACATATCTCAAGCAATATTTTTTGATGTGTTTCGTGGAAATGGTGTTTTAAAGCATTTTGGATATCAGTCCCTGATATTGATTTTAAGGCTATATCTTTATTATACCATTTCGATAATGCATTCTTGAAATATTGTACATTTTCATTGTTTTTAAATTTATTATATACTATCTCTGCTATTATATCATTTAACAGCATACGTGGACTCTCCAAATGCTCATCCACATTATCTCCTTCCACAAGACTTGCAATGTAATCAACCCAATATAATTGAAAATATTCTATTAGCCTCTGACAACCTATTTCAATTAGATTATAATGCATAAAAGTATATAAACAAAAATATCACCAATTTATTTTTTCAATTTTGCTATCGCATCCTCCATCATTAATATAAACTTTTTTACTTGAAGTTTATCTATTAGTTCTAGATGCGTTATTTGTTCTTTTAACTTTTCTTCTATCGTTATAAGAGTACTCAACTCAATACATAAATTACATCTCAATCGTTGGTCATTTTGTATATTTTGATATCTATATCCAACATATATGAATACCTTATCTTTATTACTGTTCGACAGCGATAAATACCCATTTACAAATGCCTCTGGATCTATTTTGTCAAAAATAGGTTGCATATTGTATGATGAATGATTGTACGGGTCAGCACCTTTTATAATCTCTATAAATGCATCTATATTTTCATTCGTTAAATTCTCCATTACGCATGTCAAATCATCTTTTAGAATTTTCTTTTGATCAAGAACAACATCTAACAAGACATCACCAATACAACTAAATGAATCTACCTTCGTTTCATATGACACCGATGATATTATCAAACGAACAACTGATTCATATAATACAAATTCATTCAATGTTTTAATACTTCGGAGACAATTGACACACTTATCCAAACATCTTTGTAAACGACTTTTATCTTCTTTAACTAGCCCCTCATGTTGTACTTTACAATAAAAATACAACAATAATAAGTACTCATGAAGACTTTCAATATCATTGTCCAAATAATCACACAACACTTCTGTACTTTGTATGAACTCTTCATTGGACATCAATGGATATAATCTATATTGTTCTGATAAAGATTTATTTTTTCGCATTTCAATCTCTAAATTTATCTTATCAGAAATCAATATTCCATATTTAATTGCATCTACAATAACATCAAATCCTTTGAAAATACGAATTTGATATTTCCCCTCTATAAATTGATATTTACTAATAATGTATGAAAAATCACTATCCTTACCACACATACCATACCGTAGATTTTTAATATTTTGCTCTAAATCACACAAAGGATTATTATGTAATTCTATTGATATGGCCAAATAATTCGCTAATAACTCTTTCTTATACAATTCTGCACCTGATATCAATTCTTCATATATAAATGTAAATTGATGCAAAGATTGACGAAGAGTTCGCAGATTTTTATATCCAGTTGCATAGAATGTATCAATCACCAAGTCAATATTATTTTTATAAAACTCACCCGCAGTTGGAGACAATAATTCAGATTCATTTATGAATTCGGTAACAGCTGACTCCACATCACATTCTATATAAAACGTATTTCCAAATACTTTTTCTTTGTATTGTTTATATATTTCTTTCTCTTCTTGAGAGATATGGCTTTCATCACCAACAACTATCACATGGAAATGATATACATTGAGAAACATATCTATAAAACCTAATATCTCTGCAATAGGCACTTTACTTCGTTCCAAATCATCAAGAACGAGTAATTGGCATCCTTTAGATGCTTTGCTAGACCTTTTCCATATACCCATTTCTACTTCAAACGGTATATTTATATCATCTAACAATTCATTTCCAGTTAAAATCTTACTTGCTTTGTCAACTATGACTGTACCTAACTTTACGGCCTTATATAACTTTGGATTGAGTGCCTCACGTACCCGTTCATAAATATCTTGTATAGATGATGTACCAAACAAGGAGATTCGGATAGGAGGTAGTATCCTTTCATCTTCATTTTGCACTTCACCATTACATTCATTCATATACTGTGTAATCCATCGTTGTATAAAAAATGTTTTACCAGTTCCCCAAGTGCCGCTAATCAAAATAGCATATTGTGGATCTATGTCCGCAATATATCGTTCAATATTCGTTTTTACAGTCTCATTCATATACACTCTATCACTTACTATAGTTAACCATAGTTAATATTCTAATTTTATCTCTATTATTTTTCTGGCTCAAATGGATTTTCTTGTTTATATTCGTAGAGGAGGCAATTGAACTTCCATGCGTGAGCGGTGGGATAGGATTTGCCGTTGGGGGCGAGGTATTTGGCAACGGCATAATCCGCATTCATCTGGGCAGTTTGGGATTCATTTGATTCAATGGCACGGAGTTGCTGGTGTGCATATGCAAAAACTGCTGAGTTCCATTTCTAACGCGGAGATTGGTTCTGCCGATAGTTCTCTTCGCGTGTGCGGTAGAATTGCTTGCCATTCCGCATATAAAAATAGCCAGAGTCGGTGCCTCCTAACTTCCTTGGATATAATCAAGAGCAGTTATTCTTATCAAGATATTTTATGATCGCTTTTTCTTGTGTTATCCTTCTGTTATAATATCTAAAATACCTAGCAAATAATGTATGATTCAAAAAATTCCACCATTTAACTTTTTCAATTATTATACTTATCATACTTATGGAGGGGTTCATTTTTTTTAGTAATAATATTTTTCTCAAAGAAAGTTTATTGTAACGAAAAAAACGAGCATAGGAATGTGTAAAACCGTTGCTATCTGCTGCTCTACGTTGAACTTTTACGCCATATTCTGAAATAGTTTTTGTTATATAATGAGCGATAACACATACATTATGACTCATTTTACTCCATGGCATATTTTCAACTAGATTCCCTAATTCATCACATACATAATCCAAATAAGCGGGAGTATGGGGAGTCACAAATGTTATAATTTCTCCTGGAACATTCCAACAAATCCTTAATCCCTTACGAATGATGCTTTTTATATGTGCATTTTCAGGAATCATAATATACTGCGCTTTGAAATCCAATGGTAATATAGGATGAGTTAATCGTGCTTTAACACCTCTTCCATCAGATTCTAATTGCTGATCATCTCCATAACATAACCAATTCAAATGTACTGCATCAAATTGTATTTTATCGCGCAGAAAATCGCAAATATTCATCGTTGGAGAAACAAACGTAATAAATTCATCTATATCAATAAAAGCACACCAATCAAAAATTTCGTTATCATAACAATTTTGATAGACCTCTAATTGCATACATATTTTGCCACGAACATCATGAATGGTTATATTCTTCTCTATGGGGGTTCCTTTAAAAACGTCTACTATACATTCACCATCGAAATCATTATTGTCGTATATATGAATATGTGAAAATCCAATATCTAAATGGTGTTTTGCCCATTCGTAGATGTATTGATTTTCTTGTTTTGCTATTGCACAAATTACACAATTCATATCGCATTTTATATACTTAATTTGACACCACCCACTCCACCGCTGGAGCAACAACTGCTTCACGACGTAATAATGTGGAAAAATTATTATTTAATTTATTAAATGAAACCATACGTGACGTATCATGATATGGACATGATATCCAACTCGAATTATGATAACTAGCATCAAAAATTAAATCATATCTCCCCGAGAACAAAAAATCAGTTGGCAATTTTGCTCGTAACATATTTCTTCCTACATGAAGTTGATTATTGAATTCAGCATCAATATCAGTGTTCAATAATCTATAAATATTTTTCCCGCGTTCATCAAACATCATAACACCAATAGTTAAACTCTTTTTTACCTCTGGCAAAGTAACATCTATGTTTATATAGATTTCTTCATCAGAAATAGTACCTGCAACATCAATCAATTGACCATCTTTATTTTCTAATGTCATTCTATGCAAAACTAAACCATCTAAATTCTCTCCATCAACATTTTCCCAAATAGGAGATGCTGGTGTAATACACAACTTTTGATAGCGATCAATAGTTTCTCCTATTCCACCTAAATAGTCAATCATACCATTCTTCAGTAATACGCCAGTATTGCATAATTTTCTTACGCTATCCATATTATGACTCACAAACAGTACCGTTCTGCCTTCGCCTTTGGAGACGTCTTGCATCTTGCCGATGGCTTTCTTTTGGAACTCAGCATCGCCGACGGCGAGGACTTCGTCCACCACCAAAATCTCGGGGTCTAAGTGCGCGGCAACAGCGAAGCCTAAACGAACCATCATACCGCTGCTATAGCGTTTCACAGGAGTGTCCAAATACCTCTCGCAGCCAGAGAAAGCGACAATCTCGTCCAGCTTGGCTGCAATCTCCTGCTTGGTCATGCCAAGGATAGCACCGTTCATGAAGATGTTCTCCCTACCCGTCATCTCCTGATGGAAGCCCGTACCCACCTCCAGCAGACTGGCGATACGACCGCGGGCGCGGATAGTGCCCACAGTGGGACCAGTGACCTTACTGAGGAGTTTGAGGAGCGTGCTCTTGCCTGCACCGTTCTTGCCGATGATGCCGACAACGTCGCCTTGCTCGACCTTGAAGTCAATATCGCGGAGTGCCCAGACATAGTCGGAGTCCGCTTTGGTGGCGCGGTCGTTGACCGAGCCAATCTTCAGATAAGGGTCCTCACGACGGAGGATAGCGGTTTGCCACCAACGGTTGAGGTCGTGGCTGATAGTACCTGTGGACACAAGCCCCAGGCGGTATTGTTTGCCTACGTGATTAAATTCGATTGCTGTTGCCATAATTCTTATTTAGATCGGCTACGCCTGTAGATCGCTACGCTGTAGATGGTAGATCGTTCGCTACGCTCACTGTAGACTGCCGAATTGATTAATATTCGTTTTTTTCTTTTAAAGACAATTAGTGTTTAATGTTGAATGTTTAACGATTCGTTAACTCCTTCACACCTTAGTTCGTTCATTCTTTTATCCTCCAATATCCTCCATTAGTTGGACCTATGTGCTCTAAAACATCAGATAGGCCAAACATTTCTCTCTTTATGGTTGGTTTCGATACTTTTAACCGCAATGCTAGTGTCGCAATCGAAATTGTCGGATTTTCTGCCACTAATTTAATGATTTCTTGCTGTCTTATAGTTCGTTTACTTTTGGTATCACTTTTGGTATCACTTTTGGTTACCATCCTCTGTCATAGCAAGAGCCTCGGAAAGATCTCGATATGCGACACGAGGATTATTCATTATGATGCATAAGATTTTTTCCGTAGTCTTTTCCGTAGTCTTTTCCGTATCCTTTTCTGACGCCTATTCTGGCATCTTTTCCGACACCTTTTCTGACGTCTTTCTCTTTGACTCCCTACTCCCTCTCTATCCTACACTCGTGTTTTTTGGTTGTTTTGTCGTAGTTTATTCCGACTAAGACCACGTCGCCTGCAAAATCCTTCAATATGCCAGCATAACGCTTATCATGTATCTGCGTGATGGCTGTATCTGCTGATTGATTATACTTCAGTTCAAGCACTACGGCAGGCTTATTGCAATTAGGACGAGGTAGCAAAACAATATCTGCAAAGCCCTTACCCTTAGGCAACTCGCGCACCCTCATATAATCCTTTTGGCTGGTATAATACGCCAATGTAAGCACACAAGCCAAGGAGTTCTCATCATTATATTGCAACACGCTCGTAGCATCACTATGAATCGCATCAATAGCTGCAGCCACTACCTCCTCCTTGCCATCCAGCGTAGCTTTTAGCAACTGTTCGGACTGCTGAATCGCTGTGGCAACAATTCCCCAGTTACTATCCGACACGATGGCATTCTTAAACTCTGTCGCCACCTCACGATTTGGGATATGGCATGTACGTTGCTCTCGATCATACGACAAATAGCCCAAGTGGATCAAAGAAGTCAACACATCATCTTTGCTACGCACAATATTCAAGTCATTCTGGAAGCTCGCCGTTTCTACCGAACAAGACTCACCTGCCAATAAACGAATCACATCATCTTGCAGTCCATCAAAATCCATGCGAATATACGTTGCTACCGTATCGTATGCGCTCGTATTTGCCCAATAACTATCGCAATAATCGTTATAGATAGCCGCCATGACAGAAGTTGGATTAAACATTCCCTTACTACCACCAATCTGATAACCATCGTACCATTCTGCTAGTTGCGCATAACTCATATTATGATTCTCGCACAGGTCTTTCACCTCATCCACTGTGAAGCCAAAACACTCTGCCAATGGACCAGGTTGCACCATGGAGTATTCATGGAAATTATTGAGTGCAGATTGGGTGTTGTATTTCTTGATTGGCAAAATACCTGTCATATACACTCCTGCAAAAGTGGACATCGCTGTGGTGGACTTAAAGAGTCCACGCAGCAATGTGATATATTCATCCACCACGGTGCTACCTTGTGGCAATTCTCGCAGAGGAGCATCCCATTCGTCTATGATGACAATAAACTTCTCTTGATTGGGCTGAGACGCTATCGTATATAAAGCATCAGCCAAATTATTATCTTCTGGATAGGACAAGTCAGGATATATCTCACGCAACTCTGCTATCACATCCAATTGGATATGTTCAACGATATACTCGGGCTCATAGCGAGTCATAAAGTCCGTCATATCCAAATAGAGTACTGGATAGCGTTGAAAATGCTGTTGAAACGAAGGACTATGGGCTATTTGTAAGTCTTGGAATAGTTCTTTGGAATTGCACCATTGGTCGTAGTAAGCATACAGCATCTTGGCTGTGATAGACTTACCGAAGCGGCGTGCACGACTAACACAAGTGAATTGGCGCTCTGTATTAAGTGTAGAATTGATTACTTGAATCAATGCACTTTTATCTACAAACTCGCCATTTCGTACTGCACGAAATCCGTCATTTCCTTTTTGTAAAAACTTGCCCATAGGTATTAATCTAGATTGGTTTTATAACGACTATATGACATTACTATAAGTTCTTTTCCAATCTCTGTTACACTAAATTTATTGGATCTTCCAAATAGACTTTGCAACTTTTGCCATTTTTTGCTGACGACGTATTATTGAGTCCTCATCCCATGTTGGATAACTTTCAACTAACTCCTTTGATGACTTGTAACTTGATTCATTATACACGGCTAATTTGTTCTGGTAGGACGCATCTTGCAGAGACGTATTTAATGTTCTTTCTAACAAAGACATATTTCCCAAACGATCAACCATAGTTATCCATTTACGTTCATCAAAGTTCCAATTCTCAGAATAGTTTTGAGGCAAAATATGTTCTATAGAAACATTTTCATCCTCTATTGCAATTTCGAGTGTAGATCCATTATATCGATCAATTTTTCCAAGTATATAACGAATTACCTTTACATTGCGTGAGTTATAAGGAAATGCTTTTTCCGCAAACATACGTTCAAAATCTTGATCACTAATACAAATCTTGTCAAGTATCGATAAATCAGCCATATTGTTATTTTGAATATACATCGATAAAGCATTAAATGGAGCATCTTGATCATTTGGATTGCGATCACAAATAACATTATACCTAAAGCAAATCGTAACAATACTTTTTAATACACGCTTAAATTCGTCGTTACTCAAGCAGAGTTTTGCCGACATCAAAACAGAGAAAGGTTGTTTGAGCCTAAAGAGATTAAACACTTCTATCAATTTCTTAATTTCCACATTTCCCTCCCATAACTCATCATTTTTATCCATCAAAGCCATATAAACATGACTATAACAAATCATCTCATCAACCAATCGAAACACCTCGACAGCCGTTTTAATCTCATTTCTAATAGTCTTGAACACATCTTTAGAGCGTATAGCTTTGTGTTTACAATTCCAAAAATATCGTAAGAACTCGGGTAACTTCTCAGAACGAATAATTTGACATAAGCGCATCCACTTTTGTTCTAATTGCTCTATATGACTTCCATGAGAGTTAGCATCATCAACTAGTGAGAATAGATAATTCTTTAACAAATCAGCAGAAGATAGCTGAACACCACGAGCATTCAACGTTTCGAACACGCGAAACGCATTAAGTTCATCACTTACAACAATCTTAGTAAAATAAAGACGTTCTACTACATCCTGAATAAATTTAGCATATCCCTTACCATTTTGAAACTTACCACGAAGCTTGCTATCAAAAAACTCAAAGCATTTTTTCATTAATTTTTCAGAAACAGTCAAGCCACGCACAATAGATGTGTCCATCTTAACTATGTAGTCCTTGTAATAGCCATCATTATTCTTATTAAGCACCAATATATTATCATATTCCAAAGAAACTGGATCAACTTTACCTATATACAAGTTAGTTAGATTACTCATACGTTGTTTGTTTTCATCTACTTCCAAACCTTTATTGATTAACATTTGTATATTCTTTAGTGCCGCAAGGATTAGAATCATAATAGTAGAAAAGCGTTGTTGACCATCAATAATATGATGTATTTTATCGTCAGCTGTCTGAAGAACTAGATATCCCATATAATGATCATCTTCATTACGGGTTAGCATAGTATCAATATCTTGCCATAAATCATCCCATTGCTCAAGTTCCCATGAATAATCACGCTGAAAACGTGGCACATAGAACTTTTTATTATTACCAATTATTGTACTAAAGTTATCAGTACTTGTATTTTGGATCCCTTTCATAATATAATGATTTATATGATTTTGAAACTTATTTTATTCACGCCGCAAAGGTACAAAAAAAAAGCGATATATACAAATATATCGCAGTTTTTATTTACTTTTCATCAAATTCCCCGCAAATTAGGCGAGCACCATAAGACGAACTATAATAAATTTTTACCAAAAAAGTGCTTTTTATGCAAAAGTTGATACATATCCATCGATATATGGTCGATTAGATGTGACAACTGCAAATGCTTGACGAATGAGTTTGTTCGCTACTGCGATGATAGCAGATTTGCCCGATTTGCCGTTGGCTCGCAATCTATCATAAGCTTGTTTGCATGCAGTATTACACCGAAGCGAAGAGCAAGCAGCAAGATATAACTGACAGCGTAGATGAGTATCACCATTGCGATTAATATGACCTTTGATATTGACTGATGTACCTGATTGTTGGTAAGTAGGACATATCCCAAGAAAGCGTGATATCTGCTTTGCACTTGTAAAGTAAGTAAACCCTCCAGTGGCAACTATCAGCGCAGAAGCGAGAGTATTACCGATGCCTTTAATGGAAGTGAGCAAGTCCATTTGACGCTTAAACTCCTTATTGGAAAGATTCGTAATCTCTTCTTCCATTTTAGAGATTTGTTTGTGTAAAAACTTGATAGTTTGCTCTACTGCTACCTTACTTGTAGTATCTTGCTTAGGCAATACTGCCAACGACTGTTGCAGGTTTATCGTAGCTGCTAAGTGCTTTTTTAATTGGCGCAAAACAGTACGTTTTTGCTTTAGCAAAAGGATACTCTCTGATGGTATCTTGTATGGTGCTGGATTCATTTTCTCACCATATATGGCAATGAGTTTTGCATCGATCTCATCCGTTTTTGTAACACTCATCATTGCGCGAGAGAAATGCTTGATCTTCTGCGGATTCTCCATGCTGACAAGAATGTCTGCCTGTTGGAGTAGATAGAGCAAAAGCATGCTATAGTTACCAGTTGCTTCCATCACACAATGGCTCTCATCGGGAAGGGATTTAATAAACTGGCGCACACCCTTGGTGTCATTGTTGAAGGTTTTAGTGGTATAACCACTCTTGGTAGGATAAGCTGCTACGAACGAATCCTTACTGATGTCAATACCAATGTAAATCATAAAGTGTTATTTGAATTATTGCACTGATTAAACATCTTGCACATCTGAACACTATCGTTGCAAATACGGGGTCAATGCCCAACGAACTATCCAGTTTTTAGATGTAAAAGCATGGTGACCTAACGTCCTATAGGGGGTTGATACCAACATCTCTTCTGCCTTATTCCATACTTTAGATGTAAATCGACTGCAAAGATACTAAAAATATTTTAATATACAACATCACTAGGACTTCGGTGGGGTTTGATAGAAGAGCAGACTTAAATGATATTGAGTTACAAAAATTAATTCCAGATAGTTCTTTTATATAAGTATCTACTTAGCAACTCATCATCATTAATTTTCAACGCTGAACTTGTATGCCCGCTCTCACGCAACCAATGCTGCACATCATGTACATATTGATATTTTTTTTCTACGACTATATCATAAAAGGATTGTGTTCCATCAAATACCTGTTTAAACTTATCCATAAAATATGATTTGTCAATATGATATATAGGCATAGGGTCGCCATCTGCTATCGTAGATGCAGCTACAATACAATCCTCCCATATTAATCTATCTTGCTTACCATCTATCAAAACAGGAGAAATTTCATTGATGTTAATCCAATCATCAACTTCATGTAGCTTTACCATATTTCCTTCAAATAACTCAATAACAAATAAATCACAAACGCCATCATCCAAACGAATAACGTTGTATTTCTGTCTGTCACGGAGTTTAACAATATCTCCTCTACTTCATATTTAATTTCTAATACCTTCATGTTTCTCAATGAATTATACTATTTTCGATGAGCCTATAATCCTTCAGCCACATTTCGCGGATGATGCTGCTTTTAATATCCATATTCTCACTAAAAGCATTCACTTTTGATTCTTCATCAATATCTACACGGAAAGTCAATTTAGTTTCCTCTCCTGCATAATTACGAATCGTTTTTTCAGCCACATCAAGAACGATAGTGTATTCATAAGTTCTTTCACGAGTCTGAGGTAGAAATGCAATTTTTGCACTTGTACTTTCACGAGGCAACTCTCCTTCTGCATAAATATTTGATATATGTCTCGTTATAACAGACTTATCGCGTTCGAATAATTGTGCCATTTGATCCTGCGATAACCACACAGTATCACCATCAAGACGAACATCAAGTTGAGTTATTCCGTCTTGCGTTTGATAGATTACTATTTCTCCTTTTTCTCCCATTATTTATTCGTTAAATCCTTCATTCCTCTTCTCTTGATATAGAGAGCAAAGTATTATTGTTTTCCATCATTCTAATATATATCTATTTCACGCCGCAAAGTTACAAAAAAAATGAACATACGCAAGCAAGTTCGCAATTATTTGCAAAAAAGATAGATTTATCTATCTGCAATAGACTTTTGCAGCACAATAGGAGCTTGCTCATAATTGTGTATGCAATAGTTATTGCAAAAGGTGTAACCGATTTTGCAAATAATTGCGAACTGCTGAAGTATGGGCTGCATTTGGATGCAGTAACTTCGAGGTGGGCTCGTGAGCATGCGAACGAGGTCGGTGCCCTCGACGTTACAAAAACGATTAGGCGATGAGGCGATGAGGCGAATAGGCGATGAGGGGGCGTTCCGCCAATATCCAATAGCCCGTAGGGCGTCCCATAGCCAATAGCGAAGCGTCCAATAGCCAATAGGGGCAATGGGCGATGGGGCGATAAGGCGAGGGAATTACGAGCAGAAAATTACCACCAACAACTGGCCTGCCATCACACGGAGAAACATCGTTAAGGGATAGACCGTAGCATATGTAACAGACGCCTGATCGTTGTGCGGAGAGAGACTTTGTGCATAGCCCAATGCAGGCGCACCCGTCATGGCACCCGTGAGCAGACCAATCACCTTAAAATAGTTGATTTTCATGCCCTTATAGGCAATACATCCTATCACCACCAGCGGAATCATCGTAATCAAAAAACCATACACAATCCACATATATCCACCATTCATAATCGTAGGCACAAAACTATCTCCGACACTCAAACCTACTGCTGCCAAGAACAAGGTTAGACCCACCTGACGGAGCATCATATTTGCCGACGTGGTGGCAAAAGTGACCATATTATAATACGGACCAAAACGACCAATCAACAATGCCACAATCAGCGAACCACCCGCCAAACCCAACTTAAAAGGCTGATTCATGCCAGGAATCATCACTGGCAATGAACCCAACAATACACCCAAGAAAATGCCAAAGAATATAGGCATCAGATTGGGCAAATCCAATCGGCGAAGCTCGTTGCCAAAAATATCTGCCACATGCTGCACATCATCGCGGTCACCAACCACCATGATGCGGTCACCCAACTGCAACACCAGATCGGGCGTAGCCAACAACTCCACACCCGCGCGGTTGATGCGGGTGATAGTGGCATGGTAGCGGTGGCGTATATCGAAGCTACTCAATCGTTTACCATTGCACTCGGTGCGAGTGACCACCACACGACGCGAGATAAGGTGCGCCGAACGTTCACGACCACGAAAACCATAGTGCGTAATCTCACCCAGTACCTCCAAGTGATTTTGATGGCGGCGATCACTGACAATGCGCACCACATCATTGGGATGAAAGAGCGTATCGGGCGTCACCAACTCATCCGTACCATCCGTGCGGGTGACACGACTCACCAACATATGGTCCACAGGACATAGGTTATGCAACTCCCGCAAGGAGATTGTTCGCTGGATAGACAAACGAACATCAATACATATGGGTTCATCATCGGAGATATTCTCCTCGCGCAAACGATCATCCTCCTTAGTGAGATTCACACGGAAAAGAAAACGGATGACCTCAAAAGAGAGAATCAGTCCCACAATACTTAGCGGGTACGCCATGGCATAGCCCATAGCAATATCCGATGGCACATGCCCCAAAATATCTGATGCCGCTTGCTGCACCGCACCCAGCGATGGCGTATTCATCACCGCACCCGACATGATACCCGCCATGGTGCTCATATCAATACCTGTGAGGTAATGCAAACCAATCGTGCAAGCACAGCCCAAGAGCACAATAGCCATGGATAGCAGATTGAGGCGCAAACCACTCTTACCAAAAGGCGAGAACGATGGACCTACCTGCAAACCAATACTATATACAAAAAGTATCAAGCCAAAATCCTTGGCAAAACGCGCCACTTGTGGATCAATGGTTACACCCAAAGACGCCAACAAAATACCCACAAAAAGAATCCATGTAATGCCCAAAGAAAATTTCTTGATACGCAAATGTTCGCCTGCCCAGAGGCCTAATGACACAACCATCGTGAGTAGCACAATGGATTGGGTGACAGAAGGGGTGATGAATAAATCTCGTATGTATTCCATTATTTTTATGTTTAGTGAACGCCCTGCGGGCTAGTGTTTAGTGATTTAATGAGTTCTACGATGGCGGCAGTGACTGCCCGTTGGGTGATTTGTTCGCGTTCGCGGGCAATGCCAAAGTGATAGCATGTGGCTGTGGTGCCCCACGGAGTGGCCCATGCAATCCAAACAGTGCCCACGGGTTTATCGGGCGTGCCACCAGTAGGTCCCGCGATGCCCGATGTAGCAATCGCATAATCGGTATGCAGCAACTGGCGAACGCCATTAGCCATCTGAAGAACAGTAGCTTCGCTGACAGCACCGTGGGTTTGCAAAATATCTGGCGACACACCTAAGAGATTGGTTTTTACCGAATTATCGTATGCAATGACAGAACCCATATAGTATGCCGATGAACCTGACTGCGCATTCAGCGTAGCAGCCAATCGTCCTCCAGTGCAGCTCTCGGCAGTGGCAATCGTTTGCTGACGCTCTTTGAGCAGATTGCCCAATATTGTTTCCAACGGCAAATCTTCGGTGGCGATGAGATAGTCCGCAATTATGGGCTTTAGATTGGCTAATTGCTGCTCTATTTCTTCTTTTGTTGCTTCGCCATAACTACTCAGTCGCAGGCGGATGACGCCATCCTTGGGCAGATAGGCAAGGTGCATAGTAGGTGGCAAAGCATTTTCCCAATCCTCAATCTGCAATGCCAATGTCGATTCTGCTATGCCATACAACATCATTATGCGATGAATTATATCACCTTTCCGTTTTCCCTTTTCAGTTTTCAGTTGCAAATACGGCATCACCTGCTCCGTCATGGCAATCTTCATCTCGTGTGGTACACCAGGGAGGGAGATTAGAATGGGGCGATGAGGCGATGAGGCGATGGAGCGATGGGGTGATGAGACGATGGAGCGATGGGGTGAGCGAGAGGGATGCTCAAAAACCATGATAGGGGCACTACCTACCCGATTGGGGAGAATGGTAGCCGACTCGGGTACGAGCCATTGGGTGGCAGTCAATCGGTTGAGCACATCGGGACGCTCCTTATATAATTCGTGTATGTGCTCGCGTACGCGAAAGTCTTCCACTAATGTAGTACCAAAATATTCGCAGAGTACATGCTTGGTAATATCATCTTTGGTAGGACCTAAACCGCCTGTGGTAAGCACAATATCAGCACGCGAAAAGGCTTCATCCAATGCCTTCAGTATATGTTCTCGGTTGTCGTGAACGGAGGTGACTTGGTGCAACTCAATGCCTATTTCATTGAGTCGCTCAGCCATCCAAGCCGAGTTGGTGTCAACTACTTGCCCGATGAGGAGTTCATCGCCAATGGTAATGATTGAAGCAATCATTTGTTTAGTGTTTAGTGAACGCGGCGTTGCCGCTACTGTTTAGTGATTTGCATTTTGTGGCCAAACCAGTAAGTAACTTGGCCTCTGTATCTATCAATTTTTCTATTTCATTGAATTCATCATTCGAAATATAACCGAGATCACACGCAACATCCATTTGTGCTAAGACTTCCATCAATGAACCATATGCAATAGTAAAAAAATGAGCTTGGTCTTTTGATGATACACGTCCTGTGCCTTCTGCTATATTAGAGGGTAAAGAAATCACAGCTCTACGTAACTGATCACATAATGCATATTGCTCTTCTCGTGGAAACTTTTTCAAAAGTTCATATACTTTTTTAACCATTTCTTTTGCATAGATATATGCATTCAATTTTCTAAAACTATTCATATCTCGATAAATCTCTAAACACTAAACAGTAGCCCGCAGGGCGTTCACTAAACTGAAGCGCTTCCAGCGCGTTTCCATTCAGAAGCGACCAACGAAAGCTCATCATACCACTCTTGACCAAAGCGGCGGATAAGAGGTTCCTTAAGAAATTGATAGATAGGCAAATGTAGTTTCTTACCCAATACACGCGCACAGTGGCAAATATCCCAACGGTGGTACTCTACCCCAATCATATCACCCACTTGATTAAGGCGAATAGGATACAAATGACAAGAGATAGGTTTTTTGAAATCAATCTTACCTGCATTATACGCCTTCTCAATCAAGCAATAGCACCAACCATTGTGGTCTGTTCGGGCGAAGACACAATCTTTGTCGTTAACGATAGAAGTCACTTTTTCGCCTGAAGGGTCAAGATAGGAAATACCTTGCGCTTCTACTACAGCACGTGCCTCTTTGGTCATATCGGGCAACAATATAGGTAGTATATCGCGTATCTTCTCTTCCTCTTCATCGGTGAGCGGAGCCCCTGCATCGCCTTCGATGCAGCAACAACCACGACATTTATCCAAATCGCAATAGAAGTCTTTTTCCAAGACATCTAAACTGACTAGTGTATTTTGAATTAAGAACATTGTTTAAGTGGATGGTGGATGGTTTATGGTGGATAATGGATGGTGGATAATGGATGGTGATTAAAGAATTCCTTCGAGGAAGATTTTGATGCCGATGAGGATGAGGATCACTCCGCCGAGTATCGTTACATTCATTCTGAGTCGTGCACCCACCAAATGCCCAATAACAAACCCTATCATAGAAAAAAGAAAGCAGGTGGCAGCAATCACTCCCACTGCTAACCACAACACCTCTGGATGAGGAATGAAAATCACCCCCGTAGCCAATGTATCCATAGAGGTAGCGAATGCCAACGATAATAGCGAGAAGAATGAGAAATCGGCTAAATGTGCCTCATCGTTATCCTCCTTAAGCGAGTCGTAAATCATCTTTCCGCCAATAAATCCTAATAATATCAATGCTATCCATGGGGCAAATCGCTCGAAGAAAGAGGCAAAGAAACTGCCAGCGAAATAGCCAATGAGTGGCATGCCAGCATGAAACAAGCCAAAAAGCAATGCCATCAGCATGGGTTTGATATAACGAGGCACATAGCCATGCGGCGAAGTGAGCCCTTTGCACACCGACACCGCAAAGCAGTCCATGGCTAGTCCTATTGCTAATAATACGATCGTTATAATGCTCATCTCTCTAATCTCTAAACAGTAGGCGCTCTGCGCCGTTCACTAAACACTAAACACTAAACCATTATCGTTTGGTGCGGTAGCGAGCAGCGATTTTTCCCTTGGCGATATTGGTGAGTTTGGTTTTTACAAACTGACGGCGGATAGGCGAGATGCGATCGGTGAAGACATGTGCCTCCAGATGGTCGTACTCGTGCTGAATAATACGCGCAGCAAAACCGCTATAGGTTTCAGTATGCTCGGTGAAGTTCTCGTCCATATAGCGAATCGTAATCGATGCTGGACGCACGACATTCTCGGAGATACCTGGCAAGGATAAGCATCCTTCGGAAAAAGTGCAAGTATCCTCACTCTCCTCGATAATTTCTGGGTTGATAAATACTTTCTTAAAATCCTGGCACTCTGGATAATCCTCTGCCAGTTCCGTGCCATCCACAATAAAAAGGCGGATGGATTTGCCAATTTGTGGCGCAGCTAAGCCACATCCTTCTGCCATCTCAAGCGTTTCCCACATGTCAGAGATAAGTTGCTTGATATCAAGCGAATCAGGAGTTATTTCTTCTGTGGGCTTGCGCAACACAGGTTGACCATATAAATATATTGGTAATATCATGTGTTTAGTGTTTAGTGTTTAGCGTTTAGAGTTTAGTGTTTAGCGAATACTATCCAAATAGCCTTCCAAGATAATGCAAGCAGCTAGTTTATCGACTACGGATTTATCTTGGCGTTGGCTTTTCTTCATGCCTCCTGCAATCATCGCCTGGTGGGCAATGACCGAAGTGAAACGCTCATCGTATTCCTTCAGTGGCATATTGGGAAACACTTTTCGAAAGCGGTTGATGAAAGGTTGGATATACTGCATTGACTCCGAATCTTCACCATTCATCTGACGAGGATGACCAATCACCACTTCATCCACAGGCTCCTTGGAGAAATAATCCGTCAACCATGCTTCAAGTGTATGCGTGGGGATAGTAACAAGCGGATTAGCCGTTATGCGGAGAATATCCGTAACGGCTAATCCAGTTCGTTTGCGTCCATAGTCAATCGCTAGGATGCGTCCCATATATTAGTCTGCCAAAGCCTCGTACTTGTCGTTCATACCAAGACGGTAGTAGAGCGAACGAAGTGAGCGTTTGTAATCGTAGTTGTCTGGCTCTAACTCATATGCCTTCTCAAAGTATGGCAATGCATTTTGGAAAGCTTTGTCAATATCTACTTTAGCCTTAGCATAAGCTTTAGCGTCTAAGTAAACAGCATCGTCGTTGAGTTTATTGCCAAGATCTACATAAGCAAAACCAAGTGTCTCAAGGAAGAGGGCATTGTTAGGCTCGATAGCAATAGCTTGCTCAAAAGCCTTGAATGACTCCTCGAAGCGGCCCGTACGAGCGAGGATAGAACCTTTGGAGTTGTAGTATTGACCTACATTAGGTTCGCGGCTGATAGCGATATCCAAGTACTCAATAGCTTTGTCCTCTTGACCAGAGTTGATATATAGGTTGATGAGGTTTTGCATGAACCATGGCTCCTCTGGGAAAAGATCGATGCTCTTTTGGATAGAAGCGATAGCATTAACGGTGTCTTTTGTCTCGAGATAGATTTGATAGATATACTCGTTAGCGAAGATAATCTCTTTGCGCAAAGCATTAGCGTTCGCATGCTCGGAGTTCATACGCTCGAGAGTAGCAATAGCCTCATCAAAACGCTCAGCCTCGTAAGCAAAACGACCAGCATAGTAAATGCAAGTATAGTAGCTAGTATCACGGAGGAGCTTAGCAGCCTCTTCTGGATTATCTTGCATCATCTTCATTTCAGGGATATTATTGTGTGCCATGAAGAGGTCGTATGCCAATGATGGATCATTAGCAGAATATGCATCGAAACCAGCAATGATGAGTGGTTGGAATTGGAAATACTCTACTACCTTTGGCAGGATGCTCTTTGGAGTTTTGGTATCGTATTTTGCTTTTCCTTTCTTATCATAGGTTGGGACTTGAGCCATATCGTATGCCTTAGCCCAGTAGCCCAAAGACTCTTGAACAGCAGCACCCCAAGACTTAACATCAATGTTCTGACCAACTTGGCGTTTGAAGTTAGCGTTTTCAAACTCTTTGTAACCAATAAATCCAGCCACATACCAAGTGTTAGCCAAATCTTTTGTTTCATCGTTTTGCAATGCCTCTGCAATAGCGGCACGTGCACCTGCATAATCAGGAGTCTCTGCATTTGCAAGACTACGAGCGGTGCTTACATTCTTCTTTTGTGCGAAGCAGCCTGCACTTATCAGCACAAGAGCTGCAAGGAAAATTGATTTTTTCATAATTATTTACAATTTACAAATTTATTACGATTTTGCTATATAATTACTCTTCTGCGGTGGTATTTTCTTCCATTGTCGTTTCGGCAGATTCAACCACTTCCTCTTGTTCCTCTTTTGGCACAGTGCAGCCAAACATGAGGGTATCGTTGCGCTTTTGTAGCTCAATCAGTTTTACACCTTGTGTAGCACGACCAAGCACACTGATGGCATTCATCGCCATGCGGATAGCAGTACCCGATTTGGTGATGAGCATTAGATCCATATCATCATTCACGGCTTCGAGGCCAATGAGATTACCCGTTTTATCCGATAGGTTCATGGTTTTTACACCCTTACCGCCACGGTTGGTGATACGGTAGATTGCCTCGCCATTCTCATCATCGAGCAGTGTGCGCTTGCCATATCCCTTCTCAGAGATAACCAGCACAGAATCCTTACTGCCCTCTTCCACACAAATCATGCCAATCACGCGATCCTTACCATCTTCGTCCAACTTAATCGAACGCACACCCGAAGCGGTGCGACCCATTGGGCGAACGGTTTCTTCTGGGAAACGAACCACCTTGCCGTTGTAGGAAGCCACCAACATCTGGCTCTTACCATCGGTGAGGGTGACACGAATCAGGCGATCATCCTCGCGCAAGCCCAAAGCAATAATACCATTAGCACGTGGGCGACTATACGACTCAAGCGTGGTCTTCTTCATCAAGCCATTCTTGGTAGCAAAGATGAGGTAGTGATTTTGCACATATTCTTGATCGTTCAAATTCTTCACATGGATAAATGCGCAGACCTTGTCGCCCTTCTGAATATTAATCATATTCTGCAATGCACGACCTTTGGATTGGCGATTACCCTCTGGCAAATCATACACCTTAATCCAATAAAGACGACCTTGCTCGGTGAAGAACATCATCGTGGAGTGCATATTGGCTTGGTGGACATATTCGATGAAGTCCTCATCGCGTGCAGCACCAGCTTTGGCACCAATACCACCACGACCTTGCTGACGGAAGTCTGCCAATGGAGTACGCTTGATATAGCCGAGGTGGGAGATTGTAATCACCATATCATCGTCGGCATACATATCCTCTGGATTGAACTCAGTAGCCATCTTGATGATGCGTGTGCGACGCTCATCGGCATATTTCTCTTTGATTTCAACCAATTCGTTTTCAATCACTTCGTAGCGCATCACCTCACTTGCGAGCAGCGCATTCAAATGTTGAATCAACTCTTGCAACTTAGCATACTCCTCTTTCAACTCGTCAATACGCAAGCCTGTGAGTTGGGAGAGGCGCATATCTACGATGGCCTTTGATTGCAGGTTATCGAGGTTGAAGCGTGCTTCGAGGTTCGCTTGCGCGTCAGCAGGAGTACGGCTTGCGCGGATAATCTTCACCACCTCATCAATATGATCTACGGCGATGATTAATCCTTCTAATATATGCGCGCGCTCTTCGGCCTTCTTGAGTTCGAACTTCGTGCGGCGTACCACTACCTCCATGCGGTGTTCGATGAAGTTCGCCACCATATCGTGCAAGGTAAGCAGTTGAGGACGCCCCTTGACCAATGCAATGCTGTTCACCGAGAAACTGGATTGCAGTGCGGTGTACTTATAGAGCTTATTGAGCACCACTTGTGCATTTGCATCGCGTTTGATTTCGATAATAATACGCACATCGCGCTTGGATTGGTCGCTGATACCCGAGATACCTTCGATCTTCTTATCGTTTACCAAATCGGCAATGTTCTTCACCAAATCAGACTTCACTACACCGTATGGCAATTCGCCAATCACAATGCGTTCGCGACCGTTGTCCTCGGTCTCAATCTCTGCTTTGGAGCGGATGATGATACGTCCACGACCTGTTTCATATGCATCGCGCACGCCTTGATAACCGTATATGGTACCGCCCGTAGGGAAGTCTGGTGCCTTGATATGCTCCATGAGTTCAGCCACGGTAATTGGCTCCACCTCAGGATTCTCCACGCGCTCTACCGCGTTTTTCACATATGCCACACAGCCGTCGATTACCTCGCCCAAATTGTGGGTAGGCATGTTCGTAGCCATACCTACTGCGATACCGCTAGCACCGTTCACCAATAGGTTAGGGAAACGACATGGCAGCACCACTGGTTCACGCAGCGAGTCATCGAAGTTCAGCTGCATATCCACCGTGTCTTTCTCAATATCGCGGAGCATTTCTTCGGCAAGCTTTGATAGGCGTGCCTCGGTGTAACGCATCGCTGCTGCACCATCGCCATCAATCGAGCCAAAGTTACCTTGTCCATCCACCAATACATTGCGCATGTTCCATGGCTGTGCCATACGCACCAATGTGCCATAGATACTGCTATCGCCGTGAGGGTGGTACTTACCCATCACCTCACCCACGATACGCGCGGATTTCTTAGTAGGTTTGTCGCTCGTGTTGCCCAACTCGTTCATACCAAATAACACACGGCGGTGCACAGGTTTAAAGCCATCGCGCACGTCGGGCAATGCGCGGGCCACAATCACACTCATCGAGTAGTCGATGTACGAGGTTCGCATCTCCTCGTCAATCTTTACAGGAATAATTCTGTCGTTGTCAATCATCTATATACATTTTTTAATAATTCTCTAAAACCTTTTCCACCATACACTATCCACCATCGGCTTCGCCACATTCTCCAAGCCCCAATCTTCCACGCTGCAAAATTACTGCTTTTTTTTGACATACACAAATTTTTGCGTTATTTTTTGCAATTTTCTTATTTCGAGGGGATGTCGGCAGAGAACAGAAAACGTCTTAAATCGCAAATTTCGCCCCTTTATACGATTTTGGTTACACCTTACACATCACCGCACGCGCGCGTGAAGACAGAAAAGAATCTCAGCAACTATAACGTACAAAGATTAAAATTTCAAAAAAAATCACCAATCATTTGCACAATTCATTTTTTTTTCGTACCTTTGCAGCGATTTTTGTATTTTATGCTCACTTGGGTAATTTAATTCACTTCCATGGAGCAAGAAAAAATACGCACAACACACTGAATGTTAACAATTTAATTCATATAAAAAAAATGAACACTACAAAAAAATCAACGTATCAATCTCCAATCACTTCTGTGATTCAACTCGAATCCAGCAGTAAACTATTGGCAGGATCTGTGCAAGGTCAATTGCATGATTACGAGAAAAACATTATTAGCAATTGGTGATAATACCTAATCATTTTAACTAAAAAATCAATATGAAAAGAATTATTTATACATTTGTAGCCGCGCTGGCTCTCGTGGCATGCACACCTGACAATGGTGTTAGCAACAAAGTTCGCATCGCTGTATCTTTTGAAGATGAACAAGAAAATACCAAAGGTCAACAACGCATTTCTGCAGTGGATGAAGGTGGAGATATTATTAAAGTTAAATGGGAAGAAGAAGATGTTTTATATTACCAAAAAGAGGGGGAAGAAGATGTCAATACTGCTAATCCATTTCAAATTGTAAGTGGAGTGGGAACTAGGCATGCGTTTTTTGAGAATGAAGATTTTATTGGTTTTGAGAATACATTTACGCTGTATTATCATGGGGCATCTACTCCTGATTTTGACAATAATGTAGCAACACCTCAATCTGCTATCATCAACAAGTTTGGTCAAATTGAGATAAATAAAGGCTATTTGATGTATACCGCGACCAATTGCAAAATAGGAAGTGGTATTACATTGAAACCAAATTTTGCCATATTGGGTGTGAAAATTACAAGTGATAATGCAACAGATGCAACAACCTTAGCTCTTAATAAGAAAGCAGTTCTTGGAAAAGAAGAAGGAGGTCACTATACTCCATATTATGTTAGCACACTGGATAAAGATAAAGAAGACGGTGCGACAGAATTAACTGTTGCTCCTATTTATTATTTTGTATTTCCTTATGATTATGAGGATATGCAAAAAAATAACTATTTAGAAGGTATGTCTTTGTGGTTTGCAAATGAAACAGCAGCACAAGAGTGTTGTAATCGATTACAGTTTAACTCTCCATTCAATTTAGTTCCAGGTGCAGCACAAATAATTACCGTAATAGTGAAACGAAATACAGAATGGGTTAATGTACATGAAGAATATGAAATTGATAAAGCGCAATAAAGTTCAGTATAAATATTTAATTATTAAAAAAACGCGGAAAAATCACTTTTCTGCGTTTTTTTTTGTGTAATTACGATTTTTTTTATACCTTTGCAGAAAATTTTGCGGCATTAGCACATCGGTAGTGCATCGGCTTCCCAAGCCGAGGAGGCGGGTTCGATTCCCGTATGCCGCTCTTCGTCGCAATTCGCTTGTCGCAAAGAAATCGCTGTGCGATTTAGGGCGACCACGATTGCTCCTCTCCCCAAAAATTAAAAATTTTCGGGGGCCCCATAAAAAGGAAGCAATCTCGCGAAGTGACACAATCTGCGCAGAGCCACGCAAAGTGAGCGAAGCGAAAAATAAAATAGCGTGTCGGTCTATCGCGGAATAAGGGAAGAAAAGCCAATGCTTTAATCCCCTATGACGAGGAAAGTCCGGGCAGCAAAGAGCACCACAGCGGTTAATGGCCGTCAGGCAGTAATGTTTGGTCCCTGCAAAAGTGACGAACAATCCATTCTAATGATTGGAGGAAGTGATACGAGCATACTGTGGGCTGCAATTCCAAGTAAACCAACGCCTGAGCGCGGCTCGCGCAAGTTGGAGGGTAGGAAGCATGAGAAGCATGTAGCAATACATTGCTCAAGATTAATGATAGACGCCCACTCGTGGGTACAGAACCCGGCTTATAGATACGCTATAATTTTGCAAATAACGACCTTAATGTCCTTAATGTCACTGAAGACATCAAAGGATTAGGGCTAAACCATATTAAGACAATGAACAAAAAAACTCTTTTTCTTTTCGTGGCACTATTGAGTGCTTTTTCTTTGCAAGCAAAACCCCGTATTGACCGCGCAGAGCCACGCTGCTGGTGGACAGAGATGAACTGCCCACTCACGCTCATGCTCCATGGCGAAGACCTCGCTGATGCGGAAGTGACCATCCAAAAATTAAGCGATAGGGCGATGAGGCGAGAGGCTAAAGGTGAGTGCACAGGTCTGCAAGTCAAAAGCCAACACAACGCCGAGAGCCCCAACTACCTCTTTGTGGATTTGGTAGTGAATGAGCCAGGCACCTATCGCATTACCCTCAAGAAAGGCAAATACACCTCTAAAGTGGATTACACCATTCACACCCGCCGCGAAGGTAGCCGAGAACGCCAAGGATTCAACTCCAGCGATATGATTTACCTCATCATGTCTGACCGTTTTGTGGACGGCGACCCCACCAACAACACCGTGGAAAGCATGGCAGAAGGATGCGATAAAGACAATGTACACGGTCGCTTTGGTGGTGATATTCAGGGCATTATCAATTCGCTCGACCATATTGCAGCATTGGGTGCAACCGCCATCTGGCCTACCCCACTGCTCGAAGACAACGAGGCTGCATGGTCATACCACGGCTACGCATGCTCCGACTACTATCATATTGACCCTCGCTATGGTAGCAACGAACTCTATCGCCAAATGGTGGAAAAAGCTCACGAGAAAGGCATCAAATTCATCATGGACATGGTGCCCAACCACTGCGGTGGTACGCACTGGTGGATGAATGACCTTCCATATCAAGATTGGATAAACCAATTCGACACTTTCACCAACACCCACAACGTCTTCTCCGCTAACTACGACATCAACGCATCGGAGTACGACCGATTGCTATCCAACCGCGGATGGTTTGACCGCCCAATGCCCGATATGAACCTCGAGAACCCCGATTTGCTGCAATATTTCAAGCAATGGGCTATCTGGTGGATTGAGTATGCCAACCTAGACGGTTTGCGTGTGGACACCTATCCATATATCGAGATGATTCCTGGTAGCGAATGGGTGAAAGCCATCATGGACGAGTACCCTAACTTCAATATCGTAGGCGAGTGCTGGACACGTCCTGCATCGGCAGTAGCCTATTGGCAAACAGGCGTGAAGAACCACAACGGTTTTGATAGTCACCTGCCAAGTGTGATGGACTTCCCTGTAGAAGAATCGATTCGCCAAGCATTGGAAACCGATGGCAAGCAATGGGGCGAAGGATTGACCCGCGTGTATGATGCTGTAGCGATGGACTACCTCTATGGCAATGTGAATAATATCCTGCTTATGCTCGGCAACCACGATATGGATCGTATTGCCGATGTAGTAAAAGACCAAGACCCACGCCGTGTGAAGCTGGCATATACACTCCTCGCCACCATGCGCGGTATTCCACAAGTGTTCTATGGCGATGAGTATGCTATGAAATCATCGGACCGCCGATTGGGTCACTCCACCCTGCGTATGCCTCTGCCACTCGGCGAAGCTGTGACAGCTGAGATGCAAGATATGTTTGACTACCAAAGCCGTCTCTTCCAATGGCGCAAGGGCGAAGAGGTGATTCATACTGGTAGAACGATGCATTTCATGAGCCGTGACAACACATATGGCTTCTTCCGCTACAACGATAGCGAGGCCGTGTTCGTATTTATCAATGCTAGCGAAGACAACCGCACCATCCCAACAGCCAACTACGCAGAGATACTCAGCAAATACAACCCTGTAGGCGTGGATGTAATCACTGGCAAGACCTACGACCTCAGCCAAAAAGACATCGTAGTAGAGCCACTATCCAGCATTGTAGTAAAATTGAACAAATAAAATCATTATAAAAATTATAAAATAGGAGGCTCTCGCCTCCTTTTTACCTTATTTTAGTATTATGGAATATCGTTTTTCTGGTAAAAGCGGGTTACAATTGCCGCTGGTATCGTTAGGACTATGGCACAACTTCGGCAGCGAAGACCCCTTTGATGTGGCTCGTGCTATGTTGCTCCACGCATGGGATAAAGGTGTAACGCATTTTGATATTGCCAACAACTATGGACCAGCTCCAGGCACTGCGGAAATTACTTTCGGTCGTGTGCTGCGCGAAGATTTGTTGGCGCACCGCGATGAGATGATTGTTTCCTCCAAGGCAGGCTATTGGGGATGGGATGGACCTTATGGTAATGGTGGCTCGCGCAAGTATATGATTGCATCTTGCGACCAGAGTTTGAAGCGAACAGGATTAGAGTACTTTGATATTTTCTATTCGCACCGCTACGATCCACAAACGCCTATCGAGGAGACAATGCAAGCGCTTGTGGACATTGTGCGAGCAGGCAAAGCGTTGTATGCAGGCATTAGCAATTATCCTGCTGACAAACAGAAGGAGTGCTACGACTATCTGTCGGCTGCTCATGTCCCTTGTGTGATTAGCCAATACAAAGCCAGCATTGCTTTTCCTCAAACTTTAGAGGAGAATCTGCCTGTAGCCAATGCCAATGGTTCTGGGTTTATTTGCTATTCTCCATTGGCACAAGGTTTGCTCACCAACCGCTACTTGAATGGCATACCAGCAGGCAGTCGTGCCAGCAAGAATGTCTTTTTGCATCCCGAGCAAGTAACTGCGGAGGCAGTTGCCCGTGCTCAACAGTTGGGTGCAATAGCAGCAGAACGCGGACAGACGTTGGCACAAATGGCAGTAGCATGGTTGTTGAGTAAAGATGTAACGAGTGTGATTATCGGTGCCAGTAGTGTTGCGCAGTTGGACGACAACCTGCACGCTATTGACAATATTGCTTTCACGGAAGAAGAACTCCAGAAGATTGCGCGCGTTATGCAACAACAATAAACGTGCTTATACACTAACGCGCACTCAAATACAATTGGTCATTGACCTAATTGCATACAAGAGGGTGAGGCAATTGCCCCACCCTCTTCATTTATAAATAGCAACGCTATTTAAGCTCATTCACTCAACTACAACTCCTGTCCCATAACATTGTAGGTCTTTCCTTCGCGTTGGATGAGGAGTTGACCGTTGTTGCGGAGAAGTTTTTGAGTATTTTGAATTTCCTCGTGCGAAAGTTCTTCCAAATATGTAGTTTCCGAAGATAAACAATAAATATTAGCAATTTGTCCCCAAACTGCATCTGCTTGATAATTTGCTATTGTACTACATGGTACAAATAGCGAAAGCAACTCATAGAGATCTGTGTTACATAAGTATCTATCTACTATTGGAGGCGTAGTAGCGTAAGAATATATGGTATCAAGTATGTGACATTGGTAAAAAGAATTTAAACCAATATGCGTAACGCTTTTAGGAATTGTAATAGAAGTGATATATCCATTAATATTAAAAGCATTATCAGCAATAACTCTGGTATTTTCTTTGATACTATATGTGTTTGATTCAATGGTATTAGCCTCTATTAAACAATTACTAATGTATAGTACATTATCCTCCCAATTAGATTTATTTTTATAAATACCTGTTTCTTCAAATGCACCTCCTCCAATGCTTGTTACGCTATTAGGAATGTCAATACTATCAAGTGATGTACAATTATAGAATGCTCTACCTCCTATGCATGTTACACTATTAGGAATAATGATAGATGATAGAGAATGAGAGGAATTGAATGCACCACCAGCAATTAATCGAGTACCATTTTTAATGGTATATCTATCTGATATAGAGCTTTTCGCTTCAATTAAACAATCGCCAATATATAGTACATCATTTTCCCAATTGGATTCATTTTGGTATATACCTGTTTCTTCAAATGCACCTCCTCCAATGCGTGTTACGCTATTAGGAATGTCAATACTATCAAGCGATGTACAATTATAGAATGCTTCACCTTCTATAGTTTTCACACTATTAGAAATTATAATTGAAGAAAGAGAAGAACAACCATAAAATGCCTCAGCAGCAATAGTTTCAATGCTATTACCTAAGCAGATAGAATCAAGAAGATAACAATTGTAGAAAGCTCTACTTCCTATCTCTTTCACACTATTAGAAATTATAATTGATGAAAGAGAAGAACAACCATTAAAAGCATATTCTCCAATTCGTTCAACACTATTACCGACAACCGCCGAACTCAAAGCGGTGCAATCCCAAAAAGCCCCATCCTCAATTGTTATAACGCTATTAGGAATTACGATAGAAGTAAGAGACTTGCACGTATAAAATGCTCTGTTTCCAATATTTTTAACTGCATTACCAATAGTAACTGTATTGAGAGAAGAACAACCTCGAAAAACACAATCTCCCATTGTTACCACTGTATTTGGGATAGTAATCGAAGTTAATTTCTGCATGCCATCACACAAAAACGCAGGAATACATTCAATATTGTCACCAAAAGTGAAAGATGTAATTTGGGAAGCTATGTCACTAAAAGGGGAAGCATATACAGCATCAACATAATTCTTAGCATTCCATATAATGGATCTTAATGAAGAACAATTACGAAATACTTCCCTTCCTATCTTTGTCATGCTACTAGGAATAGTAATGGAAGTCAGAGATTTACAATAACGAAAAGCACTCTTCTCAATATTTATAATACCATTTTCCATAGTAATAGAAGAGAGCGAAGTACATTTATAAAAAGCATCCTCATGAATACTTACTATGCTCTTAGGAAGAGTAACTTCAACCAGACTAAAGCAATCTTTAAAAGCAGCTTTTCCTATACCAGTGACTGAATAAGTAATGTCGTTATATGTAACTGTCTCGGGTATGATAGCAGAGTCAAGCATTATATAATTATACGCTGATTCTTCTTGATACGTCACTTCTACTGTATATGGCTCTATATCACTCGTGATATTGTAGTACAAATCACCCGATTGGAAATCATACGCCCAGAGGGTGGTGGTGGCGAGGAGTGCCACGAGAAGAGTAAATAATTTTCTCATAATTGTTTGATTTTAAGAGTTAATATTTGTTGTTTATTTATTGGCTATTCACACATAGACACACAAAAAGCGCAGACCTCGTGTTGCTTATTCACAAAACGAGGCCTTCGCATGCCCATCAAATCAAATAAACAACAGGAAACCTACGCTGGTATGAAAACACGCTACACCTAATGGATGTAGTATGGATATAATCATACCCATAGGCATTTACTGTTACTTTGGTTTTGATTTGATAGAAAAGTTGCGAAGTTTTCGTTTTGTCAAACACAAAGCGTCAATAAACGCTATTTCAATATGTCCGAAACCTACCCTAAGAAAGAACCAAACGAAACACTTTTCGCGTGACATATTTCCCTCCAGCGTAGGAATCGACTGCAAAATTACTACATTTTTTTGAATTGTGCAAGAGTAGTGTAAAAAAAATGCCACTTATGTCCGAAAATACAATTGGCTATTTTGTCGCAATCTTAACAAAACGCACTTTTTCGGTTTGGACGGTGTCGGGGAGTTCTCAGGGAGTTCTCAGGGTCGTCTCTCGGTGAAATTGGGCAACGGATCAAGAAACGAAAAGAAAACGAATCTTAATAATTGCTACTTTTTACAAAAAATCCCCACTGCTCTTCTGAATGGAATTTTGTTTTAATTAGGGATAATTTTCTGCAACATTTAGGTAGTATTTAGGTAAGGAATTGTGTGGTTATTGTATGGTTATTGTATGGTTATTGTATGGTTATTGTGTGGTGCGGACGGGGAAAATCGTGCATACTTGCAACTTACGAAGAGGCAAAGTATTTACAGAGAGGCAAAGTATTTATAGAGAGGCAAAGTATTTCCACAGCGGTGCAGCATGCAGGGCTTGGATAATCTCGCCCGAAGTAAGCAACTCCTTTACCTCATCGCGGGTCAGGACATGCACATGAATGTCCTCCGATGGCTCTTGATGCGGTTCACGCACCTTCTCTACACCCGTAGCAAGGAAAGTAAAACTCTTATTCGTATGATTAGTAGGATTAGGCGAGAGCTCCATAAACGCCTCCCACTCGCCACCTTCGTAGCCCGTCTCCTCGCTCAGTTCGCGCATGGCAGCCTGCAAAGGCGTCTCGCCCTCATCCACCACACCTGCCACCAATTCATAATGCGTCTCACCCAACGCATGGCGGTACTGGTCAATCATCACAAAATCACCATCCTTAGTGATAGCAATCACATTAATCCAATTGGGAAAATCCATTACAAACCACGCAGGAATCTGCGTACCATTGGGCAGTTCCACCACCTCCTGGCGCACGTTCAACCATGGACCAAGATTCAACAAAGGGGTACTCTTGAGCACACGCCATTTTCTATTTTCGAGTTTCTTGAGCATATTATAAAAACAAAAATTAGCAAACATGTATTTTTTCACTACCAAAATTGCAGTTTATTATAGAAAATTAATCAAAATTTCTAACGGCGAATTGGGCGAATGAAACGAAGCATTATTAAAAAATTATAATTTAGAAACGAGAGGACGCCATGCAGCAGTGAGGTAGATAACGCGGGCAGCGAGGTGGAGGAAATAGCCCACAAACAACGCATGCACTCCCCACCAATGAGCCGTGGCTACATACCCCAACACGAAACCTATTGCAGCCAAAATCATACCATTGCGAATCTGCTTGCCCGCCGTAGCACCCGTATAAACACCATCCCACATAAACGCCAACGTACTAACAATAGGCATAGCAATCAGCCAAGCCGTGAAATCCGTCAAACGCCCTAACACCACCACATCGCTGGTCATCATGCGGTACATTGGTATAGACCACAAGGCAAAAATCACCGTAAAAACAACTCCTACGCCCAATGACCACAAGAAAAGAAGACGGACAAGGGAGGAGATGTTGGACGCCCTTTGGGGGCTATTGGACGGCGTTCCGCCTATTGGATATTGGACGCCCTGCGGGCTATTGGATATGGGACGCCCTGAAGGGCTATTGGGTATGGGTTGAGATTTGGCTGCGCCGATGTATTTGCCAACAAGAGCTTCGCCCGCATACGCAAAGCCATCCACGAAATAAGAAAACAACATAAACAGTTTCATGAGTATGCTACACACCGCCAAATCCGTATCGCCATACAACGACGACAACGACGTAAAGCCCACATACACAATCATAAAACACAAAGAACGCACAAACAAGTTGGCATTCAACGATATGAGTTGGCGCATACCACGCATATCCCTAAGCAATCTCAAGAAAGATACCCCCAGCCATACATGGCGATATTTCCACATAAGAATCACAATGGATAACAACAGTCCTGTGAATTGCGCCACCACCGTACCATACGCTACACCCAAGGCGCCCAATGGCGTATAGACTGCGAGGGCATAACTGACCGCCATATTCACCACATTCACCACTATGTCCGTAATCATCGGACTGACCGTGTCCTGCATACCAATAAACCACCCCTTGATAGCCATCAGCGACAACGTAGCAGGCGCAGCCCAGACACGCACAAAGAAATAGTCGCGTGCAAAAGAAGCCACCTCTGCTGAACAAGGCACAATAGCCAACGCAGCCGTAACAAACAACCATTGCAACAGCCAAATAAGTGCTGCACCTATCAACGCTATCCCTACGCTCTGCGCCAACAATCGGGCACACTGCTCGCGGTCGCCACGACCAAAAGCCTGAGCAGTCATACCACTGGTACCTACACGCAGGAAACCAAAATTCCAATACAGCAAATCAAAAAGCATCGTGCCAATGGCAATACCACCAATGGCATGCGCATCGGATAGATGTCCCACAATAGCAGTATCCACCAGACCCACCAACGGAATGGTGATATTCGCCAAAATACTGGGGATTGCTAAACGGAGAATTTGCCTATTCATATCGCATGTATTATCAAAAAACGAGCACAAAGGTACTACATTTTTGCGGAATACGCAAATATATTTGCATGGTTGCAAAAAATTTTGTACCTTTGCAGCGGAAAATATCGAATCAATACTTCTATTCATTGCTTATGATGCGGATTGCCTTTACCACCCCATTGCCCCCCGAAGGGTTCACTCGGCTGAGCGAACACCGTTTGTATGCCGATTTGGCGGAAGCAGAGGTATTAGTCAGTACTTTTGATAAACCAGTCACGCGCGAGATGATTATGTCTGCCAATAATCTGCAATTGGTGGCGAATTTTGGTGTGGGGTTCAACAATATTGACCTCGAAGCCTGTAGGGAGCGCGGTATTCGTGTGACCAATACCCCCAATCCTGTGATTGAGCCCACAGCAGAGTTGGCTTTTGCGCTCATGCACGATGTGGCAAGACGTACAGCAGAGTTCGACCGCAAACTGCGGGCAGGTAAGGCAGAGCCCTTTGGCGTGATGAACAACCTCAGCCACTCGCTGTATGGTAAGACATTGGGTATCATTGGCATGGGACGTATCGGACAAGCATTGGCGAGAAGAGCGGTGGCAAGCGGCATGCGCGTTGTGTACCACAATCGTCGTCCGTTAGGCGATGAGGCGATAAGGCGATTAGGCGATGGGGCGATGAGGCGATTAGGCGATGGGGCGATAAGATATGTGAGTAAAGAGGAGTTGCTAACGGAGGCGGATTTTGTGAGTTTGAATTTGCCTTATACGCCTGAAGTGAAGCATATCATTGACGGCAAAGCATTGCGCATGATGAAATCCACCGCCTACCTTATCAACACCGCGCGCGGTGCGCACGTAGATGAACAAGCGTTGGTGAAGGCACTGAAAGAAGGTGAGATAGCAGGTGCAGCGATGGATGTGTATGAACACGAGCCACAGATTACTCCAGAACTGCTTGAGATGGATAATGTGGTGCTCTCACCCCACACGGGCACAGGTACGTGGGAAGGACGTATCGCCATGTGTGAGAATGTGTGCGATAATATCCTCGCGTGGGAGCGAAAGGATATAGATAGTATGGATATAGTCCTTTGATCATACGGTGAGGTTCCGATGAGGTTCCGATGAGGTCACGATGAGGTCACGATGGAGATAGGTGGCAGATAAAGGGCAACTAACGGGAAACAAAGAATATAAAATAGTTAAGATATGAATATTACAGAAAGATTTTTGAAGTATGTGAGTTTCTGCACCACATCGGATGAAGAAACTAATATGACGCCCTCTACTCCAGGGCAGATGGAGTTTGCGAAGTACCTCGCCAATGAACTCAAAGAGATTGGCATGCAAGAGGTGACACTCGATGACAATGGCTATGTGATGGCTACCCTACCCGCTAATGTAGAAGGTAAGCCCGTTATTGGCTTTATTGCTCACATGGACACTGCTCCTGATGCGAGTGGCAAGAATGTGAAAGCACGTATTGTGGAGAACTACGATGGCAATGACATTGTGCTCAATGCAGAGAAAAACATCGTCTTCGAAGTAGCCAAATACCCTGAGATACTCGATTACAAAGGGCAAGATATTATCGTAACAGACGGAACTACTCTACTTGGCGCAGACGACAAAGCGGGCTTGGCAGAGATTGTTACCGCTTGCGAGTACTTGATTCAACACCCAGAAATAGAGCATGGTAAGATTCGTGTGGGCTTTACGCCTGATGAAGAGATTGGTCAAGGTGCCGACCACTTTGATGTGGAGAAATTTGGTTGCGACTTTGCCTACACCATGGATGGTGGTGCAGTAGGCGAACTGGAATACGAGAACTTCAACGCCGCTGGCTGCAAAGTGAAAGTGCATGGCGTGAATGTACACCCTGGTTATGGCTATCACAAGATGATTAACTCCATGCGTATTGCTAATCAGTTTGCAAGCATGTTGCCTCGTTGGGAGACACCAGAGCATACACAAGGTTACGAGGGTTTCTATCACCTCATTGCGATGAACGGTAGCGTAGAAGAAACTACCTTGCAATATATCATCCGCGACCACGACCGCGCACGCTTTGAGAGCCGCAAACGCGAGATGGAGCACTTGGCACGCAAGATTAACCAAGAATATGGCGAAGGTACCATAGAGGTTGAGCTGCGCGACCAATATTACAATATGCGCGAGAAAGTGGAACCCGTGATGCATATCGTGACACTCGTGGAAGAAGCGATGAAAGAGGTAGGCGTGACACCCAAAGTGCAACCTATCCGTGGCGGAACAGACGGCGCACGCCTGTCGTTTGAGGGACTACCCTGCCCTAACATCTTCGCTGGCGGTGTGAACTTCCACAGCCGATTTGAGTACTTGCCTATCCCATCGATGGAGAAGGCAATGCAAGTGATCCTAAAAATTGTTGAGAAAGTGTAACAATTTTCGTAAATGGCGGCAGAGCCGCGAAAGTGGCTAAAGCGAAAATGGTCTTCGACGAAAGTGGTACCTTCGGTACGTAAATAACGCAAAGCCATTAACGTGAAACCACTTTCGTGAGCGCAGCGAACCACCTTCGTGAGCGCAGCGAACCAATAACGTAAACAAAGTGAACTAAAAGAATTATATGAAAACTACTCCATTTACAGACATCCATATCGCTCTGGGAGCGAAGATGGCAGATTTTGCGGGCTTTAATATGCCTATTCAATACCCTACGGGTATCAATCAAGAACACATGATCGTGCGCCAAGGCGTAGGCGTGTTCGATGTGAGCCACATGGGCGAGTTCTGGGTGAAAGGCGAGAAAGCATTGGACTTCCTGCAATATATCACCACCAATGATGTGAGCAAACTGGAAGCTGGCAAAGCACAATACACCTGTTTCCCTAACGGCAAAGGCGGTATTGTGGACGATTTGATTATCTACAAATACTCCACCACCAAATACCTGCTCGTAGTGAATGCAGGCAATATCGACAAGGACTGGGCATGGGTGAACGAGCACAACACTTTTGGCGTGCAATTGGAGAATGCTAGCGACCGCTACGGTCAATTGGCAGTGCAAGGACCTAAAGCCACAGAGATGTTGCAACTGCTCACCGATGCCGATTTGAGTGCGATTCCATATTACGCTTTCCGCGAGTGGTCATTCGCAGGTGTACAAGGCGTAATCCTCAGTAATACAGGCTATACAGGCGCAGGCGGATTTGAATTGTATTTCCCCAAAGAGCATAGCAAACAAATCTGGGATGCGCTCTTCGAAGTAGGCAAAGACTTCGGTTTGGCACCTATCGGATTGGGCGCACGCGATAGTTTGCGTCTGGAGAAATGGTACTGCCTCTACGGCCATGATATTGATGATACCACTTCTCCATTGGAAGCAGGATTGGGTTGGATTACGAAGTTTGATGCAAAGGACTTTATCGACAAAGAGTATTTGCTGAAGCAGAAAGCAGAAGGCGTGAAGCGCAAACTGGTGCATTTTGAGTGCCAAGAGCGTGCTATTCCACGTTGTGGCTATGAGATCTGCGATGCAGAGGGCAATACGATTGGTAACGTCACTAGCGGAATCATGCTGCCTACTACTAAAGTGGGTATTGGTATGGGTTATGTGCAAACAGCGTTTGCCAAGAAAGAGACCATTATCTACGTGAAAATTCGCGAAAAACTTATCCCTGCAAAGATTGTGTAGGCAGCAGGGCTGCTGTTTAGAGGACGGCTGCGCCTACTGTTTAGAGCTTAAAGGCGAAAGGCGAGAATATTTGAATGGGATTAAGAAAATAGGATTATTATTCCTCCTGCTGATTGTGGCAGGAGGAATGGTGTCTTTGCATGCAGCACATACTGTACGGGTGTTTGGCTATGTACTCGATTCTGATAATCGTGGCGTGGAACTTGCAAACGTCTATCTTGAGGAAAATACCATGATTGGTACCACTACAAACCAAAATGGATATTATGAATTCATGGTAAATGTAGAAGATACCGTCACGATTGTATATTCCATGATTGGCTATGAAACCATACGACAACAACTATACACCCAACGCGATGTGATAGGAATCAATGTTGTACTACCCACCAACGAAGAAGTACTCAACGAAATCACGGTACGCGCTATTCAACGACAAACGAATGGCATGGATCAAGTGAATGTGAGCGTAGCACGACTTATGCCCGATGCAACAGGAGGAGGTATTGAAAGTCTGCTCATCACCTTTGCAGGAGTTAGTCAAAACAATGAAATGAGTAGCCAATACAATGTGCGCGGTGGAAGCTTTGATGAAAACTCGGTGTATGTAAATGGCATCGAAGTGTATCGCCCTTTGCTGATTCGCAGCGGACAGCAAGAAGGTCTTAGCTTTGTGAACACCGATATGGTTGAGCGAGTGGATTTCTCGGCAGGCGTATTCAATGCACAATATGGCGATAAGATGTCCTCCGTGTTAGACATTCAATACAAACGCCCTACACGATTTGAATCACGACTCAATCTAAGCCTTCTTGGTGCAAGTGCCTACGTGGGATGGGGAGATAGCACCCAAAGCCAAATGCATAGCATTCGCTACAAAACCTCCCGCTATATGCTCGGTACCCTGGAAACAAAAGCCAATTATCAGCCGAACTTCATCGACTATCAAACGCAGATGACGTGGGAGGTAGGAAATGAGGCGATGAGGCGAGAAGGCGAGGAGGCGATAGGGCGAGAAGGCGATGGGGCGAGGAGGCGAGAAGGCGAGGAGGCGATGAGGAGATGGAAAATAACTTTATTGGGAAATCTATCGCAAAACAGTTATCAGTTTTCTCCAGAATCTACTGCCAGTACATTTGGCACCATGGACACTCCCATGGAAATTGAAATTGACCACGAAGGACAAGAAAAAGATATGTTTCGCACTGCTTTTTTGGCATTAAGTGCTAAACAACAACTGCATCGTAATATTCAGTTAGGATGGGATATTAGCGGCTATTACACCCATGAAAAGGAAACATTCGACATCAATAGCGAATATGAACTCATGGAAAAACCTGCTGAAGATGAGGAGAATACATCTTCATCTAATAATTCTTCGAAAGATCAAACAGATATTGGCGATGTGCAACATAAAAATGTGTTAGGTACAGGCAAATTTCACGAACATGCTCGAAACACATTGCAAGCAGGGATGGTGACAGTGGCGCATAATGGGGAGTGGAAAAAAGGCGAAAATACCCTTCAGTGGGGAGTGAGCGGGCATATAGAAATGATTGAAGATCATATCAGCGAATGGGAATGGCGCGATTCTATGGGATATAGTCAGCCGAACATGGAGCATGAGATGGCACTATATTATGCCCTTAAAGGAAGTTCTCAAATGCTCAATGGTCGCGTACAAGCCTATGCACAAAATATGCACCGTTGGCATACCTCACAAGGCGATGTGATACTCACCGCAGGTATGCGACTCAACTGGTGGAGTTTTACCAACGAAGTGCTACCCAGCCCAAGAATCAGCGTGACATGGATGCCAGGTTGGAAACGTGATTTCACCTTCCGTGCCGCTACGGGCGTGTATTATCAAGCTCCATTTTACAAAGAATTACGCCAAGTGGTAGCCGATGAAGGAGGTGTAAACCGCATTCATCTCAATCCCGATTTGCAAGCACAACGGTCCTTGCAGATGCTTGTGGGCAGCGATTACTATTTCCGCGCATGGGGCAGACCTTTTAAGTTCACTGCCGAAGCGTATGGCAAGCTGATTGACCGCATGGAAAGTTACACCGTGGAGAATGTGCGTGTACGCTATTCTGGAGAAAATGATAGCAAGGGCTATACCATTGGTTTAGACCTCAAACTGATGGGCGAATTAGCACCTGGCGCAGACTCATGGATTAGCTTCTCTACCATGCGTAGCCGAATGCATTTTATCAACGATGAGCACAACTTGGGTTGGATACCCAATCCGCAAGAACAACGCTATAGCTTCACCCTCTATTTTCAAGATTATCTTCCCCAATTACCCCAATATCGTATGCACCTCAAGTGTATATGGAGCGAAGGTCTGCCATATGGTTATCCTCATAGCGAAAAACTGCGTTATATAGGCCATATGTCTGATTATCAACGTGTGGACATTGGAGCCAGTCGTGTGTTTTCTGCCAAAACCGATAAGTGGATGAAGAAAGCAAAGCATATAGACAACTGGAGTGTACAGTTTGAAGTATTTAATCTCATTGGCATACCAAACGTGAACAGCTATTATTGGGTGCCCGATGCCAATGGTCAACAATGGCGTAGCCCCAACCATCTCTCAGGCAGAATGTTTAACTTCAAAGTGGATGTGATGCTGAAGTAATCAGGGATATGCAATAGTCATTCATATAGCACAATATAAACATAAATATGACAAAGATAGATACAATGGAAACGCCCATGATGCGACAATTTCGTGAGATAAAAAATCAATATCCTGATGCGGTATTGCTTTTTCGTTGTGGCGATTTCTACGAAACTTATGCAGAAGATGCTGTGCGCGCAAGCAAAATACTCAATATCACGCTCACCCATCGTAGTAATGGTGCAAGTAAAGATACTAAAAGTTTAGAAATGGCAGGCTTTCCATTCCATGCCTTAGACACCTATCTTCCTAAACTAGTACGCGCAGGGTTACGCGTGGCTATTTGTGACCAATTAGAAGACCCTAAACTAACTAAGAAATTAGTCAAACGCGGCGTGACAGAGCTTGTTACACCTGGTGTAAGCTATTCAGAAACAACACTACAACAACGCGAAAACACTTGGCTTGCATGCATACAATGGGGTAAACATAGTGTAGGAGTAGCGTTTTTGGATATATCTACTGGCGAATATTTGGTGGCAGAAGGTACGCAGGACTATGTGGATAAACTGCTGGTAAACTTTGCCCCAAAAGAAGTACTTTTTCTCCGCGGTAAGAAACGTGAGTTTGAAGAAGCTTTTGGCAACAAGTACTTCACCTTTGAATTAGATGACTGGATGATGACCAAAGAGGCCACGCATGAGCGGTTGGTAAAGCAATTCAATGTGCAGAACCTAAAAGGCTTTGGCGTGGATAATCTGCCACAAGGAGTAATTGCTGCAGGTGCTATACTTCACTATTTGGATGCTACACAACATTTACAAACAGGACATATTCAACACCTTAGTCGTATCGAAGAAGATAAATATGTGTGGATGGACCGCTTCACCATTCGCAATCTTGAGTTGCTAAATGGACAACGTGAAAATAGTACTACTTTATACAATATTATTGACCGTACTATCACTCCTATGGGTGGACGCCTACTCCATCGCTGGCTTGCCTTCCCACTCAAAGAAGTACGCCCTATTCGCAATCGCCAAACGGTGGTGGAATACCTATTTCGTCATCCCGATCATCGAGAGATTATTCGCGAGAATCTACACCATATACAAGACATGGAGCGCGTTGTAAGCAAAATCGCTACAGGACGTATCTCTCCACGCGAAATGGTGCAATTAAGCCATGCATTGATGGCTATTGTCCCTATCAAAGAAATTTGTGAACAAGCAGTAAACAACCATTACTTGCACCTTCTCGGAGAACAACTGTCCCTCTGCACAGAAATACGCGAACGTATTCAGCGAGAGATTGTGCCAGAGCCACCTGCGGTGCAAGGCAAACCGAATATCTTTGCCCGTGGCATTGATGCACAATTAGATGAACTGCGTGATATTCAATCCAATGGAAAAAACTACCTACTGCAACTACAGCAACGCGAGATTGAAGCTACAGGTATCAGTAGCCTGAAGATTGGCTATAATAATGTGTTTGGCTACTATTTGGAAGTGCGCAATACTTACAAAGATCAAGTGCCTGAAGAATGGATTAGAAAACAAACACTAGTGAATGCAGAACGCTACATTACACAAGAACTCAAAGAGTATGAGGAAAAGATATTAACTGCAGAAAGTCAAATCCAAATCATTGAAAATCGACTCTACACCGAACTGATGTTGGCTATGACTGAATATGTAGCACAAATGCAGCAGAATGCTGCTGTGGTAGCGCAATTGGATTGCTTGATGAGTTTTGCTACTGTGGCCGTGGAAAATCGCTATGTATGTCCTGATATAAATGATAGTTTAGTAGTGGATATTCGTCAAGGTCGTCACCCTGTCATCGAAAAACAATTGCCACTAGATGAAGAATATGTGCCTAACGACGTTCTTCTAGATAACAATGGGCAACAAATTATCATTCTTACAGGACCTAACATGGCTGGTAAATCTGCCCTACTCCGTCAAACTGCTCTTATCGTGCTGATGGCACAAATGGGCAGTTTTGTTCCTGCCGAAAGCGCAAGCATTGGTGTGGTAGATAAAATCTTTACTCGTGTAGGTGCAAGCGACAATATATCCGTAGGCGAAAGTACCTTCATGGTAGAAATGAACGAGGCAGCCAGCATATTGAATAACCTAAGCGAAAGAAGTCTGGTACTCTTTGATGAATTGGGACGAGGTACCAGCACCTACGACGGAATCAGTATCGCATGGGCGATTGTGGAATATATCCACGAGAATAGAGGACATGCCAAAACACTATTTGCCACTCACTACCACGAACTCAACGAGATGGAGAAAAACTTCTCACGTATTCGTAATTACAATGTGTCTGTTCGTGAAGTGGATAATAAGGTAATATTTATGCGTAAATTAGTGCGCGGTGGCTCGGAACATAGTTTTGGTATTCATGTAGCGAAATTGGCAGGTATGCCCTCATCTATTGTACAACGTGCCAATCAGATTCTTGCCGATATGGAAAGCGGAAGTCACGCACTATTAGAATCTAAACATATGGCAAACGATGACGCTACTACATCACCAAGCACACCAACTACAAACAAAGCAATAGTGGGCAGTGGAAAAGCGAGTGTGAGTGCCCCCAATGGTATGCAACTGAGTTTCTTCCAATTAGATGACCCTGTATTGGAGCAAATTCGCGATGAGGTAAAAACATTAGACATTAATAATTTGACGCCATTAGAAGCACTCAACAAATTAAATGAAATTAAGAAATTAGTAGGCGGAAAATAGTTTTTCTTTACAAAAAGGTGTCGTTTGTTAATAATTATTTGGTCAATAACAAAAAAAGTACTACCTTTGTAGAAGAAATGAATAAGAAATAACTTATAGATAAGAAAATATCATCTAATATTAACCCTAAAATTACATTTACAATGAAAAAGATTGTTATTGCATGTGCCGTTCTTTTGGCAGGCGTATTGAGCAGTTGTGGCGATACTAATTATTGCTACGAAGTGACAACTAAGGTTGCAGGTCCTATTGAAATATCAACCACAACCTATCACTGGTGTACTTCCAACGAATTGGAAGTGATTAAGACTGATTTGAAAGAAACTCAAACAGCTCTCGGAGTTTCAGAAGATCTTATCACAATCACTGCAAAACGCACTAACAAGAGCGAAGGCGATTGCCACAAGTAAAATTATCCCCAAAAGAAGAGGGTGAGTCTATTGCAGATTCACCCTCTTCTTTTATCCATTAGCCTATTAGTCGCGGTAAACCACAATCCAATTGGTGCAGTAGTTGTGTGCATGGGGATGAAGGATATGCAATTGATTATTGCTATCGCGGTAGAAAGCATGATTCCACCCGCGTCCCATATCCATATAAAGCGCGTTCTCCACACCAAAACTGATGAGGGATTGCAAGAAATCATTATATGCCACATATTCACGACTTTCTATCACATAAAAGCGATTGTTTTTCAAACACATAGCACGAAAAATATTTACCTCGTCCAGTTTTTGGATAGTGGGTGTAAACACTTGCCCTTCTTTTATCACCCAATGCTGCGTAAATGCCATTCCTCCACGCTGTGTTGCTTGCTCTAAAATACTATGGCTTGGGATTGGATAAATGCCTTTCTTGAGCATATTCCCTTGACTATCTTTACCATTCCATACAAACAGGGCATAGCGTTCTTCGTATGGTATCCCATCTTTATCCTCAGTATATCCCTTATACAATACACCATTGGAAATATACGAACCTAAGATATTGGTATATTCAAAATGGTCTAAGCATTTACCTGTAAACGCAGCAGCTGTACATAAAATGATATTCTCTTGCAGCGAATCAGGCATTTGCCCACATGCTAAATCCATACGACAGTCTGTGATGTCATATACATACAATTGGTCGGTAGTATCTACCACCATGGGATAGGAATGTTTGTTCATCTCGGAATAATTATCAGCGATTGTTGTGGTTGTTTTACGCCCTATCATTGCAATAATTGCAGCAACAAGGATAATTGCAAGGGTAAGATAAAGCACTCTTTTCATTGTTGTTATATTAAGAAAGTTATTATTAAAAGGAGTTGATTTGTTAGAAATCATCTATGCATTGGATTGCTGCATTTCTACCAAACGACGATAATACCCATTCAGTGCAAGGAGTTCATCATGCGTACCACGTTCAACAATCTCTCCTTCGTGAAGCACGCAGATGAGATCTGCATTGCGTATAGTACTCAAACGGTGAGCTACGACTAAGGTTGTACGGTCCTTCATCAGATTTTCCAAAGCATCCTGCACCAGTTTTTCGGACTCAGTGTCCAAAGCAGAAGTGGCTTCATCCAAGATGAGGATTGGGGGATTCTTGAGAATTGCTCTAGCAATCGAAATACGCTGACGCTGCCCTCCACTCAATCGTGAACCACGATCACCTATGGTAGTTTGGTATTGCTCTGGCGTAGCCATAATGAAATCATCTGCATTAGCAATACGTGCCGCCTGCCGCACCTCTTCCATAGTGGCCGATTCGACACCAAAAGTGATATTATTATAAAAGGTGTCATTGAAAAGAATAGCCTCTTGATTCACATTGCCCATGAGGGCACGGAGGTCAAAAGTTTTCACTTCTCGGATGTCCACTCCATCAATTGTAATACGTCCTGCATTGGTGTCATAAAAACGAGGAAGCAGGTCTGCCATAGTTGTTTTTCCACTACCCGATTGCCCTACTAAAGCAATGGTTTGTCCCTTGTGGATATCCAGATTTATATGCTGAAGTACAGGGCGATCAGACTGATAAGAGAAAGACACGTCTTCATATCTTATAACCGACTGAAAATCTTTTATTTGTTTAGGATTTTCGATGTTGCGAATGTTAGACTCCGTGTTCAATATCTTATCTATTCGCTCTAAAGAAGCCATACCTCGACGTATGCCATATGTGGCTTTGCTGAGATCTTTGGCTGGATTGATAATGGAATAGAAAATTACCAGATAATAAATGAATGTAGCCGCATCTATGGATGCATGGTCTCCCAAAATGAGTGTGCCACCAAACCATAAAAGGATGGCAATCAGTGCTGTGCCAAAAAACTCTGAAACGGGATGTGCCAAATAATAACGTCGATTGATTCGATTAAAAGTAGCTCGTGTAGCATTAATGAGATGTAGAAAACGAAGCGTAAGCTTGCTTTCAGCATTAAACGCTTTTACGACTCGTAACCCACCTAACGTTTCATCTATCTGAGTAAGAATTTCAGCATTTTGCTCTTGACCTTTGGTGGAAGCTCTTTTGAGCGAGCGTCCTACTCTTCCAATTAGAAAACCTGCAATAGGCAAGAGCACTAATACAAAAATCGTTAGTTGCCATGAGATAGTGAACAGCGTAACAAGATATATAAGAATCATGATAGGATCCTTAAAAAGCATATCTAACGTGGACATGATACTTGCTTCTACCTCATTCACATCATTTGTCATTCGCGACATGACATCGCCCTTGCGTTCTTCTGTGAAGAAACCAATAGGCAGACTGACTACTTTTTTATACAATTGTTCGCGTAAGTCGCGCAATACGCCCGTGCGTATAGGCACCATAAAATAGTTGGCTAGCCATGCTGTTAGACACTTGAACCCCGTTAGCACTACCAAACAAGTACCTAAAATAATCAACACATATTGTGCCCCACGCATGTCAATTTGCGTTTGGAGAAAATAGTAGAGATTATTTTGAATAATCGCTATAGTATCTTGAAGGGAAGTAGCGGATTCTAATGGGATATGTGTAACAGCGTTTTCCGATAACCCAAAAAGTATCTGCAAAACAGGAATAATGGTAGCAAAAGAAAACAAGGATAGTAGGGTTGAAAGAATGTTGAATAGAAGATTCAACACCACTAAATATTTATACGGAGGCAAAAATCGACGAAGGAGAGAAGGAATAGTCATGGATGTTTAGTGATTAGTGTATAGTGATTCGTTTATGATTTTGATGAATTTCTATTGCGGTTGTTTTCACTTACATACAATAGCACTTGGCGATCAAATACTTCTTTTTCAATACAAAATTCTGTATGAATAGGTAAAACTTGGAGTTTATCGCCCAATGCTTCCACTAATTTTGTTTGCTTCATACGCATAAAATCTTTCTCCGTAGTTATCACATAATCATAATGCGCAGCATGGCGCAAGATAGTATGGATATCTTTAGTAGAAAAATTGCGATGATCAGGGAATTGAAGCAGTTTGGTATCTGGAAATTGCGCCTGCACATGTTCTAACAAAGGTTTCGGGTTGGCAATGCCAGCTACCAGCAATGGAGTGGACTGTATATTCAATTTCTCATAGCGAATAGCAGTGTAATACAAATGTTGGTAGGGAGCTAATTTCAAAGTATTACTCACAATACGACACTCAATAGGTTGCATCGTTTTTGGACATTTGGTGACTACTACCGCATTGGCTCTACGACTTTCAGCAGGCAAATCACGAAGAGAGCCTCTCGGAAGCATATGATCATTGACATACAAATTGTCGTAGGATGTAAGCATAATATACATTCCTGCACGCAGTTTTCTATGCTGATATGCATCATCTAAAATGACACACTGAAGCTCTGGGAATAAGGATTGTAGATGTTTTATACCTTGTACTCTATCCGCACACACTGCTACAGGAATATCTGGGAAATGGCTATGAATCAGCATAGGCTCATCGCCAATGGTTTTAGCAGTATCCGTAGGTCCTGCCAAACGGAAACCATGTGTACTACGACCATAGCCACGCGATAAAATTGCGATATTGTATTTATCTGCCAACAAACGAATCATGTATTCAGTCATGGGTGTTTTTCCCGTTCCACCTACTGCCAAATTACCAATAGCAATCGTGGGCACAGAAACCGTGTATGAAGGCAGAATACGATCATCATACAAAATATTGCGTACCCATACTCCCAGCGCATATAGCCAGGAGATGGGCATTGCAAGAAACTTCAGCGATTGAAAAAACTTTAACATTTGCTGCGTATAATGACCTTTTTGGAATTAATTACTGAATTGATACTTGCGGCATCAAAGCCATGATACGTGGCTTGGAAGCAAACTCACGAATCTGCATCATGAGTTGCTCCTCTGGAGCTGCTGAATCGTCTAACATAAGAAGAAGCTCCTCAAATGGGTCTTTTTTCTCTGGATAAGTAACCAATTGATACTCACCCAACTCGGCTAATTCAACTGCTTTCTTCACCGCATCGTTGATATTACCCAAACTATCCACTAAACCGATTTCCACCGCATCTTTACCCAACCAAACGCGGCCTTCACCAATAGCTTTGATGGCATCTTGCGACATGCCACGACCGTCTGCACAACGACGAGTAAAGAGGTCATAACCACGCTCTACCATATTCTGCATAAGAGCCATCTCTTGTGGATTCATACCTTTGTAGATAGCATTGACATTCAATGCGGAATGTTTGTTAGTAGATACACCATCAATATCCAAGCCCACTTTCTCACGGAGTTTATTGATATTAGGCACAGTACCAAAGATACCTATTGAGCCAGTTAGAGTAGTAGGCTCAGCGTAAATATAATCTGCATTACAAGAGATATAATAGCCCCCCGATGCTGCATAATCGCCCATAGAAACTACTACTGGAACACCTTTGTCTTGCAACATCTTCATCGCGTGCCAAATCTGCTCGCTCGCATCAGCACTACCACCAGGGCTATTCACACGGAAGACAACTGCCTTCACATCATCATCTTTGTAGATCGTTTTGATATTTTTTAGCATATCACCTTCTACAATGCCATCTGTACCTTCGTCCACAATGCCACCTTCAGCATATAGAATCACCACCTTATCTTCGGCATCAATGGTGGTACGCTCTACTCCACTCATCTTGCCTGTAGATAATTGCTTGTAATCCTTGGTGCCAGCATATATGCGAAGAATAGAATCCATCTCTTGGACATATACCAATGAGTCCACAAAGTTGTATGTGAGGTACTTCTCTTGTGGCTGAAGCGACATACACTCATCAGCATATGCGTGCAATTGCTCTGCTGTGATTTGGCGACTTTGTCCTACAGCGGCTTTCATTTCGCTCCATATTCCACCCAAATATTGCTCTGTTTGCTTGCGGTCCGCATCAGACATTGACGTGCGGAAATAGGGTTCTACAGCCGATTTGAAGGTACCGACCTTGAGTATTTGCATCTCAATGCCAAGTTTTTCAAATATACGAGTGTAGTATTCTTTTTGCGCAGTTAATCCGTCCCACATCAATGTGCCAACAGGATTGAAGAAAATTTTATCTGCTACAGAAGCAATGTAATAGTTGGTTTGCGTATAAGAATCGGAATAAGCAATAATAAATTTGCCTGATTGCTTGAAGTCGAGAAGTGCATCGCGAATTGCCTTAGCAGAAGCTGGACCTGCTGATAACGAACCACCTTTTAGGTAGATACCCAAAACCTTGTCATTATCTTTTGCTAATGCAATATTGCTAAGCAAGTCATCTAATCCTACTGTGGTAGAAGATTGTCCGTACATCTCAGCAAAGAGTGCATCAAACGGATTCTCCTCCCCTGCTTGCTCCACCAACGTACCCTTCAAATCAATACGATAAATGGTGTTTTCTTCTAACTTAGTAGTGGTTTCACTACTCATCATCAAACCCAAAAGAAAACAGAGTCCAAAATACACTCCGATTCCAATGAGCGTTTTGCCCAAACAACCCATTTTTTTATTAGGTTGTCCATCTTTGTCTTTTTTTACAAAAATTGCCATTGTTTTATACTATTAAAAGTTAATTATCATTCTGTAAATCCTTCTCTCGTTGCCGTGTCGTTGCCGTGTCGTTGCCGTGTTTATACCGTAATCGACAGGAAAAAGATAAGAGATTGACTACTTAAATAACCTAAACGTTTTGCGGTGATATGGCGTAATACCATATTGTTTTATTGCTTCATAGTGCGCTTTGGTGGGATATCCCATATTGGTATCCCAATGATACTGAGGAAATTGCTCATGCAAACTTAGCATATACTCATCTCGATATGTTTTAGCCAGCACACTGGCAGCCGCAATCGATAAATATTTTCCATCTCCCTTTACAATCGTACGAGCAGGAATCTCCATGATTTCTCCTTTAGGTATATAGGGTTTCCACTTATTACCATCTACAATGATATGCTGTGGCGTAATCGTTAGTTTATCTAAAGCCCGCTGCATCCCCACAATAGAGGCGTTAAGAATATTAATCCTATCTATTTCCTCTGCCGTAACTTCCACAACTGCCCACGCTGCTGCATACTGCTCTATCAAAGGTCGTAAATACCGACGTTGTTGGTCTGACAATTGTTTTGAATCATTGAGCATAGTCAGCCATTCTTGATGCTGATTATCAGCCCATAATTTCTGGTCCCATACTACTGCAGCAGCAAACACACTACCCGCCAAAGGACCGCGTCCAGCCTCATCACATCCCGCCTCAATGACACCTTCTATGCAATATTTCTCCAACATATGACCTGTCCGTTTTCAGTATTCAGTTCTCAGTTTTAGAAGGGATAACCGATAGCAAAGTGAAATGCCATATCATTCGACCAGTTCAATCCATTTTTCACAGTACGCCATTGCGTGCCCGCTAACTCACCGTATAAGCGGCTGGGGTCATACAACTTCACACCAAAGTCCACACGGAAAATAAAAATGGAGAAGTCTAATCGCAATCCTACACCATATGCCAAAGCAATCTGCTTGTAAAATTCATTCCATTGAAATTGCCCGTATGGCTGCGTTTCGTAATCATAAATGGTCCAAATATTTCCTGCATCCACAAAAGCAGCTAATTCGATAAACGACCATACTTTAGCACGATATTCCAAATTCATGTTCAAACGCAAATCACCAGCTTGGTTGTTAAAATCAATCAGTTTACCACTGCCGCGATAGCCTCCAGGACCTAAACTACGTGCCGTCCATCCACGAACACTATTCGAGCCACCAGCAAAATAGCGTTTTTCAAAAGGTACAGCTTCCGAATTCAAATACGGCACAGCCACACCCAAATCTGCATGAAAAACTAAACGATGAGATTCATTAAATATTTGGTGGTAGGTGTACGCCGCGTCCAATTTGGCAAATTGAGCAAATCGGGTATTAAAAAGAGTATATTTACCATCTTTATCCGTAGGAAAATGGAATAATTCTGCCAAACCTAACATCAAGTTGCCAGCAGTTTCTACATTATAATTCAGCGTACTATAGGAACGATATGGACGACGGGAATTGAATGTAGAATAACTGCCTGCATATCCCCAACCAACGATGAAGTGATTTTCGTATGAATATTTCAAGATATTGGTTGATTGCAAAAACTGATTACGAAATGCATCACTAATCCATGGCAAATACACATAACTAATGTCAGCAATATGGAATGTATGTTGAAGGCGTGGATTTTGAGATGCGGGATGATACTGCAATCCAGCATTGAAAATAGAACGTGTGTATTCATCTGGACGATTCTGGTAGTTGAAATTCAAATCAACTGCCATCGAATTAGAGAATCTGAGCCCCGTGGACACCTTGCCCTCAATAGCACGTCCGCCATTTTGACGCCACTCGTAGCTCGCTTTTCCATCCAAAGTAAACTCTTCTGCACCTCTAAAAAGATTTCGATTTGCATACCCCGCACCAACTGCAACTCCCCAATCACCCGCAGAATAGGTACCTTCTAATTCTACAGAAACCGTGTTGAATTTAGAACGAGATATAACCACATGGCAATCTAATTCGTTATGCGAAATAGAATCAAAACTTATATCTACATATTTGACAGGAGATAAACGATTCAGATTACTGTACGCTTCTTCCACCAAATACTCACTATACTCCTCGCCTGGTTTAATGGGACAATGCTTAATCAATACATCTTCTCGCAAAAGTTTATCACCCACCCAAGTAATTTCATAGCCATCTTGCTCCGAACGGTGCACTTCCATCCCTTCAGGAACACGATTCACATCATAATCCATATGAATATGCACTTTAGCAATCTTATAATGGCGAAACAATCTTGCAAAATCTTCTGATGGCATATCATTTACATAATCTTGCAAACACATTGTCACATCCACTTGCCCGCGCCCACGGGTACTATCTGCTAAAAACTGAATAACGTTTTCCGAAAAATAGTAGCAACCATGATTGCGCATTGTTTTTGCTACACGCTGACGCTCTTGGTTTAGTACATCGACATCAAAACGATCCCCTTCACGCACGACCTTAGCACGCTCGTTGGCAGCAATGCGTTGCAACTCCTCATTGGGAAAATTGACCGTATATCTGCGAATATTATAAGGAGAGTTACCTTTGACATGATAAGTGATATTCAGTTTACGGTTCTTAATCTCAATAGTCGTATCTACCTCCGCTTGGAAATATCCCCTATTTTGCATTGCTTGCTGCAATTGATGCATGCTACGAAATGCCAATTCTGGAGAATAGATGACTGGAGGTTCACCAATCTTTCTGGCATTACGACTTGTCCACTTTGTTGTATCCTTGGAGGCTGTGTTGTATATACCCAATTGCAATTTCCAAAAACCTAAAATCTCGGTATTCTGCTTCTGCTGCAAATAACTCCTCAAATCTTCAGACAACACTTCTTTTGTATCCTCCACTTTCACATTCGCTTTATTGAGCAAATATTCACCTTCTGGCACAAACTTCGTGAGACTACATGCCGAAAAAAACACCACACACATAATAGGCAACAATGCTTTTATTGCCTTTCTAATCATCTGCATATGTGCTACGACACCTTTCATACCTTTCAGCCTGCAAAGGTACAATTTTTTTTGCGAACTTGCAACAGAAGCCTACGAAAAAATGAGTGAAATCATTTTTATTATTAATATATTTGCGTATTTGTATTTTTTTTTATATCTTTGCAGTCGATTTTTAAGTATAATCAACAATACGCTATGAATCGTCTCAGTAAATCACAAATCAAATGGGTGCGCAGTCTTCAGCAAAAAAAACATCGAGATGCTGAAGGTGTATTCGTTGCTGAAGGCGAAAAATGCATAAATGACCTGCGCGCAGGATTTGAATTGATTTTGCTTGCCACTCCAGAAAACGCTACAGCCACCGAGATTGAGCAGATGTCTTCGTTGCGTTCACCTCAAGGCATGATTGGGGTTTTTAAGAAGCGAGAGGCGATGGGGCAAGAAGGCGAGGAGGCGATAAGGCGATGGGGCGAGGAGGCGATAAGGCGATGGGGCGATGAGGCGAGGAGGCGATGGGGCGATGAGGTGTGTGTGGCATTAGATGGCGTGCAAGATCCAGGCAATTTGGGTACTATTATCCGCACATGTGATTGGTTTGGTATTCACGACATCATATGTTCGCATGACACAGCCGACTGCTACAATCCTAAAGTAGTGCAAGCAACCATGGGTGCCCTTGCGCGCGTGCGCGTACATTATATTGATTTAGCAGATACACTGCAACAAATGCGGGAAGCCGATTACCCTATCTATGGTACATTGTTAGATGGCAAGGATATGTATGACCCCACAGCCATCCCAAATAGAGATAAAGGTGTTATCGTCATGGGTAACGAAGGTAATGGTATCTCTCAAAAAATACGCGAATTGGTTACGCATCCGTTGCTTATCCCATCCTACCCTGCCAATCTTCCCACCTCTGAGAGTTTGAATGTCAGTATCGCAACCGCCATTGTATTAGCAGAATTTAGAAGACACAATAACAACGTTTAAATTTATTATCATGAAGAAACTTTTTACTCTTTTATGCATTAGTTGCATGTTTGTTCAAGCATTTGCATGGAAACCGCAATTTGTAGGACACCGTGGTAGTTACCGCGGAGTGGAAAACACCGAAGAAGCCATGTTGAATGGTATCAATCACTATGGTTATAATGGCTTGGAGATTGATGTAAAAACGACCAGCGATGGTGAGTATGTATGTTGGCACGACGATGACCTGAGTCGTGTAGGACATAATGTACAAATTCCTTACACCAAGTTTGCTGATATCAAAGATCTTACTCTTACCCAAACACGTGGTGGCGTAGAATATACCGCAAAGATTTTGACTGTAGATCGCTATTTGGAAATTTGCAAAGAAAACAATGTATTTCCTATCATTGAGCTCAAGTGGGCTGTGGGTATCAACAACAACGACATGACTCGTTTCCCTGGACTGTACAAGCTTATTGAGAAACACGGATTGGTAGAAGAAGCACGCATCTTAACATCTATGCAAAAATCATTGGAGTATGTGCGTACCAATTATCCAGCTCTGCAATGCCAATATCTATGCTATGAAGTAAGTCAATCCTACTATGAGTGGTGCAAAAAATGGGATGTTAATCCAAGCGTAGCCGTAGGTGGATTGACCAAAGCTATGGCTCGCAAATGCCACGATGCAGGTATGGAAGTAGCATGCTGGACAGTCAATGACGCTAGTACGTACCAAAAACATGGAGAACTTGGTTGTACCACCATGACTTGCGACTACCTTGTACCTGCTAATATGGCAGAATTGGAAGAAATCGACTGGGAAGCCCTTGCGCCTACTCCTCCATTAGACAATTTGTATGTTACTCCGCTCTTCAACTTCAGCGAAACAGCAGGTAACTTGCCAGAAAACTTCCCAACGACCCTATCTGGTAGTTATGTCAATGCTCAAGAAGCCGCTTTCATTGATGGTGTGTTCTATATGGCTGATTACAACGCAAGAAAAGTAGTGGCTGTAGATACTACAGGTAAAGTATGGGAGCCAGGTATTGAGCATGAAACCCTTCGCCATGGTATTTGCCGCGATGATGCTGCAAACCTCATTCTGCATACATCTCCAGATGCAAAAGTTCCTACACAACTCACTGTGTATAAAGCAGATGACAATACCGAGCATGTGATTGAAATTTCACTCAACAATAATGGTCAAACCAATTTCCCAACAGCAAGTGGCGATATATTCGATGCGGCTGGTGGATATGTATATTTCTTCCCTAACGGACAGAATTTTGTGGAGGTAGTCAAGATTGCTAATGGAAAATATGTTTCTACTACCTCATGCGCCGTTAGTCTTAAAGGTTCTACAGCTGGCTATGTGATTCCAATTGACAACACCCCTAATCATTTCATTTACCAAGTGCGTGCCAATGGTTACCACCTCTACAAAGATGGCGATAAGGGTTCTTACATGACATCTCCCAATGGTACAACTGCTCCTGCACGTAATAACTCTGTAGGTGGAGCACACTTCCAACTGAATGGTCATGATATGTTCGTTTACACTTCTGGTTCACATTACAAAGGCGGTTGGACCGTTCGCGATATGACTTCTGCTGACTTAACTCCAATGTACACCCAAGAGCAATTGGGCAATGGTGGCTACAATGCAAACTCTTCTGTGGGTGCATTCTTCTGGTGGGAGCGTTTGGATGATGCAACAGTTAACCTATACGAATACTGCCTTGGTCATGGTATTGCGGGTTGGGAATTGAGTGCAGAGCCACATAAGATTCGCGTGAAAGGTTTAACTCTCAGCGAAAGCAATATCACCATTGAAGTAGGCGACACAGCACATATTTCTGCTATCATCACACCAGCTAATGCCGATAATCAAGATGTGACATGGAGAATTTCACCAACTACAAGAACCTCCAAACTGATTAAAGATGATACCCAAGCTTCATTTACCAGTTCCAAAGAAGGCACATTCACCCTCACTGCAGCTCTTGAAGACTTCCAAGCAGAGTGCGTGATTACTGTGACACAACCTACTGGTGTAGAAAACATAACAGCAGATCAAGAGGGTACATATAAGTTTATTCGTGATGGACAATTACAAATCCAACACAATGGCGAAACATATAGTGTAATGGGCGAAAAACTATAAACTATATTTATAATAAATAAGGTACAATATGAAGATTTCTGAACGAATAGCAGCTCTTGAAGAGTCTCAAACCCTGCAAGTTGCCGCATTATGCCAACAACTCCGCGCAGAAGGAGTTGATGTAATTGGACTTTCATTGGGTGAGCCAGATTTTCCTGCCCCATCCCATGTTAAGCAGGCTGCCATTGATGCAGTGAACAGTGATGTATCACATTATGGTCCTACACCAGGTTTTCCTGCTTTACGAAATGCGATTGCAGAAACCCTTAATCGCGAGATCAAGGACTATCCTGTGCGCCCATACAATGCCAATGAGATTGTGGTATCTGTAGGTGCAAAACAAGCATTATGTAATGCTATTGAAGCCTTGATTGGTCCTGAAGATGAAGTGATTATGCCTACGCCATGTTGGGTGAGTTACGTGGAAATGGTGAAGATTGCTCAGGGTAAAAGTGTGTTGGTGAAAACAACTATGGACAATAATTTTTGCTTGACAGCAGAACAATTGTCTGCCGCTATCACACCCAAAACCAAATTGTTGATGCTTTGTTCACCTAACAATCCTACTGGCTCTGTATATTCGTTAGAAAATCTTAAAGCCATTGTTGAAGTATTAAAATCACATCCACAGATAGTGGTATTGGCAGATGAGATTTACCAACACATCCTTTACACAGGTAAACATGAGACAATGGCACAATTCCCCGAACTGGAAGATCGCCTTATTATCATCAATGGTGTGAGCAAGGCATATGCTATGACAGGCTATCGCATTGGTTGGTTGGCATGCCATAATCAAGATTTGATTACTGCTGTAAAACGCCTGCAAGGTCAAACAATCAGTTGTGCTACCACGATTGCACAAAAAGCGGCAGAAGCGGCATATACTGGTCCACAAGAATGTGTGGAAGAGATGCGGCAAGCCTTTGAGCGTCGTAGAAATCTAATTGTGAAATTGGCAAAAGAGATTCCAGGCATGAAAGTATTGGAACCAGAAGGTGCTTTCTATCTATTCCCTGATGTATCAGCATTCTTCGGCAAACAATACAATGGTCAAACCATCCACAATGCCAATGAATTGGTAACATATCTCTTGCAAGAGGCACATGTAGCATGTGTATCTGGTAGCGCGTTTGGAGAGGATAATTGTATTCGTTTCTCTTACGCTACTAGCGAGGATTTGATTATTGAAGCAATGCGAAGAATGAAAGAAGCATTAGAAAAATTGCAATAATGCACAATAAATTTGCATAATAAGAAAAAAAACTGTATCTTTGCAATTGTTTTCAAATATAAATAATTAAAATTAATAATAACACATTAAATTTTAAGATTATGAAGAAAAGTATTATTTTGGCTGCTATATTGGCAGTAGTATGCGTAGGTAGCGCAGTTGCTCAACCTCGCGCCGTTGGTTTGAACTTAGGTTGGGGTGCAGATGTATCCTATCAACACAGTTTGGGTGAGGCCAATATGTTGGATATATCGGTAAACTTGCCACAATTCGCAGGTATTGGTGGAAAAGTAACTTATGACTGGATTAACCCATTTGGAACTGCAGTGCCTTGGGAGTATCAAGGTGCTTGGAATTGGTATCTTGGAGTTGGTGGTTCTGCTGGTGTGTATGGTCTTTTGAACTCTGCATTGGATAACACATGGTATGCAGGTGTTGCTGGACACGTAGGTATTGAATACCAATTCTGGTTCCCATTGCAACTCTCATTGGATTGGCGTCCAACTATTGGTGTGGCTGGTCACAATGGTGTAGGATTTAACACAGGTGGTTTGTATGATGGCATCACCCTCGGTGTTCGCTACTTATTTTAATTCGGATGACTGATTTTTCGAAATTAATTTCGTCACGCATAGGAGTGGCTGCTACGCAAGTGGCAGCCACTATTGCATTACTTAACGAGAACGCCACTATACCTTTTATCGCTCGTTACCGCAAAGAACGCACAGGTAGTTTGGATGAAGTACAAATCAGCCTTATCGCTGACGAGTACCATCGTTTTTTAGAGATAGAGGATAGAAAAGCAACTATCCTTAATACCATTGAAGAGCAAGGGAAGCTAACAGATGCGTTGCGTTTGCGTATTGAACAATGCTGGGATACTACCGAATTAGAGGATATTTACCTACCCTACAAACCCCACCGCAAAACACGTGCAGATGTGGCACGCGAACAAGGCTACGAACCGTTAGCACAAGCTATTTTTGCGCAAAAGCGCGAAGGCGATGAAGCGATGAAGCGGTTAGGCGAAAAGCGAGAAGAAGCTTTGCAGGGTGCAAGGGATATAATGGCAGAGTGGATTAGTCAAGATGAACGAGCACGTCAAAGTATCCGTCGTGAGTTCAGTTATTCCGCTATCATTACCACCAAAGTTGTAAAAGGAAAAGAATCCGACCCCGAGGCGCAAAAATACAAAGATTATTTTGCTATTAGTGAGCCACTTCGCCGCATTTCTTCGCATCGCTTGTTAGCTATTCGTAGAGCTGAAAACGAGGGATTTATCCGTGTGGACATTTCACCAGATAGAGAAAAATCCTTAGATAAATTAGCATATCTATTTTTACATGCCAACAATGATGCTGCTTATCAAGTAGAATTAGCCATGGAAGATAGTTATAAGCGATTGCTCAAACCTGCTATCGAAACCGAGTTCGCTGCTAGCAGTAAAGAGAAAGCGGATACTGAAGCTATTCACGTTTTTGCTGACAACCTACGACAGTTATTGCTAGAGTCGCCTCTCGGTCAGAAACGTGTTTTGGCTATTGACCCTGGTTTTCGTACTGGTTGTAAAGTAGTTGTGTTATCTGCACAAGGTGACCTTTTGCATCATACAGTGGTTTTCCTCAATACCAAACAAGCTACAACTACCCTACAATCCCTTATTCATCAATACCAGATTGAGGCTATTGCTATTGGTAATGGTACTGCTTCCCGCGAATCAGAGCAGATGATGCGATTCGCCTTAGAAAACAATCCTACATCACCCCAAATCTTCGTGGTCAGCGAGAGTGGTGCATCGGTATATTCAGCATCTAAGACCGCTCGTGAGGAGTTCCCCGACGAGGATGTTACTGTTCGTGGTGCGGTGTCTATTGGCAGACGTTTAATGGATCCATTGGCAGAATTAGTGAAGATAGATCCCAAATCAATCGGTGTGGGACAATACCAGCATGATGTTAATCAATCGCGTTTGGGCGAAAGTTTGCATCAGACGGTGGAGAGTGTGGTGAATAGTGTGGGCGTTGATGTGAACACTGCCAGCAAACATATCCTTACCTATATCTCGGGTTTGGGTCCTGCTTTGGCACAAAACATCGTGAATTATCGCAGCGAACATGGTGCTTTTCCTAATCGTAAAGCACTACTGAAAGTACCCAAAATGGGAGCAAAGACCTATGAACAAGCAGCAGGTTTCTTGCGTGTAACTAATTCCAATAATCCGTTGGACAATTCTGCCGTACACCCCGAGAGTTATGCCATTGTGGAGCGCATGGCTAAGGATTTGCATTGTACGGTGTCCGACCTGATGAAACAGCCCGAACTGCGCAAACAAATTGATTTGCAGCGTTATGTAACCAGCGAAGTGGGTATGCCTACCCTCACGGATATTCTTCGCGAGTTGGAGAAGCCCAGTCGAGATCCACGCACGCAGTTAGAGGAGTTTCATTTTGATGAATCAGTGCATACCATTGAGGATTTGCAGGTAGGTATGGTCTTACCAGGTATCATTACCAATATCGCCAATTTCGGTGCATTTTGTGATGTGGGGGTACATAAGGATGGACTGATACATATATCTGAAATGGCTAATCGCCGTATCAGTAATCCTAACGAGGTTGTTTCATTGCATCAACATGTGCATGTGCGCGTTGTAGATATTGACCACGCACGAGGAAGAATACAATTATCGCTGAAGTAATATAGATAAGAAAAATGGCTACTCAATATCGAGCAGCCATTTTTTTATTTATACAATAATCTGCTACTTATAGCAAATTACCCATCACGTTATACATTTTTCCTTCGCGGATAATAACTACCTGACCATTGATAATCATCTTGCGTATGATAGATTGAGGATTATCTGTCCAAATATCCTCTATACCAGAACCAATCTGACCATCCTCGAACCACAGACCTAAGGTATTTGATAGCGACCAAGGCGTATCTACAGTATTACCCAACACAAAGCCATGCAATGCAAGCCAATCAGCAGTCAATTCCTCAGTAGATAAGTTAGCACCTTCGGTAGTTGTATCCGTCAGTTGAATAGAAGCATCTATAGCAGCCAAATCGGAAAGGATATAACAACCTTGAATCTTCGTTTCAGGCATTTCGTATTTCTGCTCGAAGTAGTTGTATTTATCTCCTGCTGAGAAGCCAATCACACGGTGCGCATAGACACTATCGATAGGCAAAGTAATTGATTCTATGCCTACTAAGCAGTTGGCAAGTACGATAGGTCCGTTGCCCATCTCATCTAACTCTAAGTTTCCAATCACGCCACCTACTTTGCCTACAAGAGCTTTGTCGCTCAGCACCAAGTTACCTTCTACATAGCAGTTGGCAATAGGCGCACGTTGGCTATACGCAATCACGCCACCAATCGTGTTTGTACCTTGCAAAGTAGCATCCACATGGCAATGTTGAATAGCCTCGCCACTACCAGCCTCAGCCACGACACCACCAACAGCATCGCCACCATGGATTGTACCCGTGAACAAACATGCCTTCACCGATGAAGCAGTAGCCAGTTTGCCTGCTAATCCACCAATACCTTCCGCCATTGGAAGAGTAATATCCGCCTCTGTGACAGAAGATTGGGTGATACTTACAAACAGCGATGCTTCGCCTACAATGCCACCAAACAAGCCCTTATAACCATCGCCAACTACCTTAGGCGATTCAACATGTATGTTATGCAACGTAGCCGCCACCGTTTCCGTATCCATTGAACCATCATCGCCACTCATATTGCCTTGAATGGTATTCACCAACAAGCCTGCTGATGTGACAACCTCGCCCAATTGCATAACTGGATGAGAGAGGTTCAAGTCTCGAATCACGGCATCATCTTGCACAAATGCGAACAAACCACTACCGTTCAATACCACATTTTTAAAAGTATGCTTATTGCCATTTAACACTCCCGTGAAAGGCACACGGATACCTGCAAATGGCACATTCATAAAGTCCACGTCATTTACCACGATATAGTGGGCATCTGGTGCTTGTTCAATGTGCATAAAATCGCTCATCGAAGCAATTTGATAGGGGTCTTCAGCAGTTCCTTGTCCTTGAATAGTAGTTTGCGTCAATGGCAAGGCGAAATAATTGAGTGTAAACCCACTGCCATTGGTATAAACGCAGAGTAAAGAAGGATTATTAGAATAGCCATTCACAATATCCACCATATTGAGGTCACCTCCCAAAGCGTTGTCCTGTCCCAGTTCTATCAAGGTTTCGCCATTGGTACTACATACGAGCAGGCGGTTGCCCGTTTCTTTCTCGCGTTTAATGAGTGTAGCATATTCATACGCATCGTCGGAGTTGAAGAGATGCGGATTCAAGATGGATGCAGAAATCCATACATTCGCTGCTTCTACTTTCTGCCCGAGGTTAATGGCATCATAGTGATCTACCCTACCTTTATTGGTGAGCCATGCAATACGTTGTTCTATGGAACCGTCTGTTAATACATCGCCTTGCAGGAGTGATACCACATATTGATACGAATCGCCTTTTGCCACGCGATCCCAATTGCCTGATAGTGTAGCACCGCCATTGTATAATGGGATTTCTGCCACCGTTTTGCAGGATGGTACATTCACCATTTGTACCAATTCCACTTCATCTTGATTTTTCAAGAAACCATATTGGCGTTCTTGTCCTGCAATATCGCTTAGATGGATAGTACCCAAGGCATATTCTACTATGGTATTCAGCAAGTTACCTTCGTTATCATACAAACGATAGGAGAACACAGAACCATCGGAAGCAATGGCATAATTATCTTCAGTAATCACAAAAACAGGCTTACCCGTACCATTATAATCCAAAATAATATCGCGTTCGCCACTCAAACTACCCAAGGAATAGAAGGTATAGAGATAGGCATCATCTGGATCTTTTGTCATTGGGATTTTAGTCTCCGCAATGACGTTGAATTTATTGTCGTATTGCGTAATTACCAGCGCATTATTTTCATTGACAACGGGGTCTTCGTAAACAGGTGTACCAGGTACGAAGTATGGTTTTTCATATTGGGTGGTAAAATAGTTAATGTACGCCCCATTCTTGACCAAAAAGATTGGAAAGAGGTCATTCAATGCCGCCAAATTAGCATAGGGTATTTCGAATGTGTGCTTCAGCTCTGGCGCATCGGGTGAAGCGTAAGATGCTTTCGTATAGACATCAAAATACTGCATGCCTGTGGAATTGGTGCTATCACGCTTAAACACTACCGTGTAATTCTCGCTATACTCGCCAATATTTTTAGATGCCACCATGTTGCCAGGCATCTCGCATACGGGCTGTGTGCTGGTTTCGCCTTCGACAATACTATAAATACGATTGAAATACTTGTTTACATATTGTTTTGTGTTTGCCACCACAAAAAGCATCAACTCGTAATTATTATCAAAATTGAAGAACTTTTTAGTAACGAATCCAGTTACTTGCACATCTCTCACCCCTGTCACATTAGGGTCATCAATGTTTAACGAATCTACAATTGTTCCCACTAACTGATGTTCCGCATTATATACTTCTACCGTCATGGATGTATAGAAGCCATATTTCTGCGTAAAAGAAGTAGTGTATGTCCACTGATTACCATCAGGACCTACGAGAAAGCCGTAACTATCAACGGGTCCAATCGTAGTGGTTGGTGCTGTAGTCTGCGCTTGTATGCTTATGTTAAGAACCAAACATAGCATCATGAATAATCCAAAAAATCTTTTCATACTATTTAAATACTTTTTACGTTTATTGTCATCGTTTGTAAAAAACGCGCAAAGGTAGTGAAAAATTTGCATAATTGCAAAAAAAATTGTACCTTTGCGGCAAAAATTAGCAAATAATAATAGATTATGGCAGACGATAAAAAAATTATTTTCTCGATGGTGGGAGTAAGTAAGACCTTCGCCCCACAAAAACGAGTACTCAACAACATCTACCTTAGCTTCTTCTACGGAGCAAAAATTGGTATCATTGGTCTTAACGGTGCGGGTAAGTCCACCCTACTCAAGATTATTGCAGGTATTGAAAAGAACTACGAAGGTGAAGTGGTATTCTCACCTGGCTATAGCGTAGGTTATCTGGAGCAAGATCCTCAACTTGACCCCGAAAAGACCGTGCGCGAGTGCGTGCAAGAAGGTGTACAACCCATCATGGATATGCTCGCCGAATACGATGCTATCAATATGGCATTCGCTGAGCCAGATGCCGATTTCGACAAGTTGCTTGCTCGCCAAGCAGAATTGCAAGATAAGTTAGATAGTGCCGATGCATGGAATATTGACACCCGTCTTGACCGCGCTATGGACGCATTGCGTTGTCCTGCTGACGATGCACAAGTGAAGCATCTTTCGGGAGGTGAGCGTCGTCGTGTAGCACTATGTCGTTTGCTACTTCAACAACCTGATATCCTGCTGCTGGATGAGCCTACTAACCACCTTGACGCGGAATCAATCGACTGGTTGGAACAACACTTGCACCAATATGCAGGTACAGTAATCTGTATTACCCACGACCGCTATTTCTTGGATAATGTAGCAGGTTGGATTCTCGAATTAGACCGTGGCGAAGGTATTCCATGGAAGGGCAACTACTCTTCTTGGTTAGAGCAAAAGACCGCTCGTATGGCAATGGAGGAGAAACAAGCCAGTAAGCGTCGCAAGACATTGGAGCGCGAGTTGGAATGGGTACGCATGGCACCTAAAGCACGTCAAGCTAAAGGTAAAGCCCGTTTGGCTGCATACGATAGGATGTTGAACGAAGAGCAGAAAGAACGTGAGGAGAAGTTGGAGATATTCATTCCTAATGGTCCACGTTTGGGTAACAAAGTTATCAATGCTGAGGGCGTAAGCAAGGCCTTTGGCGAGAAACTGCTGTTTGAGGATTTGGAGTTTATGCTTCCACCTAATGGTATCGTAGGTATCATTGGTCCAAACGGTGCGGGTAAGACAACCCTCTTCCGCATGATTATGGGTATGGAGCAAGCCGATAAAGGTACTTTTGCTGTGGGCGAGACTGTGCGCGTGGGTTATGTGGATCAAGTACACTCGAATATAGACCCTAACAAGAGCGTCTTTGAGACCATCTCGGAAGGTACAGAATATATCCGCGTAGGTGGTCGCGAAGTGAATGCACGTGCCTATCTGAGCCGTTTTAACTTCACAGGTGCTGACCAAGAGAAGAAATGCGGTGTACTCTCTGGTGGTGAACGTAACCGCTTGCACTTGGCATTGACATTGAAGTCCGAAGCCAATGTATTGCTGCTTGATGAGCCAACCAATGATATTGACGTGAACACCTTGCGTGCGTTAGAAGAAGGATTGGAGAACTTCGCTGGTTGTGCGGTAGTCATCTCGCACGACCGTTGGTTCCTCGACCGTATTTGTACGCATATCCTTGCTTTTGAGGGAGATAGCAAAGTGTTCTGGTTTGAAGGTAGTTATTCGGAGTATGAGGCGAACAAGAAAATGCGCCTTGGCGATGATGCTACCGAGCCTAAGCGTATTCGCTATCGCAAGTTCGAGTAAAAGATAAAGGGATAGCCGTATGTTAGCATTGTCACCTTTCCTCGTTTTCATGGTAGTGTACTTGGTAGGTTCCCTGTTAGCAGGGGATTTCTACAAGTTACCGCTTACGGTTGCTTTTCTCATAGCATCTGCCTATGCCATATGTATCACGCCTAAGATAAAACTTAAGGAACGTATCAACATCTTTTCTCGCGGTGCAGGAAATGAGAATATCATGCTCATGGTATGGATATTCGTTTTAGCGGGTGCATTTGCTCAGATAGCCGATCAGATGGGTGCGATAGATGCTACGGTTAATCTCACATTGCGTTTATTGCCTGCCAACATGCTTTTTCCAGGTCTGTTTCTTGCTGCGTGCTTTATCTCTCTTTCGATAGGTACGTCTGTAGGTACAGTAGTAGCCCTAACCCCTGTGGCTGTGGGTATAGCCGAGCAAACAGGGAGCGTGTTGCCTATGGTGGTGGCTATTGTGGTAGGAGGTGCATTCTTTGGTGATAATCTATCCTTTATATCCGATACGACCATTGTAGCCACCCAAACGCAGGGCTGCAAAATGAACGATAAGTTCAAAGCCAATATCTGGTTGGCGGCTCCTGCGGCGTTGATTGTGTTTGTTATTTATATTTTCCTTGGTCAGACGGTAGAGGTGCCTGCGGAGATACATCTCGTGGAATGGTATAAAGTGATTCCCTATCTTGCAGTATTAGCAATGGCTATTGCAGGCGTGAACGTGTTGGTTGTATTGCTGATAGGTATTCTATTAGCCATAGGTATAGGTCTGATATGCGGCAGTTTTGATTGGATGGGTGCTGCGAGTGCTATGGGCGAAGGTATTATGGGGATGAGCGAACTGATTATTGTCACTTTATTAGCAGGCGGTATGTTAGCCCTTATTCGGCATAATGGTGGTATAGACTACCTTATCCATGCGCTCACCCTTCGCATTAATGGGCAACGTGGTGCCAAACTGACTATATCATTATTGGTCATTCTTGCGGACTTGTGTACTGCTAATAATACGATTGCGCTGATTACAGTAGGTCCGATGGCTCGCGAGATTGCCGATAAATATGGTATTGATCATCGTATTAGTGCATCGCTTTTGGATACCTTCAGTTGTTTTGCTCAAGGTCTTATTCCATATGGAGCCCAACTATTGATGGCAGCGGGATTAGCTGCTATTACTCCCTTTGAGATTATTGGCTATTTATACTATCCCATGATTTTAGGCGGCATTGCTTTGCTCGGAATCATCTTCAACTATCCTCGATTGGTGAGGTGAGAGGGGGTTATTTCAGGGTGTAGGAGAGGAGGTCGAAAGAAACTCTGTACTTCTTGCCGAGGTTGGCTTCTTTGCTGGTGTGGAAGACATACTTCTCCTCCCATGCATAGCCAGGCACATTCACAACACGGACCATACCAGGTTCGATAAGCGTCTTCTTGGTGACATCCTTGTAGTCCAATACCTGACTACGCATATCGTAGTAGGTAATGCGGACCTTAAACTCTGAGACTTTTCGCTGGGTATTGTTACGCACCGCGAAACTTGCTATCGGACTGAGATAATTGTGTTCGTATCCCGCCAAGATTAGTGCATCAGGACGAAAACCCTCGGAAGAAGTCTTGCCGTCGTTCTTCGCCTTGGGCGGAGCGGAAGTCTTGCCGTCGTTCTTCGCTTTAGGCGGAGCGGAGGGCTTGCCCGAAGAAGTATTAGAAGCAGCAAGTTCGTTCTCCAATGCGCTGACTCGCTGACGGAGTCCTTGGATATCCAGACTGAGGGTATGGATTTCAGAACGGAGTTCGTTGACCAGAGTACGATGTTCATTGAGTGCCGAGCGATGTTCGTTGAGTGCTTGGAGATGCTCGGTCCACTGTTCGGGAGTGAGTTGGATAACTTGCGCATCGTCTTGCGCCGGTTGAGGCAAAGTAGAAACAGGTGCGGGCAATAGTGCATCATCCTCGTCGGATAGCCTATTCAAAAGCACGTAGGCAACGACTACACAACATACGATAAGTAGCGTAATGAGGAAAATACCGAGGCAACCATTGCTGCCTTCTTCGTAGATTTTTTCGCGGTCATTGGTCAGTTGGTCCATAGTATGAGCAATTTGGATGGGCAAAGGTACTGCTTTTTTTTGAGATATGCAAGAAAAATCGCCTCAGGGGCGATTTTTCTAGTTTAGTGAACGCTACGCTACTGTTTAGGGATTTGTGGTAGGCATGCATCGGAGCGCAGTTCTCCTTCGAGGAGCCTGCGTGCCATTACCTTATTTTCACCTTACCCTTCACGGGTTCATAACGGGTTTTTGACGGGTTCATACTATGTGATTACTATGTGATTACTATGAGATTACTATGTGATTCATATCCCTTGCTTATCCTATTGATTAAAACTGAAAAAGGTTTACACTATTTCTGGAAAGGTTTCTTAAGAATCGTCACTTTTTGATAGGTTTCCTAAAAAGGTTGTTAGGTATCCTAAAAGAGTTGATAAATTTCCTTAATAGGTTGTTGTTTGGCGATTCGGGTGCAAAGGTAATACATTTTCCTGATATATACAAATGGATGTTGGTTATTTTATTAGATGATAGTATTCCCTTCCTCTCTCTGCCACGCGTGGCAGAGAGAGGAAGGGGCAGCTCTTGCCCAATTGTGTTCATCCCATGCTGCTTGTGGTGTACGACTAGCATCCTGTAGATAAACACTCATCGGCGTACACATATCAATGCTTCGATGAGGACGTACATTGTTGTATAGATCTATAATATGAG
>JAZNSW010000026.1:0-7047 GCA_045591505.1 Paludibacteraceae bacterium
GAAACCTTTATTGATATACTTGATCCTGCTAAAACCACTAATGCCGATTTAGATACTTTATTGAAGAATATCGGCAAATCTTTCGGCAAAGCATAAAAAATACAAACAATTTTATTTTCTTCGGAATGCACTGATTCACAGCTGCATTCCGTTTTCTTTTTATACACTTATCTTCGCAAAGATGAGTTTTTCTTTGTTGTTTAGCACAAATGCCGAAGATACGGCAATACTTTAATAAGTGAAAGCGTTTCGCAAAAAGACGGACGCAGAAACATATTGTATCACTATTAAAACAATAAAGCATATGAAAGAAAAACATTTCGTCATCATCTCCATTCCCTGCCAAAGCACAAAGGAACTACAGAAAGCCAAAGAGGCAGTCCTCTTTCACCTTGAAACCCTCAACCCAGAGTTCGAAACCAAGGGCACCACCCTCATAGTTAAGGTCGTCCCCCTTGACCCTCAACTATTCTTTCCAGACGAAGCATGCGACATCATCCGCCAAACCCTCGCCCAATCGCTCACCTTCAATCATTGCTGGACATGCACACTTCAAACTATTAACTAACCTTATTTATTAACTTTTTAAACTACAAGCTTATGTCTAAAATTAAATTAGAAGCCCCATTCCGCCAATTCCGTGGCAAAATCTGCAAACACTCCGACATCATCTTCAAACAGATGTATGGCGAGACCTTCACCTCTCAAATCTGCAACCCGCGTACCAAACCTTACTCTCAGGCAGAGTTAGACCGTCAGGACTTGTTCCGTCAAGCAGCTGCTGCAACCAAGACTGCCTTGGCAAACCCAACCACTCGTGCTACCTACGAAGCAGAGTTCGAGGCACAAACCAAGTACAAATCCCTCTATGGCTATGTCCTGGCAAAAGAGCATGCCAAGCTCAAATCCTAAGCCCAATAATTAACCTTTAATCTCAATTATCAACCTTTAACCCCTCTCACGGCATAGAGGATCTCGAACGCCGAGTATAAACAATCATTTTGTTCTGCCTACTAATGCAACGCATTGCATTCATCTGGGCAGAAACAAAAGATAATCATTGAATTGACAATAATTGACAACAAAATTGACGCCAATTGTCTTTAATTTATACTCGGTGTTCGATTGCCGAACACATATGGCACAAGTTGTTTACGAAGACCCCATCCATCACCTTTCAGGCAAAATCTCCAAAAAGTACCGCACTTGCTACAACTACCGCAAGCGTTCCGACCGCAAGTACACATCCGTACATGGCGACCGTACCACACCTGTTTCCGCATCCGAACGCGCATGGCGTGACACATTTACTCAAATATGTGCTGCCACTCGCGACCGCATGATAGATCCAAACTACATCGCAATGGATCAAGTAGGTTTTATCAGACAAACCAAGTACAAAACATTCTATCAGTATGTCTGGAACCTCATGCGTGATGAAATAGAAGGCAAGTAATCTGCACTCATCTCCCCTGCCGGCGAGGCACATACCTCGCCGCAGGCAACACCACTTCTCTAAACACTCAACTCTAAACTAAGATGAAACCACTAACTGACACACAAAAACAACGCCTCGTCAAGGCAATCAAATACCTTGCATTGGCTATCGCTACATCTATTGCGATGGCATTGGGACTTACCTCGTGTAATGTAACCCGCACTATCACAACAGAAAGCAAGTCCCTCACTCAAGGTGATACTGCAATCATCATCCAAGTCAAGACCATTGAGTCCTACAACGCCAAAAAGAATTAATCAAGGATTACTCTTACAAGGAATTTCTCCCCCAATTTTCTGCGAATACAGAAGCACAAATGACCATATAAAATAACACGCACATGTGTGTACGCGATACCATTATCATCACTGCGTTGTCAAGCAATCCAATAGCGTAAGCCTTGAAACCCAACAACTGAAGGCGGTTTAATTTGTGGCAACTGCCACAAATCATCAAACATAATCATATCATCCTCTACACCCAGCGTGTGCAGCAAGTCAAGCACTGTCTTTGCCATCATAGGAGGACCGCAGAGGTAGTACTCGATGTCCTCTGGAGCGTCGTGTTGCTTGAGGTAGGTGTCGCCCAAGACTGGAGCAATGAAGCCTGGAGTGTAGTTTACACCCAAAGCGTCTGCCTTTGAATCTGGACGGTCCTTACTAGAAATAATGGAAGTTAGGATACTCTATAGAACCAACAAGAACCTATTGAACGACTTTATTAAATTCGTTCAATAATCACGAAACTTTGATTAGTCATCTTTATGCCGCAGAGCCTCTAATAAACAACTATGCTCCATTGAATGTCCATTCAGGACATTCAACAACACGAGAAATAGAGGATCTTTGAATTGTTTATCTAATCAAAGTTTCATACATAACACGGCACACATAGAAATAGGGTCTTTAGGCCTTCAGCAATCGCATATAAGAGCTCACATGTGCTCTTATTATGTACATGCTTCAGACCTTTACGACCAATTACTGCGAGATGCACTATTTCTATGGTGCTCGTGCTATTGATGAGGTATTCTTCATGGAGGACTTCTTGGCATTGGAGAAGGAGTATCCTAACTTCCATTTCCATTTGGCATTGGACCGTCCAGATCCTAAGGCAGACGCTTTGGGTGTTAAATATACCGCTGGCTTCATTGCTCCAGTCTTGGGCGACACCTATCTGAAGCAACACGATGCTCCAGAAGACATCGAGTACTACCTCTGCGGCCCTCCTATGATGGCAAAGACAGTGCTTGACCTGCTCCACTCACTGGGTGTTGAGGACGACATGATCATGTTTGATAACTTTGGCGGATAGACCGCCAAAGTTAGAACGCTTCGCTGTTAGAAGTTAGACCGTTCACTAAACTGTTATCAGTTAGATAGCGGAGCAATATAGGGTACACGCGCATATGAATGCGCGTGTACTTTGCAATTTGTAGAATTGCCTAATTCTTTTTGGCGTTGTAGGATTCGATGGTTTTGGACTGGATGATTACTGCTGTAGCGCCACGGGTGAGTGAACGGCTTTCAGTGGTGATGGTGCGGGTGACATTGCACGAGGTAAGCCCAAGAGCCATGGCGATGACTGTTGCAAGAGATAGTGCAAGGTATTTGATTGACTTATTAGTTATGCATCAATTACTACTGCTTCTGCGCCGAACCAGTTATCCAGAGTTTCTTCCACTTTATTGGTAATTTCTACAGTAATCTTTTTAGATATCTTATTATAAACATAGGCAATAACAGCAGCATCATCCAGTATGCCCAACAATCCCAAAACGCGCCTTGGTAGCAGGTCTGATGGAATCACGATATACGCAATTGCTCCGTAAATCAACGCTTTTTCCAGTGTGGTAGTTTCGGCATCGCGCATGACATAGTAGAATGTAAGGATAGGTTTAGTGGCAACGCGACCTGCTTTGAGGGCATAGGTTTTGATTTTCTCCCAAAGTTCAGCAAACTTGGCTTTCCAATCTACTTGTTTTAGCTCATCAAGTAGTTCATCTACTGGTTTGCCTATCATTAGATAGACAAGTACCAAAATACAAATGGTAAGAATCATTCTTTCGTAATTTTGAATCCTAGATGACAAATGAGTTTGAGTGTACCGACAGCGGTGTCACGGTCATAGGCTTTCTCCACTTCGGGCAGTTGCTCATAAGGGACAAGGCATGGGTGATGCTTGAGTTGGTCGTTGCGCTCAGGACCATAAGTCCAGCCTTGCTCCATGCGCGACTGTGCCCACACTTCGTGTACGTTCTTTGCCATGGCCTCTACGAGGTCGTTAAGTTCAGCGGACAATTGGATCGCGTCCGTATTTTCAGGTTTAGGAATGTAGTTCGTTTTCATTTTCTTTTCAGTTTATTGGTTTTACTGATATTACAGAGAGGTGTTAAAAGGGGAATCTATCAATCCAAGTGCAAAAATTGTGCCGAAACACTTACTCTTCAGGTAACGTTATATCCCAGAAACCAATAATATCAGTATTTCCAAATACGGGTAATATTATCTCTTTAAGTACATTATTCTCCAAACGCAGGATTTTTACCTGACCGTTCATATTCTGCTGATATACTGCTTTTAAGGATTCTAAGTTGGTAATAGCTTGATTGTCATATCCGACAATAATATCTCCAAGTTGGATATATGGATGGGAATCAATCAATTGGCGCACTATTACTCCAGAATGTGTTCTCTTTCCTTCAGAAATTTCAGTAAAATATGCTCTTACCGTTTGCACATACGTAGCCGTTTCTGGATGATAGGTTTGATAGGCATCTAATCGTTCATACATTTTCTTACATACAAACTGAGGAGTTATGTGAGATATGTATTCTATACCATCATTGCGCATTTCGTAGTAGAGTTCGGATAAAGTGTATAGAAAATCGCCAAACAACACTATTTTGTACCATTGCACATGTATCTCGTCATTGGAATTGAGTTTACATTTAGAAGATAGATTATTATATGTCTCTTCTACTTTTTTATACGTCTCTTCTATTTTTGCTTGTGGATTTGTATTTGTAGCAAGTTTGGGTTCTGCAGCTAATCTCATAGCGACTATATTTTCACCCATTTGATTAAGAACGCTATTTGTATTATTCATTTGCAATTGTGACATAGACTCATATTCTGCTGCCATTAATCGTATAGAAACCTCGCCCACTAACTCTAATTCCGATGTTGTAGGTTGAAGGTTGGCATAAATCGTAGAAGGCATGGTAGCATAAACGGAGAGTAAATCATAATAAGTACTTTTAAGATATGACTCTATAAAATCATAATTGAGAATAACATTTTCTTTTAACACCTTTGATATTTCTTCTTGATTCGAAATCAATAGTATGTTATCAAAATAATGATTGATCTCCTTGTAATACTCATCAGCCACTAAATACATTGCATCCAATTCTTCTATTTCAAATCGATGTTTTCGAAAAATGTTTTTTTCGTATTCTGACAATGGAAGTTTATTGGGGATTTGCAATTGTTTTCGACATAGAGACAATGACATGTTTAGATTACTTTTAGCCATATCTCTATCTTCATGTAATTCTTCGCAATAATCTTCAAAAGCTTGTAGTCCATCTTGTGCAAGTAGAGCATTGTGATGCATTTTTACAAACTCAGTCATCATCTTCATGGAGTATTCATTGCATATCATTTCATATTCGGTCTTGCTGGACCATTGGTATGCAAATAGCACACCTATTATAGTCAAGAGAAAAAGTATTACAGAAATAAACAAAGTCTTATGTCTATGCCAGGATATTCCTGGTTTTGATAAGAGTAATTTAGTTTTTAGTCGCTCCATGTTTTCAGGGAACAACTTATAATCTGTTGCAGCTATTCCTTCATAGTTGGGTAATTCGCGTATTGACTCTGGTAAAGTGGTTTTATTGGGCCAATCAAATCCGCGCAACATTACTGGTATAACATTTTTCCCTTTCTCAATGGCATATTCTACTTCACGGCGAACCCAATCTTCTTCATCACTACAACGATTCAATGCATGGGGAGGTAATACAACAATGAAATCTGTACAGCCATCAATCACAGTGAGTAACTGTTCATTGAATTTGCCCGATTTCAATTGTTCTAAATCTAAAAACACGGAGTAGCCTGCATTTTGCAAACGTTGGTAAATAGCATCTGCCATTTCCATTCCTCCCTCACGACGATAACTGATAAAAATGTCGTATTGTTTTGGTTTTTCCATAATATTCTTTATTTTTCCAAATGTCTCTTTATTGATTTCGCTGCCCATTTCCAGAGGTAGAAGCAGAAGATGAGGAAGCCAAGCAGGAGGATACTTTCAAGCCATGTAGGTATATAGACCTGCATGATAAATAAAAGCGAATCATATATACCATGTGCTACAACAGGTACGACAAGCGCCAATGCCGAATAACGTGTACGATGCTGGGGTTCAAACTTGGCAAGGGAATAGAAATACCCCATCAATACACCAAAGCAGAAATGCCCTGGCACTGCAAAGATAGCGCGCGAAATGGCTACACTCGCCCATTCCTCATCCGATATCACATATATGACGTTCTCTAACCCTGCGAAGCCCAAAGAAACGCATACGGCATACACGATGCCGTCCATGCGCTCATCAAAATAGGGGTTCTTGCGCAAAAAGAGCCATAGTAGAAAGAGTTTGGATAGTTCCTCAGGGATAGCAGCACTCATAAAGGCATCGTAGATGGCACCAAAGATGGTGGTATATTCTTCGGGGATAATCCCTATCCACTGCAATGGATAGATAATAGCCAATGCCAATGGGATAGCAAGCACGCCCAAAGCAGTAGCTTTGAGCAATTGCTTAATTGGCTCTGGCGACTTGCGATCTCGCCAGCAGATATATCCCAATAGCGCAATGGCTGGGAGGAGGGCGGAGAGGAGAGGGAGGAAGGACATCATGGTTATACTATTTGAAGTTTATGCTTTTATTTAGTTATTATTTTACACCACAAAAGACTTTAGTATATCCTTAAGCATATGTACATAATAAAATGGTATGCTTAGCAGACGGAAAGATTTACCACTTGCTGTTTGAACTTCGTCAATTTGAAAAGGTTGATTCCATACACGAATTGCAATATTGGTAGGTGCCTCATCCATAAAAATCTGCAGGGATTTAAGATGCGAATTATGCCCCGCCTTCACTTCGATCGGGATAATCATTCCTTGATATACATATACAAAATCTAATTCAGAAGTAGCATTACTTTTATTTCGCACCCAGAAGTCACGGTGTGCATCTGCGTCAGTTGTGTTGGACAGAAGTTCCTGCGCTACTATCTGTTCTGCCAGTTTACCGCGCCAAGTATCCATAATATTGGTAGAAGACATTACCTCTTGCTGGATATTAGCGGCATAATTGATAAGTCCCATATCCAACCAAAAGAGTTTGGGTTTGCGGCGATTCTCTTGTATGATAGGTAACTGATAGGTCGTGATAGGATAGGTCAACTCTAACAAATAGGTGCGTTCTAAAGTTCGCAGTGCTTCCCCCATCTCGCGAGCCTTATAACTGGACTC
>JAZNSW010000027.1:0-61524 GCA_045591505.1 Paludibacteraceae bacterium
TATAGTCTTTGCTTTGTGGTTGTCCAGACAATAACATCATTTGTTTGTTTGTCTGCAAACAAAGAGAGGAATGCATCTGGTTCTGTTTGCGGATCAATCCAAGTTTTGGTTGGCTCGTATTCTTTACAAAGAAACTGATAAAAGAGGGTCAAACGCTTTGTAGCATTAAACTGTTCGCTATTGTAAGTATAGATAAGAGCTGGTGTTTCGAGAAAATGTGTGGACTTCTTAGGAGTTACTGTCTTTCCTTTGCAGGAGGAGGTTAATTCAGATTGTTTTGGCATAGTCGGTTTCTCATTAATGATTTGAATGCCAATGCCGCCTGCTTCGACATTGTTGATTTCGTAGTCCACATGTTTGGACTGCACGTAGTCACCTGCTACGTTGATGATACGGTTGGGTTGTTCCATAGTTGTAATTGAGTGATGTTTGTATTATTGAGTTGTTTGGGAATAATTATGTTGCTGGTTGATGTATTCGTTTTCGATATAGGTATTGGTATGTATCGGACGGTTGCGGAGCTGTTCTATCTCGGTTTGGAGTTGAGTGTTTTTTTCTGAGATAGCCAAAAGTTGTGCTTTAAGATTTTGGATTTCCTCTTCTAATTGGTTAGCACGATTATGTTCACGTGCAAGAGCCATTCGCAAGTGCTCTTTGTTGGCGAGTACTTGCGACATTTCCTTTTGATGCCCTGCTATTAGTTCATCTTGCTGCTTGGAAAAATCTAATAGTAATTCTATGTTAGGGTCATCGGTAGGCATGGTCTAATATGTAGTATTGTGTTTTACGAAGGTGGAGTTTTGTATGTGGTTTGTATTTTTTGCAATAATTCGGTTGTGGGCATCTCCATGCGGTTGAAGGCGAACCACTTTTTGCCGAGGTCTTTGATGCTGGCACCAAGGTGATAGACCGTCTCGTCAATGCATAGGAAGCGGTCGTGAGAGCGGTCGAACTCTACGACACTTATCGGCGGATACTGAGCGTTGTGTTTCTGAATATCCAGTTGTAGTTGTGCGGATGGTTTCTTGGTATAGATGGTAGCCGCCACTTTGTCTGCTCGTTTGGATAGTATGGTGAGGACACTATCGTCAATGTAATTGTCAATGAGAATGATGCGCGTGGTGGCTTCGCGTATGCGGTCGTTGATGAAGGTGTAGGCATCGAAGATTTGCCCATCGTAGAAGATACCTTGGTGAGGAGGTAGGCTTGTACGGACGAAGAAGTTTACCTTTTCTTGTAAGTTGTGTATTTGTATGGTATGGTCTTGCAGCTGTCTGCCAATGCGCTCTTCCATAGCAAGCATTTGCTGATTGATTGCATACCCCTTGAGCATGTAATCTTTTATTACTCGATTTGCCCATTGGCGGAATTGTACACCACGTTGACTCTTCACACGGTAACCAACCGAAATAATCACATCTAGATTATAAATAGCTGTTGGCTTATATTTTGATAAAGTATTATGCAAAATTTGCATATTACTCTCCTTGTCTAATTCACCTTCTTTGAAAATATTAGCTATGTGACGTGCTATAACGGACTGATCTTTTTGGAATAACTCTGCTATTTATGCTTGTGTTAGCCACACTGTTTCATTTTATAATGTTACATTAATTTGTGTTTGATTGTCAGCAGTTTGATAAACTACGATTTGGTTGTTGGTGCCCATAATTTTGCATGTTTTTTGAAATCTGCTGCAAAGGTACTACATCAAACTGCTAAAACTTGTCAGTTTGTCAAAGAATTTTACAAAAAAATGCACTTTTTTTATCAAAGGAGGGTCATTACTGTTGACTTGCTCCTTTTTTATCTCAGCGAAGTGCGTTTTTGAAATAAAAAAAGGAGCAAGCTATAGATGAAGTGAAGAGAGAAAAGGAACTTGATGTCTTCAAAAGATGAAAAAAAGCAGCACCGTGTGAGGGTGCTGTTATAATGAAAAAGAAATATATGCTAAATTTGGTAAGTTGTTAAGATTGATTTTTTCCATCAATCTATAATTCTTCATCTGCATAATTTTCTTCCAATTCTTCATACGAGGCATCAATTTCATTAGGTAAGTCATTAAACAAAAGCGGTAGGAATGTCATTAAATATGCTTTCCAGTTTTTCCATTCGTGTCCACCTCCTGTTTCATGGTATATGAAGGGATAGTCGTTTTCTGTGAGATAATCGCGAAATAATACATTCTGATTATATAAGAAATCTCGTTTGCCAATCGCTATAAAGTATAACTTGGGATGGAGTTTGAATTGCCGTTCTAAATCTCTCTCGGTATTTTTGTAGATGATTGGTGAGGTTTGAGTTATACCAAACAGTGCGTCGCGTTCTTTCTTAAAGATACTCTTTTTGTCTGTGGTATAAATAGCAGAGAATAGACCTACATAGTCAAATTTATTATAGTATCTATGTGAAATATGCATGGCATAAAATCCGCCTAAACTTAAGCCAGCAATAGCATGAAAGCGTTTGCCCTTGAGTGTGCGGAAATTTCGTTCGACAAATGACATCAAATCGCGGAATGAATTTTCATAGGAACCATCCGTTACGCCAGATGAATATGGCATAACTACAATCATTTTCCGCATATTGCCATTGCCTATCAGTTGGTCAAAAATTTGTTCTGCATTGCCGCTTTTGAACCAACTTTCTTCGTTCTCGCCTGTGCCATGTAAAAGATATAATACTGGATAGTATTGTATAGATGTGAAATAGTCCTCGGGAAGATACATAGATATAGGTATATCGTTGTGCCAAGTGTGCACCCGAGTACCATGATATGTCTGTGCTGATAAATTGAGAGCACAGAACAAAATAGCAATTATATACCCTATTCGTTTGTACATACTATCTTGGTATTACAATTCTATTTTATCCTCGATATATTCTCCTAAATTTTCGCCGCAGCGTGACATACCATCTCCAATAAGGTTAGCGAATGAGCCAAACACGCCTCCACGACCTTGTATCTTAAGTTTTCTGCGTTCCTCTAAGGTTTCGGTATTGATAAAGCGTATGTCCATGATAATCGTTCCATTGACAGAAACATATAGTATATTGCACAACATGGTATATACAGCTTCTGTGTGATCTCCAAACTTGATTTCAAAATCGTCCAATTCATCGTTTAGTTCGTTTAGGAACAATCTTTCCCACTCACATGATACTGCTTGTCGCAAGTCTGCGAAATCAGTACTATCGATATTATCTACTCGTGCGTGTTCATAGTTAAACTCTACATTAACCTTCTTTTGATTTAACAAAAAGAACATTGGGTCAGCTGAAAGGTTGCTGACAAACAGCATACACATTATACAAGGTAGTAAAAACTTCTTCATATCTATATCATTTTAAAATATACTGACACAGTTTTTGATTCCTGCATACTACCTTCAACAAGAACGGAGGCAAAAAGTATGCCATGAGAACCACACATATCATGCCAATGAGTGTCACTATGCCTAGTGAGAACATAGCAGGATGTTTAGCAAAGACTAACACACCTATTCCTATGAGCATCATCATGGCAGATAGGATGATGGACTGTTTGTATTGAGATAGTATCTTTTTGCCAGTTTTGAGTTCGTATAGGCATCCCTCTAAAACAAATATTGTATAGTCATCTCCTTGTCCAAAAATGAATGTAGCCAAGATGATATTTACGATATTGAATTGCAATCCCGTTAAATGCATGATTCCAACAATCAGCCCCATGCTAATAACCATAGGGATGAAAGCAATAAGTGCTAATATGATATTGCGAAAACTCATCCATAAGAATAGGAATACAATGATAGAACAAAAGATACCAATATAGTCAAAATTCTCAGACAAAGCCGTGGTGATTTTAGCATTCATGGCTGTGGTATCAAATTTACCCGGCCATAGTTGGGCAAGATAGTCTGTATTGGACAAATCTAAAGCAGAGTATGGTAGAGTTATCAGCGACAGGAATGGCGAGAACATAGAAGGGCGAAAACCAGAAGAAGTAGCTGCTTGATTGAAAAAGCTGGTAATCTGCTCTGTATCTTTTTGTTGCCAATATTGATTCCACAACTCTAATCGACGATTTAATTCGGACTTCGCATCATTTACAAGATATGCTGGTTCGGATGATTGTGGTACCACAGACTCGAAGAACGCAAAATCTTTGCGTTGTTGAGAGGTCATGTAGTTGATATTACTCAAGTTAGAATCGAATAAATCACCAGATTTGACACATGGTATCAAGAGAAGAATAGTGAGCAGAGGAACGAGAATATAGGGCAGGATTTGCTTGCATCTGTTAGGGATATTTGGAGTAGGTATTTCGCGTACTATAGTGGAAGTTGAACTCATTAGGTGAGGAAGGATGAATACGCAAAATAGGATTGTTCCTAATAACATGGATGAGGAGAATATGCCTAATTGCTTAAGTGCGGGCGCTTGCAGAGGTAGCAACACAAGGAATGCACCAATGGTGCTAATATTACCAACGATTAACGGTGATAGAACTTCTCGTAGGGTTTGTCGCACCGATGTGGTGTATCGCTGGTGTACTAATAAATGGAGAGGATAGTTGATGGCAATACCCATCAGGATTGCTCCAATACCTAATACAATCACAGACACTTCTCCTGCAAAGATTGCCAATGCAGCAGTACCAAACAATGCACCAAACGCCACACTAAGAAGTATCAATAATATATCTTTGCGGCGAGGGAAGGCATATAGAAGTAGGAATACAAATGCAATTGCGGAAAAGAGGATAATCAATATTGTATCTTTTTTGATACGGTTAGCATTTTCAACAGCCACAACGGGTGCTCCTAATAAACGAATATCGACAGAGGGATGCTGGGATGTAATCTCATGTATCGTATTGGACAGAGAATCTAACAAGGCTTTGTTGTTTTGTGTCTCTGTGCTTCCATAAGGTGAGTCTAGAAAAGCAAATCCAAGTGTTTGGTCTGCCGTCATCATATATCCGTTGTAACTGGCAAAAGCAGATTGTGCTCCTGCATATTGCCCACTGGCGCCTCTTGATAGTGGAATCAACTGGAATGGGTCGTGAGAGAAGGATTTATACAAGAAACTCGTCCCTGGAATGGAAAGAACATTTCTACAATTTTGTACTGCACGCTGGATATTATCTTCAGTGAGTAAGGTATCTAACTTTCTATAGTCTGTTTCCGTCAGGAAATATGGCATGTTTTGATATACAAAGGTAAGTTGCTCAATATATTCCATCATATCCACTTCGGTAATGGAGTTAGGAATATGGTCAGCCCACTCATCGATGGCAGCACAAATACTATCAGGTGATTGGCTTTCGAAGATGATGACGATACGATTGGCATCCGAAATCTTCGTGTAAATTTCCATAGACTCGTGGTACTCATCATCTACTGGTAGAAAATCAAATATATCCTCGTTGTATTTTAAAGTGGCTGTTAATACACCTAATAACACAACAAGCACAATTATTGCTCCCCATAAAAGTCTTTTATGTTGTGAGAAATAATCGTATATTTTAATGAGTACGTTCATCTATAAACTTGATTGGCTTTCTACTTTTAGCAGGAAAATTCACTTTCTGTATATCTTCTATAGGTAAAATCTGAACATGTGGAGCTACACGCAATTTAGAACGGAAGCGATCTTTAAGGTCTTTAATTATCGCGTCCTCTTCTAACGATGTGCGGCATCCTACCTGCACAATCACATCATCGGTACCCGCAGCAGATGTAACGACACGAACTACATAATTGATAACATAGTCCATATTGTCTAACACATCATTGATGGCAGGTGGATAAATGGTTGTACCTTTGAGTTTAATCATATTATTTTTGCGTCCTACTAATGGGGTTAAGCGGTATGAATTGCGCCCACACTGACATGGTTGCACCACTTTAGCGGCTATATCACCTGTGCGGAAACGGAGCAAAGGCATGCCTTCTACTCCTAAGGTAGTGATCACGACCTCTCCTACTTGTCCATCGGGTACAGGACGATTATCTTCGCCGATAATCTCTACTATAATAAGTTCTGGATGCACATGTCCGCCACAACCATATTCACATTCAGAGAAAGTGGCAGACATTTCAGTAGAGGAATATGTAGCAAAGAGCTGTACCTCTGGCCATTTCTCGTGGATTTTTTGTCCTAATAAGTTGAGATTGAAATCTTGGTCGCGAAGTCCTTCGCCGATACCTATGATTTTTTTGATTGAGGAATGACGATAGTCAATATTGTTGGCCTCTGCATATTCAATTAAGCGAAGGATGAACGATGGCACACACATGATTGCATTCGGCTTGATACGCATAATCGTATCCCATTGCAATTCTGGGATACCATTTCCCACACGAATAATACTTGCACCCAAATCACGGATGCCCAACCAATATGCTAAGCCAGCCATAAAGCGCTTGTCCATGGTGGTCATGAGCTGGAGAATATCGCCTTTTTGAATGCCTGCACAAGCAAAAGATTTATGCTCATTGTAGGCTAAACGCTTTAGGTCATTCTCGGTACAACCAAATGTAACAGGATCGCCTAATGTACCAGAGGTGGTGATATAATCAACTATTTCGCTCTTTGGTACACATAGAAAATCAGCATTGTATAATTGCAAATCCTTCTTGTCTGTAAAAGGGAGATTGGCTAAATCCTCCAGTGAGGAAATAGCCGAGATATCAATCGCATTTTTCTCGAATAGGCGTTGATAGTATGGAGAGTGCTGCTTAAGATAAGCAAGATGCTTTTGCAAGAGCTGTTCTTGCAAAAGGCGTATATCAGTTATTGATTGAAACTCGATATCCATAATAAAAATTCATTTTTCCATTGTTTTGATTCTTCGGAACCTTTATTTTCCGATGCGCCAAATCCATGTCCACCTGTTTGGTATTGGATATATTTATGGGGAATAGCTTTTTTTGTAAGGGCGGAATCCAATAATTCGGAGTTTTGGTATTTGACAATAGGATCGTCCACACAATTGACTAAAAAGACAGGAGGACAATCCTCTGGCACATGGTCTTCCATGGATAGAGAATCTCTCATTGCTTTGTTGTGTTGCCTCCATACACCAAGTGCGCCACGGCGCGAGCGTTTATGCACATATTCTTCGTCATTCATGGTTACTACAGGGTATATAGGACAGAGGAACTTGGGCTTGTAGGGTGTATGGTTATGCAGATAGGAGAGCATGGTGAGATGTCCGCCAGCAGAGAATCCCATGACACCAATCTTAGTGGTATCAATGTTGTATTCATCTGCATGTTCATATACTTCTTTGAGTGCCCACTCAACATCGGTAAGCATATCAGGGTATTTGTGTCCTATTCCCAACACGCGGAAACCTGTGATATATGCTCCGACAGAAGCCACGCGATATTTTAAGACAAAGGCATTGATACCATTTGCTTGAAGCCATTGGGCGGTAGTAATACCCTCAATCTTCATATCCAGCCAACTATAACTACCACCAGGACATACTACAATCGCGATGCCTGTGTTGTTGGTAGAATCAGCTAGATATGGAGTGAGTTTCGTTGGTTTTGCGGAAGCTAATGTAACTATAGAAGTTAGCAAAAGTAGTGTAATAAGTTTATTCATATTTGTATTCTATTGCGTTAACCGTTTCAATAGCGGTGCGAACAGCACCATTTACGCCGTGCCAAAAACAATTTTGACCAGTAATGTATAAATTAGGTATTTTGGTAGTCACAAAACCGATTTGAGCATCTATACCAAACATAGCTCCTTCGGGTGTGAGGAATGTATCTCGGAATGTGAGAGGAGTTGCAGCAAAGAGTTGTTCTATACATTCATGAATGTTCGGATAGATTTGTTGCTGAATCTTGTCTAATATATAGTCAGTCTTTATCTTCTTAAATTTCTTGTATTCATCATAATTACTGGTACGATTCGTACTCCATTTCTCTATCTCAGCATACTCTATTAACAATACGCATTCAACAGTTCTTGCATATTTTTGATTGATTTCTGCAGGGGGAGTTAATACAAGCAAACGATCTTCGTGAATATAGTGAGTAATCTTATCTTGCAGAAGCGTGTTGGGCTTTAACTTAATATATAGTTTGAAAGCACCTAATGACTCTTTTGCAGAAAGAATTCGATTGGCAGTGATAGGTCGTTTGAAAATGTTTTCTGTTACTTTATTTAACAATACCTTAGGATGTATCGAAGATACTACATTTTCAAAAGAATAAGATTGACTGGTGGTTTCTACGCTACTTACCCGATTGGAATTGATATTGATTTTTACGATCTCTTGCTGGGTTAGTATTCGTCCGCCATGGCGAACGATGTATTTACAGAGTTCATCGACAAGGCGTTGAGAACCACCAACTAACCGATATGCTCCTGGATTGTAAAATTCACATTCATACTCTCCAATTATACCAATAGGTTTATTATCGAAGTATGTCTCTTCGATAGGAACTTTTATATCTAAACGATCCAATATGTTTTTTATAATACCATCCTCTTCTAAACCACAAATAGCATGTGTACCCGTTTGCCATACCTCTCCCAAGCGTTGAAAAGTACTCAAACCTCCACCTATAATAGAAGATTGCTCCAACAGAGTGACTTGATAGCCTTTTTCTGACAATAACGCAGCGGTAAATAGACCACCAACACCAGCCCCTATGATACCCATTGTATCTTCGGGTAGTTTATTTAACATGGAATCATAATACTTCTCAATATGTTTTGTCCGCTCTTTATATCCATATCCAAAGGTGTTGTCATTGACTGTAATAATAGGAAGAACCTGTAGTTCCACCTTGGCCGGACGAATACGAAACTCGTTTTTGGACAGGCAAGAGAACATTCCTTTGATAAGAAGAGGACATATATCCAATGATAATTGTTCCGCCACATAGAAAGCACCCCTATGGAAACGCCCAATATCGCCATTCTTAGTCCTTGTTCCTTCTGGGAAAATCATAATGGAATAGCCTTTGGCAACCATTTCCTTCATTTGTTCGAGATTCACCTCATTGCCATAGGTTATAGGTAAACAATCAGTCAAGCGTAATATTACCCCCAAGAATGGGTTTTTCCACACCCATTCCTTGGTCAGGACAATCATTTTAGAAGTCAGGCTTAGGATATATATAATATCAAATACTGATTGATGATTGCAAATATACATCATTGGTTTTTCGCCAAAATGATGGTCGTATGGATTATTTATGGTTGCTTGTAAACCTGGTATATGACGAATACACCACCCTGTACCATAGGTAATAAATCGTCTATAGCGCATTTTTGATTTCTCGTTTTTACCAAAAATCAAGAAATATAGCAATGATAGCGGTTGAACTAAGAATAGCATTGCTGGCCCCCAAATACCAAAACCATAAATAGTACTCCAATACATCATAGGATAGCCATAAAGAATAGCTCCAATACAAAGAAGGGAGTTGAGAATGCTAATGCGAGTAAAATCTAACGCTGGACGGAAATGCGAGACACGCTCTTCTTGGGGTGGATAATATACGCGTATATCAACAGGCAATAATGGGACATTGTGCCACGCAGCAAAAACAAGAAGCAATAATTCCGCTTCGTATCTTGATGTAAGAAGCGATAAACCATATAATTTGTTTAGCGGATAGATACGGAAACCTGTTTGCGTATCTGGCAAGTTGATATGTGTTTGAAGTCTAAACCAAAAATTAGAGAATTTATTTGCAAATTTGTTTTTCCCTGGAACATTCTTAGAAGTTAGTTTACGACTACCAATAATCATAGAACCTGGATGCTTCTTAATCGCGTCAATTAGCAATGGGATATCCTCGGGATAATGTTGACCGTCAGAATCTATCGTTAGAGCGTATTCAAATCCTAATTCGATTGCTTTTCGAAAACCTTGTTTGAGGGCATAACCTTTACCCTTATTTTTAGAATACGATACGATTGTAATAGGAAATTCTAATTCCTGAAGTAGGTCTAAAGTATTATCGGTACAACCGTCCACAACGACAATAACATCCTTGAGTTGTTTACGGGTACGACGCACGACATCCAATATGGTATTGGCGTTGTTATATGTTGGAATCAGGGCACAAATATGTAGCGATGAATTGCGCATAAGTATTGTCTGAATCAGAGAGGGTTATACGATATTTATTAGATTGTTTTGCTTCAAATGAGAATGTCACCTTATTGGAAGGTAGCACCGTTTTTGAGAACTTGAGATTGGAAATGCGAGTTATCTGTTTACCGATTAACTCTTCAGCGATTTTTACGAGGCATGCACCTGGTGTAATCGGACTGCCAGGGAAATGCGCTGCGTATATAGGATGCGAAGGATTGAATTGAATGGTAACTTTATCCTCTGCTCGCTCAATGATATGATAAAAATTATCTACAAGCATACATTATAGAATGTGATAGTACTAATATCTCCACTTTTCTCCATGAGAGTGACTTGCTTTGCGACGCCATTGGTCGGGTCTATTTCTATTTGAATTAGACCGAAGAATTGTTTGATTTCTCGATTCTTAGGCGTGAGGTGGTATATTCCTTCTTCTACTCGAACAGAAAAATCAGTGCTATTCTCAAAATTATCGGCTGCAATTGTTAGCATAATCATTTTGAGTAGTCGCTGAATTTGAGGCGATACATTGCTCTCGTTGGCATCCAACTCCCAAACTAATTGTGTGGGGGTCTTGTATTCCCAACGCAAATAATCAGGAGCACGATATGTAAGTGTTCCTGTGGAAATTTGGGGTTCCATCATCATTTGCGACTCTTTGACTTGCTGGAAGTCAGCAACTAATTGTAGTATTGCGACTAATATAAATAACAATTTCATTTGTTTGCAACTTTAATGTACCACCATATAACAACCAGCCATAATAAGCAGAATACCGATCCACTGCGTCCATACAATTTGTTCGTGGAAGACCAGCATAGCAGCAATCATACCCATAATATATGCCATACTGGATAGCGGATAAGCTTGCGAAAACGGATAATGCTTGAGTATATACATCCACATTACTCCTGCAATAGTAAATGACATGCCACATCCTAACCACCACCAGTTGGTCAATTGGCTAAGGATGAACTGCCAAGAAAATGCGGCATCTCCAGCGGCTTTGAGTGCCAATTTCATCAGCACTTGACCACCGCATAGAAAAACACTTTGTATCAGAACCAGCAAGAGCAATCGTAGCATAATAATATCAATTTTCAAGTGTCAGCAATTGTGCCTTAGCAATGTCGCAGGATTGTAAACCGACCTTTTGTAATATATTACCCCACTCTTCTACATACTCATCAAATGCAATGACTAAAGCAGAGCGTATGAGCCCTAATTGCATTTGCATTGTAGCATCAAGAATGGCATCGTTCCAAGAGTGTTTCCCGTTGGAATATGTGATATTATACCCTTTATTTTGTTGCTTGATGGCCAGTAAACCTGCCATGGTGTTATGGGTGGACTGAATGAAGCGAGTTGGTTTTAATCCATCTTCATCCGTAGTGAGCATTTCATTGAGAAACACCATAGAGTTTGCCATACAACCATATCTTGTGGCACAGATGATGGCATCTGGTATTATATTCGCATCATGTAGGGCGGATAAAGCAGCAGCTAATGTTTGACGGAGTTGTTTGGTCATACGGCGTGCTTCTATAGGCGACATAAACTGTTTGTAGTCAATCGAATCTCCATCGTATATAGGAGAATATGATATAGCTACATTGGAGTGATTCGAAGATAAATCACTCACTCCTATTTTGGTTAACACCAAAGATGAATCATTCCCTCCAAATCCAAACGAGTTGCATAACACGCATTGAAGGTCGTGCTGAACATTATGCACAACAGGCAAAATGAGTGCATCATCTGTAGATGACCAGTTTAGATTAGCAGGAATGATATTATTTTGCATGCAGAGCAAGCAAATAGCCGTTTCAATAGAGCCAGATGCAGAGGTCGTATGTCCTGTGAATGCTTTGGTAGAAGAAACAAATGGAATCTTCTCGGAGAATAATCTACGAATGGCTGCACTTTCGCTAAGATCATTGTTTGGTGTGCCCGTACCATGCGCATTGATGTAGTCCACCTGCTCAGGCATGATGTTAGCCATTTGCAAAGCTTGCTTCATCGCTAAGTATGCCCCCTCGCCATCGGGAGAGGAAGCCGTTTGATGGTGCGCATCACAGGTATTGCTATAACCTGCGATATATCCGTAGATATGTGCACCTCGTTTCAGGGCATCTTCCTCGTTTTCAAGAATAAGATAACTTGCGCCTTCTCCGAGATTGAGTCCAGCACGAGTAGCATCGAAAGGACGACAAGGTGCACTATCTAAAATCATCAACGAATTGAAGCCATTCAAATGGAACTTGCTCAAACATTCCGTACCACCTACCAATGCTTTTTTGACTCCACCCGTACGCATAAGATTAGCACCAATCATTATGGCATTGAGCGCAGAAGAGCATGCCGTAGAAGGAGTAGTCTTGTAGGAGAAGTCGCCAATAAATGACGCTATTGTATCCGTGGAAGCACCTGCTTCGTGTTGATGTACATAGTCAAGTGCATTGTTTTCTAACCATTGAGTCCAATGCTGCTCGGTAGTATCCATACCGCCAACGGTAGTTCCAGAAATGAACGCCATATCTGAAACATCTTGTAAAGCAGCATCATGCAATGCTTCGCGTGCAGCAGCAAGTCCAAGCAATGTAGTACGACCAACAGCAATATGAGATGGTATGTTTAACGCATCACGAAGCGCTTCGTTAGTCATCTTTACCTCTCCAACAGGCAAGTGGGTGTGGATGCTCTGCAAATATTGCATAGCACCTACACCCGAACGCTCTGCTTGGATAGAAGCAAGTGTTTCTTGCTTATTGCATCCAATGGCGGAGATAATGCCTATACCCGTAACTACTATTTTCACTTTGTACGATGTTGTTGGATATACTCAGCCATTACTTGCACTGATTTGAAGACTGCTTTACCTGCTTTAGGATCAGCAAGTTTGATGCCATATTGCTTATCTAACAATACGATAAGCTCCAATGCATCAATAGAGTCTAAGCCCAAACCCTCGCCAAAAAGAGGAGCATCTGTATTGATGTCGGCAGGGGTCATGTCTTCTAAGTTAAGAACTTCGATAATTTGTTCTTTGAGTTGTAAAATCAATTCTTCCATAATAATTTAATATTTGCATAAAAGTTATTTTTTTCGGTACATTCTACCCATCCGACAATAGCAGATTGGTAGTTGGTGGTTGATAATGTGGCGAGCGCTATTTCCTCTAATTGTTGCTCATTCTCGAGCACATAAAAGCATGTCTCACTATACATCTTGTGGCGAATAGCAATTTCACCAGTCACTATGTTAGGGAGTGTATAAACGAACAACGAAGGACTGGGATAGTAGGTAGCCTCGTCTTGTATGGTTGTTAAATAGTCGTTGTCATTTTTGATAGAGGAACTTTGGTTGCCAAAAATGATTGCGCAATTTTCTGTCACACATTCATCTGCGGTAATATGTCTGAGAAATAGCTCCACTCCTACAAACCCTAAACGAGATAAAGTATCCATCTTGAAGAATTTTGGGTAATCTCCAATGTAGCGATGATACAACTCCGTCAGCAATGCTTCTCCAGTTTGCTCTAAAGAAACATCTGCTCCGAAGATGCTTACCTTGTTAGGGGTGATGATGATATTTTGACTATTTAGAATCATTATTCACAGAATAAGTTAATCGTATTGCTGCGTTACACCCACCAAATCCAGATAGCAGTTTGATAAAATGCACAGGATTGGTGTCAAGCATTCTATTTTCAGCAGATATATTTAGGGTATGCGTAGTGCCAACTTCTTTGTATCGAGGATTAGCAAGGATCGTTTTATGCTCCAATGCCAACATCGTAAGAATGGTTTCAACGAGACCAGCTGCACCCATAGTATGTCCATAGTATCCTTTGAACGCCATAATAGGAACATGCTGCATTCCTGCTCTGAAAATGGCGATTGCCTCCATTTCGTCGTTGTATGGAGTGGCAGTACCATGCACACTAATAGCAGTAATATCTGATATATCGCAATCTTGCAATACATCCATCAGGCATCTATATGATCCTTCTCCTGTACGGCTCGGACCTGAGATATGGTTGGCATCGTTGTGCATACTACCCGCAGTGAGTTGCCAATATGGAGTATGTTCAGGTTTAGCATTAGACCATATCATGGTAGCAACTGCTTCGCCTAAGTTAAGACCAATGCGTGATTGATCAAATGGACGGCATGGCTCAGGTGATAGCGCCTTGAAGGACTGAAATCCAGAAACAATAAACTGACTTTGTACATCACAACCAATAACTACTGCGGTCGCATATTTCTTTGTTTGAAGCAATCGCCATGCAGCGATTTGCGCACTAACACCCGAAATACACGCATTAGAAATCACAATAGGGGTATTAGGATTCTTAAAATACGCAGCGATTGCTTTGGCTGGTTGTAGGAGCTGCAGATTATCCCCCTTAGTCGTTGATACCACAAAAATCACATCTTGAGATGTAGGATCTATCTGGGCTTGCACAATGGCTTGTTGTGCAGACTCTATGCATAGTTCTGTAAACGAACGAGGCGTGTCAAATAGCGAAGCACAAAAAGGTTCTACCGATGCAAAATGATTGGCGTATATGCGCAGAGCCGACTTGCCGCTATAGACAGCTTGCCAATTTTGCAAGGAACCATTAGCCAACGGAGATAATATGTGATGTGCTAAACAAAACATTTACACAAGCGCCAATTTGATGGTTGTTTGAGCAATAACTTCATCTTCTACACGGGTAGTACAAGAGAGCAAGGATATGTCAAAAACCTCTTCTATGAGATTGACCTCAGTGGTTAATAATTCTCCTACCTTTGGATTGCGTAGTACTTCTATGGATTTAACTCCACCAATATATCCTATTCGAATAGGTTGGTTGGTTTGACTTTGGAGGTAGCCGATACGAGCAGCACATGATTGTGCCACATGTTCTAACACACCTGCTATGGACAAATAGCCATCACTAAGGAGTGGGCATGATGGAGAAACGCGGTATGATAATATCGCCGACAGACCATTAACCGTAACTACTTCGTCCACGAACACAAATGGTGGGCGTTGAGGGATGATATCAAGGATACTGTTCATAGTTATACAGCCCAAAAGTCGTAGAAGTTAAACCATTGATAAGGATATTGAAGCGCCATTCTTTCTATAGTAGAAGCACATGCTTGAACCAACAATTGCACTTGTTCGTTCTTATCGCCAGCAAATTTATTCTCAATAGGGCATACATGCACTTGATAACTATTCCACTTAGTTTTGAATACGAATACCATCAAAATAGGTTTTTTAATAGCATTACAAATACGAAATGGACCTATAGGGAAAGGAGCATCAGAACCTAAAAACTTACAATTAGTATGTTTAGATTGCACCATGCGATCAACTGCCATTGCCACAATTTCTCCATTATCCAATGCCTCATTAATAGTGAAGATATGACTCATATTCTCCTCCACCATAGGTATTATACGAAGATTGTTTTTGGCCATTGAATCCGTTCTATTCTGCATGACAGTCTGCGTATCTCCCATATACATAAGAATATTCATTCTCTTGTCTGGTGTAGCAAGACAATATCCAGCCATCTCAGAGTTTCCAAGATGTGTAAATAGTACATAAAATCCGTCATCTCCATCTTTCAACGTTGCAAACGCATCCATATTTGGTACTTCCACATTGAACTGGTAGCCCGCATATACAGCGAAGCGGTCCATGATGGCTTGTCCAAAATTGAAATAACTGAGATAAGTGTCAACACATGCTTGAGGAATACTTCGGTTTCTACGAATACGATGAAACCGATACACTGCTTTGGTGGCAGAAAGACGCACTATCAAATACCACATGAGCCCAAAACTCATGACGGCATAGATAACACGCACATCAACATACTTGAATACAACGACTAAGGCCTTTTGCATCCAAGTAGTGCCTCCTGTCTGTCCACTCCAACGCATTAAGCTCGCTCTTGAATAAAGGTGTAAAGTTCTCCCAAAGTCTTAACTTGTTTTAAATCTTGAGTAGATGGCTTAAAACCAAATTCACGCTCAATAGCCACAACGATGTCCACAAAATCGAGTGAATCAATACCCACATCTTGCTTCAACAACGCTTCTGGTTGTAGTTTGTCTTGTTCGATTTCAAACTCTTCTACGAGAATGTTCTCTACTTTTTCTTTGATTTCTTCGATTGTCATAATGAAAAATTTTATGATGTTAATTATTTTTTTTGCAAACTAATATGCTATGTCCACCATTGCCGATACGGTCATGGATTTGTTCTACTTTTAGCCCTGCACTTTCTACTAAACGGGTCATATCATCTGTATTGTACATCTTGCTATTGCCATTGGCGAGTGCAGTAAAATACAGCGAAGTTTGCGTTAAACAGAAAGCTGCTGGTGCATAATCTTGTCGATCCCAAAGGGTTTCCATGATATAAACGCGTGTATCATCGTCCATTACATGCTTTACTCGGCGTAGGATAGATACAATCTCATCCTCTCCGAAGCAGTCTAAGAATTGAGACATCCAAACCACATCGTAGTGTTTGTCTTTAGGTAATTCTTGGCTATTATCCAACATGTTAGCACCCACACCATCAATACGGTCTGCTCCTTCTTGACCAGCAACCGCTTGCTTCATTAGTCCTATCTGCTGTGGAAGATCACAAATGGTAACATGAATGTCGGGGTTATGCTGAACACAGCGCAATGCAAAGCGTCCTGTATTACCACCGATGTCTAATAGATGCTTGGTTTGATTGGCACGAATAATCTCCAGTGCTTCGTCAAAAGAGTGGTCAGAGTAATAGTGATCAAAACCAAACCATGATTTTTGTACTTGTGCAGGGAGTGAAGAAAGACCTTCGTATATTGTAGGCCAATCACCAAAATGCTTTAAACCTGCAGGTTTGCCCTCTTCGAGTGCTTTGTCGAGCAAGAACCAACCTTCGTAGTTCACATCATGATTGAAATCAATGTCGGCACGAATCATCTCATCGTGTAGCAAGAACCAACCCGTTTTGCTCAAAGTGAACTTATCGGTTTCAGGGTTGATGAGAACGGTATGCATTGTCAGAGCTGATTCCATAAGGCACTTAACAGCATAAGGACTCAAATTGGTTTTTTCACAAATTTGCTTTTGTGTTAATCCTTCTTTGGCATTATTAAGCATTTTATATATGCCGTATTTATTCATCAAACGAGCCACTTGGAAAACGACAGGTCCCCATGAATATACATGAGCTAAATACTGCGCTTCGCGAGCTGAAAATTGCTCTTTGGAATACGCTTTTTTGAGATTGTCAAATAGAAACATGATAAATCGGTTTATAAAAGTGACTTAAATTTTACGCAATACCAATGCGCTATTGGTTCCTCCAAATCCAAATGAATTGCTAAGCACAGTATTAACTAGCATCTCTTTTGCCTCTGTTGCGATAAGCAATCCTGCGGCTGCATCATCCACATCGGACAAATTGATGTTTGGAGCGATGAAATTATTCTGCATCATAAGGATGCTATACACAGCCTCGCTGGCACCAGCCATCCAACACTCGTGTCCTGTCATGGATTTGGTACTACTAATCCACGTCTTGTTATTAGCAAACAACCGAGCAAGTGCTTGTGCCTCTTCTTTATCACCTTGAGGAGTAGAAGTGGCATGCGCATTCACATAATCCACCTCTTCTGCGGAGATGTTGGCATCGTTCAAAGCACGTTGCATAGCAATAAATGATCCATGTTCACTTGGTTGCGAGATACCACCACCATTGCTAGAAAATCCATAACCTACTACTTCCGCTAAGATTGTTGCTCCGCGTGCTACAGCGTGCTCGTAATCTTCAAGAACTAATGCAGCAGCACCACCACTTGGTACAAGACCATCTCGGTTCTTATCAAATGGGCGACTGGCTTTAGCAGGTTCGTCTATTCGAGTTGAGAATGTACCTAAAGCATCAAAAGCAGCCATTGCGTAAGGATTGACCTCTTGGGCACCACCTACGAGTACCATATCTTGCAGACCTTGACGAATAAACATGGCTCCCAAACCGATAGAATGACTACCGCTGGCACATGCAGCAGATACGGAGAAATTGATACCACGCAGATGGAAGATGGTAGATAGGTTCATATTGACTGTGGAGTTCATGGATTGAAATATCAATCCCGAACCAAGCAAAGAGGAATCATGCTTTTCGCGCATTACTTCGTGTACCTCAATAGTCGCTTGCGCTGTACTATCGTTACCAAAAAGCACACCCACTTCATTATCTAATAAGTACTGCTCATCTATACCTGCTTGTTCAAATGCTTCGCGACTTGCCATGTAAGCATACATAGCTTCTTGTGACATACTCATACGAATACGGCGATGAAGCAATGATTTTAATTCTGGAGTAGGAACGATGCCTGTGAGTGGACTAATCAGTCCATATTCTTTTCTGGCATTATCTATTCCGATGCCACTTTTTCCTTGTTTCAGTGAAGAAATAACCTCTTCTTTGTTTTGACCAAGGCAACTCCAAATACCGATACCTGTGACTACAACTCTTCTCATCCTATACCTCCTGCAATATTGATGGTTTGTCCTGTAATATATGATGCTTCATCGCTCACAAGAAAGCTCACAAGGGCTGCAACTTCCTCAGGTTGTCCGAATCGACCCATAGGGATTGTTTTCTTGAGTTCGGACTCATCTAATTCTGCAGTCATATCTGTAGCAATAAAGCCAGGTGCTACCGCATTGACTGTGATTTTTCGTGCTGCTAACTCTTTTGAAAGAGCCTTAGTGGCACCGATTAACGCCGCTTTTGCGGATGAATAGTTCACCTGACCTGGCAAGCCAGTTACACCAGAGATAGATGTGATATTAACTATGCGTCCACGACGCGCGCGTATCATAGGATTAAGGAGTAATTTGGTTAAGTAGAAGAATGAGTCTAGATTAGTATGCATTACATCCGTCCAATCGTTATCTTCCATGAATACCATCAATCCATCACGGCGTATGCCTGCATTGTTGATAAGCACATCAAAATGAGCACCTTCATGTGCGGCGCACCAATTGGTATATGCCTCTTGTATTGCAGCAGGGGAAGTGACATCAAACTTTAGTAATTCAGCCTGTCCTCCGTTTTGAATGATTGTCTGTAATATTTGTTGAGCAGCCTCGTCATTACTTTTGTAATTGATAACTACATAATAGCCATCACGAGCTAATCGCTCTGCAATGGCACGTCCAATGCCACGACTTCCGCCAGTGACCAAAGCATAGTTAATATTCATAGGTGTAATCATATTAAAAATTAAGTGCGATTCCTAAACCATTTGATTTAGCATTCAATACAAATGTGACTTCTTCAAATTGTCTGCAATGATCATTGTACTCTTCATACGAATTATTTTTTTTGATGCCTCCTACAATAAACAACGGGATGGATCCAGCTGTAGCTAACGCGCCAACAGTAGTGAATATATGCCCTAAAGCAAGACAATTTTCATTTTTATGAGTCTTCCCGACAGCATACAAAGGTGTTCCGACCAATAATCCTAATGTCAGACCACTGCCTAATAATCCCCAACCTGCATTCCAAAGAGTATATCCTTCTAGCCATTGCCTATATGCTTCTGGACAGTTATTTTCAATAAATTGTATATAAGCTTTTTGATCCATCTTTGTGATTTTAGAATCATAACAAAGATAATAAAAATCATCTTCTTTTACAAAAGTTCCATACATCGCAGTTTTCTTGCGCAAGGCTTCTTCTTTTTCTTGTATTAACTCTTCGTCATACACTTCGACTTCACCATTTTCATAAGCGATGGTCAATACATCGTCCATACTTAAAGTAAAGATAGGTCCATCCTGATATGAAAATTTTTTGTATCGAATATCATCTTTAGAAACCTCTAAAATTTTCGCATGAATTTGTTCTTTATCTTTGGTAATAATTATATCTTGGGCGAAAGTAAGAAAAGATATTGTGGACAACAACAATATTATTAAACCTTTTTTCATCTTTTAAATTCTTAAATGGTTGTTTTTAAGTATGTAATTACTTGTTGAATTTCTTCGTAGAACGGGGTATCCTCAACAATAGTTGGTGTGATAACACGAATAGCATCGTACTGTTTGCGAGTGGTGGTAGCTAACTTCTCGTATATACCCAAACAATCTACTGCTTGCGCCAATGCCATCATTAGGATTGCCATTACTTGATAGGAGTTTTCAATGACTTGTGCACACAATTCAGCAGTATTAGTTCCCATGGATACAATATCCTGATTATCATTGTTATTAGGGATAGAATGGACATAGTTCGGCATCGCTAATGTTTGGCACTCAGCCGTAGTGCTTGTGGCAGTAAATTGGCACGCTTGCATACCATAGTTTAATCCCAATGTACCCATATTGAGGAATGGAGGAAGAATGCCGTTGATACGGTCATGGAACAGGTAGTTGAGTTGACGCTCTGCTGTCATGGTGAGACGCACCATAGCAATCTTCACTTTATCTTGCTCCAAAGAGATATAATCACCATGGAAGTTACCTCCGTGATACACATTTTGTGTTACTGGGTCAACAATTGGATTGTCGCTTGCGGCATTGAGTTCTTCTTCCAATACACGGCGAGTGTTTTGCAATGTTTCCCAAATAGGTCCAAGTATCTGTGGGGTACAGCGAAGGCTATAATATGCTTGCACTTTGTGCTCAAACACTTTATCTTCGGCGTGACCATTATCATAGAGTTCATGCTCGCGACTTTGCAAACATTGACTTCCCTCTGCCAATTGACGCATTTGCTCAGCGATAGCGATTTGTCCTTTATGGCGACGGTATTCGTTGAGCGGTGCACACATCCAATCATCGAAAGAAGATGCTATCTCGTTCATCCAAACGCCTGCAAGTGTAGCCCAACGAAGCAGATTCTCTGCATGGAATTGATTGACTACACTGATACCCGTCATTACAGATGTACCATTGGTAGCACTCAATCCCTCGCGGATATGGATCTGAATAGGTTGCAGCCCACATTCTTGTAACACCTCGGCAGTTGGGCGCCATACATTATTAAAGTGGACTTTACCTTCTCCGATTAAGCATAGAGCTATATGTGCTAATTGTACGAGATCGCCACTTGCACCTACACTTCCGTGCTTTGGAATAAACGGAATGATACTGCGATTGATAAATTCTTGCAATAACTTGACAATCTCTACATGAACCCCACTTTTGCATTGTATGAACGAGCCGAGACGCGCAATCATAGCTGCACGCACATAGATATCCTCTAATGGTTCGCCTACGCCTGTGGAGTGGCTGCGAATGATATTATACTGCAAGGCATGTAGATCTTTGTCCGCTACACGCCATTGCGCCATAGGGCCAAAGCCAGTATTGATTCCATAAATGACTTTGTTTTGGGCAAAATCTGATAGAAAATTGTAACAATTTATGACACCTTGAAGTGTTTCTTCATCAAACTGCAATGGTGTATTGTTGTACAATATACTTTTAATATTGTCTAAACTTAATTGCATAACGAATATATCAATCTTAGTATAAAATAAACATTCACTTGTTTATTTAAACATATTATCTAATTTTGTAAAACGAATTTGCAGCTCTTCGCCTGCCTTGGTAAGAACATCCTCTACATCTTCAATAGTTTCCTTAGTTTCTTCTTTGAGTTCCTTTTGTTGTTTTTTGCTTAAAGAAGGATCTACACCATTTTGAATCGTTTTATATGCTTCTTCCAAAGCTTTCATTTTATCTTCTATAGTTGTTTCCGTCTTCTTCATTCCATAACCTGTATAGGTCTCTGTAACGCGAAGATTATTCAATACTAACTGGATTTTATTATCGGTTATTTTAAACACTCCACTCAGTGATAAATCTTGTGTAAACGCTCCTGCAAATGGATTATAGCGTGTAGCAGTATTGAAATACGCGTTGAAAGCAATTTCTTGATTTTGAACATCATTTGTAGAAGTCCAATTCATATTTGCACTGCTCAACCAAGCTTTTGCTTTTTTGTACAACGTAGCAGCATCATCCGCTGATTCATACTCATAAGCAAACTCACATACACCGAATTCGTTCAATTGAAAAATTTCTTTTTGTGCAAAAGTAACAATACTTGTCGCAATAACAGCAACCATACAAATTATTTTTTTCATAATACTTTGCTCTTATTCGTGTCGAGCACAACTTTAAATTTATTATTATTGAGAATTATACAAATCGTTAAAAAGCTCGAACTGCACGAACATTTAATTCTTTATCTTTTTCTTCCGTTCCTATATTTCCCGAGTCTTTAATGTTCCATGCATTTTCATCATTCTCTTCAGAACTACTCCAATACCAGCCTTCCAATTCATCACCTCCATGTTTAGATAACGCCTCGCTTATAGGACCATCATCACCTTCTTCAAGGTTCGCAATTTTTATAAGATAAATCATCTCGCCTAAAGTCGGCATATACCATTCTTCTCCCAGACTTCTACACCACAATGCAGCAGGAGCATCTTCTCCTAGTTGCCTTATTATAGCCGTCGTATTATCTACTCCTGAAATCAAAGATGTATTTTCATCCTCTTCATTTGGTATTAAACTTATATCCCAATCTGAATCAGCCCATTCTTTCTCTTCTTCCTCTAAAGACACAACTAAACCATGACCGTCATTTGTCGCATAAAAAACAATGCCTCTTGTTCCGTCTTCAAACACTTTTAGCGTTCCTATCGCTTGAGGAGTTATCATGGCGGTGACTTCTCTCTTTGCAGAAACTTCTTGTGTATTAACAATCACATGTGTAGGTTCCCCAAATAGTTTACGCGATAATGTTTCACAACCATTTAGAATATCCATGGCATTTGTACTTGTCAATATATTGTCAGTACACTTGGCATCCTCCATTATGACATCAAAAAGTTTAGCCGTTAAAAACAAATTGGCTTCATCTACTTTAACTCCTTCAATCACGATAAAATAGTCAACGCCTAATGTTAGTCCGATAGTTTTAATGTTTTCCTTAGTAATTATTGCACTTCCTGATAATATATTTTGTTCTCTTAAGACGGCATCTGCAGTTGCAATATTTAAGGTCTCAAAACCAGAAAGATTAGCGATAGATTTTGCAAATGTTTCTCTAATTACTAATTTATGCGCGTAAGAGATAGAACCATCCTTGTCTATAACCTCTAAAATACCCACTTTCATCACTTGAGAGAAAGCCGATACGGATAAAATCATTACCAATAAAAATACTATTATCTTTTTCATATTTTTGATATTTTTTAAGTTACTACAAATTTTCAATATCAACCAACAAGTTCATCAATTCAGGGGTTAGTAATGTTTGACTAAGCCCCCCATCATTATGAATGGTTTGCATGGTTACTTTTTTTGTTAAATCCGAAAACAACGCAACACACAAATCAGCACAATTTTCAACATCTGCCAAACCAAGAGGAGAAAGTGCTTCTGTATATTTGCGATAATGTCCACCTTGGTCCCAACGAGCGCTCGCACTCGTATGGACAAAGGATTGTGAGATGGCATTGATACGCACTTTTTTATGTCGACCATAAGTGGCTCCCATTTGGCGGACAATTGATTCGAGCATTGCCTTCGCATCACTCATATCACCATATCCTGCAACAAAACGTTCTGAAGCGATATACGATAGTGTCACCACACTTGCACCTTCAGACAATGCATCCAATTGCATTGCTGTTTGCAAAATCTTGTGCAAACTTAGGGCAGATATGTCAAGGGTCTTATGGAAATAGTCGTAATTGAGAGAATCATATTCCTTGCGTCTGCGTAAATTAACACTTTGAGCTACTGCGTGAAGCACAAAGTCTATTTTGCCTCCTAAAAGTGTAGTTGCTTGAGTGTATAAATTATGTATATCATCCACATTAGTGGCATCACAAGGGATAATCTGCCAATCGCGTTCAGCAGCCAAGTTAGTGATAGTACCAAGTTGAAGAGCGGATGGCGTGTTTGTTAAAACAAAAGTGGCTCCCTCTTCAGCACACTTAAGCGCCACGCTCCACGCAATAGAACGCTCGTCAATAGCACCAAAGATAATACCTCTTTTATTTTTCAACAAATTATACATATGTACACAAAAAAAGCGTGAAACCTGCATTTGCCAGTTCCACCTTATGAGGCTGTCGCATTGCCTTAATGTTTGAACCGACAACGCGAAGCCCACGCCGAATATAAAATATTCTCGTGCCACATAGTTAAGGTACGCGTAGCGTACACATGAATACGCAAAAGGCGTACCAAAAGGCACAAGAGGATATTTCATACCCCGTAGGACATCTACCGTTGCTAAGTCCTGAAACATTAATTCGAAACTGCGACATTTCATAAGGCCAGAACAGAGCGTCAATAAACGCCTTTTAAATATGTCTTGAAAGCCACGACTGGGGTGTTTGGTCAAACGATTTGGCTTTCCGAGAGGAGGACATCTCCCACCCTCTAAACCCCGGCGTTGAGCTTTCAGGGTGCAAAGGTAATACTTTTTTTTGAATTGAGCAAAAAAAATCGCTTTTGGGATGATTTTTTTTTGTTGAGGGGCAGATTTCTCGTGGGCGGAACCGCAAAGTGCACCCCATAAAGCCACGAGCGTTTCGGGGACCCCGCTGAGTATAACAACAGAGAGGAAGGGGAACGGCAATACCGGATGTACTAGAGTGACCGGAAGGGAACTCGCGGGGAAATCCGCGAGCACTAAACAGCCAATAGCGATGGCAAATATTAACAAATAGCACTTTTTGTTGGCGGGGAGTTGTGCCGTTGTTCGCTCGGTCTTCTCCCGCTCGTCGGTCGGTAAAATAGGGGAAGGTATAAGAGGGGGAAAAGAGATAGGAATCTTAATAAAAGTGCTTTTTCGTGAAAAAGCACCCGAATATCATTCGGGAGCAATAAACAAAGAAAAGCATCTGCAAGAGCAGATGTTGCGCCAAAGGCGCAGTATGGATGTACTGTGAGTTGTCTTGGTAGTCGAAACATGCTTAACCACGCGAACGGAGTGAGCGAACCGTGAAATCTCCCCCAATTTTCTGCGAATACAGAAACACAAATGACCATATAAAATAACACGCGCATGCGTGTGCGCGTGTTATCTAGATATACCCAAGTTGTCAAGCAATCCAATAGCGTAAGCCTTGAAACCCCAACAACTGAAGGCGGTTTATCTTTGGCGGTTTATCCGCCAAAGTTATCGAACATGATCATGTCGTCCTCAACGCCCAGCGAGTGGAGCAGGTCAAGCACTGTCTTTGCCATCATTGGAGGACCGCAGAGGTAGTACTCGATGTCCTCTGGAGCGTCGTGTTGCTTGAGATAGGTGTCGCCCAAGACTGGAGCAATGAAGCCAGCGGTATATTTAACACCCAAAGCGTCTGCCTTAGGATCTGGACGGTCCAATGCCAAGTGGAAATGGAAGTTAGGATACTCCTTCTCCAATGCCAAGAAATCCTCCATGAAGAATACCTCATCAATAGCACGAGCACCATAGAAATAGTGCATCTCGCGGTCGCGAGTGTGCAAGGTCTTCAACATGTGCATGATCTGTGCACGCAATGGAGCCATACCAGCACCACCACCTACCCAAATCATCTCGCGCTTGCTATCGAAGATTGGGTGGAAATCACCATAAGGACCTGACATAGTCACCTTATCACCTGGTTTGAGGTTGAAGATATAAGTAGATGCAATACCACATGGTACATCCATGAAGCCAGGACCTTGCTCTTTTGGTTTGAATGGTGGGGTAGCAATACGCACAGTCAAGGTGATGATATCACCCTCGTCTGGGTAGTTAGCCATAGAGTATGCACGCACAGTTGCCTCGGTGTTCTTTTGTTTCAAGCCAAAGAGTCCGAACTTCTCCCATGCTGGGACATACAAGTCACCAATCAACTCGCGGTCGAAATTGTTGTAATCGATATCGTACTCAGGGATGAGGATTTGTGCATAAGAACCAGGCACGAAGTCCATGTGCTCGCCTGGAGGCAATTGCACTTTGAACTCCTTGATAAAGGTAGCCACGTTGCGGTTGCTGATAACGGTGCACTCCCATTCCTTAACACCGAGTACAGACTCGTCCAACTTGAGTTGCATATCGCCTTTCACTTTCACTTGGCAACCAAGACGCCAGTGGTCTTTTTGTTGTTTGTGGGTGAAGTGAACCGTCTCAGTAGGGAGGATCTCGCCACCACCTTCGAGCACTTGGCACTTACATTGACCGCAAGAACCCTTACCACCACAAGCAGATGGCAAGTGTACACCTGCTTCGCCCATAGCGCCGAGCAAGGTACCACCTGCAGGGATATGATATTCCTTATCACCGTTGATAACCACTTTCACGTCGCCCGAAGGAACGAGGTATTTCTTAGCTACCAAAAGAATCACTACTAACAGGAGAATCACAGCAAGGAAAACTCCTACAGAATATAAAATTGCTAACATATTCATACTTCTTTCCTCCTATTAAATGTTAAGACCACTGAAACACATAAACGCCATAGCCATCAGACCTACTACGATGAAGGTGATACCCAAGCCTTGCAATGGACGTGGCACATCGTTGTACTCCATTTTCTCGCGGATACCTGCGAGGCAGACGATAGCGAGCAACCATCCGATACCAGAACCCAATGCGTAAGCAAAAGCATCACCGAGGTTAGCAATTGCTTTCACGTTCTCTGGCTCGAGCAAGATACGTTGTTGCATAAAGAGCGAACCACCCATGATGGCGCAGTTTACTGCAATCAATGGCAAGAAAATACCCAACGAAGCATAGAGCGAAGGAGAGAACTTCTCAACCACCATCTCCACGAGTTGCACCATTGCTGCAATCACCGCAATAAAGAGGATGAAGGACAAGTAACCCAAACCAAGTGGATTGAGCACATGCACTTGCAACAAGTAGTTTACAGGCAAGGTGATCGCCAACACGAAGATGACTGCTACACCCAAGCCAGCACTTGTTTTTACATTCTTGGACACAGCCAAGTATGAACACATACCCAAGAAGTATGCGAAAATCATGTTGTCAGCAAAAATGCTGCGAACAAATAAACTAATAGCGTGTTCCATATTACTTCAACTCCTTATTATAGCCACGATGAGCCCAGATTATACATGCTACGAGAATCAGTGCCATAGCTGGCATCATCATCATACCACAGTTTTGATAACCAGCTGCATACCAACTTGCAGGTATGATTGGGAAGCCGAGCAAAGTGCCCGCACCCAGCAACTCACGGAAGAATGCTACAATCACAAGGATGATAGCATAGCCGAAACCGTTGCCAAGACCATCGAGGAAAGAATCCCACACTTTGTTGGTCATAGCAAACGCCTCAAGACGTCCCATGAGAATACAGTTTGTAATAATCAAACCGATATATACACTCAGCTGCATAGCCACATCATAAGCAAAAGCCTTCAGCACCTCACTTACGAGAGTTACCAACGCTGCTACTACCACCAATTGGATGATAATACGGATTCGCATTGGGATAGTGTTGCGAATGAGTGATACAATTACGTTCGCCATAGCCACGATGATAGTAACGGCAATACCCATTACCAACGCTGGCTTCAGTTGCACGGTCACAGCCAATGCAGAACAGATACCCAACACTTGAACAACCACTGGGTTGTTAATGTTCAGAGGGCCAAACAACACCTCTTTTGTTTTTTGAGATAATGCCATAACTTATTCCTCCGTATTTAAGTTCGCTTCGCTCACGTTAGTTGGTGCTTCGCACGTTGTTGGCTCGCTGTCGCTCGCGTTACATGGTGCTTCGCACGAAGGTTGGTTCGCTTCGCTCACGTTATTTAAGAATTCTGCGTACTCAGCGAGGTTGGTAGCGATCATGGTGCTAACGCCGTCGCATGTGATAGTTGCACCAGAGAGGGCATCTACTTGCTCTTGACCATCAGCCACTTTGCCTGCTTTCAACACAGCCACTGAAACTACTTCGCCAGCAGCATTGCGGATATGCTTGCCAGGGAACTGACTGCGGAACTTCTCTGTTACGATCTCAGCACCCAAACCTGGGGTCTCACTTTCGTGGTTGAAGTTGATACCGTAGATAGTGTTCTTATCAGCATCCAAAGCCAAATAACCACCGATACCGCCCCAAAGACCAGCACCGTGGAGTTTGAGTACATACTTAGTATTACCCTCGATGTTAGCCACGAATACAGGAGCACCGTTTACATCAATGGTATCGTTTACCAATGAGAGATACAATGCAGCAGGGTCGGTGTTGTCGTAGTTTTGGTTGAGGGCTACGAGGATTTGTTTTTGTTGGTCGAGCAAGCGGTTAGCCTCTTGGCGAGGGCTGAGCACTTGGCTTACCAAAGCGAGCATCACAGCCACAATAACTACAATAATAGTAGCATAGATAATGGTGTATGCGTTGCTGTTGGTATCCAGACCTTTTTTCTTTTCTTCTACAAAGACGCCAGATTGCTTGCATTGTGGGCAAACCTCAGGTGCCTTATCGCCGTTGTGAACATAGCCACAAACGGAACATACAAATTTCTTCTGTGCCATATTCATTAAATTTTAGCGCGTTTCATACGTTTCTTAATATTCACTTGCACTACACACCAGTCGATGAGTGGAGCAAAAGCGTTCATGAGGAGGATTGCCAACATCATACCCTCTGGATAACCAGGGTTGAGTACGCGAATCACTACAGCCATGAAACCGATCAATGCACCATAAATCCACTTACCGCACTCAGTACGAGCAGAGGTAACAGGGTCAGTAGCCATAAACACAGCACCGAACATGAAACCACCCGTAACGAGGTGCATGTACCATGGGTAGTTAGCCACAGCAGTCTCCGCACCAAATTGGTTGAAGAGCCAAGCGGTGAGTGCACCACCAGCGAAGATGCTAAGCATGGTCTTCCAGCTTGCTACGCCAGTCACGATGAGCAATACAGCACCAAGCAAGATAGCCCAACCGCAAGTCTCACCAATAGAACCAGGAATCAAACCGTTGAAGGCAGTCCAGAAATCCACTGGCATGAGGTTGGCTTCGGTAGAGGTAGCGAGTTGGGTGAGTGGGGTAGCACCAGAGAAACCATCCACGAGGGTTTGTCCGTTGTCCCAGCCCCAAGTACCTTCGGTACGAACGAAGCACTTGTCACCAGTCATGTGGGTAGGATAAGCAAAGAAGAGGAACGCGCGCGCGATGAGAGCGACGTTGAAGATGTTGTAACCTGTACCGCCGAATACTTCTTTTGCAAAGATTACCGCAAAAGCAGTAGCCACAGCCACCATCCAGAGAGGAGTGTTGATTGGCACGATAAGAGGAATAATCATACCTGATACGAGGAAACCTTCTTGGATTTCTTCTTTCTTCCATTGTGCTACGGTGAACTCGATACCGAGACCTACACCATAGCTAACGATGATATATGGCAACACAGCCAACGCACCAAATGCGAACGCCTTCCAGAACATTGCGCAGGTCATAGCGCCACGCACCAACTCGCCAGTAGCGAGGAAGTGTTGGTAACCTACGTTGAACATACCGAAGAGCAGTGCTGGAACGAGTGCCATTACCACAAGGATCATGGTTCGCTTGCTATCCGAACCATCGTGGATCTGCGAACCTACGCGCTTAGCGGTGGTGTTTGGGGTGAAGAGGAAAGTCTCGAAACCGTCAAACAACGAGTGCAGCGCGGACAACTTGCCACCCTCTGAGAAGGTAGGGCGAAGTTTCTCTACTATGTTATGTAATTTCTTTAGCATCACTCAATCTCCTTTTTTAAGTTATCCAATGCGGCACGAACGATAGCTTGCAATGGCATCTTACTTGTACATACATACTCGCAGAGCGCAAAGTCCTCTGGTGCTACTTCGTATGCACCGAGTTGCTCCATGCTGTCGAGGTTGCCAGCAATCATTGCCTTAATCAAATACTCAGGATAGATATCCATAGGGAATACTTTATCGTATTCGTTGCTAACGATGATAGCACGACGACCACCTTTGAGGCGAGCGTCCCAGTTGTATTTCTTCTTGCCGAAGAGCCACTCGGTCACGCAGTTGTTCACCATCTTAGCAGGGTCGGTCTTGCCTGCGTTGAAGCTATTGAAGCGAGGCATGATCCATCCCATGAACTCGTGGGTCTCGTCACCTTCAGGGAGTACGGTGTATTGGTTGTCATAGATGCTAACCATCTCATCAGCGCCTACTTGGTGGCCAGAGAGCACGTTACCTGCTACGAGGCGAGCGTTGCAGCCCTTGTAGATGTTGCTGGTGAAGATTGCGCTGAGTGGCATGCCTGGCAATACGTTGTAGTATTGTGCACCGCTGGCAAGAGGGCCTGTGAGCGCCACTTTCTTTTGCATGTCCACGATACCTTTGGTAAAGAGGCGGCCGATGAGCGCGAGGTCTTGGATGTTGATAGTCCAAACGGTCTCGCCCTTAGCGATAGGAGCCACGTGGTTGATTTGTACACCTACGTTGCCTGCTGGGTGAGGGCCTTTAACTTCGTATTTCTCGCAGTTGGTCAAGCCACGGAAAACAGGTGCGCTTGCGCAACATTTAATACCTACGTACACAGGTGCGATAGTAGCCAGTGCATTGACCGCAGCTTGCAGCACTGCACCTTGTCCATTGAGCACCCACTCGTAGTTTGGTGCTACGGGAGCGGTGTCGAAGGTAGAGATGAAGATGGCCTTAGGTTGCTTGCTTGGGAGAGCGATGCAATCGTAAGGACGTTGCTTAATGAGTGCCCAAAGACCTGATTGCAGCAAGAGGGTCTTAGCGTCTTGCTTGAGGTCGAAGGACTCATACTCAATCGTAGCATCGGCTTCGATGTCGATGGACATCACCTTGCGGCGTTCGCCACGTACAATGGCTACCACCTTACCGCTTACAGGCGATGTGAAGAGCATCTCAGCAAATGCCTTGTCGTGGAAGAGGGGAGAACCTGCTTTCACGCTGTCGCCTTCGCGGACCAAGAGTTTGGGAGTCACGCCAGCGAAATGGTCTGGGACGATGTGGAAGATAGCAGGACGATTCACACTACCGAGTGTGAGGGCTGCTGCTCCATCAAATGGGATGTCCAAACCACGTTTCAGTTGGATTTTTTGCATGATGTTAATTGTTTTTATTGTTTTATTTTATGTCTTTTTTTAAGATTTCTGTCGCTTTTCGGTGCTTTCTCTTTTTCTTGTTATTTCGCTACCCTTGCGCTACCCTTGCCGAACGAATGGGCTTTATACAAAAGTATCAATTTTTAAGAATCCATAAAAAGCGCGCAAAATTACAATTTTTTTTTGAGATATACAAATTTATTTGTACCTTTGCAGAAAATTTAACAAAAATGATAATTGGATTGCTCATTTCGATACTCAGTGTTAGCTACACCGTAGTATCATCTACTCAAGTTGAGAGCAGCGGTTCGGTCCCCGAGACTGTAACCGCTCACTACCAACGCTCTAGCACTACGGGTCAAAAAGGACAGATGACCGCAGGTAATTGGACAACGTTGGAAATGGAAGGCTGGGACGGTTTTACTATCGACTCGGTGGTGCTGACGATGCGTTCCAATAAAGCAGCAGGTGCAGGCAGTTTGAATATGCATATAGGCAACGAAGCAGTATGGACCATCAAAGATGCTGATTTTTCACATGCAAACTGGAATGGAAGTTTCAGCAACGAATGGGTAGAAATTTCTCGATGGATTGGGCGAAAAGTGAATATTGGCGAGAAAATAAAATTGCAGATTAAGGCAAGTAAAAACAGTTTATATATAGACCGTTATACGTTCTACTACCGTGCCCCCATTTTAGAATCGCACACCGTACAATTATATTCAGGATTATCACCCGATCCTACGATTAATACGGAGAATCCTGCTGGTGCAGGCATTCAGTTACCCATATTAGCAGATACCTTACCCTGGCGATTTGTTGGTTGGAGTGAGATAGAGGTGATTAATGCAGATACTTGTCCAGAAATATATGCAGGAGGTACATGGTATTATCCCAAAACAGATTGCGCGATGTGGGCAGTATACACAGATACAGAGTTGGGACATTCAGAGGATGTATTGACAGACGGCGATTATGTATTCGCAAGTCCGTTTTGGCAACGTTCATTGGCAGGCAGTGTAAGAGAAGGCACAATAAATACCGAAGCAGTAGCCGTACAAAAAGATTCGCTAACAGAAGTACATCTTAGTTCGATGGATGAACGTATGGTTTATCACGTTGAAATCGGGAAAGATAGCACGCTCATTTTCTACCACGTGCAGAGTGGTAGCCCTATCGGTTATGATGAGCGAGGGCTGGTTTCCGCTATGAGCCGTTGGCATTATCGCCGATTGGATGACGGCACATGGTGCATCTATCACCCCTATCGCAAGGATCATGCCATGCTATATTTAGGTTATGGCGCAGATGGAATGCAAGAAGAAGTAGTTGGTTATTCAGCCCCCATAATACTAGCCAATGTACATTCAATGGGATTGTGGGCATTCCCCTATAACCGAGGCGTATTTACTACATGGCCATTTGGCAAAGATGATAGCATAGAAGATGTGATTATGCCCGATTTCAACGATAAAAATGCAGTATATATACTACATATGGGAGGATATGACGTACATATACAGAACGGCAAAAAAGTCATCTATTTACCACGCTAAAAAAAACAATAACATACACGGAAAAATAAAAAAATCATACAGAAAGTAAAAACTTTCTGCGTTTTTTCTTGCAAATACGCATTTTTTGTTGTATCTTTGCACGTTTTTTAGGAAAATTTATACATAAAAAATAGAAGATGATGAATAAAAATAAGTTTTTTGCATTGATAATATTTGTATCTATCAGCACACTCAGTTATGCAAATCGAATGATGGATATTATGCAAGGATATAATCCCAAAACAATGTCCACTGCAGAAATGGATAGCGTGCTGGAAGGAGAAAACGGGAAGGTAAAGAATAGTAGGTATCGTTTGGAATATAAAAACGAGCAAAAACTCTTTCGTCACTCCTTTTTAGCAGATTACTATCTATACGACACGCAGAAAAAAGACACGATTTACCTAAGCGATAGCCCTGTACGTGATGCAGTAATGTCACCCAATGGCAAGTATGTTGTATATGCAAAAGCAGATAACAACCTATATATTTACAAGGTAGATTTCAAAACCGAAGTGGCTATTACAACCGATGAAAACACCGAAATCTTCAACGGAATAGCCGATTGGCTTTATGAAGAAGAGTTTGGTATTACCTGCCTATTTGCATTTTCTCCCGATAGCAAGCAAGTAGCCTTTGTGCGACTCAATGAAACAGGTGTGCCAACCTTTGAGTGGCAAACGTTTTTGGGCAACAAATCTATGTTGCTATATCCAGAGTCGCATAGTTTGCGTTATCCGAAAGCTGGTGAAGCGAATGCAAGTGCCAGTGTTTGTGTGTATGACATCCACTACAAGACTACTCGCAGCATGCAATTGCCAGAATATATGGATGGATACATACCTCGTATCCGTTGGACGCAATTGTCTCAGCCAACGAAGAAAGATGAACAACCTAGCAGCGATTTGATGATTATGCATCTCAATCGTGACCAGAATAGAATGGATATTGTGAAAACAAATCCAAAATCTACCGTTTGTCATCCATTCTACAAAGAGGAAAGTAAAAAGTATTTCGTTAATTATGAGTTATTTGATGAATGGCAGTGGCTGAGCGATAACCGCGTGATTGTTGTTAGCGAAAAAGGTGGTTATGCTCAAGCATACTTATACGATGCTCAAGGCATGGAACGTAAGTTGTTAACCCCCGAAGAACGTGATGTGACTCGCATTTACGGATATGACGAAAAAGCGGGGATACTCTATTATCAAGCAGCCCCTACGCCAATGACTCGTCAAGCATATGCCCTGCATGTAAAGAAGAATCTCACCAACCAATTGACCCAAAATGAAGGTACACATGAATTACGATTCTCAGCAGATATGCGCCGATATATCGATTGCTACCACAGCACTACGACACCGCATACATTCACAATGTATGATGTAAAAAATGAGAATGGCAAAATAAAAGGCGACAATGGCAAAGTAGTGTTGGATAATGATTCGATACTCAAAGCTTGGCAAGCCTTAGGAGTGAATGAGAAAGAGTTTTTTACCATTACTACCGAACGTGGTGATGTGCTGAATGGTTGGCGAATCATGCCAAAAGATTTTGACAAAAAGAAAAAATATCCCGTAGTAATGCTGCAATATAGTGGTCCTACCAGCCAGCGTGTGCTTAATAATTGGCGCAAGCGATTTGGTTATAGTCTTGCCGATGCAGGGTATATAGTCGTTTGTGTAGATGGTCGCGGTACGGGTGCACGTGGCAGAGAATGGCGTAATGAGACGTATATGCAATTAGGAGTAAAAGAGGCTGAGGATCAAATGAGTGTAGCGAAATACTTACAGAACCTACCCTATGTAGATAAAGAACGTATCGCTATCTGTGGATGGAGCTACGGTGGGTATCAGACGTTGATGTGCCTGAGCGCACAATCGCGTCTATCGCCCATTGCCAATGGCCAATCGCCTTTGTTCAAATGCGGTATAGCAATTGCTCCCGTAACAAGTTGGCGACTGTATGACTCTGCTTATACCGAACGTTTTATGCGTCGTCCACAAGTCAATGAGTTCGGCTATGAAGGAACAGATTTAATGAAGATGGCAAACGATTTGACAGGCAAACTGCTAATTGTACACGGATTGGCAGATGATAATGTGCACGCGCAAAATACATTGCTATACATAGACGCATTGGTGCAAGCAGAAAAACAATTTGAGATGCAATTGTATGTGGATGACAACCATTCTATTCGAAAACCTGCAAATTACAAACATTTGCACCAACGTATCATGCTGTTCTTAGAGAAAAACTTGTAATAAATAAAATACAAACGAAATAATATTAACAATCAAAATTTACTTACTATGACAAACAACAAATCCAACATCCTCCCTATTGTGGTGATGTATCTATTATTCTTTATGATTGCTTTTGTAACTAACTTATGCAATCCAATGGCGGTAATTGTGAAGAATAACTTTGCCATGTCCAACTTTGCAGCGCAATTAGGAAATGCCGCCAACTTCATCGCATATGCAGTAATGGGCATTCCTGCAGGTATGCTCCTGAAGAAAATTGGTTATCGCAAGACCGCTTTGGTAGCCATTTTGGTTGGTTTTGTGGGTGTATTTCTCCAATACATGTCGGGTTGGACTGCCATCCAAAGTTTTTGGGTATATCTCATCGGGGCATTCACCGCTGGTTTTTGCATGTGTATGCTGAATACTGTGGTTAATCCGATGCTTAATACGCTTGGCGGCGGTGGCAATAAAGGTAATCAACTAGTACAATTCGGTGGTGTGTGCAATTCTTTGGCAGCAGTGTTGGTAACGATTATCATGGGTAGCCTTATTGCAGATGCAACGAAAGCACAAATTTCAGATGCAACTCCTGCCCTTATGATTGCTCTTGGCGTATTCGCATTTGCATTTATCGTATTATTGCTTGTGAAGATTCCTGAGCCTGCATTAGAAAGTGAAAACGGAAATGTAAAAATCGAAAATGGGAAAAAGTATAGTGCCTTCTCTTTTCGCCACTTCAATTTAGGTATATTAGCGATATTCTTATACATGGGTGTTGAAGTCGGTGTGCCTACTTATGTAATGCAATACCTCACGACATCGCCAGATGCTGCTACCCCTGGTTTAGGCATCAATGCAGGTATTGTAGGTATGATCGTGGCAGTATATTGGCTACTAATGTTGGTTGGCCGTCTATTAGGAGGAATGATTGGCGGTAAAGTAAGTAGTCGAGCACAAATAACCAGCGTATCCATATTGTGTTTGGTATTGGTACTATTAGGTATGTTCTTACCCTCTGACGTAATGGTCAATATGCCAGGCATTGACTGGGCTACATTGACAGTAATGACCGCACAAGTGCCTGTTGGTGTATTTGCTTTAATTCTTGTAGGTCTTTGCACATCCGTTATGTGGGGCGGTATTTTCAATATGGCAGTAGAGGGATTGGGTAAATATACATCAATCGCTTCTGGCGCCTTTATGACCATGGTTTGTGGTGGTGGTATACTGATTCCATTACAAGGAAAATTGGCTGACGTGTTTGGTAATTTCCAAATGAGCTATATCGTAGTACTTGCTTGTGCTGCATACATCCTGTTCTATGCCCTCGTTGGTAGTAAGAATGTAAATAAGGATATTCCTACAGAATGAGTTTAGAGAACGCTCGCAATGCGAGCCTTAGTCTATAGTTTAACAATATAAAAATTAAGATACTATGCAAAAGAAACCTTATGTATTAGGCCTTGATATGGGTGGTACAAACTCCGTATTGGGCGTTGTAGATGCACGTGGCCATGTGTTGGCACGCACTTCTATCAAAACACAAGCATTCCCTGACATCAACGACTATGTGAATGCATTGTATGATGAAGCAATCAAGATTGTAGATTCAGTAGGCGGTATGGACTTAATCCGCGGTATTGGTGCGGGTGTACCAAACGGCAACTACTATACTGGTATGATTGAAGGTGCTATGAACTTGCCTTGGCAATCTATCCCGTTCGCACAACTCATGACCGACCGCTTCAATATTCCATGTAAGATTACCAACGATGCCAATGCAGCAGCTATGGGCGAGATGACCTATGGCGCGGCTAAAGGTATGAAGAACTTCATCATGATTACATTAGGTACAGGTGTAGGTTCGGGTATTGTAGTAGATGGCAAAGTGGTGTATGGCCATGATGGCTTTGCTGGCGAGTTGGGGCACACATGCGCCGTGCGTGGTGAAGCAGGTCGCCCATGTAATTGTGGTAAAAAAGGTTGCCTCGAGGCATATGCTTCAGCTACTGGCGTAGCGCGTACTGCTAAAGAGATTATATCTTCCACTACAAAGGAGACATTGCTCCGCAAATTGGATATTGATGCAATCACTTCAAAAGACGTGTTTGATGCAGCAGAACAAGGTGATGAAGTAGCAAAAGAAATCTTTGACTACACAGGCACTATCCTTGGTCAGCAATTAGCAGATTTCATTGCTTTTAGCGCACCAGAAGCTATTGTCCTTTTTGGTGGTTTGACCAAGTCTGGTCATTGGATTAAAGATCCTGTGGAGAAAGCCATGAACGAAAACGTGCTTCCTTTATGGCGCAATAAGGTGCAAGTGCTCTTCTCTGATTTGAAGGAAGCTGATGCAGCGGTGTTAGGAGCTTCTGCATTAGCATGGGGTGATTGATTGGTTGATGTTTCCATCGCTATTATATCAATTTCCAACATGGATACAACGTTTGTACAAGGGCGTTGTATGGCGAATGAATCCATCATCAAAGGTCGTATATTTGACCTTTGATGATGGTCCTATACCTGAATGTACGCCACAAGTGCTAAAAATTTTGAGAGAATATGGCGTTAAAGCAACGTTTTTTATGGTAGGTGAGAATGCTGAACGTTATCCAGAATTATTGGATGCTGTTCGTCGTGAAGGACATGCCATAGGAAATCATACGTATCACCATCTTAAGGGTTTGAGCTGTTGCAACGATTTGTATGTGCAAGATACCAATAAAGCACAATCAATTTTGCAAACAATGTCCTTCCGCCCACCACATGGAAGGATGACTTCATCGCAAAAGAAAACTCTGCGAGATTTAGGTTATACCATTTATTTGTGGGATGTGTTGACACACGATTATAATCCGCGTTATGAAGCCACTCATTTATTGTCAGTAGTAAAACAATTTACGCGTAATGGCAGTATCATCACATTTCACGACTCAATAAAATCAAAGAACCGAATGCTTGAGGCTCTTCCACAAGTAATTGAATGGTTGCAGAAAGAAGGATATGAATTGGGCATTTTGAATTAAGGATATTGAATTTTCAAAGTTACAGTTATGCATTTTCGTTATTACCATATATACATATTAACTATCCTCTTATTGGTTTGCCCCGCGTGTGCCAATCGCGGTTCTGGTCCACAAGGAGGTCCACGCGACACCATTCCCCCAAAAGTTGTGAAAGAGTCACCAATAAATGGTAGCTTGCATTTCGGAGCTAAACGCATAGAAGTGCAGTTTGATGAATATATCCAATTAGACGACGTACAGAAAAATATTTTGATTTCTCCACCTCAACAAACTCCACCCGAGGTAAAAGCGATTGGAAAAACATTGTCAATCGTTTTTAGTGAGACTTTACAAGATTCCACGACCTACACAATTTCTTGTGGGGCAGCGATATGCGATTATAATGAAAAAATACCATTATATGATTATGTTTATTCGTTTTCAACAGGTGATGTGATTGATTCATTGGCCATTTCTGGTAAGGTATATGATGCGGAGAATCTTAATCCCATTCCAGATGTTTTGGTGGGTATTCATAGCAATCATGCAGATTCGGCGTTGAACACAATACCTTTTGCTCGTATCACTCGCTCGAATAACGATGGGGAATTTGTAATTCACAACATGCGTGAAGGAGTGTATCGATTGTACGCATTAAACGATATTAGCCGCGATTATATATATCAACCTGGCGAAGCGTTGGCATATGCAGATTCATTGGTGACACCATTCACAGAAGTTCGAGAAGTGCAAGATACCATTTGGCGAGATACATTAGGAATAGATAAAGCAACCAAAGATACCCTGTTCACCCAACAAATTGATACGATTTTAACGGTCAAAAAGACCTTCTATTTACCAGATACATTGGTATTGTGGTATTTTAGTGAGAATAAACAGCGACACTATTTTAAAGGGGTATATCGCGATGAGCAACATGCTTTTACGCTGATTTTCTCTGCGGCTCAAGATAGTTTGCCTATTGTACGCTCTATACGTCCAAGCGAAAGAGATTCATTAGCAAATGATTCTGCTTGGGTAGATTGGATGGATTACACACTGTTACAAACCAATGCTAGTCATGATACCATCACCTTTTGGTTAACCGACTCACTTGCTATTTCTCAAGATAGTATTTATTTGGAAATGCGTTATTTCGTATCAGATTCAGTATATAATTTAGTTCCACAAACAGATACGATTTTGGCAGTATATCGTCACCCACGTATGTCCGATAAAGCACGCGAAGCACAACAACGCAGGAAAAATGAACGCCAACTGGAAGTAAAAGTCAATCAGTCATCATCCTTTGATATATACGACACAATAGCTATTCAATCGCCATTCCCTATTGATTCCATAGCTAAAGATAAGATTCACTTGTCGCATCGTATAGATACAACGATGGAGGCGATGTCCATGCAAATAGTTGCATGCGATTCGTTAAAGCAAAAACTGCATGTAATAGCAAAACTAGAACCAACTCACTCGTATGTTTTAACCATAGATTCTGCGGCATTATTTGATATCTATGGCAAATGCAATGATTCAACAGCATACACTATCAAACTCAAATCGCTGGATGAATATTCAACATTACTTGTTAAAATGACTCATTTTGATGCACGTGCACGCATACAAGTGCTGAATGATAAGGATGAAGTAGTCCGCGAATTACCTGCTCTGCAAGAAGGTAGTAAGTTTGAATACCTAAAACCAACTACCTATTATCTGCGATTGTACATAGACTATAATGGTGATGGTCAATGGACTACAGGCGATTGGTTGCAAAAACGCCAGCCTGAACCCGTGTACTATTTCCCATCACGTTTGAAACTGCGCGCCAATTGGGACTTTGAAGAAAACTTTGACCATTTAGCGATTCCGCAAGTAGCATCAAAACCGAAAGCATTGATAGGTAAAGCAAAAAAATAAGCGATGAGATCAATCAATCGTACCACATGGATATTCTTAGTTAGTGGGTTGCTGGTGCAAGTCATTACATTCATTATTATGCCCGATAATTTATTGTCATTGGTAAGTGGTATGTTGGGCATATGTTCGGTTGTTTTAGGGGCACAAGGCAATATTTTGACCTTTGTTTTTGGTTTTGCTCAAGTGGGTACATACACTTACCTCTGTTGCCTTGAGCGATTTTATGCAGAGATTGCCATGAACATTTACTATTTCATCACAATGATTTATGGTGTGTATATATGGCGTAATCGATTGACTACTAAGGGATCTATGCAAATTCAGACACGTACGCTTTCTAAGAAATTGTTGCCTATTATCGCATTTGCAGTATTGCTACTTTCTGTGATTACAGGTTGGTTATTGGGTCGCTATACAGATGATACACAACCTTATCTTGATGCATTCACAACTATACCTGCATTGGTTGCACAAGTATTGATGGTGATGGCATATCGTGAACAGTGGTATTTATGGATTTTTGTGGATGTATTGGCTACAGTAATGTGGTTAAGAGCAGGTAACTATTGCATGGCAGCGCAGTATGCCTTTTGGTGCGTGAATTGTGTATATGGATATATACAATGGACACGATCATTAGTAAAGAAACAATGATTAAGAAATAGATATAAAAATGCCTAATAATTTGCACATGTGCATTTTTTTTACTAATTTTGCAAACAATTCTAAAACCTCTTAAATTATGAAACGTATAGCACTTCTATTGCTCACTATTTTGCTAACATATGGAGCGTGGGCATGTACATCCTTTATTATTAGTGGTAAGGCCACTCCTTCGGGCAAGCCTGCAATGTTCAAGCACCGTGATACAGGTGAACTGAATAATCGTATTGCATACTTCCAAGGTAAAAAATACGCTTTTATAGGATTAATGAACTCTCCCATGTTGGACGGCGAAGTATGGTCTGGCATGAACGAAGCAGGATTTTGCATCATGAATACCGCCTCATATAATCTGCGAGAAGACACGCTTGATTGTCAGATGGACCGTGAAGGAGAATTGATGTATCACGCATTAGCAAACTGTGCAACAATAGCTGAATTTGAAGCATGGCTACGCACCTATCCGCAGCCATGGGGAGTGGAAGCAAACTTTGGCATTATTGATGCAGAAGGTGGAGCAGCCTACTATGAAATGAATAATTCACGCTATATTAAATATGATGTAAACACAATGCCAGAAGGTTATCGCGTGGTAACAAACTTCAGCCAAGCGGGTAGATATGAAGATTATGAGGGTTGGGAACGTTATCAAACAGCTACCGCGATAATGAAAGAAACATTTTCGAAAGAGAAAGAGATGACTGCCATTGATGCGCTAAATCTATTCTCTCGCCAATATCGCCACGAAGTACTAGATATAGATTTCAATGCCAACAACGCACCCGATTATACTGTGGATCAAGATTTTATTCCGCGACGTATCACTTCCGCAGTAGTATTTTTTGAAGGAGTGGCTGTTGAAGAGAATCCTTTGCATACTGTGATGTGGACTGCATTAGGTTATCCAGCATGTGCGGTAGCTATACCGCTACTAGTGAACAAAAAGCACATACCTAATTATATGCTCGCGCGCGACGCGAATGAAACAAAGGGAAAAGGACTGCATTGCGAAATGTGTGATGCATCACTCAAAATTAAAAATGAATGGGCATTTCCATTGAAAATCAGCAATGGCAATCGCTATGTAAGCACCGCAAATATCTTACGTGGAAGCGAAGGCAAGCCCTCGATGCTAACGTGCACACAAGAGGTGGAAAAAATAATCGTAGAGGATTTTACCCCGCTATACAAACAATGGACAGAAAATAGTATAAATGATAAAACCTTTTGGCAAAATTATGACCAAATGGCTGAAAAGTGGATGCAAAAATACTATGAAATTTTCCAACCATATTGGACAAATGAGAAATAAATTTCAAAAAATCGCAGAAAGATTTGCGTATTTGAGAAAATTGTAGTACCTTTGCACGCCAATTTTGGGAAATTGTGTATTCATGAGCGAAAAAACACCGCATATTGTGCAACTGGATAAATTGGAATTAGGCGAACATCTATTTGATTTTCAGTTAGATAACTCCTATTTCAGTGATTTAGAAAAGTCAGAACTATTGGGTGGTGAAGTGGACGTGCAAGTGCGTTTGATTGTTCGTGAAGACGACTTTTCTGTAGATGTGGATATTTGTGGCACGGTGCAAGTGACTTGTGACCGTTGTTTGGACTCAATGGATGTAGAGGTGGATGTGTATGATGAAGACATTGAGTTTGAAGAAGAGCCGCAGAGCATAGATTTGGCATGGTTGGCATATGAATTGATCATTGTACATCTCCCGTTGGTGCATAGTCACCAAGATGGTGGTTGCAACCCCGATATGGCTGCACTTCTCCAAAACCACCTCTGCACCACGCTGGATGAAGATGAGGATATATAACAGGGTAAAAGGATGGCGGACAGTCGTTCTGCGTGGCTGAACAATAGAATAGATCCCTGAAAGAACTATTAAAATAAACTAATAAAAAAATAAAGAATTATGGCACATCCAAAAAGAAGACAATCGCACACCAGACAAGCGAAACGTCGTACCCATGACAAAGCAAAAATGCCAGCATTGGCACTTTGCCCAAACTGTGGCGCACACTACATCTACCACACTATCTGCCCAACCTGCGGATACTATCGTGGTAAATTGGCTGTAGAGCAAGCTGCAGAAGCCTAAGTGTGGCGATTGTAGCATATACGTCGAGAGACGTAATGCTTTTTTAACACAAAACAACGTAGGCTCTGAGCTTTCTCGGAGCCTATGTTTTGAGAACAAAACGCGGAATCAAATGAATTCCGCAGAATGTCAACTGAGACCATAACTATTGAAAGATTTTTTTACCAAAACCATTAATCTATTTTATTACAACAATGTTTGATCCAAACAACCGCACCCCACGCCGTGGTGGCTACTCGCAAGATGAGAATCCGCGTGAGCATAATGGCGTAACTTTTTCACCAGACGGTGCTTCTATCCGTCCACGTTTTTCTGCTACAACTCGTCCTACTCGCGAAGGAGGACGCCAACGCCAACGTATCACACGTACTGGTGGTGCTTTGAGGGCAGAGAAAATCGAACCACGTCAGAATAATCGCACTACTTTCCGTCCTAATGGAGAACAAAATCGTAGTGAGTTAGGATTTAAGGCAAGAAAACATAATCCTGCTGTTTATTCACAACGTAAACGTCAAGAATTTATCAAAAATTATGAAGATCCTACTAAACCTATTCGCTTGAATAAATACCTTGCCAATGCAGGAATCTGTTCTCGTCGTGAGGCTGATGACTTCATTTCTGCGGGAGTGATTTCAGTAAATGGTGTGATAGTAGATAATTTAGGAGCAAAAGTATTGCCTACGGACAAAGTGATGTTTCATGACCAGCCCGTTCGCCGCGAACGCAAAGTGTATATTTTGCTAAACAAACCAAAGAACACAGTAACAACGACCGATGACCCACAAGAGCGTCACACCGTGTTGGATATTGTGCGCAATGCTTGTGCAGAGCGTATTTATCCTGTTGGCAGATTGGATAGAAATACGACAGGTGTATTGTTGCTCACCAACGATGGTGATTTGGCTGCTAAGCTAACCCACCCTAAGTTTGGAAAAAAGAAAATTTATGCTGTTACCTTAGACCGTGATTTAGAAGAAGCCGATGAGGCGGTATTGCGTGAAGGTGTAATATTAGATAACGAGAAGATTGTTCCTGACGCGTTAGAGTTCCCTAAAGAAGAGCGCAAGCATATTGGTATTGAGATTCACTCTGGCCAAAACCGAGTAGTTCGTCGTATGTTTGAGAAAGTAGGTTACCGTGTAACGAAGTTGGACCGTGTCTCCTTCGCTGGTTTAACTAAGAAGAATGTAGCACGTGGCAAATACCGTTTCTTGACAGCAAAAGAGGTAAACATGTTGCAAATGGGAGCTTTTGAATAAAAGATGTCTTGGTTAGATATACTCATATTAATACCTCTTCTCATAGGATTGGTGCGAGGATTGATGCGTGGTGTAATCATGGAGGTTACAGCTATTTTAGCTGTAATCTTGGGTTTTATTGGTGCACGATTGTGGAATGTGCCAGTTGCAACATGGTTATTAAATCAATTTGCATGGCCTGAGAGTGTATGTTTTGTATTGGCATACACGGTATTGTTTTTGGGAATTACATTGATACTGAACATCTTCGCCCGCTTGTTGTCTAAATTGTTTCAAAAGATTCAATTAGGGTGGCTCAACCGACTATTAGGGGGTGTTTTTGGCTGTGCAAAATGGGCTTTAGTAGTATTTGTATTAGTACTCTGCTTGCACCGTTTGGATAACCAGTTTGCCTTTCTATCTCCTGAATTGAAAGAGCAATCGGTTGTTTACTCATCTGCGGCACCTCTCTCTGAAAAGGTTTGGGAGAACTTCAAACAACAACTGGATGCTACTCGTAGCGAGGGTGTAGAGGAGAAGGAGCAGTAGAAGACCCCAAGAGCATAATATGCATATCTGCTTCAACAGCGATGCTTTGAGAAACGGGTTTACGGTATATTTTTTTCATAAAGACAAGAAATTAAGTCACTTCTATTTAAGGAGTGACTTTTTATTTTACATATTTTTAATTGTTCTTCCAAAAGAATCATACATTTTTCCTTCATGGATAATATATAGTTGATTTTGGAAGAATAGTTTTTCCGTTTGGTTGTCTATACGTACAGAAGGCACATGGGTAGAAACCTTTTTGCGTACCAAAAGACTATATGTATCATGCTTGCCCTTCGGTAGTGATACGTTGCAAGGAAGCGTTGAAATGTTTTGTACTATCATTCCGTCACGCATTAGATATGCATCTAAATCACTGTCTTCTATTCCAATCGTATATTCACCTGCAAATGGCGCATATAAATGTAGAGGGATTATAGTTTCTGTATCATCCAGAGGTACATCAATCATACACAGATTAGTTTCATAAGCACAAGCAGCAATCTGTGGCACAGAAGGAGTAGATGTCATGGACATTTTTGCCATATCTTTTCCTATCTCATACATTTCTGTAGCTGTCTCAGATAAAGATACATACAAATAATCCGTATAATCATCATTAGAGCAATATACTTTCATCGTATGTTCTGATTCAGAGGCGGTTCTGCGGATTGCTGCGAGGTTCGCTGGAGTTTCGGAGGTGAGCATAGACAATGTGGCATCTTCACCCACTTGTACAAAGAATGGTGTACCTACTGTAAAAATAGTATCTCCGCTTTCTCTAAGTTCATAAGTGTATGATTCTGACTTGAGTACCAGAACATTACGTTCAACTTTTCCATGCATCAATGTAGGGTTTCCTACTCCATTCCACCCTTTATCGGTGTCTGGCCCCATTCCAGAATACTCAAACAACTGTTTGCTATTTTTTGCCAACAGTTCCGCATCTTTCACTTTCTTAAAACGATAAGTTGTACGTTCGCCATCCACAGTCATTAGATAGAATGTTCCTGGCACAAGAATACCGCGATATTTTTTCCATGCGTACTGACCATTGGCACGAATATCGCCATGATAATCCATGATTGCATAATTCACCTCGTTCTTTAAGGGAATACCATCGACATCAAACACTCCATTCACCGCATCTACAGGAAATGGAACAGTAAATGCATGCCACTGATTTGGGTCGCCACATATTCCATCCTTATTTTCTCCTAAAGTCACATCAAAGTATGCTTCTTCTGCAACCACGCGCCCATGTGACTCATTACTACTTTCCACATACAACTGCCCCGAGGTTTTTTCGCTAAAATCGGAAGCAATAGTTAAGTTTTTAACGTTTAATGTGCACCCTGCCTTTACCCTCACCACTCCGTTACCACTCAAGAGGAGTGTGTTTAGTTTAGTATTCTTATCCACCTCCCATTTCTCATTAGTAATCTTCTTATCTTCCAATACTGAACACGTAGTAGAGTATTTCGAAAAAGTTAGTCCATATATTTGGCAATAAGAAATCACAATATCTGCTCCCTCATCATTGTATCGGTATATGTACAATTGTCTAATCGTTGATGGTGCTACAAATACTATTTCATTGATAGTATTTTGATTTCTATGATCATCAGTTGGAATAAATTCCTTCCATTCTAACACGGCATATTTGGTATCATGTGTATAAAATCTAAGTATTGATTCGTTCTCCCCAATTTTTCCCGCTTTAAATTTCACTTTAATTGCATTATATTCATTTATATTTGACAATTCAGGTGACATAATATAACAAATATAGTGCGTTAATACAGCACCAAAATCATTAATTTTATCATTACTATCTTTGTTACTTTGCTCCCAACCAGAAGCTCTGTTAGGCCAATATGCTGTAGCGATTGACTCCTCCTCCCCCTTCTCCGCAAAAACTGCGTAATAATCAGCGTTTTTCTTCACACGCGTATCAAGCGGATTAGAAAATAACGTTGCAGGAACAACATCCGTTTCTTCATTAATTGGGGAATCAGTCCAACCAACAAAGATTTTAGAATCATCGCAATAATCAGTATTGATATTTTCAGGTACAACCAATGTAGCACCGTCATCTACTTGCACAATAGTTTCCTGATCCAATACATGCCACTTGACAGTATGTGTAGTGGCATACGCTCCGGTGTTGCTCCATAAAGTCACAACACCAAGCAAAATATAGAATGTGTTTTTCATATTGTAGTTTTTTGTCTTTTAGCGGAGGCGGTCTGCGGCGCGCACAAGTGCCTCATCCTTGAGGATTCTGCGAGTAGCCATCATAAGGAGAATGATATTAACCAATGGGAAGGCTGCCCAAACATTGAGATACCATTCTGCACCCGCAAGGAGTTGTCCATTCAGCGGTTCGTAACCCTTAACAACAAAAGCGGCATATAAAGCCACAAGTGCGTAATAACCAATGCATAATATAACATTCATAACATTCAAACGCGCTTGCAATAAACGGTGTTTGAATAAGAAAATAGTCACCAATGCCAAAAGCGGTATAGTTATGCTGATTACAGCCATGGGCCATTTCTCCCACACAGACAATGTAACATACTCCACCCCATCGGGCATAAGAAACTGAATAGGAGAAAAGAAGCACAATAATGTGCCTAATACAACCACTAAAAAGAGATAGATAGTTTGAATACGCTGTATCATAATAATCACAATTTAGACCGCAAAGGTACAATAATTTTCTGAAATAACCAAATAAAATACAAAAATATAAAAAAAGTATAGCAGAATTTGTATATTTGAAAAAATTTGCGTAATTTTGCGCGATTATTAGTATAGTGAATAAACCGAAATAATAATTGGCAGAAATACAAATGATATGAAGAAAAGTTTTCTCTTTTTAGTATTTATGATTTGCACCGTAGTAGCGAGTGCACAAATACCTAATGTACGCTTGCAAGACATGCAAGGCAACACAGTTCAAACAGGTGAAATTAATCACGACGGTCCTGTAATTATCTCTTTTTGGGCAACTTGGTGCAAGCCATGTCTGCGTGAGTTGAAAGCAATACACGAAGTGTATCCTGATTGGCAAGATGAAACGGGAGTAAAAATGATTATTGTTAGCATTGACCAAGCACAAGACGCTAACCGTGTTAAACCTATGGTGGACGGTTTTGGTTGGGAATATGAAGTATGGCTCGACCCTAATGGCGACTTCAAACGTGCGATGAATGTGCAAAACGTCCCACACGTATTCGTAATCAATGCTGACGGAAAAATCGTATATAACCACACGGGATATACCGATGGTGGAGAACAAGATATTTACGATGCGCTGCAATAATGCAGTCTTTACTATGTGATTACTATGAGATTACTATGTGATTACTATGTGATTCACATAGGTTGATAGGTACAGTATTAAGATGAATATTAGGAAATACATACTCTTTTTATCCCTCATTCCTACCTTATTGTGGGCTAATGATACAGTATATGTTGTAGGTGGTATTCAGCATGAGGGATTAATACCCACCAAACCCATTAGTAGGCCACTACCTGAATGGGCGAAAATGCACTATTTAAGCAATTCATATTTGGACTTAGGTTTACGTTGGGATCATTCGCAAGTCAACAAACTGGGCTTTCAAGGTTTAGAACTCATTACCCGTGCCGAACTAACGCAGTGGCCTATGCTTGGTTATGACGATAATTTTGGAGGGTATGGACTCAGCCACCTGCACCTTGGTGCTAACTTCAACTGGGGTAAAATTACCGTGGGCGATGTCTATGGTCAGTTTGGCAGTGGATTGGTGCTACGCCTGTATGAAGACCGTGCTTTGGGTGTGGACAATGCCCTGCGCGGAGGAAAAATCGAAATCACCCCATACAAGGGTATCTACCTCACCGCTTTAGGAGGTAAACAACGCCGTTATTGGAATTGCTATACAGATGGTGCATGGGGATGGAACTACAACCAAGATGCCGTACTCGGAACGAACATCGAGTTAGGACTGCAAGAGTGGATTCCTCAGTTGCAAGAGGCTGGGGCTAACCTCACTATTGGTGGAAGTTTTGTGAGCAAGTACCAACAAAAAGATACGATTATCTTCAACACAGTCATCCAACCCGAAGGCAAATACGACTATTATTATAATCTGCCAGCATGGGTAGGTGCAGGTAGTGTGCGAGCGCAATTGCAAATGAAAGGCTGGAATGCTCTCGTGGAATATGCTTACAAAGCCAACGACCCTACTATCCTCAACGGCTATAGTTACAAACACGGTGAGGCGTTGCTCCTCTCGCTGAGTTACTCCCAAAAGGGTATGGCAATCATGGCACAAGCCAAACGCTCTAGCAATATGTCGTTCCGTTCAGACCGCGCCAGCAACAATATGGCAGGAACCATCAACCACATGCCACCTTTTGCAACGCAGCACACATATATGTTAGCCGCCCTATATCCATATGGTACACACAAAACAGCAGATGAATGGGCTTTCCAAGGTGAAATCCGTTATACATGGAAGCGCGGTAGTGCGATGGGGGGACGATACGGAACTACCCTTAAACTCAATGCTTCGCATATCCGTGGAACAACAGATTCTTGGTTTGGCATGACCGAAACGCCCTATTACACCGATGTCAATCTCGAGTTGAACAAGAAAATTACAAAAGAGTGGTATATTGGAGCCTTAGCAATGTATCAAACATACAACAAACGCATTGTGGAAGGTCATGGCGATTTGGTGCGTGCAGGTATTGCTGTGGTAGAAGCTAAATATGCGCTAAACAAGAAAGTGCAAATGCGTGCCGAGGCACAATACCTATTTACTAAGCAAGATGAAGGCCAATGGGTAGCGGCATTATACGAAATCAGTTTATGGCGAAAATTGGTATTATCTGGACAATGGATGTACAATATCGGTGGAGCACACGAACAAACCAACGAGCATTTTTACACCATAGCAGCCACCTACACACATGGAGCACACCGTGTCATGGCAGGATATACCAAAACACGCGAAGGATTTAATTGTTCAGGAGGTGTGTGCCGTTATGTACCTAAACAAGAAGGAGTATGTTTGACGTATAATTTCACGTGGTAATTCTGAAAGGGAAGAAAATATGAAGATAAATTGGAAATATATATGTATAATTTTAGCGGCTGTTCAGTTAATTGCCTGCGAAGTGATACCAGAAAGTGAACGAGATAATGTCATCTTCACACCTACCGATACAACTGCTGTCAAACGTACATCGCTTTTGATAGAATTTTCAGGTTGGCAATGCGTCAATTGTCCTACAGCGGCAGAGGAAGCACATCGACTTCAAGAACAATACGGAGAGAATCTTGTGGTAGTGGTGATGCATCCAGAGAGTAATCCAAATACTCGTCACAATAATAAACCAGCCCTCAACTACACATGTCCAGAGGCAGATAGCGTCTATCTCATGATGGGTGGAACCAATACAACCCCATTTCCTACAGGTAATGTCAATATGGTCAAGGCTGAGACCAATGCATACTTCCAAGACTTTGATAAGTGGGGTACACTTGTCAGTCAAGCATATGCGACGCCCAAACCTATACTTCTATCACAAGAGGTAATTGGCTATGCAGATAGCAGGGATGTTTGGATGGCTATAGACATCACCAACATAGATACGAAAGCCATTGAAGCCACCTTACAAGTATGGTTAACAGAAGACTCCGTGATTGGTAGTCAGAAGAAACCCGAAGGCACAGATAAGAACTATGCGCACAACCACCTCTTGCGTGCTTCCATCACACCTATGTGGGGCGATGTACTACCCATTGAAGCACATATGACGAAACAAGTAGTTTATGAATATACCTTACCCGATAAGGTTGTAAAAGAAAACTGCAATATAGTGGCTATCGTAAGTGTAAACGGAGAGGTAGTTCAAGCCACTGAAACTAAAATCAATATAGAATAATAACTTAATAGATAACATGACAATGAAAAAAATTTTAACAAGCCTTTTAGTGCTAACCGCAACATTAAGTATGCAAGCGGGATTGCACTTGAGTTATGAGCAATGGGTGGGCGATGATTTGGTGACCATAGACATCACCAAAGATACCACTATCATTGTAACTGATTATGAGTATGATGAGGATTTAGAAGAAGCAACTATGGAGGTAAAGGGAGTCTTGTACTCCGATGAGTCACAAGCAATTACCGTTACCATCACCCGTCAAAACACAGGAATTATTGACCAGTTCTGCGCAGCAGGAAACTGTATCCCTGGTAATGGAGAGTTGGCTCAAGTATGCGAATTTACCATAGGTACATCCGCTTTTCAACGCAGTTGGTTTACCCACTACACCCCAATAAAAGAAGGGGCGGAAATAATCACCTATGCGTTCAACGACGGAACCAACCCAACCATTACGCTCACCATAAAATATAGTTACAAAGAGAAAAATACTGCTGTTGAGAACATCGTAATCACTCCTCAACACAATGGAATTTATAACCTATTGGGGCAGCGAATGCATACCACCAATTGGGCTGAATTGCCATCAGGCATCTATATCATTAATGGAAAAAAATATATTAAACAATAATACTTAAACAACAAAACATTTTTTGAGGTATGAAAAAATTATTTACATTCCTTTTCCTTTTTATAGCTGTTGGCATGTTTGCACAAGACGTGCCTGCTTCTTTCCCACGTAAATTTGTGGTAGAGCATTTCACAGGTGATGGTTGCGGTTATTGCCCTGGTGGCATGTATGCTATTGAGGACTATATCGTTAATAAAAATCCATCAACCATCTGGATTAGTCACCACTATGGCTATAACACAGATGAGTACACCATTAGTGAGAGTAGTAGAATAGGTAAGATGTTAGGTGTACAGGGTGCACCAAACATGGCACTCAATCGTGCATCACAAGAAGTAGGATTAGCTTTCCACCCTGGCTATCTGCCCGAAATCAACATCTCAGATGACACTGTAGCTGAAGCATCCGTGGTTATCAACCATAATTATAATGCAGAAACCCGTCAGTTGGACGTGACTGTGAGCGGTCAAGTAGCAAATGCAGATGTAAAATCTTACCTGCTAACAGTAATTATTAAAGAAAATCGTTTGGTAGGTAAACAAGCCGACTACAACTACTCATGGAAAACAAGTACATGGAAAGAGTACATGCATGCTCGCGTAATACGTGATGTACTATCTGCTGATGCGTTTGGCGATACTGTATATGTAGAGAATCAAGCGTATAGCAAAACACTCACCTATACAGTAAGCGAAGATTGGGTGGCTGAAAACTGCTGCGTAGTAGCATATCTCACCCCTATCAACAAAAAACCAATCATCAACGCAGAGCAAGCACCTTTGATTGCAGGCACTACTGGAGGAGAGCAATACTATCCATATGGGATCACAGAATCACAAGCTCCTAGTACACCAGACAAGATTACCTTCGATTCTATTGCAATCAGCAAACCTGCTGACGATAAATTGGAAGTGGTATTGTACTCACAAAAATCTATTCGTTCAGGCGTATATGGTGCAATGAAATCAATATTGGTATTGGATTTCAACACTACCGCAGACGCGTTGGTGGCAGATACTTTTGACATCCAAGACGATAATGCAGAAAACACCTTTACAGCAGGTTATCGCATTGATGAAACCTGCAGCTTTGGAGGTTCACGTTACCAATATGTAGATAGCAAACAATTGGCACAAGGAAATATTATTGCATATCATACATGGAAGCTCAAAAGTGGTAAAATGGCATATGGTGCAGATGGCAGTATTTTGTTAGCAGGTAATTTTGATAACGGAAAACATTTCACTATGACCTATACACCAATCATTTCCTCCACGGAAAATGTGATAATTCCTGAAAACAAAGTACAAAAAATCATTCGCAATGGTCAAATCATTATTGTGAAGGATGGAGTTGAATATAGTGTTTTAGGAAACAAATTATAAAAAGCACACTCCTCTTGCTTAATAGATTCCCCACACAAATTAACAATTTGGCAAGGTTTGCAAGAGTAAGGAGATAAAAAAAGAGTTCGGTTGTTTACCGAACTCTTTTTTGTGCATAATCCAACAACGGATTTTAAGTTTATTTCAATGCTTATTTTACGTTCACACCCATAACATTATATGTCTTTCCATTGTGGATGATAAGCAATTGACCATCAATAAAATATTTCTTAGCATCGGAGTTCATTTTTTCACCCTCTACATCCTCAATAGCAGTGAATTGAGAAGCATCGTAATGCAACTTCACAGATAGATCGTAAGAATTCACCGCATCTACCTCCAATTTCAATTTGCCATTCACCTTTTCTACCGTCACTGTACCATCTACCAAGAAATACCCACGGCCATCCTTGTAATATAATTCACCATCAAAGTTCTCTAATTCCGAGAAATATGATTGGATTGGACCACCACCAACAGCGAGACCAGGACTTGCATTAACCGTATTCAACGTAATAGGCGAAGTAGCATTTTGGATTGGATATACACCTTCTGGAATGATAATCTCACTATCCAAATGGTCAACATATAATGCCAACGACATCATGTTTGATAAGTCTTCAGCAAAGATCTCGAAGAAAAGCACATTATCGCTTTCCACAAAATCATCCCATTGCACATGAGCACCCGCAGTATAGGTATAGTCAATATCTCCGTCCTCTGCATCAAAAGGTAAACGAGCACGTTCGTATGGCGCAGCAAATGTTAACTCATACAATTTTGCATCATCGCAGATGAACGAAGCCTTAGCATGAACGGTATTACCTTCACGTGTAACTGTCATCTCACCTTTTTGCATATAATGAGGCACATATGCATCTGTAGCAGGATCATACACACTAACAAACGTATTGAATGGCTCAAACTGATTCTCCACAAACTTACCATCGCAGATGTAAGTACCCTCCAAATTGGTGGTGCGATTTACTTGTACATTACTGAGTACCAAACCATCATCAGTCATACCCTCCAAGATAAAGATACCTTGTGGCAAAGCATTGGTGAAGAATGTATTATACTCTGTAAATGTATATGAAACTGTATCAGTTGGCGTTGGTACAGCATAATGCATAGAGATATTATACACCGTGGAGTCAAAGCCAATGAGCATTGCATTCACAAAAGTAGTATCTTGTATTTGCTTGATTTTGCCTTCAAATTGCACAAAATCTACAGGCACATCACCGTTTGACGTATGCTTCACAAAATAAGTTGTGACCTCAGATTCATCAATAAATAGATCATCTTTATCAAATTCCTCTTGTAATAAGATTCTATCAATATTGAGTATATCGAGTGAAACAGAATAGTCTCCATTATAGTTAGCCATAAGCAACTCCACTAATCCCAAATCATCTATGTCAAACATCGCCTTTGAGTTAGCTGGGAAATTTACATTGACAGTATCTAAATGCTCTGGTAGCACATTGGTAAGGCAAAGATTATAGAACTTATGGTCATCACCGAGCACTTTTGCAGTGATAGTATATCCTTTTTTCTTACTTCCGAAAATATTAATAGTTGTCATCATGGCACTTACTAGTTCTTCTGTTTGAACATCTGTAATATATGCCATTGCATTGATTCCTGAATAAGTAGCTGAATCACGTACAAAAGTATCATTATATCCTGCGTATATTTCGTATTGGCTATTACTACCCTCTATTACAACTGCATCTTGTGAGGCTGTAAGTATCAGATTATTGCAGAATATATCTATTGTATCAGTAGGAACAACAGGTGCCTCCATAGCGACGTTGAAAAATGTAGTATCGGTTTCACTCTCTGCGAGAATCTCCATCATTGCCACATATGTTACACTGCCATAGATATTTTCAGCAGATGTTACAATTCCTTCCAATTCCATAACTTCGTAGGAAGTTCCTTGATGAATAATTTTTGAATTCTCAGTATCTAACAAATTATGCGAGTAATAACCTACTACACCCAAATCAGTAAAGAAAGTAAAATCTACAGCAACAGTATCATCTTCTCCTTTGAGATTAAAGCGATCTTCCTCTGGAGTTAATAAGCAGTTATAGAGTGCAATATCATATCGTTGGCTTGCAATTACCACTTCATGCTCTGCATGAATTTTGAAAATTCCATTTTCTTCTCCACCAATACCAAATGTAGTAACTACCACTGCATCCAAAATATATTTGAATGTGCTGACACTCAGTTGCTCTTTTTTGATAGTCATGTCGCAAACTTTGGGATAGCTGGAGTTATTTGGTGCAGCAGGAATTACACACAAACAATAAGGAACATCCATATTATCCACAGTATATGTACCCTCTGGTCCCTCTGGGCTACCACCATAGAAATCAAATGTAAAACGATAGCGTGGGTTTTTCAGTGTAATAATCCAATCTCCACCCACAATAATTGTATCACCATTACGGGTAACAACTTCTTCTACTGGAATATAGTAAGGATCTTCATGAAAGCTATCAAACTCCAATTCAATAGTGTCTAATTCAGAGATGCCTTGCTCATTGGTTACCACATCTGTTTTTGACTTAAGATCCTGCAAAGTAGAACAAAGAGTTTCACGTTGTAGGAGCATTTTTTTTGCTTGCCCCATGTTCATCGGAGCATTTGTCATCTGGTCGGAAGTGGCAAAAGTGAGCATTGCCACGAAAGTCGCCAGGAATAATGTAAAAAATCTTTTCATTTTTTTGTCATTAATCAGTTTATTAAGTATCTATTATAATCTTATACCTTGCATATTATACTCCACTCCATTTTTTCGGATGATTACTTGTCCGTTTTTGATATATTTAATAGATTGATTTTCTGGGGAGAAAACTTCTATCACCGCAGTGGAAGAAGAACCATCATATATGATATGAATAGGAACATCATAAGAGTTGAGTGCATTTACCTCTAAATACAATACTCCATTCTTCTTAAGTACTGTAACTGTGCCTTTTACCCACATGTAAATATCGGAGAGATATCCTTGAGGATTTATAGTAGCATAGAATGGCGTGGCAATTTGATTTTGGTCGTTAGGTCCCACATTGCCCAAAACGGTGCCTGCACGATAAGATTTATTAATCGGATAGACACCTTCTGGAATGAGGATATCTGCATCTGTCGAATCAACAAAGAAGTGCATTGCTGTCATATTCGACTGATCAGCAGCTGTAATAGCCAGATAAATATATCCTTGGTCGGAATAATCTTCCGTGATAAGCACATCTTTATCTATATATTTATGATCTACGGCTCCCGTTTGTTTATCGCCTCGGAGATATTCACGTTCGTATTTAGCTGTCATAGTGATATGATAGAAGATACTATCTGCACAAATGGCTTCAGCCACCGCGGTGATATTGCCATCCGCGTCCATAGTAACAGTCATAGTGCCTGTTTCAAGCGGCATGATGGCAGTCACGTATTCACCCTCCATCTTGGCAATATAGGTATTGCGGTACTCCATTTCCATGCGTCCACCTTCTGCGCCGAATTTGCCAAACAGACCATCATTGACAAAAGTACCTTCAATATCTTCAGACAACGGACTGAATGCTACTATATAGGTTGTATCCGATGATGGGCCATATAGTTGGTAATATCCTTCTTCGTTGCGCAGGTCTCCAAACTCTACTGGGAAAGAGAGCGTAACCGTGTCAATAGGTGTTGGCACTACATACCACAATTCAATGTCATAGAGCATAGCATCCATGCTGATAAGTTCAGCTTGCATGATGGTAGTATCACCGTGTTGGAAAATACGCCCATTGATGTCCGCCAATTCGGTGTATATACCCATAATAGAATCTTTCACACCACAATAATCTCTATCTACATTTTGTAAGGAGAACGCACTGCCCATTTCCACACCACGAATATTGATAGAAGCATAATAGTGCTCATCTTTGTTCTCGAAGAGGAGGTCATTGTTCATATCTGGAGTGAATGTAGCAATGGCAGAGTGATTAAAACGTACCATCACAGTATCTTGAGGCGTTGGCACTACATACGATAAATCTAGATTATATACCACATTATCATCGCCTCGCATCGTACCTGTGATTGTCCAGTGAGCAGAATTATCCTTCTTCACATCTATAATAGCATCCAAAGAATGGATAGTTGTATTGTTTTGTACATTCTGCAATTCTATAGTAACACCCTCTTTTGAGTAGATTCCTTCCTCTGCTTCAGTAGCCATCCATGCACCAGAAAGGATATATTGGTCGTTCTTGGCATCGAAGCTCACCATACCCAACTCCTCTGACAAAGCATCGTTGAGAATGAGGTTTGTGGCTTTAAGTTCCACAGAGTCGGTAGGTGCGGGGAAAGTATGTGTCATTTTGATGACATATAATATAGTATCACGCGTGAGAAGAGCGACATTCGCCACACAAGCCAAATTATTATTCTTGAGTTCAGTGGCGACTTCTGCTTGAATGGATAGAATATCCAATTTATCTTCGTTGTGAAAGAAATAGGTTTGTTGCAAATCAATCTGCTTCATTGCATATTTTCCCACCAGTTTTTCGCTCTTGATGGTGATAGTAGCTTCCACGTCATCGTTCATACCCTCCAGAGTGAAAGCATCATTCTGGTTAGAGAGTATTGCGTTATCAATTTTCGCTGTTATTTGTGTTTTGGGTGTTATGCTATTGTGGATACAAGAAACGATATAGGTGACACCATCTTCGCCTAAGAGTGTAGCATTAGCAATGGTTTGAGTAAGGTTGTCGCTCACTTTGTTCTGCTCCACTGTGAGTGTCACACTATCAAACATCACATATCCCGAAGGTGTCTTGAGATGTGTGTCTGCCATATTAATATCACCATTGGCAGTAGAGAATGTACCATAGCCATTGTTCGCAGGAGCATAGTAGGCTAGTTCCAGTCTATAACCATATTCAGGTTGCGATGGATCAGTTCCTTCCATACGCATGAACCAATCTCTGTAATTGGAGTCATAGCCAAATTGGTTGAAGCCAGAGAAATTGAGTGTAACAATTTCTTGCTGCTCATAGGTGCCAATGATATGAAATACTTGGTCTTCTGCAGTAGGTTCTTCATCAAATGGTGCCGTAGAGAGATTAGCATCTAATATCTCTACCTTACCATTTTTGCTCCATGTGGCAGAACCTGTCAGCGTAACTTTACCAAGAGTAGCATAATACACTTCATAGTTTTTGTAACTACCATTGTACTCATTAAGATAGATGGTAATATTACCATACGTTTCGTGCTGACCATACAATACAAGGTTGGCGTATCTGCCAGTACCTTGAACTTCTTTGTTCGTTATATTAAATTCAATTTCTTCCACAGTTTGTGCAGCGATAGTCGTACGACCACAGCATATTGTTAGAAGACAAAGAAAAAGGAAGATTTTTTTCATAAATATACAAAATTAAACCATTACTCCAATTAGGCGACAAAGGTAGTAAAAATTTGCAGAATATGCAAAAAAAATTGCTAGAAAGCGATTTTTTTGTTTAGAGGACGCCCCAGAGGGGGCTATAGGACGGTGCTAAGCACCTATAGGACGCGGCTAAGCCGCTATAGGTTATAGGCGAGGAATAAAAAATAGGCTCCCTCAAAAGAGGAAGCCCATTTTTTATTGTAGGTTTGCTTGATTATTTAATCATAGCACCTTGAGCATTGTATTCGTGACCATCCTTGTTGATGATGAGCATACCATTCTTGATAACCTTAACGGCTTTAGTATCAACTTGTACGTTGTCAACACCATCAACTGGACCTTTTGGCAACTTACCAGAAACGGTAACATCAAATGCAACACCTGTGTATGGGTTAGCAACAAGACCCTTAGCAGTTACTACATCATCTACAGTAGTGATAGTAAGTGTACCCTCACCAAAGCCAAGCCATGGATCAGTATCACCCATACCACCGATAGTAACGGTACATGTCATCTCTGATGGCTCAGTAGCCTCTGGGTAGTAAACAGGTACCTCAACCAATACTGGATAAGTAACACCGTCTTCAGCGTAGGTCCAGTCACCTGTCATCTTCAATGCGTAGTCAACTGCATCACCGAAGAGAGGAATAGTATCGATAGTAACGGTAGCATCTTCTACTACTACAACGATAGACTCTTGTGGTGTAGAAGTCATATCAAGTTTGATTTCATAGAAGAAACCGCTATCCTCTACATACAATACTGCCTTAGCTGCAGGAGCATTTACGTCAATATCGTAAACATAACCATCGATGAAGCGAGCATCAAAGCCCATGATAGCAACTGAACTTTCTGGTGACAATGACCATTTACCGTCCATATTGTCATCTTCTGCAAGACCAAGGAATACCTCAACTTGCCACATTGTACTTGGACCACCAATGATTGCCATGCTCTCAAGATCAATTACCAAGTTGGTAATATTGTCTTCAAGAAGCATGTAGTCTGGCTTGCTCTCCAACTCTACGTTCAATGTGTAGATAGTAGCGTCAGCTACAAGAGTGATAGTGAGAACGTTCTCAGCAACAGCAACTGCGGTAGCAGCAGCGGTAGCCTCAACAGCAGCGTCAAGATCAGCAGTAGCTACTTCAGTAGCAGCATCCAAACCAGCTGTGATGTCAAGCACCTTCACACCTGCGAGGAGACCCTCAGCAGTAGCATAAGGAGCTACCATGAGAACTTGCTCGCCTACGGTTACGTAAGTAGCACCATTGAACTTCTTACCAAGGTCAACAGACAGAGATACAAGTTCTGGATAGAAATCCATCTTGCCAGCGTTTGCCTCTGCATCAAGATATTCAATAGGATCAGACAAATCGCCGTCCATAATCCAGTTAGCAGCATTCAATGGAGAAGCGTTCAACTCGTAAGCAGAGCCACAATTATTCTCATCCAAAGTGCCTGCTAGTGTTCCTTCGAACCAATAGTCTTCAGCATAAGCACCATCTACCACTTTATAACAAGTGTAACGTGCCCAATATTTGGTAGCGTGAAGACCTGTTAATACTATTTCTGCATTTTGAGAGGTACCTCTAAGTGCCATAGTATATCCTTGTTTAGAACGGAACCAGTTGCTATACTTATCAGATGTAAACCATACAGATGGAGCCTCATCAAGAGCGTTCCAGATGTAGAAGCGGTTCTCACCACGTTTGTAGCCTTCATCAACATATTCATCACCAGATTGGCAAATCATATAGTTAACAGCAACGAGTTTGCCATCCTCGGTGAGAGCGATATCAGAGATAGCGAGGAGGTCACCTGCGTTCTCAGGATCGCGAGCGATAACACCGTTTTGGAGGAGCTCGAGGATAGTACCATTAGCCACTTCGTAGATGTGAGGTGTACCATCTGCCTCGTGGGTAAGAACGATAGTGTTCTCGCCATTTTGGAGGGCACGTTTAACCACACCGACCATCTCAGTTACTACGGTTGGTTCTGGCAACAACTCGCCAATATGGAATGCATACTTAGAAGCAGCTGGAGTAACTACTTGACCAGAGTAAGGCATAGCCCAACCGATCAATTTCTCAGCAGAGTTACCGCAAGCATACAAGTTGCCAGCGTAGTCGAATGCGAAGTCGTTGAGGTTGTTACCTACTACAGCCATATCAATAACAGTCTCCTCTGTCAATACAGGAGCACCATTCTCGTCCTTAGAAACAGCGTAGATAGTAGCTTTCTTAGCAGCACCATTGTTACCTGCAACTACGAGTTTGGTGAAGTCGCTATTGAAGCGGATACCTGCTTGACGAACATTGCTCCAAATGAGTTTAGCATCCTCAACACCATCAGCATTGATGTGAACCAAACCTGGGTTTGCGTCAGAAGCAGTACCACGGTAAGAAGCGATCCATACACCACCTTCGTTGTCATAAACAACTTGAGTACCTGTGTAGTTGATTGCATATTTGCCCTCTACAATTGCTTTAGAAGGAGCAGTAGCCCATGTGGTAGCTGTACCAAGGTTGTACTCATGGAGACGGAAGCCGCTCATAGCTGCACCTGTGATACCTGGGAGGTTTACAGAGTACATAGCCAATTGCAAGTTCTCACCAGCACCCTTCACGTCGAAACCGTTGTTAGGAGCTGCTACGAAATTGCTATCAGCGTCAACCAACTCTTTATTCTCATTCAATGTACCTTGGAATACAGAAGTCCACTCGTTCATGTTAGCAGGGTTAACCTCCCAGAGGTAGTTACCGTCTGTGTTGAGTGAAGTAACGAAGATACGACCGTCCTCAGAGATACGGATACGACGTGGAGAATATGCAGTACCTGCACCGTCTGCACGACCTGTAGTAAACTCAATACCACCGTTGTAACCTGGAAGTTCGCCGTTAGGGATGAGGTCAAGTGATGGAGTAAATGCGAAGATACCTGCACCGAAGCCAGAGCTTACATAACCTGTCTCGCCCTTAACAGCTTGCATACCCTCGTTGATGAGAAGCATACCGAAGGTTGGGTTCTCTGGGTTGTTGTCAATATCCAAACCTGATGGGTGGTAGAAGCTATAGATCTTAGACTCTTGAGTTGGAACCTCTACAGAAGTACCATTAACCTCTACTGACCATGTGAGCATGCGACCTTGTGGAAGAGTAGCAACAGGGATAGCCACGGTGTTCACACCGATAGTAGTAGTACCAGCTACGGTAGCTACAACGTTCTCACCTTTGTAAACGAGTACGTTAACAGAAGTAGCGTTAGAGTTGTTCAAACGATATTTAACAACCAACGCAGTGTCATTGAGCTCAGACTCAAGACCAAATGCGAAAGTATTCAGACTATTCTCTGTGTATGTTGGCTCTACAACTGGCTTCTCTTTTACTGGCAATTTACCAGAAAGCATTACGTAGTAAGATTTACCAGTAGCGAAGCTGGTGAACTCACCTTCGAGCATAGCCACACCGTCCTCAATGATTACAGCAACAGGACCAGCAGCAGCGTCAACCCATACGTTGTCATCA
>JAZNSW010000028.1:0-227126 GCA_045591505.1 Paludibacteraceae bacterium
CAGATTGCACACCTGTTACGCACCCGTGCGCCGGTCGCCGCCAAATTAAGCAAGCTTAATCCGCGCTGCCCCTCGACTTGCATGTGTTAGGCCTGTCGCTAGCGTTCATCCTGAGCCAGGATCAAACTCTTCGTTGTAAAAGAAATTATTTTTTAGCTCAGAATAACCTTAATCTATTGTGTACTTAATTAACGGGAACTTTGTTACAATTTACATTGTTCTCCCAATTTGAGTATTTCTACTCACTTGTACTACATCTATTGCTTCAATCTCTCAAAGATCACTATGATTTTGCGCCTCGTTTTTCGTTTAGCGCGAAATCGGCTGCAAAGGTACTGCTTTTTTTTGGACTGACCAAATTTTTTAGCAAATTTTTTGCATTTTCTTTGTAAGTGGCTGATTTTCAGCGTTACAATTTTTCAGCATTTTCGCTCCATTTTTCTGCTCACTTGCAGTAGGCGCGAAAACGGTTGCAAAGGTACTGCTTTTTTTTGAACTGACCAAATTTTTCTGAAACTTTTTTGCATTTTCTTTATAAGTGACTGATTTTCAATTAAACTTTTTTAAGCTAAAAAAGGACATATTTTTTCTCATATTCATCTCGCCTATTTAGGCTATCAGCGTGTCAAAATTCCTACCTTACGCGCGTACACAATATATATGGTACGCGCGCACGCGCGTTAAAGATATGTTATTCCTATGTTGAAGTCACGTTAATCACTAATGAATCACTAATCAATCACTAATGAATCACTAATTAATCACTAATTAATCACTAATTATACACATGGTAAAACAAGGTTCTTATTCAAAACATACATTTTGAGCAAAAATGGTAAAAATAGTGAAAAAAGTAAAAACATTTGCAAAAATAAAAAAAAAGCAGTACCTTTGTCGTCTATTTACATAGTAGGCATTTTAATTAAAAGCAAAAAAATAAAAACACAAAATAAACATGAAGAACAAAAACTTTCCAACTTATTGTGGCATCTTTGCTATGCTCCTGTTTTTTTTCACAGTCATTTGGTGCGGAAAAAGTGAGGAACGCAGACAACATCGTATTGATCGTCAAGTAGAACGTACCCTCAAAGGCATGACTACCCGTCAGAAAGTGGCACAATTAATCGTTTCACAAACAGACAGCTACATTTTCTCAAACAATCATGCATTGCATACCGACACTCTCGTTGGCATTGAAGGGATTGGCGGTTTGCTCGTCATTCAAGATAGCCTCCCACGCTACCTTATCCGCATGAACCAATTGCAAAAAATGTCAAAGATTCCTTTGTTGGTGTCTATTGATGGCGAATGGGGTCCATCGATGCGTTTTGGCGAGTTCCCATTCTTTCCTCAGCAAATGCAGTTGGGCGCATTACCCTCAGATTCACTGATTTACGAAATGGGACTTGCCGTAGCAGAGCAATGCAAGATGGTTAATATCCATATCAATTATGCCCCCGTTGTAGATATAAACATCAATCCAAAGAACCCCGTTATTCATGCACGTTCGTTTGGTGAGAACCGCGACAAAGTGACCCAATACGCACGAGCATACATGCGCGGCATGCAAGATGGCGGCATCATCGCTTGTTCTAAACACTTCCCTGGCCATGGCGACACCGAAGTGGATTCACACAAAGGATTACCCGTTTTGCCCTTTAGCCGCGAACGTTTAGACTCTATGGAACTCTACCCTTTCCGCGACCAAATAGATAATGGCGTAGGCATGGTAATGATGGGACACTTACACATTCCCGCATTAGATAGTGCAGTGTCTTCCATCTCGTATCCTATTGTTACTAAACTACTTAAAGAAGAATTAGGGTTTGATGGTCTTATCGTAACAGACGCCTTGACCATGAAAGGTGTGAGCGAGAACTTAACATCAGCTGAGATTGCCTTAGCAGCCTACAAAGCTGGTGTAGATATTCTGCTCAAGCCAGGCGATATTATTGCAGCCATAGACCGATTGGAAGAAGCGATGCTGAGCGGAGAATGCGAAATAGAAGAGTTGGATAACCGCGTACGAAAAACCCTTCGTCTAAAAGCAGAGTTAGGCATGTTGGAGAAAGATTATGATGCCACAGTAGATACCACCAACATCTCAGAACGCGTTAAAAAGCCCGAACACATAGCCCTTATTCAACAAATGGCCGAGCAAAGTATGACCCTTGTTGATAATCATGCAGACATCGTGCCAATGGACATGAGCAAGAAAATCGCTTACGTTGCCTATAATGCAAAACGTATTCCTATGCACCGCGAATATGGCGACATCGAAGGCTTATCTGGATACAATCCAGAGACAGGTATGGTAGATTCTACCACCCTCATGTATCAACATATATTGAAAGAGGCGATAAGGCGAGGAGGCGAGAATGCGATAAGGCGAGAAGGCGATAAGACGAAAGGCGAGGTGCACTACTTTGCACTGGATAAGAAAAGCAGCAAGAAAGATTTTGCATTGGTTGAGAAACAATTAGCCAATTACGACATCGTCATTCTTGCTTGCCACGATCCTCGCGGACGTTCAAAAAAAGATTTGATTAACGAAGATCACCTATCTCTCCTCCAAAGCATCGTGGCAAAACATCATCCATTACTTGTGCATTTTGGCAGCCCATATGGTTTAGGAAATTTGCCATGGATTGATGATCTTGGAGGTATCGTTGTTGCCTATAAAGATAGCGAAAGCAATCAAAAAGCAGCCGCAAAAGTGCTCACAGGCGAAATACCCGCAGTGGGTGTATTGCCAGTATCCTATGAATATTAAAACAGAATGATATGAAAGAAATTATTTCAACCCTCGAAGCACCTGCCGCTATTGGTGCTTATAGTCAAGCAGTTATCGCAAACGGGATGTTATTTGCGAGTGGACAATTAGGCATTGACCCACAAACAGGCGATTTCGCAGGAACAGACTTTCGCAGTCAAGCAGAGCAAGCCGTCAAAAATGTATCTGCGATCCTAAAAGCCGCAGGCACAGACGCCAGCCATGTTATTAAAACGACAGTTTTTCTAACAGACATGGCGAATTTTGCAGTACTTAACGAAGTGTATTCTACCCTATTTGCGGCACCATTTCCAGCTCGCTCGGCAGTGGCAGTAGCCGCATTACCCAAAGGCGGATTAGTGGAAATAGAAGTCATTGCCGCATTATAAACATTAAAAACACAAAAAAATAATCGCACATTTGCATATGTGCGATTTTTTTTGTACCTTTGTCGCGTTAAATGTGTTATAATCTATGAAAGGAATTATTTTAGCAGGCGGCAGTGCCACACGTCTTTACCCATTGAGTAAAGCCATTAGCAAACAAATTATGCCTGTATATGATAAACCCATGATTTACTACCCACTTTCTACCCTAATGAAAGCAGGTATTCGAGAGGTTTTGATTATTTCTACCCCTCGCGATTTGCCGATGTTTGAAGATTTATTGGGCGATGGTAGCCGCATAGGCATGCACTTCGAATATAAGATTCAAGAAGTTCCCAATGGTTTGGCGCAAGCTTTTGTCTTAGGCAAAGAATTTTTGAAAGGGGAACCAGGTTGTTTGATTTTGGGTGACAATATGTTTTATGGTCAGCATTTTGGTCAAATGCTTCGTGATGCAGTAGAGCAAGTGGAGCAAGGCAAGTGCGGAGCATGCATATTTGGCTATGAAGTCCAAGATCCAACCGCATATGGAGTCGTGGAATTTGATCCAACAGGCAAAGTACTTTCATTAGAAGAAAAGCCCAAACAACCCAAAAGCAATTATGCAATTCCAGGTTTATACTTCTATGATTCAAGCGTTTGCGAAAAAGCATCTCTATTACAGCCCAGTGCACGTGGCGAATATGAGATTACGGATTTGAACAAAGTATATTTGGAAGAAGGCAAATTGCAAGTAAAACTTTTTGAACGCGGATTTGCATGGCTTGATACAGGAAACTGTGATAGTCTATTGGACGCAGGCAATTTCATTGCTACCATCCAAAACCGCCAAGGATTCTATGTGAGTTGTATCGAAGAAATCGCATGGAGAAATGGCTGGATAAGCACCACAGAGCTGCAAGCGTTAGGCCAGGCTATGGAGAAAACATCCTACGGACAATACCTATTGCGCATAGCAAAGTGAGGAGGCAATTGGTGATGGGCAATTGGCGATTGGGTGTTGGCTATAGGCTATTGGTGATGGGCTATGGGCTATTAGTACTAGTTGGTTGTACACAACAGCCACAAAAAGTACATCGATTAAACGAAAAACAAGAACCTGATTCTGCACTAATAGCACAACTGACGTTTAATACACGTATGGCAGATGCCGCAGACAAAGCTTGTAAAGATTGGGTGCAGAACGAATCCATCTCATATGCCATGGATGATTTCGGTTTTTGGTATGCCAAAACTATTAAGATGGACTCTGACACGCTACAAAAGGGTGAGAAGATACTGACACACATACAGATACGCGAATTAAACGGAGAACTATTAGCAGATATTCAAGACTATTTTTCCATTGGATCTGGAAACTTACCCATCGCTATCAATCGTAGTCTTAAACAAATGTGTCAAGGAGAACAGATGCAAATTGTGGCACCTTGGTACACCGCATATGGAGCAGAAGGAACATCAATCATAAAACCATACTCAAACTTAATAATAACATTGACAATCATTAACGAATGAAAAAAATAAGCTTTTGGACGCTCATGATGAGCTTCAGCATCCTCCTTATTGGATGCAACAATAACACATATTCCGATGACCTCAAAGAAGAACAAAAACTTATTGAGAACTTCATTGCACGACAAGGCATCACTGTTGTAACGGAAGAACCTACAGAATGGGAAGACAATGTATATTGGAAAGTACCCGATTATGATAATTTCTATTTTCATCTAGTAGAAAGAGGTGACACCACCTTTGCCGAATTGGACGCTAAAGATTTAGTGCTTCTTCGCTATCGCCAATATACACTGGAAGCATACGCAGATACCATATCTTGCTGGACAACGCAAGATACACCGTATCCTGTTGAACTTCAATATTTAGTACAGTCCGAAGCTTCATGTATGGGTTGGCAGGTTGCTCTACAATACATGAAATATTCAGGAGCAGAATGTAAAATTATATGCCCAAGTAAATTAGGTTTTTCTGAGCAAAATAGTCTTGTTATTCCTTACGGATATGATATGAAAATAAAAATTAAACGTTTCTAATATTATGGCACTCGTAAAAAGTATTTCAGGTATTCGCGGCACAATAGGTGGTCGCGTAGCAGAGGGCTTGAGCCCAGTAGATGTTGTTCGTTTCACAGCCGCTTACGCTACCCAGCGTTTGGCGATGATTCCAGACAACAAGACAATCGTAGTAGGTCGTGATGCTCGTTTGAGCGGCGAAATGGTGGACCAACTGGTATGTGGTACCTTAATCGGTATGGGATATGATGTTATCAATATTGGTTTGGCAAGTACTCCTACAACCGAATTAGCAGTAACAGGTTTGGGCGCAGCAGGTGGTATTATCCTGACTGCAAGTCACAACCCAAAACAATGGAACGCACTCAAATTGCTCAATGAGAAAGGAGAGTTCCTTAATGATCAAGAGGGTAAAGAAGTATTAGCAATTGCAGAAGCAGAAGACTTTAACTTTGCTGAAGTAGATGACCTCGGTCATATCACTCATCGCGACTATTTGCCAGACCATGTGAAAGATGTAATGGCACTCGAATTGGTGGACAAAGCTGCCATTGAAGCAAAGAACTATACCGTGGCTATTGACTGCGTAAACTCAGTTGGAGGTTTGGCTATTCCAGCTATTCTCAAAGAGTTAGGCGTTAAGAATATTATTGAGCTCAACTGCGAACCTACAGGTCATTTTGCTCATAATCCAGAGCCAATCCCACAAAACTTAACCCAAATCAGCGACCTCATGCGTGAGGGTAAAGCAGATGTCGGTTTTGTGGTTGACCCAGACGTTGACCGTTTGGCAATCATCTGCGAGAATGGCGAGATGTTTGGCGAAGAGTATACACTCGTTTCAGTAGCAGACTATGTATTGAGCCACACTCCAGGTAATACAGTAAGCAACATGTCTTCTACACGTGCATTAAGCGATGTAACAGTTAAACATGGTGGTTCATATAGCGCAAGTGCAGTAGGCGAAGTGAACGTAACTACTGAAATGAAGCGTACAAACGCTGTGATTGGTGGTGAAGGTAATGGTGGTGTAATCTATCCAGCAAGTCATTATGGACGTGACGCATTGGTAGGTATTGCATTGTTCCTCAGCAGTTTAGCACAAAAAGGCTGCAAAGTGAGCGAGCTTCGCGCTACTTTCCCAGATTATTGTATCTCGAAAAACCGTATTGATTTAACACCCGAAATTGATGTGGACAAAGTTTTGGAAGCTGTAAAAGAGAAATATGCAGGCGAGCGTATCAACGACCGTGATGGTGTGAAGATTGACTTCGCAGACGGTTGGGTACATCTCCGTAAATCCAACACAGAACCAATTATCCGCGTATATTCAGAGGCAGCTACCATGGAAGAAGCTGACGCTCTAGCAAAGAAGGTGATTGACGTTGTTTGGACCGTAGTTGGCTAATGGAAATCCTGATTACCAATGACGATGGTTGGGGATCCAAAGGTATTCTCACTCTAGTACGCATCTTGACCCAACTGGGGCACGTGACAGTCGTGGCCCCAGATGGGGCTCGAAGCGGTATGAGCAATGCCATTAGCGTACAACAACCACTATACCTAAAACCACTTGATGACCCAGACTGGGGTACAGAAGAGTGGCAAAAAAATACAACTATATATACAACCAATGGTACACCCAGCGACTGTGTTAAATTGGCCTTAGATATCCTCTTTGAAGGAGATTCACAACGCATCAACTTGCTCGCCAGTGGTATTAATCATGGTTCAAATGCCGCTATTAATATCATTTATTCAGGAACAATGGGGGCATGCTTTGTGGGCGCAGAACATGGCATTCCTTCTATTGGTTATTCCATTGATGATCATCAACCTAATGCAGATTTTAGTTACTTCGAGCCTTATATCCTTGAACTAACTCGCCATCTTCTAGAGGAAGGCATGTCTTATGGCGTTTGCTACAATATTAACGCACCAGTAGGCGAACTACAAGGGATACGATGGACTCGCCAATGCAGAGGTTTCTGGCATAAAGAAATGGAAGAACGACTGACTGACAATGGGGAGAAATACTACTGGTTAACAGGTGAATTTGTAAATGTAGAACCCGAGGCAGAGGATACCGACCTATGGGCAATGAACAACCATTATGTGAGTGTACACCCCTGCACAATAGACCAAACCGCCTACGCAGAGATTTGATAAATATTGGATAGGCATCCTTTTAGGGCTAGTGTTGCCAGTGATTGTAGGATACACATATATCGAACGCTTCAATTTGTGGTACACATTTGAAACGTTTGATATAGATTTAATGGGATACATATTAGGAAAAATCATGCAAATAGGTATATTCCCTAATTTGGCATTACTATTTATTTTCTATACACTCGAAGTCTGGAAATTAGCTAAAGGTGTACTCATAGGAGCATTACCATACCTCATCGCAAGTATATTCTTCATGACATAGCATATCTATGAAATATTTTATCATCGCAGGAGAAGCATCTGGCGATCTACATGGATCGAACTTGATGAAAGCATTGCGGGAAAAAGACTCGCAGGCTTCCTTTGTAGGATTAGGCGGTGATAAAATGCGGGAGGAAGGATGTGACATCAAAGTCGATTACAAAGATATGGCATATATGGGATTTGTTGCTGTAATTGCCAATTTAGGAAAAGTTCGCATTAACCTACGCATTGCTAAACAAACATTATACGCAGAACAACCCGATGTACTAATCCTCATTGACTATCCTTCATTCAATCTGCGCATAGCCAAGTTCTGTCATAAGCATTTACCACAAACGCGTATCATATATTATATACCACCAAAAATATGGGCTTGGAAAGAGTGGCGCGTACATAAAATTGCCCAATATGCTGACAACATTTTAGGCATATTTCCTTTTGAACCAGCATTTTACAAAAAACACGGATATAAATGCATATATGTAGGTAATCCTACAGCAGATGGAATTCGCACATGGAAAAAAGAAAATACCCACCTTCAAAAACAAGACAAACTGATTGCTATCGTTCCAGGTTCGAGACCAAGTGAAATTAAGCATTGTCTGCCCATAATGCTTGAGGCCGCAAGGCAAGTGGCAGGCGAAGAATACCAAATTGCGGTTACAGCAGCACCAGGTATTGAAGACACATTCTACCATCCTTATATTAATAACAACGAAAAACTAACACGAGATACATATACTGTTATCTCACAAGCACGAGCCGCAGTGGTCAATTCAGGCACCGCAACCCTTGAAACAGCTCTCATCGGTTGCCCACAAACGGCAGTATATTATGTTGCTGGCAGTAAATATTTAGAATGGATTTTAAAACCAATTATGTTTAAAATCAAACATTTCACACTTGTCAATATCATATCAAACAAAGAAGTGATAAAAGAATTGATTGCAAAGCAATTCACAAAAACAAATATTATTAACGAATTAACACGCTTGCTAAATGATGAACTATACCGCGAACAAATGTTCATGGAGTATAGCAACATACAACATATTTTGGGCGATAATCCCGCTCCCACTAATGCCGCAGAAATTATTATTCAATCTCTAAACAATAAAAAGTCATGAAAAAAAATCTACTTTTCACAGCAATAACAGTAGTCATTGCCTTATTCACAACGAGTTGCGAACCTAAAAATACTATTATTTATCCTGAAAATCTTGCAGGTTTTTGGAAAAGTCAACCAAATAGCAATAGTATTTGGTACGGATTGGATGTTATAAACCCCCAAACTGCCACACTGTATACCTACCAAGCAACAGAAGAAATAGATGCAGCCAATATGACTGTAACATACGATGCCACTACAGGCAAAGGACAAATGCTTGGTGATGGTATGATGCTTCAAATCGTGGCATCTGCGGAGACTACTATCAGTATCAAAATGCTTGAAGGTGACATAGCATTTACCAAAGGACAAAAACCTGCTAAGGTATATTCTATGACAGGCTTATGGCAGTCTGCAGCTATTGATGATATGCGACTTGATTTCTTGATTTTTCCTCCAAAAAATAATAAAATATCGTTTGCATATATAGAAGTAGATGAATTTTTTGGTGACTTGATGGCATCCTCTGGATTCATAACATTAGATGAAAAAACAGGAGAAGGTGAGTTAACCGCATCTTTCCACTCAGGCAAATTCTCTGTGGACACCACCACAAACCCACTTACCCTTACATATACAGAAAATGAAGGTACAGGATACGAAATAACTAGAAAGTTAGTGAAACAACCTAAAAAGGATATTATCCTCAAAAGTATGCAAGGAATATGGAATGCATCTGTGCCAGGTATGGGAACTGCAACCATCGCTGTGGATGAAAACAGCAATTGCGTTATTGAATACTCCGTTACCGTTCCTAAACCAAAAAACGGAAAGACTGAAGGAATTGTTAACTACTGTCCACAAATAGGAATGGGAGCTGTAGAACCCGCGAACGAGATAAAAAACAAAGATTTTATCGAACTGTTTGGAGAGGAAGCGTGCGGTATCTTCAATGTTAAGTCTGCAACGGAAGTGACCATCAACATTATGGGAATAGAAGTTATTTTCACCAAACAATAACGAATGAAACTCCAATATTTCCAGCAGGAAAAAGTCTTTCGAATCCTTTTTATCATTCTAGGTTGCATTGCAGTCATAGCAGGCACAATAGGAGTAGTGGTGCCAGGATTACCCACCACGCCGCTTGTGCTATTTGCATCATGGTGCTTCTATAAGAGTTCGCCACGCATGCAGGCATGGTTATTGCAATCGTTTCTTGGTAAATATATTAAAGATTACAAAGAAAAAGGCGGACTCACCATCCGAAAACGAATATACATTATTCTGCTTATGGCAACTATGGTGGCCATTTCAACGATATTCTTCATCCAAAGCACCATTATCCGAATGATAGTCATCACAGCTGGCGTGATTGGATGTATTGTAGTGGGATTTGTTGTTCCTAAAGCAAAAGATATTAAAGAATGAAAAAGATTTTATTTGTATGCCATGGTAATATTTGCCGCAGCGTGATGGCGGAAATGATTATGCGGCATCTTGTGTCGCAAGAGTTGTCGGCTGATGAGTTATCCATTGTGATTGATTCTTGCGCCACCTCACGCGAAGAGATTGGCAATGATATTTACCCTCCAGCCAAACGCTGTCTGGCAGCACATGGGATTCCTTTTACGCGCCATGCTGCACGACAGATTACGCGCGAGGATTATGAGAACTTCGATATGATTCTCTGCATGGAGGACTACAATATCCGCAATCTCCGCCGCGTCTTGGGCGAGGAGATTATGCAGCACGATGCCACACTACCTCAACCCAAGATTCGTCGTCTATTGAACCGAGACGTAGCCGATCCGTGGTACACTGGCGACTTCGAAGCCACCTACAGAGATTTGATGGAAGGATGCACAGCCTTACTAACTCAATGACAAAGCAACATAAAAAAAATCCTGCCCATGTGAGCAGGATTTTTTATGCATATACTATAATCGATTATGGCAACATCACAACCTCAAACATGTTGCCTGCATCCACCAGTTTCTTTAAGGTCGATTGAACGGTCTCAGCAGTAATAGCCTCTACAGCAACCTTATAATCAGCAATATAGTTGATACCATTTACATAGTAACTATCCAGAGCATCTAACCAATAACCGTTCTTCTCAAGGTTTTCCTCAAAGTCTTTGAGCATGGCCTCTTTCTCTTTGTTGAGGTCTTTTGCCAAAGGACCATTCTCGACAATTGTCATCACTTCCTCGTGAATAATACCCATCAGTTTGGTTTGCTTCTCAGGGTCAGTGTCGAACTGCATAATCAACACTGCACTTGGTACAGGGCGGATATTCATCCATCCTGCGCAACCTACGCCATACGAACCACCCTCACGCTCGCGGATAGACTCCAAATAGCGAGTAGAAAGGATACGACCAATCATCTCCATATTCAAGTCGTTAGCCAACGAATATGGCATATCATACGATGTATATTGAATACGGTTGCTGGCAGTCTTGGTCTCCATCTTGCGGGTGAAGTAGTTCTTCTGCACGCCCATTGCCACGCGAACCTTATCATCCGCTGCTTTCTCCATTTTCTTGGTGGTCTTCAGTCCGCCCAACCATTGGCATACTTGTGCTTGGAAGGCTTCATCCGCAGGATCTACATTACCTACAAAGAAGAACGTAAAGTCAGCAGGGTTAGCAAAACGTGCTTTGTACACCTCCAACGCTTTGTCCAACGAAGCCTTCTCCAGCAACGCCTTATCCACAATCATGGTGCGGTCGGAGTAGTTGCTTGCCATCATCTGAATAGAGTCAGACCATGCCACTTTAGGGTTCTTGTCGCGGTTAGCCAATTGCGACTCTAAGATACTAATCAGTGTTTGGTAAGACTCCTCATCACGGCGTGGTGCTGTGAAATACAGGTAGTTCAGTTGGAGCAATGTCTCCAAATCCTTGACTGTACTTGAGCCACTTAGGCTCTCGCTATATGTGCCGATACGTGGGCTAACAGACACTCGTTTGCCTGTCAATGCTTTTTGCAAGTCGGTAGCACTCATATCTGCCAAACCGCCCAATTCTACTACATCTGTTGCCAATACTGCTGAAGGCAGATCCGTAGTAGCCACCAACGAACGACCACCTTGCGAGAAGGCGTAGAAGAGAATCTCATCTTGCTTGAAGGTAGTAGGTTTCACTACCACGCGAACGCCATTCGACAATTTCCACTCGGTCGTTCCCAATGTTTCGTTGTATGTAGTCTTTTTGATTTTGCCTGCTTTTGGTGCTTTCTCTACCAAGTTCTCACGGATAGTTTCCTCTACAGGTGCTTCGATTGCCTCGTTTTTCACAGCAGCCAACATCTCGATAGCCTCTGCCTCGGTAGGAAGAACAACATTTTTATCCTCTGGTGCTTGGAAAGAAATAATCAAATTCTCATCTGTCACCATCTGCTGAGCTATTTGGTTGAGCATATCCACATTGAGCATAGGCAGAATTTGTTGAATCATCTCATATTCCCACTTGATGCCTGGAATAGGTGAACCGTCCAAGTAGTGGCGGATACACTCTTGTGCGTGCGCGATATTGCGAACGGTATTGCGCTCGTTGAAAGACTTTTCGTAAGCTGCCAACGTTTCTTTCTTTACGCGGTCTAACTCTGCGTATGTAAAGCCATAACGGCGCATCTTCTCCAATTGAGTAAGTAGGTCTTTATATGCTTGCACCTCTTGACCTTGCTTTGCAAGATAAATAGCAATAAACGCATCTTTCTCCTTTACCAACTCGCCATAATATGACCCTGCACCTACGAACGTAGCTTCTGGTTTCATGGCTAATTCAGAAAGACGATTGTTAAACATATCGCAAACAAGCTCAATAGCAATTGTCTGCAAATAATCTACATTCGTGCCACGAAGTTGCTTTGGCAATTGATCTTTCTTGAATTCCAACTCAATGCGGGTGTATTGTGCTTCTTTATCACGAACGATAGCCACGATTGGCTCTTTATTGTCATCTACAGAATATAGTGGACGCTCACCACGATTTTCACGTGCAGGCACATCAGCCCAAAGGGCTTTAATCTTTTGCTCAATTTGATCCACATCAATATCACCTACTACGATAATTGCTTGGTTGTCTGGACCATACCATTTTTCATAATAATCACGGAGTGCATCATATGCAAAGTTATTGATTACCGCAGTATCACCAATCACATCGCGTTTTGCGTATTGGCTGCCTGGATATTTCAGTGGGTTGATAGCTTTCCACATACGGCGATTGGCTTGCGCACCTGTGCGCCACTCCTCACGGATAACACCACGCTCAGCATCAATCTCTTCTGGCAATAGCAGCAAACCGCATGCCCAGTCGTGCATCACAAGCAAGGCAGAGTCAATGATTCCTTCGCGAGTGGTAGGAACTTCGCTCAAACGATATACTGTTTCATCCAAAGAAGTATAGGCATTGATGTTTCCACCAAAGTTTACACCTATTGACTCAAAATATTCTATGATACCTTTGCCTGCAAAATGCTCTGTACCATTGAATGCCATATGCTCAAGGAAGTGCGCCAAACCGTTTTGGTGGTCTTCTTCAAGGATTGCACCTACTGCTTGTGCAATATGAAACTCTGCACGTTGCTTTGGGTATTCATTGTGACGAATGTAATAAGTCAGACCATTTTCCAACTTTCCTACACGCACAGCCGAGTCAATTGGCAGTGGCTGTGGTTGTTGCGCTGCCATCGTGAGCGACAACGCCAGCACCAAAGTGCTTAAAAGAATTCTTTTCATAACCTTATATAATTATAATTGGGATTGTTATTCTTGACTCTCGGTTTCTGTTTTCACTTCTTCTTTTTCAGTTTGCAATGCATCATTAGCAGCAATGATTTCGTCGGTACGACTTGTCCATGGGCGAGGACCTAAGATAGCTTCCACATCATCGGAAGTGATAACTTCTTTCTCAATCAGCATCTCTGCCAACTTATTATGTCCTTCGGCGTTCTCTTGCAGAATTTTCTTTGCACGTGCCATTTGTTCAGCGATGATTGCACTAGTCTCACTATCAATCACTTCTGCTGTCTTCTCTGAGTATGGCTTAGTAATTCCCATGTCGTAGCGACCTGTAGAGTCATAGTAACTGAGGTTCTTCAGTTTATCTGACATTCCATAATATGCTACCATGGCATATGCCTGTTTGGTTGCACGTTCAAGGTCATTGAGTGCACCTGTAGAAGTCTGCTGGAGGAATAATTCTTCCGCAGCACGACCACCTAACAATGAGCACAAATTATCCATAATATGCTCTTTGTTAGTCAATTGTCTTTCTTCTGGCAAATACCACGCGGCACCCAATGCCACGCCACGAGGTACAATTGTTACTTTCACTAATGGATTGCCATAGCGCAATAACCAAGAGATGGTGGCATGACCTGCCTCATGATAAGCTACAGAACGTTTCTCCTCCTCTGTCATAATCTTGTTCTTGCGTTCCAGACCACCTATGATGCGATCGACTGCATCCATAAAGTCCTGTTTAGTAACTTCATTATGATCATTGCGGGCTGCAATCAATGCTGCCTCGTTGCACACATTAGCAATATCTGCGCCTGAAAAACCTGGTGTTTGCTTGGCAAGGAAATTAATATCCAATGATTTATCTATCTTGATTGGAGAAAGGTGTACACCAAAAATCTCTTTACGTTCTTGCAAGTCAGGCAACTCCACATGTATCTGACGATCGAAACGACCCGCACGCAACAACGCTGCATCCAATACGTCTGCACGGTTAGTTGCGGCTAAGATAATCACACCGGAGTTCGAGCCAAAACCGTCCATCTCGGTCAGCAATTGGTTCAATGTTGATTCGCGCTCATCATTGCCGCCACCCATCATATTATTGCGCCCGCGGGCACGACCCACTGCATCAATCTCATCAATAAAAATAATCGCAGGTGCTTTCTCTTTGGCTTGGCGGAAAAGGTCGCGCACACGGCTTGCACCTACGCCCACAAACATCTCCACGAAATCGCTACCTGACATAGAGAAGAATGGCACATTTGCTTCGCCGGCCACAGCCTTGGCAAGTAACGTTTTACCCGTTCCTGGAGGGCCTACGAGCAATACGCCTTTAGGAATCTTACCACCTAAATTCGTATATTTTGTTGGATTTTTAAGAAAAGATACAATCTCCTCTACCTCTTGTTTCGCGCCTGCTAAACCTGCTACGTCTTTGAAAGTCACTTTGTCTTTTTTATCTTTGTCAAACACTTGTGCTTTCGCTTTGCCGACATTGAATATTCCACCAGGACCGCCACCTGCGGCATTCGCCATACCGCGGCTCATCCAGACAAAGAATAACACTATCAGCACGATGGGCAAGATATTTACCAATATCAAATACCAATAATCTTTTGATTTCGCATAACTTACATCAATAGCGGCTTTACCATGCTCTTTGCGTGTGACATTCACTTGGTCGATGTATTTGGAAAACTCTTCTACCGATGGAATCAGCGATTTTAGCTCACCTTTCACGTTCTCGCCGGCTTCTTGATTACCGAAAACTAGCGTATAACTCTCGGGACGAATTTTTGCGGTGGCAGTATTGTCATCATACACGACCAATGAAGCAACAGCGTCGTTATCTATATAAGCAGTAAATTTTGTATAACTAAGGTCTTTATCCACTCCTTTTTCGCCTCCTATAGGGAAGAAGAAGAGCACCATTAGACCAATCATGATGGCATAATACAACCACGCCCAACGGGAACGTTTAGGGGGTTGATTCTTTTGATTTCCTTGTTTAGGTTGCTGTTCTTGCATAGGTTCTCTTTCTATTCAAATTAAATTATAGGTATGGTTCTGTCTATTTATTAAACATCTGCAATCTCAGTTATCTTCCCATCTGCCCACAGGTGTTCAATATCATAGTATGCACGTGGTTCGCGTTGCATGATATGTACAAAGATATTGCCATAATCCAGTACTATCCACTCTGCATTTTCCCGTCCGTCAACAAACAACGGATGAACATGTGTTTGTGTACGCACAAAACTATCCACTTCATCTGCGATTGCCACTACTTGGGTATTCGAGCCGCCTTCAGCAATTACGAAATACTCTGCTGGAGCCTCCTTCAGTTTGCGTAAATCCACTATTACAATACGCTGACCCTTACGATTTTGTATTCCTTCTACAATCGTTTCTACTAATTTCTTTGTTGATACTTCTTTTGTCATTATATATTTTTCGTTTTCAGTTTTCACCTTTCAGTTTTCACTTTTCACTTCTACAAATTCCTTGCCAAACTGCTTCAACTCTGCCATTTTGGCATATTCACGCAAATTATTAAATTCGCGACAAAGGTACAAAAAAAAATGTATATGTGCAAGAAAAAAGCTTTTTTATTGCTATAGGCTACATTTTTTGCAGTAGCTTCTGGTGAATATTCCTCCTTATTTCCCTCTTATATGCCTCTTATCTGCCTCTTATCTGCCACCTATCTCCATCGGAACCTCATCGGAACTTCATAGGAACTTCGCCCTATTTTCACCGATAGACAACCCTGATTTCCAGCACCTTTCACCAATCCTCCACCTACAAAAAACGCACCTCTGCAAGAGAAATGCGTTTTTCTAATAAATATTTTCACCTTCCCATTTTCACTTTTCACCTTTCCGTTTTCTCTTTTTCCTCGTCTAATTCGGACATTTCTTCAATATGACGAATCATCTCATCCAATTCGTTGATTACCTTCTTGTTTTGTCGGAAGCCGATTATTCCGCCTACCAAGCCACCAATAACCCCACCAGACATCATGCCAATCACCATTGCTGTATCTTTCACTTCTGCGGCATACTCCAAGCCAAGCCAAGTCATCCAAACAAGTATCATAGGCAGGGCGATGTATTTCCAATTCTTGTACACTTTCTGCAAACGATGAGCTTGTTTGGCTACTCGCAGCAGGTCGCCATTGGCAATTTCGTTCGAATTCACCCAACTATGAGAAACCCAAGTGGCTGCAATGCAGAACATCATCATAGCGGTAGTTCCGATCAAAAACCAAGTACTCAGCCCCATTTGGTAGAAAACAAAATTACCAAAAGTAATGACAAACAATCCACATAATCCAGAAATCCAACCATTTTTATTCACTACTTTCATCTTTTGGCTCAAAACATCCCGGATCAGACGGTCGTTTACCACTTCTTGCTTATTCAATTTCTCTTTCAGCGCAGCCAGTTGCTCGCGCATTTCTTGCAATTCATCCATAATATATAATTCGTTAAAGGTTAATGGTTACTGTTTCTTCAATTCTTCGCGGATACGAACCAAGCGCACCGACACATTTTTGGCACTAATGCCTACAATTTCCCCGATTTCATCGTAACTCAGGTTCTCCAACCACAGCATAATAATTGCCCTGTCAAACACGCCCAAACGATGGATCCGCTTGTATAGCATCTGTATTTGGTGCATATCTTTGTCGGTTTCATCGAACAAATCGATATTCACATCCAGCGCGATATGCTCTCCGCGCCTTTTCTCTTTTCTGTCCATAGAGATGCAGGTGTTCATTGTTACACGATAAATCCATGTCTCAATCTTACTCTCGTTGCGAAATCTCTTATAGCCCTGCCACAGATGAATCAATGTCTCTTGAAAGAGATCATCTATCTCATCTTTGTCTTTGGAGAACATATAGCAGATACTGTATATCGTGCTTTTGTGCTCCTTGACGAGGGCTGCAAATTCTTTTTCTTCCTGTTTCATATCCTTTTTGTTTTGTGCTTTTGCCTTTTAGACGTAGCACTTACATGATTTACTACAATATTTTTTACATTTTTTCAAATATTTTGCAAAGATACAGTAAAATTTGCGTATTTGCAAAAAAAATAGTAACTTTGCGCCCGATATTAAACAATGGACTCCCATAGCGAAGCGTCCAATAGGCGGAACGCCGTCCTATAGCCCGCAGGGCGTCCAATACCAATATCCAATAACCAATAGCCTAATGGGCGTCCAATAACCAACCAATAAATATGTTTATTATCGGCATTGCGGGCGGTACCGGCTCAGGAAAAACAACCGTGGTACGCAAACTTCTCGAACGCCTTCCAAAGGGCGAAGTCGTAGTCATTCCCCAAGACTCTTATTACAAAGACAGCAGTCATGTACCTATTGAGGAACGTCAGAATATCAATTTTGACCACCCTGATGCTTTTGAATGGCCTCTACTTGCCAAACACATTGAGCAGCTCAAGAATGGGCAAGCCGTAGAGCAACCTATCTACGACTATATTACCTCCTCACGCTTGCAAGAAACGGTGCACGTTGAGCCCAAAGAGATTATTATCGTAGAGGGTATTATGGCACTCCGCGATTATCATCTTCGCCAACAAATGGATTTAAAGATTTTTGTAGATGCCGATGCTGATGACCGTCTCATTCGCGTGGCGCAACGTGATATTGTAGAGCGCGGGCGTACAATCGAAGCGGTGATGGAACGTTACCAACGTGTACTGAAACCTATGCACGAGCAGTTTATCGAGACTTGCAAACGCTATGCGGATGTGATTATTCCACAAGGTGGACACAACAACGCCGCTATCAATATGCTCGTGAAGTTCATCAAACAAGAGCTCAAAGAAAAAGCCCATAACCCATAGCCCATAACCAATAGCCCGCAGGGCGTCCAATAGGCGGAACGCCGTCCAATAGCGAAGCGTCCACTAAACTACCATGCTCTATCTCCAACTCTTCTGGACATATCTCAAGATTGGTACTTTCACAATAGGTGGAGGGTATGTGATGCTATCCATGATTGAACGTGAGATTGTGGATCGCAAAGGTTGGATAGACCGTGAGGAGTTCATGAATATGATTGCTCTAGCACAAGCAGCACCAGGACTTATTGCGGTGAATTCGGCGATTTTTATCGGTTGGCGCATTGGAGGTTGGCGCGGTGTGATTGCCACCGTGTTAGGAGCAGTACTGCCCTCGTTCCTCATTATTTTGGCAATAGCCATGGTCTTTCAGAATTACAAAGACCTACCCGCCGTAGAGGCCGTATTCAAGGGCATCCGCCCTGCTGTGGTTGCATTGATTGCAGCTCCACTTTGCCGCATGGCATATAGTGCCAAAATAACATGGGCAACCGCTATCATTCCTATCGCAGGTGCCTTATTGATTTGGCTTGGTGGACTATCTCCAGTGTGGATTATCTTTGTTACTATTGTTGTTACCCTACTATACACTTGGCTTAAAGAAAGGAAATCTACTAAACAGTAGCGAAGCGTTCACTAAACTCTAAATACTAAACAACCATGCTATACTTACAATTATTTCTCAGTTTCCTAAAGATTGGACTCTTCGGTTTTGGCGGTGGATTGGCGATTTTCTCGCTTATTCAGCACGAGATTGAAGTGCATGGTTGGATGACACAAGAGGAGTTTGTGGACATTTTAGCGATAAGTCAAGTAACCCCTGGCCCAATCGGCATCAATTGTGCAACGTATGTCGGATATACCGCCACAGGTAATATTTGGGGTAGTCTGTTGGCAACTATCGCAATCATCATTCCTAGTCTGATTATCATGCTCAGTATTTGCAAGGTTTACTTTATCATAAGTACCCGATTTCAACACAACATTTACTTCAATCGCACGATGCATATGTTGCGGTTATCGGTATTAGGAATGATTGGTGCTGCCGCCCTACTGCTGATGAAACCCATTGCTCAACCATCTGTCAGTTTTATTGATTGGAAAAGTTGGGTAATCTTTGCGGTGGTATGTTTATTCACAATCTTGCCAATGCTCATAAAAAAGCCGTGTGCCGCCTTTTTCAAGACTGCACTCAACTTTCTCTCCCACCCTATCTTACTGATTATTTTAGCAGGCGTGGCGGGATATTGGATTTACTCATAAATCAGAAACTAGTATATTGTCCGAAGTATTGGCTTCGCACATCTGAAGATAGCGTTTCCAGAAGGCGTGCATCTGAGGTGGAGTGTGCTGCAAAAACTCCTCTGTACCTTGGGCAGAAATCCTGCCCACTACCATATCAACCGTAATCTTACGCGTGTCTAATGCAGGTACAAAAGTCTCATCTTCTTCTTGCTCCACATACACGCGGCGAATAATGTTAGTCTCCTCTAAGCGACTTAACAACTGTTGCACCAATCGGATTGGCAATCGATTTTGTATAGCCATTTCTTGCGCTGTTTGAGGTGTTTCGCCCTGCTCAAAACGACGAACGATTACAGACAAGAGATAGAGCATCACATAATCTTTGTAGCGGCGCGACATAGACTCCAAATCACGCTCATAAGCAAACATATCATTGTTTTGGATAGCAAACGCCAATTGTGCGCCCACCAACAGAAGCCAACAAGTGATATGCAACCATATCAGTATCAATGGAATTGCCGAAAATGCACCATACACCACGCTCATGCGAGTAAAAGCCATCACCAGATATACGCTAAACATCTGTACCACCTGGAATAATACACCCATGATTATACCTGGGATTACGGCTGACACAAAACGTACTTTAGTATTTGGGATAGCACTAAATATCCATGTAAACACCGCAGCAGAGACTACAAATGGTACCAAACGCAACAGTACCCTACGGATAGGTTCAATTGCCTGCATCACAGGAGATAAGGCAGCTGTTGAGTTCAGGAAAATAGAAATACCAGATGTAAGAATAATCAAGATTGGCACCAACAAGAGCACCACCATGTAATTAGTCAGTCGTCTGCCAAACGAACGCGACTGCTTCACGTTCCAGATATTGTTGAACGACAACTCCAGCATATTAAAGAACGCATACACTGCCCAAATCAACACAATCAAACCTATTCCCAGAAACACCCCGCCACGTGCGGTTTCTAAATAGCGTTCCACCCATTCCATAACAATGGGTACAATATTGGCTTCTGCTAAAAAACTTGTTGACAATCTATCCTTTAGCAGTTCTTCAAATCCAAAGCCACGTGCAATAGCAAAAACTCCTGCAACCATCGGCACAAATGCAAACAACAAAGAGAAGGATAATGAGTTTGCACGTACATTGAGTGCCTTATCTTTGAATCCTCGTACCACCAAGATTATCGTTTGCAACACACGATAACCTATACGTTTCTTAGGATCATGAGTCGCTATCTGCGGCTGACGCCAAAGATCGTATTGGATGAAGTTGCGTAGTTGTTGTAGTCTATGGTTCATAGAGTGTGGTGGAGCAGTTGTGTAGTAGTTGTATAGCGGTGGTTATTTGGAAGATGTGGTGAGTTGTTCTACTGCTTTAATGGTAATATCATCATCTCGCTCGAAGAGAGGAAAGAAGCCTTCATCATTCAATATATTGCGTACGATATATGCGTTCACTAAACGCACCAACAATGGTTTGGATTTCGCCAATTGTTCGGGATTGGGTTCTACACCTTTCTCTTTGGCGAAAGCTACGAATTCATCGAGCCAATTCGCTTTCAGCAGGTGCTTCTCCAGCGATTGCCAATCTTTGTATTTGCTCAGTTCCTTGCGATGGCGATCGGTGTATTGATATGCAAACTGATACGTATAAGCGCGATTGACTACTTGATTAAAGTATGGTGTATAGAGTGTTGTATCTCGACCAACAAACACATCTGGCATGATTCCGCCACCACCACGTACTACGCGACCTTTCTTGGTCAAATATACGGTGGAATCGGCAATTTGTACACTATCCGCCGAGTAGAACTCGCCATGCTCAAAGCGGTTGATAAGGTCCATAGCATAGTCCTCACCCTCGCCCATCTTATATGGTTTTTGGATAGAACGTCCCGATGGTGTATAGTAGCGTGCCACAGTCAGACGGATGGCACTACCATCGGGGAAGGGCAGTTGCTGTTGCACCAGTCCCTTACCAAACGAACGACGACCTACGATAGTAGCACGATCGTTGTCCTGCATAGCACCTGCGAAAATCTCACTGGCAGAGGCAGAGAAATTATCTATCAATACTACCAATTTTTCACGTTGGAATCGGCCCGAACCGTTAGCCCTTGCTTCATAACGAGGGTATGCACGACCTTCTGAATAGACAATCATATCGCCCTTGCTCAGGAACTCATTTGCCATCTTGATAGCTTGATCCATATATCCGCCTGAGTTCTCGCGCAAGTCAACAATATACGAAGTTGCACCCTGTCCCTTCAGCGATGCCATGGCAGAAATGAATTCATCATATGTGTTCTCGCCAAAGCGATTGACACGTACAAAACCTATCTTCTCACCATTCTTGGCGGTGATTATAAATTTCGCATCCACCGAGTGAATAGGAATATCGCCACGGGTGATAGTAAAGTCATACACTTCGTCCGAACCACTTCGCATCACGCCAATCTTTACTTCGGTGCCTTTAGGGCCACGCAAAGCATGCATCACTTTTTCATTGGTAATCGTTTTGCCCGTAAAGTTTGAGTCGTTGACCATCACAATCTTGTCGCCTGCTAGCACACCCACACCTTCGCATGGACCGCCCGATATGACTGCCACCACTTGTACGGTGTCGTTTTGAATAGAGAACTGCACACCAATGCCAGAGAAAGATGCAGAAAGTTCGGAATTCACCATCTCCAAATCTTCTTTAGGGATATAGGCAGAGTGTGGGTCAAGGCGTTTAACAAGCTCCAGCATGACATCCTCAGTAATACTATCTACATCGATTTCATCAACATAGGCCTGATTCATCAACTGAAGCAGTTGATCTACTTTTGACTCGGGTTGCTGAAAGAGTTGACCGTTTTGAATAAAGAAGCGTTGCGCATTCACCTTATTGGACACAGCATTTCCGATAAGGAAACCTATCAATAGACAGGCAACGGTTAGGGTTGGGAATAAATACTTTTTCATAGTTCTTTTTTGTTCGCTATGCTCACGTTGTTGGCTCACTCCGTTCGCGTTGTTGGTTTCACGTTATTCTTGGTCAGGCAAAAATTCCACTTTCACTCCTGCGCGCTCTAATAGTTCTACACCATCCATGATGCGGTACTTCTCGCCATATACTACGCGCTTGATACCCGATTGGATGATGAGTTTCGCACATTCCATACATGGCGAAGCGGTCACATAGAGAGTAGCCCCTTCGCTGCTATTATTGCTGCGTGCCACTTTGGTGAGTGCGTTAGCTTCTGCATGCAATACATATGGTTTGGATACATTATTCTCCTCGCAGATATTCTCAAAGCCACTGGGTGTACCATTGTAGCCATCGGAGATAATCATTTGGTCTTTGACTAAGATTGCTCCCACTTTGCGGCGAATGCAATAGCTGTTTTCTGACCATGTGCGCGCCATGCGCATATAAAGGTAGTCGCGTTGAGTTTGTTTGTCCATAGTGCGTTGTGTAATAGTTTTTTATTTTTATTGCCTTAAGCCATAATATTTATTAACAAAATCCGTGCCGAATGGGTTTATACGATGTATTTCTATAAAATATACCGTTTAATCTGCACCAGATGGTGTGTCAGTTCGCCATCGGCGAGGTGAATACCCATCTCGTCTATCCTATCTACATGCACACATCCTGAGCAGTGTATAACCTCTGTTGGACTAATCAGCATACCCACATGCGATATTCTCGTGGCTTTCGGGTCGCGATCTGAATGGTCGAAGAACACCAAGTCGCCTGGTTGTGCTTCAGCCAACGACTCCACCATTTCGCCTTGTGTGATTTGTTCGCGAGCATTACGCAGTAGGTTAATACCCAACACGCTATATACCGTTTGCGTAAATCCTGAGCAGTCAAAGCCCATTATGTTCTTTCCGCCCCATAGATATGGCACATTCAGCAGCGATTTTGCCAATCGCACCACCTCTTCGCCTTTAACCTCTAAACTGTAGGTAGCTGTACTGCCGTTCTGTAGAGAAGCGTTCTCTAAACAATTAACGCAGGTAGGATCAATCTGATACTGCTTTCCCAGCATTTCGAAGGTGCCGTGCGCATAGTTATGCAATCGTGAACCGATAGTGAGCATTTGTTTCTCACCCGTTTCCATATCCGTAGCTACAGCTATTGGCACAGCCACCACACCCATCGCCTCATCGCCTAATCGCTTCATCGCCTCATCGCCTATAGGTGTCACCATCTTCGAATTCACCCATCCTACTTGTCCGTCTATCGTTGAGCGGATTTTGGTCCAACTAGACCAATGCTCCACCACTTCGCATACTTCGCCAAAGAGCAATTGCGTAGCTTGTTCGGCGGCATGTGATGGTTCTTCACGTACAGGAGTTACTGAGGAATGATTAATGACATAATCTGCGCTATGAACAAAGCATGTTGTAGCCATGAGGACTAATGCTAATGTAAAAATCTTCTTCATGATTGTATCGTTTTTATGGTTAATAATTATCTTCTCGCTGCAAAGGTACTAATTTTAATATAAATATATTAGGCAAAATCGGCAAACAGTAACACTGCTACGCACGCTAAATTTTAACAAATGCGATAGGAACGACAAGATTGACTTATTTTATCAATTCCTTTGCAAATTCGGGGATGTTGATGCCATCGAAAGTGCCCGAAGTCATCATCAAAAGTGCGGTGTTTTCGTACCTAATGGAACGAAGGCGTTGTTGCAGCATTTGGCTATCCGTAAATACCTCTACATTTTTCGTACCAAACGCATCACGAACAGCTTCGGCGGTGATAAGTGTCAGTTTCTTATGCTCTATCACTTTCGGATTGAAGTACACCAATGCCACGTCCGCGTTCTCCATACAGCCCTCGTATTGAGGCAAGAAGTCTGCCATCAGACTGGAGAAGGTGTGTAACTCCATGGCTGCCACCAACTGCTTCTCAGGATAACGTTCGCGTACAGCATTCACTGTTGCGCGGAGTTTGCTTGGAGAGTGGGCGAAATCTTTATATGCTACATTTGTCCCGATTTCATCGATAAGTTCGAGGCGGTTGCTAGCTCCCGTAAAGGTGGCAATTGTACGATAGAAATCTTCTGACTTTACGCCAATCTGCTCGCAAGCCAATGCTGCGGCTTGCAGGTTCTCCATGTTGTGCTTACCAAAGATTTTCATGTTTACATCTCCTTGGTATGCCTCGTATGGGAGTTGCTTAATATCAGGTCGCGCGTGAGAGGCGATCTCGCACAAGTTAGTGTCGTGTTTGTAGTAGATAAATGTGCCGTTTTCTTCGATTCCATCAACAAATTTGCGGAAAGTGTCCACATATTCGGGGAAGGTTGGGAACACGTTGATATGGTCCCATGCTATACCTGTCAGTATCGCCACATGGGGGTGATACCAGAGGAATTTAGAGCGCAAGTCGAGCGGAGATGTTAGGTATTCGTCGCCCTCAAAAACGGCATACTTAGCGGTGTCTGATAGGCGCACCATGCGCTCGAAGCCCTCAATCTGTGCGCCCACCATATAGTCGGCTTCAATACCGAGGTGCTGAAGCACATAGAGAATCATAGAGGTGGTGCTGGTCTTACCGTGGCTACCGCCTACTACGATACGAATCTTGTCTTTCGTTTGTTCGTATAGGTACTCGGGGAAAGAATATATCTTAATCCCCAACTCGCGTGCGCGCACCAATTCGGGGTTGTCCTCGCGCGCGTGCATACCTAAAATAATAGCATCAATATCAGAGGTGATATTCTCGGGGTGCCATCCCATCTCTTTGGGCAGGAGACCTGCCTCGAGAAGGTGAGTACGTGCAGGGTCGAAGATTTCGTCATCTGACCCTGTCACGATATATCCTGCTTTGGTAGCCACCGCCATGGCCAAGTTGTGCATAGCCGCGCCGCCGATTGCGATAAAGTGTATACGCATAGTTCTTTATTGCTGTTAATTAGACTGCAAAGGTAGTGAAAAGTTTTGAGTTGTGCAAGATTTTGGAAATTTTTCCGTTATGTAATGAAGTGTCACTCCTCTTTAGACTCTATTGGGAGAATATAATCGCTAGCTTTTTCGCTTGATATGATTGTTCTACCTAATTGTCTTTCCAATTGTTTACGAGCAACTTTGGCTACACTACCACCATCTTTTGCGACATGCGTTTGTTGTCTAAATCCCTTTGGATTGCGTTGTTTAGACAGTTCTGTTGCCGAAGCTTCTGCCAAAGTATTCAACGCTATCTCAAGGTTAGTCATGTTATCTCGTAGGTTTTCTTTCTTTAGTCCTTTTAGATGTTTGTACTGCTTGGTGGTCATTCCGCTCCATTCTTTGGTGATAATGTCAGTCAAAGAAGCGTATTCCATACCCACATTTACTCCTGTTCTTTGCCACTCATCTGTTAATTCCTTTCGCACTTCAATAGACTTGATACGTTGGTTGATCCAAGCATCAGAATACCCCAGACGCTTATAGTCTAATATAGCTTGCTCTATAGAAAGTTCTGGGTCTTGCATTTGATCCAACCGTTGCGCAGCGACCATCGCCATCCATTGTTTGAAAGGTTCTGCTTTGGGCGAAGGGATGGATTGGATGATACGGAAAAGTTGTTCTTGGTCTGCTACATCGGTAAGGTATCTCTTCCCATCTGATGACAATAATTTCAGTTGGTTACAATTTGTAACCGACTCATTACCCTCTTTTTTTAATCTGTTTTTTAGTACTTTCCAATAATTACGAGGTGTAGCACTATCTGTTAAGATAGCAACAACATCCACTACCGAGAAATACCATTTCTCTTGCACATCATCCCAGATAGTTCTAACCTTTTTCTCCTCAAAAAGTTTTATTGCTTCGCTTTGTCCCATAACATTAACTGAATTTATGCTGCAAAGGTACGGAAAAATTTGCAGATATGCAAGTTATGGTGTGTGAAATGGTGATTTGTTGGTGTGATTTGTATAAAAAGTCACTTCTTCATTTTTTGGGAATAGGTGTGCTGCGGGTTTCGGGACCACGATAGGACATCTCTAGGACTTCTGTGGGCTTTCTGTGGCTTTTGTGTTTCAAGTATTTGTGCCTCTATAATAATGATGCAAAAATCTTCGGCATTGTAGTGCTTTTGCGCCGAAGGTTGGAGAATTTGGAGAGTGAAATGGTATATACAAGACACGGAAGTATCTGTATTACAAGAGTTTCCGCGTGAATGTATTTTTTTGAAAAAAGTTTTCGCGTGCCGAAGATTGTGCCGAAGGTCTGCAGTAAAATTGTAGAGATGGAAAATTACTTTTGTATTATTTCCCAATGACCACTATAACCGCTACCAACAAAGTTGATATGTTTTAGTTTGGCAAGGTGGCGTTTGATAGTTATTATGCTTTTTCCAGATAGGCGTGCTAACTCTTCCGTGGTAATTTTTGGATTATTAGCAATTTCATTTTCAATCCAACTATCTAAATCTAACCCTTGAGTATCATCTTGGGTATCACCTTGGGTATCATCTTGAGTGCCATCTTGAGTGCCACCTTGAGGGACATCTTGAGGGACACCTTGAGTGTCACCTTGAGTGTCACCTTCATTGAGTACATGCAGAACCAATTTGACTTGCATTAATTCGGTTTGTTCTATCAGTTCGGGTTTAATCCAATGCTTTTCGTTCCATGCACTCAAGATTAGAGGAAAGCCTGAACCAATTAATTTTTCTGCTTTATAAAAAAAAGACTTACCCTAAGCGCGCTGATCAACGGGAAGCGGGGTAAGTTCGTTGGCGCAAAGGTACTGCTTTTATTTGAATTGACCAAATAATTTATCAGAAAATAGTGATTTTTATTGAACAGTAGTGTATTTCCTCATATTGTAGAATAAAAACTCCATCCTCGTTAGAATATAACGTGAGGAGGGAGAAAGGGATGTACAACATCTAATCTTTGATAATAAGTAAGATATTGAAAAATATAAATGCTTATTTATTCTTGTTTGCACATGGTTAGGATATATCAAATCCATAAACATTAAACGATGCTATCTGCTAAGCTCAAGAATTTTCTATATAATCTTATAAAAATATCATCAATAAGTATCAATATCAAAAATCTAAAAAAATAATTCTCATAATCAAAATTTGGATTTAATAAAGATTTGAGGGTAGGTAAGTTATTTTGATACGATGTTAAATTATGGGCGCATCTATTACGATGATTATACACAATTGTTTCATAAATCGTTTGCAAGTCAGAATCAAATAATTCATTTGTTGCAAAATTGATTGACAAAAAATCATTCCATGTTGTTTTAAAAAAGTTGTATTCGTGTTGTTTCCAAATAGATAATAAGGATGTGTCAAGTATAGAAACGAGTTCCTTATACTTCATCATAAGCAATTCCGTTTTTTTAGCCTTATTGTTTTTTCTTCGCATAACCCATGTTTAGAATAGTAATTTTGCATTCCATTAATCATCTTTTGTATACTTTCGTTACTCAATTTTTCACCCGCTTTTTTGTTGATTTTTGATAGCCTTCTTTATAATCTTGTCATATACATAAATTGACACCTTCGTGCTTATATCAATATCATCAAAGATGGAAGATATTGAAAATGTTTCATCTATTTTTGTTATTTCAGTCTTCAAATCTATATAGATGCTATTTTTATCTGCATATCTAGAACATTCTCCGTAATTTTTCCTTAAATATCTATGTCGATACTCATAGTCATATGTCGCTATTTCCCAGCAGATACATTTTAATTTTTGTTCGGATGCACCAGTCATCTTTAAAAATGTAGTTTGCAACACATACTCACACAAGGATTGAGTTTCAATACCATTACCTATTCCAGCACAAGCGGTGACGGTTTCTCTCAAAATATTACAAATGGGAGATAATATGAATTTTGTGTGATAATTATTGTACATAACCTTCATATATGCGAATTGATGATATTATACGTGACCGCAAATTACCAAGTCTATTTGGGTTTTTTGAATAGCCTATATCTTTCTTTTTTTCATTAATTTCAGTTGATATAGAAGTGATTAAATGTTCATTATAATTAACCGACTTACCTTCATATAGTACCCAATATAACAATCCAAACAACCAGTAATCTGCATCAATCCATCCTTTGAAAGCATTTTTTTTATCATCTAATCCCATCCTCCCTTTTGTAGAATCAATATAATTTTTAATTTTTTCAAACCTTTCTTGCCATATATTATTATCAAATAGTTGTTTAGGATTAAAGTTATCAAACTTATCAATACGATTCTCTTGTTCTAGACCGACGATAAAAGACACATAATCTACATAATAACTTTCTCGAGAGCTATATGCAGAATAACCAACTAATACTTTATTGATATTTTTATCCTTAGCTATATATTGTGATAATATAGCTAGATATCTAACAAAATCTATTCGACGAGATTGTAAGTCTTCCAAAAGATTTATTCCACACAATATGTCATTATCTCCTTTTGTCCGTCCTTCAAAGAAATTATTATATCCAGTTCCCATGAAATACAAGGAACGACGACTCTCTAATGGGGATAACTTTGCTCCTAAATAATTCATATTTCTAAACAAAGTTGAAAAAAAGTATTGGGTATCTTCAATACTTCCATTTTCTTTAGGCACAATATATGAAAAACCAAGATAAGTATTATTCAAAAAATCCTCAATAGTTTTATCTAATTTTATATCTAGTCTTGTATATCTACCATCATCCTCTATTCTATTTTTAATGTTATTTAAAGTGTTTAGGTTATTATCATCACTCAAAAGCTTTGAAAATGTCCAGCCAATAGGATTCTGCATGCTATCATCCTCCAAATTTTCTAAACTATCGTCACCTATTGCTATTTCATCTGTATTTTCAAATTTTGTTCTATCTGGGATATAACCTAAATAGGTTAATAAAAGAGATGTTAAACGTTGTTGCCCATCTAATATAATATTTTCTTTCTTACTCCCATTTGTATAATTTGCTATTGTGACTGGTTGTACAAATTGTCCGCTTTGTAAAGAAGTTATAAGTCGTGTAACATCTTTATCTTTCCAGACAAAACTTCTTTGATATTTTGGTAATATTATATTTCGTTTTAATATTAAATTAATCCAATGCATTAACGAATACTCACCATAATACACTCTGTGTTCCATACTTAACATGATTTTAATGATTATTATTTATACAAAAAGAGTCATCCTTCCCCTGCCTGCCCATCTGTTTTTTATTTTTCGGGCAAAGTTACTAGATTTTTTTGATATAAGCAAATAAATGTGTTAATTTATGAAAAAATGGAAGAGTATCTGTGTAATTTGACAAATTTTGCATATGTTTATCTATCAAAAGGCTCTATATTCAATTTGTATAAATCAAATAGTATTTTGTATCTACAAGTATTTGAATGACAAACAACTATAAAAGTTTCGTTAGAAAATATAGCAATATTATTACAGATGGTAAGTAAAATAATAGAGTGCATCTAAATACAGATGCACTCTATTGATTTATCGCAATTAATAATTACAATCCTTGTTTGAATGTTACTTCATCAACTGCTAATTGGCAAGTACCTACGGTATAATAACCAAAGCCAGTGTACTCCAATGGCATATAGCGAACGCTCATAATAGGTTCGTCGTTTACAACAAACTCCAAAGTAGAACCATTGCTCTTGATTACCCATGTTTGAGCAATTTTCTTATTAAGTTTCTTTTTCCAACGAATACCTTGGCTGATAGAACCTACCATGTTGTTATTTTCGAAACGCAAGAATTTTACATAGTCATCTGTCATCACAAATGCGTAGTAATTACCAAAATCCTTGAAGTTGAACAAAACACCAACCTCTTCACCATTTTTAACGGTTACTTGACTTGTGATGGTAAATGGTTTTTGTACATCCAGTGGAGCATAACAGTGTGTCTCAAAAGCAGTGCTGTAGGTGTTAACTGCACCAGAACTCATTAGGGCAGCAATATCTACTTTTGTTTTCGATGATACTGTCATTACTCCATTCGCGATGATTGCGTTACCTTGATCATTTTTGTAGGCACGCTCTGTCCACTCTAAAGAATTAGAGTCAAAGGTTTCAGTGTAGCTTTGAGCTGACACATTTGCTGCAAATGCTATCGCAAGAGCAACAACTAAATACATTTTCTTCATGTTGATAAATGTTTAATGAGTTAATAAATATTGGTTATAAACTACGAACCTTACCTATACGAGTTTGTAGTTCCTCGATTAATGGTTCGTATTCTTTGGCTATTCTGTCTACTTCTTCGAACTCTCCATGCATGGCGGCTGCAGCAGCGGCAACTTCAGAAGATATTTTAATCTGAAAAGCAACACGCTCAGGAGTAGAGATGTCACGAATGGTTACACGGTTGCGCATTTGCATTTCTGACATTTGGAAGGTCTTATATGCCCAAGGTGTTTGCAGGTATCCACCATGAATATCTGTTGTTGCTATTTCATCAAAATAATTTAGAAGTATTTGGTGTAGTAATTTCCAAGCTTCTTTTACATCTACTTTATTATCTTCAGAGATAGTATAATATAAAGAATCAATATCAATCGTAAAGAATTTATTTACGATACCAGAATATGCACTCATGCGGTAATAACCATCTTGTTGCAGGCTGTATGAAATGGCACTGCGTTTATCATCTCCATAGAATTTAGCATTGATAGTCTTGTAACCATTACATTCTACTCGAATAACAGCCATGTTACCTTTTTTGGGGCGAACAAAACTACCAGAACCATAGCCGATAAATTGGTTGTTGATAAAGATAGATGCTTCGTTTGGTTGTACAGAAATGTCAATCATTTTCTGTTTAGGTGCAGCAAACATGATTGCTGCTACCATTGCCATGAATAGGCAAGATAAAATTCGTTTCATAATGTTTGATGATTTAAATGAATATTAATATGATTTTGAACGCAAAGAGTTGCCTGGACTTGACGAATGGCGCAGATGTCTTGGCAAAGTAATGTCATAGTAATTTTGTCCATCCACTATATACACCCTTTGATGATGTAATTCAACTCCATTTCTGCGAAATGATACATTGAGATACTGTACATCGTTAGTTACTTGAATTTGAACAGGAGGATTGCCATAGTTTTGCTCGTTGATAAAAACCTCCACATCGGATTCGTTGCAAGCCAAATAAATCATCTGAGAACAAGATGATAACACCAGCATAGTGGTGATTAAGAATAAGATTTTTTTCATCATACCATATTGTTTTATTATTGTTACATATAGGCACACAAAAAAGCGCAGACCTCGAGTTGCTCATTTACAAATCGAGGCCTTCGCATTGCCCACAGAGTCAAATAAACAACAGGAAACCTACGCTGGTATGAAAACGCACTATGCTCTACAATATAAGCATAGCATGGATATAATCATACCCATAGGCATCTACTGATTACTTTGATTTTGACTCTGTTTGAAAAGTTGCGAAGTTTTCGATTTGTCAAATGCAAAGCGTCAATAAACGCTATTTAATATGTCAGAAACCTACCCTTAGAAAGAACCCTAGCAAAACACTTTTCGCAGGACATATTTCCCTCTAGCGTAGTTTTCGGGTGCAAAGGTAGTGAATTATTTTGAATTGAGCAAGAGTGGTGCAAATAAAAATGCCATTTATGCGGATTTTGCATAAATGGCAAGGGGCGAACGTTATATTAAACTAGCATTTGCAAAAATATATTCCAATGTCTTCATAGTCCCATTTACTCTATGTTATTAGTTAGCCATTCGGCAAGGTCAATAATTTGGATTCCTTGGTAATCATATTGAGGTACGCGAGTACGAGCAATGATGAATTTTGGATAGACATCTTTTATTTGCAACAATGGAGTGTACTCTCTTTCAAATGTTTCGGGAGAACTGATATTATCACTTACCTGGATATATATCTTCTCTGATCCACGCATTGCTACAAAATCTACTTCTTTTTGGTATAGTTTACCTACATATATCGTATAACCACGTCGCAATAGCTCCAATGCAACGATATTCTCATAGACGCGTCCATAGTCCATATTACGCGTTCCCAATATAGCATAACGAATACCACTATCAACAAGATAAAACTTATCCATCATACGCAGATACTCTTTCCCCTGAATATCATATCGTTTAACCTGATAGAATAAAAATGTACGGCATAAATAATCCATATAATTCCTAACAGTCACATGATTAGTGTTCATCTGCTCTGTTTGCAAAACACCTGTAACACTCCTTGCGGAAGTAGTATTACTAACATTTCCCATAAGATACTCGGCAATCTTATTTAATAGAAATGCATCGGAAAGTTTATACCGCTGAATAATGTCACGCTCTACGATTGTTTGGAAGACTTCGCGTATATAATTTGTTTTTTCCGCTTGCGTGGAATATACATAAGCACCAGAGAAGCCGCCATCTTGCACATATTGGTTGAACTGAGATTGGATTTCTTGCTCGCCGAAATAGGTTCGATATTCGGCAAAACTAAACGGAAAGACTTTAAGAGTCATCACGCGACCAGTAAACAAAGTTGCCAAATCTGAACCTAACAGAAAGGCATTCGAGCCAGTAATATAGATGTCATATTTGCCAGAAGCATGTAGACTGTTGATGGCTAACTCGAATTTCTTGCAGAACTGCACCTCATCAATAAAGACATAATTATTCTTATTTGAGCGATAGTTCTGCTCAATGTAATCATGCAGAGCATGATATTCTTGCAAAGGTTCTGCTGATAGCAAAGTAAAATCCACAAAAATGATATTGGCTTTCTTATCATGTTTTTTCAGCCATCCCATATATGTACGGATAAGTTCAGATTTGCCTGCGCGTCGAACTCCTGTAACGACTTTTATGTCAGGTGTAAGTCGTACATTTTGTAGGCTTTTTAAGTAGCTCTTACGTTCAATGATCTTCATGTGTATATACCTGTTTTTATAGATGGTTCACTTTCCAGATCGTATTTTTTTTGTTATTTGGAAAGTGATTTCGGGTGCAAAGATAGTGTTTTTTTATGACATACGCAAATGTTTTAAGGAGAAAGTTAAAAGATTATAGTTTATAGGCTAGGATTTACCCCGAATACGATTCGGGATTAATAAACAAAGAAAGGAAACATTTTTAGTAAATTAGTCAACTTTTTTGGGAATGGGGACAACTGTTTTAGGGAGGCAGTCAACTTTTTCAGGAAAGCGATATTAAGAAATAGCACTTTTTGTGACAGGAAGTTGATGCGCTCTTCTCTTGGAGTTCTCTCGGTCGTCGGTCGGTGGAATAAGGCAAAGTATAAGAGAAGGAAAAGAGAAGGCAATCTTAATAAACAGCACTTTTTGGTGATTCGGAGTTCTTTGGTCGTTCCTTGGTTCGTCTTTGGTTCGTCCTTGGTCTTTTACACGGTGCTTAAATATAAGGTACAAGGGGAGTGAATCTTAATATTTGTACTGTTTAGAGAACGGTGCAAAGCACCTACAGTTTAGAGATTAGAGGCAGGAAGAATCGGCGAACTACCGCCGTGCACATAACAGACTGCGGGAACAAAATCAAACAACAATAACCACTTTAATACAACAACTACTTCGCGCGTCAACCAGAAAATAAACAAAAGACATCGATAGGTTTCCTACCGATGTCTTTGTTTTGTATTGTCGGCTACTGCCGAGGTTGTGTGCCCATAGGGCAGGTATTGTCGCTTCGCGAGGTTTGGCTATTATGCGAAGAGTTTGCCGAAGTCAGCGTGGCTGATCTCTTTCTCCTCGATCTTAGCTACGCCCTTGAGTGCGTCGTAGATCTTGTTCTCTGCTACGCGCTCAACGATACCACGGAGTTGCTTCTCATCCTTGAGCATTTGCTCTGCATAGTTAGCCAAGTAGCTATCCTCTACGTGCATCAAACCATATTGCATGAACTGCATGCGAGCTACCTCCTTAGCGTATGCCTCTACGTCCTCTTTCTCTACTTGAACGTTGAAGTGCTTAGCCAATTGGTCTTTTGCCAAGTGCCAACGGAGCTCATCCACCATAGCTGGGAAGTCTTTCTCGAGTTCCTCCTCAGTCATCTTCTCGTTGGTCGCTTTCACCCAACGTTTCAGGAATGCCTCTGGGAACTCAACCTTAGCCATCTTCTTCATCACTGCTGCCTTTGCGTCCAAACCGAACTTGTACTTAGCATCCTCTGCCATATTTTGCTCGATCTCTGCTTTGATATGTGCGCGGAAGTCTGCCTCATCAGCGATATTGTTCTCGCCATACACCTTTGCAAACAATTCGCCATCGATAGCCGCAGCTTGGTGGCGGGTGATAGCTTGCAACTCGAAGGTGAAGTCAGAAGTCAATTCTTTTGCCTCCTCTTTGGTGATACCGAGCATAGAGCTTACCTCTACTTCGCTACCATATGCTTTGGTTGGGTTGAAGGTGATGACATCGCCTACCTTTGCGCCTGCAAAGAGCTTAGCTTGCTCTGCATCCTTCATGTATTGAGGAGTGAGCATGCCGTTCTCCTTCACGATGCCATTCTCCTTTTGCTCGGTGAGCAGACCTTTGAGCACGTCGCCGTCTTGCACCTCTTCAGCGTTTACGTAATCGCCAAAGCGTTGTGCGTAGCTTTGTACTTGGTTCTCCACCATCTCATCGGTAACGGTGATGGTGTATTGGGTGAGTTTGTTCTTGCCATTGAGCATTGCGTCGAACTCTGGAGCCACAGCAATGTCGAAGCAGAAAGTGAAAGTGTCTTGTGTGTCGAAGTTCACCTCTGGAGTGAGTTCCTCGTTTGGCAATGGATCGCCGAGGAGGTTGAGGTGTTGCTCTTCGATGTACTTATTGAGGTTCTCGCCGATGGTTTTGTTGATTACCTCAGCAAGAATGCTCTTGCCGTACATCTTTTGCAACATGCCCTTAGGTGCCATACCTGGACGGAAACCTGGGATGTTGGCTTTCTTACGAATTTGGATAAGTTCTTTTTGAACTGCCTCTTGGTAGTCTGCTGGCTCCACAGTCATGGTGATTACCGCAGTGAGGTCTTTGATTTCTGATTGTTCAATTTTCATATAACTAAATTTTTAATTTGATTTCTTTTTTGAGTCAGGATTCGGAAATCGAGAGTCAAGATTTGTTTGCGCGTTTGCGTTCGAGTTCGTCGAGGATGATTTTGCGGATACGCATGTAGTTTGGCGTTACCTCTACGTATTCATCTTCCTTGATATACTCCAATGCCTCCTCCAACGAGAAGATTACAGGTGGTGGCAATACCGCCTTGTCATCAGCCGACTTCGAGCGCATATTGGTCAGTTTCTTCGACTTTGTTACATTGATAACAATATCGCCCTCTTTGCTATTCTCACCCACTACTTGACCTGCATACACCTCGTCTTGTGGCGAGATGAAGAATCGTCCACGGTCTTGCAGTTTGTCTAGCGCGTAGGCGTATGCCGTACCCGACTCCATAGCGATGAGCGAACCGTTGTTGCGCTTCACAATCTCGCCTTTGTAGGGTTGGAACTCCAAGAAACGGTGCGCCATAATCGCTTCGCCTGCCGACACGTTCAGCACGTAGGTACGCATACCGATGATACCACGGCTCGGAATCTCGAACTCGAGTTGTACGCGGTCGTTAATCATCTCCATTCGGGTCATCTCACCCTTGTGGGTGGATACATATTCGATAATCTTACCCGAGCACTCTTCTGGGGTATTCACGGTGAGTTGCTCCACAGGTTCGCACTTCACGCCGTCAATCTCCTTGATGATGACTTGTGGCTGACCCACTTGCAACTCGTATCCCTCGCGGCGCATGGTCTCTACCAACACGCTGAGGTGCAATACGCCACGACCAAACACGTTCCACGAGTTCTCATCCGTACCGCGCTCCACGCGCAATGCCAAGTTCTTTTCCAATTCTTTGTCGAGGCGTTCTTGGATATGGCGCGAGGTCACGAACTTACCGTCTTGACCGAAGAATGGCGAGTCGTTGATGGTGAAAACCATGGACATTGTGGGCTCATCAATGGCGATGGGCTTCAATGCTTCTGGTGTCTCGATGTCGCAAATAGTGTCGCCAATCTCGAAGCCGTCGATACCGATGAGCGCGCAAATATCGCCCGATTTCATTTCATCGGTTTTAATGTGTCCCATGCCCGAGAAGGTGTGCAGTTCTTTGATTTTGGTCTTGACCATCGTGCCGTCTTTCTTGGCGAGCATGACGTTCTGACCATTGCGCAATGTACCGCGATGTACTCGTCCCACTGCGATACGGCCTACGTATGGGTTGTAGTCGAGACTGGTGATGAGCATCTGTGGTGTACCCTCCAGCACCTCTGGCTCAGGGATATACTCAATGATGGCATCCATCAATGCGGTCAGGTCTTCGGTTGGCTGCTTCCAATCGGTGGACATCCAGCCGTTCTTTGCCGAACCGTAGAGCGTTTGGAAATCCAATTGCTCCTCGGTTGCATCGAGGTTGCACATGAGGTCGAATACCTCCTCTTGTACCTCGTCTGGGCGGCAGTTGAGTTTATCGACTTTGTTGATGACTACGATAGGTTTGAGGTTGAGTTCGAGTGCCTTTTGCAGCACGAAGCGCGTTTGTGGCATAGGTCCTTCGAAGGCATCCACGAGCAACAGCACGCCGTCTGCCATGTTCAGCACGCGCTCCACCTCGCCGCCGAAATCGGCGTGGCCCGGAGTGTCAATCACATTGATTTTGTAACCTTTGTATTCAATCGCTACGTTCTTCGCCAAAATAGTGATACCGCGCTCGCGCTCGAGTTCGTTGTTGTCGAGAATCAACTCGCCCTTCTGCTCGTTGTCGCGGAAGAGGTTGGCGGTGTACAGCATCTTGTCCACGAGCGTTGTTTTGCCGTGGTCCACGTGTGCGATGATGGCTATGTTTCTAATCTTTTGCATAATCTTTTCTCATCCATTTTGCACGTTTTTCACACGCGCATATGAAGTCAATTTATAAAAAAGTCCGCAAAAGTACTATTTTTTTCCCACATACACAAGCGCACACGAGAAAAACACAAAAAAAATGCAATTTTGTTCATCCAATTTTACCAAATCTGAAAATTAATCATTATCTTTGCTGCCAAATTGGCAAATTTAATACGATATGAAATTCCTTGGAAATCTTGTATGGCTACTTTTTGGCGGATTGCTTACCGCTCTGATGTATTGGGTAGCGGGTTTAGTTATGTGTATAACCATTGTCGGTATTCCTTTTGGTGTACAATTATTTAAGATTGGAACACTCTCTCTTTGGCCTTTTGGGCATGAGTTAGTACCAACCGCTAATGAAGGCAGTTGTATGCAACTAATCTTCAATATACTTTGGATTGTTTTAGGCTGGTGGGAAATTGCACTTACGCACCTCACTTTTGGTCTTATTCTCTGCTGCACCATTGTAGGTATCCCATGGGGAGTTCAACACTTCAAATTAGCCATTGGGTCCCTGCTGCCTTTCGGCAAAGAAGTGGTGTAAATTATCCCCACTTTTCTACGATTTCATCCATAATTTGGAATACTTCGGCTTTGGTATCAGCACGAAGAAGTGCAATGCGCGTTTGACGGAAATCATACAAACACTTAAACGCTGGTGAAGCTGCAAAATGACGACGACTATGTACAATCCCCTTACGCTCATCTCCAATCCATTCAATACTGCGCTCTACATGCTCTTTCAAAATATTTACACACCACTGCATAGTGCGAGACGGAAGTAATTCGTTTGTTGTGAGATAGTGCTGCATATCCTCAAAAATCCATGGACAACCAAAAGTAGCACGACCTACCATGATAGCATCAACTCCGAATTCATCGAAACATTTCTTCGCTTGTTCAGGCGTAGTGACATCACCATTACCGATGATAGGAATATGAATACGAGGATTATTCTTCACCTCACGAATCAGTGACCAGTCGGCTTCTCCTCGATACATCTGCGAACGTGTACGACCGTGGATAGCGAGTTCGGCAATACCACAGTCCTGCAGAGGTTCGGCAATATCGGTGATGATACGATTATTATCATCCCATCCCAGACGAGTTTTGACTGTGACTGGGGTATTGACTGCCTTTACCACCGCGCGGGTAATATCCAACATCTTGGGAACATCTTTTAGCAGCCCTGCACCTGCTCCTTTGCCCGCCACTTTCTTAACAGGACAACCGAAATTTATGTCGATGAAATCGGGCTTTGCTTGCTCTACGATGCGTGCAGCATCTGCCATACTCTCGGGTTCACGACCATAGATTTGTATGGCTACAGGACGTTCCTCATCGCTAATCTGCAATTTGCGTGTGGTGGATGCCACATCGCGCACGAGGGCATCGGCATTGACAAACTCGGTATAGACACGCGTCGCGCCAAATCGCTTGCAGAGCAGGCGAAAAGCAGGATCGGTGACATCCTCCATGGGAGCGAGATATAATTTATGTTTCATAAATTGGATATTGGACGCCCTGCGGGCTATGGGGTAATGGGTATGGGATAATGGATATGGGTTATTGGGTAATGGTGGGGTATGTAATGCGGTGGTGGTTGATTTCGATGAGTTTTTGTTTAAAGACCGCACGAATATCCTCTAAATCCTTGAAAGACAATAATGTTTCAGAGAACTGTCCATCTGCCACTTGCATATCTATCATTTGATCAACCATCTTTGCGATTGATTCCTCGGTCAACTCATCCAAACTACGAGAGCGTGCTTCGATGGCATCTGCCATCATCAAAATCGCAGCTTCTTTTGTAGAAGGTTTAGGACCAGGATAGGTATAATCAGCCTTATTAACACTATCAACAGATAATCTTGCTGCTTTTGCTGTATTGATAGCCATATTATAGAAATAGCGCGTAACAGAAGTGCCATGATGCGAACGAATAAAATGCACGATGACTTCAGGCAAACGGTGTTTACGAGCAATGCGTTCACCTTCCTCCACATGTTTTATAATCACTTTGGCTGCTTCTGTATATGGCATAGACTGTAACGGATTATTCCCAGTTTGATTTTCAATAAAATACTCAGCATGCGTCATTTTACCAATGTCATGATACAATGCTCCAGTACGCACAAGCAACACCTTAGCACCAATACGTTTAGCTGCTTCCGTAGCCAAATTGCTCACCTGCAACGAGTGTTGGAAAGTGCCAGGTGCACTCTCCGCAAACTTCAACATCAAATTCGAATTCACATTGGTAAGTTCCACCAAAGTAATATTACTTACCAGACCAAAAGTGCGCTCAAAAAGAAAAATCAAACCATATGCACATATAACCAATATCGCGTTAATGGCAAAATAAATATAATACCTATATTCTATCGTTTGTAAATCACCAGACACCAGCATTGTGGTTGCAGTATAGAATACGCTATAAGCAACCAAAATAAATAAAGCAGTTTGTGCCAACTGTGCACGCTGTGTCATATCACGTAAACTAATAACAGCAACCACACCGCCAACAATCTGTAAGATCACAAATACATATGGAGCTGGGACTGCTACCGACACAATCAGTATCGTGATAATATGCATAAAAATCGCTGTACGAGAATCGTAGAACACGCGTGTGATAATAGGCCCCCAAGCAAACGGAATAAGATAAACATATCCCAGCGGTGCATAACGCAATACAAGAAAGGCAATAGCTATAATTATTGCCATCAAAATGGCAAAGAAAAACATATTACGCAACTCATCCAACAATTTTTTTCGATAGGTATAGAGATACAAAGCAAAAACGACCAAAAGTATTACGATGTATAGCCCCGCACCAATAGTAGATGTCAGCGACTGTCTTTTGGATATATTTTTATCTTCAATGGAACGCTTTAGTGACTCCAAAATCTGGTATGTCTGCTCTGAAACGATTTCACCTGTATCAACAATCTTCTCACCTGCTTGTACCATACCTTGCGTCAAGGATATGGATGAGAGAAGATTATTCTTGATATTCTCCGATGTAATCGAATCAAATAACAGATTTGGTCTAAGTTCTCGCCCCGTTTGTTCGTATGCCGATTTAGGCGTATAGAGGTCATTTATGGATACGGTAGTTGCCACATGATCATGTACAATAGAGATAGCAGGTACACCTAATTTCTCGATACGCTCTTTCTCTGTCAAAGGAATAACGCAAATGTCTCGCTCTGGTGCCGTAGTATCAAATACGTAACATGGCATGTATTCCTCCAGCACCTGTTGTTTTTCTCGTTGCAACTGACTCTCCGTTTTATAAATAGCAAAATCGTATTCTGATGTAATCAAACCATACGCCCATGGCTGTCCTACCTCAAAATCATACTTAAATGTGTGGGTGTATTTCGGCATCATGTAAATAGCTAAAGCTGCCAAAGCTGCTAGGGATAAAATTTGGATTGTCGTTCTAAGAGCAGGTTTCATAAGATTATGAATTTTGAATTATAAAAAATAGGTGTTATATTCGTTTTTTTGCAAAAAAAGACTGCATAAGTTCGCGGCATTCTGGTTCTAAAACTCCCGATGAAATCGTGCATTTTGGATGTAATGCATGTGGAGCATAGGTAGAAAAACCTCTTTTCTCATCGATAGCGCCATACACGACCCTACGCACTTGTGCCCAACCAATTGCTCCTGCACACATCACACAGGGTTCAACCGTCACGTATAGTGTACATTGATTAAGATACTTGCCTCCAAGCGTATTCGCAGCTGCAGTAATCGCTTGCATTTCCGCATGTGCAGTTACATCATGTAACATCTCTGTTAGATTATGGCCTCTACCAACAATCTGACCATCTGCTACAATCACACAACCAATGGGAACTTCACCCATATCTAATGCTTTTCGAGCCTCATCTAATGCCATACGCATATAGCGGGTATCATCTATATTGGTATCAACCATAAATTTTTCGTTTTTGTTCGATGAAATGGGGTATTTCTTCGGGATATTTTTCAAAATGATTGCCAATGACTACTACATCTGCTCCCGCACGAAAAGCATCTAGCATTCCTTTAGGAGTAGTAATGCCTCCACCGACTATCAACGGAATAGATGTATTCTCCTTTACTGCAGTAATTAATGGAGCAGCAATTGGATATAGTGCCCCACTACCTGCCTCCAAATACAGCAACTTCTTACCCAACAACTCACCTGCAATAGCTGTGCGAACCACCATAGAAACATCCGTTGCAGAAATAGGAACACTTTTAGACACTCTCTCCACACTACTCTGCTTACCTCCATCAATAAGGATATATCCCATCGGGATAGACTCTAGGTTTGATTGATGAATTGCAGGAGCAATATGGATATGTGGTTCAATGAGTACTTCTGCGGAACGGGCCGTCAATAAAGTCAAGAACAATATCGCATCAGCTGAGGGTGTAAACTGCGCCACATTACCAGGAAAAAGAACAACGGGACACAAGACATGGCTTTTAAGCATTGCCACACAATCTTCTGTTCTCTCTCCTGTACTTCCACCTACTAATATCACATCTACTTCCGATAAATAGGGAATAATCTTCATGCTATCCACCTCTTTATCGGGATCAATCAACACAAACAATAATTTTTGTCCGCATTGTGCAGCCTGTGCTATATGTGAATAAATAGTTGCCATGCTCAAAATGATTATCGCCATTGCATCGTCTCCATCATACGCCGCACATCGTACTGCATAAACTCGAAAATAGGGTATAATGAATCTTGATTAGGGATATCGTTATAATACACCGACCCACGAAAAAAATGTTCGATGGAATCGGTTAAAACAAACTGTATTGGCGATGCAGTATTTCCATGTAGTTCATAATACACACCATACACTTTTTGCTCTGGATTAGCATAATCCTGTCCAGGTATAGCAGAAGCGATAGTAGCATGGTTATACAAAAACTCTTGTGCATCACGTGACAACTCGCGCAAGTTTTCACGAATCGGCTTATAGGTACAGTGCACCGTAACATTAATGCTTGGGTAATGAATATCTATCCAATATTGCTCATCCGCATGAACACGAGGCGACACTTCCGCCGATTGTGACAGACGAAAAGCATAAGGATAGCCATCTGGGACATAATTTTGGGCTACCGAATCAGGTATAGTAATACGGAAATAGCCATAGGGCTTTGGCATCGTGGAGGGACGACATGCCCCCATCAACAATGGCAGCAAAAAGAACAATATGTTGAATCCTTTTTTCACATTAAAACACATATCAGCACGCAAAGGTACAAAATTTATTTGATACCCGCAAAGAATTATGCATTTTTTATAAAAATCTGTGATTTTATTTGTGTATATGTAAAAAAAATTGTACCTTTGCAGACTTTTGAACACTTTACAGTATGCGTGAACAGCGCAAAAAGAAAACAAACAATATGGATACTAAACACAAAAATACATATACCATGAACGAGAAAAACTATTGCGTAATAATGGCAGGCGGTGTCGGTAGCAGGTTTTGGCCATTTAGTCGCAACGAACATCCCAAACAATTCCTTGATTTTTTTGGAACAGGGCGCAGTCTACTGCAAATGACCGTTGACCGTTTCCGTCCATTTGTTCCTATTGAAAACATCTTGATTGTCACCAACATTTTATACCGCGATCAAGTATTATCACAAATCCCTGATTTATCTGCATTACAAGTTCTTTGCGAACCTGCGCGGCGCAACACAGCCCCATGTATTGCTTATGCTTCTGCCCGCATTAAGGCTATGGAAAAAGCTAAAAATCGAGAAGGTGAAAAAGTGAATATCGTTGTTGCACCAAGTGATCACTTAATCTTGCAAGAAGATAAATTTCAACAAGTTATCCAACAAGGATTTGATTTCATTGAGCAGAACGATGCACTTCTCACATTGGGAATGAAACCTACACGCCCCGAAACAGGCTACGGATACATCCAGATGGGCGAGAAGGATAAAGGTGAGATTTACAAGGTAAAAGCTTTCACCGAAAAGCCCAATATTGAACTAGCAAAGGTATTCCTAGAAAGTGGTGATTTTCTATGGAACTCAGGCATCTTTATATGGAGTTTGCAATCTATACTTTCAGCCTTTCAGTCCTTTTTACCAGAAATCGCCAATAAGTTCACCGATGGGCAAACTATGATGGGTACAGCCAATGAAGATACATTTATTCAAAACATATTCCCCACCTGCCCCAATATCTCTATCGATTATGGTGTGATGGAGAAAGCGCAGAATGTATATGTGCTGCCAAGCGATTTTGGCTGGAGCGATTTGGGCACTTGGGGTTCATTATACGAACTAAGTGAAAAGGATGCCGAAGCCAATGTAACGTTGCATAGTGAAGCCATGTATTACAACAGTCATGGCAACGTTGTTACACTTCCCAAAGGGCATCTGGCAGTCATTCAAGGATTAGAAGACTGTATCGTTGCCGAATCCAACGGTGTACTGCTTATATGCAAACGCGAAGCAGAACAGCAGATTCGACAATTTTTCATGGATGCAGAAGTAAAATTTGAAGGGAAATTTAACTAATACCACAAGCATATGAGTTATTTAAATTTTGACAAAACGTTGCTCATCAACCTATATCGCAGTTTGAGCAAAGAGATGATTCGCACCAATCGCGCAGGAGCATACAACTCCACAACTTTGGTGGATTGCAACACGCGCAAGTACCACGGACAACTCGTAATTCCACTATCTGGCAATTTGCCAGAAGACAATTATGTGCTATTGAGTAGTCTGGATGAAACAGTGATTCAGCACGGTGCTGAGTTTAATTTGGGTTTACACAAATACGGCTGGAATAATTTCTCACCCAATGGACACAAGTACATTCGTGAATTTGACTGCGAAGTGATTAGTAAGACCACATATCGCGTGGGCGGTGTAGTGCTTACCAAAGAACGTATGTTGGTTAGTTTTGAGCCTCGTGTACTTATTCGCTACACCTTAGTAGAAGCACATTCTCCTACGACATTACGCTTAAAGCCATTCTTGGTATTCCGAAACGTACACGAATTAGCAAAACAAAATGCAGATGCTAATGCAGATATGCGTGAGGTGGAGAATGGACGTGCGAACCGCATGTACGATGCATTTCCAGAGTTGGTGATGCAATGTTCAAAGAAAGTGGAGTACACCCATGCCCCTACGTGGTATAAGGATATTGAGTATTACAAAGAGCAAGAACGCGGTTTTGAATACAAAGAAGACCAATTAGTACCAGGTTGGTTTGAGATGCCAATGAAAAAAGGCGAAAGTGTTATATTCTCTGCAGGTATTAGTGAGATAAACACCAAGACTCTTAAAACACTCTGGCAGAAAGAATTAAACCGTCGCGTTGCTCGTAATGACATGTTTGGTTGCCTTAAAAATGCAGCCTCGCAGTTGTATAAACGAGAAGGAGATAAGTGCTACCTTTTGGCGGGATACCCTTGGTTCAAAGCATCTGCACGCGAAGAGTTTTTGGCATTACCAGGTTGTACAATGGGCATTGGTCGCCCGGAATATTGGGATGCCATTGTCAATAAAACCGCAGTAGAAGAGATACGCGCTTTCATGGAAGGCAAACCCTATAAATTGGTTGGAATGGATGAGCCAGATGCACTTTTGTGGTTCATTCATGCCATACAGGAGTATGCAGCCTACACGTCCTTAGAAGAAGCAACCCGATTGTATGGACAACTGATTATAGATATCATGTTGTTTATCCGTGGGCAACAACATCCACGGCTATTCTTGCACAGCAATGGTCTTCTCTGGGTGGATGGCAAAGAGCGTCCTGCTACATGGATGAATGCAGTGGAAGATGGTCATCCAATTACTCCTCGCACAGGTTATGTGGTGGAGATTAATGCTTTGTGGTACAACGCAAGACTATTTACTGCAACTATTCAACGCCAATTGGGTAAAGAGCAGATTGCCGATTTGATGGAATATCAAGCAGAGATCACAAAAGATAGTTTTGTAAAAACTTTCTGGAATGGCATGTATCTTGACGACTATGTAGATGGAGATTACCACAACAAAGAGGTGCGTCCTAACCAAATCATAGCAGCATCGTTGCCATACTCACCACTAGACAGACGCCAATGCAAAGCAGTGGTGGATATTTGTACGAAAGAGTTGTACACCCCAAAGGGCTTGCGTACTATTTCGCCAAAGAGTGGCGACTATCGTCCTGAATATATTGGCGGTCAATTGGAACGTGATAGAAACTTCCACAATGGACCTGTTTGGCCATGGACCATCGCCGCATATGCCATTGCTTACCTCAAAGTATATCAACATTCAGGCGAGAATTTCATCCGCCGATTGCTCATGGGATATGAAGCAGAAATGAGCGAGTTATGTATTGGTACATTGAATGAGTTATATGATGGCAATCCACCATTTAAAGGGCATGGAGGAATGAGCTATGCACCAAGTGTGGCTAGTGTAATCGAAGTATGTAATACCTTAAAACTATACGAAGAAAAATGAAAGCATTGATGTTCGGTTGGGAATTTCCCCCACATATCTTGGGTGGTTTGGGAACTGCAAGTTACGGTTTGACGCGTGGCATGGCGCAACAGGAAGATATGGAAATCACTTTTGTGATTCCAAAACCATGGGGCGATGAGGATCAGTCGTTCTTGAAGATTATTGGAGCCAATAGTGTACCTATCGTTTGGAAAGATAATGATTATGATTATGTTCGTCAACGCATGGAAGGCAAAATGTCACCCGAAGAGTACTTCCATTTGCGCAATGGTATCCACTACGATTATTCACGCATTGGTACGGATGATTTAGGTTGTGTAGGATTTTCAGGGCGTTATCCAGACAATTTATTGGAAGAGATTGGCAACTATGAAGCTGTAGCAAGTGTATTGGCACATAGTTTGGATTTTGACATCATTCATAGCCATGATTGGCTAACCTACCCTTCTGGTGTATTTGCCAAGCAAATCTCTGGCAAGCCATTGGTTATCCATGTGCACGCCACAGACTTTGACCGCAGTCGTGGCAATGTAAACCCTACAGTGTATGCTATTGAGAAGCGCGGTATGGATGAGGCCGATCATATCATGTGCGTAAGCGAGCTCACTCGTCGCACAGTAATCGAAAAATATGGACAAGACCCTCGCAAAGTAAGCACAGTACATAATGCTGTTGAACCCTTAGCTAATCCCGATGAATTTGTGAAGCATGAAAGAAAGGACAAATTAGTGACATTCCTTGGTCGTATCACCATGCAGAAAGGTCCAGAGTACTTTGTGGAAGCAGCAGCACGTGTGTTAGACAAAACCGATGGTGTACGTTTTGTAATGGCTGGTAGTGGTGATATGATGAATAAGATGATTGAATTGGTAGCCCAACGTGGTATTGCGGATAAATTCCACTTCCCTGGTTTTATGCGCGGAAGACAAGTACAAGAAGTGCTCGCTGATTCTGATGTATATATCATGCCAAGTGTGAGTGAGCCATTTGGTATCTCGCCATTGGAGGCCATGCAAGTGGGGTGCCCTTCTATCATATCTCATCAATCAGGTTGCGCGGAGATTCTATCCCACGCTATTAAAACCGATTATTGGGATATTGATGCCATGGCAGATGCCATCTACGCCATCGTGAAGTATCCTGCTATGTACAAATCACTACGCGAATTAGGTCGCAATGAGGTGAATAATATTAAATGGTATGATGCAGGATTGAAAGTTCGTAGAATCTATGATATGGTCATCAACGGATTCTAATAATTACTAATTAAAGAATTTATCAAATAGTTAAAAAGAAAAAGTCATGAAAAATATTTGTTTTTGTTTCCAAATGCACGCGCCATATAGTTTGAAGCGCTATCGTTTTTTTGAAATCGGTCAAGATCATTACTACTACGATGATATGCAGACCGAAGATCGTGTAGCATCGTTGATTAACACATCATACATGCCATTGTGTAAAACATTGCTTGAGATGATTCGCCTGTCAAAAGGCAGATTCCACTGTGCACTCAGCATTTCGGGTATCATGCTGGAGATGTTTGAGCAATATGACCCAGAAATGATTGATGTTCTGAAAGAATTGGCGAATACTGGCAGTGTTGAGTATGTTGTCACTCCATATGCCTATTCTTTGGCAGGCGTGTATAGCGAAACAGAGGCAGCTGAACAACTGCTCAAACAAAAAGAACAAGTTAAACAACTCTTAGGCGTAGAATCTACCACCGCTTGCCTCACCGAATTGCTCTATTCAGATGAGATTGCTATTCAATTGTACAATATGGGATTCAAGGCCGTGATGAGTGAAGGAGCTAAACATATCCTCAGCTGGAAAAGTCCTAACTATGTATATAGCAGCAGTGCAGCACCAAAATTGAAAGTATTACTCCGCAATAGCAATTTGAGCGATGAGATTGCATTCCATTTCTCCGACCCCGCTTGGACAAATTTCCCAATGGATGCTGAGAAATATGCTACCGCATTAGCTAATCTGCCAGAAGAAGAACAAGTAACAAACATTTGGGTAGGTGCAGAAACCTTTGGTGTGCGCCAAAACGCAGATACGGGTATCTTCGATTTCCTTAAAGCATTACCATACTACGCTATGGAGCAAGGTGTGGGCTTTATGACTCCAAGCGAAGTGGCTAAGAAGTGTGCGGCTAAAGATGCTGTTGTCGTTTCTTATCCATTGACATGGGCAGGCGAAGCTAAAGACCTCAGCACTTACAATGGTAATGACCTCCAACAAGAGGCTCTACAAAAACTCTATGCTGTAGCCGAACGTGTACACCTTTGCAAGGACAAACAACTCAAGCACGACTGGCTAATCCTACAAGATGTGAACTATCTCCACTATATGAATCACATTGACCAAGGTGCAACACAATTCGAAAGTGCCTATGATGCGTTTATCAATTACATGAATATCCTCTCTGACTTCTTGCAACGAGTAGAAGAGCAATATCCAACAACCATTGAGAATGAGGAATTGAACGAATTGCTCAAGACTATTCAAAACCAAGAGAAGGAGATTGCTTCGCTCGAAAAACAACTCAAGGAAGCTAAAAAAGCAAAGAAAACATGCGCTAAAAAAGCAGAGAAATAATCTGTGTAAAAGATTATATTTTATTCTCTCGCTCAGGTCTTTATGCAAACAAAATCGCGGAAAGTTCACTTTCAACGCGATTTTGTTTGCATATGTGCGCAATTTTATGTACCTTTGCAGCCCCAATTATAAATTGGGGAGGTTTCGGTTAGAATTGAAGATAGAACAAATTCTACTTATTAGTGAACAAAATTACTCACATATTACGCTTAATGAGTATTGGCATAGTCATTTTGTGCAGTACTACTATTGTACTAGCAGCAGAAAAGTCTGTGCCTACAATCATGCGCGCTTGGCAACTTGACCCGTGGACTGGCATTGCAGATACGTTGTACACCGTTGATACTTCGTATATGCACCTACCTATGCGCGATGTACTTAACGACTATTCTATATCTAATCTCACAAACTCCAATATCGTTTCACCCACACAATCGCGCATCTATTTCGACAGAGAAAAAAGAGTAGATTTCATCTTTGCAGATGCCTACACGCCCTATATCATAGCACCTGAGAATGTGAAATTTTATCACACTACTACACCTTATTCTAATATTGGGTATAAAAAAGGATTTGTCTCAAACCTAGACCAGAACGATATTAGTTTTATGTTTACAGGCAATGTGAGTCGTCGCACAAATTTAGGTATTACGATTGATTATCTCAACTCCTACGGTCGTTTCACATCGCAAGAAGGCAAAACGGTCTTCGGGTCTGTGTTTGGGAGTTACAACGGAGACCACTACTCCTTGCAAGCTGCTTTTACATGGAACACACTAAGCAATTTTGAGAACGGAGGTTTGCTAAATCCAAGTGATTTACAAGGGAATCTCAAACCACAAGATATGCCCGTAAAGATGCGAGGTATGTCCGCATTCCGCTATTTATCGGGTTATCTCAATCATTACTATAGCATTTGCGTCGAGCGCGAACGCAAAGTAACCTATCGCGAAAGAGATGAAGAAGGTAAATGGGTAAAAAAAGACTCTATCAAAATTGAATATGTACCTGTTACCACCTTCCGCCATGTTTTTGAAACAGTAGATGCCACCAAACGCTACGTAGAAAAAAAAGCGAACCAAGGATTCTACCCAAATATCTATCGCAATTCTATTGCGACTAACGATAGCGCAGCATGCCTCACTATCAAAAATACACTATCCGTCACTTTTGAAGAGGAGTTTAATACTTGGCTTAAGTTTGGTGCCATGGTCTATGCTACCAATGAAGTACAACGTCATATATCACCAATAGGACAAGAAGTGGCTCTACCCAACAATATGGGCAATACTTTATTCGATAATCCAATCCCCCTTTTTCCTTCCACTTCGTTCCACATGGTGCCCGATACCCTTTATGGTCAACGATGGACAAATAATACTTATATAGGTGCAGCCCTCTACAAAAATCAAGGAGAATATATCCACTACGGTTTCGATGGCAACATCTGCCTATTGGGATACAAGTTGGGCGAATTTCAAGTAAACGGACATCTGGATGCTGGATTTAAACTGGGCAAAGACTCTATTACAATCGCTGCAAAAGCCTTTATCAAAAACGAAACACCCGATTTTTATTTACAACGCTACCGCAGCAATCACTATCAATGGGATAATGACTTCAAAAAAACCTACCGTTTTTATGTAGGTGGTGAAATGGCTTATCCTACCAAATGGCTTAAACCAAAGCTGAATGTATCTTTTGAGAACCTCACACGCTATATCTATTTTGCAGAAAATGGAATGCCACAACAAATAGAGGGTAGCATCCAAGTAATAGCAGCTGATTTGCAAATAGACCTCACCACACCTTGGGTAAATTTGGATAACAGTATCGTTTATCAACATTCCTCTTCTCCTTATCTGCCTTTACCAACTTTAACCATGTACAACAACCTTTACTACCATGGTACTTGGTTTAAGGCTTTGGACGTACAAATGGGTGTAGATATGCGGTTCTTCACCAAATATTATGCACCTATTCTCAACCCCGCCACTGGACAGTTTTGTATGCAAAACACTGAGTTAGTGGGCAATTATCCCGTGATGAACGTTTATGCAAACTTTTATGTAAAAAATATTCGTCTAAAATTATTTGCACAGTACCAGCATTTCAATGCCTCATTTATGAACAAACAATATTTCGGTATGCCTAATTACCCCATGGCTCCAGACATGTTCCGTGCAGGTTTATCATGGCATTTCTATAAATAATATGTATGCAGCAATCCATTAATTTACATACCATCTTCACCTTTGCCAGCGAAGAAGCACATCGCCTTGGCAACATAGATATTATGCCTGACCATATGTTGTTGGGTATTCTGCGTTTAGGAGCAGGAAAGGCCTTTGAGCTGCTCATGCAAGCAGGCATGGACCCTGTAGCAACCAAAACGGCAATGGATAAGAATCTACGTCAAGCAGAACCTCTATCAGGTACGCCTAAATTGTTTCGTTCCAGCGAACGCATTATTCGACTAATGAACGCTGAGGCACGGAAATATCAAGCCGATGTATGTAGTTCAGTACACCTATTATTAGCCATTTTACACGATCGAATCAATTATCCTGCCAAATATCTATGGCAAGAATATAGCATTGACTATGAGTGTATTGAGCGACTATATCCTAAGCCAGAAATACAAGAGGAGAAAACAGAAGAACAATTACCAGACATAGAGAAAACAGAAATACATATCTTTGGCAAAAAATCCAACCATAATTCCTCCAATAAAAAGAGAACAGACACACCTGCCCTCACCAAATACGGTAGAGATCTCACACTACAGGCACAACAAGGCGAATTAGACCCCGTGGTTGGCAGGCAGGTAGAAATAGATCGCGTGATACAAATCCTTTCGCGAAGAAAGAAAAATAATCCTATTCTCATTGGCGAACCTGGGGTAGGAAAATCGGCTATCGTAGAAGGTTTAGCTCTCCGCATTGCCAACAAGGAAATTGCAGCCCTACAAGGGAAACGCATTATCTCATTGGATATTGCATCTATGGTAGCAGGTAGCACCTACCGCGGACAATTTGAAGAACGCGTAAAAACAGTGCTCAAAGAGTTACAACAACATTCAGAGATTATCCTCTTCATTGATGAAATACACACCATTATTGGAGCAGGCAATGCACAAGGTTCGTTGGATGCAGCAAACATCCTAAAACCAGCATTAGCACGTGGTGAAGTGCAATGCATTGGCGCAACAACCATCAATGAATATCGCACTTCTATTGAAAAAGACGGTGCGTTAGAACGTCGTTTTCAAAAAGTAACAGTACAACCCACCACGCCTGACGAGACCTATACCATCCTCAGTCGCATCAGCGAAACATATGGTGAATTTCACCATGTGCGCTACACCCAAGAAGCATTACATGCATGTGTCAACCTTACCGACCGATATATTACAGATCGTCAGTTCCCCGATAAAGCAATTGATGCTATGGATGAAGCGGGAGCATACGTACAGCAAGCGCACACTGTTGCTGCAACCGAAGAAGAAAATACTTATGCCCAAGTCTCCGAAGCAGATGTGGCACGTGTCGTGAGCCAGATGTCTGGTATTCCAGTGCAACGTGTAGCACAAGCAGAGGGCGAACGATTGCGAGAAATGGTGCCTAATCTCAGCCGCCGAGTGATTGGACAAGACGAAGCTGTTAAAAAAGTGGTGAAAGCGATACAACGCTCACGCGTGGGACTTCGAAATCCACAAAAACCTATTGGAACATTCTTCTTCCTCGGACCTACGGGCGTGGGAAAAACACACCTCGCGCAATGCTTGGCAGAAGAGATGTTTGGCAATCGCAACGCTATTATTCGATTCGATATGTCCGAATACATGGAGAAACACACGGTTAGCTTATTAGTAGGAGCCCCTCCTGGATATGTGGCACACGAAGACGGAGGTAAACTAACAGAGGCTGTCCGACGCAAACCCTACTCCATTGTGCTGTTTGATGAAATCGAAAAAGCACATCCAGACATTTTTAATGTGCTATTACAAGTAATGGATGAAGGAAGACTAACAGACCGCCAGGGGCATGTGGTTGATTTCAAGAACACCATTATTATTCTAACTAGCAATGTCGGTACACGACAATTAAGCGAGTTTGGTGCAGGCATTGGCTTTGCGGCGGATAATATGGACAAAGCGACATCAGAACGTATGCTAACCAAAGCACTGCATCGAACGTTCCCACCTGAGTTTGTCAATCGTTTGGATGATATTATCGTTTTTCACCATCTCGATGATAATGCTTTGGCACAGATATTGCGGCAAGAAATACACCCGCTACAAGTCCGATTGATGAACATGGGCTATGAATTGCAATTAACAGAGGAAACTGAAAACAAAATTCTTGCGATGGCTCACGAGAAGCAGTTTGGAGCACGTCCAATCAAACGTGCGATACAGAGCTTAGTAGAAGACCCACTAACAGACTTACTCCTGAATGGGGAGATAGAAAACAAAATCATTAAAATATAATATTATGGCTAAAGAAATTACAGATTCTAATTTTCAAGAATTATTGGCAGAGGGCAAACCTCTCGTAGTAGATTTTTGGGCACCTTGGTGTGGCCCATGTAAAATGATTTCACCCATCATTGACGAATTGGCAGAAGAGTATGCTGACCGTATTATTGTAGGCAAAGTGAATGTGGATGATAATGATGACACATGCTCTGCATACGGTATTATGAATATTCCTACTATTCTTTTCTTTAAGAATGGTGAATTGGTTCATCGCCAAGTGGGTGCTATTCGCAAACCTGATTTGCAAAAGCTTTTTGATGAACTTTTGTAAAAAAATTGCATAATTATTTGCATATTTCAAAAAAAAGCAGTAATTTTGCACCCTAATTGCCTTTGTAGGCACTATTTAGTGTGCCTACATAGGTAATTTCGTGCGTAGTCATCGCGACTTTAGTCGCAACCTAACCCAAACTTCGTGAGTTTGGGTTAAGAGCGGAGGCATTGAGCGCCCTAACAACGACGAGGTCGTTGGTCAATGCGCGAAATTGCCGAACGCGAGAGGTCTGGTAGCTCAGCTGGATAGAGCAACAGCCTTCTAAGCTGTGGGTCTCGGGTTCGAATCCCGACCGGATCACAAGGCAATGATTTGCAAGCATTGCCTTTTAATAGTAACCATTAATTATTAACCATTAACTGTACTCATGCGTCAGTTAAAAATTACAAAATCAATTACCAACCGCGAATCGGCGTCGCTGGACAAATATTTGCAGGAGATTGGTCGCGAACCATTGATTCCGGTTGATGAAGAAGTAGAATTGGCTCGAATGATCCGCAACGGAGATCGAGTTGCATTAGAAAAATTGGTAAAAGCGAATCTGCGTTTCGTAGTTTCCGTAGCAAAACAGTATCAGAATCAGGGATTAAGTCTTCCAGACCTTATTGACGAAGGCAACCTGGGCCTTATTAAGGCAGCAGAGAAATTTGACGAAACACGTGGATTTAAATTTATTTCTTATGCAGTATGGTGGATTCGCCAATCTATTTTACAAGCATTAGCAGAACAAGCCCGAATTGTACGTCTTCCACTCAATCAGGTGGGTTCACTCAACAAGATTAATAAGGCTTTTCAGCGTTTTGAGCAAGAATTTGAACGCAAGCCAAGTGCCGAAGAGTTGGCAGAGTTGTTGGACATTCCTGTGGACAAGATTGCAGACACATTGAAGATGTCGGGTCGCCAAGTGAGCGTGGACGCACCTTTTGTAGAAGGTGAAGACAACAGTCTCATTGATGTTATGGTGAACGAAGACTCGCCCAATGCAGACCACACATTGATTAATGAGTCTTTATCCCGCGAAATCGATCGTGCGTTAGCTACATTAACTCCCCGCGAAGCGGATATTATTCGCAAATTCTTTGGTATTGGTATGCCAGAGAAAACATTGGAGGAGATTGGTATTGAGCTTCAGCTAACTCGTGAGCGTGTACGCCAGATTAAGGAGAAAGCCATCCGCAGACTCAAATCAAGTTCGCGAAGCAAAGTGCTCAAGACTTACTTGGGATAAAACAAAAAGACATACCTGCAAATGAATGATGAAGGACTGCCCATGAGCAGTCCTTCTTTATTCACATACTTATTCCCTATTCATTCAAATACAATATAGCAGCCGATTGTGGCGCTACACGTACAGTGCCTTCTGCAATACGTTCGCCAAAATATGGACATTGACCATCCACACATGCAAAACGGAATGTGCCTTCTGGCAATGCCACTTGAGCGGTCTTCGTTTGCCCATTGAGAACCACAACAATAGTCTTCCAACTATCACCTACAGCCTCGCCATTCAGTTGATATGCCACCACGCCATCACCTACTGGCAAGAAATGCACATTGGCACGCACCAAGTCTGCATCTCCCATATGGAACGCTGGGTGCGCTTTGCGTAGAGCAATTAATCCTTGATAATAGTGGAAAAGGTCTTCGTTCTTGGCTTTCAATGACCAATCTATCGCATTAATATCATCGGGGCTACAATAGGAATTGTGCACGCCTTTCTTATCGCGCGCAATCTCTTCACCACACCAGAGGAATGGCATTCCCTGCGAAGTCAAAACGGCTGTTTGCGCCAACTTGCTGAGTTTTAACATCTCACCTGGGCGCAACTTCATACTCGCTTTAAGACGATCTGTAAGCATCATGTCATCGTGACAAGACACATAACTGATACATTGAGTAGGCTGAGAAGTCCATGCTTTTTTAGAATAATTCACCTTGCTCATATCCACTTCTGGATGCTCTATACAACCTACAATACCAAACTTAATGCTCTCCTCATGACCATTCTCACCTGCCAAGAATGCACCCTTATGATTATCAGAGAATGGACCACGCAACGCGTCGCGCATATCATCGCAGAATGCACCAATATGAGGAAGTTTTTGCATATTAGCTTTCATACAGAGCGAATCACCATTGTACAATGGGGCACCTGCTGCCCAACCCTCACCATAAAGCAGAAGAGAAGGATCAATGCTATCCATCATAGCACGCACTTGGTTCATCGTCTCTACATCGTGAATACCCATAAGGTCAAAACGGAAACCATCAATATGATATTCCTCTATCCAATAACGACAAGACTCTATGATAAACTTACGCATCATGGGGCGTTCGCTGGCTGTCTCATTACCACAACCAGAAGCATTACCCAATTCACCAGACTCCGTTAAACGATAGAAATAATTTGGGGCTGTTTGTGTAAAATTACTATTTTCAACATTAAACGTATGGTTATACACCACATCCATAATCACACGGATACCAGCTTTGTGCAAGGCTTGAATCATCTGTTTCATCTCGCGGATACGCGATGCAGGGTCATATGGATTAGTGCTATAGCCACCATCAGGCACATTATAGTTCACTGGGTCATATCCCCAATTATACTTGTTATCGCTAAGGCGCGTTTCATCCACAGAGCCATAGTCATATGATGGCAAAATCTGCACGTGGGTAACACCCAATTCTAGAAGGTGATCAATACCAGTCGCCAATCCTTCAGCAGTTTTGGTGCCATGCTCGGTCCAAGCGAGGAATTTACCCTTATTCTGCACACCTGATGTGGAATGAATAGTCATATCACGGTGATGCATCTCATAGATAATCGCATCTTTCGCACCGTCAAAAGCAGGGCGCACATCATCGTTCCAGCCTTCGGGATTGGTGCTTGCCAAATCAATAACCGCAGCACGTTTACCATTCACACCTACTGCCTTAGCAAATATACCTGGAGTTTCGTGAAGAACCCAAGGTGAAGTAGGTTCTACAATCTTGAAGGTATAGAACTTACCATTGAGATCACCTTTCACAGTTTTGGTCCAACTGCCATCTTTTTGACGACACATCTTCCATTGTTGCAATGGCTCAGCGGTTGTAGCATCCGCATACAAATATAAATTCACACTGTCGGCATTAGGACTCCACACAGAAAACGATGTTTGTTCTGGTGAGTAGGTCATTTCACTGAGTGAACCTTGTTTTACTGGATAGTCATCCACACTCTCATAATGTGGCTTTTTTGCACAGCAGCCAAATAACATAGCTGCAACAGTCATCATAATTAGTACTTTTTTCATATTTTTTATGGATTAATCTACACAAAGGTATACGAAAAGTATACCAATAATTGTTTATTCCCCACTCACTGCCAACTGATGCAGTTTGACCTGCTCAATACGTTGGGCAGCATAGTCTTTAGTAACTTCGTACGTTTTCTTTCTACTCTTAGAGGATGGTAAATCGTACATCACATCCATCATCACCGTTTCCATCAACCCCCGTAAACCACGTGCACCCAACTTGTATTCTATGGCTTTATCCACCACATAATCCAACATATCAGGTGCAAATGTGAGTTGATAGCCATCCATCTCAAGCAGTTTCTTATACTGTTTAACAATGGCATTGTTAGGTTCAGTGAGAATATTGCGCAAAGCATCTCTATCCAAAGGTTTGAGATAGGTGAGAATAGGCAAACGACCCACAATTTCAGGAATCAAACCAAAGGACTTCAAGTCTTGCGGAGCAATATATTGCAGCAAATCACTCTTGTCAATCTTTTGCGCTTGCTTGCTAGCATCAAAGCCCACCACTTGCGTATTCAATCGTTGTGCAATCTTGCGCTCTATACCATCGAAAGCTCCTCCGCAAATAAAGAGGATATTCTGCGTATTCACATGAATAAACTCTTGTTCAGGGTGCTTACGTCCACCTTGTGGTGGCACATTAACCACAGAACCTTCGAGCAACTTCAGCAATCCCTGTTGCACACCTTCTCCCGACACATCGCGGGTGATACTGGGGTTATCAGATTTACGTGCAATCTTATCAATCTCATCAATAAAAACGATACCTTTCTCTGCCTTTTTCACATTATAATCCGACTCCTGCAAAAGGCGTGTGAGCAAGCTCTCCACATCCTCGCCTACATAACCCGCTTCGGTTAACACTGTAGCATCCACAATAGTGAAAGGCACCTTGAGCAATTTAGCAATAGTGCGTGCCAATAGCGTTTTGCCAGTACCAGTAGAACCGACTAAAATAATGTTTGATTTCTCAATCTCCACTCCACCCTCTTCGCGTGGTTGCAGCACACGCTTATAGTGGTTATACACCGCAACAGACAGATAGCGTTTAGCCTCATCTTGTCCAATGACATACTGGTCTAAAAACGATTTAATCTCTGCAGGTTTGGGTAATGTCTTCAAGTCTAAATCCTTGATATCAGTTTCTTCTTCCTGATATTGCTTCATTTCGAGGATTAGCTTATGCCCTGCCTCAATACAATCGTGGCAAATCAAACTGCCATCGTCGCCACGAAACATATGCGGCATCTCGCGACCGCAAAAAGAACATTGATCTTTTTTCTTTGTCATAATTATTTTTTCTCTCTGCGATATACTTTGTCTATCATACCATATTGCAAGGCTTCCTCCGCTGTCATCCAATAATCGCGGTCCGCATCTTGGCGAATCTTCTCCATTGTTTGACCCGAATGGTCTGAAATGATTTGATAGAGTTCATCCTTGAGTTTAAGAATCTCGCGTGCAGTAATCTCGATGTCGGATGCTTGTCCTTGAATGCCACCCAAGGGTTGATGAATCATCACACGACTATGTGGCAATGCAGCACGCATACCTTTCTCACCTGCTACTAACAATACAGCACCCATGCTAGCCGCCATGCCTGTACAAATCGTGGCTACGCGCGAATGGATGAATTGCATAGTATCATAAATACCCAATCCTGCATACACGGAGCCACCAGGTGTATTAAGATAAATATTAATATCACGCTCAGAATCCACAGAATCCAAATATAACAACTGTGCTTGAATCACATTTGCAGTGTAATCATTCACCTCTGTGCCTAAGAAAATAATACGATCCATCATCAAACGGGAAAACACATCCATTTGGGTAACATTTAATTGACGCTCTTCCAAAATAGAAGGACTAATGTAACTTGCCGAAGCATTCATAGCATGTTCTACATGCATGGAGTTCATACCTTTAGAAGTAGCAAACTTTAAAAAATCATTCATATTCAAACTATTTTTAGGTTTATAATTGCTTATTGCATAAATCACCCTGCAAAGGTACAAAAAATTATTGATTCTAACAAACATTTTTGTGTTTCCAAGCAAAAAAAGCGACTGCCCTACCAAAGTAGAGCAGTCACTCCTTTTATTATATCGCGCCTACGCGTAACGCGCGCGAGAGCACAAAATTATTTCTTCAATGCCTTCTTTGCTTTGCGACGATCCAAAGCCTCTTGGATATCGTATGCCAAAGGAGTCGCTACGCAGAGTGAAGAGTATGTACCTACAACCACACCAATAATCAACGCAAATACGAAGCCGCGGATGGTCTCACCGCCGAAGCAGAAGATAGCAATCAATACAACCAAGGTGGACATAGAGGTGGAGAAGGTACGGCTCAATGTTTGGTTCAATGCATCGTTGATGTTTTGCTTACGAGCACGTTTTGGATACAAACCTGTGTATTCACGAACGCGGTCGAAGATAACCACGGTATCGTTGATAGAGTAACCGATAACGGTCAAGATAGCAGCGATAAATGATTGGTCAATCTCCATTGAGAATGGCATCACTTTCCACAGGAGAGCGTATGCACCAAGTACAATCAAGGTATTGTGTGCCAAACCTGCCAACGCACCTACTGAGAAGGAGAAGTTGCGGAAGCGGAGCAATACATACAAGAAGATACCCAGCAACGCAGCCAAGACTGCCCAAACAGCGGATTGAGTAATGTCATCAGCAATAGCAGGACCTACTTTTTGTGATTGCATAATACCAATCTCAGGGTTAATGTCGGTCGAAGTGAACTCTTTCAAGGTAACATTCTCTGGCAAGAACTGTTGGCAACCTGCATAAAGCAATGCCTCGATCTCGTCATCCAGTGTCTCAGAGTTGTCATTGATGCGATAGTTAGTAGAAATGCGCACTTGGTTTGCATCACCGATAGTGATAACGTTCAATGCAAATGTCTCCTCATCAGCCAACTCAGATTTAGCCTCCATGAATACATTATCCAACGCAGCGTTTACCTCTTGAGTATTCACTGGCTCAGCAAAACGAATGATATAGTTGCGACCACCAGAGAAGTCGATACCAAGGTTGAGTTTACCCATGATATGTGGGTTCACGCCCAAGATACCGATTACTACCAATACGCCAGATACGATATAAGTTACTTTGCGCGCACCGATGAAGTTAGCAGCGGTGTTTTGCAAGAAGTTTTGCATCAGTTTGGTGGTGAAGTTCAATTCTTTTGCGTTCTCCTTCTTAGCGTATGCCTCGAGCAACAGACGGCAAATGAACACTGCGGTCAAGAACGAAGAAATGATACCAATCATATAGGTTACAGCGAAGCCCTTGATAGGACCTGTACCGAAGATGGCCAAGATAGCACCAGTCAAGAACGAGGTAACGTTGGAGTCAATAATCGCAGAGATAGCGTTGCTGAAACCGTCTTCGATAGCTTTGCGCAAGTTCTTTCCTGCACGACGCTCCTCTCGAATACGCTCGTAGATAAGCACGTTAGCATCCACAGCCATACCCATAGTGAGCACGATACCAGCGATACCAGGCAAGGTCAATACAGCAGAGAAAGAGGACAAGATACCTGCCAAAAGGAAGACGTTGCAGAGCAATGCAAAGTCAGCAATCAAACCAGGAATCAAGCCATAATACATAATCATGTAGAGGAGAATGAGGATAAAACCAATCACGAAGCTCCAAAGACCATCGTGAATAGCCTCTTGACCGAGTGATGGACCTACCACGTCCTCTTGGATAATGCGAGCAGGAGCAGGCATCTTACCAGAGTTGAGGGTGTTAGCCAAGTCTTTGGCCTCTTCTACAGTGAAGTTACCAGTGATTTGTGAACTACCACCAGCAATCTCGTTTTGTACGGTTGGGAAGCTATATACATAGCCGTCAAGTACGATAGCGATTGATTTGCCAATGTTGTCGCGAGTGATACGTTGCCAATCGCGTGCGCCCTCAGCGTTCATGGTCATACTTACGTTAGCGTAAGCAGATGTTTGACCGAAGTCAGCGCGAGCGTCAGTAATCACGTCACCCTCTAATGATGGACGACCATTGGTTTGTGATTTCAGTGCTACCAATTGATAGAAAGACTCTGCCTCATCAATTGCTTTCACAGTCCAGCACAAACGCAACTCGCGTGGAAGAACAGTCTTAGCCACTTGAGAGTTGAGCATTGCCATTACTTTTGCAGTATCGGTATAGTGAACAGTACCTACCACTGGACCTTGGTATGGTTGACCTGCTGGGCTAACAGAAGGATTCAGCACTGCGAACAATGGGTTGGCTTTCTTGTACTCTTCCAAAGCAGCCTCTTGATCAGCCTCGGCTTGAGCCAAACTGTCTGCTGCCAAGTCTTCTACCAAAGCGTCCAACTCATTCTCAACCTCTGCTTCTTTTTCCGCTTCAACCTCTGCAGGAGTCTCTGCTTGAGCAGCCTCAGTACTTGCGTTTTGAGCAGCGAACTCGTTATTTACTTGTGCCAATGCCGACATGATTTCTGCCAATTCGTAGGTCTCCCAGAACTCAAGGTTAGCAGAACCTTGAAGCAGTTTACGAACGCGCTCAGGCTCTTTGATACCTGGTAGCTCAATCAAGATACGACCTGTTTGGCTCAGTTTTTGGATATTTGGTTGTACCACACCAAAGCGGTCAATACGGGTACGCAATACGTTGAATGAGTTATCAATTGCGCCTTGTACCTCTTCGCGAACCACGCTCTCCACTTCTTGGTTGGTAGAGTTCAAACTCACTTTCTCGCGGAGTTCGAAGGTAGAGAACACTGATGCCAATTGAGCATTAGGGTCAATCTCATAGAATGATTCGAAGAAAAGGGTCAAGAAATCTGCACCCGATGTTTTTTGTTTCTCCTGTGCCAAAGCGATGGCGTTGTTGAAGTTCTCGGTAGTGTTGTATCCGCTCAATGCGCGAATAATGTCTGGAACCGATACTTCCATGGTTACGTTCATACCACCCTTGAGGTCAAGACCAAGGTTGATCTCTTTCTCGCGGCACTCTTTTAGCGTGTAGCCAAACCACACTTTCTCACCAGCAATAGAGTCCAAATATTGGTACTCTTTTGCATCATCACCTTGAGCATACTCTGCAGCTTTGTTGTCGTAGTGATTTGTCACTACTGAGAATGACAAATAGAACGCACTCACCAAAGCAAGGCAGACTGCCAATGTGATAACAAGTCCTTTGTTTTGCATAATTTTAATTTAGTTTTATTGTTATTATTTATTTTTTCGTTCTTTTTCCTTGATTTGTACTAAATTCCTTACTCCCATCCACCTTATTTTATCGCCCACGCTCATACTCTCGCGGGTACTACGCACAAGCGCGCTCACGTGCACGAGGATATAATCAGCACAAATTAGCGTGCAAAGGTACGACAAAATTTGTAAATATGCAAGTAAATAGATAAAAATATCATATTTTTTGCCAAAAAATGCAAAAATATTTGGTCATGTCAAAAAAAAGCAGTACCTTTGCACCGCATTTCGGTAATCGAAGTGATATATCGCGGAGTAGAGCAGTGGTAGCTCGTCAGGCTCATAACCTGAAGGTCGGTGGTTCGATCCCGCCCTCCGCAACAAAAAAATCGCAGAAAGTTTCTTTTTCTGCGATTTTTTTATTCCTATCCCATCGCCTTATTGCCTAATAGCCTTATCGCCCCATCGCCAATAGCCTATCGCCTCATCGCCTCATCGCCCATACCCATTAGCGCAGCGTCCCATACCCAATAGGCGGAACGCCGCCCAATACCCAATAGCCCATCGCCCATAGCCTATAGGCGGAACGCCGTCCAATATCCAATAGCCCGAAGGGCGTCCTATAGCGAAGCGTCCAATAGGCACAGCCGACAATCATCGGGGGCTTTTGCGCCTGCATCGTGTATGTACTCGCCGCAGCCTTGACAGCGGATTATACCTGATTTAGGATTGACGATGGAAGTGACAGAAGAGAGAATCGTCGCTTGCACGGACGAATGCTCAAAAGCAAGGTCGGCATCGGCTGCAAAGACACAATCCTCAAGGATTAGGTTTTCGCAGTAGCAGAGCGGTTGTGTGCCTGATATGCGGCATCTAACTAAGCGCAGATTGCGTGCATACCAACCCAGATATTCGCCCTTGACATCGGAATCATAGATAGTACAATCTTCGCTCTCCCAAAAAGCATCTTTAGTATCTAATACCGCATTATGTATCTCTATATTGCGAGCATACTGAAAAGTGTATTTGCCTTGCAGTGTTAAATTATTGATTTGCAATGTACTGGATTGCATAAACGCATATTCTGCTCGTTGCATGTTAAGGTTTGACAAATGACCATTCTTGCAATACCAAAAAGCCTCTGCGCCATTGGATATTTGGATATTTTCGAGTATCAATCCATCTAATTCTCGGAACACTTTTGGGGCATCCATGATGCAATCGTGCATACGGATATTTTTGCCATACCATAGTGGGGCACGGTCATCGGAAGTAAAATGGCAATTACGACATTCCACGTCCTCACATTCCCAAAAGATATAGCGTCCCTCAAACACGCACTCACGCGCCTCTATACGGCGACATTCTTTGAGGGCTGACTCGCCTTCACCAATGGTCACGCGCTCTAATCGCAGGTCTCTACTGCCATACAACGGGCGTTCGCCTGATAATATTTTGTCTTGAATGAGGGTCATTGTTTTAACAAGGTAGCACACATCCAGCAATAGAAAATACCCGTTATTTTACTTGATCTATAATTGTCTGTACAGGAATTCCCAAAAGACTTATAGCAGAAAGCTTTTTACCCATATCTTTTAGAGAATGACCGCAATGGTATAATTGCTCATCGATAATCAACCACCTATCGTGAGAAGGGTTGCTCCAAACAAAAGTTTCAATGGGTTCGACTCCAGTAGTAGCATTGTGTGCATTACGCAAGCCACTCAGGTCCTTTCCGCTGTAAATAGTAGCTTTTACATCTTTAGCGCGTACATCCAATATCTCAAACGTCGCCGCATCCACGTAGGCATCAATAATGATTACCCTGTTCTTGGCGTTTTTTATCAGTTGTTCTAGCAATACACGAGCTGCAAAGAACTCCCCTCCAAAGAACACCTGCTCTATTGGTGCTTGGTTGGTACGTACAAAGAAATCTATTTTATCTTCTGTTTTTTCCACCCGTTGTTCCAAAGAATAAAATTTCTGGTCAATTCTCTCTTCTAAATGCAGCAATCTTTGATTAATAGCAAAACCGCGGAGCATATAATCTTTTAGAACTGAGTTTGCCCAACGACGAAATAAAGTAGCATTCTTACTATTAACACGATAACCAACCGAAAGGATAGCATCTAAATTATAAAATTGTGTACTATAAGTTTTCCCATCTGCGGCAGTATATTCCAAAATGGAATGAACTGAATCCTTTTCGAGTTCTCCATCTTTGAATATATTAGAAAGATGTTTAGATACTGCTGGTTGCTTCACACCAAATAATTCTGCAATTTGTTGCTGAGTCAACCATACAGTATCTCTCTGAACTTGAACATTTAATTGCAATGTATTGTCTTCAGACTGATAGACTACAACGTTTCCATCAGAGGGATTATATAATGCTACTTCATGCGCCATAACAATATATTTTTTCTATTCCGCCGCAAAGGTACAACAAAAAATGCACATTTGCAAAAAAATCGTGCAAAAGTTTACTCTTAGGTGAATTTCTGCTGAAAACGCCTCAATTAACCCGTTTTCAGCAATTTTATGCTCAAAAATTTGCTCATGTTAAAAAAAATAGTACTTTTGCAGGCACAACAATAGGATTTCAAAAAACATGCAAGAACAATCACATATTTTCCAACGTGAAAAGTTTTGTTTGCAAGGTATAACCGCGTAGTTCTTTTTGTTTGAGGTATTGAACTTTTGCCATGAACAGTTCATGTTCGTATTTTTCGTAGTTGCGTTTTACCTCTGCAATTAAAGCTTGTTTACCAACAAGCGAAAGTGCCACAATATCTACTTCCGCATCTATTTGCTTATCTTGGTAATAGATGGCTCTTGATTGCCACCATGTGCCGATCTCACGCCACTCGCCTGATTCTGCTAATTTTTGTCTAAAGTAATCTTCTAACAGCAAGCCAGAGTAGGTGGTATAGTTCATTTGTGCGATGTGAAGCAGTCCTTCGAAATTTTGGATTTCCACAAGTGATCTATTTTTCTCTACATGTCTAAACCAAAAGCGTAAAAACGGTTCATATATTTTAAATTGTATTGTTTTCCCTTGTTGTTTAGCGAAGATCGGTCTTATACGACGAATTAATGTATATGTTTCTTCTAATTGTTTGAGATAACCACCTATTGAAATTCCGCCCAATTTCGCTTCGATTTGTGCTTGCGTGGTATTTCCCATTGCAATTTCTTGCAGGATAGAGAAATAAACACCATAATTTTTCCCAAACTCACTGACCAACAAAGTTCTTCCCTCCTCAATAAAATGTGAATTTTCGGAAAAGAATTCTGCATACATCTCATCTTTGGTTTTGCAGTTAGCGTCCATGAGCCATGCTATGTATTTTGGCACACCACCTGTGATAACATACAGGGTCAACAAATCATCAGGAGTATATTTAGGGTTATAATATGCCAGTATTTCTTTCTGCACATCTAAACTAAATGGTTGTAAGCGAATAATTGCATCTGCACGATTGAATAGTGGTTCATCTTTATCCATAAAGATTTTTTGCATAAGCCGATATGCAGAACCGCTAATGACTAAATTGACTTTTGTCTGCTCTTTATAAGTATCCCATAGATTTTGCATGTCAGAGAAGACCGATGGATTTATATTTTCAAACTCTTGAAATTCATCTATGGCAATTGTAAGTATTTGATTTTTCCCTAACTCAAATAAATATTGCAGCAACTGTGCAAATCGTGTCATGCCATCAGGGATATAATATCCTTTTTCTCGAATGAGCGAAGTATAAGAGGAGACCAAATCGGTTTCATTTTTTCGTGCAACAAACAGATATATTAGTTCCTCTTCTGTAAAAGTATGTCGGATTAGCATCGTCTTTCCAATACGCCTACGACCAATCAGTACTGTCATGCGACTACAATCTTGCTCTGACTGTTGTTTCAAAAAGAGCAACTTCTCTCGTTCTTTTTCTCGATCAAAAAATCTCATAATTTACAATATATCTACATGTTACAAATAGTAATCACCATTACAGTAATGTGCATTACTATATTTCCCGCTGCAAAGGTACTATATTTTTCTGACACTTGCAAGAAAAATCCACAGAAAATTTCAATTGGTCACAAACTGCTGATGCACGCCGCGATAGTCTTCCAGATGATGCCAGAGTTGAAAGCCACGCCTATGGGTGAGATTGGGGGCAACATGCTCCAACGCCAATTCTTCCAAATGCTTCCCACGGACTTCACCAAACAAGACGCTGTGAAGCAAGCTCAAGTCCTTGGAGTGGGATTAAAGTCATTAGATAGATGGCTCGCCAAGTTTGTGCAAACGGATGATTTACAGCATATTTCGCATGGAATATACCGTAAGAGAATGTATCAAACTGCATAGTGAGAAAATTGAGGTTTTTGAGGTTATTGAGGTTTTGCAAAACCTCGAAAACCTCGATTTTCTCGAAAACCTCACTTCCACTAAATAGTGGTCCGCAGGCTGTCCACTATACAGCAGCGTAGCGGGCAATTACGGGTTCTTGACGGGTTCATAACGGGTTCATAAGCGCACATCGTTATAACATCTCCTAACTTTCGATGGCTTTTGTTTTTGCCCCCTTCGTTTTCATTTTTCACTTTTAACTTCTAACATCATGTCCATTATCAAATTATCAGCACCGCTGCTAAAGGCAGTCGGAAAAATCTTTGGAGGAGCCGATTGGTGGCATATGTTGTACCTTATAAGCTCAATACAATCTTGAAAAATTGGCAAACAAAATCAACACCGAAAAGGTGGGTAAACCTGCATTCCGTATGGTACTTACCGCTGTAGGTAAATATGCACTAAAGCAAATAGATGGCACATTAATTGTACCTATCGGCTGCTTAAAGCCATAACACGATAGACTTTGTTGGTTTTCTCAATATCTCAAAGATCACTATTAGTTTTCAGTTTTCCGTTCTCCGTTTTCACTTTTCCGTTATCGCCCCATCGCCCAATAGCCCATATCCAATACCCATTAGCGCAGCGTCCCATACCCAATAGGCGGAACGCCGTCCCATCGCCAATCGCCTATATCCAATAACCAATCGCCCATATCCCATAGGCGGAACGCCGTCCCATCGCCCAATAGCCAATCGCCAATACCCATTAGCGCAGCGTCCCATACCCAATAGGCGGAACGCCGTCCATTAGCCCGCAGGGCGTCCTAGTAATTACGCTGCAACCAATACGCCATAAAGGTATCATATACCATATACGTACCTTGCTCAAATGTCACAAAATCCTTCTCCAACAATCCACGCAATGCTGATTGAACACTGCTGGCAGACTGCAAACTATATTTTTTAACAAATGCAGACGACGTCACTGCCTTAGAAGGACCATTTTTTGCCAACGCAATTAGCACTATCTTCTGTTTTTCAGGCAAACGGAACAAAACTTCCTCATAACTATAAGATTGTGTCTTAATGATATAGTCCAATGCTTCCTGTACATTCTCCACTTGGCAGACTGTTCCCTCACGGGTGTCTGCATAGAGCGTATTAAAGAGCTTTTGCGTGTACCACGTTACACCATGACTATATTTATATACGGCATTCGTTACACCGTCTGCCAGCGTGCGATTTCCCTCAGCAAATAGCGACTTCGCAAAGACGTCATACACTTCCATATCTATGCTATCCAAGTGCATGACTGATACGCTTTGGTAGAAGGGGCGAGAAGCGTTCATAAACATAGCACTCATCGTATGGCGCTGGCTGCCTGAGAATATAAATTGTGCGTTGTGACATTGCTGGACATATGTACGCAGTTTCGCCTCTATATTACTCTCTGGGAATGTATTGATTTGCTGAAACTCATCAATGGCGACAATACATGGTTTGTCTGCTAATTCTAAGTAGCGGAAGATCTCATCTAAGGTTGCATCACCTTCTTGAATATCCCCTATTTGCACATTAAAGCTGGGTTCACCAAGAGGCGAAAAAGTTATACCAGGTTGCAGCGAACGCATAGTATCCCAAAATCGTTGTATTGCTCGTGCGCCATAGGGTTTGAGACGCATCAATATCTCGCGACTTAATTTTTGAACCAATTCGCGCAGCGATTGGGTATCATATATGTCTATGAAGAATGTGTAGTATTGCTCTTGGATATTTGTCTGGCTAAAATAATGATGTATCAATCCGCTTTTTCCCATGCGTCGTGTAGCCACCAATGCCACATTGCATCCGTTGGCTATCTCGCGTTGCAATGTTTGTAATTCTTGAACACGATCACAAAAATAATGGCTTCCTTCATAGCCCGAAATAATAAAAGGATTAACTTGCGTTTTCATGCTTTATTATTTTATAATTATTAAAAGATAATAATTCGCTGCAAAAGTACTGCTTTTTTGTCAATCATGCAAATATTTTGCGAGAAAAACACATTTATGCAACAAAAAACCGCAGAAAGTTTCTTTTTCTGCGATTTTTCGCCTCTACCCTATAGCCCGCAGGGCGTCCATTATCCAATAGGCGAAGCCGTCCCATCGCCAATAGCCAATCGCCCATACCCCATAGGCGGAACGCCGTCCAATAGGCGAAGCCGTCCCATCGCCAATAGCCAATCGCCCATATCCCATAGGCGGAACGCCGTCCAATATGCGAAGCCGTCCCATCGCCAATAGCCAATCGCCAATAGCGAAGCGTCCTATAACCTTTAACCTCTTAGCGAAGCGTCTCTTCTGTATTCAATGGCAATTCATCGGGTGGATTGGTGAAGTGCAGCGCGCGTTTGTTGGAAATAACCGTTGTGCCTAATTCATGCTCTAATTGCTCACGAGCCACATGAGCTACGTTTCCGCCACGCTGTGCTATTTGCGCATTCTCCTGAAACCCCTGCGGGTTCTCACGTTGGCTCAATTCTGTGGCTGCTGCTTCAGCCAAGCCGTTGAGCATCAACTCTACATTAGTCATATTGTCACGCAAACTCTCCTTGCGCAATCCCTTATGTTGCTTATATTCGCGAGTAGTCATGCCACTCCATGCTTTAGAGATAATATCCGTCAGTATCGCATAATCTCGTTCTTCTTGCATGCCACCACGTTTCCATTCATCGGTCAAGCCTTTGCGTACCTCAATTGTCTTAATGCGCTGGTTAATCCACGCTTCGGAGTATCCCAATCGACGGTAATCACGGATAGCCTGCTCTATGCTCTGCTCAGGGTCTTGCAGTTGCTCTAATCGCTGACGACCAACCTCAGCTAACCACAATTTGAATGGTTCGGCTTTCTTGCTTGGCACCGACTGAATAAGGCGCAATAACTGCTCCGTAGTAGCCACATCGGTGAAACGCATTTTGCCATCGGGAGAAGGCAGTTTCAATTGTACGATTTTTTCGTACACTTCACTTCCTTCTGCTGCTAACTTACGTTTAAGGTCACTCCAATAACGCCTTGGAATATTACTATCAGTCAATACTTGGATGACATCTACCACAGAAAAGAAGTATTGTTCTTTCTGCTCATCCCATACGTAACGGATATTTTTTCCTTCGAATAATTTAATTTCGCTTTGCTCCATGAACGTATTTGTTTTACAGCGCAAAGGTACTACAAAAAATGCAAATACGCAAGAAAAGCGAACAATATTTTCAAAAATGATAGATGTGCTATCTATCTGCAGTGACTTTTCGCATCACAATAGGAACTTGTTCGAAGGTACTACATTTTTCTGACACTTGCAACAAAAAATCGCAGAAACTTTCTTTTTCTGCGGTTTTTTGATTGCTATCCTATAGCCAATACCCCATCGCCTTATTGCCTAATAGCCTTATCGCCCAATATCCCATATCCCGTAGGCGAAGCCGTCCAATACCCAATAGCCCTTCAGGGCGTCCAATAGGGCTCTGCCCGTCCCATAGCGAAGCGTCCAATAGCCCTTCAGGGCGTCCTTTAGCGTAGCGTCCAATAGGCGGAACGCTGTCCATTATCCAGTTCTGCTAATTATCATTCGTGCAATCTAACTCTACCAAGTGATTTGTGCAAGGGGCACTTGCACAAATTCGCGGTTCTCATTCTTTAATTCGGCAAGTGGGACTTGCCAAATTGGCTGATTTTCTAATTTGGCAAGCGGTACTTGCAGAAATGGGAAATGTGGATACTCTGCCGCAAATCGTTTCATGTTTCGTAAATTGCGTTCTGAATATCCTCTATCATCAGGGAACTTTGTTGTTAAATCCATGGAAAGTTGCTCAATTACCTTTTTTCCCCAACCTAATCGTTGCTGCTTTTCAATAATCTGTGAACCTATATTCCAATATAATGTCAGAGTTCCCAAATTTACATTAAGAGCAGTACGCAACTTTGAAACCTCAATTAACTCTTCAATGTCTTTTCGCCACTCAGAATATCCTTCAGGCAATATTTCCACATTATTCTTTTGCAAATTTCCCATATCTTTATCATTAATAATCAGTGCTGCAAAATTACTACATTTTTCTGACACTTGCAACAAAAAACCGCAGAAACTTTCTTTTTCTGCGATTTTTTGATTGCTATCCTATAACCAATACCCCATCGCCTTATTGCCTAATAGCCTTATCGCCCAATATCCCATATCCCATAGGCAAAGCCGTCCAATATCCAATAGCCCGCAGGACGTCCCATAGGGCTCTGCCCGTCCCATAGCGAAGCGTCCTATAGGCGAAGCCGTCCATTATCCAATAGGCGGAACGCCGTCCAATAGGTACAACTGACAATCATCTGGGGCTTTAGCATCGGCATCGTGTATATACTCACCAACCGCTTGGCAACGGATAATACCAGACTTGGGGTTCTTGATAGAAGTGACAGGCGAGAGGATAGTAGCGTCGACAGATGAATGTTCAAAAGCAAGGTCGGCATCGGCTGCAAAGACACAATCCTCAAGGATTAGGTTTTCGCAATAGCAGAGCGGTTGCGTGCCTGATATACGGCATCTGACTAATCGCAGATTTCGTGCATACCACCCCAGATATTCTCCCTTGACATTGGAATCATAGATAGTACAATCTTCACTATTCCAGAAAGCATCTTTGGTGTCTAATACCGCATTATGAATCTCTATATTGCGAGCATACTGAAAAGTGTATTTGCCTTGCAGTGTTAAATTGTTGATTTGCAATTTATGGGATTGCATAAACGCATATTCTGCTCGTTGCATGTTTAGGTCAGACAAATGACCATTCTTGCAATACCAAAAAGCCTCTGCGCCATCGGACATTTGGATATTTTCGAGTATCAATTCATCTAATTCTCGGAATACTTTCGGGGCATCCATGATGCAATCGTGCATACGGATATTTTTGCCATACCATAGCGGGGCTCTGTCGGAAGAAGCAAAACGGCAGTTACGACATTCCACGTCCTCACATTCCCAAAAGACATACATCCCTTGGATTTCACAGTCATGCGCCTCTATATGGCGACATTCTTTGAGGGCTGACTCGCCTTCGCCAATAGTAACTCGCTCCAGTCGCAGGTCTCTACTGCCATACAACGGGCGTTCGCCTGATAATATTTTGTCTTGAATGAGGATCATTGTCAATATATTTCAAGTGAGTTTTTCTTACGACAAATCGGATACATCTACGGTATAAATAACAGGTTCGCTATATGCGCGTTTCTTCATGAACATCGTCATGTATATAGGCATATATGTCACATCATCTTTAGCCTGTACATTATTATGGCATAATACTATTGCTTTTTGTATATGAAAGTTTTCGCACGCTATGCATTTATCCAACGCGTTATGTTTACGATAACTCTTGCCCGATTTTACTTCAATAGCCATCAATTGACCATTATCTTCGACCAAGAAATCCAATTCTCCATACTTCTTGCTATTATAATAGTATAAGGAGTATTCATTGGCTTTCAGCTCTTGTGCTACATAGTTTTCATATATAGCGCCAAAGTTCAGTTGACTTTCGCCATTGAGTATATCTAATTGAATACCATTGGAGTATTGGCATGCCAACAACCCAACATCATTTTGAAACAACTTAAACAGATTACGCTGCTTATTGAGAATCAATGGTACGCAAGGCGCTTCTACATTGTAAACAGGCAATGCTACCCCCGCATCACTCAACCACAGGAAGTCATTTTCACTACGAGAAAATTTAATATGTTGATCAATGTCTTTGAATACAAATCGTTTGTTCTGCGCATTAAGTTCACTGGGGATTAGATCAAATATATCCTGTATATAGAGTTTTCGCTTCAGGTCGTACTGTGCTATATCTTTTTTATAGAGTTGTAGGATATTGCGTTGAATCTCCATGACATGTTGCATATTGTTGCTATCTATATACGCTTGTACAGCCGCAGGCATACCGCCTACAATCAGATAGAGATTGATGAGTTGCATCATTTTTTTATGCACCACTTCATCAACGGACACTTGGTTCTCCCATGCGTATTTGAGCGCATTGATGGTGACATCACCCACACCAACGGCTCGAATAAATTCCTCGAAGCACAACGGATAGACTTGAATCTCCGACATGTATCCTACAGGAAGACTGCGTATATCTTTCAATTGCACCCCTAACAAACTACCACTTAGTGCATATCGGTATTCAGCTGAATCCACCAAGAATTTAATCCATGTTAGAATATCTGGATAGACTTGCACCTCATCAAAGAATATGAGGGTATCTCCTTCTACTAAGGGTTGTTGAACGAAAGTAGATAAGCGCAATAGGAGATCAGTTGTGGATGTAGCATGTTGAAAAATCTGTATTGCTTGCGGTTGCTCAATAAAATTAATCTCCACATAACACGAATAATTCGCCTTGCCATACTTACGTATAGCATAACTTTTACCTACTTGTCGTGCGCCTGACAATAAGAGAGCATTTTGCGTATTGGCATAGTGCTCTTTTATAAGAACGTCTAATTGCCTATTAATCATACTATTATATTTATTTTGTCCGCTTTTCCTCCGAAAATCATCAGCAATTTGTCCGCTTTTTCTCAAAAAAACCATCTATTTTGTCCGCTTTTTCCGCTGCAAAGGTACTATATTTTTCTGACACTTGCAACAAAAAACCGCAGAAAGTTCACTTTTCTGCGATTTTTTGCTTCTAGCCTATAGCCCTTTAAGGCGTCCATTACCCAATAGGCGAAGCCGTCCAATATCCCATAGGCGGAACGCCGTCCTTTAGCATAGCGTCCAATAGGCGGAACGCCGTCCAATACCCAATAGCCCCTCAGGGCGTCCATTATCCATTAGGCGGAACGCCGTCCAATCGCCCTATCGCCTCATCGCCCTATCGCCTCATCGCCTTATCGCCCATATGGGAAGCCGTCCCATCGCCAATAGCCCATCGCCAATAGCCCATTTACTGACCACTGACAACTTCCTACTTATACAAATATCGTTTCAAGGTTTGTTTGGCGGTGCGAGCAAGGGGGGAGGCACTCCACTCGATGTCGTAGATCTGTGCGTACATAGGCAATTGCGCATTGACCGAGCGAAGGATGGACAACCTGAGAGCCTTCCTGCTGTCCGCTGATAACTCACCACTGACTACTACAATTGCCACGAGTTTGCCATCACGAGCGATGACAATGGACTCTGCCACTTCGGGCAGGGCATTTATCTTGCGTTCTATATTATCAGGGTGAATGTTTTCGCCATTGGGGAGCACAATCATATCCTGCTCCAAACGTCCCTCTACATACAGATAGCCATCCTCGTCCAAATACCCTCGGTCGCCCGTATGAAGCCAACCATCGGCATCTATCTTCTGCGCCGTTGCTTCGGGATTTTTGTAATAGCCAAGCATCACATTCTCGCCTTTGACAAGGATTTCGCCATTGTCAGCTATACGAGCAGTCATACCTTCAACTATCTTTCCGCAGGTACCGTATTTGTATGTATCGCATGTTGAATAACTTATTAATGGTGACGTTTCTGTTGTCCCATAGCCTATAGAGATTGGAACATGTGATTCAAGGAGTTTTCTTTCTAATTCTTTATCAAAAGAAGCTCCCCCTATATATATTTGCTTACAACAATCACACAACACAGATGGAGAGTCTTGATGCGTACGCATTAAGCCTAATACCAGTATTGGTATTAGGCTTAATGCGTAGGGACGCACATACCGTATAGCATTATACAAATTATCTATGGTCAATAATGATGACAATATATATACGTGTTTACCCTTTAATAGCTGTCCTACTATCTCCGTCATAAAACCATATATATGAGACATCGGTAATACAGAAAGAAAATGAGTTATTTCATCATCTGGATATCCGTCTATTATGTTTTGGGCATTATTGCTAATATTCCTATAACTAAGCATCACCCCTCTTGCATCACTGGTAGAACCTGAAGTAAAGCATATCATGGATAGTGAATCGGGTTCGTAGTGGGGGAAGGAGATGTCTCGCTGATGAGTCGGTGATGAGTCGGTGATGAGTCGGTGGTTTGTTGATTGCAAACAACGCCAATCAGCAAGGGACACAATAGTCTGCACTTGTGGCATAGAATGGTCTTGCAATTCTGCCCAAATATCCTCATCCGCAAACAACGCTTTCGCATCCGAAAAGTGCACCAATGCAGCTATTTGTTCTGGCATTAAAGAGTGCATAATTGTTACGGAAACCCCTTGCATCTTAGCAATCGCCAAATAGGCAATCACCCAATGGGCAGAGTTTGCCCCACATATAGCGATATGGTCGCCCTTTTGTAGTCCCAATCGCTCAAGATAATCCGCCACACGAACTATCTCGTTATACATTTCACCGTATGTATAATGATTACCACGCGAAGTATCTTGCGCAGTGCCGTCCTCGGTGAGATAGAAGTCCGTGAGCGCAGGCGCATCCCAATTCGCATTGATGGTTCGGGCTAATCTATCTAAATAATGTTCGGTCATAGTAAAAATAGCTGAATCTTAAGTAAATATAGCGGAATTTAGCAATTGTGCTCTTCTATATAGTCATAGAGGTCTTGGAGGGTTACGAGCATTTTGATAGCATTGCGCTCGGGTTGGAAGCCGAAAGTGCGCTTGAGAAAAATAGCCGTTTCTACCGCATCCAAGGAGGTCATACCTAAATCACGTTTCAATTCTGCTTCTGGATTAAGCATATCTGGTTCGTACTCTAAACGGTCTGTCATAAAGGCAATCACCTTTGATTGAATTTCTTGTTGTGTCATATCATTCTATAATTTTGATTAATTTACTATAATTGCTCACATAGTTCTGTTTATTATTAACGACGAACTTAAAACAACTTCTGCGCGCACCCAACATTGGTGCTTGCATATCAACCTATTATATCCCGCTGAGCAATGTTGGCGAAGCGGAATAGTTGTCTGTGTTGTCGTTATAATCCCCCTCTCCTCGCGCCTGGGGGAGTTGATTCGGGCGCAAGTTGTTGAAAAAATCGTTCGAAGCGCAAGCTGAGATAAGAATAATGTTGTTTCTGTTGTTGATATATCCTCCCTGTGGCACTGTCAACTGATAACTATTAACTGTCAATTCACCTACTACACGATTGCTTCTACTGAATATAACGGATAATTAGTTAACCAATCTTGCTCTCTATAGTTAGACATTGAAAAACGCAATCCATGCAATCCCTTATGATGCTCTACAAACCATTTCAGACTCTTGGCTTGCAAATTCTCCTCCGCTTTCACTTCTATCGGAAGAATCATGTCTCCCTGCTGTACGAGAAAATCTATCTCTCCTTGGGAATTATCCTGAGACCAATAGTATATTATGTTTTTTCTGTTCGTTCTTAGCTCCTGCAGTACATATTGCTCGTTCAGTGCTCCCTTAAACTCCCGAAGCATATCATTCTTTTGAAGCAACATCTGCTCGGATAAACCCGACATCGCACTCAACAATCCGACATCTAACAGATACACTTTAAAAGCAGCAAAGTCTTCATACGCGGATAGAGGCAATAATCCAGCTTTGGTACGGTGAACTTTGTAGATTAGTCCAGCGTCTTGCAGCCAAGACAATGCCAATTCAAAATCCTTAGCCCTTGCACCTTGCTTCAAGAAACCATAGATGAATTTCTTATTCTCTTTAGCTAATTGTCCACTCACACTGCGCCAAATCATTCGAATTCGAGGCACCTCACGATCAGGAGCATGCTTCGAAAAATCGCGGTCGTAACTATCGAGTATCGTTTGTTGGATGGCTCGCACTTGTTGAAAATCCTTATTCTGAACAAAGGCATTTACCACCTCGGGCATACCACCTATGTAAAAATACTGACGAAGTAAAGTTTCCAAAGTTGAGGCATGTGATAATAAGACATTCCAGTTTTGTTTTTGCATTTGACTGACTAACAAGCCTTCTCCCATCGCCTCTGCAAACTCAAAAAAGGACATCGGATAGAGCGTCAAAAAATCCACTTTACCAACAGGAAAACTATCATCCCTATGCATTGCTATTCCCAATAACGAACCTGCAGCAATAATAGGTTGCTCAGGGCGTTGTTCTTGAAAGTACTTGAGCGCAGTTACACCACGTTTCACTTCTTGCAACTCATCAAAGAGTAATAGTGTATCAGAAGTGATAGAGGTGTGGGTAGCTATTTGCAATTCCAACAAGATACGGTCAATATCAAAATCCTTCGCAAACAAATGTTCCAACAGCTGGTTATTCTCGAAGTTGATATACACCGAACGTTCAAAACACTCCGCTGCAAACTGTTTCATAAGCCAAGTCTTACCCACTTGTCGTGCACCTTGCAATATAAGTGGTTTGCGATTGGGATTCGCTTTCCACGATTTGAGGTCTTCAATTGCGTATCGTATCATATCATTATTATTATAAATTGCCTGTTTGAAAATTAAACAACAAAATTCACGGTGCAAAGGTACAATTTTTTTTTCATCCACACAAAAGTGCAACTAAAAAATGTAATAAAAATATAAAAAGTGCAACTAAAAAGTGTAATGTCTCATCAAAAAGTGCAACTAAAAAATGCTATTTGCTAAATATTACGATCATTTCAATATTTCAAAGTCCATTTCTATAAGAGTTGTCAGTTTTCGGCTGACCACTGATTGCTAATCACTGATAGCTTTGAATACCAATGCGCTATTCGTTCCACCCATGCCCGAAGAATTGGAGAGGACGGTATAGATTGGGGTATAAACGGTATCAGTCACGATATTAAGGGCTTTTGCCTCATCTATCTTGTTCTGAAGATTGATATTCGGTGCCACGAAATTGTGCTGCATCATCAATATCGAATAGACCGCTTCACTCGCCCCTGCCATCCAGTTTTCGTGCCCTGTCATGGATTTGGTAGAAGATACGAACGGCTGTTTCGTGCCGCGGAACAATCGCGCAAGGGCTTTTGCTTCTTCTATATCTCCCACGGGGGTGGATGTGCCATGTGCGTTCACATAGTCTATATCTGCGGGTTGTACATTGGCATCCGCCAAGGCTCGCTGCATAGCTATATATTCTGCTTCTGCAGAAGGCATAGAAATATCTTCTGTTCCGTTGGTTGAAAAACCATATCCACATACCTCGGCAAGAATCGTTGCTCCGCGTGCAACAGCATGTTCGTATTCCTCCAACACCAATGCCGCAGCTCCTCCTGATGGAATCATGCCATCGCGATCCGCATCAAAAGGTCGAGATGCAAAGATAGGTTCATTATTACGCAGAGAAATAGCCTCTATCGCATCTGTTGCACATGCGCTTCTCATGTCCATGGTACATGAACCACCTACTAAAATCGTATCTTGCAGCCCTTGACGGATATACATAGTAGCCAATCCTATGGCATGACTGCTGCTTGCACAAGCGGCACCTACACACATATTAATGCCCTTGAGATGAAAAATCGTACTGAGGTTCATTGTAACAGACGATGTCACACTTTGGAAGAACACACTTGGACCTAACATATGCGAATCATGTTCCTGCAACATAACAGCGTGATGATCAATCATGTGCGTATTTCCATCATTACCAAAGATAATGCCTACTTCATGTTGACGCAAATAGGTATCCTCTATGCCTGCTTGCTCAAACGCTTGCCGCGCAGCCATATAGGCATATTCTGCATCTTCAGACATCGTAGCACGGTATTTACGTGGCAACAATGGCTTTAGATTAGGACGCGGCACATTGCCCGTTAGCCCTGAATGAAGTCCGTATTCTATTCGTTGGGGGTCGAAGATAATTCCCGAACGTCCCTGTTTGAGGCTCTCGGTAACGGTTTGCAGGTCTTGTCCAATGCAAGACCATATTCCCATGCCAGTTATTACTACGCGGTTCATTGTTAGTGGTCAGTTTTCAGTTGTCAGTCTTCAGTTGTCAGTGGTCAGAAAGCGGCTCCGTTGATGCCGATGGTTTGACCCGAGATAAAATCTGCGCGGCTGCTACAGAGGAAAGAAACTAAATAAGCCACTTCCTCTGGTTTGCCCAATCGGCGCATCGGAAATAATTTAGTATTCTTGAAATCTTTAGGTCTATATTTTTCTCGTATCATATCAGTTTCTATCATCCCTGGTGCAACCGCATTGACGGTGATATGCTTGGGTGCTAATTCCACAGCCAGCGAACGCGTAGCTCCAATAAGTGCAGCTTTCGCTGTTGAATAATGAACCAAACCAGAAATACCCATCTGACCAGCAGTTGATGAAATATTCACGATACGCCCATGATGATTCATCACCATCCCTTCTATCACACGGCGAGTACAATAGAAAAAGCCATTGAGATTTACATCTACCACCCTATGCCATTGCTCAGGCTCCATCAGAAGCATAATCTCATCATCCACGATGCCTGCATTATTGACCAACACATCTATATACTCATCTGGATGCGCTGCAAACCACTTGTCCAATGCTGCATTGATAGCATCCGGCTGGCTCACATCAAAAGGCATGAGTTCCGCTTCACCACCTGCTGCCTCTATCAGTCGCTTCGTTTCTTCTGCCTCTGCATGATTGGATTTATAATTTAATAATATGGCACAGCCGTCTTTGGCTAATTCGATAGCAATCGCCCTGCCTATTCCTCGGCTTGCACCTGTCACTAATGCGTATCGTTTCATATGTTGTTAATAGTTAATCAGTTTTCACTTTTCCGTTGTCAGTTTTCAGTTTTCAGTTACCAGTCCCTCCCCCACTTTCATGGGTTTGTTATTTGCTATATCTATCCCCTTTCCTGCTTCAAAAAGCAGGAGAATATCGCTGCCTCCGAATTGGAAAAATCCTAACTCTTGACCTTGCTCTATTTTCGTGCCAACCCGTATCGCCTTGTCCCACACTACAGAACTGACCTGCTGAATGCCCACCGCCACCAATGCGATACGACCATATTCGGGCGTATCCATCACCAATACACCTCGTGTCTCTAAAGACTGAAAACCTGTGGAGGCTAATTGCGCATAACGATAGCGATGCTGCTCCTTATCCCAGATAATGACTCCACCACCTGCGTGAATACCGCCTATAGTACGACATTCTACCACCTCGCCAGCACAAGGGGCATGAAAACGATGGTAATCAAATACATCCAATACCCAATGAATGGCTTTTCCGCCCACGAAAATATCTTGGTAGGTGCTACCTGCTAATAAATCAGATAGTTCATCCATAGAAGTCGTTTTCACGGGCATATCCATCAGCACACCGTCACACGGACTAACAAACCCACAATGGGGCACTGCGAGCGGAGTACGTAATCGGCGAGCAAAAAAATCATTCCAACTATACCAATGCTCGGGCAACTCATAGCGCGCAGTATCTAATTCGAATTGACTATCGGTGCGCGCTAATTGATAATACGCCTCCTGCCAACTATCGCTGCTGCTCAGCCATTCTCCCCATGCCGTATTATACGCAGCCAACCAATGGGCAATAGTGGGTACGTATTGCAGCGAAGGGTACCAATACCCTCTATCCCTCAACGCCTCCAGAGGTTGATCCAACAGGAAATAGAAATAGCCAATACATTGGTCTATACGATGGAAGAAGGAGGCATCCTCACCCAACTGAAGACTCTCCCAAGGCATACGATGTCGAAAAGCGTCTAAATACACATACCACTCCTCCAAGGACTGCACAGGATTGGTGCCACGGTCGGGATTGGCACGCTGCGCCAAGAGAATCGACTGCTCCACCATAGCACGCAACTCCTGATGGGATGATAGTATGTATTTTATTTGCTCAACAACCATAGGGCATATTGTTTTATCATAGCAGCGAAACGCTGCATGCTCTCTTTCTTATAATGTGTGGCACTATATCGGAATAGTAACTCCTCTATCCCACCCTGCACCTCACATATCTCAATATCCAGCATAGCGTAGGCTATTCTCTGTTTGGGCATAGGCAGTAGCGTGATGGGAATAGGTGAAACGGATAGCCCCTCATCTGGATTCTGATTTCGTATGATATTTACTGCATAATCCCAACGGGCATTATGGGGCTCAGTCAGCGTATAAGGATAATCACTATGTGCAATGCCTGAACGAATCTGATGACGCGCCTGACGCACCAACTCATCACGTGTATAGGGTTGGTGGGTTATGGGATTGATACGATGGATTTGAAAAGGAATATCCCGATGCAGGCTACCAAAGATATGCTGCTCCATGGGCGTTTCTCTACCCTCGTATGCCCAAGTGAGTGCTGCACTATCTGTATCGCAGTATTCAGCGATAGCCAACGCCACACAGAGTGAGAAGAAACCATCCAAGGTAAGCATATTGTCTTGCAAGAACTGATTGATAGCAGCACGAAGGGCAGTATAATCATCCCTCTGAATTCCCACCCGCATGGGCAAGATTGTATGCAGGCGTTTTCTATCTATCAATGGGCGCACAGGCACGTTCGTATCTGCAAAAGTAGTTTCTAACCATGTTTTACTATTTGCATAACGAGCAGAACATTGTATTTGCGATAGCTCTTCCAAATAGGTTAGATATTCATCTGGGGGCAATTCTTCTCCTCTGTATGCTCGAATAACATTCTCAAAGAAGATATATATGCTTTTGCCATCGCCTAAGATTCTACTCCATCGGAATCGACCATACACATCTTCTCCTTTGGTCCATAATCGCACGGCATAATACTGCCCTTTCATCGTAGCGGGCGAGGACTGATAACTCTGGTAGCCATGCGTGTCCACATGCATATTGAAAACGGGATGGTGATTCAGCACCTGCAGAATGGCAGACTCAATACGTTGCAGTTCCTTTTTCTGACCATGCCAACACCACCGAACCTCAAACATATACACCCACGGTGCCCAACGAGTCATATCGAATACCAATTGCGAGAAGGGCAGTAGTGGATATCCCTTATTTTTTCTTTTTTCGTGCATAAGCATGTTTGATTGGCTCTGAGGCAAACAACACACTATAGGAGAGCAACAAGATGATATAAGCAGGGTCCACCAACATGTGGGGCCAGCACACCAGCACCAATGCTTCTATCAGCAGCAGTACGGCATAAGGCAGCTGCCAGTATTTATGCCATTTCCACAGGATTAGAGGGAGAGGATTGAACAATACCATCATCAACCATCCTGCACTCGTAAACAGCTGCGTGAATAGTGCCACATATAGCAAAAACAAACCTATCAAGAACTGAACACCCAATAGCACCCATTTCCAGCCAATTACCCCAAAAGTCATCAGCAATATAGTAATCAGTAATAAGATCAACCCGAATAGTTGCGGAGTGAGAATAGGAGATTTTGTATCTTCCACATAATCCGACTGAACAATATCACCTATATATTCCGCAAACACCTTTCCATTTACCGTGGATTGCTGCCATATCTCTGCCAAATCAGCAGGCACAATCAGTTTCTCATCTATCGGACAATCTTTATCATAGTCATTGGGTATCACCGTGCCATATAGAAGTCGCAGCCATGGATGTGCCTCTAAATCTTGATACATAATCTCACGCCGAGATAGTGTCTCATAGCGTGTACCTTGAGGATATACAATCGGAATATCCTGCAAGGCTGCTTTGATGAAATGTACCGCCGAGATAGCACAACCGCGACGACTGAGGTCTAACTTCATACTCAGTCCCCTACTCAATTTATTATCCATAATCTCCCAAAGGCGCGTCTCCACGTCTGGGGGGAGGTTCAGGCGATATTCATGTACCGCACGATTCCAATGCCAATAATCTTGCAGATATTCGTCCGTTGGAATGGCGAACATACCCATTTTTAGTTTTCCTTGGGCATATTTGGAGAACTGCGTATTCACATTCTCACTCTCATAGCTAAAGCAATAATCCAAACCAAACACCGGACATTGCAAACGTAGGAAAGCATGCCCGAGCATACCTAACACATCATCACGCCAATCCGTAGGGTCGGCTACCATTAGGCTCACGAATACAAAATCCTCCGCGAGGCGGTCGATGGTATCATTAAACCCCATCTGCGCATTGCGTTCTGCTACGGACAATTCTTGCTTTTGCCCTACCATCGTTAGGGCAAAAACAAGGAATAAAATACTCAATATTGTTCTTTGCATATAGTTCTCCGTTTTCACTTTTCCGTTTTCCGTTATCTCCTCATCGCCCTATCGCCCATATCCAATAGCCAATCGCCAATCGCCCATATCCCATAGGCGGAACGCCGTCCATTAGGCGAAGCCGTCCAATACCCAATAGCCTTCAGGGCGTCCAATAGCGCAGCGTCCTAAAAAAGAATCTTCTGCACTTCGTTTTCGCCGCTGATGATGTAGATGCCGCTGGTTGGTAGGAGTACATCGGTAGCGGTGGTGATGGTGCCTGCAAAGATGACTGAACCTGTGGATGACAGCACGCGCACCACTTGTGGCGCAGCCACGGCGATGTTGATTCCACCATCAATAGCTGTGATGAACATATCATTGCCACCACCTACGGTAGGAGTTAAACCAGTGGTACCATTCTGGTTACCAGCGTTATTGCCTCCGTAGCGAATAGTACCATCGCGCCCAATACCTAATAGACTCTGACCAGATGATGTAATAGCTGCCACATTGGTATATAGGAAAGATTGAGTTGGTTCAATATCTGAACCTTGTAACGTAAACCCTTCACTATCAAACTCAGCACTATACGCCAACACATTATTATCACTTGAGTGCATCTTCGCAAACGTTTGGTTACCAGTCAATATAGCTTGATTATTGTTCACTCCACTCTCTGCTAAAGTGGAAATTAAACCATTATCAGTATAAGTCCATGTAGTGCCTTCGTATGTAGAGCCAACAAATTCAGAGCCTTTAATCGTGTGACCATCTTCGCCCCCATCTGTACTTTCGAAGATAAGGAACTTACCTGTCCAATAATCCCAGTAATCACGACTATCCAAATCATCACCACACCCTGTACAATAAGGGAAGAGCATTGAGTATGTTTCACCTTGCTTGAGAAGTGCCTCACCTTTGGCTGGTGGTGCAACAAACTCCCACTTGGTGGTAAATCGTTGGTTACCTTCTGCATCTGGTTGTGTCAATTCCCAATGACCTGTATTTTTGTACAAATAATAGTCAGCATTATCCCAGTTGGAAGTTTCCAAATTACCCTCATTGTCATAGGTATTGTAGTAATGCACCAACTCATACTTATTTCTGCGCGCAGCACCATCTTTCCAGTTTGCCCAACCGATGTAATCAGCAAAGATATCTTCGAATGGCTTTGTACTTTCCAAGGCGAGTGCTACACCAAAGAATGCAGCGAAATCGGCATTGTGTTTGGCTTGAGATTTCAACATTGCATTACGATAGTCAAGTTCAGCTCCTAATAAAGCTTTTGCATCATTAGATAGATCTTGCTCGTGACGAGTTTCCATAATGTATATCTTCGCCACATCGAATGGTGCTGTAAATGCCATCCAAACATCCGCTTGCGCAGGAACAATATAATATAGTTTGTCCTTCACAATATAATCCGATGTATTTGTGATATAATTTTTGCTTTCAACTGGGTTGTCTTGATCAAGTCCTGTTCCAACAGTGGTTGGTGGAATTTGCATATACTTCTCATCTGGTTTTTCTGTAGGAGCAGGATTTAATACTGGTGCATAATATTGTTCGTCACCAGTAGCAGCAATCACATCAGCGATATTTGCGTCTATTTCGCAATACACGAGATTATATACCTCCTCTATTTGCTGCCCATCATCATTGAAGGCGATTTCTGTCATACCACCAATATTGCCCTCATAAGGACCATATTTCGCTTCGATATAAGTCATACAAGCTTTCCAGTATGAAATCTTGTTATTCACTTCTGGCGCAACACCTTGAACATATCCAGCAGGAATCCAAAATTGCAGTTTATTGTCCTTAGGAGTGACACTCTCTAAACCATATCTACCATTAGGATATCCTTCATGTACTTCACTCAATTTCATACGACTTTCACTATGCTCCAAATTGCCAGGGAAGTTATTGATGGTTGCTAATTTGGTAGTACCATCAACCACATCAGGAGTCTCTCCCTCAGTAACCAATGTGTATTCATAGAGTCCCAGAGGATTACCAGTTATCACAGGAACTTGCTTTGTTCCACCTTGCTCATCGGTTATAGTCTGTAATTCTACATCGCCATCAGTTGGTGCACCACCCTTGTCGGTTGGTTCTGGACAAGCACGCATCATGCAATGTGAACCACCATATACGAAGGTATTCTTCTGCGAACGAAGACAAGAGGTAGTTGTACCATTTTCATCCATGAGATAATATTGGCGATAACGCTCTGGCACTGTCATTGATTTGACAGTAGTCGTGCCATCGTAGAAGTTAACACGACCTTCTGTACCATCCGTACCAATACCATGTGATAGTGTGAAACGGAATTTAGCAGGTCCATAGGTACCCGTACGGTAGGAGATTGCCAGAGTACTTTCGTAGTTGTCAGAGGAGTTTAGCGCATTTTGCAACTCGATTTGTCCTCCGCTGAAATTCACTACTGTTTTCTTGTTACCCATATCAATAGATGGGGCATTGTTCACCTGCTTTTGCAGGCTGAGGAGACCATTGGTGCGTTCAGTAGATGTAAACACGCCGTTCTCCTCGGTAGTAGCAGTTGGCCACTTGTCATCGAAAGTGAGTGTAGAGAACGAGTTGTTGTAGTGAGCTGGTGATTGCATATAAATCTGCACTGGGGATGAGATTTGGAATGCACGTCCAACAATTGACTCAAAGAGACAACCATAGTGGCTCTTGAGGAGGTTGGTTCCACGTGTATGGATTGTTACATCCATTGATTCGGTTTGTGCATCATTTTTATTCGTATTAGCAAATAGGAGCACTGCACCTGAACCACGTGCTACCTTGTCGGAATAGCTTTCACCATTGCTACGCGAGAAGGAGTTGCCTCGTTTGGATTTGTAGCGAGAATAGATATAGCAATCTTCGAGATAAATATCTATCTTATCGCCTGTTGTTCCAGCGAAATACCATACACCTTCATCGGATTTTGAGTAACCAGTAGAAGCGTATGGGCAGAAACCTGTGATATACACTTTCAGCGAATGATCATCAGGCACAGTCATCGCACCACTCCACGATTTGGTACTACTATTGGCATTTTCCACCAAAGATAACAATTCATAGTTATTTCCGTTTTTCTGATAAATATAGCATGGTGTTTGTGCATTACTACCCGCAGTAGAAGTTGGTGCAGTGATTGTATTAGCCTCATCTGTGGTAGTTGTTTCGCCATAGATAATCACATAATCAAAGAGTGCGTTCCCACCAGCAAATGCGTGTTGTGTATTGATTTGACGACGGTATGCCTCTTTCGTTTTGTCGAAGCCTGCAATATCTAAAGCAGTACCTGTGTATATACCAGACGCACCAACAGGTAAGTTTTTCTTAAGACCTGTAAGATGAACTACTGCCAAAACTTTCTTGTCAATATCTGCTCCTTGAGCATCTTTGGTAGTAGATATAACGAGGTCGCCATATGTAGCCAATGCTGTGCCTGAATATTTGATATAAATATCCTCTTTCTTTGTACCATCGCCTACAAACATGGACGACAAGGCATTAGCATTTAATTCCCCTCCGTTTTCATTCACAATCGCAAATCCTTCTGGCAATTCAAAAGAAATCTGCTTGATGTTATTCGCGGTGACAGACAACATCTCATTTTGAGTGTCATACACGATGAGTTCAGAAGGGTTCACTGTTACGTTGCTGGTTGGTAGGATTGCCAAGTTGCTTAGTTCGATGATTTCTGCATAGTCACTCAAATAGGTTATACGCACATAGCGTGAAGCTTCTGGATAACTGAAGTCCCTCATCACAAACTGCTTGGTTAAATCCTCTGCTTCATTAGCATCCATCTCTGTCCAACCTGTACTACCATTCGCACTTTCTTCTATCAGCCAGGTACCTTTTGCGGAGGTAGGATAACTAAAGCTAATGATACCAGGCACAGGTGAATCTGCAAAATGGAATACCACATATGGTGAAGCATCAGCCACGGCATTATGCATCACTATTTGACGGTTCTCCATATCCCATACCGTATTATAGGTATTGGTTGTCACATAGTAGTAACGCTCTTGATGATCAGAAGCCAATTGGATTGGAATTGCTTGTGGGAAAGTGAATGTCTGAATTGGAATAGTTAAATCACCACCCTTCACATTCAGTGCATCCACTATCTCTGTAGTGGCTTTGCTGGCTACATTCACTTGCTGGATAACGTAATATGGATCAGTAGCGAGACCAGACAGAGTACTTGGCGTTGTGGTAAATAAATCCGTATTGCCCGTCTCCAAAGTGAATCCTTCTTCACTCACATAGGTAAAGACAACATTCTTCGAACTATTAGGTGAGATGATTGGCATATACAATTTATTCACATCAGCGCGAACGCTTTTCAGTTCAGTAACAGTTACATTAGACAATATGCCCTTTACATCTCCTTTGCCATAGCTGATGCGCACAAAACGTGTAGCAGGTTGCAACTCCATCTCAAATGGCGCAGAAGAGGCGATGGTTGCCCATGTGTGCGTAATGCTCCAGTTGGTGCCATTATGACTCTCTTCAATCTGCCACTTGCCCTGACCTTTGGCATTGAAGGTCAAAAGGTCTGGTATGCCTTTGAAGGTAAATGTCCATTGTGCCACGGCATCAGCAGGTGTGAAAGTAACATCACCATCGGCATGGTTAATTCCTGTTTGCGCCCAAGTTACTGCCTCGTAGATACGATCATCATTCACTGTGAATGGCAAATAACGTGGATCACGATAGACTTCACTCTTATATTCAGGATCATCATCTCCATCACCTTGAATTTCATCATCATCACCCACTCTATATAACACTCTAAAATACACTTCCGTTTCACCTTCTTCCCAACCTGCGATAGATATCACATCCTTATAACCAGAATTGTCCGATTGAGTGAACGACTGTACCACATCGTGGCGGTCGCCATCGTCATTATATTCTTTGATAAGGTTGCCAGCCTCATCATATTCTTTATAATGGTGGTTGTCTGAAATCTTAATGCTCACGATCTCTATTTGCTCATGGTGAGAGACAGGGTTCTCATTGGTGGTATCAAAATAGAGATGCTTCCAGTTCCATACAATATCCTCGGTGACGGTGATGGTTTTGGATATGGTAGTGGCTGCAATACCGTTGCTCGCTTCTTGGTAAACAGTGATAGTTACAGACTTGTCTTTCGCACTTTCACCAGCAGGTTGAATGGTAGGTATATTTTCACCATCATATGCTACATTAACTACCCCTTCAGCAGACAAGGTATATGACATCATACCTGATGTATTATTGACAGACCCCTCTTTAAAGAGGGCCTTCGGGCTGCTGCTAACAAACAAAGAATCTATATCGTCTGCAAAAGCAAGGGTGTTTGGTTCAAGTGTAATCACCACGCCCTCCAATGGAATTTGCTTACATGTGGTATGCACAACTCCAGCTGCATCGGTGTAGGTGCAAGTCAATGAAAGAATAGCATGCTTGCTACCATCTGAATCCGTTTTAGGCTTGAAGATGATTCGTGCATCAGCGAGTAACTGATCTCCCTCTCCAAATACGAAGTAGAACTCATCCGCATTCGCGCCCATAATCTCCGCCTTCCAAGTGGACTTGTACTTACCTTCAAGAATACCAGCTACGTTATTGGTCTCTGGGACTATATTAGCACTCATTTCGGATGAGTAGCCGAGCGATGTTTGTGTTTCAAATTCCTCTATTGCAGTAAAGCGGGGAGTATAATCTTCTGTGATATTTACTCGTTGGTAATATTTGCCGTTATTGATGCTAATCAATCCTATATATTCTCCTGCCTTATTGGTAGGAGTATATGCAAGTGATATATGCGTACCCGCAACATCAGTACTGATACCACTCACTTCAGTAGCAGTACCTCCATTCCATGCAATCGTTGCGGAAGCAACAGCCTCTGGCAGGTTAGAAGTGACGGCAAAATTGTGTGGGTCCACTACATCTGTTACGAGGTTATAGTCGGGCATGGTAATTTTCACGTCTGCACCTTGTAGCGTAGTTGAAGCTGGTGTACTTGTCACCCATTTTCCTTGCGCAGGGTCATAGGTAAAGGTATTCTTATTGGTAGAAACGTATGTACCATCTGCATTCTGGAGTTTGGCAGAGGTGACAGGGTAAATGGCTCTTTTATGAGCCGATTGGTCATTATCTTTATTGATTTTAAATTTACTTATGTCAAGCAATGCGTCCACACCTGTTTTAGCCATATATTTAGCTTGATAGGTTTCAGCGTTCCCAAGTGCAGATTCAAAATTTACTATACCGTTACGTGTTGAAATAATTTGCGCGTGCTCATTTTCTTGACTATTCGTTGTATATAGTCCCGCACCAACTTCTACTAGGACCTCTCCGTTTACTACCCATTGCGCATCTTTCAATGCGGATGACGTACGCTTATTCGTTCCATCTGCTTTTAAATGTGAATTATTTGGAGTTCCAAAGACAGGAATCAACAATTCATTCGTTGAAGCAAAATATCCTAGTCCACCTCCATCGCCTTTATTTGTTGCACCGCGTAAAGCATCTGGCAAGTAGTTATCAACAGCATCATACAAATACACTTTAGCTCCAGATTCAAGTTTGAATGTAGATTTCTCATCTATTGTAAGCGTAGAACCAGCTAAAAAAGCGAACTCAGATGCCACTGAAACTATAACATTTTCCATCGTGAAATCCATGTTATGGTTCAAGGGTAAAACATAATCATTGGAATTTAATTCTACATCCCTTATATCCTTAAGCAATTTGCCTATTTCAGTTGAACCCAAAAGCCACGAACCTAGTCCTGCGATTGAATTCAAAGTACTACCCAACATAACCTCACCCAAATCACCCATGTCTATTTTAATCGAACCAAATTTTGCCGTGGATGGTTCTATAGAATTTCCTTTTACAATGATTTTTTGTCGATCAGTCACAAGATCATAGTACTTTATGAATGAAGTATTCGCATCCAATTGGAAGAGACCTGTCACATTCTCAGAGGTTTTAGGAATAACAAATGAAGCCATCAATACATACGGCACCTCCTGTATCGTTGCTGTTGTGGTGACATACTCCGTTGCTCCACCTTTAATCTCCAAAGGAATTTCTACGTTTTGAATATAAAATTGGCTAAAAGGAAAAACTTTGTAATAATCTCTACAAATAAATAAGTGCGCCACACCTGTTCCTCCTCGAGGGTCAGAATATTGGAAAATCTCATATACATTCGCACCACTTTGCACCGTCACTTTACTGCTTGCTGCTCCTGTGACAAAACCAAAGGCATATAATTCTGCTCCGCTTTCTACATTAATATGAGAATTCTCTCCCAAAATCATTTGACCATAACGATATGGACGCGCTTCGTAAGTTTGCCCATTACGATTCAACATCGAATACACATAAATACATGCACCCGAACTGACTGTAAACGTTGTATTATCTTCCACATTCAACTTGCGATACGCCTTCGCAGGTGCAGAAGTATTGATATAGTCATTAGTTGTGAGGGTAATTTCGGTAATGCTACCATTGTTATTCACCCTATTTTTTAGTCGATATACGTACTTGTCTTCATCCGCTTCATTCATGGTGATATCGTCGTCTGGTCCCACACCTGGAATCAATAAAATGACACCAGTAGGGATTACATAATCGCCTTGATAGAGAGTACCCGCTTGTTTTCCATCGTTGCTAAACACCACCACTTGGGTTTCGTTCTTTTCTCCATATACCTTTTTAGCATCATTAAGTGCTTGTTGCAAATCGTAGTAGTTATTCCTGTACTCAGGTCGTTCATTAGGGTCACCATCAATAGTAAACACCGCACGATCATCTGCCAAGAAGACTGGGCGAACATAAGCAGATTCTTTGAAGGTATAAGTACATTTTTTATCGTATGAGAAATAACTTGCCACATCACCCACAATCATTTGCCAACCTGCAAAAGTAAGTCCATCATTAGCTACATCTTCCGTTAGGTTCAGTTCAAAGGTGGACATATTCTCCTGCGCTACGGATACATAGATATTTTCCGTAGCCTCTTTTGGCATCTCATAGCCAATGCCACGACCATCGGTATGTTGTATAGTATAACTACCCTTTCCATCCGTTGGCAGGAAAGTGACAAACGGTTTCTCTTCAATGGTAATGACCACATCTATGCTCGCTGTACCGTTATTGCCCTCATCATCGGTATAAGTGGATGATAAGGTGACGGTAGCTGTTTTACCAATATGTTCAGCTGGCGTTTGGCCTATGTAAGACACCACCATATGCGACATACCCGAAGAAGCATCCAAAGTGATAGATGTACCTTTTTGTACATTTTGCTTATCTGACAATTGGAATATGTCGTGGTTATCCTTTAAGGTAGCGGTAAGGGTTGCTGCCTCATTGAAGTTGATAATCACATTGGCATCGTTAATATTCTTATTGCCATGCTCATCTACATGGTAAATCATACGGTCTTGTTGGATAACCTTGATTACCGACTCAAAGATGGCGTACAATCGTGCTGGCACAAAAGGTGCTACATCATCGGTAGCGGTTACCGAATAATCTACCTTGTATGGATTAGCAGTATGGTCGGTAAAGGTTTCCGCATTCACATTATTCACATATGCCCAGCCCTTGAAATCAGTACCAAAACCTCCTCTTGCGTGATACCACACAGAGTATTCATATTTGTCATTCTCCGCAGCCACTTGATTAGGATTGTTGTTCGCAGAGATAATGTTGCCCCAACTATTCTCTTCTGGTTCACCTTCACTATAAGAGACAGCCACTTGTCCACCACCTACCGCAGTTGCTGATGGGTCTTTGTACCAATACGATTGGAAAATAGCATAGATTGGTGCTGTTTCAGCAGCATCTTCCTCGTTAGTTCCATAGGTTGTGTATATCACATCATAAGTGGGTTCCGTACTAAGAATAGTACCACCTAAAGGCGAACGCGACCAACCTTTGAACGCTGTTAGATTCTGCCCATCGGGGTCGGTGTCGGTAGCTTGATAGGTATATTGATACTTACGAACATTAAGTTCTGTTTGATATGTGGTACCCGAATCATCAATCTTATCATCTGATACCTTTGGATACCCGTCTAATGTTTTTACAACTATAGCCTCTGCCTCATCGTTATCATTCAAGGTATAACCCGTAACAGTGAGTTGACCTTTCTCGCCATTCTCTGTAAATCCTGCGATTGCGCCCTTGAAATAGTAGTAGGTATTTTGTTGAAACACAGCATAAACCACAGCAGGACAATCGGTTGGATGATTTGGGTCCCTACTTAGACTAAGGGTCTGTGGGTTAGCATAGGTATTCGATGAAGATAAAATAGGTGTTTCACCCTCGGTGTAAGTTGAGGAGGCGATAAATCCAATGAAAATTGAATTTTCCGTTGGTTGTGCGTGATAGTAATAGGTGATTTCTTTACTTGTAATGTCCGTACCACCTGTTGCCACTTGCACCACTCCACCACAGTCAATATTTTCGAGTATCCAATCTTCCTGATTGGCAGGTGCATTACCATCTGCAGATACCGCTATTCCTCCCAATCCTATACTACCTTCAGCAAAAGATAACGGAGGAAGGCGATAATAGAAAGATTCATACACCGCATACATCGTTGGCGTTTGGTATTGATTGTCTATATTGTCAATTGTGAAGGGGTGAGTGTAGGACAAGTCTGATGATAAGAATACCGAATTTGCATTTGCATTTGGATCAAGTGTCCATCCCACAAATGTAGCTTTATCTGTATTCTCTGCTGTAAAGGTATATTGGAAGTTCAATGTATTAGTAACACTTCCACCATTGGCAGACAAGTCAATGGTTTCTGTTTTCTTTGTAATTGTTTGACCACCTATAGTGATTTTACCATTATCGGCACTATTATTGCCAAACGCTACTTTTGGACCTGAATACGTAGCCGTGAAATCTTGCTTAAAACGTACCGTAATTACATCTTGTACACTAGCAGCCTCAGACATAGCATTGGTAGTACCAGAATATATACCACCGCTTGTAATAGAATTGCCATTACATGTCAGCGATTCAATATGGTAGCCACTATTGGGTGTGGCAGTGATAGTCCAGTTGTATGATGCTTTTCCTGTTTTACCATTGTCATCAGCTGTCTGTGTAAAATACTCGGTCGGTGTAGCAGATACTGTATAGTTCTTTGTTCCCATTGTACCATCTTGAGTACCCGTATTTGCTTTTCCCAATGACACACTCAAACTTCCACCTCCCGTAGAGGGGTTACCATACTTATCTACCGTCTCAATGACAATCCTAGGCCATTTTTGGTAATAGGTTTTGGCAGTGAATTTAGCGTAGATAGCAGTATTTTGATCCAGTGCACATTGATTATTAGCACTATATCCACCCATTGAAAAATTAAAAGTATATGTTTTATCGTCAATTGTTGGGGTATAAGTTTTTGGTGTAAAATTATCCCCCAAAGTATGCTCACTACTATGCTTTGTCAAGCTGATAGGTTCGTATGTCCACCCTTCAAAAAATGATCCGCCTGCGGCTTCTGCACGTAATTCACCTTTTATTTGCTGAACTGTATTTACTGGAACATTAGTATTATAGACATGAAAAAAATCAATATTCTCAACATTAGGAGATAGGCTCACCTGACTTTTTCCATCCCATTGAGTATCTAACGTAAGCCCATCAGCAACATTTTCAAAATATACTGTTCCAGAACCAGTAGCCCCATTTGCGAGTTGCACATTATTAACGTAAAATCGGGCCTCCCAGACGTTACCGTTACCTGCAGTTGCTATAGCAGCAAAAGATAGGAAAACAACAGCCATTGCCAATCGTTTAGCATGATTGAACAATGAAAATTTAGAAATTGTAGAAAAAATACTTTTCATATTTTTATAGTTTTTTGTTAATATTCTATTTTGGGGCTCGCAGAGCGAGCGTTGGTGGCAGCAGAGCTGCGTTATCTGTCCACAAGTGGACGTTTCATGCACCTGTTGTGCGTTGTATGTGGCTGAGCCACGTTGGTTGTTTTATGTTGTCGCCCAAAGGGCGGGGTTAGTCAGTTAATAGTTAATATTTTGATAATTAATATCTTTTGCCGCGGGGGATCTCGGCGGACCACCGCCGAGCACTAAACCAACGGCGGGAACACGCGGGCACTTCTTGCGGCGTTACTCGGCATGCATGCCGAGGGTACAACCGAATGCGGATACTCGGCGGACCACCGCCGAGGGCTAAACAGACGGCGGGGGAGCGCGGGACAGTCGCGGGCGCGGGGCGTGCATTCTCCTTCTGAGATTACCCGAATAACATTCGGGGTAATGGACATAGAAAGAATGCCCTTCCCATGCTTATCTCTTGCTTATCCTATATGCATCCTACGGTGAGGTTCCGATCAGATTCCGATGAGGTTCCGATGAGGTCTCGATGGAGATAGGTGGCACATAAGGGGCAAGCCATAGGCATACATGATTACAAAGATCACTTTTTTGCTCCTCAGCGAGGAGCGTTGGTGGCAGCAGAGCTGCGTTGTTTGGTTATTTTATGTTGTCGCCCAGAGGGCGGGGGTAGTTCAGTTGATAGTACAAATACTGAAATAGACAAAAAAGCCTGACAAAATTTGTCAGACTGAAAAATATACGAGTATGTGATAGAGGGATTAACTTTGATGTTGCAAAGCGAACAACTCTTTCTGCTTTTCTATCTCACGACGCAACTCTTCTTTCGTAGGTAAATACAATTGATATTTTGTGGCATACAACTGTTCATTACCCTTCAAAATAGAAAACCTCGCTATATCCTCATCCGTATCTGCACACAACAAAATACCAATAGTAGGATTGTCATCTTGACCCTTTTTCAACTCATCATACATACGTACATACATATCCATCTGCCCCACATCTTGATGTGTAACTTTAGAGGTCTTAAGGTCAATCAACACAAAGCACTTTAATAAATAATTGTAGAATACCAAATCTATATAATACTCTTCCTTCTCCGTACGAATGTGTTGCTGACGAGCGACAAAAGCATAACCTTTACCCAACTCCATAAGAAACTTTTGTAGATTGGTAATTATCGCCTTCTCCAATGTACTTTCCGTATAATCCGTGTTTGGTGATAAACCTAAAAATTCTACTACAATAGGATTCTTAATGAACTCATCTTTATCTTGCATCGAAGCAGTCAGTTTATGCATCTCATCTGCTACACGCTGTGGATGAACACTTTGCAAGATACGATAGTAGTATTGAGAAGATATATTTCGTTGCAGAGTTTTTACACTCCAAACCTCTTTTATTGCCTCCTTTTCATACCACTGACGAGCCACCTCATCCTCCACCTGTAGTAATGTTCGATAGTGTGTCCAAGTCAGTAAAAAAGATTGTGGACTCGCCGCGTCCACAATGTTTGGAAAGCATTGATAGAAGCGCACATATTTATACAAACTACTACGATCGAAGCCACTTCCATACTGTGCAGTGAGCTGTTTTGCAAGGTTAGTAACAATATTCTGACCATACAACTCTTCACGTGTTTGGTCGCCTAACTGTTCCTCGGCAATGCGCTTTCCTAATAGCCAGTTACGCTGAACCAATACTACATTCACCGAACGATAAGCAACTCGCTTTGCAGACTCTATGATAGCAATAGTATCAGTAAACAAGTTATTTGAATTGATATAGGATAATTCTTCTGTCATAATTCATATGTACCCATTAAGAATTTTGCACCGCAAAATTACAATAATTTTCTCATATATACAACAATTTAAGCAGAAAAATGCAAAATTGCTCATTTTTCAGTCTATTTCAATATTTCAAAGATCGCTTTCGGCTCGCAGAGCGAGCGTTGTGTGCAGCGGAGCTGCGTTATCTGTCCACAAGTGGACGTTATCTGCACCTGTGGTGCGTTGTATGTGGCGGAGCCACGTTGGTTGTTTTATGTTGTCGCCCAGAGGGCGGGAAAGTCGCAATGGACAATAACAAAAAACGGTAATTCCGTTTTTATTGAAACTACCGCTTAAATTACACTATAGACACTTGGATTAGTCTTTCAAACAACCAATAGGAATAACATATACACCATCCTTTCGGCGCAATCCAACCTTGCCTCCTGTAAGAACTATCAGCAAGTCAGGCTCACGAATAGGCACTTGCTTTTCCGTCAAATTATGCTCACGAATCAAGTCTTGCAAATCCAACAAATGAGCTGCACCTGCATCCACATCAGCACTTCCTAACTTACACTCAATAAGTGCATATCGACCATCATCCAAATGCAAAACAATATCAGCCTCCAAACCATAACGATCATTATAATATGACACCGTAGCATATTGGTCGGCTGTATATGCCTTCAAATCGCGAATACATAATTGCTCGAAAATAAAGCCAAATGTATTCAACTGCATCTGCATTGACTCTGGGGTTAATCCCAACAAAGCAACTGCTATAGAAGGATCACAGAACCCTCGTTTTGCGCCACTACGGATAGTGGTCTTACTACGTATGGCTGGACACCATGCTCCTACATCTTGAATAACAAACAAACGCTCTAAAGCATTCACGTAATCCATAAACGTTGGGCGAGTGCAATCCATATCCTCTGATGCTACTACATCTTGCAACATCTGACTTGTCTTTGCTAATGTAGATATATTGCGCGCATACGAGCGCAATATCTGACGCGTAAGTTGCGAATTACGGCGAACACCATCGATACGCATTATATCAGAATTGCAAACGGTATTCACATAATCACGCGCCACAGACAATGCTGCATTTTTACTCTTTGCACAAACAGCAGCAGGCCATCCTCCACGACAAGCAGCAAATATCAAATCATCTACAGAGAGGGTTGACAATACTTCAAAATCCATTTGAGGGTTGTCAAACAATGCACTAAGAGAGATTGCACCATTGCTCTCTTGCGATTCCCAGAGACTCATCGTACCCATCTGCAATCGAGAAATGCGTCCCGTACCAGAATGGCGTATCTGCGTTTCTTCTACTACATTAGAACCCGTCAAGATGAATTGCCCCGTCGTTTGGCGTTTATCTACTTCCAAACGCACAGCATCCCATACCACAGGGTAATCCTGCCACTCATCAATCAAGCGAGGGGTGGTACCTTGCAAAAACAACGAAGGGCGATTTTTGGCAATCACATCATAGTTGCCTCGCTCATCGGGATCTTGCAAACGAATGATCGATTGCGCTTGTTGGGCAGCAGTAGTAGTCTTGCCACACCACTTAGGACCCTCTATCAACACGGCACCCATTGACTCTAACCGTTGCAGCAACAATCTGTCCGAAATACGCTTAAAATACCTCATAATTATATCACTTTTCAAATTCGCTGCAAAGATACTAATAATTATTGAATTACGCAAATTATTTTACATTTTTGGGGCATTTCATTTTACATTTTTGGGCAAATACTTGGAAAAATTGTGGCATTTCACTTGGAAAAATTGTGGTAAACACCATGCAGTTTGATATACACAAGAATTTATATTTCTTGCGTATATGCGGTAATTTCAATATTTCAAAGAACGCTTTTTTGCTCGGCAAGCCGAGCGTTGTTGGCAGCAGAGCCGCGTTGGTTGGCTATTGGCGATTGGATATTGGCGATTGGCTATTGGCGATTGGCTATAGGCGATTGGCTATTGGCTATTGGTTATTGGCGATTGGACGCTCCTTTGGAGCTATCGCCCTATCGCCTTATCGCCCTATCGCCCATATCCCATAGGCGAAGCCGTCCCATCGCCAATAGCCAATAGGCGGAACGCCGTCCCATCGCCTTATCGCCCCACTTTCAGCGTGCCTTCGAACTCGGTGAGGAAACGAACGTACAAATAGCCATCTGCATCCACATATGGTGCCAACGCTTCCATATCCAATGCGGAATCACCTTGTGCGGGTACGGGCACATACGCGTGCACGTATCTATTATAAGGTGCCAATGCAAAGACACAAGTCTCGGCAACAAAGGTATGCAAGGCCTCTGCACCTGTCCAAACCAATGTCACTGGCTGAGCCATCCATGCAGCATAATCAATCGCATATACCGTGAAAGCACTATCCAAATTTATCACCACCTCATCACCTACATTCAACTTGATACTGCTTTGCAAGCATGGGCTGAGGGGTTCATTCACCGTCAAAACAAGTGTGGCTTGGTAATCGCAGCCGTTCTTATCTTGCAAAGTGATGGTATATTCACCTGCTTCGCTATACTCTTTGCCATTCCATGTATAGGTCTCACCTGCTTCAATAGTCGCTTCCTCTGTAGTAGGAGCCACCTCTGGGAGAATGGTCAATTTGAGGGTCACGATACTATCTGCACCATTGGCAGCAGTGAAGTTTTGGGTGTATTCACCTGTGGTAGCGTACACTTGACCATTCCACTCGTAACTCTCGCCATAGCAAAGCGTTTCGGTGATGGTGGTAAAAATGGTGTCTGGCAATACGGGTTCTGGTTTGATAGAAGTAAAAGTAATATAGCCTGCACTGTTTGGATTCATGCGCACATATAAGAAGCCATCCGCATCTACGCGAGATTCCCATGAATCAACTGTTGCAGCATCATACGTTTCAATCGTTTTCGCCTTTATACTTGTATATTTCAGAACACGTTTATTCGATGAAGACAATGTAAATGAGCAAGTATCCGCAATATAAGTAGGAATACGCACTTGTCCTTCCCAATTAATCACCATATCTCCACCTTTCCAATCATCGTAGCGCAAACGAAGAATATTGCTCGATGACTTCGCTGCCACATTGAAACGTTTTCCTGAATTAATCGTACGAGACTTGTCTGCACAATCAGAGGCATCCCATGGATAAGCAGTGATGGTGGTAGATGATGCACATTGGAAACGAACATAGATATAATCGTCTGTAGATGAATTCAATAATATGTCCATTTCTCTCGAAGATAAAGTTAGATTACTGCCATTAGACAACATTGTAAATGGGTATGTGTCAATCACATTCTCATCCGCATCTACTGGGAGAAAATTAGACGTGTTAGACATATATACTTTAGCAGTCACTGATGCTGTAGAAACAAATTCAGTTGCAGACCAAGTATTTGGGAAACAATACAACGTCGTATCATTAGCCTGCAATTCAATAGGGACACCATACTCCATCACAATTGCTCCTCCTTGAGCTTGACGCATAGGGATTTTTTCTACAACCATCTTACCTTCACTTGCAGACAAAATCTTGCTATAGAACAAACCACCACCATCATATGCTGTAATAGCATCTTTGATATGCTTATTTGATACTTTAAAAGGTTCATCTTTTGTTACCGTATAACATGCCCATACATAACCGCTGGCTGTAGAAGGCATGAAATTACATTCGTTGGATGCCATATACACATATGCAGGTTGGTCACCCGTCCAAACGAATTGAATACTATCCTCTTGCCAATCAGTATAAGGCATCATAAACACACGATTTGAATCGTTAGTCTGTATAGTTATCGAATCATCCAATACCACATGCTCTGCATTCTCCATGCAAGAAGAGAAAGTAGTGTCAGGATTCAGCGTAATCTTGCCTGCTTCATAAAATGTAACTTGCACAAAAGCAGGAACATCGTAAGTAACACCAAACTCAGCTAACTGCTCACGATACATGGCATCAACAAAAAGGTCCCACTCTACTTTACCATTATTCACCACACGGTCGCAAGTCAACTCTACTGGGAATGTAATATCAAAACCTTCTGCCATTTTGATGATACTATCAATCTTAGAATCATCGTACACACCTGGCACGCAAGTCAAATCAATCATCACCTCTGGCCACCAATCACTATCATCCGCTTCTGGGATAAAGTGAACATTCAATGGCAAATCATAAGTAGAAGCTGTGTACCATACAGTACAAGGACCATCTACTTCACCCACATAGTTAGAATCAACTGGAATAGGATCCTCACAACTTAGACCCGACTGAGCCATCATATTGGTAGCAAAAAAAGCTACTGCAAACAACAAGAAAAACTTTTTCATATTCGTTATTTTATTAGTTATTATTCCATTATGATTTATTCTGCATTAAGATGTTTTCTTCTACGAATGTACATATATACCATGTACGACATTGCCAATAATACTAAAGGTAAGATATTACCTACTGGCACCCAGTTAACAGTCATCCATTGGTCCTCGCCAGTTTCTGAATCAATCCAACCAAGATTGAGACTACCACCATTGGCTTGCGCATTATTATAGAACCAGTCAAAGAAATTCCAGAATAAAGGTGGGTTCTTACCCATATTCGCTTTAGACCATTCTGCCAGCCATTGGTTATACAAATCCTCTAGTTCATAATAATCCAATCCACATTCATCTCCATGTCCTTTGCCAGTACTTCTAAGATATTCGCGCAACCATATCAGCCATGTATCGCCAAAACCATCCACATCATCACCATTACCACCCACTCCATCTGGATTTCCACCAGAACCAGGCAAACGCATCGCGCCATTAATTCTGCGATTTGATGCGCTACCATACATATCCTCATACGACGCTGTGCCATAGGAGGTTTGCAGCGCGTAACTGAACAAACCCGCAGGGTTGCTGCCTGAAGCAACTGTGGCAGGTGTGTTGGATATGGGCGATGGGCTATTGGATATAGGCGATGGGCCATTGGCGATGGGTGATGGGGTATAGGCAATTGGCGATTGGCTATAGGCAATTGGCGATTGGCTATTGGCTATAGGGGATTGGGCAGAAGCACGGAAAGTGCCCGCAGCACCCATATTGCCATTACCGCCACCACCAAATGAGCGATACTCCGCACCGCTGGTCATGTAGGCGATTGGAGATGGGCCATTGGCGATGGGAGATTGGCTATTGGATATAGGCAATGGGCTATAGGTAGTAGGCGGCACGCGCGTGCGTAAAGAAAAAGAGGTGTGGGGCATAGACAAAGCCACACCACCATTAGACGCACCAGAAAGAGTCGCATTCGTAAACGATGAACCATCATACGAACGAGCACCTAACTCACCATACATCTCATTCGGATTCCAACCTAAATCATCTTGCGCCGGGCGAACAAGAAAATACAACAAACCGCCCATCACAGCACATAAAACCAGAGCAATAAAAAGATTTACATTTGTTTTCATCAAATCGTATCTAAATCACTGTTAAACATCGTGTTAACGCGATAGATTTTCGATACAACAATAAAGAAAAAGTCCCTATTGACATAGGAACTTGTGGATGAAAAATAATCGATAAAAAAACAGAAAAACTGCCGAACTACTTTACCCAAAAGATACCTATGCCCCCACTTCCAAACATGGAAATGAGATTGTATCGTTTGTAAAATCTTGGGTATTAAGTTGCAAGAAGTTGCGAAGTTCGAACAGCAGACCAAAATGATTACAACACTATCAAAATATGTATGATTTCACCTCAAAAAAACGAGACACCTCTCGAAAAAAGCGAAATCACCGTGCAAAGGTAATACTTTTTTTTGAATTAGCCAAATAAAACCTCAATAAAGTTTATTTTTTATCAAAATAACAACAAAAATTAAGAAATAGACCGAAAAAATTATCCCACCGAACCCTCAAGGCTGACTTGGAGGAGTTTTTGCGCTTCCACAGCAAACTCCATCGGGAGCTTATCCATCACCTCCTTGGCATAACCATTAACAATCAACCCAACAGCATCCTCCACACCAATGCCTCGCTGCTGGCAATAAAAAAGCTGGTCCTCGCTAATCTTGCTGGTAGTGGCTTCGTGCTCAATAATGGCAGTAGGGTTTTGTATGCGCATCGTAGGGAAAGTGTGCGCACCACATTTATCGCCGAGCAACAGACTATCGCATTGGCTATAATTACGCACATTCTCTGCATTAGGTAACACCCGCACCAGTCCACGATAGGCATTTTGACTCTTGCCCGCAGAGATACCTTTACTTATTATACGCGAGCGCGTGTTCTTACCAATATGAATCATCTTCGTTCCCGTGTCGGCTTGCTGATAGTTATTGGTGACAGCCACCGAATAAAACTCTGCCGTAGAGTTGTCGCCCTTGAGTATGCAACTGGGGTACTTCCAAGTGATAGCAGAACCCGTTTCTACCTGCGTCCAGCTGAGGCGCGCATTCTCGTGCGTAATGCCACGTTTGGTGACAAAATTGTAAATACCGCCCTTGCCTTCCTTATCGCCTGGGTACCAGTTTTGCACCGTAGAATATTTTACTTCAGCATCCTTGTGCACAATAATCTCCACAATAGCCGCATGGAGTTGGTTCTCATCGCGCATAGGAGCTGTACAGCCCTCCAAATAACTAAGATATGCCCCTTCATCGGCAATGAGGAGTGTACGCTCAAACTGCCCCGTATTCCCTGCATTGATGCGGAAATAGGTGCTGAGTTCCATCGGGCAGCGCACCCCCTTAGGAATATACACAAACGATCCATCAGAGAAAACAGCGGAGTTCAGAGCAGCATAGAAATTATCACTCGCAGGTACCACAGAGCCAAGGTACTCTTGCACCAGTTCGGGGTACTCGCGCACCGCCTCGGAAATGGAGCAGAAAATAATACCTTTTTCGGCAAGATTCTCGCGGAAAGTGGTTTTTACAGATACAGAGTCCATCACCGCATCTACCGCCATATTACCCGCAAGCGCAGCACGCTCCTCTAATGGAATACCTAATTTATCAAAGGTCTTCATAAGCTCAGGGTCGATCTCCTTCTTCTCTTCGCCCGTATGGGTCTTAGGGGCAGCATAATAGGAAATAGACTGAAAATCAATCTCAGGGATATTGAGATGCGCCCAATGAGGGTGCGGCATAGTGAGCCACTTGCGATATGCCTTTAAACGAAAATCCAACAGCCATTCTGGCTCGTTCTTTTTAGATGATATTAAACGAATGACTTCCTCATTGAGTCCAACGGGGATAATATCGGTTTCCACATCCGTGGTGAAACCGTACTTGTATTCTTGACTGGTTATTTCTTCGATTTCTTTCATACGTATATCCATTAGCCCAACGGGCGTCCAATATCCAATAGGCGAAGCCGTCCATCCGCCTGAAGGGCATCCAACAGAAAGAGCCACTCTACTGAGCGGCTCTTTTCTAAGAGGTACCTGGCGGATTCGAACCGCCGTCCCCGGTTTTGCAGACCGATCCCTAACCGCTCGGGCAAGGTACCAAAATATGCATTCTTTTCAGAAAGCGGGTGCAAAGGTACAACAAAAATTGCACATACGCAAATTTTTTTAGAAAAAAATGCATTTTTGGGCAAAAAAATAGCGTATGTGCTGCAATTTGCGACCGTAGCTTCGGGGGAATGCGCTCCAGCGCAGGCGGCGTCCGAAGGTAGAGGTATGTCGCAAATTGAGAGGGCGAAAGCCCGCATTTGACCAAATATTTTGGGAAAAATTCATAAAAAAAACGAAAAAATTTGCATATGTGCAATTTTTATAGTAATTTTGCAGCCGTTTTGAGCCGCGATGGTGGAATCGGTAGACACGAAGGACTTTGAAAAAGACTAAAGAAGACTTTGAGAATAAATCACTAAACAAAGTTTTACAGAGGTCTAAACAACAAGAGTGCCACAAGGGAAACTTTGTGAGTAGAACCTCTCTAACAAACAGAAACCTCGAGTAGGGCGACCTACTCTTTGGCGATGGCTCTCTAAATTCCCTAAATGGGATAAATGGCGTAGAGACTATACGGGAGGGACCTAAGTTGCATAATGGCAATATGGTCATGAAATAGTCCAGACTACAAAATCTCACCGAGATTGCTTATGTAAAAGTAAGTGTAGTAAGAAAATCCTTTGGCCAGTGATGGCTGTGCGGGTTCAAATCCCGCTCGCGGTACAGAAAGGAAAAACTCAAAGCACATAAGCTGGCTTAAATGTGTTTTGGGTTTTTACTTTTGCAAGTGGTGCGTAGGAACTTACGCAGAAAGTCCCGCTCGCGGTACTGTATAAAAGAGCAAAATCTCTTTAAGTCAACTTAAAAGGGATTTTGTTTTTTATTTGCAAAAAATTCACACACGCGCTTGCGTATGTGTGTTTTTTTTTGTACCTTTGCAGCGTAATTTGCGCTTGATTTTTACGCGAAGCAAGCGCAGTAGCCTACACGAAATTATAAATAATTGACAAACAATAGATTAATTAAAATGAAACATTTTAACGAGTACAAACAACTGAACTTGGCAGAGTTGAGCAAGGAAATCCTTGCGCAATGGGAGAAGGAAGATTTGTTCCACCAGAGTATCGAAACACGCGAAGGATGCCCTTCGTTCCTCTTCTTTGAAGGTCCTCCTTCGGCAAACGGTATGCCAGGTATTCACCACGTGATGGCTCGTACAATCAAAGATACTTTCTGCCGCTTCAAGACCATGCAGGGCTATCAAGTGAAGCGCAAAGCAGGTTGGGACACCCACGGTTTGCCTGTAGAATTGGGCGTAGAGAAGTTGCTCGGTATTACCAAAGAGGACATCGGCAAGAAAATCAGCGTGGACGAATACAATGCTGCCTGCCGTCGCGAGGTGATGAAATACACCCAAGAATGGACCAACCTAACCAAACAAATGGGCTATTGGGTGGACCTTGATAATCCGTATATCACCTACGACAACAAGTTTATCGAGACACTTTGGTGGCTGCTCAAAGAGTTGTACAAGAAGGGATATTTGTACAAGGGTTACACTATCCAACCTTATTCGCCCGCAGCAGGTACGGGTCTGTCCTCGCACGAATTGAACCAACCCGGCTGCTACCGCGATGTGAAGGATACGACGTGTACGGCGCAGTTTAGGCTATTAGGCGATAAGGCGATGAGGTTATTAGGCGAGGAAGTTCCCCTCTACGCCCTCGCGTGGACGACTACCCCTTGGACACTCCCAAGCAACACGGCATTGTGTGTGGGACCAAAGATTGACTATGTCATCGTCAAAGGCGAAAACCCATACACCAAGATCGAAGCCCTCTACCTCCTCGCTGAGGCACGTTTGGCTGCCTATGCCAAAGAACTCGGCGAAGCACCAGAAGTGCTTTGGCGCGGTAAAGGTACCGATCTTGAGGGTATCCAATACGAGCAACTTATCCCTTGGGCAAACCCTGGGGAGGGTGCATTTAAGATTATCTTGGGCGACTATGTAACCACTGAAGATGGTACAGGTATCGTGCATATCGCACCTACTTTTGGTGCAGATGATGCCTTTGTGGCAAAGAAAGCAGGCGTACCTGGTATGGTGTTCATCACCAAGAAAGGCGAGCAACGCCCAATGGTGGATATGACGGGTAAGTTCTTCAACCTCGAAGACCTTGATGAGGAGTTTGTGAAGAACCAAGTACACGTAGAGGCATACGAGCCATGGGCAGGTCGCTTTGTAAAGAATGCTTATGACGCTACTCTCACCGACAAAGATGAGACACTGGATGTGAGCATTTGCATTTGGCTAAAGGGTGAGAACAAAGCGTTCCGCATTGAGAAGCACGTCCACAACTACCCACACTGCTGGCGTACAGACAAGCCCGTCCTCTACTACCCACTCGACTCGTGGTTTATCCGTTCGACCAAAGCGCGCGAGGAGATGATGGCACTCAACGACACCATCAACTGGCAACCCGAATCCACTGGTACAGGTCGCTTTGGCAAGTGGCTGGAGAACCTCAACGACTGGAACCTCTCTCGCTCACGCTACTGGGGTACACCACTCCCAATCTGGCGCACCGAGGATGGACAAGAGGAACTCTGCATCGGTTCTATTGCCGAACTCATGCAGGAGATTGACAAGTCTATCGCTGCGGGTTTCATGACCGAGAACCCCTGGCCAAAACATGTGGTAGGCGACTACTCGAGAGAGAACTACGACCCAAGTGTGATTGACCTGCACCGCCCATACGTGGATAATATCATCCTCTGCTCTCCTTCGGGCAAACCAATGAAGCGCGAACTTGACCTCATTGACGTATGGTTTGATTCAGGCGCAATGCCTTACGCACAAAACCATTACCCATTCGAGAATCAAGATGCACCACGCACCGCAGACTTCATCTCCGAGGGTGTGGATCAAACACGCGGATGGTTCTTCACGCTTCACGCTATCCATACGATGATTGAGGGCAGCGTAGCATACAAGAATGTGATTAGCAACGGACTCGTACTCGACAAGAACGGCAACAAGATGTCCAAACGCCTCGGCAACGCAGTTGATCCATTCGGCGCATTGGACAAGTACGGCGCAGACGCTGTACGTTGGTATATGCTTACCAACTCCAGCCCATGGGAGAACTTGAAGTTCGACCCAGAAGGTGTGGACGAGATTCGCCGTAAGTTCTTTGGCACATTGTATAATACCTATGGCTTCTTTGCGCTGTATGCCAACGTGGACAATTGGGGAGGCGATGAGGCGATGAGGCGATTAGGCGATGAGGCGAGTCTTACCGAGATCGATAAATGGGTGTTGAGTAAACTCAATTCGCTCGTGAAAGAGGTAACTGCCGCATACGAGGCATACGAGCCAACAAAAGCGGGTCGCGCTATCTCGGACTTCGTGCAAGACGACCTGAGCAACTGGTACGTGCGCCTCAACCGCAAGCGTTTCTGGGGTGGCGAGATGGATGCCGATAAGCAAGCAGCATACTACACCCTCTACACCTGCCTCAAGACCGTGGCCCAACTCATGGCACCAAACGCACCATTCTATGCCGACCGCCTTTACCGAGACCTCACAGGAGAAACGGTGCACCTCAGCCAATGGCCTGTAGCCGATGAGGCACTCATCAACCTCGATCTCGAGCGCAGTATGTCGCTTGCACAACAAGCCACATCCATGATCCTCTCGCTGCGTAAACGTGCCGAGAAGAATGTGCGCCAACCACTCCAGAAAGCCGTTATTCCAGCGCCAGACCAAGAGACCCTTGAGGCACTGCTCCGCGTACAAGACCTCATCAAGAGCGAGGTGAATGTCAAGGAGTTGGTCATCGTGCGTGCCGAGGATTCCGAGATCAAACTCGTGAAGAAGATTAAACCAAACTTCAAGGTACTCGGCAAAAAAGTGGGCGGTATGATGAAGCAACTGGCTGCTGCTATCGCACAAATGAGCCAAGATGATATTGCAGCGTTTGAAACTGCGGGTACGTTCACCCTCTGCGACTACGCGCTTGTCGCAGAAGACGTGGACATCATCACCGAGGATATGCCAGGTTGGCTTGTGGCAAACAATGGCACTATCACCATTGCTCTTGACATCGAACTCACCCCTGCCCTCATTGAAGAAGGTATCGCGCGCGAACTCATCAACCGTATCCAGAACTTGCGCAAGTCCTCTGGTTTGGAGATTACCGACCGCATCGCCGTGCAACTGGAGAACCGCGAGGAGATTGCCGCAGCCGTTACCAATTGCAACGACTATATCGCATCTCAAGTCCTCGCCACTTCCCTCGAATTGGTGGACAACCTCACCAACGACACCGCCCTCGAAATGGACGGATATACCGTACAATGTATCATCAAAAAAGCATAACAATATGAAGACAAGAACTATCCTATTCAGCACACTGGCATGCATCGCCATCGCTATGACCTCATGCTACGGTTCGAGCGAAGAACCTACCTTCATAGAGAATGACCTGCTCGGCTTGTGGCAAGAGACAGGCACAGAAGCATACGTGCGCTTCACCAGCGAGAAAGATGATACGGGCGAATACAAATACGGCCGCGAATGGGATGAGAGCGAAGATATACTTGAGTCTGACCTTAAGCCATACGGCAACGGTTGGTTCAAATACAAACTCGTAAAAAGCGACCTTACCGAAATTCACCTGATGGACAATGGTGGCGCAGAAATACCAAAAATATATGTTGTTACCAAACTGACCGACACAACGTTGCAGTACAAAGACGACTTCGGTACTACACATTCGTTTGACAAAGTAGTAGAGAAGAACTAATCTATTTTACTACGCAGATATGAAAAAAGCATTCAAAATATTCGGTATCACATTGGGCTGTATCATCCTATTGTTGGCAATAGTAATAGGGTCAGCACTATGGGTAGTATTCACCCCCGAGCGCTTGACCCCAATCGTGCGCAATGTGGCAAGCGAGTATGTGAAGTGCGAGCACCATATCGGCAAAGTGGAACTGACCTTCTTCTCCACCTTCCCGCACTTTGGGTTATCCCTCGACAGCATCACCGTAGTTAACCCCACTGCAGGTGCACCCAGCGATACTGTGGCGCATATTCCACATGCTGTACTGAGCGTGGACGTCATGGCACTGCTCAACGAGCAAACGCTATCTATCCCCACCCTCCGCGTACCCGACCTGCAGGCAAATATCTACGTAGCAGCTGATGGCATCGCCAACTACGATGTGCTGGCACTATCAGAAGACACCACCGCCGAAGATACCACCGCCTTCGTATTGCCTTTCGATAAGATTGCAGTGGGAGAGTTGGTTGTGTCTGCGAAGTCGCTACGCTACAAGAGTGAGCCTGACACGATGGATATAGCACTACATCAGACTGCTATACAGACAGCCATTGACATGGTAGGAATGCGCGTGGCACTACACCATGCGCAACTGACGACCAACTCCCTGCAATTGGCTATTGACGGTTGGGCAGAGATAGGCAACACCCTGCAAACGAACATGCGCCTAACACTCAACGACTGGCCAGTGGACACCGTCATGCCACTCTTGCCATTCACGCTGCCCAAAGACATAGCACAACTCATTCAGGGTGGCTCGGCATCGTTGGATGCCACTGCTGCTATCAACATGGCCAACGGCAACGCCTCCAGCGTAACCATTCACAACCTCGCTGCCCACACCAAACAAACCTCCCTGCAAGCCCAAGGCGAAGTCAAAGACCCATTAGGCAACCTATGGGCAAACCTATCCGCCGATTTGGATGTACGAATGGCAGATGTGAAACAGTTCTTGCCCAAGGACATGCAGGTGGCAGGGCGAGTGAAAGGTACAGCAAGCGTGCAGATGTATCTGGATGACCTGATGGAGATGGACTTGCACAAAGGTAAAGTGGCAGGCGACCTGCAACTGATGGGCATAGCGTACAACGCCAATGGAATAGCAGCCAAACTGCCTAATAACCGTCTGACATTCCAAATACCCAACAGCCAACCCTCACGCCAAGAGGTGGACTGGCTGCAAGCCACCCTCCACACCGATGGCGCAGACATCCGTATGGCACAACCCCTACAGGCAGACTTGGGCAACACACACATAGCCATAGAAGCCAACAACATCTTGGGCGACAACCCACTTTGGCACGCTACCCTATCCCTACAATCAACAGAGCCACTGCACGCTGTCATGGATAGCATGGAGGTAGTGATTGACCAACCCGATATACAGGCATACATAGCATACCACACCACAGACACTACTGTGATGCCTGTCGTGGACGCGCGCATCGCGTTTAATAGGTTGTCGGGACATTATACCGACATGCAAGCCGACATTCAGGCCTCGACCCTCACCGCACAACTGCAAGCACCGCGCCTCAAAGCCACCCTACAGTCCAACCAAGTGGCAGCACAAATGCCCAATGTAGCGAACCTCAACACCCAACAAATCAGCATAGAAGCCGCAGCACGCTACAACCCCAAAGGAGGCAACAACCTATTGCTGAAATGGAACCCACGCCTATCTGTAAGCATGCAACATGCCAAGGTGGATCTGGCAGATTGGGAACAAAACATCGTAATACCCGAGATAGACTTTGCCTATACCAACCGCGAGTGCAAAATTGAGCAATCCAAACTCATCATCGGCAACTCCGACTTCGCACTCACAGGCGAGTTGCGCAACATCGGTCGCTGGCTACGCGACAACGGCGTATTGGAAGGTGAGTTGAATTTTGTGAGTGAACAGACGGACGCAGACCAATTATTAGCACTACTGTCTGCCGAAGAAGGAACTGAGGAAGAAGCACCTGAGGCGATAAGGCGAGAAGGCGATGAGGCGAAAGGCGATGAGGTAGAACCCTTCCTCGTACCCACCAATGTGAACCTGACACTCAACACCCAAATAAAGAAAGCCACTGCCTTCGGTCAGACAGCCACCAACTTGGGCGGGAAAATATATGTGAAAGACGGTACACTCGTACTAGAGGAGATGGGCTTCATCTGCAATGCAGCCAAACTCCAACTCACTGCCATGTACCGCACCCCACGGCGCAATCATATCTATGTGGGATTCGACTACCACATGCTGGACATCAATATCCAAGAACTGGTGAACATGATTCCGCAAATCGATTCTATGATGCCCATGCTCCGCTCCTTCAAGGGCGAAGCCGAGTTCCATCTGGCAGCCGAGACCTACACCAACGCACAATACCAAATCAAACCCTCCACTATTCGCGGTGCTGCAAGCATATTCGGCAAAGACCTAGTCGTGCTGGACAATGAGACATTCAGTACCATATCCAAACTTCTGATGTTTAGTAAAAAAACAGAAAATAAAGTGGATAGCATCTCGGCAGAAATGACCATTTACAAGAAAGAAATAGATGTATATCCATTCTGCGTATCCATTGACAACTATATGGTGGCATTGGGCGGACGACACAACCTGGACATGACCTTCAACTACGATGTGAATGTCCTTTCACCTATCTACTTAGGCGTGAATGTATCGGGTAACTTAGACGACCTGAACATCAAACTCGCACCCTGCCGATTCGCCAAAGACTTCAAACCACTCTTCCACCGCAAAGTGGATACCCAGTCCGCCGAGTTGCGAAGTATGATACGCGAGTCTATGCGGAAGAATGTGAAACTACAATAACAAAACAATAACCACAATGAAAAAAACCGTATTATTGAGCATTGCGCTCGTATCGCTTATGGCTTGTACCAAAAACGAAAACCCATTGCTCGTGGAGCAGAACACTCCTTTTGGTGTACCTGCTTTCGACAAAGTGAAAATGGAACACTATCTGCCTGCTTTTGAGAAAGCAATCGCAGAGAACGAGGCAGAGATTGCCGCTATTGCTAATAACCCCGAAGCACCTACTTTTGCCAATACTATTGAGGCATTGGACCGCAGCGGCGAACTGCTGGACAAAGTGGTAGGCGTATTCTTCAATGTGATTGAGGCTGATGGCAATGATGAAATGAATGCTATCGCCGAAGAAGTTTCTCCAAAATTGTCTGCACTGAGCGACGGTATTATCCTCAATGACGCCCTCTTCCAACGCGTGAAAGCTGTATATGAGCAAAGAGAAAGTCTTGGTCTCAACGATGAACAGATGCGTCTGCTGACCGAGACCTTCAAGTCTTTTGCCAACAACGGTGCCAACCTACCAGAGGACAAGAAAGTTCGTTTGAAAGAAATTAATCAAGAACTTGGTTTGCTCTCCTTGCAATTTGGTAATAATGTTGTAGCAGAGACCAATGCCTACCAACTCTTCATCACTGATGAGGCAGAACTCAAAGGTCTTCCTGAGAGCGCGAAAGCCGCAGCCAAAGAAGAAGCCGTGGCAGCAGGTCGCCCAGAGGCATGGTTGTTCACCCCTAAACGCACCAGCTTCACACCAGTACTCCAATACTGCGAGAACCGCGAACTGCGCAAAGAACTTCTTATGGCATACACCACTCGTGGCAACCATGACAACGAATACGATAACAAAGAAGTAATCGTTAAAACAATGCAACTGCGCGTAGAAAAAGCGCAACTCTTTGGCTATGATAATCCAGCAGACTATATCCTTGCAGACTGCATGGCAAAAGATGCTAAGACAGTGGACGCATTCCTCGAATCTGTATGGGGCCCCAGTCTGAAAGCAGCTAAACGCGAAGCCGCTGAATTGCAAAAAATGATAGACAAAGACCTGCCAGGCGAGAAACTCCAACCATGGGACTGGTGGTACTATGCAGAGAAATTGCGCGTTGAGAAATATGCCCTCAACGAGGAAGAACTTAAGCCATATTTTGAGCTCAGCAATGTACGTAAAGGTGCATTTGACTTGGCAACCAAATTATTTGGATTGAACTTCAAGAAACTGGAAAACATGCCTGTTTATAATCCAGAAGTGGAAGTATTTGAGGTGACCTACGCCGATGGCGGTTTGGTAGGTATCCTCTACACCGACTATTTCCCACGTGCAGGCAAACGTCCAGGTGCTTGGATGAACAATATCTGCAACCAATATGTAGATGCCAACGGTGTGGATCATCGCCCTGTAATCATCAACGTAGGTAACTTCAACAAACCTACCGCAGGCAATCCATCACTGCTCTCTATGGACGATGTGAGCACTTTGTTCCACGAGTTTGGTCACGCATTGCACGGTTTGATGTCTAAAGCAACCTACAAATCTTTGTCGGGAACTAACACTCCACGTGACTTCGTTGAACTTCCAAGCCAATTCATGGAGAACTACTGCTATCACCCAGACATCATGAAAACCTATGCTTTCCACTATCAAACAGGTGAAGTGATGCCCGATTCATTGATTGCAAAAATCAATAAAGCAGGTAAATTTAATCAAGGATTTGTGCAAACAGAACTTTTGAGTGCAGCTATTCTCGATATGGATTATCATAAGATGAATACAACAGAAGCGTTTGATGTCAATGCTTTTGAAGCAGCATCTATGAAGAACATGCAGATGATACCTGAGATCATTACGCGCTATCGTTCTACTTTCTACAATCACATTTTTACCACTGGTTATGCTGCAGGTTACTATAGCTACACATGGGCAGCAGTATTAGACGCAGATGCGTTTGCAGCCTTTGCAGAAACGGGCGATATCTTGAATCCAGAGATGGCAAAGAAATTTGCTCACCTGCTTGAACAAGGAGGTACACGCGATGCAGCATTGCTCTACCAAGAGTTCCGAGGCAAAGATGCTGATCCAAAGCATCTGCTGAAGCGTTCGGGATTTGAAGATTAAGAAATGAGGTTCTACGCTGCTTGAATAAAAAGGAATGCGATTCTTCTTAACTAATATAGCTGAAAAAAGTCTTCTAAGAACGGGTATATTACTCGTTCTTGGAGGGCTCTTTTGGATACCAAGCCTATTGAGTGATAACGGAGTGGTATCGGTGGCTAATAGCCATATAGAAGAAATATCGCAGGTAGCAGTGTGGGTGACATTGGCTCTCACGTTGCTGAATAGCATATTATTCATCCATCTTTTTTACAAAGGAAAAGAAACCACATTACCATCATCCTTTGTGGGAGTAAGTTATTGGTTTGCGATGTCAGCAACCCCTCTTATACATAGCTGTTGGCAGGCACAATTTGTGATTGCAGGTGTGCTATTAGCCAGCATCGTATTGCTACAAATGGATTTTCAGCATGACGCTACAGAGGAATCATTTTTGGCGACATTGATTTGTTGCGTTGTGGCAATACACCCCTCTATACTCATTACGGGTATCATGATGCTATGGGGTTATCTTATTATTAAACACCAAATGTCCTGGCGCGTATGGTTTGCTTCGCTCATAGCCATTGCCATACGCATCATCACGATGACTATCCTGCATTATTTTGGTTGGCTGGAGATGATTTGGATGGAAAACATTCCTCAACTAACAGGCATGCAATGGTTGGTGTGTGCTTTTCTATTCTGCATCATATCGCTGATGATATTATTGCCTATTCGCAAACCTTCAGTGGGAAGTGGAGTTGTATATAGTATTCTCATTATCTTATTAACAGCAGTAAACGTTGTATGGAACATACAAAACGTATTTCAAATATTCTAATATAAACTATCTAATCCATGAAGCATTCTCGACTATTTTTTATCTTCCTTTTATTAGCATCCTCCTTGCAGGCACAAGAACCAGAGCGCGAACTTCGTGCAACATGGTTCACCACTCACTACGCCATTGATTGGCCTCAAACCAAAGCCACAAGTGATGCAAATAGAGAGAAACAAAAGAAAGAAATGACCGCCATCTTTGATGAGATGGTAGCGGGAAATATGAACGCTGTGTATATGCAAGTGCGCTCATTATGCGATGCCACCTACCAATCATCGTATGAGGAATGGGCATCTATATTAACAGGCACTCGTGGTAAAGACCCTGGATACGACCCTTTGGCTTTTGCGGTGGAAGAGGCACACAAACGAGGATTAGAGTTGCACCTATGGGTTAACCCTTTCCGCGTGACAAGTGGCGGCACCATCTCTACCTCAGACAAGGTGTGGAAAAACGCAGGGGAATGGATTATCAAGTATGATAATGGATCATTTAATGGACAGATTATTGACCCTGGCTACCCGCAGGCGCGCGCGTATGTAATAAAGGTATTGATGGAGATTGTCAACAACTACGATGTAGATGGTATCGTCATGGACGACTATTTCTATCCCTATGGTGGCACGACCAATGAAGATGCAAAATCTAAATCATTATACAAACCCAACAACGTGGTGGACGTCAATCAAGACGGCGACACCGATGACGACTGGCGCCGTAGCAATGTGGACATCTGCCTACAGCAACTATATGACACCATTCAAGCAGTCAAACCCTGGGTGCGATTGGGAATGGGAACCTTTGGTATTTGGACTACACAAAAGAAAGCAGCACAAGCATACGGTATCACTTTGCCAAGTGGCATATCAGGACTGGATGACTATGATGTACAGGCATGCAACCCCGTAGAATGGGTAAAGCATGGCTATGTGGACTATATCAATCCACAATTATACTGGTCCACCAATGTAGCAGCGCAAGACTATAAAGTGCTCTGCAAATGGTGGGCAAAAGATGTGTGCGAGCACTTTTCTAACCAATTGCCTGATGGCAAGAAAGTGCATTTCTTCATTTCGCAAGCAGCTTACCATGCCTACGATGGCTATACAGGATACGATGCAGGCGTCGGAGAAATACAAAAACAGATAGATGTCAATCGCGCTAACCTATCATCAGGGTACACGGGCTCTGTTTTCTATAACACAACATCCTATCGAAAGATGGCAACCCAATTGGCACAATCGCACTTTACACGTAAAGCCCTGCCACCTGCAATGGATTGGAAAGTCAAAGAGCAATTAGCCGCACCAAGCAATTTAACTATCAATGACAATATACTCAGTTGGACTCATCCTTCAGCCGATCGATTCACTGTGTATGTATATCCTAAAGGGTTTGATCTTTCTACTGGAGTTAGAGCAGAAAATCTCAAACAAGTAGTGTATGGTCATTCTATCCTATTAGAGGACAAGGACATAGCGAATACAATAGCAGTATTTGTCTACGACCGCTATGGCGTAGAGCATGGAGTGGCAGTTTTGAATGAAGGTAAGTTCCCAGACCCTGACCCTACAGCCACAGAAATCACATGGGTGCTAAATGGCGGAGAAATCAAGACTATCGTTACGCCTACCAATGAAGATTTGTGGGAAGAATGGAAACCCGATTATGTGACCTTCTATAAGAACATGTATGGTAGCAAATTTGTTCCTTCGGAAGACCGCACCCTAGATGACGTGTTAGGTTTTACATGGATTAATTCGTTGGGACAAGGAATCGCCAAAGATTTCATGACACAATCCACCGACTGGAAATGGTTGTCCGATTACATGCTTTATGAAGCTGCTGCGCAAAATGAAGCCATTGAAAGCGATAATGATTGGCGATACAATCTCTATTCATTCTTCAACTGCACAGATGCGGCCTATCGAGTAGATGGATACCGCGCAGGAAGTACAGTAGATTTCACTTCCGCAGGTAAACCAGAAGCTTGGGGAGCATATTATCCCAATACAGAAGAAACAGATATGATATTGCCTACACAAGTGAGCGAAACTTATATACTACCTACTCCTGTCCACCCAGAAGGTTATGCATTCTTGGGATGGTACACGACCCCTACCGCTATTGGCGAACCTATTATAGCCATTCCAGCAGGTTGGGTAGGAACACTATACGCTCTATGGGAGGGAATGGATACTGCTGTAGAACAGATTGTTCCTCATCATACTACACGTATTTATGACCTTATGGGGCGTATGGTAGGAACAGAATTGAACGCCATCGGACATGGCATATATATTATAGAACAAAATGGATACCGAATGAAAATTATTCGATAAAAACAATTAATCAATCTTTATTATTAACTCTAAAATCAAAACGCATGAAGAAAACAATGCTTTTTGTGGCAGCTTGCTTGATGAGTATTGCTGCCAGCGCACAGATTCTCGAAGTAGTTTCTATGCAGCAATTGCCTATTCCTGTGCAAGCAGAGATGAAGGTAGCAGGTGTAAGTCCTGCAGGTGACTATGTTTTGCTCACCAGTGGAACCAACCAAGGTCTTCAACGCTATGACCTTGAAAGTCAAACATTAACTACACTTTCTGAAGCAGCAGGTGCAGGTTACAATGTGCAAGTAAGCAATGACGGAAAGGAAGTTGTTTACCGTGAGACCAGTCTCAATCGCAACAATTTGCGTGAGAGCAAGTTTGTTCGTATGAACATGTACAACGAGCGTCGCAACACTATCGCTCGCGGACAACGCGACATGCAACACATGTCCACTTCTGACGAACTCACCACCGTTAGCATCAAGGACCGCCTTATCGTTCTCACACGCAATGGTTTGACCACCACTTTGGCTCCTAATGGTATGAACGAGAGCTACATTTGGCCTTCTGTATCTCCAGACGGAACAAAGATTTGCTATTATGTATGCGGCAATGGCTGCTGGGTAGCAAATATTGATGGTAGCAATCCTCAATACATTGGTCACAAGTGCCAAGCTGCTAAATGGTATGACAACAACACTCTCGTAGCAATGGCTACCTACGATGATGGTCACTTCACCACCGCTTCTTCTATTGTTCTCTACACATTGGATGGCAAGAAACAAGTATTGACCAACGACAGCATGATTGCTATGTATCCTTACGCAGCAAAGAATGCGATCGTATTCTCTACTATCGAAGGTGAAACTTATTTGTTGAACGTAAAATAAGTAAGCAATTATGAAAAAGATATTTATGATTTTAGCAGCTGCGCTGCTGACAATGTCAATGTCTGCAAAAGATTTGACAGGTATTAAGTTCTATGTGAACCCTGGTCACGGTAGCTTTGGTCCTAACGACCGCCCTATGGCTACTATCCCATATCCAAACTTGCCTACCACAGGTATGCCTGATACTTGCGGTTTCTATGAGTCAAACACCAACTTGCAAAAAGCATGGTACCTCGGTCAAAAACTCTTGGCTGCAGGTGCAGAAGTGATGTACTCACACACCGAGTGCGGTCCTTGGCCATATACTATGGTAAATGGTGACTATCCTGATTACACTTATAACAAAGGTGGATCTATTCAAGGTGATGAGTGGCAACCATCTGATGGTTATTACTGCCACCCAGATATTGAGAAATACAACCGTGACCTCGTGGAGATTACTGAGGAAGTAGAGGCTAACAACATTGACTACTTCATCTCTATCCACTCCAACGCCAACACCGAGGGTAGCACTGCTAACTTCCCATTGATGCTCTATCGTGGTCCAGACTCTTATGCTACTGCAAACTCTGTAGATGGTGCTGACTATGTAGAGGGTAGCTATGAGAAAGCTAAATACTGCAACGAGGAGAAACTGAAAATCATGAAGGCAGGTATCGATGTGGCATCTTCTACCAACATCAATATCCGTGGTGATTGGAACTTCTATGGCAGCTCAAGCAACCGTACTCACGCTAATGGTAAGACCTACAAAGGTTATCTTGGCGTATTGAAACACGGTGCTTCTGGTTTCCTTTCTGAAGGATATTTCCACACCTATCAACCAGCACGTCACCGTGCATTGAACTACGAGTATTGCCACATGGAAGGTCTTGACTACTACCGTGGTATCGTAAACTACTATGGTGCTGATAAAGAGACTGTGGGTTATATCATAGGTACTGTAAAGGACCAAAACAGAAAAATGAGCGACAAGCTCTTCACCTATACTCCTAAGTCTAACGACCAATGGATTCCATGTAATGGTGCAGAGGTTATCTTGAAGAAAGGTGGTGTAGAGGTAGCTCGCTACAATGTGGATAACAATTACAATGGTCTCTTCATCTTCCAAAACTTGGAGCCAGGTGATGACTACTCTTTGGAGGCAAGTTGCGACGGTTTCCATCCATTGGCAGACCAATACAAGGTTCCTTTCTCTGTAAAGGCTAACGAGACCACTTACCCAATGATTTACTTGGTAGATACAGCTTATGTACCACCTACAATCGTTTATGAGGATTATCCAAATCCAGAGCAACCAGCATATCTTGGTTTGCCAAGTGCATTTGAGATGACACAAGAGGCAGTTCGTGACTTTGCAGAAGTAATCAAGGGTACTGTTAAACGTACACTCCAAAGCGGTGACACAACTATTCTTCTCTCTCACGAGGAAGACGGCACACCTCATATCTACCTCATTAAGAGCAGCTTGAATACTATCGAGACTATTTCTACAGATAGCATTCTTCCACGCGATCCTGACAACGTAGGTGACTACCTCGCACTTTCTGATATCGCATTGACTTGCGACGGCAAACTAGTAGGTGTAAACTATGTTCGTTGCCAATATGGTGATGACCAAGTAGATGCTGGTTACAAACGTGGTGTAAAGACCTTCTATATCTGGGATAAACTTGCAGGTGACGCACGTGTATGGTTTACTGCTAATGATGCAGCTAACTCATACCGCAGCGATGCAGGTTATACACTTGCTGTGAAGGGTGAAAGTAAAGATTGCCAAGTATTGGTATCAGCTCGTCACTACAACGCTACCAGTGGTGGTGGTACATTCCGCTATTCTTGCTATACCGTAACTGATGGTACTCCAAGTTATATCTTCTACGGTAACGCAATCACATTGGGCGAGGATCCTCTTCTCGACGGTACACGCGATGGTGAGAATGTCCAATTCACATTGTCTCCACGCGGTGAGAAGAAAGACTTTATTTTGGATGCAGACAAGGTTACTCCTCACGAGTTCCGTTTGCCTGATGGTCAAAACCAAAATCCAACTTCACTTGGTCAAGTTTCTGCTGACTTGATGCACGTGAAGTTCAACGGTGCTACCTACTTCAAGTATGCTGGCAAGGCATTAATGGCAGCTCCTACAACTGATGCAGAAGGCAAAGTAACTGGCGTTCAAGTACTCGATATTACTGACGGTTTGGATCAAGCTGTTGTGGTTAAGACCACCAACACTACTTTGGCTGAGGCTGTAGAAGCTACCTACGCTTCTGCAAGTGCTAAGGTTAAAGGTACTGACCTCTATCTCTACTTGCTCGTTGACAACAAGATGTATAGCTTCACCACCGTTGGCGTAGCTCAACCTGTTGTTCCTTCTATCGTAGCTTACAACCTCAACGTAACTGCAGAGGGTGAGAACTATGTATTTACTTTCGATGCTAACGCAGACGCTGTAGCTGCTGACCTCGTGTTCTACGCTGCTGGCGAAGAAGTAGGTACCTTACCAGTAGAAGTGGTTAAGGGTGCTAACGCTATCACCGTGGCTTCTAACACATTGCCAGGTACTGTTGGTCAAGAGTTGACATGGGCTGTTAAATTAGATGGTGGTGCTATCGCTAACTTCGGTATCATCGCTTCTGAGGGTTCACTCATTGAGAGCAGCACTTCTCGTTTGTTCAATGCTGTAAGCACCAACCCAGAGTTGGATAACTTCGGTAAGATTTATATCATGCACCGTGCTGGTTCTTCTACTTCTGCTAACGCTCCTAAGAGCGGTATCTGGGAGTTCGACCACAACCTCGCTAAACAAAATACTGAGGCTTACAAGGGCGGCGAAGAGAAATTCGGTAACCCAACTCGTATGAGTATAGACCGCGAAGGTTATCTCTACATCGCAGACTGGGCTGATGGTCACTCTGGTATCTTCATGGCTAACACAGCTGATATGACCCAACCATTCACCCAATTCTTTGCAGGTACACGCGGTAGCAATGGTGCATTCAACAACGGTGGTGTTTACACAGGTTCTTCTACCCCAGGTTGCTATGTATATGACAACGGTGAGGAAGTGAAACTTTTCGTTTACAACGAGGATGCAGCTGGTACATTACCTGCAAACGGTATGGCCGTTTACAACATCGGTCAAGAAGACGGTACTATCCTTCATAAGTGGGAGACTGCTCCAAGCGCTGTTTACACACTCACTGGTCAAGCTAACACTGAGGGTAACCCATGGGGTACCAGCCACGGCTTCTTCGTAAGTCAAGTACGCGAAGATGGTCAAAACAACAGTGGTGCAACATCACTCAAGTTTTACTCTAATGATGGAACCGAGCAAATGTCTTCTGCAAGTGATGAGTACAAAGAGATAATCACAGGTTCTAACGCAGGTGGTTATGCTGTATCTGCAGACGAGTCTGTATTGGTATTCAATGATGGAGCACAACAATTCCTCGTATTCGATATCACATGGGAAGGCGACAAACCAGTATTGGCACTCCGCTATACCATCAAGCACGGTATTGCTAAGATCCGTCAAATGAACTGGGATTACGCTGGTAACATCGTATGCTCTGGTGACGCTGGTATTCATATCGTAAGCTTGCCAAAAGATGTGAACGTAACAACCGTTCCTGCTAAGAAAGCATTGACCGTAGTAGTAGGCAATGGTATTTCAGGTGTTGAAGATATCGTTACTGAAGCTACATTGGATATGAATGCTCCAATGTATGACGTATTGGGTCGTATCGTAGATAAGACTTATCGCGGTATCGTTATCCAAAACGGTCAATCATACTTGCTCAAATAATCCTTTTGATTGAATAAATTGGAGGTACTCAATTTAGGTTGGGTACCTCTTTTTTTGTTCTCTGTCTAAGATATTTCATTGTATAACTATGGTATGAGTATGGTACAACTATACTTATCTAACGTATATCTAACGTGTATCTATCGTATATCTATCGTATATCTAACGTGTTTAACAAGGGAGAATCAAGACAGATACAAAATAAAAATAACAAAAAAGAAGAGTAATGTTTGCGTATATGAAAAAAAAGCAGTAACTTTGTGGCCTTTAAAGAAATTACCAAAAAAACTCATTTTATTAACCATTAAACACAAAACAATCATGAAAAAAGTCTATCTTTTTTTGGCGTTGGCTATCCCTATGATGGCTTCTGCACAATTGTTGGAGGTTGTTTCCACAGAGCTCGTGGCAAGTAAAGCCGATGCGAAAGTGGCAGCATTCAGCCCTAATGGCGATTACCTCTTGTTAACAAACACCAGCCATCAAGGTTTGCAACGCTTTGACTTGGCAAGTAAAACAATCACCCCTATCACAAGCGCAGACGGTGCAGGCTACAATGTGCAAATCGCACAAAATGGTCAAGAAGTGGTTTACCGCGAAGTAGTGACCGACGCTAATCAAGTTCGCCGCAGCAACGTGGTACGTCACAACTTTGAGAGTGAGAACAAACAAACAGTAGCTAAAAACCAACGCACCATGGTAGCGATGGTGGCTGACGCTGATCGTCCTTCTTTCTCTGTAAAGGATCGCCAATTGATGATTACCGAGAATGGTCAAACACGCGTATTCTCCCCTAACGGTGAGCAATATAGTTACCACTGGGCATCGCTTTCTCCTAATGGTCAAAAGGTATCTTACTACATTAGTGCAGTAGGTTGCTTCGTATGCGACATTGATGGTAGTAATATCCAATTTATTGGTCACAACTGCCTCGCTCCAGTATGGTACAACGACAATATCATCATCGGTTGCCATACCAAGGACAACGGTGAAGTAGTGCTTGAGTCTGTAATCGAGGCTTATAGCTTGGATGGCAAGATGCAAGTATTGACCAACGGTGAGCAAATCGCTGTATTCCCACAAGCAGCTGATGGTAAGATTGCTTACTCTACCTCTGAAGGTGAAATTTATGTAATAAACGTTAAATGATGCATACGACTATGAAAAAGACATTACTTATTATGGCTGCATGCGTAGTTAGCATCGCCATGTTTGCAACAGATTTGACAGGCAAACGTATTTATATCAACCCAGGTCACGGTAGTTGGGGTCCAAATGACCGTCCAAATGCTACTATTCCTTATCCAAACTTGGCATCTACTGGTATGCCTGATACGTGCGGTTTCTATGAGAGCAATACCAACCTCTGGAAGTGTCTTGAGCTCCGCGACCGCCTTGAGGCAGCAGGTGCATTCGTGATGATGTCACACACACAAGCAGGTCCTTGGCCATACGAGAAAGTAGATGGCGAGTATCCAGATTACACCTATGAGCACTATAAGAGTTTGCCAGATTATGAGAAATACAACCGTCCATTGCTTGACATTGCTGATGAGGCAGAGGCAAACAACATGGACTACTTTATTTCTGTTCACTCTAACGCTGCTACCGATGGTAACACCGTCAACTATTTGGCATATTTCTATCGTGGCAATAACGCTGGTGAGCACGTTGTACCAGGTGCTATTGATCGTTGCAAACGCAGTTGGTATCACGCATTCGAGTGCCGCTCAATGGACGGCTTGGAGCCAAACAACTACGACACCCGTGACCCAGAGACATCTAAGCACATCTTGGCAGATATTGATTTCTACGGAAGCAGCTATGATGCTACCTTACCTTCATCAGGCAAGACCTATACAGGTTACCTCGGCGTATTGCACCATGGTGTTCCTGGCTTCTTGGTAGAGGGCTACTTCCACACCTATCAACCAGCACGCCACCGTGCGCTCAACCCTGACTACTGCAAGCAAGAGGGTATCCGCTACTATCGCGGTATCGTGGACTTCTACGGCGCAGAGCCAGACACCAAGGGTTATATCTTGGGTACCGTGAAAGACGAGCACAATGCTTTCGTTCACGAGCTCTATAAATATGCTCCTAACACCAATGACCAATATGCTCCATTGAATGGCGCAGTGGTTACATTGAGCACTGAGGCAGGCGAGGAGATCGCTACCTATACTGTGGACCAAAACTACAACGGTCTGTTCTATTTCCCTGACCTTGAGCCAGGTACATACAAGTTGATGGCTACTGCTGATGGTTACAAACCATTGCACCGCAAATACCAAACTGTAGTGGTGGAAGCCAATGCTACCAGCTACCCATTCCTCTTCTTGGAAGAAGAAGGCTGGATAGATCCAAGTGCTAACTTCAAAGATTATCCAGATCCAGAGCAACCTGCATACGCATCTGTTCCAGAGCAATTTAACCTCAAAGAGGTTAGCATGACAGATAACCAAGCTAAGATTAAAGGTACTATCAAACGTACTATCCAACATGCAGACTCTGTATTCATGCTCACACACGAGGAGGATGGTACAGCGCACATCTATGTGCTCAACAACACTACTGGTGCACTCGATACTATCTCTACCGTAGGTATCGTGCCAGTTGACACAGAGAACCCAGGTGACTTCCTTGCACTCTCTGATATTGCTATCACTTGCGATAACAAACTCGTAGGAGTCAACTATACTCGTTGCAACTATAGCGACGATGTAGTGGAAGAGGGCTACAAGCGTGGTACTACTCGCTTCTACATCTGGGAAGACTTCTTTGCTGATCCAGTAGAATGGTTCACATCTCAATTCTCCAGCAACTCCAACAAGTCTGACCAAGGCTACACTATGGCACTCCGTGGTATGTCTAACAACTGCAACATCATTGTCACTGGTGTTCACCGCTACGGTAATGGTGCTCGCTTCAGCCTCTACAACGTAGTCAACGATATGTTAGCAAGCGAATCCTTCTTCGGCTACCAACTCGGTTCTGGTTTGGGCGCAGAAGAACTGGCAGAGTTCGAGGAGGCAGAAGATGGTGTTGATTTCCAACTCACCCTCTCTCCACGCGGCGATAAAATCGACTATATTATGGATGCTGAGAAGATGGCTCCAGTAGAGTTCAAAGTTCCTGAATCAGCCAACCAAGATCCTATCGTACAAGGCGGTATCAATCCTGAACTCATCGGTCTCAAGTTCCAAGGCGCTTCTTACTTCATGTACGCAGGTCGCAGCATGATGGTTACTCCATTCCAAAACGAAGAAGGCTTCGTAGCTGGTCTCAAATTGTTTGACATCACCGATGGTATGGACAAAGCAGTTGAGGTGAAATTGGATTATGGCTTCTTTGAGCCTTATGGTGCTCCTACCGCTCACGCAAGTGCTGGTGCATACGTAGATGGCGCAGTACTCAACCTCTATCTCTATATTGATGGTCTCGTATGGGCATATTCTACTGAAGGCGTACAACAACCTATCGTTGAGCGCATGAACGCACTCGACCTCCAAGTAGGTAAGACTGAGTACGACTATGTATTCTCATTCATCGCTAACCAAGACGCTCCATATGCAGCAATCCTCTTCTACGATGAGAACAAGGAGGTAGTTGAGCAAATTGATATCGAGGCTGTTAAGGGACAAAACAAGGTGAACGTAGCCATTGACATGCTTCCATCTGAGGCTAAGACATGGGGCGTACAACTGACAGGTGCTCCAGTTCCTGCTATGGGTATGGTGGCTGACTATGTAGATTCTACCTTGGTTAAACCATTCGCTATCACCAACACTCATCCACTCACCGACCAATTCGGTCAACTCTATGTGATGGAGGCAGGTGGCGATAACAAGGGTGTTTCTATCTATGACATCAATATGAATAAGCTCAACGCTGCTCCATATGTATCTACCGATGCAGCATGGGATGCTCCTCGACGTTTGGCTGTAGCTTCTGACGGTACCTTGTTCATCGCAGAGTATAGCGATGGTCATAGTGGTATATACGTGATGGATCCTGCTCAACCAGAGAATATTACCCAATTCTTCGCAGGAACACGCGATGGTGCTGGTGTAATCAGCAATAATGGTGTAAACGTAGGTGCTTCTACTGCAGGTATCTCTATCTACAAAGAGGGTGCTGAGTCTAAGCTCATTGTTTACAACGAGGACTTCGGTTCATCACTCGGTAACATCTTGATTTACAACATCGGTCAAGAAGATGGCTCTATCGTTAAGACTTGGGAAGGTGCGCCTTCTGAGGTTTATGGTAAGGGTAGCAACCTCGCAGGTCTTGTAAACAAGAATGGTCAACCAATCCTCACAGACTACGGATTCTTCGTTTCTACACTCCGTTATGCTGGTGGTAACAACAGTTATGCTACTTCTGCTCGTTACTACAACTTTGCTGAGGAGTGCGAGTTCTCAACACACTACGATGCATTTGCTCCATATGTAAATGGTAGCAACGATGGTGCACTTGCCCTCAGCAACGACCAAAAGTACCTCGTATTGCCAGATGACAACAACCAATTCGTGGTATTTGAGTGCGCATGGGATTCTCTCGGCAAACTCAGCGTGAAGTATGTAGAGTCATTCGTTCACAACCTTGGCCCTGTTCACCAATTGAGCTTCGACTACGCTGGTAACTTAGTTGCTTCTGCTGCTAACCACATTACTCGCTACACCATGCCTACAGCTGATAACACCATCGTTATTCCAGCTAAGACCGCTTTGGCGGACGCAATTCCAACAGGCGTAGAGGATATCCAAAAGCCTGCTACATTGGACATCAATGCTCCAATGTATGACGTTCTTGGTCGTATCGTAGATAAGACATATCGCGGTATCGTTATCCAAAATGGTCAAGCATTCTTGCTCAAATAATGTGAGAATCTTACATTAAATACGAAGAAGCCGCCTTGAAGGGCGGCTTCTTTTATGTTGAGCATCCATGCTCACTTAAAATCGTACTGAAAATCCTGCATGCACATTAATTCCCGCTTGTGCGTAGTACCATACGCAGCGGCTCCCATCCATAAAGCGACTGGCCTCCGCACCACCATTATTGGCATATTGCGCATTAAAGATATTATTGATTTGACAAAGTAATTTGATTTCAGGGACATTAGTTTTAGCACACCATTGCTGCAATGGCAAACGGTATTGGAGATTCACATTCGTCGTAGAATAAGCACGCAAGGAGGCATTTTCATCTTCCGTATTATCCAAATATTGTTTGCTTACCACATGCGTTTGCATAGTCGCTGTAAATCCTGCTACATCAAAAGTAAATAAAGACATGGCTGTTAATGTGGGTGAAAAAGCAATAGTGGTAGTACCCACTACAGAGTCCTGCCCTACCCAATTCCAATTATCTTGATTATCATATAGGTCAATATATTGATGATAATTGAGAATCTTATTGCGAGATACCACCACATTCGCATCCCATCGCAACCAATCGGCGATTTGTACACCTCCTGTGATTTCTGCACCCATACGATAAGAATCCTTCACATTCTTCGTTTTATATGCCCCCACATCATTGTATTCACCTGTCAGCACTAGTTGATTATCATAATCCATCAAATAGAGATTCGCTCCTACCGTAAAACGAGAATGAGAATAGCAGTATCCTAATTCATAATCATACAAACGCTCTGCATGAGGTAGCCCTGTATATTCGCCTGTGTTAGGGTTATATAGCACATTCTCTTTGTAATTATTGCGACTTGGCTCACGATTAGCAATTGCAAATGAACCTGATAATAAATGTCCACGATTGCGATACGTTAATCCTGCTTTTGGATTAAAGAAATGGAAGTTTACCGTAAGAGGTAAATCCAACATATCTTCATCGTTCATGCCATTACGTGAATATCGCACATAGCGATACTGCAAATCGGCATACAAGCTCAACTCCTCCTGCGCACGGTGAATCAAACGCCAATTGAGTTTTCCATAGATGTTAGCATCTATCTTTTGAGCATCATTGCGATAATATTCATAATCTATCGGCAGTATGAGCGTATCTTCCAAATAATGTAGGGTGCCAAAATGCTCTCCCATATAGTAGTTGGCAGCACCACCCAACTGTACATCTATTGGTTCGGATATATATTTCGCAGACATTACCCCGCCAAAGAAATGATTGTCCAACTGCTTGCGATACATGCCATATACCTTTCTATCCTCATCACTAAACACCCCCCAATACGACAGTTTCTTACGCTTATATTGCTCATAATACCCTGCTCCATGCGTATAGTGCGCCGTAGCAGACAAAGCCCATCGGGTAGATAAACGATGTACAAGGCTCAGTTGGGCATGCTGTTGTGCATAATTATCGGTTTGATTAGGATAGTATGCAGTAGAGTCAGACCCATCCACAGCAGTAGTTGTGTATTCGCCTGCGGGGTTATAACGACGATCTGCGCCATCAATACCATAGGCAGTGTTATAATCCACTCCATCCCAGCCCATGCCTGTTTTCTCTTGACCACCAAAGAAACGGGCTATAACCTGTGTCCGATTGCCATACCACCCTAAATCGCCATAGTACGAATACAAGTCAGAAGCGGTTCTATATAAGAATCCATCAGAGTTCACCTTGCTGAATCGCGCATTTGCCCGCCATTGATGAGGCAATACGATTTGCGCACTAACCATCTCACGGAAAGTATTATACATGCCGCCGTTGAAAGATAAGTCAACGGATGAGGCGATGAGGCTATCAGGCGATGAGGCGATGAGGTGAGAGGTGGACATGTTGATGCTGGCACCAAAGGATGCGCTGCCGTTGGTGGAGGTGCCAACGCCACGTTGGACATTCAGCGAAGACATGCTGCTGGCCATGTCTGTCATATTGACCCAAAAAACGGTTTGACTCTCGCTATCATTTAGGGGTACATCATTCACCGTCATATTAATACGAGTATGATCTGTACCACGGATACGAAAATAGGTGTACCCTATTCCTAAACCATCGTCGCTGGTGACAATCAATGCTGGCACACGCGAAAGTAGATACGGTAAATTCTGTCCCGTATTGTCCTGCGTCAATTCAGCAGCATCTAATGTAGTTTTGTTGTTTGTGACTTGCGCTATAGGCGCGTTAACGACAACTTCGTCCAACTCTCGAACGAAGGTAAGAGTGTCTGTGTTGGCAAATGCAACACCACAAGCAGCTACGTAAGCCGCAAAAAAGATAGATTTTTTCATTTGTTCCCTCTACAGAATTACCTGTGCAGGTTCTATGGGTATGAATCTCAGCCTAAAAGTGAGGCACCCCAAATGTTATTATTTATGTTAAAAGGACTCTAATTAGTCCTATTCTTTTCTTAGAATTTATAGGAGAATGTACACATCCATCCCCATTCATTCATTGTCTGATTAGGAAGCAACGAAGCACGTTGCAAGTTGTTTAAACCAAAATCGTATCCCGCTTGTAAACGATAGCGGTCCCATTCCAATCCGCCACCAATACCAAATTGAATGTTACTGCGGAATATCTCTTTTTGCGCATAACGATCATAATTATCCAAACGTGCACCTATCGATTGCAACCATTCCGTACATAAATCAGAGGTCTGGTTATCGATTATATCATAATTTAGCAAACCGATATGCAATTGCGGTCCTGCAAAGAAGAACATACGCAATTCTTTCCATAATGTAATATGGTAATACGCGCGTACAGGAATAGTCAGTTGCAATTGTACAAGATTGTGATTAATTACTTCTATTTGCGAACTCTCTTGCGATTGTGAACGCCAATGCTGCTCATCCACACCATAGGTTAATGTGGCCAATGCGCCTGTTTGAACACTAAAATTATGGGGAAGATTAAAATCTATCGTAGCACCCAATCGAATGCCATGTTTATACACCGCTATCGTATCCAACTTTCGTTCATTGGATTGCACATATCCAGCCTCAATACGCCAATCAGTAGAAAACTGATAGGGTATCTCATTTTTCTCCTTAGTAGGGTCAAAAAATTCGGTGGTCTGCAAATCGGGTTGCACCATACGCGAATCCGTTTGTGCATATACCTGTACAGCACTCGCGCATACAACACATAAAATAAATATAAGTAGTCTTTTCATTTCGATATATTTTTACTAAATTAGCAAAATCATAATGATTTCGCTTGCAAAGGTACTACTTTATTAGCAAATATGCAATTTTTTTGCAAAAAATGTGCTTTTTCTTTTAAAAAATTTGCACAATTCAAAAAATAGCAGTACCTTTGCAGCCGATTTCGGCTTGGTGCCATCGTCTATCGGTTAGGACAAGAGATTTTCATTCTCTAAAGCGGGGTTCGATTCCCCGTGGCACTACAATTAACAACTAAACATAACAACTATTTAATTTTACAAGAACAAGATGGCAAACCATAAATCATCTTTAAAGCGTATTCGCCAAACGGCTACTCGTAAGGCCCACAACCACTATTATGCAAAAACTGCTCGCAACGCTGTTCGCGCTTTGCGTGCTACTACGGACAAAGCTACTGCTGAGCAAATGTTACCTAAAGTAAGTTCTTTGCTCGACAAACTAGCAAAGCGCAATATTATCCACCGCAACAAGGCTGCTAACCTCAAATCAGGCCTTGCTTTGCACACCAACGCTCTCTAAGCATTTTTTAACAACCACGATATTGTGGGGGCTGCCTTTCGGCAGTCCCTTTTGTCGTGTTACTTGGCTCACATGGGATATGGGCGATGGGATATGGGCGATGGGTTCCTCGCCTTGCCAATTGCCAATCGCAGATTGGAGTAATACACAAAAAAACCACGCTTGATGGCGTGGTTTTTTTTGTTTTACCTATATCGGATTACTTAATCCAATCCATGTTGTAGGTTACTTTTATACCTGCATCTAAGTGCCCCATCTTGCTGGTATAAGCATTGGTGAGCGACTCAACATTAACCACACCAGCACCACTAGTTGAAGGTGATTGTACATCAATAGCAGAACCTAAAGGATTGTTGCTAAACATGCTATAAACACCATAGTTAGCAAATGCACCTAAACCAATAGAATTGCCTGATTTCAATTTGAACTCATAGCCCAACTCAACACCAAGGGTCAAAGTCAACTTAAATTGTTGATTACCCTCACCCTTTTGTTTTTCTTGCTCTGCACTGAGGACACCATAGACAGGGTTATTCTCCAACACAACACCTGTCTCTACGTCAGTAGCTACGATATTGCCATTGGTGATAACTTGCTTGTAAGGAGTGTATGCAGGTAACAAGAAACGTGGACCAGCATTCAAGAAGAAGCCCTTGCTTGTAATCATAGAGAACATTACAGGCACTTCTAATTGCAATTGATGGCTTGTCTCATGAATCTCATCAGCAGTCACATGATAAATCACATCACCATCTGTAGTATGAGATGTATATTTTTCATCCCATGCTTGACGACGTTGTGTATTCATATAACCAACTGATAGACCAGCCAAAAGACCCAAACGTATCTTGTCCTCATCTTTAGCCCAATAGTGTGCATATTGCAAATCAAGCAACACATCACCACCAACAGGCAAGGTAGAAGGTTTAGCCATAGATGAAGCAAAACCGCCACGAGCACCGATAGTAAAGCGATTTACTTGGTATGGTTTTGGCACTCGGTAGGTAGATAGATTGAGAGTAACAATACTATCTGCTCCATTAACAGCCAAGAACTGTTGAGTATAAGAACCGCTGTCTGTGTAAGCAATACCATTCCAAGTATAGGTTTCACCAATAATCACAGAATCCTCAAACGAAGTGTAGATAGGTTGTGGGCGCACAGTAAGGTTAAGTGTAACAATACTATCACCACCACTAACAGCTTCGAAAGTCTGAGTGTAACTTCCTGATTTGTCGTAAGCAACACCGTTCCAAGTATGGGTTTCGCCATAATTAACGGTGATATCAAAACTGGAATAAACAGGGTCTGGAATTGGCTGAACCTGTTTGCTAACATTCATAGGTGAAAGCGCACCCGCTTTTACCCAAGAGTAAATACCACGCATAAGTACACCTTCTGGGTGGTATTTACTACTTACTTGACGAACTTCATGTATTTGGTCATATACCCAATACAATTTACGTTCACCTGTCTCGTAGCGCAAACTGTCGCGATTGATCATCACGGAGTCACCTACTTCAATAGGAGCACCAGTGGAATAATACAATTGTTTCTTTTGAGCTGAAACGTTTGCCAAAGGCAGCAGGCTGGTGAATACCACCAGCACAGTGCTTGCCTTTATCATTTTAGAAATTGATAACATAATTCTACTTTTCATAATCTTGTCCTCCCATTATTATTTAACCACATAACGTAAGGTGACTTTATTATTTTGTGTTTCCACATCTACCATGTAGTAGCCAGATACTTGTGCTGCCTTGATGATGAACTCTGCCACTTGGTCGGCTACATATGTATCCATCAGCTCACCAGTTGTGCTGTAAACACGAATTTCAGTGATTTCTTCAGGATTCAAGTCAACCAGTTTCATGTTCTCATTTGGACGAGCCACGTTAGGCAACAAGCGAGGTGCAATACCATTGGTTGAGCATGTGATAACCTCTGTACGCATGTACAATTCACATTCATCAGGATGTTCTACAGTATTGTGAACAATCAATGCATAGTATTGTCCGCTCATCACACTTGCATCAACATAGTTGAAGTAGTGACCAGTAACACCTGTGAACTCATCATCACCAGGTTCGCCATAAACGTCTAAGTCATTTACAACGCGGTACCACTTAACCTCTTCTGGCTCTGGAGTCCAACCGTGGGTAGCCATAATCGCATTGAGGTTCAAGAGCAATACACGGTGACCGTATTTGCTTTCTACAGGGAGATTATCCATATCCACATCATTGATTGGAGTTGGCATCTCTACTGGTATGTTCTCGAATCTCTCAGACTCAATAGATCCACAGTCTGTAGTAATGATGTACTTCAATGTTACTGATTCATCACTACCCTTAAGGAGCTCATCGGTCAATGCTGTCCAAGTGCCATTCTTCATGATGTACCATGTAACAGTAGCATTTGGAGCATACAAGTTAGAAGCGATATGTGCATCAATATCCGCATTTGCAGCTGTAACGTCAACTGGGTTGCCGCAGACTGCGATAGGATCTGCCACACTTGCAGGTAATGTCAATGTATAAACTTGGAGGTTCAATACATGGATTACACTGTCACATGCGAATTCTTCATATTGCTCTACAACTGTGTATGTGCCAGCAACACTCAATACTTCACCTCTCCATACATATGGGAGTTCAGACTCGCAAACTACAAGATCCTCTGTTTCAGTAACTGCCTCTGGGAGAACGGTGAGGTTCAAGGTAACTACGCTATCACAATCATTTACAGATTTCAATACAATTGACTCTGTAGTTGTTGTATTATAGGTCTTACCATTTGCACTCCATGTATAGGTTTCACCGTAGCAGATAGTCACATTCTCTGTTGTCTCAGGGATTTCTGGGAGAACGGTGAGTTTCAGAGTAACTACGCTATCACAACCATTTACAGATTTCAATGTTACTGATTCAGTTGTTGTTGTAGTGTATGCCTTACCTGTTTCAACCCATGTATAGGTTTCACCGTAGCAGATAGTCACATTCTCTGTTGTCTCAGGGATTTCTGGGAGAACGGTGAGTTTCAGAGTAACTACGCTATCACAATCATTTACAGATTTCAATACAATTGAGTCTGTAGTTGTTGTATTATAGGTCTTACCATTTGCACTCCATGTGTAAGTCTCACCAGCGCAGATAGTAGCCTCATCTGTTGTCTTAGGGATTACTGGGAGTACGGTGAGTTTCAGAGTAACTACGCTATCACAATCATTTACAGATTTCAATACAATTGACTCTGTAGTTGTTGCATTGTAGGTAGTACCTGTTACATCCCATGTATAGCTTTCGCCAGCGCAGATGGTTACTTCGGTAACAGTCTCTGCAATTGCTGGGAGAACGGTGAGGTTCAAGGTAACTACGCTATCGCAACCATTTACAGATTTCAATACAATTGACTCTGTAGTTGTTGCATTATAGGTAGTACCTGTTACTTCCCATGTATAGCTTTCGCCAGCGCAGAGGGTTACTTCTGTTACAGTCTCTGCAATTGCTGGGAGAACTGTGAGGTTCAATGTAGCAATGCTATCACAGCCTGTAGCACCTATAAGAGTTACTTCGTATGTACCAGTAGCATTGTAGGTCTTACCATTCCAAGTATAGGTTTCACCAGCGCAGATGGTTACATTCTCTTCCACTCCTACACCCAAAGCAGGTACTTCGAAGGTATGAGTGCTTGTGAGAAGGTTATCACACTCGGTCTCAACAACCAAGTTCATAGTGTGAGTTACTGCACCACATGCAACTTGAACTGTCAAGCTTGCTGCATCCCAGTAAACAGTTGTCACATTTGCAATGTCATCAGCGTCATTATCCACGTAGTACGCTTTAATAGCTTCAGTAGTACCCGTTACATCTGGAACCAAACCTTGTGTTAATACTGGAGTAGCACCAGGAATGAGAGCTAATGCAGCATCATCCAATAATTCAGGAGCAACGATTGGAGTAATCTCATAGTGATAATAATAGATTGTATCAGCAGTTTTTACAACCTCATCCCATGTGAGAGTAGCAGGAACCAAAGAGGAAATAATGTGTTTCTTACCAGTATTTGGATCCACATACTCTGTACCATCACAAACGTACTCTGCTATGGTATCAAATACCTCTACAGGATCTGGGCAGAAGATAGTCAAGTCGAGAGTTGCCTCCAACGAACATCCATCTGCGGTTGTTCCACTATAGGTGTATTTGCCAGTTTGATCATAAACCTTACCATACCATTCATATGGTTCACAAGTAGTTACTATGTTATTCAGTACTTCAGACTTGTTGATAGTCAATCGGAGAACCTCTACCAATGGGCAGCCATTTGCAAAACCACCGTAGTTGTAATAAATACCACTTTCAGTGTATGTATTGCCATTCCATTCATATGAATCACATGCTACCTCATCATAGTAGTTGAATCCAGTTTTATTGATGGTCAAGTCGAGTGTCAACTTGCAAGTACCATTGGTTACGGTATATACACCAGACTCGGTATAAGTAACGCCATTGTGGGTGTAACTATCGCAAGCGGTTACTTTCTTATACTCGTTCGCAATTACTTCTACATGCAATGTATAGGTAACTTCGCAACCATAATCATTTGCGCCCACAAATGTTGCAGTAGTCGTTTCATTATACGTTTGTCCATTTCTTGGCCATGTATATGATTCGCCTTCGCAAATAGAAACGTACTCTTCTACATCTTCTGCAGGGTTGATGGTCAAGTAGAGTACTTCAGTCAACTCGCAACCTTCATCGGTAGTACCAATGAATGTGTAGTCACCACTTTTAGTATAGGTATTTCCATGCCATGTGTATGAACCACAAGCCACTTCAGTGTACTCAACTACTTGAGATTGGTTGATAGTCAAGTTCAATACGGTAGCGCAATCGCCATTGCTAATAGCATATGCACCAGATTGGTCAAATGTATGTTGTACACCGCCAACTTCAATTACATAAGGTCCATCGCATACGGTTACGTCTATTGTATCTTGATTCATCACAATGAGGTTGAGGATATAGGTTACATCACAACCACTATCGTTTTGACCAGCTACCTCTACATAACTTGTACCAGTGTAGGTAACGTCATCTACATCCCATGTATATGATTCACCTTCGCAAATAGCAACGTTAGTAACAATGTCATCGGTTGGGAGGATTGTCAAATGCAAGGTAACAATACTATCACAACCATTAACGGTGCTGAGTGTTTGGGTGTAATCACCAGACATGTTATATACAACACCATTCCATGTGTAATCGCCACAAGCCTCTACATAATCTTCAGTCTCTACTGAGTTGTTGATAGTCAAGTTCAAGATTTCAACGAGTTCGCAATCATAGTTCACGTTGCGTAAGTAGAGAACGTCGTATTCTGTACCGATATTTTGCTCAAACTCAGCGTATGTGAGCGTCTTAGGATATGTACCAGGCTCAACGTCCTTCGTGATGCTGTACATGAACCAATCGGTAGGATCACTGTACAACTCTAAGATAATATTAAGTGTGCTATCATAGTCGTTCTCAATCAACAAGCTAAAGTCAGACTTATTAGCAATCACATCAGATACATCCAACTTGTACCATGGCTCGGTGAACTCAGAGAGCTTGATTGGTTGTGTCCAATCAAGGAACTCTGCCTTAGCAGGATCTGCGAGAGGTTTGCTCTCGGTATATTTACCTGATTGGGTGAATGTATAACCCTTCCACTCGTAAGATTCACATGCTTCAACAGTAAGTTCTTCTACTACGTCAACACATGGACGAGGTGGTGGAGGACCAACATACAAGTCGCCTGTAGTCTTCACGCGGAGATAGCAATGGAGATCATTTGTCAAATAGTCTTTGAAGATAGTGAACAATTGCTTCAAATCCTCGTAAGGAATATATTGGCTGCAATAGTCAACAATCTTCTTGAAGTTATCCATAGTAATATATGGTTCGCACTTCTCTAACAATGCTATTGCACCACCTGCATAGTACTTGATGAAGAACTCATACTTTTCAAGCAATGTCTTAGCCTTGTCATAAGGGATGTATTCACCATATTTCTTCAATTCAGCAACAATCTCCTCATAAGAGATGTACTCTTTGTGCTTAGCCAACTCTTGTTTCAATTGAGCTACAGAGATATACTTCTCGTAGTTCTTAATCATTTCCTTGAGTTCTTCTACAGTGTAGCGGCCTTCATATTTCTCTACAATCAGCTTGATTTGCTCATATGGAACATACTTCTCATACTTAGCAAGCCATTGGAGCATATCATCCGAATTCAATATCTTCTTAGCTGATATACCAGCAGGAACGGTGAAGGTCTTATCCAATGTCACCATCACAGGACATGTAGGTGACAAGGATATTTCTACATCTACATCTACGGAGTCAAGATTAGATACAACCAATGTAATCTCTTTTTCATTGATGAATTTCTCCAAGAGATAATTTACATTTACTGCATACCATACTTCCTCATTAGCCTTCAATTGGAGTCCGCGTGCTTCCCACTCTTTCCAATCAAGTTCGATAGCCGTTTCACAAGCGTCGTTTACATCACGTGTTGAGAGCTCAAACTCAATCGTCTCATCGGTTGTGATTTCTACATAAATTTCCTTCACATCCAATTCGTTGATTGCTTTCTCAAAGCTTGCCAACTCACGCATCAGTTTACCCAAGATATTTGGAGCCATTACGCTAAACTCGAATCCTGTTGGGATTGGCAATGTGATGGTAGTACCAGTGGTGTATTGGCAGTCAGCCACCATACCTACTGTTACATGCGCACGTTTATTACCCTTGTTAGCGAAGTAGATACCTGTGAGGTCAGACTTGTTCTTGAGCAACTCGGTAGAAACTTTATACCAGCTTGTACCTGGGTTGTGCACATACTTCACATCATATTCTATGTTGGTTGCATTCAAGCATGGAGCAGGGTCTTCAGCGATTGCACTCTCTACAGAAGATGCCAATTCGATATCAGAATCAGTGCATACACCCACATAGATACGTTTCAATGGTGAGCGTTTCAGCAATTGGTAATCAATTGTTTGGTCAATGCTCAAGCCACCAGGAATTGGCAACAACATTGGAGCCATCTTGCCTTCGCAATCCAACGCAAGTACTGCAAGTACCCATGCGGTAGTGTCTGAGTGGTTAGTGAAGGTAAGAGTCAAGTGTTGCTTATTATCGATGAGTGAAGTGATATCCATCTCATACCAAGCGCAACTATCTGCGGCAAGATATGCACCTGTAGTCCAATCGAATGGAATAGCATCCAAACATGGGTTACCAGGAATTTCTGGTGTTGGAGGGGTTGGAGGTGTTACACCACAATCCTCTGTGAAGACATAAGTTACAATGCTATCGCAACCATTTGTCAATGGAATAGTCTTGATGTACTCATCTGCTACAGTGTACTCTATACCATCCCATGTGTATGATTCACAGAAGGTGGTATCAACGGTAGTATATACATTCTCGCATGGAGTATCCTCTACGGTGGTAGCGGTGATGGTCATTGAGCCAGTTGTTTCAACATATACATATACGTAGTCATTGATGTTCAACTCAGCCAAACGATCTTGTGTGATGATGGTCTTGCGTACTTCATTTGCGTAGTACGAAGTGCGCACCTCTGCATACTTACCAGCTACGGTCGATGGAGCGTTATTGCCACAATCAACAACTTGATATGTAGCCTTATTACCATAGACATCAGCAGTAAGTTGGATACAAGCGTCCTCGCTGAATGTCATATCTTCAGTTTGGTAATACCAGCCTTGCCAGCCTTGACCATTCTTGAAGATGATGTTTACAGAATCACCTGTATGAGTGTAGGTCCAGAAGTCGCCTTCCTTGGTAGCAGGATACTCTGTGCCTGCGCCACCAGTTGGCCATACCCAAACGTAGATATCATCAGTCCAATCAGCAGGAACTTGTGCCTTAACAGTGATTTGACCGTCAGAGCAGTTGACTACAGAATAAGTAGCCTTACCACCATAGACATCAGCAGTAAGTTTGATACAAGCGTCCTCGCTGAATGTCATATCTACCGTTTGGTAATACGAGCCTTGCCAGCCTTGACCATTCTTGAAGATGATATTTACATCATCACCAGCATGGGTGTAGGTCCAGAAGTCGCCTTCCTTGGTAGCAGGATACTCTGTACCTTCGCCGCCATTTGGCCATACCCAAACGTAGATATCATCAGTCCAATCAGCAGGTACTATAGCTTTGACAGTGGTAGTAGCAAGAGCGGAAGCAGGATCAAAGCACTCGGTGCTCATCTTCATGGTGACATCGTTGTCCACAGGACCGTTGATGACAGTCATCTCGATATCCTTGTCAGATGCAACAGCCTCTGCTACATCCACCTTGTACCACTTACCAGTAGTCTCAGGGATATAGATAGGACCACGCCAATCTACTAACTCTGCTGTGAGACATGGGTCTTCTGGAGTTGGAGTACATGGATTGATAGTCAAGTGAAGAATCTCAGTCAATTTGCAACCATCAGGTTTGATTGACTCGTGAGGATAATCACCAGTTGCATCATATGTCACACCATTTACATCCCATGTATATGAGCAGTCTGCAGTTTCCCAATACTCTTTCGTCTCATCCACACATGGTGTATCTGGGCAATAGATAGTCAAATCAAGTGTTGCTGTCAAATCACAACCATCAGCAGTTGTATCTTTATAGTTATATACACCTGTTGTATCGTAGGTTTGACCGTTTACTTCCCATACATATGGTTTGCAGGTAGTCACCTTGTCGTTGATAACCACTGACTTGTTGATAGTCAAGTTAAGGGTCTCAACACGATCACAACCAGATGCTGTAATAGTATCATAGATATATTTACCACTTGCTTTGTAAACAGTACCATGCCACTCATATGAGTCACAAGCTGTAACAGTATAAGTCTCTTTCTCAGACTTGTTGATGGTCAAGTTCAATACATACTCGCAACCATTTGCCAAAGTATCCTTATATACTCCTGATTCTGTACGAGTGAAGGTTTGACCATCTACCTCATAGGTATAACTGTCGCAAGCGGTTACATAATGTGTTTCACCTGTAGCTATAGTCAAGTTGAGGGTATGGGTAGCCTCGCAACCATTGATAGTCGCAGTCTCGGTGTAAGTTCCCTCTACAGAATACTCATTACCTCTCCACTCAAACTCATCACCATCGCAGATAACTGCGGTAATAACAGTATCCTCTACATAGGTAACAGTCAAATCGAGTGTATAAATCAAGTTACAACCCTCAGATGTTGTATCATAATGTTGATACTCACCTGACTTATAATATACTTGACCATTTACAGGCCATACATAAGCACCGCAAGAAGATACGACTTCTGTTGGCAATACCTCTGAATGGTTGATGGTCAAGTTCAATACATACTCGCAACCGCCAGTCAATGGGTGGGTATATGTACCTGTTGCTGTTTGGGTGAAGGTTTGACCATCAATAGTATAAGTATAACTATCGCAAGCGGTTACATAATGTGTTTCACCTGCTACAGTCAAGTTGAGGGTATAGTCAATAGAACATCCATTAGCATCTGTTCCAGCTACTGTAACATGAGTCTCACCTGTATATGTATGACCACGCCATGTATATTCTTTACCCTCGCAGATTACTACATTGAATACAGAATCCACTGCATTCTCGCATTTGCAGTCTTTAACTATAATAGTTACATATACGAGACTATCGCAACCATCTACACTTTGCAAGAAGACTGGTTCATCAACCACTGCTTGAGTAAAGATTACACCACCCAATTCGAATGAGCCACCCTCGCAGATTTCTTCTGTGATATAGGTCTCAGGAATCTCATCCAAAACAGTGATATGGTATGTAATTACACTATCGCAACCATTTGCTGCAGTCAATGTAAGTACTTCTGTATATTCACCAGGTGTATCTCCATAATCATTTCCATTTATAGTTTCACCTGCAGCGTAACATACAGTTACATATTCATCTCTGCTTACAGATTGGTTGATAGTCAAGTGGAGAGTAACAATACTATCGCAACCATTTGCAAGGGTAATAGTATCTACATAATCACCACCTGTTGTGTATGTATTACCATTCCAGTCGTAAGAATCACATGCAACAACTGTTTCTTCGCCAGTAACTGTGCAATCTGGAACAGTGCAGTTCTCTATAGTCAAGTGCAATGTTACAATGCTATCGCAACCATTTGCTGCCACTAATGTATCTGTGTAATCACCAGAAACGGTATATACAGAACCATTCCATTCCAACGAATCACATGCCACTATGGTGGTATCTACCTTTACTGACTTATTAATGGTCAAATGCAATTCCTCAAAGCGGTCGCAATCATAGTTCACATTGCGTAAATAGAGATAATCACAATCAAGACCATCCGTATATTTCATAAATTCTGCATATGTGACGGTGCGGTTCAGCAGACCACCTTCCACATCAGAAGAACCACTAAGCATTGGCTCTAAATAGCAGTCATAGAGCTCAATGGTATAATTCAAGGTGGTATTCAAATCATTCTCAAGAGATAACTTGAAGTCCAACTTGTTGGTTTTAATCTCAGATATATCCAACTTATACCAAGGTTCTGAGAACTCTGAGAGTTTTACCGTTTGCTTCCAATCCAAGAATGCTGCATCAGCAGGCTCACTTGCAGAAGTGCTATCACGATAAATACCAGACTCGGTATATGGAATGCCTTTCCATACGAATGTATCGCAAGCCACTGCCACAATAGTATCTACAATACCCTCACATTCAGGAGCTACAGGAATCTCTGGATTGATGACCAATTCACCCGTTGTCTTCACATAAATGTAGAAAGTATTTGGCTCTGGCATGTATTGTTTGAGTTTATTCTCAACTCGTTGGAAGAACTCCTTAACCTCATCAAATGGAATACGGTTTACAATATCAACAAGGTGTTGTTTGAGATCTTCTTTAGAGATATATTGTTTGCACTTATCCAAAATGACATTTGCAGAACCAATATATGGGAGAAGCAAGTCCGCATTGTTGATGATTTGCTCTGCATCTACTTTTGGAATCTTATCCCCATAAGTCTCAAGCAAACCAATCATGTAGTCGAAGGACATTCTCTCTTCTACCTCGTTTTGAATCTTTACCTTAACTGGTTCAAGGCGTTCTTTGATTTCAGCTACAGAGATGTACTTTCTTGGGTTATCAAGTAATGCTTTAAGGTTTACCAAAGAAGCAGCTTCACCATAGCGGTCAACCAATGGCTCTATTCTGTACAATGGAATATACTCATCATATCCACGCTCTGTGAGCATTTGGTCGAGTTTATTATACAGAACATACGCATTAATTTTCTTCAACATGCCCTCATAGTCGCGGCCGTAGAGATCATACTTGTCGTATTGGTCAATCAACGACATCAATTGATCATAAGACACCTTCACACCCGCAGAGGTACCAGCAGGAATATTAACAGATTTTTCGAGGCTCAATACCACTGGGCAAGTTGGAGATACAGCCAAATCAACTGCCACATCCATATTCTTATTTGGATTGGTTAAGCCAACGGAAATATCTTCGCCTTTCTCCAATTTCTCAAATACATATTCAAAGTTAACCTTGTACCAGTTAGCCTTGTTAGCCTCCAATTGCAAGCCATCTTGCTCCCATGTTTTCCAATCAAAATCAATAGCATTGCTACAAGCACGCACATCAGTTGCTTGGTTATTCAAGGTAAAGGCAATCTTCTGATCGGTTGTCAATTGGATATAGAAATCAGTAAGAGCAGGGTCAATCAATCCACGTACCTTAGAGATGATAAACTTAGGTATATTGAGCGAGAATTGAATATCTCTTGGAGCTTTTGCCTTAGCAATGGTGTTCACAGGATATTCGCAACCTACCGTCACACCTGCACTCAGTGTAGCATGATTGCTGGTCAAGTTCTTGAAGGAAATCTTTGCTGCGCTACCCATCTCGTCAATCAAACTCATTGGGAATTGATACCATTGGGTACCTGCGTTTTGCACATATTCCTTACCAGACACAATCACTTGTGCATTCAAGCAGTTTGCTGGAGGAAGGATAGTAGCATCAATGCTCTCTGCCTTCAACTCCAATTCGCCATCTGTAACTACACCTATATATATATTATGTAGATCAGCTACAGCAAACAACTGATAGTTGATTACATGATCCACACTCATACCAGCTGGCACAGGCACAAGCAATGGCATGGTGAGTTTAGCAGGGCACTCAACAGACACCATTGTAGCAGCCCAAACAAGCGAGTCGCTATGGTTGGTGAAGGTCAGTTTCACATGCTTGCCAGCAGCTTTCACTGCATCAAGATCCATGTCAAACCACTTCATGCCATTACCCTTCTCTACTTTCGCGCCCTTGTTCCAATCAAAGGTAATCAAGTCACTGCGCAAGCAAGGACTGGTAGCTGCATTGATTACATCCAAACCAAAACCAATTGGTTGGTCGGAGTGAATCTCCAAATAAATATCTTTTGAATCAACCTTGCTATATAGTCTCTCAATACGAGCCAACTCCTTCAAGAGTTTGCCCAATACGTTTGGACCAAGTAATCCCAAATCAAACTTGGTTGGCATTGGGAGAGTAATGCGGTTACTTGGAGTATATTGGCAATCGGTCACTACACCAAAGGTTACGTGAGCGCGTTGGTTGCCCTTGTTAGACAAATAGAGACTGGAATAATCAGCAGTGCTCTCCAGCAAATCCAAAGAAATCTTATACCAATGGGTAGTATTTGCCTCATGAGTATATTCCACACCATGCTCTGGATTCAGTGCATTTTGGCATGGAGTTGGATCTGCAGCAATAGCATCCTTCACAGATGCAGCCATCTCAATATGAGAATCGGTGGAGAGTCCCACATAAATACGATTCAGCGGAGAATGCTTCAGCAAGTTGTAATCAATCGTATGACCAATACTCAAGCCACCATAGATTGGCAAAGTAATTGGCATGATAGTGCCGTTGCAATCCAATGCTAACTCCACATTCACCAATGCCACATTATCAGAGTGGTTAGTGAAAGCAAGTGTGAGGTGTTTCTTATCGCGTTTGAGCGAAGTAATATCCACCTCATACCATTGAGACTCACCTGCGGCAAGGCTTGCACCAACAGTCCAATCAAATGGTACTGCATTGGCACATGGGTCAATATTGCGTTTGCCCACTGTGGCAGTCAAATCTTGGTCAGTGATAAAGCGGAGATATACCCACTCTACATCAACAGACTTAAGGACATTATCCTTAATCGCCTTCACGATGGTGGTATTGCCCTCAATCACCAAGCTTTGATCTACAGTACTCTTTACTGGGCAAGCAAATGCAGTCTCCACAGTTAAGTTAGCAGGAGTAGCACCATTGTTGGTAACATAGAACTCAGAAGCCAGACTACGACCGCCCAGCAATGCATCACGTTTTACCTTATAAATATGTTGACCCGCAGTCAAGTCGAGCTCAGTGTCAAAAGCAAGCTCTGGCGCAGATGCGCAATCAAAGTCATCATACTTACCTGGAGGAATCACCACGATTTCTTCCTCCACACGCAAGGTGAGCGGTTGGTCATTGGTAAGCTTGAGGAATACATAATCCTCTTTCAGCACATCCAAGAACACGCGACCGAACTCATCCTCCATATCAGCACCTGGAGCGATTTCCCAATCCTTCTCAATCACAGCACTGGCAGGGCAGTCAAGACTCATGTCAAATGACACTTTCGCCTCTGCACCACCATTGTTGGTAACAACAAATTTCAGTTTGTTGTCTGTGCTCTTTACATCAGAGAGGTTTAGGCGGAACCATTGTTCACCTTTTGGCACATTCACGCCAGTCCAGTCGAAGTCTTTCGCTTTTGTACATGCATCATCCACAATATCTTCCGTCTCATACACTTTGGCAGACAATGCAATCTCCTTGTTAGAAGTCAATTGCAAATACACCTCCTTCAAGCCAGCGGACATCAACTGCTTCAGAGACATAACTCGACCATTATAGTCGAAACTTTGTCTGCTCCATAGTTGAAAATCCTTACCTGCAATGTTGTAGGAAGAATTTTGATTTACGGATTGACCAAGCAATTCTGCTTGCATCGTTAATTTAACCGATGCTGTTTCATCAGTTAGGTTTGTTAAATAAAGGGCCAGAGTAGGATCGTACGCCTCTTCACTCAGAGGAGACAAACTCACGCGGTACCACGAACCAGCACTCAGTGCGGGCTTATGACCGTTAGCCCAATCAAAGTCAATAGCATTGGCTTTGCTGGTACCATCACCTTTACCAATAGCCATCATAGCTACTGACATAAATACAGCAATGGTCGAAAGTAAAAATTTACGCATTACTTTGATAATTTAAAAGTTATTATTTATTTGTTTATTATTTTTAGCAATTTGATGATTCTATCCGTTAAAACATGTCACTTTTCACGTAACGATACTTCACCGCATAGTAATCAGGCTGCAAAGTTACTACTTTTTTTCGAATTACACAAAAAAATTATTACTTTTTTCTTAAAAATTGGCATTTTCACCCCAACTACAGCACACACGGGGGGGGTAATTCATTGATTATCAATACGTTATACAGCATTTTGACTGGGTAAATATTTTTTAAACATTTTTGCAGCCCATCTTTGAATTCTCGTATTTATGGTTTTCTTACGTTGATGTCATGTTAATCACTAATCAATCACTAATTAATCACTAATTAATCGCTAATTAAAATAAGGATAAGGACAGGGTTCAGTGTTCGGTTTTTAGTATTCAGAATGAACTACATACATATATAACAACGACTGCAACTCCTATTGGAACTGCAGTCGTTGTTTTTCTAAATGTACTCTAAAGGATGATTATTATTATCGAACCTCTACACCCATCAAAGAATACATCTTATTTCCACGGATAATAAATACCTTATCATCCATGATTACCTTACGAACTGTACATTCATCGGATGCAGTAATATCATCCACTGCCGTAGGAATAACAGATATCTTCATATTCTTTGATTCCACTTTTCCGCAGTCAGTATCTACCGCATATTTGAGTATCAAATCCTGAACATCTCCGCCAACAGGTTCATCACTCACCTCATTCCATACGGCATTCTGCATCACATACCAAGAAATAATTGGATTAGGAGCATACCATGTTTGGGCATCAATATGAGCCTGAATCTCCTCCGTTGGTACTAATGTATTAATAGGTTCGCCCGCGCGCGCGATTGGGAGAGTGACTGCATTTGGCAAGGTCATCTTGTAGGTATCTAAGGTTAATGTATGAATAACACTATCACAACCCACCTTTGCAAATGACTCAGCGTGTGTATAAACACCCACTTTCGTCAGTTTGCGACCGTACCAATAGTATGGCAGATCCGACGCACATACAATCACTTCCTCTGAATCTTCAACCGTTTCTGGCATTACAGTCAAATACAATGTAGCTATCGTGTCGCAGCCTTCTGTACTTGCCAAAGTAGTAGAATATTCACCAGTTGCATCATACCACTCACCATACCATTCATACGAATCACCATAGCATACATATGCTCGCTTCGTTATACGAGGAGTAGGAAGAATGGTCAAATGCAGAGTAACGATACTATCGCAACCATTAGTTGCGGTAGTATTATAGGTATAATCGCCACTTTCGGTGTAAGTCTCACCATTCCACTCATAACTATCGCAAGCAGTGATAGTCTCCTCAGTGTACTGAATTGGGTTAACAATCAAGTGCAAGATATGTTGGACACTATCAATGTCGGTACCAGCATATTGCTCTGTATAAGAGTATTTACCTGCAGTTGTCAAAGACTGATCATACCACAGATATGGCAATTCTGTCTCGCAAAGAGTGAGCGATTGCTCATCCAATATACCTGCAGACAGCACTGTCAAATCTAAATAATGGATAGCACTATCGCAATCTATAGTTGCATATTGCTCGGTATCTACATACAAACCTGTTACGGTATACTCTTTGCCACGCCATAAGTATGGAAGGTCATCGGCAACTACAACGGCTGATAAAGTATCGGCAACTGCCTCAGGCAATACAACCAAATGAAGCGTCACTACACTATCACAGCCTGCTGCATTAGACAAGGTAATAGTATAATCGCCACTTGATTGATAATCTTTACCATTCCACGTATAACGCTCACCATAGCAGATGGTAGCATACTCGTCTGATGCTACACTTGACTTATTAACGGTCAGGTGGAGAGTTACAATGCTATCGCAACCATTAACCGTTTGGAGGCTTTGCGTATAGGTGCCTGATTCGGTATATTCCTTACCATCTGTCCAAGTGTAACTATCGCAGGCGGTGATGATCTCCTCAGTGGAGATTGACTTGTTAATAGTCAAGTGAAGCGTTACAATGCTATCGCAACCATTAATTGCGGTAGTAGAATAGGTGTAATCGCCACTCTCGGTATAAGTCTCGCCATTCCATGTGTGACTATCGCAAGCGGTGATTGTTTCCTCGGTCGAGATTGACTTGTTGATAGTCAAGTGGAGTGTTACAATGCTATCACAGCCGTTAGTTGCGGTTGTGGTGTAAGTATAGTCGCCACTCGCAGTGTAGGTCTCACCATTCCATGTGTGACTATCGCATGCAGTGATTGTCTCCTCGGTGGAGATAGTCTTGTTGATAGTCAAGTGGAGTGTTACTACACTATCACAGCCATTGGCAGCGGTTGTGGTGTAAGTGTAGTCGCCACTTGCAGTGTAGGTTTGACCGTTCCATACATAACTATCGCAGGCGGTAGCATACTCTGTCACGTATGCAGTCGGAATTACTGTTAAGTTAAGAATATGCTGGATACTATCTATATCGGTTCCCACATATTGTTCTACATAGGAGTATTTTCCTGATGTTGTTAATTGCTGATCATACCATGTATATGGCAAACTGCTTTCGCATATGGTTGCATCTGCATAATCTACATTGTCTGTAAACAATACTGTCAAATCCAATACATGAACTGCACTATCACATGCGTGATGAACATATTCAACTATATCATAGTATGTTCCTGTGCTGGTATATTCCTTGCCACACCATAAATATGGAAGCTCATTACTGCCTATCACTATATTTAAGGTATCAGATACTGCTGGAGGCAATACAGTGAGATGCAAAGTTACTACACTATCACAGCCATTGATATTCGCCAAACGCAAAGTATAATCACCACTGTTGTTATAAATCTGGTTATTCCACGTATAACTATCACCATAGCAGATAGTAGCATATTCGTCTGATGCTACACTTGACTTATTAATGGTCAGGTGAAGCGTCACAATGCTATCGCAAGCATTGACGGTTTCGAGGTGCTGAGTGTAGGTACCTGATTCGGTATATACCTTACCATCTGTCCACGTGTAACTATCACATGCGGTGATTGTCTCCTCTGTAGTAATCGATTTATTGACGGTCAAGTGGAGTGTTACAATGCTATCACAACCATTAGTTGCAGTAGTGGTGTAAGTGTAGTCGCCACTTTCTGTGTAGGTTTCACCATTCCATGTGTGACTATCGCAAGCAGTGATTGTTTCCTCGGTAGCGATTGACTTGTTGATAGTCAAGTGCAACGTTACTACGCTATCACAGCCATTGGCAGCTGTTGTAGTGTAAGTATAATCGCCACTTTCTGTGTAGGTTTCACCATTCCATGTGTGACTATCGCAAGCAGTGATTGTCTCTTCTGTGGAGATTGACTTATTGATAGTCAAGTGCAGAGTTACTACACTATCACATCCGTTAGTTGCAGTAGTGGTGTAAGTGTAGTCGCCACTCTCTGTGTAGGTTTGACCGTTCCATGTGTAACTATCACATGCGGTGATGGTCTCTTCTGTGGAGATTGACTTGTTGATAGTCAAGTGCAACGTTACTACACTATCACAGCCATTAGTTGCAGTAGTCGTATAGGTGTAATCACCACTCGCGGTATAGGTTTGACCATTCCATACATAACTGTCACATGTTACGACTGTTTCCTCTGTAGCAATAGACTTGTTAATAGTCAAATGAAGCGTTACAATGCTATCGCAACCATTAGTTGCAGTAGTGGTATAGGTGTAATCACCACTTGCAGTGTAGGTCTTACCATTCCAAGTGTAACTGTCACATGCAGTGATTGTCTCTTCGGTAGCGATTGACTTATTGATAGTCAAGTGCAACGTTACAATACTATCACATCCATTAGTTGCGGTTGTGGTATAGGTATAATCGCCACTTTCTGTGTAGGTCTTGCTATTCCATATGTAGCTGTCACATGCAGTAATTGTCTCCTCTGTGGAGATTGACTTGTTGATAGTCAAGTGGAGTGTTACAATGCTATCGCAACCATTCTTGGCGGTAGTGGTGTAAGTATAGTCGCCACTCTCTGTGTAGGTTTCACCATTCCATGTGTAACTATCGCATGCGGTGATTGTCTCTTCTGTGGAGATTGACTTATTGATAGTCAAGTGCAATGTTACTACACTATCACAACCGTTAGTTGCAGTAGTGGTGTAAGTGTAGTCGCCACTCTCTGTGTAGGTTTCACCATTCCATGTGTGACTATCGCAAGCAGTGATTGTTTCCTCGGTAGCGATAGATTTGTTGATAGTCAAGTGCAACGTTACTACGCTATCACAGCCATTGGCAGCTGTTGTGGTGTAAGTATAATCGCCACTTTCGGTGTAGGTCTTGCCATTCCATGTGTGACTATCGCAAGCAGTAATTGTCTCTTCTGTGGAGATTGACTTATTGATAGTCAAGTGCAGAGTTACTACACTATCACAGCCGTTAGTTGCAGTAGTGGTGTAAGTGTAGTCGCCACTCTCTGTGTAGGTTTCACCATTCCATGTGTGACTATCACAAGCAGTAGCATACTCTGTCATGTATGCAGTCGGAATTACTGTTAAGTTAAGAATATGTTGGATACTATCTATATCGGTTCCTGCATATTGCTCCACATAAGAGTATTTACCTGATGTTGTTAATTGCTGATCATACCATAGATATGGCAATTCTGTCTCGCAAAGAGTGAGCGATTGCTCATCCAATATACCTGCAGAAAGCACTGTCAAATCCAAATAATGGATAGCACTATCGCAATCTATAGTTGTATATTGCTCGGTATCTACATACAAACCTGTTGCTACGTACTCTTTGCCACGCCATAAGTATGGAAGGTCATCGGCACCCACAACGGCTGACAATGTATCAGCAACCGCCTCAGGCAATACAACCAAATGAAGCGTTACCACACTATCGCAACCTGCTGCATTAGACAAGGTAACTGTATAGTCACCACTTGATTGATAATCTTTACCATTCCACGTATAACGCTCACCATAGCAGATAGTAGCATACTCGTCAGATGCTACACTTGACTTATTAATGGTCAGGTGAAGTGTCACAATACTATCGCAGCCATTGACTGTTTCGAGGTGCTGAGTATAGGTACCTGATTCGGTATATTCCTTACCATCTGTCCAAGTGTAACTATCGCATGCGGTGATTGTTTCCTCGGTCGAGATTGACTTGTTGATAGTCAAATGAAGCGTTACAATGCTATCGCAACCATTAGTTGCGGTAGTGGTATAGGTGTAATCACCACTCGCAGTGTAGGTTTCACCATTCCATGTGTGACTATCGCATGCAGTGATTGTCTCTTCTGTGGAGATTGACTTGTTGATAGTCAAGTGGAGTGTTACTACACTATCGCAACCATTGGCAGCTGTTGTGGTATAGGTGTAATCACCACTTTCGGTATAAGTCTCACCATTCCAAGTGTAACTGTCACATGCAGTGATTGTCTCCTCGGTAGCAATGGACTTGTTGATAGTCAAGTGGAGTGTTACAATGCTATCACAACCGTTAGTTGCAGTAGTATTATAGGTATAGTCGCCACTTTCGGTATAAGTCTTGCCATTCCATGTGTGACTATCGCAAGCAGTAATTGTCTCCTCGGTAGCGATAGACTTGTTGATAGTCAAGTGCAAAGTAACAATACTATCGCAGCCATTCACTGTTTGGAGGTTTTGCGTATAGGTGCCTGATTCGGTATATACCTTACCATCAGTCCAGGTATAACTATCACATGCAGAAATCGTTTGCTCATAATTAACACTCTTATTAAGGGTTAAAGTAAGTATCTCTACGCGCTCACGACCAGAAGAGGTAGTTGTATAATAGTAATATGTACCAGAAGAGGTATATTCAGTATCATGCCAAACATAGCTATCACAAGCCGTGGCTGAGAATAAGGCAGTGTCAGGAACAGAACAATCAACTAACTTCCAATTGAGTATGTAGTTCACTTCACAACCATGAGTATTTGGTTTTCTAATCACCACACTACCTTCTTCTTGACTATAATCTTCATAAGTTACAATAATCTGACTGACACGCACATATTTAGAAGTGGTAAACACAACCTCTTTTGCGTCACCCACCCATGCACCAATCTTATCACTAAACGAATAAGAACCATTATCTACATTTATATTACCTGGTCCATAGGTTGAAGTACCACTTGCGGTACATGTAAGTTGAATGCTGCGTATGTTACCCTGTGAGGAAGCAATAGTAATTGTATTGCGTGAATTAATCTGATAATATGCACCAGTAGTTGCTATAGAACCTTTTGATACGTCTATCGTAATCGCATCTTTATTGATAGTAAACGGTGTGGCAGCATTAGCATTGGTAGAAGCATTACCTTTATCATTTTTCGAACTAATCGCTGTTTCTACTATTGTAATACCATACTCTTCACCTGTTTCGTCCCACAACCAAGAATCACCATGGCAAATTTCTTGATTAGTTACCACATCATCTGCAGGCAATACAGTTAGATGCAAGATAGCAATACTATCACAACCATTAGCATCTTGTAGTCGAACCTCATAATCGCCTGTTTCATAGTACATTTCACCATTCCATTCATATCCCTCTCCGCCACAGATAGTATCATCTTCTTCAGAAACAGGTATTTCTGTTTGCATAGTTAGGTGCAATGTAACAATACTATCACAACCATAACTATTTTGCAAAATTTTGGTATAAGTTCCATTTTGTGTGTAAGTAGTACCATGCCACTCATATGCTTCTCCATAGCAAGCGGTTACATAATCATCATATTCACGAACCACATGTAGCAGATAACGCTCATCACACTCGCCATCATGATGAATAGTACAATCAAAATCGCATGCTCCTGCACTTGGGATAAGGTATTGACCACGATAGAGCATAGGCAATTCGGATACATGCACCTGCAATGTGTCGTATTGTACCTCAGGCTCTGTTAATATCAAATTATACTTGTATTCACACACCTTCAATGATGTCCCTACCCACTCTCTGTTATAGGCGACTAGCCCTGGAGCAGTATAATTCACACCATATGCCTCTACGCCTTTACCTTGACAAAGGGTTGTATCCGTAACATGTGTCGTAACGGGTGCTTCGCGCGTAATAATACGTCCCGCAGCAGAAGCATCGTGGCGGTAGTGCATGAAAAGCGATTCGCCAGAAGCACGCACTTCTGCCAAGAGGTTAGGGTCGAAACGGAAATAAGTAGAAGCATTTAAGAACTCATGCACCGCCACTTCTTCGCCTGTAGCACTGCCACGAGTGATGGTCAACTGGCAAGGGAGATTACTGGGTTCACTCCATTGTGTATAGAGTGCACATGAAGCAGGAATATGCTCTGCTTTAAGCTCATACACATCATAGGCATGCGAACTCACATATGTCATTCCCACCAATACTGGCAATGGGTCTTTAGCGGTAGAATTAGGTCCCGTATTATAGGGATAACAATACAATTCACATTGTGCACCTTCTTCCACAGGGTAGAACACCATACGCATGGCCATTTGGGAACTGGGATCCACACCTTCCGCAATCATTCTATCTTTAATGGCTTGTGCATCCATGTCCCGTGTCTGGTTTTTGGGAACAGTAAAAGAAAATAAAGTAGTTTTGGCCGTACAGCGTTGATAGACATCTACTTGCACATCGCTCTCCGAAAAGAGATAGGCAGTCATACCAGCATTTGTAAAAATAGTACTACTTCCTTGAAACCAAAGCGAATCATTAAAATTGAGGTAGTTTAGTTGAGAAATACTATTAATTTTCGCTTGATTATATTGACAATCGCAGTAATGAGCAGGATAAGTTTCTTTTCCACCACATTCAGTTTGTGCTTGCAAAGCCAACGCCGAGCAGCACAATAGCAATACAGGTAAAATTCTTTTCATTAATTTAAATAGATTGATCGTTTGAACGTTAGATAGATTCGTTTTATGCGTTATATAATTGCTACTCTATTGTCTCACCCAAGATAGAATAGGTTTGTCCGTTTCGTTGAATAAGCACAACACCTTGTTGGATGATGATGCGTGAGTGGTTATCTTGTGCACTAATATTATCCACACCTGTAGAAGGGATTTGAATCATCTCCACAGTGATGAGGCGTGTACAATCATCTGGCACAATAATCTCGTACACGTGCGCGCCTGGAGCGTATATATAGGTGTCTGCTGGAGCGTAGTAATAGCCTTTTGCCAATTCCTCGGCAGTAGCATACACCGTATCATACTCCATTTCTGGTGCTGTGAATTGCACATTGACTGTGGTCAACTGCTCTACATCCTCATTCAGCCAAACAGAATCCACAAAACGGGTATTGGTAGTATATGTTTGGTCATTATAGGTAAAACTACGTCCTTGACAAAGGGTAGTGTCAATGTTTACATACTCCGTAGTCGTTTGGTGAACGACATGCAGCAGATAACGTTCATCACATTCGCCCTCTTGCACAATTGTGAAATCATAATCGCCATATCCGCCTGCAGGAATTTGTCCTTGACCACGATAAACCATTGGTAAGTCTGTCGATTTGACATATATAGTATCATATTCCACTTCAGGTTCGGTGATAATGAGGTTGTATTTATTGAGTTGTACTGTGGTTTCGTTTATCCATTCCGCACGATAGAGGTAGGTAGTAGATTCGGTGAGTAGTGTGTCAGATAATTGAAGACCTTTGCCTTGGCATACGGTAATATCTTCAATCACTTCTTTGGCTTTTCCATCTTTGGTAACAATGCGTCCCGAAGCAATAGGATCGTGGGTATAGTGCATAAAGAGTGATTCGCCAGACGCTTTCACTTGAGCGAGCAACATGGGGTCGAAATAGAAATTAGTTTCGCTATCCAAAAAATCATGCTCTGCTACCACTTCGCCATTCGCGCTACCACGTGTCACTTTGAGATGGCATGGAAAATTGCTGGGCTCTGTCCATGTGGTATAAAGAGCCAAAGTGGATGGAATCACATCCGCTTTAAGTTCATATACATCATAGTCATGTGCACTAACATAGGTCATATCAATCAACACTGGCAGTGGATCTTCGGGTTTAGACTGAGGTCCTTTGTTGTACGGATAGCACATAAGGCGACATTCAGCACCTTCGGTGATAGGATAGAACACCACGTAAATGCTAATATTCAGTTGCGTAACGCCATTTTCTTGCAGTTTGGCGAGAAGTGACTCCTGATCAATATCGCGGGTTTGGTTTTTAGATACGGTAAATGATTCTGCCAACGAGCTAAGAGAAGTGCAACGTTGATAAATATCTACTTGCACATCGCTTTCAGAAAACAAATAGATAGTGAGTCCATCGTTGAGGAAAGTTTTCAGCGAAGTTTTAAACCAAATAGAATCATTGAAAGTTAAGTCATTTATTCCTTCTAATTTAGATAATTTTACGTGGTCATACTGACAATTGCAATAGTGATCTGGATAAAATGGTGAATAACCGGAGCAGTCAGTTCTTGCATAGATGTTTAGCGCAATAGAGCACGCAATAGTTGTTACGATAGAAAGTAGTAGAAATCGTTTCATTGTTTTGATATTTTACTTGTGTTATTATTCATTTATAGCATAGTGAGCCATAGATACCACAACACAATTGACGCTTTTTACGAAAGCATCAATCGGTTGTGTATTACTTGACGCTGCAAAATTACTACATTTTTCTGACATTTGCAACAAAAAACCGCAGAAAGTTTCTTTTTCTGCGATTTTTTGATTGCTATCCTATAGCCAATACCCCATCGCCTTATTGCCTAATAGCCTTATCGCCCAATAGCCTATAGCCCATTGCCTTATCGCCCAATAGCCAACACTTAGAATCGTTATTTTCTTCGGAAATCATGCTTTTTTAGCCACATTTCCGAAGTTTATAAGGAATTTTATTGCTATTTCTTTCGGAAATCGCACTTTTTTAACCACATTTCCGAAGAAAATGTTGTGTATATCCCAAAAAAGTATTACCTTTGCAGCGGAATTAAAAATAGCCATCCATATGTTAATCGGAAGAACAGAAGAATCTGCACGTTTGAAAGCATTACTACAGTCAAACAAGTCAGAGTTTATCGCTCTCTATGGTCGCCGCCGCGTGGGCAAGACCTACCTTGTGCGCGAAAGCTTTAATTATCAGTTTGCATTTCAGCACACGGGGTTATATGGTGCCTCGATGAGTGATCAATTACGCGAGTTTCAAAGATCCTTACGCATGTATGGTCAGAAACCAAAAGCTGCTCCTAAATCTTGGTACGAGGCCTTTGCGCAATTACAAGACCTATTGGCAAATATGTCCACCGAAAAGAAAGTCATCTTTATTGATGAGTTGCCATGGATGGACACCAGCAAAAGTGGTTTTATTAGTGCTTTAGAACATTTTTGGAACGCATGGGCATCTGCTCGCAGAGACATCATATTGATTGTTTGTGGTAGTGCGACATCGTGGATTATGGACAAAGTTATTCTCAACCACGGCGGGTTACACAATCGACTGACAGGCAGAATATTGCTACAGCCATTCACTTTGCGCGAATGTGAATTATTAGCACAGTCACAGGGATTAGTTCTTAGTAGAAAAGATCTAATCGAGGCATATATGATTATGGGAGGAATCCCTTATTATTGGACCTTTCTACAACGAGGATTATCATTGGCTCAAAACATAGACAGATTATTTTTTCAATCTACTGGAGAGTTGTTTTTGGAGTTTCAAGCACTGTATGCATCATTATTCAAGAATGCCACATTGCATATCTCTATTGTTGAAGCATTGGGCAAACGCAAGGCAGGGTTATTACGTCAAGAGATATTGGATATTGCCCAGCTACGTGACAGTGGCGTATTTAGTAAAGCACTCAATGAATTGGAGTACTGCGGTTTTATTCGCAAATACTACGCATACGAGAAAAAAAGGAAAGATGCCACCTATCAACTGATTGACAATTATACATTGTTTTACTATCAATATATTCGCGCCAACGAACATAACGATGAGCATTTCTGGTCTTCTTCATTGTCTAGTGCTCTCCATCGTACATGGGTGGGTATTGCTTTTGAACGAGTATGCATGCAACATATTCCACAGATTAAGAAAGCATTAGGTATTGATGGTGTATTGACCAATGTATATTCATGGCAGACCAAAGCCACGGACGATTATCCTGGTGCACAAATCGATGTGCTGCTTGACCGTCAAGATGGCATTGTCAATATTTGTGAAGCAAAATTCTCCTCTACGCCATATTGCATGTCGCAGGAAGATGAGAATAATCTAAATCGACGTCAATCGGTGTTTGTTCATCATACTAAAACTACTAAAGCTGTGCATCCTATCTTACTGACCACCTACTCGCCTATTGAGAATGTATATTTGCGTAGCGTGCAGAAGGTAATAACAATGGAGGAGTTGTTTTCTTAGAAGGTTTCAGTACCTAATTTATCTCTAAATATCACTAAATCAACACTATTTCCCATTACGATTTTTTTCGTAACGAATTTTTCCGCAGAGGTACTATATTTTTCTGACACTTGCAACAAAAAACCGCAGAAAGTTTCTTTTTCTGCGATTTTTTGATTGTGTACCTATAGCCAATACCCAATCGCCTCATCGCCCATAGGCGAAGCGTCCAATACCCAATAGCCCTTCAGGGCGTCCTATAGCGAAGCGTCCTAATAAAGTACCTTCTGCACTTCGTTTTCGCCGCTGATGATGTAGATGCCGCTGGTTGGTAGGAGTACATCGGTAGCGGTGGTGATGGTGCCTGCAAAGATGACTGAACCTGTGGATGAGAGCACGCGCACCACTTGTGGCACAGCCACAGCAATGTTGATTCCACCATCAATAGCTGTGATGAACATATCATTGCCACCACCTACGGTAGGAATTTTGCCTCCTGTTGTTGTATTCTGATTATCATATCGAATACTACCATCTCTCATAATACGAGGGCGAATGCCATCTCGTTCTGGTAGATCTCCATACAAGAACGTAGATGTAGGAGCTATTGTTAAAAGATCTCCATAATTCGAATCATACGTCTCTTGCATAGGATTCGCAGAATAAACATGTACATTTGCATCATCTATCGTCATAGAAGCAAAAGTATTATTACCCATCAATTTAGCTTCATCTTGAAGTGCTGTTACTGCTTCAAACGCCCAATCTCCTGATTTACTTCCATCAGGATCATCAGCTGCATTGATATAGTTGCTACCTTGAATAGTATGTGGACCATCCGTACTCTCAAAGATAAGGAACTTACCAGACCAATAGTCCCAATAGTCTCGGGTCTTAATAATCGGATCACCATTTTCATCTGTTTCAACGTTGCCTTCAGTATCTTTTGTAACATCACATCCAGTACAATAAGGGAATAGCATAGAGTATGTTTCACCTTGTTTGAGAAGGATATTTTTCTCTGTACCTTCTTTGGTAGTAACAAAGTTCCACTTGGTATCTAATTTACCTGCATTCAGTGTCCAATTGCCTGTATTCTTGTAGAGATAATAATCAGCAGTCTTCCAGTTGCTATTAAATTTACCTTCAGCATCTTTGGTTTCATAGTAATGCTCCAATTCCAGCATGCCACGCTTGTCGGTTCTGCCATCATCCTGTTCTCTTACCCAACCAAGATAATCTTGGTAAATTAAGTTGAACGTCTTTTTACTCTCAAGCGCAATAGCCACCCCAAAGAATGCTGCGAAGTCAGCATTATGTTTTGCTTGTTCTTTCATAACATTGTCACGAGTGCCGGACGTAGAGAGCTCATCTTCATCATAGGTCTCTACCACATAGATTTTCTCCACATCAAATGGTGCAGTGAAGTTAATCCAAACATCGGCTTGTGGAATAGTAGTTACATAATACACTTTATCCTCTACTCGATAGGGTTCCTCATTTCCAATATAGTGTTGTAAATCTGCTCCTACGCTCGTTGGCGCAATAGATATGTATCCACCATCAGGTGCAGGATTAAGCACAGGTGCTACATATTTATTTTCTCCTGTATTTTCACGTATGACATCACTAATATTTTGATCTATTTGGCAGTACAACAAGTTTTGCACTTGTTCTACTTGATTACCATCTTCCATTTCAACAGAAAAGTCTCCACCTACGTCACCCTTGTAAACACCATAACTTGCTGCAATATAGGTCATACTTGCCTTCCAGAAACTAATCTTTTGATCTACCTCTGGCGTAACCTCGAATTTAGAGTCTGGGCAGTCCAACTTTGGAATCCAGAAGTTGAGTTTACCATCCACAGGAGTTACACTCTGCAAACCGTATGTTTGATTTTCGTAACCTGCAGCTGTTTTATAGTATTCCTTGAGACAATCATCTGGGAAGGTAGTAGGAGTAGGAGTAACCAAACCATACGTACCGTTTGTATTCCAGCCCATATCTTGGGTGTATTCAAACTTACCAAGTGGTTTTCCTGTAGCACCATCGGTAGGAGCACCACCCTTGCTGGTAGGTTCAGAACAAGCACGCATCATGCAGTGCGAACCACCATAGACGTAGGTGTTTTTAGGAGTACGCAAGCAAGATGTAGTAGTGAGTTCGTTGCCATTTGCATCTGTATCCATGAGATAGTATTGGCGGAAACGCTCTGGTACAATCATTGGCAATACAGAAGTTGTACCATCGTAGAAGTTTACAGTGCCTTCCACACCATCGGTACCCAAGCCATAAGACAGTACAAATCGGAATTTAGATGGACCATATACACCCGTGCGATACGAGATTGCTAGTGAACTCTCGTAGTTGTCACTGGAAATACAAGCATTTTGCAATTCCACATGTCCACCACGGAAGTTAACTACTGTTTTCTTATTACCCATATCAATAGATGGCGCATTGTTTACTTGCTTTTGCAAGCTGAGGAAACCATTGGTGCGTTCAATGGTTGTGAATACACCATTGGCATCAGTAGCAGAAGTAGTAGGCCACTTATCATCGAAGGTAAGAGTTGTATAGGAGTTATCATAGTGGTCTTCTGACTGCATATAAATATGTACTGGAGAAGAAATCTGGAATGCACGCCCCACAAAAGATGAGAAGATACAACCATAGTGGCTCTTAAGCAAGTTACTTCCACGAGTATGGATTGTGACCTCAAAAGGAGTGTCTAATCCGTCTTTACGGTTTTTGCAAGCAAAGAGCAATACTGCGCCAGAACCACGTGCCACGATACCTGAATAACTTTCACCAGACTCACGAGTGAAAGCATTACCGCGTTTAGATTTATAGCGGCTATAGATATAGCAATCTTCAAGATATATATCTAATTTATCGCCAGCATCTCCTTCGAAGTACCATACACCTTCATCGGATTGGGTATAACCTGTGGAAGCATAAGGACAGAAGCCTGTGATGTACACACGCAATCGATCTGGAGTATCATCAACTGTTTGTTCATCTTTATCAGCAATACTGATAGCACCTCTCCATGACTTGCGACTACTATTCGCATTCTCAACGAAGTGAGTTAAATCTTCTAACACATAGTTATTACCTTTCTTTTTATAGATATAGCATGGTGTTTGCGCATTGGAACCTGCTGTAGAAGAAGGTGGCGTAATAGTGGAACTTCCATCGGTTGTTTTTGTTTCTCCATAGACAATTACATAATCGAAAAGCGGTGTAGCACTTGTGATATTGCCTTCAGCATCTTTCGTTACTTGGAAGGCATGCTCCGTATTCACATCGCGCAAGTAACCTGGGTCGCCTTCATTTTTGTTTGCAAAGTTAGCAATGGTTAGATCGGTACCTGTTTTTATACCTGTATATCCTGCAGGCAAGTTGCGGTTAATACCCACCAATTCTACAGTAGCCAACACCTCGGGTGTTTCCAATTTTTCACCATCCACGGAGTACATTGTAGTCATCTGCAATGTACCATATGTAACTGCTTCGTTAGCAGTATAAGCAATCTCTATAGTGCCTTTCTTTGCACCATCACCTGTAAAATAAGAGAGTTCAACGGAGTTCCCTTTCTCATCTTTTGGATTTTGTATTGCAAATCCTGTAGATGGTGTAAACGTAATATCTATCAAGTTACTTGCAACGATAGATAACTCTTCATTCTTATCGGAGAACACTGTCATATTAGCAGGGTCAACAACGACACTGGTTGTAGGAAGAATAGCCATATTGGTAACTTCTACGACACCTGCATAATCACTACTATACATCACACGTACATAGCGCGATGTTGCTGAGCGCAGGAAGTTTCGCATCACAGTTCCATTTGTTCCATTTATTTCCGAATCATTAACACTTAAATCAAACCAATTGGTACCATCAGCACTCTCTTGCACAATCCATATAGCATCAGTAGCAGCTCCGTTATAGTTAAAACTAATCACGCCTGGAGCAGGAGCAGGAATAGGATCAGAAGCACCAGCAAAATGGAAAACTACATATGGTGAAGCATCAGCTACAGCATTACGCATAACTATTGCACGAGTTGCTTCATCATTTGTCCAAGTAGTATTGTATGACTCAGAAGTCACGAAATAATATTTTTCTAACTCATCGGAAGCCAATTGAATAGGAATTGGTTGAGGATACTTAAATGTGCGGATTGGCACCGTAGCATTAGCACCTGAGACGCTCAACAGTCCATCGGTGATTTCATCCTCGGCTGTACTTGTGACAGCCACGCGTTTGACTTGATAGTATGGAGATTGCGTACTACCCAACAACGTTTTAGGGTTAGTAGTAAAGACATTATTATTAGTTGTCAATGCCAAATCGCTTTCGCTCACATAGGTGAATACCACATTCTTTTGTGACGATGGACTAATGATTGGCATATATAGTTTCTCTATATCGGCTTTTGCGGTCACAAGTTCTGTGATAGTAATTTTGGAAAGAATACCTGTTCCGCCCGTACCATAACTAATTCGCAGATAGTTAGTAGATGGCTGCAAGGATAGTTCAAACTCAGTAGTTGCCCCAATTTTTGCCCATGGATATGCAATACTCCAATTGACGCCATTGTCACTTTCTTCAATTTGCCAGTTATTCGCTCCCGACGCAGTGAAAGTCAGTTTATCGGGTACACCAAGGAAATGACAAGTCCATTGCGCTACATTGTTCTCGGTTGAATTAAACTTAACAAAGAAATCTTTAGCATCCGCAGCTTTATCAATGAGATTCGTACTCCACGTAATAGCTTCATAAACGGCTTCCTCGTTGACATATACACTCAAACGACGTGGATTACGAACAACATGGCTCGTAAAGGGTTTTTGGGATTCTACTCCATTTTCATTGATGTAAGTAAAAGTAAAGGTAGGCCAAGCTTCACCATCAGGCCAACTCTCAAGGATGACTTCATAATCACCTGGATCAATTGAATTAAATTCACGGATTACATTCAAATGATTATCTTTTACCTCCAAACTCCAATCATCGTATAATGTAGATATTGGGAATTCATTTTTCGAACCAAAGTAGAGTCTTTCCCAATTCCAAACAATATTGTCGGTGATAGTAATAGTCTTGGTAATTTCAGCTGCAGCGATTTTATTAGTAAGATCTGCATCTTGTTTTGCGATAATTGTCACAGTACCCATCTTTTTTGGTTGGATGGTTGTGGACATACCGCTATTGCCTATCGTTAAATAATCGCTTGTAACTGTGCCATTATACTTCACAGTAACATCTATAGGATTGGTATTTTTATTGTCAGTATCAATAAATAAGTCGGTTTCTGCTGCACTCACAAAGATTGAATCGGTACCCGCTGCAAATTCAAGAGGGTTCGCTTCCAAGGTATTGACAGTTCCTACTAATGACACAGCCATTGTAGTAGTATGTTTTACAGATGCACCATCGGTATAGGTACAGGTGAGTGATAACACTGCCGATTTTGGATTAGCAGTTTTTGGAGTAAAGGTGATAGTTGCATCGGATAACTTATTCGCTCCCGAACCAAATTGGAATGTAAATTCATCCGCATTTTCACCTGTAATATCATACGTCCATACCACAGATGATGCATATCTACCAGAAAGGATAGATGCCACATTGGTATTTTCCACTCCAATATTTGCAGAAACGGACGATGAATGCCCTAAATATGCAGTTATTGGATAACTTTGTGGTAAAGTAAACTCTGGTGTATAATCTTCTGTAACTATTACACGTTGATAGTGTGTACCTCCACCAATTCTTATCAAGCCCTCATATTCGCCAGCTTTATTTGTAGGTATATAAGAAAGAGTAATGTAGTAAATTTTATCCACAGGACCTCTCCAAGTAGTAGTTGTGTAATTAGCTCCTCCATCCCATGATACTTGCGGGTTAGTTACTGAAATGTTGGTAGAAAGTTCTGTGGTGAATGGATCTATGATATCAGGTGTACTTATATCATAGTCTGGCATAGTAACCCGAATATCAGCACCTACTAAATTATCGGTTACTGCTTCCACTTTTTCCCAAACACCCTTCACTGGATTATAGGTATAGGTTCCCGTACTGTTTTTTGTATCAACATATGTCGAGTTACCATTAGCATCTTTAGCAGCATTCAAGAGTTGAGCACTATGAGCAGTATAGGGAATGCGAACATGTGTACCATCTTGAGATAGGAAACCTATCGCATCTGCACTTGTGTTGTACATTGCTTGATATGTTGTAGTGGTTGTCAGGGCATTATTGAATTTTACTTGTCCTTTTGCATTTGAGATAATTTCCGCTTTGCCATCTGTAGTATATAAAGCACCATTATTGATTGAGATTTTGCCATCTACCACCAACTTTGCATCTTTCACATTTTCCGAAAGTCGTTTTTTAGCAGAATCATTTTTATGCGTATTATTTGGCGTAAATTCAAGAGTACGAAGCGACAAATTTTGACTAGAATAATACCCTGACCCTTCACCATATTCTGTTTTTCTTCTATCAGCAGGCAAACGATTCTCATTGGCATCATAGATAAATACCTCTGCACCATTGTCAATTACAAATTCCGAATTCGGGTCAATTGATAGCGTAGAACCAGCCATAAATGACAAATCGTATAATGTTGTGACTTTTACGTTATTCAGCGATATGTCAATATTATTGTTAAAAGGCATCACATACTCTGAGGAAGTTAACTCCACACTTTTCAATGCAGACATGGTCAAATCGTTAATCATGAAACTAAGCTTTCCAGCAGCTTTTTTCACGGCATCAACCATACTTCCTAATAGAATATGTAGGTAACTAATTTTAACTTCTGCTTGGGATTGACTATTACTTTGAACTACAAATTTTAGTCGATCGTTTTGTGTGTCGTAAGTTTTGACGAGTACACTATTTTCTCCCAATCGCAAAAATCCAGAAGTATATGCTGTTTGGTCAGGAACAATAAATTCCGACATCAACACAAATTCGGTTTGCATGACATAAACGGAAATAGTTATACTATGCACCGAACCATATTGCAATTCTAAAGGTACCTCCACATTTTGAACATAATATTGATGGATTGGGAAAGTCTTATACTTTTCTCTTTGAAGATATAAGTGTGCAATACCTTGACCACCTCGGTGCTCACTATATTGCATTAATTCATATACTTCCGAACCATTTTTAGCCACTACTCTACTATTTGTTGGTCCCGTGATAAAGCCATGAGCATAAAGTTGTGCAATACTATCCACACCAGCTTTTTTCTCTTCTAAGATAATTTGTGCATTATCACCTAATTCAATCCATCCATATCGCAACGGTTTGGTTTCGTGTGGAGTAGTAGATATTAAGTAGGTGTACATGTTTATCTTTCCACCAGGTTGTACAGTGATAGTGGTATTATCTTCTACAATGAGTTTGCGATAGCACTTGGGCTCAGTACCACCTGTACTTGGGCCCGTTTGCCCATAGTCATCTATCGTGAGCACCAAGTCCATATTTGCTTCATTAAAGGTAACGGGTCTTTTTTCACGCATAACGTATTTATTTCTTTCGACTCCCTTAGCATCCACAAACTTATCCTCATCTTTTTCCATAAGGAGCACATCGTCTTTAGTACCCACTTTGATTGGTGTAGGTCCTACGCCTGGGATAAGTAGTGTGACACCAGCAGGAATCACATAATCTGCTTGCTCAAGCATACCTTCTACTTTGCCTTCGTTGCTAAAAACGACCACTTGTTCGCCCAATCCCGCTAAATAACGCTCTTGTGCTACATTCAACGCTTCCTGCAAGTCGTAGTATGGAGTATTATATTCGTTGGTATAATAATCTCCATCGCAAGTTAAAATAGTGAAGACGGCCCTATTCTCTGCCATAAACACAGGTCGCACAGCCACCGATTGATCAAAGGAATGAGTACATTTCTTTTGGGTCGAGAACATAGTAGTTGCTTCTTTGGTAATCATTTCCCATCCTACAAATGCCAAACCATCTCCCTCTGTATCGGTGGTAAGATTGAGTTCAAAAGTAGCCATATTCTCTTGCGAGATAGGTACATAGATATTTTTTGTATTATTCGCCGCCATGGTATATCCTACTCCACGTCCATCGGTATGGGCAATAGTATAAACACCTTTGCCATTAGTAGGTAAGAAGGTAACAGTAGGTTTCTCCTCAATAGTGATAGGTAAATCAATAGACACAGTACCTTCTTCATTTCCATCATGATAAGTTGCAGACAAGCGAATCAAAGCTGTTCTTCCCACATGGTCTTTAGGAGAAGAGCCTTTATAAGTGAGTACTAATTGGATATTGCCTTGAGTAGCATCCAAATCAATGGATTTACCTCGTACAACACGTTGTTTATCAGACAGTTCAAAGAGGTTCACATTCAAGTTATCCTCTATCAGTTCTGCATGCAACACATCGGCTTTATTGAAACTGATAATAACGTTCGCATCGTTGATATTATCCTTGTCATTTTCGTCAAGATAATAAATCATACGGTCTTTTTTCAACACCTCAATAACAGATTGGAAGACAGCATATAGGCGGGTAGGTACAAAAGGTTCGGTATCATCAATATTAGTAACAGAGTATGACACCTTATATGGGTTTTGTTGGTCATTTGCAATGATACGATTTGGGTCATCTGCATCTGCCCATCCCACAAATGATGCTCCAAAAGCGGGTTTCGCCCAATAACATATCGAATAATCATACTTATCCCCCTCAGCAGGTACTTGATGAGGTGTAGCATCTGCAGCTGGTCGTAATTCAGATTTCCAATCACTATCAGTTGGCTCTAATGTTTTGTCATCGGTATAGAGTGCTGCAACCTCTCCTGCGTTAGCAGAAGAAGTGGTTAACAATACAGTTGGGTCAAGATACCAATACGAACGATACACCGCATACAACTTATCTGGCATGTCAGGATTATTTATATCAGAAGAATAGGTAACATGTTCGTAGGTAATGGTTCTTTCATCATCATACATCACGTTTCCTAATGGTGAGCGAGACCAATACTTGAAGACTGCATTTTCAGGATCCTCATCGGGCACAGAATAGGTTAATGTATAGATATTGTTATTGATTGGTTCAACGCGATAGGATTCATTATCAGCAATATCTGTACTTGTTGTAGTGAAAGAATAATCTGAAACTGGTGTTCCGTCTTCTGCGTTATATACCGTACCCGTTACGGTTATTTGTCCTTTCTCTCCATTAATAGCAAAACCAGCTTGAGCACCATAGTGGTAGTAATACGTATTCTTTTGGAAAACGGCATAGAGAGTCGCAGGGGTAGGTGCTTCAGCATCCAACACTTTGTCTGTATGGTGCTGATGGATATAGGGCGATAGGTCTGCTCCCTCGTTAGAAAGCAGTGTAACTTTTTCGCCAGCATCAGGCAATGCCTCAGCCCAACCTAAGAAACGGTAGCCCGTTTGGGGTTGTGCAAAATATTTGTAAGAATAGTATCCTGACATTTCATCTTTATCAATTGCTTTTATTGTCTTTGTGCCATATTCTGCAGTAGGACGATAATCAGCGGCATCAGGATTGGTTGCATCTGTTGCTCCTACATATACACCACCAATAGAAGCCAATAGTTCTTCGTCAACAGCAGCTTGATAATTTTTATCAAAATCCACCAAGACGGCTTGCGCTGTCGCATAGTCATTATACACCGCTCTTCTACCGAAAACGGCAGTCAAATGTGGTACCTCAGAAGGTTTTGCAGGGTCTTCCGAAGTTGGTGAGAATTTATAAGTAAAGTCGGGTACCTCTGATACACACGTACCCTTATTGTCATACCAACCTATAAAAAACACATTAGACAATCCCTCTTTGACACGCGCTTTATATTCAAACGATATGGTTTCACCTTGTTTCTTTGTAACATAACTTGTGGCGGTCTTACTATCAGATGGTTTATAAGTAGTTCCTCCGTCTATAGAAATTTCACCCCAATCCGCAGGCTGCGCTTCGGCAGAACGCGTTTGGTCATAGCCATATACATAATGGCGAAATATGGCATAATAATAAACACTACGGGTTTTCTTTAAAAAATCTTCTTGTTTCTCCCCTGTTTCTGCACTCCAATCTAATAAATCCGCATCACTCTTTGGATCGGATGATTTTGACCAACCTACGAAATAATGTAAAGCTGGATCAGATGCTTCTGCTTTAAGTTGAAATTTAGCCTTTCCCTCCACATTTACGTATCCACCTAAATTTTCCTGATATTGTTCTTCAGTTGTTGCCGAGGAGGTTGGATTTGCTTCACTCCAAGTTGAATTCCATGTCCATTCCAGGTCCTTATAAACATAATAGTTTTTTATATCCCAACTACCTCCCCATACTGATACATTACCGTAATCATTCGGTTTTGCTTCGGCTACAATTGTAACCTTCCATTCCTGAGCCTTAGTATTTAAAGGTTTCAGTAATACACAAAATACTAATACTACAATTGATAATAATTTTTTCATATTGTTTAGTTTTTTTAGTTAATATTCTTTATGTGTAACTTCATTGTTTCAGATAACCAAATGCCATCAGTTCAGCGTTTTTACGTATTTCTGCTATATATCGCACTATCTCTCGCTCGTTGTATTTATGTTCATTCGTTTTTTCATCTCTCATCTTGTACAAAGCCAAAGCGATAAGAGAATATTCTCTATAAAGAGACGTGTAAAATACTCCTCTATCATCTGTATTAATGGATGATTTTATCAACGGATAGTTGGCAGTTGCGTCAATTGGATAAAACTTCGTTAATAGTGGATGATTTTCATATTTATCTATATATCCTATCTTCAAATTAGATGTGGGACAACACTCAACACCTATTCTCTTTTTTGATACAAAGCACCTCATTTTGTCTTGCATCTCTGTCATCACAGTTACAATTTCTTTATCCCATTTATATTGCACTAATTGTAAGCCATTTCTTTTGATTGCAGCAGTTCGAAAATATCTACGAAACAAATCCTGCGCTTTAGGATCTTTTTGAGCAGCATATAAACGTTCATTCTCTACATTAGCAGTCTTCTCCCATGGAGTTATCATATCCTCAGCATTACGATCAAGATATTCTGGATCATTACCACGTAGCAACATACTATGCCAATAGTGTTGTACATTCCAATCTCTGCCCATATTATCTCTTCCATCTGGTTCACAATCACAACAATATCCTATTTCATGATACAATTGACTCGCTTTTTCTAAAATTGCAACTTCAATTGTCGGACTTAGTGCTACATTCAATTCTTTACTTCGCATATAGATCCACACGCAATTATCCAACAAATTCTGTTTTGTAATATTCGTAGTATAATGCCGACGTTCATAATACGCTTTTGCATCTATACCCAATGCCATTGCATGACCTATACGGCATTTATCATCCAGTTGCAAAAACAAAATAGCTTCATCTATGGCGCGCAATCCATCAGGTAGGTCTAAGAAGTCTTCCCCAGCATGGAAAGTTCGTCCTTGTATGCCTTGAGTATAAGCATAACGAAATACATGCCCAAAGGTTTCAGGACGACAAAAAATCTCACGACTGGCCGCATCAATTCCAACAATATTATTTTTTGTCTTACCAATTTTCTTATTATGGTTGTTATATAATAAGACCATATTCAATTGTTTTTGAATGTCTTTTCTGAATCTTCTATCTCGTGTACCATCCTTCATTTTACCCACTTTATCAAATGATGTAGGCGTTGGATATTCATATTTACCATTCTTAATAAAATGCGCAACAATCTCAAGCGGACAAGGCATTCCTTTACGAAAATTAACTAACCGCTCACGCGTTTTAAATAGTCTCTGATTATACTTTAGCGGAAGTTGATCTATATTTTTAGGATTAATGCGGACTTCTATGCTGTCATGGTTTACAGAATTAACTGATGAATAAAATGCATAATAAGGTAGATGAGCTGCGATGGGTGATCTCTTTGGAATTAGAATATCCTTGCGATCTTGATATGTTTCAAAATTCTCAAATCCTTTTATTGGGTTGATTTGCACAAATTCACGACGTATCTTATTTTTTATTAGCAAATACAAGTAAAAGTATGGTGCAGCATGTACACATTTTGGGTCCTTACAATAATATTTATAGAAGAAAGTGTATAACAAATCTCGTTCTCCTTGATATAACAGATTGGACATATTTTGTTTCTCCTCCGACAACATCAACAAATCTTTTGGTAGCAAACAGTAATCCACATGATTTCCCTCAATAGTAGGGATTGATGAGACTAACGCAGCACTAATCGATGCTTGCAAAGAAGACACAAAATCATCTGCACAGTAAACATCTTTCAATATATGTAGTACTTTGTTTTGATAATTTGTTTCAAGTAATTTATCCCTATCGCCATTCTCATAAGATTGCTCATTAAATAACATCTGATAAAATACAAATCGTAAATACGCTGCTGCAACACATTGTTGTTCAATAGTACTTGGTAATAATGTTTGTGAAGGAAGCAATTCTAATTCTTGTGAACGCTTTAATTTTTTAGAAAACAGTTGACGCAAATTTACACGATTCATCAAAGATATCCAATTTAGACTAAACACATCAACCGTTGCATAATAATGGGCATGCAAGTCAAACAATCCTTTGTCTAATTCATCATTGAGAATGCGATTATTGTGCCTAATTATATCCTTCCAAAGTAGCAATTCACGTTTATTATGAGCATTAGCCACATCCTGCTGCGCAACAAAAGCAGTTGTCAATAAATCTTCGCCCACATACAAGGTAGTTTCCCTCCAGCGAAACAACTGATCAAATTTAACGACAGGTTCACTGCCTTCAAATGATAACAAGTGTGTGGTCAAGTCTTTGAGAATATCAAATGCATGATATACGGTTGGTAAATCTTCAGAGTTGGAAGTTTTTTTCCACGCCCCTCCCGTTTGTATACGCAGTAGTTGGGCTTCTGTGTAAGTATATTCTTGTTTGGACCATTGCATAAGTTGCGGCATGATGTCCAGGAACTCATCATACTGCATCGCATTCTGATCCAATAGAGCGACTAGCTTATCTACTGGATAATCATAAAATAATGCCTTTAATATGCCACGGTCAATGTCCATTAACTATTTAGTTTTTTTGCAATAAGATATATTGCAAGTACATCTTTCAATTTTTCTTGCACTTGATCCCTTTCGTATTGTTCTGTGTTAATAAATAACTTACCTACCCTCTGCGTAAATGAGTTCTTTCTCTTACCCTCCAACTTCGAGATGTCAATTAAGAGGTGCTTGACCTCTCTGCCTTTCATTGGCCATAAATAATAATCCTGCGTTGCAAACAAAAAATCTCTCATAAACGCACTTCTTTCATCATTAGAAACATCCTCTTTAGAAATATAAGTTATCTCTTTAAATCTTTGTTTATTAACAAGTGAGAATACACTTAAAAAATTAAAAGTTAATATTCCACTAGGTATCATGCCTTTTTTATTTTCTCGAATTAAAGGATAGAGTTTAATCTCCAATTTTTGAATGTCAGTGTATGCTGAAAATACTGCTTCATCTCCATTTTTATGCAAATTTCGTGTTCGCAGAAGTTCATCATAGATGGCCCATTGCACTTCAGATATTCTTATAATAGCATCAGAGATTAAAGAATGTTGTTTTCCCCATATACCACTTTGTTCATACATGTTTAGAAATTCATTATAAAGTGATCCCTGCGTTTGTTGTGCTATTTCAAACAATGAAATAGGCGTATTCTCTTTTTTAAGATTCAAAATACCATCTATACGCCTATAAGCATATTCTACGTTGCATAAAGAATAAAATGGTTGGAGAAAATCAAATACTACATAGTTTGCAGTGGGGCTCAAAGTTCCTAAATAAGTTGGAATCTTTTCCACTCTATTTAATGCCTGATTTGATATTTGTTCCTTATGAATGGTTGTACGACTAATGCATAATGCCATATACTCACATAATCTTAACTCATCCAAATCATTAATATTATTTGCTAATAATTTTATTCGGTCAATTGGTAAAATCACCCTATCTCTGAAAGCAACACCATCGTTTGCAATCATAGGCAATAGCGTTCCTTGAGGATAAGTAAAATATGAACCATTTATTAATTTTTGCAATTGATTAACATGCTTATATAATGTCTCTGCTCTATGTATATGGACAATATTTTCCACATCAGGAGTCGGAGGATATAGATACTTCTCACCTTGAGAAACTATATTATAACACGCATACAATCGTATCGAATAAATTGTTTTTATCAAAAAAATTAAATTCTGTATTGTCATATTAAGACTAATACGATTTATAAACCACAATATATACATCACATCTCCATAAGAGATATTCGTTGCTGTATTTTTCTTACTTGTAATGGAAAGATATAACTTCGCATATTCTTCGTCTATATCTGTTTCCGCTATCTCAATTTTAGCATCATTTTTTACTCGTTTTGCGAAATATTCTACGACAAACGCATTTAATGTAGTAAGATCATCATATTGAGCTAATTGTTGTGCGAAAGTATAATCCTTATCTGGCAATTGCGCAGCCCAAGTACCGAAAAAATAATTTTTGAAAACCTCTCGACCGATTTCGTTATCATTCCATTCTTCGTCTTTAGCATTTGGTAAAGAATATAGCATTCCTAATAAATGTCGAATACCACGTAGATTTTTAGGAATAATCGGAGACAGACGCTGTGTATTATAAAAAACATAACCTGTCTTTTGAAAAATCATTTGAACGATTTTTTCTTTTACTGTCAGCCCTGATTCGGCAGCATTCACCTGATTATTTTTATCTGCAATGTTCAATGTATATTCGCAAAAGTCAGCAGGTATTGGCATTGTTACCCTATTACCTCGTGGAAGAAGTTTAGCAACATATCTTTGCGCCATATTTAAACATCGTTCCCATGAAATGGCAGCATCCTTTATCTCTTTGCTATGAGCTGTGGCTATAACTTCTATTAACTGTCCTACTTTTACAGCAACCAAAATCATACATTGCGGACATATAAGGTATTTGCGCAACATCTCAGCCATTTTATATCCTTCTGAGATATTCAAATCTAGATCATCAATGCATATTACAAGGCACTTCTTGTTCACGTAGGTTAAATAACGATCAAATAACTCCCGCAAATCTTTTTTTAAGTTAACGCCAGCAGCCAAATCACTTATTTCCTCTAACGAATCATATATCTTATCGTTTTGTTCTATGTTGGAGATATCGCTTTTAACCCTTTCGAATTGCTCCATCAACAAGCGTCGATTGTATTGTTTATTGCACTCATTATTGCTATAGTTATTTCTCATTTCATCAACGACTTTAGCATACATACGTCCTAAAAGCAACTCTAACAAATTGTGTTTTCTATCAAAAAATGAAGGATCTATCGTACCAAGCCATTCAATTTTATCGCATGAAATGAATCTTTCAGGAAATTTTACCACTTTTTTCGCTTCCGCACGAACAGTTTCATCAGTCAAGATAGTAGCAAATGATGACATACATGAAGTTTTACCTTCACCACGGTCACCACAAAAAGCAATGACATTAGAGAATTGATTATCCAAATAAAGAGAGTTATTAGATGAATTTTCCCATTTTTGTTGCTCTTCCCAAAGATAATCAAAAATTTCAATTGCGAGTTGGTATTGATTAAGAAACAATGAAGTTTCGAATGAATCCTTCTGTATAACAATACCATTCTCTTCGCCTAATCGAAATGTGATAGTTCTTTCGTTCATAATATATTACGATTTATTGGTTATTACTTATTTAGTTTTTCTTTATCTTTCACACTCTCCAACACTTCCCATGCCATTTGGCGGACGGAAACATATACGGGGTTCTTTGAAAAAGGGATGATGGTTTCACCAAAACTAACTGTAAATAAGTTAGGATAGCGAAACGTATCATACTTAATCGGTACGTTAGGATCAAAATGAGCACCACCGTCCTTGTTAGCAATCATGTTGATCACATCCCAGCGAGACAACTTTTTATTCTTTGAGTCATCACGAAAAACTACCTCATTCATCCACTCATTCAATGACAACCAATGGTGAGTATGCTCAAATGCAGCCCCTTTTATAACAGCATCTGCCACATAGCCCACTCCACCTTCAACGCGATTAATCGTTTTTATAATCAAACCTGCATACACACTCGCAGCTGCTACATTGACGCCACAAACACCATCTCCTAACTGCCATCCTTGAACAAAAGAACTACTATCTGGACATCCAAAGCGTGTACTCAAAAAAGTGAAATCGTATTTTTCGTCCATCTCTTTCAATTGATCTATAATCGCATACGAAGTGCGTTTACCTTCATCATTCACATGCGTACGCAACAACGTTCTCAAGACGACCGCAATCCACAAAGCAGCCTCCGTTCGGCCATTGTCGAACTCTTTACATAAGTGCTGGAGCATAGAGATGTTATATTCATAGACATCTACTACCTCTTGTGGATCTCTCATTATGTCAGTAGTTTTTTTCATTTATTTTTCGCCCGCAGGGCAATTCAGTTAATAGTTAATATCTTTTGCCGCGGGGAATCTCGGCGGACCACCGCCGAGGGCTAAACGGACGGCGGGGGCGTGGGACAGTCGCGGGCGCGGGTTTTCTCGGCGAACTACCGCCGAAATGCACCCCATGACGCTAGCGTCATCGGGGACCCCGCACACTAAACAAACGGCGGGGGGGGGCGCGGAATAGTCGCGAATGCGCGGGGCGTGCATTCTCCTTCTGCGATTACCCGAATAACATTCGGGGTAATGGACATAGAAAGAATGCCCTTCCCATGCTTATCTCTTGCTTATCCTATATGCATCCTACGGTGAGGTTCCGATCAGATTCCGATGAGGTTCCGATGAGGTTCCGATGAGGTTCCGATGGAGATAGGTGGCACATAAGGGGCAAGCCATAGGCGTACATGATTACAAAGGTCGCTTTTTTGCTCCTCAGCGAGGAGCGTTGGTGGCAGCAGAGCTGCGGTGTTTGTCCGCAAGCGGACGTTTCATGCACTTGTGGTGCGTTGTATGTGGCGGAGCCACGTTGGTTGTTTTATGTTGTCGCCCAGAGGGCGGTATCAAAATAGAATAAAAATAGAAATAGAGCCGTAAGCCCTATTTCATCTATGATAGCAGGAGCAATGGTAATCGCAAACTCCGCTTGTATCCGACGAGATGTGTACTATGGTTTGAGACAGCCTATCGGCACCACTAACGTACCATCCTCTAAACGCATCGCAGCATCGCCAACTGCTGTTAGTACCATGCGAAAAGCAGGTTCTCCTACACGGATAGTATCAATCTTCCGCGCCAAAGAGGCTAACTGCTGAGCAGCAGATTTCACATTTGCCATCCCCCCTAACTTAATTTCAATTAAGCCATATCGACCATTGCGTAACTCCATCACCGCATCACATTCCAATTCGTCTTTATCGCGGTAATGATACAACTTGGCATCCAAGGCATCCGCATACACACGCAAGTCACGAATAGCCATCGCTTCGAATAGAAAGCCAAAGGTATTCAAGTCGTCAAGCAAATCCGCGGGCGTAATACCCAAAGCAGAAACAGCTATACTGGGATCAACAAAATAGCGCGTTGGACTAGTACGAATGACTGTTTTCGAGCGCAAGTTGGTACTCCAAGCTGGCATATCCTCTACAACAAAAATCTTACGCAACGCTTCAATATACAGGGCTACCGTTGTCTCAGACAAAGTGCTTTCATCATTCGCTAACATATCTTGCCGTATCACATTGATAGCTGTTTGTGTACCTTGTAAGCGAGCTAAGGAACGTAATAACATACGACTACGATTTTGATTACGCAGTGTACCATCTACACGGATAAAGTCGGTCTTGACAACAGCATCATAATAATCACGTGCTACTCGCAACGCGGCTCTTGTAGAACGCCCTAAGGATGAAGGCCACCCACCACGGCAAAGCATGAAAGCAATGTCTTCAAGGGTATGATAACATTCTCCATGAATATCTAACTGTCCCTGAAAGAGCGAATGCAGACTAACAGATCCGTTTGACTCTTCCGATTCCCAAAGACTCATCGGTCGCATTGTAATCCATGCAAAGCGCCCAGTACCAGTATGCACAATCTTGTCCGATTCCATTGGAACGGCAGAGCCCGTGAGAATGAATTGTCCTTCCTCATTACGAGCATCTACTTCATAGCGAATATTGTCCCACAATTCTGGGAGGGTTTGCCACTCATCAAATAAACGAGGTGTATCACCATTCAAGAGGCGCGTTGCATTTATTGCAAGCATCGTCTGACTCTTTTGCAATGTCTCAGGATGCGCCAGCATCACCTTACTTTTAGCCTGTTGAATAGCAGTGGTTGTCTTTCCACACCATTTAGGTCCTTCTATCAGTACAGCACCTACTTCCTCCAACCGCTCGGATAGCAATTGATCAACAATACGCTTTTTATAAACTTTTTCACTCATAAATTTGCATAATATTTTTGACGCTGCAAAGGTAGTAATTATTTTTCACATGCACAAGTATTTACGCAATTTTCTAGTGAATTTGGCAAAATTTTACTATGGCGTTTGGCGGAAAATCACTAAGGCGTTTGGCGAATTTTCGGCACATAATCTCATAAATGAAACTACATTTATTCTATTTCAATATTTCAAAGATCACTTTGGGCTCGCAGAGCGAGCGTTGTGTGTGGCGGAGCCACGTTTCATGTCCGCAAGCGGACGTTATCTGCACCTGTGGTGCGTTGTATGTGGCAAAGCCACGTTGGTTGTTTTATGTTGTCGCCCAGAGGGCGGGGTTAGTCAGTTAATAGTTAATATTTTGATAATTAATAGTTAATATCATTTGCCGCGGGGGATCTCGGCGGACCACCGCCGAGGGCTAAACAGACGGCGGGGGAGCGCGGAACAGTCGCGAATGCGCGGGGCGTGCATTCTCCTTCTGCGAACACTCTGGCAGGACGGAAGGGCTATTCATCCATCAGCCATGTGATGAGAATGACATAGTAATATCATAGTTATCACATAGTAATGTCATAGTAGCAGTAGGACTCGTCAAGAACCCGTTATGAACCCGTAACAAATAGTAAACACTCATCAAAGAACACCTTTTTAGTTTCCCCTAAGGACAAAATCTTCTCATCTTAATCCAACCTCCACAAATGTCCGTGGAAAACCACTATCTCAATACATCAAATTTATAATTCATTTATTATCAACCTCTTCACCACTATCTTTCTCTCCCTTGGATTAGTGCGCAAACTGCGAAAAGTGCGAATTTTCATGATGCTCATTTGCGCAGTTTGCGCACTTTTCGCACTTTAGGCTATGGGCGATTGGTTATTGGCTATAGGTGATTGGCGATTGGCTATTGGACGCCTTATTGCCTGATCGTCCAAAGGGCGGCGAAGCCATAGTGATATTCTGACAATAAAACAAGAACAACTTGCACTATGCAAATTGCTCCTATTTTGATAATTGTGTACGCGTGCGTACAAAATCTAAAATGCCCTCTTTACTATCAATCTATTGGAGATTATCCTACCAATCTAAAGATTCTGGCTTCAATAAGAAATCCGTTAGCGAAATGGTGAGAATACCATCGTCATCATGCCACGGAACAACAGGGACGTTCTGAATCAAGATTCGCTTAAAACCATCACCTATCTTGCGGAAGGACTGCGTTTCCTGCTTGCGCTTCTCGCCAGTTGGCATCTCAAAAGCAGATTGAATATAGTATCTACGACTACCACTATTCACCACAAAATCAACCTCGTACTGCTTACGAATCAATTTTTGATTTTCATCTTTTTCAGAAACAGGGACAATCCCCACATCCACAGCCATACCACGACAAAGCAGTTCGTTGTAAATCATATTCTCCATCAAGTGTCCGTCATCTTGCTGACGGAACTGCAAACGTGCATTACGCAAACCCAAATCTATAAAATAGTACTTCTGCTGCGCACCAATATACTGTCTGCCTTTGATGTCATAACGTTTGGCTTCGTTCAATAGAAAAGAATCCTTTAGATACTCAATGTAACTACTAACGGTATTTTGAGAAATATCGGATTTACACTCGCTTTTGAAAGTATTTCTCAAGCGCGTAGTATTAGTCAAAGAACCTACTGCCGAAGCTAAGACATCCGTTAGCATACCTATCTCCTCTACTCCGCGCAGATGATAACGACCAATAATATCAGACAAATAAACATTGTCAAACAAAGCACGCAGATATTGCTCACGTTCTTTTGTATTATCCGTCATCCACACTTGTGGCATACCGCCATAATAATAATACTGACTCAGCAATACCTGTGGATGCTCCTCGTAGAGCGTACATATATCTGCAAAACGGAAAGGAAAGACACGAATCTCATCACCTCGACCACGGAACTCCGTGATAATATCAGAGGACAAGAAACGTGAGTTACTACCCGTGACATACACATCCAGATTATCCCGATGAAGAAAACCATTCAGTACTGCCTCGAAGCCCTCAACCAATTGTATCTCATCCAAGAGGACATAATACATTTGATTGTCAGTAACACGGTCTAACACGTACTGATATAATGCCTTAGGGTTGCGGTACTCTTCATTGAGCATATCATCCAACGCCAACGCAATAATATGTTGTTCATCCACACCTTGCGCCTGTAGATGACGACGGAACAGGGTAAACAACAGATACGATTTGCCACAACGGCGAATACCTGTAATTACCTTTACCATACGATTGCCTCGTTTGCTTTCCAAACGAGTTAGGTACTCATTTCTGCTTACTTCTTTCATGTTCTATTGAAAATTTTTGCAAAGATATGCATTTTTTTTCAATAGACCAAAAGATTTGGCATTTTTTTGTCAAAATATCACAATACTTCAAAGATCGCTTGTGCTCGGCAAGCCGAGCGTATTGGCTATTGGGTATGGGCTATTGGGTATGGGCTATTGGCTATTGGATATTGGACGCCCTATCGCCTTATTGCCTTATTGCCCATATCCCATAGGCGAAGCCGTCCCATCGCCAATAGGCGGAACGCCGTCCCATCACCTCATCGCCCCACTTTCAGTGTGCCTTCGAACTCGGTGAGGAAACGAACGTACAAATAGCCATCTGCGTCCACATAAGGTGCTAACGCTTCCATATCCAATGCGGAATCTCCTTGTGCGGGTACGGGCACATACGCGTGCACGTATCTATTATAAGGTGCCAATGCAAAGACACAAGTCTCGGCAACAAAGGTATGCAAGGCCTCTGCACCTGTCCACTCTAATGTTACTGGCTGAGCCATCCATGCGGCATAATCAATCGCATACACCGTGAAAGCACTATCCAAATTAATCACCACCTCATCACCTACATTCAACTTGATACTGCTTTGCAAGCATGGGCTGAGAGGTTCTGGTTCTTCTTCTGGTTTGTCTGTCAAGAATGTAATTCTTCCATTATTAGAAGGATTGAAACGTACATAAAAATAACCATCCTCCGTACGCGATTCCCAAGAAGACAAAGATTCAGCATCAACTGTTGATGATTTGCCACTCCTTATAGTCAAATATTTTACCACATGTTCATTAGAGGAAGAAAGAACATAATAACAAGTATCTGCAATATATACAGGTAAATTACCTGGTCCTTTCCACTGAATTTTAAATGGATAACCTTCGAAATCTGCATATCGCATGCGGAAAATTGTATTGCCAGAGCGTGGAGCAAGTAGATACTCTGTGTTAGGGACAATATAAGTTGAATTATCCGCACAAAGTGATGCAGACCACATCTCTGGGGTAATACTGATTGCTTCTTCTGAAACAAAACGAACATATACATAATCTTCAGTTAGACCTGATTTATAAGTTGTCAACTCTTTGGTAGAAAGATACAATGTGCGAGAACCCTCCTCCAAACCAAACGGAACAGAAGCTACAACATTAGCATCTTCAGCAGATGCCTCAAAATCAGCAGAATGTGCAAGATACATCGTCACAGTTTTTTTGGTAGATGCAGTAAACATAGTTGCGCCCCAAGTCTTTGGGAAACAGAATAAAGCATCAGTTGCATTAGCAGGAAGCTCTACCGTTTTACCATACTCTAACAAAGTAGCCCCACCTTCAATAGCTGATAAAGGAATCTTTTCTGTAAGCAATGTGCCCTCTGCGGAAGACAATACTTTAGCATAGAAAAGACCGCCACCAGTATTAGCCTTGATTAGATCAACAATGTCTTTATTATGAACCCGATAAGGTACACCAGGTTGAACATCATAGTGCGCACATACATAACCACTAATCTCAGATGGTAAGAAATCGCAAAGATCTGTTGCTAACCAAATAGTAGCAGGGGCTTCACCTGTCCAAACAAATTGAACACTATCATTCTGCCAATCTGTATAAGGCATAACAAACACGCGATCAGAATCATTAGGCATAATAGCATACTCTTGATCTAATACAATATGCTCAGATTTTTCTATACAACTTGAAAAAACCGTGTCTGGTTGAAGACGGATTTGACCAGGCTCGTAAAATGTTACTTTTACAAAAGCTTGAACATTATATGTAACACCAAACTCTGCCAATTGGTCACGATAGGTGTCATTAACAAATAAATCCCACTCTACTTGTTCTTCTGTTCCTGCTTGATCGCACAAGAGCTCTAACGGAAACGCCACATCAAAAGCACCTACCATATTAATAAGACTATCAATCATTGGGTCTTCATATACACCAGGTACACACGTAAAATCTACCATAACCTCAGGTCCCCATGTACTTTGAGGATCATCGGGAACAAAGTGAACATTCAAAGGCAAATCATATGTGCCCGCTGTGTACCATACTTCGCATGGACCATCAATACGAGCACGATAATTTGAATCAACTGGAATAGGATCTTCACAAGTGAGACCCGACTGTGCCATCATTGAAGTGGCGAAAAGCACTACGCATAGTGCAGAGAAGAATTTCTTTATCATAATTGTGCTGTTTTATTTCGCTTCACAAAGAGAATAATTGCATAAAGAATTGCCATCAATAACAATGGAAGAATATGACCCACGGGCACCCAACGATATGTATAATCTCCATATGTATATCCGTCATATCCACCATCGAGCATCCACTGCCACCAAGCATCAAAAGAGTTCATTCCTGGCACATATTCACCTCCTTGAGAGTCTATCCATGCTTGCCATGCTGCACGCAATTGCTCCTCGGTATAGGTGTACATACCATCGTTATATTTACCCCAACCTCCTTCTTGTTTCTCATTTTCCGCTAACCATTTCAACCAACTATCGTAAAAATTCGGAATTGCATTTTGCTTTCCTCTTACACCATTACGAGAACCAAGACTATAGACATTCGCTTCATATGACGCTGTGCCATAGGAAGTTTGCAGCGCGTAACTGAACAAACCCGCAGGGTTGTTGCCTGAAGCAACTGTGGCGGGAGTGTTGGATATGGGTGATGGGGCGATGGGGCTATTAGGCGATGAGGCGAGAAGGCTAATCGGCGATTGGCTAATAGGCGATTGGGTATAGGCAATAGGCGATTGGCTATAGGATATGGGTGATTGGGCAGAAGCACGGAAAGTACCTGCTGAACCCATATTGCCATTACCGCCACCACCAAATGAGCGATACTCCGCACTGCTGGTGGTGTGGGAGATAGGCGATGAGGCGATGGGGCGATGAGGCGAGGAGGCGATGGGCGATTGGTTATTGGCGATGGGCGATTGGCGATTGGCGATGGGCGATTGGCTATAGGTAGTAGGCGATACGCGCGTGCGTACAGAAAAAGAGGTGTGGGGCATAGACAAAGCCACACCACTATTAGACGCACCAGAAAGAGTCGCATTCGTAAACGATGAACCATCATACGAACGAGCACCTAACTCACCGTACATCTCATTTGGACTCCAGCCCAAATCCTCATCCGATGAACGCTCTAAAAAATACAACAGACCTCCTATCACTACCGATAAGATGAGAACAATAAAAATCGAAATTTGATTACTCTTCATTTTATACCTTTACAATAATTTTCGCCATGCGAAATAAGTTATACATTCAATCACCATATAGCGAAATATTGACACATAGGCACACAAAAAAAGCGCAGACCTCGAGTTGCTTATTTGCAGTTCGAGGCCTTCGCATTGCCCACCTAATAAAATAAACAACAGGAAACCTACGCTGATATGACGATACACAACCCCCAGACAAGGGAGAAGTATGAATAATAGTCATACCCATAGGCATCTACTGTTACTTTGAGTTTTTTATTAGGTAATCAGAAAGTTGCGAAGTTTCGAACCACAAAACACAAAGCGTCAATAAACGCTATCAACATGTCTAAATCCACCCTTTAACAAAGAGACACTTCCCTTCCAGCGCAGATTTGGGGGCAAAGGTAATACTTTTTTTTGACTTGACCAAATAAAAACTAAATAAAATATACTTTTACATGAAAAAACAACATATTTTAATAAACGCATAGAATATGAAGAATTGACAATAAAATTGGTCAGTTGAATAACAAAATACCAAAATCACTACTAATGGGTATTGCGGGTGTGAAAAAAAAGCAGTACTTTTGCAGCGGATTTTGGAGAACGCGATGAGGCGATGAGGCGATGAGGCGATGAGGCGATGGGGAGCTTCGCTATAGGACGGGCAGAGCCCTATGGGACGGCGTTCCGCCTATTGGATATGGGACGCTTCGCTATTGGGTATGGGACGCTTCGCTATTGGGTATGGGAGATTGGTTATTAGAAATGAATGAAAAAGAGTATATAGAACAGGGAGTGCAGATTCAGGAAGTAGATGCAAGGCATCTGGAAGATGAATTAGTTCGCACCGCAGCACTGATGGACCGCCATCAGCCATTCATTGTGCTACTGACTCATTATCAAGAACTTCTGCAAACCGACCACGTGCTCAATTATCAACTACTCAGCAAACTATTCGGCGTGCGCATCGGACTGGCAGAAGACAAAGATACGATGCTGGCTGAAGCCGAAGGTTTTCGCCATGTGCATGTGGCCTACGGCAAGGATGTGGAAGAAGCTATTGCCCATATCATCGAAGTAATCGTTACCCTGCCCAACGTACGCGAACTATACTCCAAACGCTATATGGCCATCCGCCTGCTGGAGCGCCCCGATGAGATGCTGGCACTGCTGCCACACTCGGAGAAACTGGTAGAAGTGGCGCAACAAGAACGCAAGATACTGATGCAAGAGTATGGCATACCTACCGCCAAACTGATTGCTCAAGCACGCCGAGGATTTGTGCATGGCGCACTGGAGGAGACCCTGAAGCATGCAAGAAACGACACGGGACACTCGTTGGCAGATAAGATAGACAAAGTGCTGACCAACAAGTGGATAGGACTACCGATACTGTTACTGGTGCTCTATGCGATATTCGAGTGCACTTTTACCTTGGGCAGTTATCCACAAGAATGGATTGCAATGGGTATTGATGCATTGGCCGAATGGTTGCGCGGTTTGATGCCCGCAGTATGGTGGAGCAGTCTGCTCATAGACGGCGTGGTGATGGGTATAGGTGCTGTATTGGCCTTTCTGCCGAACATCATCATCATGTTCTTCTTCCTTAGTTTGATGGAAGATTCGGGTTACATGGCCCGCGCCGCCTATATGATGGACAAGATAATGCACCGTATTGGGTTGCACGGTAGTTCATTCATCCCGATGCTGATGGGCTTCGGTTGCAACGTGCCCGCTATCATGGCTGCACGCGATATAACCAACAAAAAAGACCGCGCCATCACGATGATGATGGTACCGTTTATGAGTTGTTCGGCACGACTGCCCGTGTATATGCTGTTTATAGGAGCATTCTTTACGGAGCAGAAAGCATTAGTGATGCTGTCGCTATATATCATAGGTATCTTGCTGAGCATTTTATTTGCATGGATGATGCAACATATGCCCGCCTTCCGCCAACCCAAACACGACTATGTGAGCGAGTTACCCCCCTACCGCCGCCCTACCCTACGCAATACAGGATTGCATATCTGGGAGCGTGTAGCGGATTACTTGCAGAAGATTCCCGCAGTCATCATCTGGGCAAGCGTTATCATATGGGCATTGACCTATTTCCCTACTGGCAGCATGGACCATATGGAAGATAGTTATTTGGCAATGATTGGGCACTGGATGGAGCCCGTGATGCGTCCGTTAGGGTTTGACTGGAAAATGTCGGTATGCCTACTGACTGGACTGCCTGCCAAAGAAGCCATCGTGTCCACAATGGGCATACTCTACCCCGATGAGAGCGCACTGACGGCATTCACACCCGTGACGGCGTACGCGTTTATGGTGTTTGTGCTGCTGTACTTCCCATGCGTGGCGACAATCACGACACTGAGAAAAGAGATTGGTGCGAAATGGGCGTGGTATAGCGTAGGGCAGTCGCTGGTGCTGGCATGGGTGCTGAGCTTCGTGATTTATCAGGTGGGAACGTTATTTTAGTGGACGCCGCTAGTGCGGCTATGGGACGCTGCGCTATGGGATATGGGGTATGGGATATGGGACGCTGCGCTATTGGGTATGGGATATTGGATATGGGGTATGGGATATTGGATAAAAGATATAAAAAGGATATGAAAAAGATTATATTAATAGTATTATTTGTTGCCTTGCCCTGGGTATGGGCAGAGGCGCATGCGTGGGGAACGGTATTGGATGATAAAGGCGAGCCATTGGTGGGCGCAAACGTGTATTGGGCAGGAACTACTGTAGGCGTTGCCACCGACCTAGATGGACGCTTCCAATTGGAGCCCGTGAAAGAGACCAACCTGCTGGTAACCAGTTTTATGGGTTTCCATAACGACACTACCGAAGTGACTGCCCACAACGAACTGACTATCGTGCTGGTGAGCGACCTTGTGCTGGAAGAAGTGAATATCGTAGAACGCAAGATGGCAGTGCTTCGTTCGCGCGCATCTGCCCTACAAGTGGAGACACTGACAGGCGAAGCCCTATGCATGGCCGCTTGCTGCAACCTAAGCGAGAGTTTTGAGACCAGTGCTTCGGTGGATGTAGCATACTCCGATGCTGCTACAGGTGCGAAACAAATTCGTTTGTTGGGACTGAGTGGCACCTATGTACAAATGCTCACCGAAAATACCCCAAACATACGCGGATTGGCACAGTCCTTTGGTATGGAGTATATACCCGGTCCATGGATGGAAGCCATACAAGTGAGCAAAGGTACGTCATCCGTCCTCAATGGCTATGAAGCCATCGCAGGACAAATCAATGTAGAGTACCTCAAACCACAAACACAAGACCCTATCGCACTCAATGCGATGATTAGCACCGAGACCCATGCCGAAGTGAATGCTTCAGGCGGTTGGGATATCAACGACAACGTATCTACAGGCGTACTCCTCCATGCACAAAACATGTCGCTCGAACTGGACCATAACCACGACGGTTTCCTTGATATGCCCAAGAACACCAATGTGAACCTACTCAACCGTTGGTATATCAAAGAAGGCGACTACACGGGACAAATCCTCGTGCGCGGACTGTATGACCGCCGCATAGGTGGACAAACCAAAGAGGCGATGGCTGCCATGGATTCGCCATATGCTATTGATCTGAACACATGGCGCGTGGATGGTTTTATGAAAAATGGCTATGTGTTTGATGCAGAATTGGGTACATCCATTGGTATCATTGCTTCGGCATCGTATCACAACCAACAGAATACGTATGGTCCGCGCCAATGGAACGCGGCACAAACAAATGCCTATCTGAATGCTATTTTCCAAACGGGATTTGATGATTCAGCAACCGACCTATGGGATGACCATTCGCATAATTTGTCGGCAGGATTGAGTGTGAATTATGATGGGTATAACGAGGCGATGAGGCGAGAAGGCGAGGAGGCGATAGGGCGAGAAGGCGATGAGGCGATGAGGCATGAGGTGACGCCTGGTGTGTTTGCGGAATACACTTATACCTACAAAGATAAAGTGACCTTGCTCGTGGGTGTGCGCGAGGACTATTCCACTCGCTATGGCTTCTTCACCACCCCTCGTATGAACCTTCGCTACGCACCATTTGAGTGGTGGACCTTGCGCGGGTCAGTGGGATTGGGCTATCGAACCCCTAACGCGATTGCCGACAATGCTGCCTATTTGCCAAGTAATCGGGAGTATTATTTGGGCGATGGGCGATGGGCGATGGGCGATGGGCAATTGGCTCAAGAACGTTCGATGAATACGGGACTTTCGACAGTATTCTATATCCCTATGGGCAACAAAGAATTGCAACTGTCGGGCGAATACTACTATACAAAATTCTTAGACGGCGTGATAGCAGACATGGACCGCGATTTGCATAGTATCACCCTATACAATATGCACGATGTAGATGGTGCACAGTACTTCTCCCACAACTGGCAAGTAGAAGCGAACATGGAGATTCTGCGCGGATGGACGATGACCGCAGCATTCCGTTATACGGATGTGAAGCAGACTACATTTAATACCGCTGCCAATGAATGGCAACTGCGCGATAAGCCCTTGCAAAACAAATTCAAGGGTATCATCACTACCAGTTATCAGACACCCCTCAAGACGTGGCAGTTTGACCTGACCGCACAGTTCAACGGCGAAGGTCGTATGCCTGATGGCTTTGTAGTGCCAGAGGGTAGCAATCAGTATATGATGCATAATGGATATATATACCATAAGTGGTACCCACAGCTGTTAGGACAAATCACCAAATACTTCCGCACATGGTCCATCTACCTCGGTGCGGAGAACATGACTAATTTCACGCAGGATAATCCAATACAAGGTGAAAGAGTGTTAGGCGATAAGGCGATAAGGCGAGAGGCGAAAAGCGAAGGATTTGTCAATCCGCAGTCGGCAAACTTTGATGCGTCCATGATATGGGCTCCTATCCACGGATGGAAAATGTATCTTGGCTTCCGTTGGGCATTGGAGCGAGAAGAATAGGACCGCGGACGCCGCAAGCGGCTATAGGACGCTACGCTATAGGACGCCCTGCGGGCTATAGGGTATAGGTTAAAGAGTAAAGATTAAAGACAAGAATATGAAACGATTAATTATTTTTTTGATGGCAATATTGCCAATGGCTTTTGTGCTGAGTACAGCGGAGGCAAAGCCAAACAAACAGAAAGTAGTGTTGTACGTGCATCTCCATTGCGAGGACTGCTGCAACAAGATTCTAAAAAACATTCCTTTTGATAAGGAGTTGAAGAACGGTGTGAAGGACCTTGTTTTTGACATGGAAGAGCAAACAGTGACCGTCACCTATGATGCTAACAAAACCGATGTGCCTACTATCCAAAAAGCCTTTGCCAAAATCGGTAAGCCCGCCACCACCACAAAGCCAGAGCATCACGAGGAGCATCATCACGAGCACCACGGACATCAACATTAATAAAACGCACTTTTTGTAATAGGGAGATCTTAGGTCGTTCCTTGGTTTGTCCTTGGTTTGTCCTTGGTTTTTTACCCTAGGAGAAAAGAGACGGTACAAAGGGAGGAAATCTTAATTTTTGGCATAAATTGGGTTATCCTTACTCCACTAAGAGCTGGTAAGTAGCCGAAAGGAGCAGCGGATAATTGGAATCAATATGCCCTGAAGGATAATCAAACAGCACAGGGAATGTATATGGTTCTACCACTTGGCGAATAGACTCCAACAGCGTGCAACCCATAGAAGGATCATCCTCGCAATCCGTAAACTGACCTACAACTAAACCACCGATACGCTCAAAGATACCACTCATGCGCAAGTTGTGTAGCATGCGGTCTATATGATAGTGATTCTCACTAATATCCTCAATAAAGAGAATAGGCGGTTCTGCACATTGCTCAATCACCCTATTCAAACTATAAGGCGTACCCTGCAATCCATACAGCACACTCAGATTGCCACCAATCAGTTTCCCCTGCGCTTCGCCACTGCGGTTGAGAGGAGAAGAAGAGGTGTGGTGGATAATAGAGGGGCTATTGGATATGGGCGATTGGCGATGGGCGATGGGCGATGGGCTATTGGATATGGGAGATGGGCTACAGTGGGGTGAGGGGTGATATGTGAGTGGCAAGAGATGAGAAGTAAATGAAAGAGGAGATGGAATGGATGTAGCCATAAGAAAATCTCGCTCTGCCATCAAAGCAATATCATCATCGGGCAAAAGAGATAAATCCTTACACATATTTGCATGCAAAGAGGGTACCCCATGTATGCTCAAAAGATTATGCAACTCTGTAATATCCGAAAAACCGACTAATAATGGCCATTGCTCTTTCGCACGACTAGGCAACACGACCTTGTCAATAATACGCTGCATGCCATATCCCCCGCGACTGCATAAAATAATATCCACAGAAGGGTCTGCAAAAGCAGCATTCAAATCCGCTACACGTTGCTCATCCGTGGCAGAAAAACGCCCAAGATTACCATAAGCATGCTCCGACACGGACACAACAAACCCCCATTGCTCAAGACGAGCACGGGCTCTATCAATCCACTGCGAATGAATCGCACTGGCAGGCGAAAGAATACGAATATGCTTCATTTGGCTGCAAAGGTAGTGATTTTTTTGCAAATATCAAAAAAAAAGCGTACCTTTGCGCGCAATTATGAAAAAATTCTGGATAATCATATTATTTTCGCTGAGTTTTTCAGCTATTTCAGCACAAACTCAAGCCTCTGCTGATGCCCTGTTTCAAGCAGCAGACTATGCCACTGCACAAGAGCAATACGCCAAACTGATTAAGCGATACCCTAAACACGCGCTCTACTTATATAGGTACGCGCGTTGCGCGCAAGAGTTAGGAGATTATGCTACTGCCCTATCCTATTTTGAGCAATCTGGCAATCGGTACGACCTCAAGCACTACCATGTAGGTGAAATTTATATGAAACTATGGCAACCCGAGCAAGCCATAGCAGCCTATGAGCAATATCTTGCGTGTGCAAATATTGCAGAAGAAAGACGAATGCGTGTACAAGACCAAATCGCATACGCAGAAAAACTACAACGCTATATGCGTCGAGTAGAGCAATTGCAAATACTGGACACCATGGAAGTGCATAAAGATAGTTTAGCCGCTATTCTTTCCCTTTCCAGCGAAGCAGGGCAATTGCGTTTTAATGCACAAGGTGAGTTTGTATATACCAATCAACGTGACGATCGACGTCTATGGGCAGATAGCGCACACCAAATCGTTTCAAGCATCCGACTGCTGGACCAATGGACAGAACCTACTGCGCTACCTCAAGATGTGAATTTCTCCCCCGCACAAGCAAACCCCTATGTATTGAGCGACGGAGTGACCCTCTATTTTGCTGCATGCGATAGCAATGGATTGGGTGGATATGATATTTATATCACACGATACAACACAACCACCGAGAGCTATACCACACCCGAAAATATAGGACTACCCTATAACTCGCCAGCGAATGATTATTTCTTAATCGTTGATGAAAATCAGCAAGTTGCTTATCTTGCCAGCGATCGCCATGCAAAAGCGGAACACGTGCGCATCTATCGTTTTATACCATCCTTAGAAAAACGCTATTGGCGAAACATATCAGCCGATTCACTATCCGCATATGCACAACTCAAATGGTATGTACAAGCGACGCCACAAGAAGATACCATAATCATTGAAGACAACAATCAAGATGTTGAAACAAGCATTTTCTTTGTTCTCAACGATTCGGTAGTCTATACACGATTAGAAGACTTTAAAAGCCACGACGCGAAAAAGAAATTTCAAGAGTGGGAGAAACTACATAAGCAGTTGGAGGCCGATTGCATCCATCTACAAGATTTACGCTTTCAATATAACGAAGCACAAGAACATGAGCAGAAAAAATTGGCTCCGACTATCCTCCAATTAGAGAATAAGCAGAGCCAAAAAAACATAGAATGTAATCAATTGCTATACGAAATACAAAAACTTGAATTAATGCATTTCAAGCATTTCGATTAGAGTACATTGATTTCTTTGAGGATAGCAGTAGTCTTAGCTACAGCAGCTTCGCTGGCAGCAAACAACGCTTTCTCCTCCTCATTCAATGGAATCTCAACGATTTTCTCAATACCATTTTTACCAATGATACATGGCACACCAATAGTGATATCATTGTAGCCATACTCGCCTTCGAGGTATGCTGAACAAGGAATCATCTTCTTTTGATCATTGATAACGCTATCAGCCACAGCGGCGGCAGCAGCACCTGGAGCCATCCATGCACTTGTACCGAGCAAACCAGTAAGAGTAGCACCACCTACCATGGTAGCTTTTGCAACCTCTTCCAATTCCTCTGCACTAAGCATCTCACTCACTGGCATACCCTTGTAGGTAGCGAAACGAGTCATAGGAATCATCGTGGTATCACCGTGACCACCAATAACAAAACCTTCCACCTCATTAGCATTGCACTCAAGCTTTTGACTCAAGAAATATTTGAAGCGGCTACTATCCAAAGCACCCCCCATACCAATCACGCGATTACGTGGCAAGCCAAGAGCTTTATAGGTAAGATAAGCCATAGTATCCATAGGATTAGATACTACAATAAGAATAGCGTTTGGAGAATAAGTAAGGATTTGATTAGCCACACTCTTAACAATACCTGCATTCACGCCAATCAATTCTTCACGAGTCATACCGGGTTTACGTGGAAGACCACTGGTGATTACTACCACATCAGAGCCAGCAGTTTGGCTGTAATCGTTAGTTACACCCTTAACAACGGTATCAAAACCCAAAAGTTGCGCGGTTTGCATGATATCCATGGCTTTGCCTTCTGCAACGCCTTCTTTGATGTCGATGAGGACAACTTCGCTGGCTACTTTTTTCACAGCCAACACATTCGCGCATGTAGCACCTACGTTACCTGCGCCTACTACGGTTACTTTTGACATAATGTAAAAAATTAGTATTTAAAGTTAAACAACATTTGCAATTAACGCGCAAAGGTAGTATTTTTTTTGCACATACGCAAATTTTTCCTCAAAATCTTGCACATATACATTTTTTTTTGTACCTTTGTCGCCATGTTTAAACTATTACTCATATTATCTATTCTAACTTCACACCCACAAACACAAGATGCCAATGTGGGTATATTGATTTGCGATTACCATTCTGGCGATACAATTGATGCCTATCGCGCCAATGCCGTTATCCCGCCTGCCTCAACAATGAAACTATTAACCGCAGCTACCGCCTTAGAGATGTGGGGAGGCGATTATCGTATCCAAACACCAATCACGTATTCGGGATACATCCAAGATGGTGTGTTATATGGCAATCTATATATAGAAGGTCGTGGTGATCCTACTTTTGGTTCGCGCTATGTAGGCGACAAAAATTTCATGTATAAATGGGTTCGTAAATTACGCGAAGCGGGTATTCAGCACATCGCTGGGTCTGTAGTGGCAGATTTGAGTTATTTTGACGGAAATGCCCTCAACCCTTCTTGGCTATGGGAAGATGCAGGAAACTATTATGCACCTGGCATTTTTGCACTTGCCTATCAAGACAACACAATGAATATTGTACTGCGCAGCGGCGAAGTAGGCAGCATAGCCGAAGTGCTATACACCACCCCAGAGATACCCGAAATTGAATTTGAAAATCATATTCGCTGCACCCATATCACCTATGATGGTGCATTTGTGCACGGAGTACCGTATAACAACACACGCTATTTGGTGGGTAGCGTACCATCTAATAGGCAAACATTCGGTGTGCGCGGCGATATGCCAAACCCAGGATTGATTTTGGTACGAGATTTTACCAAAATACTACGCACAAGCGGAATTACGGTAGATAGTACGGAAACGTATATCAGCGAAAAAAACTATAAAGCACCTGCTCGTACATTATTATTTACTCACGAGAGCGCGCCCCTCGCAGAGATTATTCGCCATACAGAGCAAGAATCGGATAATCTATACGCTGAAATGCTATTCCGCATTTTTGGTTCACGATATACATTGCCCTGCACCATTCACAATGCATCTGATTTCATGTTGGAGTATTGGAAGAATCGAGGTGTAAGTTTCCGAAGTGCCAAAATATTAGATGGGTGCGGCTTAGCCCCACAAGATGCCGTTTCGCCAGCAATGTATGTGCAACTGCTGCGCTATATGTATGGCTCAAAAAATAAAGATGTGTTTTTGGCATCATTGCCATGCAGCGGTGAAAGCGGCACCTTAAGTTCTTTTCTACGCGATACACCATTGCACGGAAAAGTATGTGCCAAAAGCGGAACGATTGGCGGTACTAAAAATTATGCAGGATATATTTTCCTACCTGACGGTCGCGTATGGATCTTTGCCGTGATGGTGAACAGTGCCAACTGTAAAACACGCAAGATTCAACGCGTTATTGAACAATATCTTTTGGATGTATATCAGCGAAACATATAGTACTTCTACCCTATTGAATGAGCAGTACTCTGATGCGCTTCCGCATCTATACACTATTCGTACTGACTTTCAAACTGCAGGTCGAGGACAAGCAGGCAATGGTTGGGAAAGCGAAAGAGGGAAAAATTTACTCTTTTCTACTCTGCTACGCTATGAAAACATTTTGGCTACCAAACAATGGCGATTATCCATGTTAGTAGCAGTCGCTTTATGGGATGTTTTGGCTAACTATTTGCCAAAAGAAAACTTGACAATCAAATGGCCTAACGATATTTATTGGGGAAACAACAAGTTAGTGGGAATACTAATCGAAAACGCATTAATTGGTAAAAATGTAGGGCACAGTGTCGTAGGCATTGGAGTAAACGTCAATCAAACAGAGTGGACAAGCAATGCACCTAATCCCATTTCAATGTGTCAAATCACAGGCAAGGAATATCCTGTAGAAGAGATATTAGAATCATGGATTTGTGCGATGAAATCGTGGGAATTGCGCCATACAGAGGAGATTGAGACCGCCTATCTGCAACATCTCTATCGCCGCGAAGGATGGCATACCTATGTAGAACGAGAAGTGAGTACAGCACCAACAGCTATCGCGCAACAAGGAGTAAAAGATGCATTTTTAGCCCAATTCATCGGCATTACAGAGCAGGGCGAGCTGATACTAAAAAAAGAAAATAACGAAGAAAAAATATACCATTTCAAACAAATACGATTTGTACTATGAAATCAATTATCATCACTGGTGGCGCAGGATTCATCGGCAGCCACGTAGTTCGACTTTTTGTAAACAAGTACCCAGATTATCGCATTATTAATGTGGATAAACTCACCTATGCGGGCAATTTGGCTAACCTCAAAGACATTGAGAATAAGCCTAACTATCGCTTTGTAAAAGCCGACATCTGCGATTTTGATACCATGTATGCCCTCATGCAAGAGGAGCATGTGACGGGGATTATCCACCTTGCAGCAGAGAGCCATGTGGATCGCTCTATCAAAGATCCATTTACCTTTGCCCGCACCAACGTGATGGGTACATTGTCATTGTTGCAAGCGGCAAAACTCTACTGGGAAGCACAACCTGAGAAATACGAGGGCAAACGTTTCTACCACATCTCTACCGACGAGGTGTATGGTGCATTAGAGATGACTCATCCAGAGGGTATTGAACCTCCATTCTCTACCCAAGCATCGTCTGAGCACCACGAGGCATATGGTGAAGATTTCTTTGTGGAGACTACCAAGTATAACCCCCACAGCCCATATTCAGCATCCAAGGCCAGCAGCGACCATTTTGTACGTGCTTTCCACGACACATATGGCATGCCTACTATCGTGACCAACTGCTCGAACAACTATGGTCCATATCAATTTCCTGAGAAACTGATTCCTCTGTTTATCAATAATATCCGCCATCGCAAACCATTACCAGTGTATGGTAAGGGTGAGAATGTGCGCGACTGGCTCTATGTAGAAGACCACGCACGCGCAATTGACCTCATTTTCCACCAAGGTACAGTGGCTGAAACATATAATATCGGCGGTTTCAACGAGTGGAAGAATATTGATATTATTAAGGTGGTGATTAATACCGTTGACCGCTTGTTAGGACGTGAGGAAGGTGAAGATATGAACCTCATCACTTATGTCACCGATCGTGCAGGACACGATATGCGCTATGCTATCGACTCACGCAAGTTGCAAGCTGAGCTCGGTTGGGAGCCTTCTCTGCAGTTTGAAGAGGGTATCGAGAAAACCGTTCGTTGGTACCTTGATCATCAAGATTGGATGGATAACATCACCTCTGGCGAGTATGAGAAGTACTATGAGGATATGTATAAAGGAAGATAACGGAATACTAAATCAACGAGATAAAAAAGCGCGGGCAAAAATGCTCGCGCTTTGTGTTATAGATAGCGTCTTATTTGCACCAAATGATGGGTCAGCTCGCCATCTGGCAAATGAATACCCTGCTCGTCAATGGTGTCGATATGCACGCAACCTGAGCAATGGATGATTGTTTGGTTGTCGAGTAGCAATCCTACATGTGAAATATTCGTCGCCTTAGGGTCACGGTCAGCATGATCGAAGAAAGCCAAGTCGCCAGGTTGTGCCTCTGCCAGAGATGCCACCTCTATGCCTTGTGTAATCTGCTCACGTGCATTGCGCAGGAGGTTGATGCCGAACACGCTGTACACCACTTGTGTAAAGCCCGAGCAATCCATTCCCATTGCGTTCTTTCCACCCCAGAGGTAAGGGGCGTTGAGCAATGTTTGCGCAATGGCGCAAACATTATGGCTATTGGACGGCGTTCCGCCTATTGGATGCCCTAAAGGGCTATTGGATATAGGCTGGGACACACAAGCAGGGTCGATGAGATATTGTTTGCCAAGGACTTCAAATGTGCCGTGAGCGTAGTTAGGTAGGCGTGTGCCGAGGGTGAGCATTAGTTCCTCGCTAGTTCCCATATCTGTTGCTACTGCCATTGGGACAACCACATGCCTCATCGCCTCATCGCCTTTTAGCCCCATCGCCTCATCGCCCACATACGTTAACATCTTGAAATCCACCCACCCTTCTTGTCCGTCCACGGTGGAGCGGATTTTGGTCCAACGGGGCAGACGGTCTAGGACTTCGCATACTTCACCAAAGAGCAGTTGGGTCAGTTGTTCGCTTCCTTCGGATGGCTCTTGACGCACAGGAGTGACTGTGCAATGATTGATGGCAAACTCTACCATACTTCGTTGTTATTGTTATTAGGTGATTTAGGATAGTCTATCGTGTAGTGCAAGCCGCGAGATTCTTTGCGCTCCAATGCTTGGCGGGTAATCAAATAACCCACATTGATCATGTTGCGCAGTTCGCAGATGTCTTTCGTTGCCTTTACACGTTTGAACAAGTCTTCAGTCTCTTCATAGAGCAAATCCAATCGCTCCCAGGCACGGCGTAAGCGTAAATCGCTGCGGACAATACCTACATACGTGGACATGACTTGACCCACTTCGCGCATGTCTTGCGAGATAAGCACATGCTCCTCGTTGGTCATGGTGCCTTCGTCGTTCCATTCGGGGATATTCTCGTTGAAATCGTAGTTTTCAATCACACTGAGCGAGTGTTTGGCTGCCGCATCGGCATAGACCACTGCCTCAATAAGTGAGTTACTAGCCAAGCGGTTGCCACCATGCAAGCCCGTGCAACTGCACTCTCCCACCGCATACAAGCGGCGGATAGTGGATTGCGCATCCAAGTCCACCTTGATACCGCCACACATGTAGTGCGCACAAGGGGCTACTGGAATATACTCCTTCGTGATATCAATGCCTATGCTCAGGCACTTGGCGTAGATATTGGGGAAGTGGTGTTTGGTCTCTTCGGGGTCTTTGTGGGTAACATCGAGGCAGACATGGTCAAGACCGTGAATCTTCATCTCGTTGTCGATAGCACGTGCCACAATATCGCGCGGCGCAAGCGAGAGGCGTGCGTCGTATTTCTGCATAAACTCCTCACCATTAGGCAGGCGGAGAATACCTCCGTAACCACGCATCGCCTCAGTAATGAGGTAAGCAGGGTGCGTCTCTGTTGGGTTATACAGGGCAGTTGGGTGGAATTGCACAAACTCCATGTCTTTGACCAGACCTTTGGCACGATAGACCATCGCGATGCCGTCGCCCGTAGCCACATTAGGGTTGGTGGTAGTAGCATACACTGCTCCCGTGCCACCAGTAGCCATCAGCGTGATACGACTGAGGTAGGTGTCAATCTTGCCCGTCTCGGGATTGAGGATATACGCGCCATAGCACTCAATATCGGGTGTGCGGCGAGTGACACGTACACCCAAATGGTGTTGGGTGATAATCTCCACGGCAAAATGATTCTCCAACACGTCAATGTATGGGTTGGCACGTACCGCAGCCATGAGTCCACGTTGGATCTCTGCGCCTGTGTCATCGGCGTGGTGGAGGATACGGAACTCGGAGTGTCCGCCTTCGCGGTGGAGATCAAACGTACCGTCCTCTTTCTTGTCGAAGTTCACACCCCAATTGACCAGTTCCTCTATCTGCTTAGGTGCTTGGCGCACCACTTGCTCCACCGCAGCAGGGTCGCTGAGCCAGTCGCCTGCTACCATAGTGTCGTGGATGTGCTTTTCGAAGTCATCTACGAGCATGTTGGTCACACTGGCGATACCGCCTTGCGCACGGCTGGTGTTGGTTTCGTCGAGGGTCGTCTTGCAGCAGAGTGCAATGCGATACTTTTGTGTGCGAGCTACTTTGAGCGCAAAACTCATGCCCGCTACACCGCCACCGATGATGAGAAAATCATACTTTTTCATAACTACTCTTGGTTAGCTATCTTCATTAAATATGCTTTGGCTGCCTCGTACTCGTTGGGGATAATGCCGTCGAGTATGGCGTCTTTGATTGCGTTTTTGAGTTCGCCCACACGCGAACAAGGTTCGAGATTTAGCAGCTGCATAATCTCTTCGCCACGCACAGGCGGTTGGAAATTGCGGATACGGTCTTTCTCCTCCAGTTCAATCATCTTCTGCCGTACTAGTTCATAGTTCTTATGGAAGCGACGCACCTTCTCTTCATTGCGCGAAGTGATATCTGCATCGCAAAGGAGCATGAGGTCATCGATATCGTTACCTGCCTCAAAGAGAAGGCGACGTACTGCCGAATCGGTAACAGTATCTTCGATGAGATTGATTGGGCGCATATGCAGGTCCACCATCTTGATGACATACTGCATCTTCTCGTTCTGCGGCATCTTCATGGTTTTGAAGATACGCGGAATCATCTTTGCGCCGAGATAGTTATGGTTGCGGAAAGTCCAGCCCGCATGGTCGTCCCATGCTTTGGATTTAGGTTTGCCTATATCGTGTAGTAATGCAGCCCAACGAAGCCACAAATTGTCCGATTTCATCGACAAATTATCCAAAACTTGCAGGGTATGGAAGAACACATCTTTGTGTCCTTTTCCGTCTTTGATTTCTACGCCCTTGAGTGCGGAGAGTTCAGGGAAAATCAGCGGGAGGAGTCTGGTCTTGTCAAGTAATATCCACCCCACAGATGGCTTGCGCGAGAGCATGATCTTGTTGAGTTCTTCTACAATGCGCTCTTTGGTGATGATCTTGATTCGTTCGCGATTTCTCTCGATGGAATCGAAGGTTTCTCTATCTAAGTAGAAGCCGAGTTGGGTAGCAAAACGGATGGCTCTCATCATGCGCAGCGGGTCATCGCTATAGGTGATATCAGGGTCAAGGGGTGTGCGGATTGTACACTCGTTCATATCGTGTATGCCACCGAAGGGATCAAGCAGTTCGCCATAGCGGTCTTCATTAAGACATACAGCCATAGCATTGATAGTGAAATCACGACGATTTTGGTCGTCCTCCAGCGTACCATCTTCCACAATTGGGTTGCGCGAATCGTGCTGATAACTCTCGCGGCGTGCCCCAACAAACTCCAATTCCATTTTACCACGCTTCACTTGGGCAGTACCATAGGTCTTGAAGACGCTGAGGTGTGCCCCTTTGCCGAGGCGTTTGGCTACGGCTTGCGCTAAGTCTATGCCACAACGGGTTCCCTGACTTGCCTCGTGGGCAAGTAGGGTGTTCTTACCGACTACCACCACATCAATGTCGGTACTGTCGCGATGCAGGAAAATATCGCGCACATATCCGCCAATGACATAGCACTCCAAGCCGAGACGGTCGGCTTCTTCGCCTACGAGGTGAAGAATGGGGAGGTCTATTTTAGGATGGGAGGCAAGCATTCTTTTCGGATAACGGATATGGGACGCCCCGTCGGGGCTATTGGTTATTGGATTTTAGAAGAAAAAGTTTCAAGGGCTTCAGTACTGGATGATTGAAACCTTTGAAACTTTTTGCATTGTGTAGTATAGTTTAGAATGGTGTAGTGTGGTGTAGTATTGTTGTCCACATTAGACCAAAACTAATACGATTAGCGAACGCGCTCACAGTAGCTACCGTCGCGGGTATCTACGCGGATAGTCTCACCTTCGTTGCAGAAGAGAGGAACACGAATCTCAGCACCTGTCTCGAGAGTAGCAGGTTTGAGGGTGTTGGTAGCGGTATCGCCTTTGAGACCTGGCTCGGTGTATGAGATTACCAACTCAACCTTGGTTGGCAACTCAGCAAAGAGGATAGTGTCGGTGCTTGCGTCAGATACAACGTCGCAAACAAAACCCTCTTTCAAGAAATCTACACCAGTGATAAGGTCATGACCGATAGGCACTTGCTCAAAAGTCTCTTGGTTCATGAAGATATAGTCCTCACCCTCTTTGTAGAGGTATTGGTATGGACGACGCTCTACGCGAACATCCTCCAATTTCTCGCCGATATTGAAGCGACGCTCCAATACGCGACCATCTACTACATCTTTGAATTTCACACGCATAATGGTGTTACCTTTTCCTGGCTTAACGTGCAGGAAGTCAATTACAAAATACAAACGGCCGTCCATGCGGATACATACGCCGTTCTTTACGTCTTGAGAGTTAATCATAATTATAAATAGTTTTAAAAAAAATCGAAGTTTCAACGTTCTATTTTCAAAGGCGCAAATTACGCCAATATCAAAATCGGCTGCAAAGGTAGAAAAAAAATCGCAAATACGCAAATTATTTGCACAATTCCGAAAAAAATACTACCTTTGCAGCATATTTTGAGAAGCAACATAGATATTTAACCATTAAAACATCACACTATGGCTCATTTTTTTGGAACATTCGACATTTGGCAAGTATTATCATCGTTTATCTTTTTATTTGCCATAATTGATCCTTTTGGTAACATTCCTGTTACCCTTAATATGCAAAAAAGGGGAGTAGTTATCTCTCCTATTAAAGTTTGCATAGCTACTATTGTTATTCTCATTACTTTTCTTTTTGCAGGAGAATGGGTGCTCAAATTATTTGGTGTAAAGATAGAATATTTCGCTATTGCAGGTGGATTTGTAATTTTTCTTATGGCACTAGAAATGGTATTAGATGTTACAATCTTTAAAAACGAAGGTTTAGAGGGTTCTGGTAGCATTGTGCCATTGGCATTTCCTATGTATGCAGGTCCTGGTGCATTTACTGCATTGCTGTCTATCACCGCTGAATACAACATTATTAACTTGGTTATTTCTGTAGCATTGAACACGGTGGTTCTCTTCCTTGTTTTAACAGGTACTGGCTGGCTGAATAAATACATAGGACAAACCACACTATATATTCTCCGCAAATTCTTTGGCATCATTGTGCTTGCCATTGCATGTAAACTGATGTTTGGCAATCTAGCAATGGTATTCGCAGCATAATCTACAATCGCAAATTTCATTATATTATTATGACTCGTAAATATTTACCTTTTATCTTGTTTGCAGCCCTTTTAATAGGTTGTCAATCTTCCCCTCAGTTTTCTGTTTCTGGCACCATCACTGGTGCAGAAGGTGAATGGCTATATCTTGAGCACACTGCATTAACCAAAACAATGATTGTGGATTCATGCACATTGAACGCCGATGGAAAATTCAATGTTCAAGCAGTTGCACCTGCACATCCCGATTTCTACCGTATCCGTATTGACAATCGTTCTTTGCCACTTTCTATCGATTCCATTGAGAAAATCGAAGTACACACAACCCTAGATAGTTTGCCATACACATTGTCCATTGAGGGAAGTGAATCTTCGCTTGCTATTGCCCAACTGCGCGCAACTGCCCGAACAAGCACACGCGAGGAGCTACGTAATCAGGCTCAGCAAATAATCATACAGAACCCTCGCTCATTAGCTGCATACTACGCAGTGTTCCTCAAACAAGGTGGCGAATATATTTGGAATATCTTTGACCCTACTGACCGAAAAATGTATCAAGTGGTAGCCACTTCTTTTAATGCATGGATGCCAGACTATGAGCGTACAAAAACACTATACAATCAAGTGTTAGAAGTTATGCAAGCCGAGCGTTCTGCAAAAAATCAGCAAACGATGCGCCAGTTTATTGACGAGGCTGAAAATGCATTTTTAGATATTACTTTACCCGATGAACAAGGCGATTTGCAATCTCTATCCGATTTACGTGGTTCGGTAATTATTTTAGATTTCTCCTCTTCTGAGATAGAACAATACACTGGCTATAAATTCGAATTGCGCGAGTTATACAACAAATATAATCAACGTGGATTAGAGATATACTCTGTGTCATTTGATCGCAATCAATTTATATGGCAAGAGGCAATTGCTAACCTGCCATGGACTACGGTTTGGGCAGATGCAAATGTAGCAGCACCTATATTGATGCAATATAATGTACAAAGTTTGCCTACCCTATTCCTCTTTGACCGAAAAGGAAATATCCAAGGACGATATATCGATTTCAAAGCTCTTGATGCTGACATCCGAAAATATTTGTAACATTGCCCTTGAAATCGGTTTTGATGCTTGCGGCACTGCTCCTGTTCATCGCTTGGAGAATGATGCACAATTTATGGATGAATGGATTGCGCAAGGATTGCATGGCAACATGAGTTATCTTGAGCGCAATTGTGATAAACGATACGATCCTTCCATATTGGTGCCTGGTGCGCAAACTGTAGTGGTATGCCTGCTCACATACGAACATTCAGGAAAAGATTATCATCGGCGTGTAAAGTCTATGCTATATGCCCTTGATGCAAAACTAAAAGAGGCTTTTGGCGAAGATATTGTATCGCAAACCCACCAACATATTTTTTGTGACTCCGCCCCGATTTTAGAAAGGCGTTGGTGTGTGGAAGCTGGATTAGGTTTTATTGGTAAAAACCATCAGCTCATCCATTCCACTTTAGGTAGTTTGGTGCACCCAGGTGAGATTCTTATCAATCTTCCTATTAATGCCGATAACACTCCGTTACCACTCGAAAGAGTTACCAAAGGGATACAAAAAATATGTTCAAGTTGCCAATTATGCATAGAAGCATGTCCCACAGGTGCTTTACGAAACGAAATTTGGGACGCACGACAATGCATTGCATATACTACACATAATTGTTTAGAATGTCAAACTATATGTCCATATAACCAACAATCATTATGAAAAATCTCAAACTCGGTATTGCCTCCGACCACGCTGGCTTTACTCTCAAACAAACTGTTATTGCTTGGCTCCAAGAGCAGGGTGCACAAGTAACTGATTACGGATGTCATAGCACAGATAGTTGCGATTACCCCGATTTTGCCCATCCTATGGCTACTTCTGTTGAAGAGGGCATTAATGATATGGGTATCGCTATCTGCTCCACAGGCAATGGTATTACCATGACTTGTAACCACCACCAAGGAATACGCGCAGCACTTTGTTGGGATGAGCCATTAGCGCGTTTAGCACGTCAACACAATAATGCCAATATTATTGGCCTGCCTGCCAACTATATATCCAGTGAAAAAGCAATAGAGTTAGTTAAAATATTCCTCACCACCGAATTCGAAGGAGGTCGTCACGAACGTCGTGTCAACAAAATTCCTTGTAAGTAAAATATTCAACCAACTACGTTGTTGGGTTAGTTATGCGCTATCGCTAATAGGGGTAGTGCGAGTTCGTCATTTGCCTATATTTGTGAGCGTAGAGCCCGCTAATATATGTCAATTACATTGCCCTGAGTGCCCAATAGGGAGAGGAAATAAGGAGCAACATGCAATGTCTATTAATAAGACACCTGCGAATCACCTCATGTCGATGGACCTATTTACTCTGGTATTAAATCAAGTAAAAAGCCACGCCCATACCATGCAGTTCTATTTTCAAGGCGAACCCTTATTAAATCCTCAATTACCTTTAATGATTGCACGCGCACACGAGGAAGGTTTATTTACCATCGTGTCTACAAATGCACAGGCTCTCACTCGTGAAATCGCATACGCACTAGTTAAAAGCGGATTAAATCGCATCATTGTATCCATTGATGGCTTTACGCAAGAGTCTTATGCCACCTATCGTATAGGAGGCAAACTGCAAAAAGCATTGGATGGTTTACGCTATTTAAGCGAATCCCGCCAACAGTTGCATGCCTCCATCTGTATCGAACTACAAGTTCTTCGCCTACGTAGCAATGAGCACGAATGGCAATGGATACGCCATCATTATCGTTCATTAGGAGCCACTCGACTAGTCTTCAAAACCGCACAACTTTACGACTATAAGCATGGTAATCCTCTGATGCCAAATAAGTTGTATCATTCGCGTTATCGAAAAAAAGATGATGGTACTTATTATCTATATCGTTCATGGTTCCGTCGCCATTGGGTAAACTTTCCGTGTTATCGTCTTTGGTCTGGTTGTGTAATCACTACAGATGGTTATGTGCTTCCTTGTTGTTATGATAAGGCAAAAAAATATGCTTTAGGGTATATAGTTAAAGAATCTTTATCAACTATTTGGTATGGTAAGAAAGCAGATGTTTTTCGCCATGCTGTACTTCAGAAAAACAAAGATATTGCTATCTGTCAAGAATGTAATTTCTAAATATTTTTCAAAAAAATAGGCAAAAATTTGTCTATCTCATTTTTTTACACTACCTTTGCACCGCATTTAGATTTAGGGAAGCAAGTGAAATTCTTGCACAGACCCGCTGCTGTGATTCGCAATCCGATGTTCACTATCTCTTAGGTCACTGCCTCTAAGGTGGGAAGGCCGAACAAAAGGAGCGATAAGTCAGAAGACCTGCTACATGCATTCGTTGAACGCTCTCGTGGTATAGGGCTTAAGACATGAACAGACGGTTTCTCATATGGCTTTTCGCACTCTCGTGCTTGGCAGCATTCTCTCAAAACAATGCCGCCGATAGCCTTATCGCCTCATCGCCCGATAGCCTCATTGCCCATTATATCAACCTCGATGAATACACCATCACCGCTCGCGTCAAAGAGAAGGATATCATTATCCCTCAGACACTTGCGGGCGTGCAACTCAAGAAAATGAATGCCCTCAGTGTAGCCGATGCCATCCGCTATTTCTCGGGCGTGCAGATCAAAGATTATGGTGGCGTGGGAGGTATCAAAACCGTGAATATCCGCAGCATGGGTACCAACCATATGGGCGTGTATTACAATGGCGTACAACTTGGCAATGCCCAAAATGGACAAATCGACCTCGGCAAATATTCGCTCGAAAACATCGAAGAGATCCAGCTCTACAACGGCCAGAAGTCCGATATCTGGCAGTCGGCGCGCGAGTTTGGTGCTGCGGGAAGTATCTACCTCACCACTCGCCGTCCGCGTTTCGAGGCAGGCAAGGCCTTCAACGTGAAAGCGCAGATGCGTGCAGGCAGTTTTGCACTTATCAATCCCAGTCTGCTATTCGATATCCGCCTCAGCGAAACGATGTCGATTACGGCGAATGCCGAACTCGTTTCCTCCGATGGCAAGTATCCTTTCCGTTACCGCCGCGTCACTCCGTCGGGCGAAGTGGCATACGACACTACCGCCATCCGCCAGAACGGCGACATCAATGCCATCCGTGTGGAAGCCGCTGTCAATCACTACTATAGCAACACGGGCTTCTGGAAACTGCAACTCTATCACTACAACTCCGAGCGCGGTGTGCCGGGTGCGATTGTGAATAATGTGTGGCGCAATGGCGAACGCCTCTGGGACCGTAACTCTTTCGTGCAAGCCACTTGGCAAGATGAGTTGTTCAATCGTTGGTCGGTGCGAGCGAACATGAAGTACGCCAACGACTATACGCGCTATATCAACAACGACGACAAACTCATCCGCGTGGAGAACCAATACCTGCAACAGGAGTTCTACTTCACTATGGCGCACAAAGTGCGTATCTTTGATTGGTGGGATGTCATTGCAGCATACGATGTGCAGTACAACCAACTCAGCATGTTCCTCGACGCGCACCGTTGGACACATTGGCTCAGCGCAGCCACCGCTATCAACATAAAGAACTACCTGCGCCTCCAAGCCAGCGTATTAGGAACTTTTGTCAATGACGCAAAATCAACCAATAGCCACGAAGTGGCGTCCAATAGCGAAGCGTCCAATAGCCCACAAGGTGGGCGTCCAATAACCGAAAAATTCACTCCCGCTCTCTTCCTCTCCTACCGCCCTACTCAGCTCGTTGACCTCCGCCTTAATGCTTTCTACAAACAGAGCTACCGCTATCCTACTTTCAACGACCTCTACTATACCGACATGGGCAATGCCTACCTCAAACCCGAATTGGCAAAGCAACATAACGTGGGTTTGAGTTTCACGCAGCCATTCCGCATAGCTGAGCAACGCGGTTCGGAGTTCCGCATCAATGCCGATTACTACTACAACCGCATTTCCGATAAGATTATCGCCTATCCTAAAGGGCAACAGTTCCGTTGGACAATGCTCAACCTCGGATTGGTCAAAATCAACGGTTTAGACGTCAATGCGCAACTGCATCTTGTCTTGCCGATGGACTTCTACCTCACGGCTAAGGCGCAATATACCTACCAAACGGCTATCGATGTCACCGACCCCAACGACACCTATTATGGCGACCAGATTCCTTATATCCCATGGCATTCGGGTAGTGCTGTGGGTATGTTCGGTTGGCAAAACGACTGGCAGCAGTATGGCTTGAACTACAGTTTCATTTATGTCGGCGAACGCTATAATCAGCAAGAGAATATTATCTATAATTACACCCAACCATGGTACACCCACGATTTGAGCGTATTTGGCGAATGGCAAATTAAACCCATAGCCCATAGCCGCAAAGCGGCGTCCAATAGCCCAAAGGGCGTCCAATATCCGATAACCTTGCGCGTAGCGCTAGATGTAAACAATCTGCTATCACAAGACTACGATGTGATTATCAATTACCCCATGCCCAAACGCAACTTCAAGTGCACCGTAAGCATCACCTACTAAATCGGTTGTTTGCAACTGGTTAGGCACGACCGCTCATTGTATGCTTTCTCACTTTTCTTTGTTCATTACTCCCGAATAGTATTCGGGTACTTTTTTTCCTTAAAAAGGCTTTTTATTAAGATTGCCATCTCTTGTACCTTCCTTATCAATCTCGTGTCAAAGACCAAGGATGAACCAAGGAAGAACCAAGGAAGAACCAAGGAAGAACCAAAGAAGAACCAAAGAAATCCGAAACTGAAAAAAGGCTTTTTATTAAGATTTGACTAAAATAGTTGACTCTTTTCCTGAAATAGTTTACTTATCTGTTTTAAGCAAAAAATCGCCCCAAAAACAAATTTCCTTGCCCAATCCAAAATATTTCACTACCTTTGCGGTCGAAATGATTCACGCTGGGGAATGTGGGCGGGTATGTTTGCCTTTCACCCTAACAAGAATCTTTCAAAGACATAATAAACGGCGTTATTGGTGCTTGTTTTGGAACTTCTAAAATAAGCAAAAAAGGTTCCACGCTTTTTCTATATTATACCAATGGGGTGTTTGGAGCCGACTTCCCACAAAACATTCAATTACAATGAAGAAAATTCATTTGCTCCTATTGGGCTTGACAATCTGCCTATTCTCGGCTTGTCACGATGAACTATGGGATGCCATCGACGGACTTGACTCCCGCGTCACCAAACTCGAAGAACTCTGCAAAGAGATGAACACCAACATATCCGCGCTGCAAACCATCGTTGATGTTTTACAATCTAATGACTTCATCACAAGCATTGTAGAGATTAAAAAAGATGGCGAAGTGATTGGCTATACCATTACTTTCGGCAAACACGACCCAATCACCATTTATCATGGACAAAACGGTCAAGATGGAGCAGATGGTCAAGACGGCTCTACCCCTGTGATTGGTGTAGCACAAGACGCCGATGGCGTGTATTATTGGACATTGAATGGCGAGTGGTTATTAGATGACAATGGCAACAAACTCCCTGTTTCAGGCAAAGACGGTCAAAACGGTACTAATGGCTCTAATGGTCAAGACGGCGAGAATGGCAAAGATGGAGCTGACGGTCAAGACGGAAAAGATGGTATTACCCCACAACTGAAGATAGAAGATGGGCATTGGTATATCTCATACGACAATGGTGCTACTTGGACACAACTCGGCAAAGCCACTGGCGATGATGGTCAAAACGGACAAAATGGTGCAGACGGAAAAGATGGTCAAGATGGCGATTCTATGTTCCAATCTGTAACTCAAGATGAGAAGTATGTGTATTTTACTTTGTTAGATGGTACAATCATAACGGTTGCCAAACATGCTGATAATAAAAAGGTTGATTTAGTAATGTTTATGGGGCAGTCCAATATGGCTGGACGTGGTGTGGCATCTGAGAGTGTAGTAGTTGCAGAAGGACATGGCTATGAATTTCGTGCTATCTCTGACCCTACAAAATTATATCCCGTTGTAGAACCTTTTGGAATAAATGAAAACAATTCAAATAGTGGTGTAGTAGATGATAGAAGAACTGGTTCGCTGGTATCTGCATTTATTGAAGAATACTACACATATCGCAAAACACCTATTGTAGGAGTGTCTTGTTCTAAAGGTGGAACTGCAACAAGTTTTTGGTTACCAGGAAAAAAGCCTCTGAACGATGCTATTGCCAGACACGATTCCGCCAAAGTTTGGCTGGAAGAAAATGGTTATATCATAGAACACGATTATATGGTGTGGTTGCAAGGCGAGCATGATGGCTATTATGGTGTAAGTGCGGAACAATACGCAGAAAATTTAGAATCAATTATTGAAGATATGGTAAATAAAACGGGTATAGAATTCTGCGCTATTATTAGAATTGGACATACAAAGCATAATCCTTCAGTAACACCTGAAATCATTAAATCGCAAACAAATTTATGCAAAACATATGACAAGGCAGTTATGGTTTCTACTATGTTAGCGGGCTGCACAAATGAGATGAAAGATATCTGGCATTTCACGCAACCTGTATATAACAGAGTAGGCGCAGATGCTGGTAAACACACTGCGTTCTATATCAATAATGGTGTCAAACCTTCGATGTATGATCCTGAATATGATAACTATTTTCCATATGGAGAAACGATAAAAATGTGTAATATTGAAAGAAATTTAGGTAAAGGTGCAAAATCTAATTCAAACATGAAAAGCATTGCCAGAGGTGAATCCCTCTATGAGGTAATAACGTTAGATGATGGTTACACATTTGGAATCTGTAATGTCACCATGAATGGGAATGTGTTCACACCAGATTTCCAGGGAGATAGTATGATTATCGATATAGCAGAGGTGTTGGGAGATATTCGTATTTATGTAGCAACGATGGACAATAATAATCCAACGGAAGAAACATGGTATATTGACCATCGAAATAATATGAATCAATTTACAACTAGTGTAAACGTTCCTGGCAGAGGTTGGTGTCATCAACCAGGTACAAACGCACATTCTGCTATAGTAAACCGTCCAATAAATTTGATTGGTTTCTTTACAAATATGGTGTCACAAGATGTGACAATAGGTGTGTGCAAATACAAGCAGTCCGAAGAAAGTTTACAAGTCGTAGGAACATATACTGTTACCAATCCTAATGGAACAACCAAATCATTTGTTACCATAAAATTAGAAACGCCTATTGCGTTGTCAGCAGATGAATGCTTATGTGTGTTCGCTCAAGAAGATCCGAATATTCAATTCTTCTATTCCGCATCTGGAGCCGTTACTGATGCAAATGGCATTGTGGATGCAAATTTTGCAGGAAGAGTTCCTAAGGTATATGGTTCGGGAACTGCATGGACAGAATATACAGCAGGTAATTTGTGTTTAGGTATATCCTACGGTTATACTCCTATGTACTAATTGGTTTATTGCACAGTAAATTAAAAAAAGCAGCTACCCAGCTGGTAGCTGCTGATATAATAGATGTAATAGAAGAAATTACGCCTTATCTCGCATTTGCCAAGCGATTACTTCTCCCAACCGTCAAACACTTCAGGACCATACACATTGTCCTCGTTGGCATCATGAAGCGGAGCCCATAGTTGTGCAAAGAATGGGTTCTTCTTTGCCACTCTATCCCATTGCCAAGGACGGGCATTCTTCTCGCCTGCATATGGATATGGCATACATTCCTCACACCAGTGACCACCCAGCAATACCAATCGTGGTGTAGCAGTAAACTTATGCCCCTCTGCACACTCCCACTCTAGCGGAGTGTCCCATAGCGTAGCGTCCTTTAGCCCTTCAGGGCGTCCCATAGGCGGAACGCCGTCCCATAGCGCAGCGTCCTTACTATAGCCAAGGCATTTTCCTCCGCGGAAAGCCGCCGCTTTTTGCATATCCTCAATGGTAAACAATGCTTTGGGCTTTTGCTCATCGTAGCCGTGGTCAAGCAATACATACTCCTCGCTGTTGTGTGACACATCGGTATGCTTCCAATCTGGAATGGCTTTGTACGCCTCCAAAGTACCATAATATGCACTGATACGTTGGGTCTTGTTGTGCTTAATCCACCATTGCGTACCATGCTCCTTGGACATAGCCATAGCATACATAGCCAGTTTCACACAACGTGGGAAAAGTTTGGCAATCTTAGTCTTAGCCGCAAACTTGATGCCCCAAGGCACACTGTCTGCCTTAGCCATTTGCTTGAAATACTCTTTCACTGGCACATTGGCGCGGAAGTGCAAGTAGTTCTCCAAGCGGTCGCCGTCGATATACCACATACCGTGGAAATTGCGCGTAGTGAACCACTTCGCCTCAAAGATTTTCTCTGGGCGAGGGCAACCAATAGCATCCAAGAGCAGGCACTCAAACTCATAGTTCGAGATACGGTACTCCTTGCCCGAACCAATATTGTAGTAGTTCTTCCAGAACTCCTCTGGCACCTCATCGCGGCACACGCGCTCCAACAGTCGTCCGCTGTCTTCCACTGTCGCCCATTCCAACACACCACGGATAGGCACGTGGAACATGATAGGGTCGTAGTTCTTCAAGATAGCAGGATAGAGGATTCCTGATTGGCGGAGTGCCACCCATTGTTTGATAGGCGAATTGGTAATGATGCGCTCCGCCTGCGCTTTGGTTAGACCATAGTGATCGTATGCCGACACGCAGATAGGGTCGCCTGCACGTCCCCAATGCAATGGCTCGCGGCGGTCCCCCATTTGAGCGACACTACCGATATAGACTACTTTAGGCTGTTTATCTTCGGGCTGCGCCAACACCGCATCGCGGATATAGGTCGCTGCGGATATATTGGTGCGCAATGTGGCTTTAGGACGGTAGTCTGCTTGTGGCGACACCATACCACCTACGTGCAACACAATATCGCTACCTGTCACACCGCGGAGGATATCTTCGTATTTAGTGAGATCGCCCCAGATAACTTCCACTTTGTCCATCAGTGGCGCAAGCAGTTCTTTGTTTTTAGCACTTGGACGAGCCAATATACGCAAATGATAGTTCTCGGGATAACGCAGTATCTCTTGCATTCCTGCGTAACCCATAGTGCCTGTAGCACCAGTAAGGAAGATTGTTTTTTTCATTGTTCTTTTCGGATTTATGGTGTATTCACACACCTTTGCGGCTGCAAAGATAGTGTTTTTTTATGAGATACGCAAAACAAAGTGTATTTTTCTTAAGATTTCTTTCCTTTGTACCCTCCCCTTCTCCCTCGTGTTAAAGACCAAGGAAGAACCAAGGACAAACCAAGGAACGACCTAAGAACTATAAATCACAAAATGTTCGTTTTATTAAGATTTATTAAGATTACCGTCTCTTTTTCCCTCTCTTATACCTTCCCCTATTTCACCGACCGAACTCCGACAGACGACCGAGAGAAGAGCGAAGCGTTATCGTGCCCTTGCGGCTAAGAACTCCGTGCTGTTTCTTAAGATTGCTTCCTAAAAAAGTCGTCTCTATCCCTAAAAAAGTTGTCCCCATTCCTAAAAAGGTTGGCCAGTTTCCTAAAAAGGTTTCCTTTCTAAGTTTATTCTCCCGAATAGCATTCGGATATTCTTCACCTCTCACCTCTAAACTGTAGCTCGCTCCACGAGCGTCCTCTAAACTGGCACTCTGTGCCTCTACACTTTACACCCTATACCATAAAAATCATAAAGAAAACGATTTTTCTTGCACATTTCAAAAAAAAAGTGTATCTTTGCGCCAAAATTCGGATAATTGTATTTTTAAATCTTAATAAAGATGAAACTTTCTAAATTAGAAATAACTAAATTTAGAGGAATACAACATCTCAATATAGATGATTTGGGAATGGTCAATGTATTCCTTGGAGGAAATAATGTCGGTAAATCTACATTATTAGAAGCAATATTTATGATTGCAGGTTTATCTAATCCAATGTTGCCATCCCAGATAAATGTTATTAGGGAAGTGCAACATGGAGATTTAGCTCATCTTAAGTATATATTTCATAAGGTGCAACTCAATGAACATCCTATGATTAAAGGAATTACGTTTGATGACAAACATAGAAGTGTAGAAATTGCAACTATATTAGGTGTAAAATCTCCTAACAGTGATAAAAATCTTATGGGATTTGCGTCTAATGATGGGGCACCTATTAATGGTCTTGAATTAATTTGTAATGATGGCTCTCAGCCAGAATATTCGACAAAGTTAATTAATGAAAATGGAAAACTATCAATCGTTTCTACCATTCAACAAATCACAGAGAATATTAGGGCGGTCCTTATACCAAGTAATTCTAAAGAAGGAAATGTGATAGAGAGTTATTCTGAATTAGTGCGTCGTCAACTGAAAGAATCGATAATTAAGGCTCTTAATAATTTTGATGCACGTATTCTTAATATTGAAGCACTTGCAGATGGATTATATCTGCAATTTCAAGGTATTGATGAACTTCTTCCTCTATCTATGGCAGGTGATGGTGTGCGTCGTTTTTTAGGGATTGTTGCTTATGTAATTGATCCCACTACAGATATTGTATTGATTGACGAAATTGAAAATGGTTTGCATTATTCTGCATATGCTAAACTTTGGGAAAGCCTTATTTTGTCTGCGATCTCTAACAATGTTCAATTATTTGTAACAACGCATAGTAGCGAAACTTTGAGGTGTCTCGCAAAAATATATGTGAAACTTCAGAATAAACTTCGTTCAGAAGATATTCGTATTTATACTTTGGACAAAATAACAAATGAAGAACAACAGATATACGCACTTTCTGCAGAAGGACTACAAGGTGCTATAGAGAGTAATATTGAAATTAGGAAATAACAATGAAAAATTTTTCTATATTTGTAGAAGGGGATGGGGATGTACGTTTTATTAAGCATTACTTAAAATTCTTATCCTTAGAAGAGCCCCTATTGATACTACCTGAAAATTGGCAAGAAAATATACAAAAAATTGATGGTTGGAATACTTTAGATGCTTCTAAAGGGGAAGCTCATCGTAATCTCATGCTTAGAACGACTCGCAATGGTGGAGTAAATCTGGTAATATTTGATGCCGATACTAATGCAGATGCTCGAAGAATAAATTTAGAACAGATAAAGAATAAATATAACTTGAATTTTGAAATCTTTTTGTTTCCGAATAATCACGATGAAGGAGCCTTAGAGGAACTACTAGAGAAACTTATCAATCCACAAAATCAATGTGTACTAGATTGTTGGAAACTCTACGAGGCAGAATTATCTCAGCAGCAAATAGTATGGAAGAAACCTACAACACCAACAACGCCTTCTTCTAAATCTAAAATATATGCATATCTAGAAGCGTTAGTAGGTACTAGTCGTTCCGAAAAGAACAAAATAAAAGACCCTAATCGAGATTTCTTAAACACGGATCATTGGAATTTAAAATCTAATAGTGTGAAAAATTTAAAAGATTTTTTACTTAATCATTTATTGTAATAACATTTTATCCAGAACTAAAAGATCTACACACAACGATAATTTGATTTTTGTAGAAAATGCAGTGTTGTAACAATTGTTAAGAAGTGAAAATTAATAACTAGAATTGGATGTCTCTAAGAGAATGTTTTTATCTGCAATGCGTAAACATCTCACAAAATATAGACGGGCTTATGCACGCAAAAAAATCTACGCACATTTAAAAAGTGTGAAGCGTAAGGGGCGTGAACATCATACTCTATTTCCTACTTTATCAGATAAAAGAGAAATCTATCAAGTTAACCAACGAGGCTTTAAAAAACCTATTAAACTTTTAGCTCCTATTAACTTCTCATTTGAAACAGATAAAGTTAAAGTCGTGAAATTCTTAACAACAGTTAGAGGAACATTTGGAAAGCATTATGATAAAGTTTATGTTGATCTAAGTCAAGTTGAACAAATTGATTTATGTACAATTGTGATGCTATTATCTGTGATGGATTATCTTTCACAACGCGGCGTGTTTGTGCAGGGCAACTTCCCGAGTAATGAAGATGCTTTAAATCTGATAAAAGATACGGGATTTCTCTCTTTCGTTAGAGTAATAAATGAAAGAACTAAAACAACAACGCCTGAACCGCATGGTATAATAGCAAATTTAGGACGTTCTACATATAATGCAGAAGAAGCATCAAAAATTAATTCTAGAGCCCTAAAACATATTGGTAATGAGCAGTTAGGTAAATCTCTATACGGGCTGGTTGGTGAGATGGGCGGAAATACAATACAATACGCGTATAGCGATGAAAGACATTACATTTATGGCTATATGCCATCACAAAAAGATGATTTTGTAACATTCATTTTTGCAGATGCAGGGTATGGGATACTCAATACATTGCGAAAGTCGTTGGGAAATTATTTTGAGGAATTACTCAGAAGGCAGTCGAAAGTGCAAATTTTACGGGGAGCGTTTTTACAAAAATATCGGTCTAAATCAGGAGATTCTAACCGAGGTTTAGGACTGCCTTATATTAAGCAACTATCAGATCAAAAAATTATACGAGATTTGAAAGTTTTAACTAATTCTGTATGGCTTGATTTCGAGAATCATAGCGAATCTAAACAATTGAGTCATAACTATAATGGAACAGTTTATACTTGGAAAATTTATAAAAAATCATGAACACAATAACATTAAACATTGGAAAGGAATTTAACCTATATCCAGGACTTCGTACTTATGACATTAGTGGAATAACTTCAGGAGAAGTTTTTTATCATGAGTATCTAAATCCTAAATTCTATAAAGCAATTCAAGAGAATGGACATCTAAAAGTAGTATTAGATGGCACAATGGGTTATACTCCATCGTTTATTGATGAAGCTTTTGGACGGCTCGTTTTCGATTTTGGGGAGCAATTGGTTCGTCAAATACTTGAAATAGAATCGAAAGATGAGCCGATTTGGAAGATTCAAATAGAGGAAAAATCGATTCTTAAATGGGAAAAACGTAGAAGAGAGAATGAATCTCCAATAAATACAAGTGGTTATAATGTACCAGCCTGGTGGCATAGAGATAAATTTGGTAATATTTCTTTAATATCATCATATCATGAACATAAATAGTGTTATTACTTATCTTTTTAGTATAGCAGCATTGATCGTTAGTATTGTTTCAATAGTTCAAACTAATAAGAGGGACAAAAATAGAAAATTGAAAAATTCATTGATGACTGAATTGTCCGTTTTTTATAATTCTTTACGACAATTTATATTCTGTTATACTGAAGGCAAACAGAAAGCCAATCCACAACAAATAATCTCAACTCTTAAGGTGCATTTTGTTCAGTTTTCTGCAATAAAAAGTATAATTCAAGAAGAAATATCTTGTCATATTCAGGATTTGGATACGATTGATTCAAAGTTTCAAGATATGCGACGGATAATGACAGATGCTGTAGAATTTATAGAGGCTGTTTCCAATAAGACAGATTTTGTATTCTCAGATATTACAATAAAAGAAATCGAAGAATTAAATGCAGATATATACAAATCTATAATGAGATCTCAGTACAAAATAAATAGTTCTGTAGTTAAACGCAAATAATAATTTTAACGATAAATAACAAACTAACATTTCAGCCTATGAACAACCAGCATCGTAAAGGCGGTGCGTGACATATTTAATATAGCGTTATAAGCCTATTCTATACTCGCCATTTATGCAAAATCCGCATAAATGGCATTTTTATTTGCACTACTCTTGCTCAATTCAAAAAAATGTATTACCTTTGCACCGTGAACTTGCGCCGAGGGATGTCTGACATCAGCGGCGGAGGGTAGCAGACATATTAAAAAGGCGTTTATTGCGCTTCGTTCTGATGTATTGAAATCTCGCAAATTTCTATGTTAGTTTCAGGACTTAGCAACGATAGATGCCCTACGGGATATAGATGATCCCTCTTGTGCCTATTTGGTACATTGTTTGCGTATACACGTGTACGCACACGCGTACCTTAACTATGTAGCACGAGAGTATGTTTATATTCGGCGTGGGCTTCGCGTTGTTGTTCTAAACTAACAGGCAATGCGAGAGCCTCAATACGTGGAACGACAGCAGTCGGAATCCACGTTTTTTTATTGTGTCTAATTAGTTGACAAAAAACTCGTTTTTTAATGAGTATAACGTTAATATTAACTAATTAAAACAACAAAACAATGAAAAAACTAATGATGGTGGTGCTATCTGTAGCACTATGCGCTTCTTGCGCAGCAAAGAAACCTGCATCTGTTCCACAACCGGTACAGCAACCTGTTCAACAAAGAGTTGATCCTCAGCAAGCGAAATTGGATAGTCTCCGTCGCGCTCAAGAAATTCGTCGTATTGAATTGCAAATGCAAGCTGAGGAAGCGGAAATGCAAGCACAACTTGAGATTGCAAAGTTAAAAGCTGATAATGCAAAACGTGCAACATCAAAACGCGTAGGACAAGATTTATACACTCCTTGTATTGATGAAAGTTACGATAAGCCGGGTGAATATATGGCGGCACTGGGTATTGCTGAAGGTGAAGTAGAACGTGGTCCTGCTCAAATTAATGCAAATCGCTATGCCATTGCAAATATTGCATCACGTTATGTTGGTATTATTAGAAATGGTGTTTCACAATACGCAAAAAATGTTAACACTCGTTCTGGACAAAAAGTAAAAGAAAATGAACTTGAAGGAGAAGCACAAGCTATTGGTGAAAAGGCAATTGATAAATATGCCGAGGTTGTTTGTACCAAATTTGAGCAAGATGAACACGGAGGTTATACATGTTATGTAGCAGTCCATGTGCCTTTGAAAGATGTAATAAATGAAACTATTGATGAATTAGGTGTTCTTCAAACTGATTATGACCGTCAACAATTCCGTAATTGGATGGAATCTGAATTGAAGAAACAAGCTGATGCTAAAGAAGCAGAAAAGAAAGAACTTCAAGATTTGCGTCAACAACTTGGTGAATGATGAAAATTCGCAGTTTAATCGCGATAATTATGGCACTCCTTTCGCCTACATTTGTGTGGGCGTTAGGAGAGCCTTCTTGGCTAAAACATCTACCAAAGCCAACCAACGACACATACTATTATAGAGTTACCAAAGCCGAAGGGAAAACATATGAAGAGGCATATACCAAGGCATTTTCTATGGCTATTTTGGAGAGCCAATGGAAAATTGGAGTAAAAGTAAATAAATCAGATAATATACAAACTATTGAAGAAACAATTACATCTGATTTGAATTTACGAGGTTCTAATATGAATCTTCCTCTAAATAAAGTATGCGAATACGAAAAAGCTAGTCCAAATATTTCCAATGGTGTAGTTCTTTATATTCTTTGGCAGGTTGCGCGATATGGTAATGTAAAAGTAGAATTTGAAGAATACTTAGATTGTGAATAATCTATTTAATAATTAATTTAGTAACAATGAAAAAAATCTTATTTTTGGAGTTGCTGGTAATAGTATCTATATCTGTCATGGGACAACCTCGTAAACCTGAATATCGTCCCGATTGGGTATATAATACTCCACATCCAGGGAATGCCACTTATTTATATGTAGTAGAACATGGGGAAGGTGTAACTAAGCGCGAAGCACTTAATCAAGCAATTGCACGTGTATTTCAAAGCACAGCAAATCGTATTGGACAATTCGTTTCTACTGATGAAATTAACCGTGCCGTGCAAGCAGGAACCAATTACGATGTGATTGGTCGTAATATGAAAGTGCCTGTCAACAAGGTATGTGAGTTCGCTTTACAAGATCAAACCAACTATAGTTGGACTGTATATGTACTATGCCAAGTAGCTAAAGCGGGAAATATCACGCCAGAATTTGAGGATTGTGATTTATGTAATGCACATACAGTATTTGATAGAAATATGAAGTATTACAATGATCAATTGGCACAACAAAAATTAAATGCACGTAAAACTAGGAATAAAGAAAACGCTTTATCTCTTGTTGAATCAGCATTTGTTCCTGGATTAGGACAAATAATGAAAGGACATGTGACCGAAGGCACTTTTACATTAATTGGTGAAGTAGGTTTGTTAAGTGGAGGAATAGCCACATATGCAGTTGCAAAAAACAAACTGGAACTTTTGAAAGCAGAAGACCTGGATTATGCTTCATTTAATCAATTAACAAAAGAATATAATGGATTACGTGCAGGAAGTTACATAATGTATGTAACAGCAGGTGCACTGTATGCTTTTAACTTATATCGTGCATATTGCGCTCCTTCATACAAACATCGAAATTATTCATTTTATCCAACCATTATTCCTACAGATAATCAACAATTGGCATTAGGTGTAGGAATGTCAGTTAATTTATAATTTCAATTTATATGAAAAGATTATTATTCTTTTTTTGCAGTATTGCATGTTTTTTAATATTTACCTCGTGCGAAACAAATGTTATAGATGGCGTGCAATATATACAAGGGCCTGGAGATTGTATCGAATGTTCTGCATCTTGGAACAATGAAATAGTTTCTCTAATGCGTGATTCAGAAATTAGTTTTAAATCTCAACTAAATGGCACTTTAGAACTTGAGTACTATAACAATGCATATTGGGATGCTTATTATTCGGAATATTATGATGTAGCTGGTTTTATCATATATGCAAATGGTAACAAGGTTGGGGAATACACATCTGCAAGTAGAAATGGATTATTTACTCCAATATCTGTACCATCAATCAAAAGAGGCTGTGTTATCGAAATTATTTATCAAGGAGATTCTTATTATGCTTCCAGTACATCTCTATTAAAAAATATAAGAATCACCAATAAACAATCTAATAACGAATCTAACAATCCTAACCCAGATTGGGAATTTTAATAATTACAATGATGAAAAAGATAATTTTATTGGCAATAATTGCTATTATATCCACAAGTTGTGTGAAGTCACTAGAAGAAGAAGGTATAACTTTTAGTACAAGATTAAAAGGACGTTTAATTGACAAATCGTCATTTGAACCCATACCTAATATTGTGATTCAAGTTACCAATGGATCTCTTGTCTATACCCAAACCGAAACAGATTATGAAGGAGTTTGGTCTTTAGATATCAATGTAGAAGATATTGATACTGATTATTATTTACTACTTTGTGAAAGTTCTGAATATGCATCTTTAAAAGGACAATTGAGGGGATTTGGTCAAGCAGAATATGACTACACAGACATAATGCTATCCTCTAAATATTCTGATTTGTTAAAATTTTCTTTTGGAGGAGTTCATTATAGTATTTCTTCAAACTTAGGTGATATGCCTTGGGATAACGCAATGAATAGTTGTAATACTTTATCAGAGCATGGGTACTCAGACTGGTTTTTACCTAATAAAGAACAACTTAAAGCGATGTGTTTATCCGATTATAGTCTATTTAATAAAGATTATTGGAGTTCCACAGAATATAATACAGCGAGTGCTTATTACGTTAGGGATGGTAATATCAGTTATCGTAGTAAGAGTACCAGCAACTATGTGCGATGCATAAGAAAGGACAACTAAGTAACTAAATATGATTAGATATATGAGGTCCCCTATCCTTATTTTAGCATTATTATTAAGCTGCAACCTATTTTCTCAAACATGCGTTATTGGTAAAATAGACCATAATATTCTGTCTAAAGCTATTAAGTATTCAGAAGGTTTATATGAGTTATTACCAACACACAAACCTACGAGAGAAGATATCCATAAAGACAGTATAAAGCAACAATACATTGCCACATATAGAACATATCATCCACAAGAGGCAATTACTCCATGCATTCATGAATCCTTTGATACTAAACTACATCTTACAGGATATGGTGAATACATACACTCAAATAAACAAGAGGCAATCAATAAAGCTCTTTTAAATGCGAGGATAGAGATAGCAAGTAAAATGCCTTATATTAATAATCCACTTCCATGTAGGATTCATGACGACAAGACATTTGTGAATGTTTTAGATTTAAAGAAATATATCGTTGTTTGGTATGAAATTGCAAAATCATTATCCGAATCTATTCAAACGACATGTATGCATATAGATTCGTTAGATAATTACTACATTGCGTTTTATGCTGGATATATAAATCGAGAAACCATAAATAAAATAACGAATCTAATCAGTTACTCTATTGATTTTGAAGAGTATTTTTCTACAAGTTATGCATTTCAACAATTTACGAAGAGTGTTATTGCAGATTTTAAAAAGCGAGGAGTGCTATTGTACGATTGCAATAGTCCTTTGATAAAGAAAGAACATTCTAAGCGAGAAGAAGAATTCAGACAACTACTATATAAAGAATTAGAAAAAAGATTTTGATGAAAATATTTATCACTTTGTTTTGCTTTCATATGTGCGCTATTACGAGACAATAGTTCACTTGTTGCGCAAGTCTTATTGTCAAAGTAGTCCATATGGGATGGCTTTGCCGTTAAAGAGCAGAAATTTGGCGGATATCGCGAGGCAGAAGAACGATTCGCTCGTTTTTGTTGTACATAGCCCCCAAAAAAACAAAGCAGATTATGATTTAGATGTTTCTACAGAATAACAATATATTAGTGAATTTTTCTTATCAATGTATAATTATGAAAAAACTTACTCTACTCGTTTTTATAGTATTGTTATGTTCAAATTGTATAATAAGCCTTGAAGAAGAAGGACTATATTATGCAACAATTACCTATACTGGTAGATTACTGGATAAAATGTCTTTTCAACCCATATCGGGTATCGTAATCCAAATTACAAATGGCACAATCATACACGCAAAAACGAGAACAAGTGAAGATGGCATTTTTCAGTTATCAGTTATATTGGAGGACATCAATTCTGACTATTATCTTTTAATCAGTGGTCATGCAGAGTATCCACAAAAAAAAGAAAAATTAGTTGGCTTTGGTAAAAATGGATATAATTATGGAGACATTCTATTGGCAGATTATAATTCTTCATTACCAAGATTTCAACACGACGGCATTACCTACATAGCTCATCCCGATTTGGGTGTAATGAACTGGTATCAAGCAATTGATATTTGTAATTATTTGACTTATGGTAATTACTCTGATTGGGTACTACCCAGCAAAGAAATACTTTTTACAATGTATATTTATAAAAATGAAATTGGCGATTTCTCTAGTGATGAATATGGTTCTTCTTATTGGAGTTGTTCTGAATATGGATATTCTAATCGCGTTTCTTGTCTGCGCTTTTATGATGGTAAATGGTTTGACGAAGAAAAAGGATACTGGAGCAGAGTTAGATGTGTAAGGAAAGCTTCTTAATTATTATCATAATCATTAAAATAAAATGCAATAAATAGTGTTGCTATGGGTGCTATTTGAACCTTTACTTTCAGTACTAATATTTATTCTACATGAGGAAGAATGCAAACTTATCATTTCTTGTTGGGTTTGGAGCAACAGCCTTCTACCCAACAAGCAGAGCAGATTTTTGGAGAATTGTAAAAGTGGGCTGACAATAGTCCATTTCTATATAACGAATAACCTACATTTGGTCCTATGATTGGTAGAGCAATTACATAATTGAACTGATTTCTGCAATTAAGCCACCTAATATTGCTGGAATCATAGAGAATTGCGTAAAAATTGCATCAATTCGGTAATTTGTAGATTCCAAATTTCGGGGTCAGAGGGTATTTCAGCGAAATAAATTTCGGGGTCAGAGGTGTCCCGTTCGCATAATTCCAAGATTGTCAACACAATAATAATAAATTGAAGACATATATTTTACATATCGCATTATTTATCTGCGGATTATTGCTAATCAATAGTCCTATCGCTGCACAGATGTTGCTGCCACAGTATTCCATGTGGGAGGGATTTGCGTTTGGCAACAAACAAGTAGTAGAATCCCGCGAAGCGGAAGAACGGTTTGCACGATTCTTGTTGGGTTTGGAGCATCAAACTTCTACCCAACAAGCAGAGCAGATCGGTGCGCTACTTGCCAAAGCAGAGCAAAACAATGCTACCGCGCGATTTCTCACATTGGCAGAGAAGTACCTCTACGACCCTAACTCGCCCTATCGTAACGATGAACAGTACCTGCTATTCTTGCAATATGTTGCCTCACATCAGTTAGCGGATTATATTACCAATCCGCACTACCAGAAGCACTACGCAATGGTGCAGAAAAATCGCGTAGGGCATAAGGCAACAGATTTCCCATATACAACCCAAGCAGGCGAGAAAGGGCATTTGTATGGTGTACAAAGCCAATATATATTACTCTTTTTCCACGACCCGAATTGCGAAGAGTGTCAATATGTGAAACAACAATTAGCGAGCCAACACGCTCATTTTGCGCAGAAAGGTGTGCAAGTCGTGGCAGTATATATCGACGACGAGGTAGAAGCGTGGCAAAAAGCACAATATCCCTCTGCATGGTTCAGCGTATATGCGCCAGAAATAGACAAACAAGACCTATACGACATCAAAGCCCTGCCTACATTATACCTTTTAAACACGCGAAAGCTCGTACTCCTAAAAGATGTACGATTAGAGGAGGTCATAAACTATCTTTCTTCGGTATACCTTCGGTAAGCCTTCGGAAAATCACATACTAAAACAATAAGAAACTCATGAAAAACAAATATAAGACATTACTAATTGTTATCATTAGTATCGTAGGGTGGAATGTGATACTGTTTCTGATTACTGCTATTAGCCTAATGATAGAAAAGTCGAAGGATACAGATCGCTCTATTCAAGAAGAAGAGTATTATGATGGGTATAGTGCTGAATGCCAACGATTTGATAGTTTATTGAGTAACGCTACCGATGAAGAATTGGTAGTTGTACTTAGATATGCTATTTCGCGTCGCTATGTTCATAATAGGCATGTAGATCCATATCACAATAAGTATGTGATGTGTGAGCCATGGAAACGCTCGAAGAGGATATTTAATAAAATAGCAGATAGACATGATTTGCTTCAGCTAATATATCCCGACGTCTATATGTTGAAAGATTATTTGCGATGGTTCAGCATGTCAGGGGAGGCATATCCAGATACTGCTGTTTCAAATAGCATACTAAGATATATAGAAAAAGAAGAAATCAAAATAGATTCAGAGGTGCATCCTGCCGAATATTTTTCCACTCCATTATTATATCAACCTCGTAGGGTACTTCCATAACCACATTTTGCCTGTTTCTACAAAATCATAGAAAATTGCATCAATTCGGTAATTTGTAGATTCCAAATTTCGGGGTAAGAGGGGTCCCATTCGCATAATTCCAAGATTGTCAACAGAATAATAAAAAATTGAAGATATATATTTTACATATCGCCTTATTCTTCTGCGGATTATTGCTAATCAATAGTCCTATCTCTGCACAAGTATTGCTGCCACAGTATTCCGTGTGGGAGGGATTTGCGTTTGGCAGCCAACAAGCAGTAGAATCCCGCGAGGCGGAAGAACGCTTTGCGCGCTTCTTGTTGGGTTTGGAGCATCAAACTCCTACCCAACAAGCAGAGCTGATTGGTGCATTGCTTGCCAAAGCAGAGCAAAACAATGCTACCGCGCGCTTTCTCACATTGGCAGAGAAATACCTCTACGACCCTAACTCGCCCTATTGCAATGATGAACGGTATTTGCTATTCTTGCAATATGCAGCCACGCATCAGTTAGCAGATTACACCACCAATCCTCGCTACCTGAAGCGCTACAGGATGGTGCAGAAAAATCGTGTAGGCTCACCTGCTGCGGATTTCCCTTTCACTACCCAAGCAGGCGAAAAAGGGCGGTTGTACAATCTGCAAAGTCCATATATTCTACTATTCTTCCACGACCCCAATTGCGAGGAATGTCAATATGTGAAACAACAATTGGAGAGCCAATATACCCATTTTGCGCAGCAAGGGGTACAAGTGGTGGCAGTATATATCGATGATGAGGTAGAAGCATGGCGAACAGCACCATATCCCTCTGCATGGCTCAGCGTATATGCGCCAGAAATAGATCGACAAAACCTATACGACATCAAAGCACTACCCACATTATACCTCTTAGACGCGCAAAAACGTGTCGTAGTAAAAGATGGAATGATAGAACAAATTTATTTTTAATCTTCGGCACTCAAAAACTTTTTTCAAAAAAAAATACACCTAAAAACTTGCATAGTTCACAAAAAGTAGTCGTTTTGTGCCAACTTTGAGAATTTGGGAATAATACTTTGAGAATTTGGGAGAAAAATACACCACAACGCTGAGTATTCAGCACCCCTATAACATATAGAAGCACACAAAATCAGCTGCAGAACTAGCGGCAAGTGCTAAAAATATTTTTATCAGTATTCATCGTTCTTCACGAGCCATTTAACACAAATCAACTGCAACTTTATCTACTCTTGCAGCTACTTTTTGCAGCATTATTATAGAGACCTAAATATTTGAAACACAAAAGCCACAGATAGCCCACAGATCTCCTATAGATGTGCTATAGTGGTCCCGAAACCTGCAGGGAAATTGTTGATTACTAGTTTTGAACTAGGCACAATTGTCTTATCTCGCCCAATGGGCTCAAACGATTAATCGCAAACTATGCCTGCATATCCCATTGTGCCTAGGCAGATTTTAATCTGTTGGTATTCATAACTTGATACCAAATTTATAGATGGTTGTTGTGGTATATGTCTCTCCTGGACGCAGGGTGGTCGATGGGAAAGCAGGTTGGTTAGGGCTATCGGGGAAATGTTGTGTCTCAAAGCAGAGACCGCTACGGCGTGGGTACGCCACTCCATTTTTACCCATAAAACTGCCGTCTAAGAAGTTGCCAGCATAGAATTGTACACCGGGTTGGTCGGTATGAATGCGCATTTCGATACCTGTCGCAGCATCGTACAATACGCCTGCAAGGGCATTTAGATTGCCATTGGTAGCCAAAATCCAGTTGTGGTCATATCCGCGTCCGTTGACAATCTGTTGGTGGGTAGTGTCGTTGATTCTCTCGCCAATGCAGGTTGGAGTACGAAAGTCAAATGGGGTGTTCTCCACCGTAGCCACTTCGCCCGTCACTGCCACATTGCCATCTACAGGGGTGTAGGCTTCGGCGTTGAGGTAGAGTATCTCATCCATGACATCGCGACTGGGATTACCACTCAAGCAGAAATAGCAGTGGTTGGTGAGGTTGATGACCGTAGGCTTGTCGGTAATGGCTTCATAGTCAATACGGATAGCATTGTCGTCGGTCAAGGTGTAAGTCACTTTTACACGCAATGTACCAGGGAAGCCGTCCTCGCCATCTTCGCTCACGGTGCAGAAGGCAATGCTGCTGTCGCTGATGGGCTGCGCTTGCCATACGCGATTGTGAAACGCCACTTCGCCTCCGCCATGCAGGCAGTTGCCATCGTTATTGCGAGGTAACTGGTACTCCACGCCGTCCAAGGTGAAACGGCCCTCTTTGATACGATTGCCGTAGCGACCAATGAGCGCACCGAAATTGCAACCCTGATAGCCATAGCGAATATAGTCGGCTATGGAGTCATGTCCGAGGCAGACGTCTAGCAGCTGACCATCCTTATCAGGCACCATGATACTGACAATACGTCCGCCGAAATTCGTAAAACATACTTCCATACCCTGTTGGTTTGTCAGCGTATAGAGGTCAGTTTGCATGCCTGCATGCTCGGTCTGAAAATGACTGCGCAGCAATCCGCTCTGAGTGGGTTGCTCACTCGGGGTACATCCTAATATAATAAGAGATTGTATGAGGGTTAGAATCTTAGCGGTTGTTTTCATAGTGGGCATTGTTTGATGGAATCATGACGCTCTGGATGGTGTTCACCTCTTCTATATTAAAAGGTGTATGGTCTTGTCGGAATATATCGTGGAACCACAATGGAGGCTCTTGTGCCTCAGGCATAGGTTCGTCCCAAGCAAAGATGGTATTCGTCTTACCGCTGACAAAACCCCAGTTGATGGCTGCCACATTATGCTCCTTGAGCAGTGGTAGAATGGTTTGGAAATAACTACCATTGCGGCGTGCCATATACTCGGTGCAGACCATAGGACGGTCGTACTTGCGGAGCGAATCAATGCATTGGCGATGGATGTCAGGATTGCTGTAATTGTGATAGGAGATGATATCCGAGTTGGCCAATTGGAATTGGTTGAGTTCGGGACATTCCATAAACCATACGCCTACGGTCAATGGTTGGCTCACTTGGCACTCGCGCGCCCAACGGAAGACATTGCGCAGCAGCGGCATGGAGGTCATCTTGTGGCCCGAGTTGCCTGGCTCGTTATACAAGTCCCACATCCAAATACGCTCGTCGTCCTTGAAGGTGGTCATCACGTCCTTGACATATTGCTCCAAGATGGGGAACAAGGTCGCGGTGTCTGCACGCAGGCTGACAGCTGGGTCTTGCACCCAACCTGAGTTATGCACGCCTGGCTTAGGAGCTGGTTGCTCGCCAAAAGCAGACTCAGGGTTCCAACAGTCGTCAAAGATAACGAACAGCGTCTTAATACCGTGGCTCTCGGCAATGGTCAGATACTCGTCCATATGCGCCTTAAATGACTCAGGTTCGTTTTGCCAAACAACGCTACTGAGATAGACGCGCATGAGGTTGAAGCCAAGTTCTTCTGCCCAACCGAGTTCGCGGTCGATGGTAGCGGCATCGAAGGTAGATGCTTGCCACATCTCAATTTGGTTAATAGCAGTACTAGGTTGAAAATTACACCCCGCACGATAGGGATGCGATACGTACCATTCTTGGGCTTTCTCTTTGGACCAAGGTTGGTAATCTACGCCTGATTGGCAGGCTGTGAACAGCGATGCTATGCATAAGCATGCAGTGAACAATGGTATGTGTTTCATAGTGTTGTATTGTATGTTAATTATTTACGTTTGCCAGCAACCATCTGTTGCCACTTCTGCTTAGCGAAGTCCCAAGTATTGTTGATAAGTTGCACACCCCAGTGTTTGCTCTCTTCCTCATTTGTTTCCTCAAGATATTGAGCAGCAAGCATAGCATCGTTGTCGGTGATAACCAATAGTTGGTCGCCCACTTCCAATTCGGAATTGCCCGTTGGCACAAAGAAGTCTTCGCCACGGCGCACCATGATAACCAATGTCTTATCCGGGAAAATGAGGTTCTTGAGCATATTGCCATGAACGAGCATTTCCTCTTTCACCTCAATCTCTGTGGCAGAAGACTCTACCTCCTCTGGCAGATCAATATCAAAGTGGATGAGTTTCTTGAGTTCCACAGGCGGAGTAGCCAGTTTGAGTTTCTTTGCCACCATCGACAAAGTTGTACCCTGCGCAATGAGCGAAACAATGGTGCAGAGGAAGACGATATTGAATATCAAATCAGCATGCGGTACATTGTTCGCCTCGCACATAATAGCGAAGATGATAGGCACAGCACCCTTCAATCCTACCCAACTGAGCAGCATCTTGTCGTTACGCTTGTACTGCTTGAATGGCAACATACAAAGGAATACCGCTATAGGGCGTGAGATGAAAATCATCACAATACTGATAATTACACATGGCAGCAAGACCTCTAATTGGAATAACTCATGCGGACGCACCATCAGACCCAAAACAAGGAAAATAACCAATTGACTCAGCCATGTCAGTCCATCGAAGAAACTGCGCGTTTGGCGCTTGCGAGTGAACTTGCTATTACCAATCACCAGACCACCGATATACACTGCCAGATAGGTGTTACCCTTTAGGAAATAGGTGATACTAAAGATAAAGATACATGCTGTAAGCACCATAAGAGGATACAGCGACTCGTTGCCAAGGTCAGCCTTGCGCATGATACTAACAATACCTTTACCAAAAATAAAACCAAGAACCGCACCCATAATCAGCTGAATAACAATATCCTGTATCACAGAAAGCGCTGTCACTTGATGGCTGGTAGCAGTCACAATACCAATCATAGTAGTGGTTAGCACATACGCCATTGGGTCGTTGGCACCTGACTCCAACTCCAACAACGGACGAAGGTTGTGCTTAAGTCCTATTTTGTTGGTACGAAGAATAGAGAATACCGAAGCTGAGTCAGTGGATGACATCGTGGACGCCATTAGCATTGCTACAGCAATACTCACACTTGCCACCGAGTGTAGCCAACCGAAAACATAGTAGGTAATCACACCCGTCACAAGCATGGTGATTAGCACACCAATAGTCGCTAAAGTTAGACCAGGCACCATCACAGGGCGGATATCCGAAAGCTTGGTATCCAAACCACCCGAGAAAAGGATAATACACAGCGCGATTGTGCCAATGGCTTGGGCAGAGCCCACATTCAGCATATAACCCACTCCGTCGTCGTTGATGAGTCGTCCTATACCGTCAGGACCGAACAGCATACCCACTGCCAAGAAAAGCAACAGGGCTGGTACACCAAACTTATAGCCGATTTTATCGGTAAAAATGCTCGCAAAAAAGAGGAGCGATAGTACGAGGAGGATGAGTTCTACTTGCATGTTTTATTACAAATGATGTCGCCCTTTCGGCGAGGTTGTATCTCTTCGCCCATCGGGCGACATTACTTCGGCTTATCCGACATTACTCTACCCCAAGAATCTGTTTGATAGCTTCTTGCCAGTAGTCTAGTTCATGATATCCCTGAGCAATACGTGGACCTCCTTCCATGGGGCAGAAAACTACCGTAGGATAACTGCGCACACCAAATAACGCTGCCACTTCGGGCTCTTTCTCTGCATCCAGTGTATATACATAGACCTTACCCTCGTATTGCTTAGCCACTTGCTCCAAAATAGGATGCAATTTCTTGCACCAACCGCACCATGTGGTGGAGAAATCAATCAAACAAGGTTTATCACCAATATACTTCCATTGGGGTTGCTGACCAGAAGAAAGATCGTAGAAACTAACTTTTTTCTTAAAATCTTCTGTGGATAGGTATATAAGACCTTCAGCCATAGTTGAAAGGGCAAAAAATACCATTAAAACGATAAAAAATACTCTTTTTTGCATAATTTTGTTAATTTAGGGCGCAAAATTACAAAAAAAATCGTAACTTTGCAAACTTTTACATAAAAAACTGCCATGCAATACGATTTGAATCATCTCCATACGCTACTCGCTGACTTGCCCAAAGGGCAATTATTCGTACTGACCGATAGCCATACTGCGGAGTATTGTTTGCCCATTTTAGCCGATTTCATCGGGCAAATCCCTTACCATTTGCTCACGATTGAAGCAGGCGAACAGAGCAAGAACTTAGCCTCGGTGCAGGTCGTTTGGGATTTTATGCTCAAACACCGTGCCACACGTCAAGCTGTATTAATCAACATTGGGGGCGGAGTTGTTACAGATTTAGGTGGTTTTGCCGCTGCTACTTTCATGCGAGGCATTCGTTTTGTGAATATACCGACTACCTTGCTAGCAATGGTGGATGCTTCTACAGGTGGCAAAACAGGTATCAACTTTCGTGGTGTTAAGAATAGTATAGGTACATTCTCTCAACCTATGGCTACGCTTATCTATCCTCCATTTTTGTCCACACTTTCTTCAAAGGAAATATTAAGTGGCATGGCAGAGATGATTAAACACGGCCTCATTATCTCTCCTTCTCATTATTATGCAGTGCTTACTATATTAGAGGATTATGCAAGTTCTTCAGACTCTCTTTTTAGTCAGGGTGGTGAGGCATTTAGGCAACTTATTTCGGATAGCATAGCCATCAAAGAAAATGTTATTACACAAGATCCCACTGAAAAAGGAATGCGAAAGATATTGAATTTTGGTCACACAATTGGTCATGCCATTGAAGAAGCTGCGCATCAACATGCATTTTCGGGAAAAGAGGAGAGTACGATACCGCCGCATGGATATTGTGTAATGTGGGGAATGGTAGCTGCCTTATATTTGAGTGTGGTAAAATTGGGTTTCCCAAAAGATTTACTAACTCAGGTATCACATGTAATGTTGATGTATTATGGTCGTCCAAATTGCGATTGTAAAGAGCGTCAACAACTTATCAAGTGGATGTTGCACGATAAGAAGAATATGGTTTCTTCAGATTCTTCTGTGTCCACCATACGTTTTACTCTTCTTCGTGACATAGGTGAAGCAGCAATAAATCAAACTATTTCCAATAGCGAGATTGATGAAGCTTTGGAATATCTATTCAGTTTGTAATATGGTGGGCAATTACTTTTGTATGTTGAATAGTTTGTCTATATATCCGCTACGAATCATCTCTTGAGTAGGGAGATGGTGCATGGTGGGCGAGTCAATGAGCGCAATCGTGTCGCATAGCGACTGGGCTTAAGGAGCATATCAACAAAATAAGAGGGAAAAGGATTTTTTTCATTGTTTTGTTGTTTAAATGATTAAAATTCAATCTAAAATATATTCTTTCGGCGGCAAAGGTAGTAAAAAAAAGTGGATATTAGCAAACTTTTATCATTTTCATGTGAAATTATTTGCATATATGATCGTTTTTTTGTACCTTTGCACCGCATTCAGTCAAGGGAAGCAGGTGTAATTCCTGCACAGTCCCGCTGCTGTGATTCGCAATCATGTCGCTAACTCTTTATGTCACTGGCGTTTATGCTGGGAAGGCAAGCGATAATGAGCGATAAGTCAGAAGACCTGCTGCGTGCCACCAACGAGGAGTTGGTGAAGTTGAACGCTCTCGGGGAATCGAGCCAACGACATGACGCAAAGGTTTTCAATAGTATCTATGGTACGCTTGTACGCGTATAGGTATTTGATAGATGTATCAAGTACCCATTTGTTGTGTCCGATGGTCAGTGTGTTTCTCGGGAGTCAAAATCCTTATCCACACACACCTGACCATCAACCTGCCATGTTACTTCGCATTTGGGAAAATCCGAAGTAGATGGTCAGGGAGGTGTGGTTATACACGCAAAACAACCGTTGAACAATGTTGAACTACTGTTGAACAATGTTGAACCATTTTGTATAACCCTTTAAACAACAAACTAACATGAAGAAATCTATTTTTCTTACGGCATTATGCCTTGCTAATGTAGCCCTTGCACAGGACTACGAGTTACGAACCCTGACCTTCGAGGATGCGGATGCTAAGTTTGCGCCCTACACCCTCGAGTATGCCAACAAGACCATCTCCACATGGTCCGGCCTTGTGGACGATGCGCAGTACAATGGCACACTTACCTACACCTCTGGCGGTGTTTATACTTGGTGCGACGAAGGCAATACCCTCTTAACCCACAGTTTCACAGCACCTTATTGGGGCGGTGGACATGCTATCTCTAACTTCACCAATCCTGGCTACGCACCCGAAGACTTGCCTGAAGGTGTCTGGGGATGGTATGAACTACAGTTCGCTAACCTCGTTGGTGGCAACAATGGATCAAAGAACTTCTGTGTGCATATGGGTTATGTGGACGAATATAATTCTACTACAGGAATGTGCCCA
>JAZNSW010000029.1:0-115830 GCA_045591505.1 Paludibacteraceae bacterium
AGGACCAGCAGCAGCGTCAACCCATACGTTGTCATCACCGATAGACAGCCAGCACTCTGGATACTCTTTGAACTCTACCTCTTCGAAGCCAGAAACTTCTACAGAAAGAGGACTGCCTTCCCATGTAGCAGCGAAGGTAGCTATTGCACTTTCCTCATTAACTGTGATTTCTACATCCTCGATTGCAATCTCAATGGCTGGTTGAGCATACATAGTGAGCGCGAACTCAACATACAAACCTTCGCCATCCTCCTCTACGAAAGCGTGAACAGTACCTGCGAATACATCACCCTTCTCAGCATCTGTAGTTTTGGTCATTGTGCCATCCATAACGGTGAGTTCCATTCCACCGAAAGTTACGAGGGAGCTCTCAGCATTTACTTCGTAAGCTTTATCCTCGCCTGTGTAGTTGTTGAGGAAGAGCATTACGTCAGAATCCATCATGTCGTTGCGACCCATGAGTTGCAAGACTGTTTGGTCACCAACAGGAATCTCCATAGTAGTCAAGTTGGTGATTTCAAGAGGCATAGGAATCCACTCAATAGCTGGTTCACCATAGTTAACTGCATACTTAATGAAACGCTCAGCAGAAGCAGAAACTACTGCTAAATCGCCATTAGGATAGAATGCAATACCGTCGATATTGTTACCGATAGCCTCAGTGCTAACGAGCTTAGCGATAGAAGGAACACCTGTAGCCTCATCATAAGTCACTTGGAAGAGAGTAACCACTTTGTTACCACCAAATGCAAGAATGTCCTTATCTACATTGTAAGCACATTGTCCACGATAAGAAGCATTATAGTCATTAGGGAAGAGAGCTTTCACTTCATCAGCAGCATCACCATTTACAAGGAAGTCCACTTCACCAGCAGCATTTACGTGAGAAAGAACAGCGTAATCATCTACTGCCCAACGGTTTTGAGCCACCCAAAGACCGCCTTTACCATCAGAAGCCAAAGAGATGTCTTGTACACCCCATGTAGCATGTTGAGCAATAGTAATGAGCTCACCATTTACTACTTTTACGATTTTACCACCGTCAGCAGTATTAGCGTTGTCCATTACATAAAGTGTACCTTCAGCATCAAAGCAGAATGCATTTGCCTTGGTAATAGCCAAACCTTCGATGAGGTTTACAGCATCACCAGTAAGGTTTGCAGGATCCATGCTCCAGATAGCAGAAGCACCTTCTACATTGTAGCAGAATGCCACTTGACCGTTCACAGGGTTAACAGCAATACGGTGCATGGCTTGACGAGATACATCGGTCATCAATGCAGCAGCGTTTGCTGGCAAAAAACCAACGTTTTCTGGGTTGAGGCAGTTGAGTTCTGCATCATACACGAAGATACCACGTTTTTGGGTAGCAGCGCGATCAGAACCACCATCACTAGCACCATCGGTAGCAGCAGTTACATAAGTAATACCTTGTGCGTCAACAGCCACACCTTGTGAGAGATAAAAGTGATAAATTTCCTCATCACCTGTCAGCTTCTCCAAAGTTGGAACAGTCTGAGCTACCACAGAAACGTTGAATACGAATGCCATAAAAATGGCAACGTAAGAAAGAAAAGTTTTTTTCATGTTTCTTTTGTTTTTGGTTAATAAATATGGTTAATTAAGAAAATATTTGCTAAAAACTACAAATATTAGCGTGCAAATGTACTAAAATTATCTTGATGTACAAAATATTTTGTTAATAAAATATAAATTTTCTATTAAATACCGAATATTTTATTACTATTTGTGGTATTATTGAACATTTGTGCCTAAAATGTTATATACCTTACCATTGCGGATGAGCATAAGTTGACCATTAACAATACGTTTTTGGCAATCGTTCTTAGGCAATTGACTTTGAACATTCTCCACCGCAGAATTAATAGGAGTTCCATCATAAACAAGGTGTACAGGTACGTCGTAGGAATTTATTGCATTCACTTCGATGTACAATGAGCCATTTTTATTCTTAACCTCAACAGTACCATCTACCAAGAAATAGAGAGGTAAAGCCAAGTCATTGGAAGATTCCACCACAGAACCATATAGACCAGGAGCCACTTGACCCGACCAAGGATCAACACCCGTACCTACCATCACCGTATAATAGTCATATGTGTCAGTAATTGGATAAACACCTTCAGGCAATATGATTTCAGGATCGGGTTCCTCCACAAGAAGTTGGAAGTTGAATATGTCCCAATTCTCCTCTGAAAGGACTTCAAAATAAATAGGTCCCCATTGTGGTGTGTAATCTGTAATTCGCACTTTATCTTTCGATGTAAAAGTACGGTCAACAGGTGTATCCTCAGAGTCATAATATAAGTGAGTTCGCTGGAACTTAGATGTCATAGTCAAGTTGTATTGCACCGCATCATCGCCAATAATCCAACCTGTCAACATCACATTCTTCTCCTCATCCATAGTCACCGTCAACTCCCCTTTATCCGCAAAAATAAAACCTCGTTCTCCCGTCTCCGCATCTAATAAGACATCGAAATAGGTGTCTGCACCAGCAAATTCATACTGTCCCTCACCAAACAAACCGAACATACCGTCATTGACAAATGTTCCCGCAATGTCGTCATTAGAAGTAGCATATATAGAGACCTTGAAAGCAGACAAAGAGTCCGCAGAGAATCCAATCAAACTATAGAATCCCCCATCAGCAATAGTATTGACAAATTCAGCATTCTCATAGGTAATATCCACTATGGCTTTAGGAGTAGTAGGTACAGCGTGCCAAAGGTTAACTTGATACATCTTGCCATCAAAAGTGATATACTCAGCGTACATCTTTGTGGTATCTTCCACCTGAGAAAGTAAACCGTTTTGCACAAACGCATAGTCAATAGACACGTATTCGCCATTCTCATCTACAACCTCTACACCCGAATACATCGGAAACAAATCCTCCTCAGTAAAGGAGTCTCCAGGTTCAAAACCAGCCACATTCAACGAAGCATAGTAGTACTCGTTCTCGTTGTACAACTGCAAATCATTGCCATAGTCAGGATAAAACATCGCCTTCGCAGAATTGTCAAACGCCACGACAATAGTATCAGTGATAGCAGGCACATACCAAGATAAGTTAATAAGGAAAAGAACATTTTCCGAATCAATCATCTTAATATCAAACACCCAGCCCTCACTATAACTACCAGACACTGCAATAGTAGTCGCCTTTGCAAAGTAATTATTATAGTTCTTTTTGTTCGATATTTGCACTGCCACATCGTCACCCGAATAAATACCTGGCTCAATATCATCTGCTACCCATGAACCATTGATACTATAGATAGAATTGCTGGCACTAAAGGTAATGCGCGTATCATACCAATCGGTCCTCAAGTTTATACAAGATATCTCAACTGTATCCAATGGTTCGGATAGTGGTGCTACAAAGGAAATAAGATATTCCACATAATCGCTACCAATGACAGCTATTTCGCCACGATAAATCCAACTACCATCTCCATGTAAATCATCAATTGCAATGATACCCTCTAACTTCACAGGAACAATGTCTTTACCGTCGTAGGTGATTTTACTATTTTCAATATCCACGCTATTGAGGTCGAAAGTACCTACTACATCTTCGTAGGTCAATATCGATAAATCCAAGGTCAAGTTGTCATTACTTCCAACAATAGTAAAACCATTCAGATATTCCTCAATGATGACATCTACGGTTGGTACAACAATAGAATTAGACGCTACAATGATTCGTTTCTCTGCATGCACATCAAACGCATAATTACCATAACCATCACTACCTATCAATTGAGCATCAAGAACAATCTTAGTCTCATTTTTGCTCACGACCTCTTTGGAAATCGTCATGGTGATACTATCAAAAAGTATATAGCCCATACATGTGGTAGTAACCGCCCACGTGTAATCAGGATCAAAATCCTTCGTAGTGAACGAACCTGTGAAATCATCAATAGGCGCATGCCAGTTCAATTGAATAATATGCCCATATGCAGGTTTGCTTTCATCATAGCACGATAAACCCACATCCCATGTTTTGGTATCATTGTAGTATTCAGGGCCCCTAACAATGTCATCAAAGACCAATTCTACAAAATCTTGATTAGCTACCTTTGTTTGAGGTGCAATTTTCTTCGTTGGTGCAACAGCAGCCATCATTGCTACTTCTGCTGTAGGGGCAGGCATACGCTTCAGTTCATCAACGGACGAGTAATTAAACATTTTTTCTATCTGCTGAGTTTTCTGGAGAGAAGCAGCCGTTTGGTGCTTTACGGGGCCTTCTTTCGAGGTCTTCATTTGTAGTGGCAACGCAGACATGGAGATTGTCACTACCATAGCCATGAAAAAAGTAATTATCTTCTTCATACAAACAAATATTTAGTTAAGAGTAGTATTGTAACAAATTTTTATTCTACCTGTCGCCCCATCACATTGTATTTTTTGCCATTGCGAATGATAAACAACTGACCATTCTTGATTATCTTTCTGGTATCAAATGTCGGATTTTGATTATTCTCCACCGCAGAATTGATAGGCGTGCCATCATATACGATATGAACAGATACATCGTATGAGTTCACTGCATTCACTTCCAAATGTGGGTTGCCATCTTCATCTTTGGAGACTTCCACCGTACCACTAACTAATAGCCACAATGGCACTTCCAGCGTGCCCTCCTCCCAAATCTTAGCATAGAACGAAGGTAATACACCATTACCTTGCACCCCTGGATTCGCTTGCACCGTACCATATTCCTCTGTATAATTGATTGGATATACACCTACAGGAATAATAATATCCTCATCTACCTCTTCCGTATAGAAGAAGAATGCAGCCATATCCGATTCATCACCTGCCGTAATAGCAAGATAGATATAGCCATTCTCTTCTACTTGATTTTCAATAAACACATTGTCCTCAGTAGTGTATAGGCGATCAACTTCTTCGAAATCCATATCAAAATCAAGATGAGTATTATACTCTGATGTCATCTTGATGTGGTAGTAAATAGCATTGGAGCAAATCACTTTTGCTTCAGCAGTGATTTCGCCATCAGGTGTCATCTCCACTATCAGCGTGCCTTTCTCTACGGAATAACGGTTCAATGTAGCCTCTTCGTAGATATAGGTTTCCCCACCATAGAAATCGTATTGTCCACCTTTAGCACCCATTTTGCCAAAGAGACCATCGTTAGCAAATGATCCTGCCACCTCGCTGGTAATAGGACTAAGGGAGATATACCACACAGAATCAGGTGTATAAGCCCCTAATGTGTAATAGCCATAATCCATTGAATTGATAAACTCTATCGGCATTTCTATTTCGACTGTGTCAATAGGTGTTGGTGCTACATACCATAGATGGAGGTTGTATTGCACCGCATCAAAACCAATGACACTGGCAGAAATAACAGTAGTATCACCATATTGATTGAGTGTACCATTAACATCAGCGAAAATGACACTGCGTCCTATCTTCTTGTTGTATATACCACTATAGTCAAGCAAGACATTATCCATCGTGAAGGAGTCTCCAAGTCTTTTGCCATAAACGGTGATAGAAGCCTCATAATCATCGCCATAATGAAGGAGTTGTAACATATTACTTTCGTAAGGAAGATAGGTGCCAATAGCCGTTGTTTCAAAGGTTATGTCCACTGTGTCAATTGGTTCAGGTACCACATACGACATATCAATGGAATACCAATTATAGTCTTTTCCATACGCCTCAATATTGGCATGCCAACCATCGGTATCCTCTGTGAGATTCAGGGTCGCAGTAATCGCTTCAGTAGGTTCAAGCCATGTAATTTTGTCCGTAATAGACACCGATACATTATATACTCCAGCCTCCGCATATTCTCCCTCATACATGGCAAAAATATCGTAGAAGTCGTTAGAGCCACTAACCATAATCAGTCCATAATCCGCCAGCGACTCATCAACCTGCAAGTTGGTGCAAGTAATCTCGATAGTATCTTTAACAGCAGGCAATGAAGCTTGCATCGACACTTGGTGTAAAACGGTATCTTGATTATAGAAAGATAAATCAGCAAAATAGCCCAATGAACCATTAGACAAGGTCCCACCCATAACCATCAAGGTGGCTTGCAAGATTTGCTGCTCTACCCCATTGTAGGTGATCTTTGTAGCGTTTAAGTCAAAATAATCTTTATTGTACATACCATCGATGGTAGCCGAATTAACAGTCAGCAGGAGATCTAATTTATTGTCATTGCCATCCAACACATAATACCCCTCACCAATAGTAAGTTGTGTATTTGTCAACACTGTTTGAACAGTCTCTTTTGGGCTTAACATCTCATGTACGATATGTAATACATATACATTGTCATTAGGATCGTAGATTGTAGCATCCAAAACGATTTGTGTCAAATAATTACTTACTTTCTGTTGAGAAATCGTCATATTGATGTCAGAAGGGAAAATCTCATAAAACAAATCCGCCGATTGATACCAGCCCCAAGTCCAATCCCAACTGATGTCATCAAACGTGAATGTACCTGTAAAATCCTCTTCTGGAGCATACCAACAAAGGCGGAATGTATAGCCATTCGATTCTACAGCAATGTACCATTCGCCTGTTTCTGCTTCGTATTCAGGCTCAACAAGGAAGACTCCACCATCAAGATTAATCGTCTCCTTTACTGCTTTTTGTTTTGATTGAATCGAATATTTAGCTGTAATAGATTTATCGGCAGTCATCGTATGCTGCTCTGGACGAGTCACGCGTTTAGTCACATCGCGTGTTATCATCTCTATTGCTTTGGTTGAGGACTTCGCTCCTTGCTCTAGCATAGGGAGAGTGGTTTGTGGCAATGCAAGCATAATAGTCGCCATTGTCAATCCAATAAAAAGGGTAAACATCTTTCTCATAACACAAAAATTTTAAGTTACATATTATATACTAATAAATAAAATAACACGCGCGCGTTATTGTACGCGCGCGCCTAGGAGATTGAATACGTTGCCATTGCGGATAATCAGCAATTGACCGTTGCGTAACTGTTTTTTGGAATCACATGTGGGATATTGGGTATCAAAAACGGCAGTGGTAGCAGAAGCATCATAGATAATATGCGCTGGCACATCGTATGAATTGAGCGCATTAATCTCCATATAAAGCTTGCCCTGTTTGTTCTTCACTTCCACCGTACCACTCACGAAGAAATACATAGAAGTGAAATCCATTCCATTATGCGTAGCATAGAATGTAGGATAAGTACCAATAGAGCCATCACTTGCATTGACGGTATAATAATCTTGAGAATTATCTATATAGTAGATTCCTTCGGGAATAACGATTTCTGGATCTGCTTCTTCGACATAGAAGTAGAGTGCCATCAACGCGTTTTCAGTCATCACATCAAAGAAGATAGTGCCGTTTTCGGCAGTCATATCTTCCAAGGTAGTATCATTGCCTATAATGACACAATCAATAGAGCCAGAAGTCATATCATCATCCAAACGAGGTTTATCCACTTTAGTAGTAAGTGTAACCTCATATTGCACGCCATCCTTACCAATAAAAGAACCTATCATCGTGACATTTTGCGCGTCATCCATTGTCACTTTAGCATTACCTTTTTCAATAGAAAGTACGTCATAATCGTTTTTATCAATATTCCATTTAGCAATATATGTGGAATAATTACCACCGATATAATTGATAAAATCATAGTCTTTCCCAGTAAATCCTCCAAAGAGTCCATCATTGATATATGTACCAGGAATATCTTCTTCAGTACTGCCTAATAGTGAAATCGCAAACTCTATTGATTGATCTTCTGTTTTGCCTATTAGCGCATAATATCCTTCTTCCTCCAACTTGTTGTAGAAGGTAGCATTTGATATGTTCAGCATTTGTGTTTGTGTTACTTTTGGTACAGCATACCACAAATCAATACTATATGTCACGGCATCAAAACCTGCTACATCAGCGGACAAATACGTGGTATCATTAGCTTGCCACACACGCCCTTCAGCCGAAGCAATCTTGACTGTATCCTTAGAGATTTTGTTGGAAATTAAGCAATAAGCAATATTCAAATTCCCTTCATCAAATGTGTCACCCATTGCCACCCGCCTAATATCCAAAGCGATTTCATATTCTTCGTTTTCGTTAGAAAGCATAAAATCATGCTCTAAATCAGGATAATACGCCACCCAAGCAGAGTTGTCAAATGCGATTTTTACTGTATCGGTAGATGTTGGAGGAGTCCATGAGAGATGAAGATTATAGCAGATATTATCTTCGCCCAACATTTGCCCCGTGATGACACAATTGCGATTGGCATCAATTGCCAATGTAAGCGTAACGCTCACCGCAGGAATCTGCGTTTGCGTAGCGATATGCTTGAGGTCCATCACACAATTGGTATATGTACCAGGGGGAATAGAGTCTGCATAGATTGCTCCTGTTAATTCATATTCATCATTATTAGCAAAAATATATGCCATTTTAAAGAGACTGAGAAAATCTGTATTTAACTCTAAGTCGTGACAAACCACATCAATCGTATCAATAGGCGCGGTGGTCACAACCCGTTGATTAGATTGTGACACCGCTGTCGATATTGTCAAAAGGGATAGCGCAAGAATGATTAACAAATTCTTCATACTATCTTTTTATTGCAAATTATTTTACTTGCACACCCATCACATTGTAGGTTTTACCTTCACGAAGAATAAGCAATTGACCATCGGAAATGACTTTAGTCGCTTCATTTGTACTAGGTAATTGCACATTCTCCACATCAGTTCCTAAGAGTTCGACCAAAACAGTATTGGAGATGTTGGATGTATAATCCAAGAAGTCTTTTGTGCGTTTAACAATGACGTTATACGCATATTCTGTAGTGCCTGCTGGCAAGTCTGTAATCGCGCAAGATGTTTCTTGTACTTCAAGCGTTTTATATACTTTTTCGATGACAGTACCCGCCTCTGGAACGATGAGGGAAATCTTTACATCGTCTATATAGAACTCACCTTGCTCACTCATGAACGCAATGTGCAAAGGTTTTTCGCCGAAGTCCACGCCTTTCAAAATCACTGTGTCGGTGGTGAAAGTGTTTGCTTTACCACATGGAACTACTATACCTGTCACAGCTTGAGGTGAGTCGTGTTCTTCTACTGCCATTACCCAAATACGTTCGCCTGCCAATTTGTTATACGCCTTGAACGATACTTTCACAGCGTTGTTACCTAATTTCATCTTAGGGCTTAACACAAGTCCTGCTCTACCACTCCATTCGTTAGGACCTTGGCTACCAGCCATACCTACTACCCAACGAGGATAAGTGAGTAGCCATTCTTGAGTACTTTGTCCATGTTCGCTGAGGTTGTGAATCAAATCCCATGAGAATCCTGGGTCTGCAAAAGTGCCATCCTTAATACCACTGAAGTCCTCTTCAATCATTACTACTTCTTGATTGGCAGTAGTAGTCATTTCTGTTTGAGAAATGGTCAGTTTGTAGGAACCTGCATTATGATTACCTTCCCAATTTGCTACAAAACTATTCTCCGTAATATCCGTTGCTGGCAATGCTACTGGGGTGATGCCAGTGATACCATCTACCCAAACATTATTACTTGGAGCAGAAATCAAATCGCCCTCTTTTACCTTCACATTGTAGAAGTGTTCCATGGATGGGTCAATGCCAGATACGAGGCAGAATGTATCCGTTACCAACGAATCGGTAATCAGCATTTTTGGCATTGCCTGTGTGGCATATTCCAACGTAATATCATCTATGGCAAAAGTGATGCCATATGAACCCTCGCAAGAGAAGCGAACTTGTGTGATATAGTGTCCTACTTCATCGCCTTCGAAGACATACATGCCGCCTTTGCTATTCATCCAATAGTTTGGCAACGCAGCAATAGGCTCCCATTCGCCATAAATATCTTTCACTTGTACACCGACCAATGAGAAATAATACTCTTCTGCTTGCATGCTGCTAGGTTTTACCCAGAACGAAATCTTGTTGATTGGAGCAGGCATCTCTGGTGATAAGATATAGTCACCTTCAGCATCGAAGTTGATACCTTGTTTGCCAGAGTTGTAGTCGCCTTTGGTGGTACACATGTCTTTCTCACCATAAGTAGATACATCAATAGTCCATCCCTCAGGATAACCTGGATTAGCTGTATCTATTGACTTACCATCGGATAATACGTTGATGCTCTCAAAGTCGATTGACACACTACCAGTTTCTTCTTTTTCTGGCATTTCAGTGCGCCACAATGAGAAGAGATAACCATCTATATCTGCTGTAGTGCTGCGCATCCAATTGGCAACAAACTCTGTGGGGGAGTTATTAATCGGATTATTTGCATCTACATTGGCAATTTTATTGCGAACACGAGTAATCTTGATGTCATCGACCAAAATCATACCATCCATAGTAGTGAATTGGAAGATGTTTTTATCATTGAATGTAGCTTTGTCTGTGGTCCAACTAAACTCTTGCCACTCGCTTGTCAATGGAAATTCTTTCGTTTCCAAGCGACCAGAGGTATTGTCGCACAACGCCAAGTCCAGCGTTCCTAATGTAGGATTGGCTGTAGCACGGCGAGCACGGAAAGTGATAGTAGCTTCGCCATACAACTCTGCTTCTGGAGTAGAGATATAACCGCCATACATGTAACCATAATAGTCGTACATAGCAATTGCGGCACAGCCACCTGCCTGATACACGCTATATCCCAACCAGTGTGGAACATGCGTATATGCAGAGTCCACCTCATACACATAATTAGTACCAGGAGCAATATTCTTGCTGTCGGGTTGATCTTCTGTACCCGCAGTAAATAATGAGAAGTCCTCCTCTAACACCACAGTACTCTCTGGAGCAACCGTAGCGGTGAGCATAGAAACGGTGGCAGACTTTCCATCAGACTTAAACGCTTGCTTTGCGCTCCAATTGCCATGAAGTTGTGCTGTCATCGTTATAGAAATAGCCAATAAGGCGAGTAAAAAGGTAGATTTTTTCATACGATACAAATATTAATTATTAATTACTTTTATGCAGATGAAATTAACGCCGCAAAGGTACAAAAAAAAATGCACATGTGCAAACGCCATGTGCATTTTTATTATATTTACTGCGAATTACTTCACTTGTACACCGCTGGCATTATAAACTTTGCCATTGCGGATGATAAGTAATTGACCATTTTGTACCACTTTCTGAATATTGGTATTATCAGCAGTAATATCCTCAACATCGGTAGCAGAACCTGCATCATAAACGAGGTGTACTGGCACTTCGTATGAGTTAATAGCATTCACCTCGACGTGCAATTTTCCTGCCTCGTTCTTAGATACTTCTACAGTACCCTCAACCAAGAAGTAGAATGGATAAGTCACATAGCCATCCTCGGTAATAGCAGCATAGTATCCAGGTGCTACGGTACCTTCCCACATGTCAATACCCATACCTGCAATGACTGTACCATACTCGTATGTGTCGGTGATTTCGTATGTACCCACTGGCAACACGATATCAGGGTCAGATGCCTCTGCCATGAGGTAGAAGTTGAACATGTCCATATAATCTAATGAAGCCACCTCGAAGTAAATAGGTCCGTAGTCTGCTGTATAGTCAATAATTGTAACGCTATCGCTTGCGGTAAATGTACGATCTACAGGAGTATCTTGTGAGTCTTCTGCAAGACGAGCTCTCTCAATCTTAGACTTCATCGTAACATTGTATTGAATAGCATTCTCGCAGATGATAGAACCGGTCAAAAGGATATTCTTCTCCTCATCTAAGGTAATGGTAAACTCCCCTTTATCTGCATAGATTAAATCGTAGCTTTCAATTTCCTCATTAAATATACCATAATAGGTATTAGCACCATCAAACTCATATTGTCCCTCGCCGAACAAGCCGAACATACCATCATTCACATATGTTCCAGGGATTTCTTCCTCAGAATAAGCATAACCGCTAATGACCATAGCAGTCAAAGAATCAGGACCATACGCGAGCAAGCTATACACACCACCCCAATCCATATCATTTACAAATTCGGCATTCTCGTAAGTAAGTTCTACCACTTCTGTAGGAGTTGGTACAGCATGCCAGAGATTAACTTGGTACAACTTGCCATCGAAAGTCACATACTCGGCGTACATCTTGGTAGTATCTTCTACTTGAGAGAGATAACCGTTTTGTACAAGGGCATACTCAACAGGCAGATATTCGCCATCCACATTTACCTCTACGCCAGAGAACATAGGGAACATATCGTCCTCAGTAAATGGAGAGTTGAGGTCAATATTTGAGATATTGATTGATGCATAGTATTGGTCATTCTCATTGAAGAGTTGCAAGTCGTTTCCATACTCAGGATAGAAACGTCCCTTAGCAGAGTTCTCAAATGCCACAACGATAGTATCAGTAGGCTCTGGCACGTACCAAGAGAGATGCATTTTGTACAATTTGTTGTCTGGGCAGTATGCCACAACATCCACTACCCAACCATCTACCTCATTACCAGAAACTACGATAGTAGTAGCCAATGCGCGATAGTAATCGTAGGTTTCGCCATTACTGATTTCTACAGCTGCTTCATTGCCAGAATAGGTACCAGCTACAATTTCGTCACCCAACCAAGCACCATAAATGGTGTAAATCGCATCGCTTGCAGAGAAGTTGATTTGACCATTATAAGGCTCTAACTTCATATTAACACATGTAATCTCAACAGTGTCAGTAGGAGCAGGCATTGGAGCAATCATTGGTACATTGTATTGCACAAAATCACTACCGATAAAGGTCAATTTACCTACGTATGCATAACCTACCTCAGCAACTTCTTTGGCTGAAATATTAAGTCCAAATGTGAGCGGAGTGAGGTCGTTACCCTTGTAGTTGATGGTTGTTTCATCCAATTTCAGATTGTTCAACACGAATGTACCAATCACACCATCGTAGGTCTCTACTGCCACATTCATATTGAGGTCATCACTGGCACCAGCAATGGTAAAGCCATCCCATGCCTCTTCAATGGCAACAGTCATTTCTGGAACATCCACCACAGCAACTGGCTTAATAGTCTTGTGCTCAGCATGCACTTTGAAAGCATACTCGCCAAAACCATCGGTACCAATCAACACGGCATCCATGGTGATTACATCCATGTTTTCTGATGCTTCTTTAGAAATGGTCATTGAGATACTATCAAATTGGATATATCCCATGCAGTAATCGGTAAGTGCCCATGTGTAATCGCGAGTAAAGTCCTCAGTGGTGAATGTACCAGTGAAATCATCAGCAGGTGCCTTCCAATCCAATTGAATCATCACGCCATACTCTGGTCTGCTTTCATCCATCGTTTGCAAACCTACCCACCAACTCTCAGACTCTTCGGTGTATTCTGGACCAGTAGCAAACGCATCATAATTCAACTCGGTAAATGCTACATCATCCGTCTTAGCAGCAGGTGCTACTTTTTGAGCATTAGCAGCGATTGCTTTCGCTGGTGCTTTCTTTGCGAGAGGAGCAGCAGTGCGCTGCATCTCAGCATTAGGCAACTCCAACTTCATCTTCTCCATTTGCTCTGCTTTTTTGATAGAGCTCATGGTTTGATGTTTTACTGGACCTTCCTTAGAGGTCTTTACATGCAGTGGCAACGCAGACATAGACATTGTCACTACCATAGCCATGAAAAGAGTAATAATTTTCTTCATACAGACTAATAATTTGATTGTTATAATAAAGTTAATTAGATATAGTGTTACTATATTAAACAGTTATCAAGGGCTTTTGTGATGGCTTCGCGGTTGATGTTTTGACCGATAAAGACCAGTTTCTGCATACGGTCGCCATACTGCTCGTCCCAGTCGCGTTGGAGCATCGGGTCACGTGCCATGAGTTGCATAAGTTCTTCCTCTGGCATAGTGGCATAGAAACTGCCTGCCTGCTTGAGGTCGAACTGTTTGCCCGCCTGCTCAAAGAGGTAGCACATATCATACTCCTCCTCAAAATAGCACATGCCCTTGCAACGAATAATACCTTTGTCCCAATGGCGCGCCACAAACTCATCAAAGCGATTGAGGTCGAAGGGTTTGCGACGGTAATACACGAAGGTGGTTATACCAAACTCATCGCCGTGATTATGGCAATGGCAATGTGGGTCATCACATTCATGATGGTGATCATAGCAATGACAATGCGGATCATCGCACTCATAATGATGATTATGCTCATCATGTTCGTGATGGTGCTCATGTTCTTTCACATCACCTTCTACACCTTGAATCCATGCAGCAGAAGTGGCAACCTCTTCAAAATCAAAGAGATTAGTATTCAATATCTCACCAAAAGGCACATCGCAATAATCACAATCAATAATCTTTGCTTTGGGCTGAATAGCGCGAAGAATAGCACGTATATGTTCACGCCCCCCTTCGCTTATCTCTGATACCTTATTCAATAATATAAGGTTGCAAAACTCGATTTGCTCAATGACCAATGATGTGAGGTCGTTGTCTTGGATAATGGGCGATTGGCTATGGGCAATTGGTGATAATTGTTCTATAAACTCATCGCGGAGACGAAGAGCATCCACGATAGTGACAATAGCATCCAATTGGGGAATTGGCGATTGGTTATTGGCAATAGGCATAAGGCTCGGATAAGAGCATATCGTTTGCGCAATAGGTGCGGGTTCGCAGATGCCCGATGCCTCAATAACAATATAGTCAAAGGTATTGGCAGCACACAAGTCGTGGAGCTGTTGCACCAAATCCATCTTGAGAGAACAACAGATACAACCGTTTTGCAAAGCTACAAGGTTATTATCTTGCTGCGCCACTACTCCACCCTTCTGTATGAGTTCCGCATCGATATTAACTTCGCCAATGTCATTGACAATCACCGCGAAGCGTATGCCGCGGCGATTAGTCAATATTCTATTTAATAAGGTTGTTTTACCACTACCAAGATAACCAGTCAGCAGCAAAACGGGAATGTTATCGCATTGCAGCATATTGAGCATAAATGTCGTAATAGTGATTGAACAAATCTGTTTGTTGATAGCGTTCGAGGTTTTGGAGTACATATCCAAACACTGCCATTTGATGCCCTAAAGTACTTTGCGATGACGAACGTTGCTCTTTAGCGAGAGAAGCACCCCATGCCAAATATTCAGCACAATTATCTGCGACTTTGGTCATAATCGCATTAGCTTTCTCCATTTCACCTAACTGATAATAGTACATCGCCATTGTTGCAGAGGTATAGTCATATGAAATATTGTATCCAGGCAACATTTCTTCTGCAAAATCCAATACCTCAAGGCACTTATCACGTTTACCCTCGTTGTAAAGTGCTTCCGCTAATTGCATAAACATCATACGATGGGTACGACACATGCGCATAGTATTCTCATCAATATAGATACCAGGCACGTTCATATTACCGTATTTGAATTTGTGGAGCATATTTTCATACATCACCTCTGTATTTACACGTGGGCGACCATCTTTGCTACGCTCTGGAGTAATGCGGTATGCCATACCTGTTAGTTCAAGATATGGATCAAGACCAAGGTGATAATCATTACCAATTGTCACGGCAAAATAGATAGGTCGTTGCCATTGATTAGTAGAAAGCATTTCCATCACCATCATCTCAGAACGCGTAAAGCGGCGAGCTTTCTTAAACATAATTTTCTGACTATCAGGCGACAGCACATATAGTTGGTCGCTTGGAATATATCCCTCACCATCACGCTTGGTGCGTGGGTCATCAGAGTGCAAGAATTGGAATGCCTTCTTGACTTCCAATGGTGCATTGAGTCGATTCTCCACCCATGCGATCTCATTCTTGCCAGGCATATAGTCCTTCTCTTCCCAAGAGATAGGCAAACCAGGCGAGTTGTAGTATGGTCGCTTCATTTGGCTGATATACCAGTCTGTTTGCAAATAAGATAAATTACAAGCACGTACATCATTACGCTCTTCTTCCACCTCAATGTTATACCAAAGAGGGAAAGTATCGTTATCGCCATTACAGAAGATAATACCTTCTTCATCGCATGATTTCAAGTAATTCGCTCCAAAATCTCGCGCAGCATAGCGATTTGAGCGATCGTGATCATCCCAGTTTTGTGAAGCCATTTGTGCAGGTATCAATAGAGTTACAAGCACAACAACCGTTGCTACAGCAGCACGTGCTTTCTCATTCTTAACCAATCGGTTGAATATATCTATTATTGCCATCACACCCAGGCCAATCCAGATACAGAACGCATAGAACGATCCCGCGTACGCGTAATCGCGCTCGCGCGGTTGATAAGGTGTCTGATTCAAATACACCACAATAGCCAAACCTGTGAGGAAGAATAGCAGGAACACTATCGCAAACGAACGATAGCCCTCCTTGTTCTTGCCTTCGTTGTTGCGTTTGCTAAATTGCCAGCACAGACCTATGATTCCAAGTAATAGTGGAAGCATGTAATATACGTTATGTCCCTTATTCTCACGCAATTCGGTTGGTAACTTCGATTGGTCGCCAAGCATAGCATTATCAATGAAAGGAATACCAGAAATCCAATTACCTTTGGTGAGTTCGCCATGCGATTGAATATCATTTTGACGTCCTGCAAAGTTCCACATAAAGTAACGCCAATACATGAAATTGACTTGATAGCGGAAGAAGAACTTCAGGTTCTCGCCAAACGTTGGGCAATAATCCGTCTTCTTTTGTCCGCAGTAATCATAGCGAACTTTCTTACCCTTAATATCTGCCCAAGACTTGTAGGCATCTACATGGTGAGCTTGCCCAGAGTACATACGTGGGAAGAGCATTTTAAACTCGTCCATGTATTCATAAGAGTTCTTGTAACCCGTTACTACATAGCGGTCTTTCTCCCCTTCTACCTTGGGTGCAGGAGCATATTGCGCATGACCTTGTTTCTCTACAGGCACACACATATTGCCCTTGATATCCAACTCCACAGGAGCATTATATGTTTGTCCATAAAAGAGTGGCCTATCACCATACTGCTCGCGGTTGAGATAGTACTTCAGTGAGAAGACATTATCGGGCGAGTTCTGATCCATTGGGGTGTCCGCAGAAGAACGGATAACAATTGCCGCATAGCTGGCATAGCCAATCACTACGACTGTCACCATCATGGCAATAGTATTCAGCCAACGAGCAGGAATAACATCCTTCTTCAAGAATAGCACCACCAACATAATGATAATCAGCACTATGCCAATCACAGCACTCTCTTTGATAAATGGTACGCCTGCGAGTGCCATTGCTAACACAAAGGAGATGATGGTACGGGTATTGATAGTTATTTCTTTCTCTATCACGGTGTAGCTCTCCCAAATAGCCCAAACGAGTGCTGCTGCCATCAGAACCAAATAGACTGCCAAACCTGTATTGAATGGGCATCCTAACACATTGGTAAACAACAACTCAAACCAACCTGCTATAGTTGGCACACCAGGGATAATACCATAGAGAATCACCGCTAATATTGCTACCGACACGCCAAATGCAGCGCATACGCCTTTCCATGAAAACTCGTGGCGACGGAAGTAATATACCAACACGATAGCAGGGATAGTCAGCAGGTTCAATAAGTGCACACCAATACTCAATCCCATCAAATAAGCAATCAGTATCAGCCACTTATCCGACCCTTCCTCATCGGCATGTTCGTCCCATTTCAGGATAAGCCAGAATACTACTGCTGTGAAAAGCGAAGAGAGTGCATAAACCTCACCCTCTACAGCAGAGAACCAGAAAGTGTCTGAGAAGGTGTATGCCAAAGCACCCACCAAACCTGCACCAAGAAGGGCAATGCCTTGAGGTATACTCATTACCTTATCGCCTTGTAGCCCAATCGCCTTATTGCCTAACAATTTCCTTCCCAACGCGGTAATTGTCCAGAAGAGGAACAATATAGTGAATGCCGAAGCCAATGCCGACACTGCATTCACGCACATGGCCACATGTGCTGCGTCGCTAGCGAAGAGCGTAAAGAAATGTCCCAAAAGCATAAAGAAAGGTGCTCCAGGTGGGTGACCTACATCTAATTTATGGGCACTTACAATAAACTCACCACAGTCCCAAAAAGAGGCTGTTGGCTCCATCGTCAAAAGATACGTTGCGGCGGCTATTGCAAACACAAACCAACCACAAACCGTATTCCACAGTTTGAAATTCTTCATAAAATAACTATTGTTCTTGCGCCTTTTGCGCGTTCAAAATTATTCAATTCTGCCCTACTTAGGCAATTTGACCGCAAAGGTAAATAATTTTTCTTACACATGCAAGCGCAGCGACCATATTTGCACATTAATTGCTAACAAAAATAAATATTTTAATATTTACTTGCACATATAAAAAAAAAGTAGTACCTTTGCGGGCTTATTTTGTAAAGGATTTTAGAAATAACAAAAAAATACGATATTATGAATTTAAATGACAGAATTATTGCAGTTGTAGGTCTTGGTTACGTAGGATTGCCTTTGGCTATTGAGTATGGTAAGAAGTACCGAGTAATAGGATTTGACATTTACCAAGCACGTGTGGATGAGCTCAACCGCGGCGAGGACCACACATTGGAAGCAGATCTCGTGGGTATGAAGCAAGCCCGAGATGCGTATGAAACAACGAAAAAGATTGGACTGACTTTCACATCTAATCCTGATGAATTGAAAGCGGTTAACACATACATTGTAACAGTTCCAACCCCAATTGATCGCTTCAACAATCCCGATTTAACCCCTTTGCGAAAGGCTAGTGAAATGATTGGTAAAACCTTGCAGAAAGGCGATCTCGTTATTTACGAATCAACCGTGTATCCTGGTTGTACAGAGGAAGACTGTGTACCTATTTTGGAGAGATATAGTGGATTGACTTTCAACGAAGATTTCTTCTGCGGTTATTCACCAGAGCGTATTAATCCAGGTGATAAAATTAACACCCTCACCAAAATCAAAAAAATCACATCGGGTTCTACGCCTGAGATTGCGGATTTAGTAGATGCATTGTACAACTCTATTTTAGAGAATGGTACACACAGAGCACCAAATATGAAAGTAGCAGAAGCTGCCAAAGCGGTGGAAAACAGCCAACGCGATGTCAATATATCCTTTATGAACGAGCTCGCGCTTATCTGCGACCGTGTAGGGATTGATACCAACGATGTGATTGAAGCAGCTGGATCAAAATGGAACTTCCTAAAATATCGTCCAGGTTTGGTGGGTGGTCACTGCATTTCCGTAGATCCTTATTATCTTGCTCACAAAGCAAAAGCATTAGGTTATGCGCCACAAGTAATCTTGTCTGGTCGTGCGGTGAACAACTCGATTGCAAAGTTCATTGCAGATAAAGTGCTCAAGTTAATGATTCAAAAAGACCACAAGATCAAAGATGCTAAGGTTTTAATTCTTGGAGTAACCTTCAAGGAAAACTGCCCAGACTGCCGCAACACCAAAGTGATAGATATTGCGAATGAATTGGAGGACTTTGGTTGTCAAGTAGATTTGTATGATCCATGGGCGAGTGCAGAGGTGTTGAAGCATGAGTATGGCAAAAATTTGCTTGCAGGCATTGACCCTGATAAGCAATATGCCGCTGTGATTGCTTGCGTGAGCCACAATCAATTTATGACCTTTGACTTCAAGAAATACAAAGAGCAAGGTGCAATCATCTTTGATGTGAAAAACTTTGTAGATCGCAGCCTCATTGACGGAAGATTATAATTTTGTATTAGCGAGTAGTATCAGGTCAATTACGGGTTCTTGACGGGTTCATAACGGGTTCATACCAGGGGCTTACCAGAGTGATAACGGAATTGGAAGCAGGTGAAATCGTAATTAAAACCAAGAAATTAGAGTGAACAAATGACAATAGCTGTAGCAGGAACGGGATATGTAGGATTATCCATGGCAACGCTTTTGGCGCAACACCATCACGTGTTGGCTGTGGATATTGTGCCCGAAAAAGTGGATTTGATAAACCGTAGGCAGTCGCCTATTCAAGATGAGTATATTGAGAAATACTTTGCTGAAAAAGAATTGGACTTGACTGCCACATTAGATGCAGAAATGGCATACAGAGTTGCGCAGTTTGTTGTCATTGCGGCACCAACGAATTACGATAGTCAAAAAAACTATTTCGATACATCAGCAGTTGAATCAGTTATTCAACTGGTGCTTAAAGTGAACCCCGAAGCCATCATGGTGATTAAGTCCACCATTCCTGTAGGATACACAGAGTCTGTTCGTAAGAAATTTGGAACAGAAAACATCTTGTTTTCACCTGAATTTTTGCGCGAATCAAAAGCATTGTATGACAACCTATACCCTTCGCGGATTATCGTGGGGACCGACCTACAAAATCCACGATTGGTGGAAGCTGCAAAACAATTTGCTGAACTGCTGCAAGAAGGAGCAATAAAGCCCGAGGTGGACATCTTATTTATGGGCTTCACCGAAGCAGAGGCTGTAAAATTGTTTGCCAACACGTATCTCGCATTGCGTGTGAGTTATTTCAACGAATTAGACACATACGCAGAGATGAAAGGGTTGGATACACAAGCAATAATCAACGGTGTATGTCTTGATCCACGTATTGGTACTCATTACAACAACCCATCTTTTGGCTACGGCGGATATTGCTTGCCTAAAGACACAAAACAGCTGTTAGCAAACTATCAAGACGTACCAGAAAACTTGATTGGTGCTATTGTAGATAGTAATCGCACACGTAAGGACTTTATTGCAGACCGCGTATTGGCAAAGGCGGGTTATTATGACTATTACAATAAAGGTCAATATAGCGCACAAGCTGAACATGCATGCGTGATTGGTGTATATCGTTTAACGATGAAGTCCAATTCTGATAATTTCCGTCAGTCAAGTATTCAAGGTATTATGAAACGTGTGAAAGCGAAAGGTGCCCAAGTGATTATTTATGAGCCTACTCTACCCGATGGTTCTACATTCTTTGGTTCGCTAGTTGTAAACGACTTAGCGAAATTCAAACAGCAATCGCAAGCAATTATTGCCAACCGCTATGATGCATGCCTTGAGGATGTGAAAGAAAAAGTATATACGAGGGATATTTTCCGCCGCGATTAGAGATAGTGTTTAGAGGTTAGGGGTTAGTATTTAAAGAATAGAGATTTGGCTGAAAAGATAGAAAATATAGGAAAGAAAGACGTAGCGTGGAGTTACGCATGTACTATTTTTACAATAGGTGCAGGCGTTATTTTGTTGCCATTTATTCTAAATCAAATGTCCGCTGAAACGGTGGGTATTTGGAATATTTTCCAAACTATTACCGCTCTGGTGATGCTACTTGATTTTGGTTTCCGCCCCTCTTTTGCTCGTAATATTAGTTACATTTTTTCTGGCGTTAAACAATTGCAAGTCAATGGTGTAGCTAATATTGGCAATAGCGAAAGTAGTGTAGATTATTCGCTACTAAAAGGCACACTAAAAGCAATGCAGAAGTTCTACCGTTGGCTGGCAATCATCATGTTTTGCGTTTTGGCAATTGGTGGTAGTGTCTATTTTTACTATATTCTCCAGAAGTACACAGGAGATAAGCATGATGCTATGATAGCATGGGTATTGCTGATTGCAATAAACTGCTACAATCTCTACACTTTATACTATGATGCCTTACTCTTAGGTAAAGGGTATATCAAACAAAATCAAAAGATTACAATATTAGGACAAATTGTATATCTCGGAATCGCTATTGGCTTGATATACGGAGGATTTGGTTTAACCGCCATTGTAAGTGCACAATTAATTTCTACCATTATTAGGCGCATATTAGCTTATCGCGTGTTTTTCACCAAGGATCTGAAAGCACAATTGGCAAATGCCAACGCTCAAGATTCGCAAGATATATTCAAAACGATTGCTCCGAATGCAGTAAAAGTGGGTTTGACTCACCTTGGGGGATTCTTGGTGAATAAATCTGCGTTGTTAATAGGTTCAACTTTTTTGAGTTTGGAACAAATAGCATGCTACGGTATCACGCTGCAAGTGATGGATGTGTTAGCAAGGTGTGGTACTGTTGTTTATCAAACATTCATACCGAAATTGGCACAATTCCGAGCAGAAAATGATTTGCTACAATTAAAACGCTATTATCAGTATGCAACTTTCAGCAATTTGGCTATATACATGATAGGCGGAATTGCATGGATGTTAGCGGGCGATTGGGCATTGACTATTATCAAAAGCGAGACAACTTTTGTACCAACAATAATGTTAGGGACAATGCTGATTATTAGTCTTTTAGAACATAATCATGCCATTTCAGCAGGGTTTATTATGGCAGATAATAAAATACCTTTCTTTATTCCCTCATTGGTGAGTGGCGTAGCAACCGTAATACTTTTATGGACATTTTTGTCGCCACTACAGTTGGGACTATGGGGTATGATTTTGGCACCAGGTATTGCACAATTAGCCTATCAAAACTGGAAATGGCCAAGTGTTGTTATTAAAGAGTTGTACTCTGCAAAACGATAAATTGATATTTATGCAACAAAAGCAAAACATATACGTTATTATAGTCACCTACAACGCCATGCGGTGGATTGATAAATGTCTTGAGAGCATTCAACTATCCACTATTCCATTGCATACCATTGTTATAGATAATGGTTCGACGGATGAAACAGTGGCGTATATTCGTGCGCATTTTCCCAAAGTCATATTACAGGCTCAAACAAAGAACCTCGGTTTTGGGCAAGGAAACAATCTTGGCATAACATACGCAATGCAAGAAGGTGCCACTCATGTACTCTTGTTGAATCAAGATGCTTGGATAGAAGCAAACATGGTGGAAGAGTTGTTGCAATATGACGATGGTGATTCGCTGTTGAGTCCAATTCATTTGACAGGCGAAGGGGATGCATTGGATAGGAATTTCAAGTTGCATGCTCTAATGAGAGCATATCATTTTGGGCAATTGGTTGATGATTGGGCAACAGGGAATACGCACAAATACGCCACATACGAAATTAATGCTGCTTGCTGGCTGCTACCAGCAAAAATCATTCGTGAGATTGGTGGATTCAATCCCATGTTCTTCCATTACGCAGAAGATATTAACTACCTACATCGCCTGCACTATCATCAGAAAGGTGTATATTTTGTGCCAAAAGCAAAAGCATACCACGACCGTGCAAATATAGCAGAAAAACCTTTGAATGAGCAGTATATGTATCAACAAATGGTATTGCGAATGATTAATATCAACGACTCGTGGTGCATAGCGAATTGGAAAAAATGGCGATTTGTGTTATCCATAATACACGTAGTAATACGAAAACGTCAATTCGATTACCTGCCCATGTTGCTTGCTGCGTTAAGACGTATTTGCCGAAAAACGAAAGAAGCAAAAACAAATCGACATACTCAACAATTATTAGCATCGCATTGGATTTAGAAAGATGATATTGATACCTTTTATATACTTTATTGCCTTATTTATCTATTTGAGACATAAAAATAAAGGCATTGATTTGAGCGCATATCTCGCCCTTTTGTACGCATTTGTATCATTTTTTGCCATTCTAATTGATGTGCAAGGCTTGTATGATACTAATGGTGTATGTGAAAAAACACCCATCACTTTTGGTGCGACATTCTCATATTGCGCTCTACTGACAATAAGCATTGTTCCATTCAGTCGTTTACAAAGTACAACACTAAAAAGTATTACAATTACAAAGCCACGACTAATGGATTTTGTATCATGGGGACTTATTGCAACGTTTATACTGACATTTATAGTATTATCCAGCGATGTGTATGTAGCACTCACCTCTGATTTACAAGAGGTTCGTAGTATGGTGTATGCAGAAGATGATAGAGCCGATATAAGCGGACTGAAATGGTGGTTGATGCTTCCAAATACACTTTTTAGCCAATTTTCGCCTATTGCAATACTATTCTTTTATATAAACGTGACACAATCACGCAAAAGTACCCTCTTCAACTATATACTTTTGGCGTCTTCTATCACCCCTATCCTATCTGCTATTCTCATTGCAGGACGAACACAAATTATATATTGGTTATTATCATATCTCATGTGCTTCTTCTTATTTAGGAATCAAATGGGAGCAGAACAACGAAAAATTATTGTGCGTCCGTTCTTAATTTTAGCAGGTGTATTTGTACTATTTTTCGCCTCTGTAACTTTGGCTCGATTTGCAAGCAATACATTAGATAGCAATACCGATATATTCAATAGTATAGTGGCATATACAGGACAACCGTTTATCAATTACAATAACTTCTTCAACAATTATTTTTGTCCTAAAGTATCATTCAATCGAATATTTCCTGTATCACACTACTTCATATTCGATCCTGATTGGACGCTGGATTCATATCGCGATTTTATATTAACTAAAACAGGTATGAATATCGGAATATTCTATACGTTTTTAGGAGACTTAATGGTTGATTTAGATAAAATAGGTATGATTATGTTTGTACTATTATTTGCCATTGCGGTCACCTATTTGTCTCGCAGAGAAGAAGATGATAGCATTCCTATTTATCGAATGTTGTTGGTTCAATTATTAATGCTTATTCCGTTGCAAGGTATATTTTACTATAGTTTTCACCGAGTGGATGTAGGATATTACATCATTGGTACAATATTATTATCCCTTTTCTTTAAGTATTCTATAAAAACTCGTTAGACTATGAAGATTGCCATTTTAACTGCTGTATTCCACCCAGAATTGCATCCTCGTGCGTTTCGAGCATATGAGCTCGCCAAAGAGTATGCCATACAAGGACACGATGTAGAAGTGTTCTTGTTAACACGTATTAAAGGGTTTGATTATGAACAGTTAAGCAAAGAATTACGGATTAAAATTACAATATTCCCACTTTACATAAGAGAGTTAGGGGCACAGAATGTTTTTCAACAAACTAATCCCATTTTACGTTGGATACATTGGGGATATAGATGGTTATTAGAATATCTTATAGCTGGCAATTTATTTTCATATTCTACAAAAATAGCTCAGTATTTGCAGCAGAGCCTGAAAGATAAAAATATGGTAATTGCCCTCTCTACTCCATTTATGAATCTATTAGGATTAGCGAAATATGTACACCAACAAACTGAATGTACAGCCAAGAAAACCATATACATAGCAGATAGTGGCGACCCATTTTATTATAGCCAACAAACCAAACGTGCATTGTATTTCAAATGGATAGAAAAGTGGGTATATCGTCATTTTGATTACTTGAGCATACCAACAAGCGATGCAATACCTGCATATGCTACCCTTATTCCAAAAGAAAAGATAAAAATTATCCCACAAGCATTCAATATGCGAGATGTGAGATTATCATCTGCACCAGTAGGCAATATTCCAACCTTTGCCTACGCAGGAGTATTTTATCAAGATATTCGCAATCCTGAATTTTTATTCAAGTACTTATGTACATTGCAACAAGATTTTCGTTTTCATGTATATTTACGCCACCGCGAGCCATATACAACAAGTTTATTAAATAGGTATCAACAAATATTAGGTGAGAAATTGGCTGTACACTATAGTATGGAACGTACTGAATTGTTGTATCAATTGAGTAAATGTCATTTCCTTATCAATATATCCAATACAACAAGTACACAACTACCATCAAAGTTAATTGATTATGGAATAACCAAACGACCAATTTATTCATTTGATAAACAAAGTTTTGGGCCACAAGTGTTCGCAGCATTTCTTCATGGTGATTACACCAACGCAATGGCTATTGATATACACCCGTATGACATTGAAGTAGTAACAAAACAATTTTTAGAGTTAGTATGAAAAAGATTCTCATTACTTGCGTTAATTATAATTCATATAATGAGTTATCCAATTTTTTGACATCGGTAGATATAGCTGCTTCCAATGTTAAAGAAGTATGCGAAATAGTGGTATTAGTAGCAGATAACTCAACGACTACACAACATATAGATAGTGAAAAATTTACTTCTATTCAATGCCTTACATATTGTGTTGAGAATACAGGATATATTAATTCTGCACAAGAAGCTCTATTAAAATACGGAGAGGAATTATTAAAATCTTTTGATTTTGTAATTGTATCCAATGTGGATATTTGTTTATCAACGGATTTTTTCAACTACCTTATTACTACTCCTATTCAAAATATAGCATGGATTGCTCCTCGCATTCATACTCCCTTATCCCAAACAGAAGAAAACCCATACGCTGTACATCGCTACTCCAAAAGAAAATTACAATTATTGCGCTACATGTATGCTCACCCATATATATATATGTTGCATAAGAAATTCTCGCATACTCTAATTCGGCTAAAGCGTAATAAGCAAAGCACAACAATAGGTATGAGAACGATTTATGCAGGACATGGGTCAATTCTTATCTTTACTCAAGCATTTGTAAAACATATTTTTCCGTTTAATTTCCCATTCTTCTTGTATGGCGAAGAATTATATTTTGCAGAGTTAGCTCGATTAGCCAACATGCAAACAATTTTTAACCCTCAATTATTTGTTAATAATTGTTCTGCTCATGTATCTACAAGCAAACTAAAGTTTGCACAAATTTGCAAATATGGTAATCAAGCAATATCATATATTTTAAATACTTATTATTAAACTAATGCGGATTGGACTATTAACTCAATATTACAAACCCGAAATGGGAGCTCCACAAAATCGTTTGTACGAAATGGTACGGGGGCTTAAAGAATTAGGCAATGATATGTATATCATTACAGCAATGCCTAATTATCCTACTGGTAAAATCTTTGATGCATATAAAGGAAAAATCATCTGTAACGAAATGATAGATGACATACCTGTCAAACGCTATTGGCTCTATGCCTCCAATACAAGAAAAATTATCCCTCGTATATGGAACATGGTATCATTTTCATGTATGGCCCTTTTATCTATTCGATATTTGCGTAAATTACATTTGGATTATTTGATTGTAGAAAGTCCTCCACTTACTCTTGGATTAGTAGGTATTTGGCTCGCAAAATTTGCAAAATGCAAATTAATTGCTAATATTTCGGACATTTGGCCACTTTCAGCCAAAGAATTAGGAGCTATTTCTGAAGGACGATTATATCGCATTTTAGAACGATTAGAACACAAGATTTATCGTTCTGCACATCTATGCATGGGGCAATCTCAAGAAATAGTAGATCATATAGCATCCCATGGAGGTAAGAATGTGTATCTATTTCGCAACGGTGTAGATCCTACACGGTTTCAAATTGCACGCAATGACGCCATTACATATCCTGTAAAAATTATTTACGCAGGACTTTTGGGATTTGCGCAAGGAGTAGCAGACATCTGTAAATCTATCAACTTTGCTGATATTGGAGCAGAGTTTCATATCTATGGTGCAGGAGGTGAACAAGAAGAAATAGAACAATATTTACAACAAAATCCAAATCGTGGCATATTTTATCACGGAGTAGTATCACGTCAAGAATTACCCAAAAAATTACAAGAGGCTCATTTAACTTTGGTACCACTTGTAAAGAATATTTATGGTGCTGTTCCATCAAAAATTTACGAGTCTATGGCCGCTGGGTTGCCTATTATGTTTATTGGAGAAGGAGAAGGGGCTAAGATTGTAGAGAACAATGCTATTGGTTTGGTAGCACATGCTAAAGATTATGCAACACTTCAAGCAAATATACAATACATTGTATCACACCCTGACATAATGAACAATATGATTGATAATTGTCAAAAGTGTGCACAAACAAAGTTTAATAGACCTCAACAAATATTAAGTTTACATCAGTATTTACAAACAAAACTGACTAAATAATTATGAAACGATTTAATATACCATTCTCACCTCCTGACATGACGGAGGCAGAAGTAAAAGAAGTAGCAGAAGCAATCCTTAGCGGATGGATTACTACAGGCCCAAGAACCAAAGAATTAGAACGGCAAATAGCATCATATTTAGGCACAAACATGGCAGTTTGTCTTAACTCACAAACCGCTTGTGCCGAAATGGCACTTCGCCTATTAGGTATTGGAGAAGAAGATGAAGTGATAGTACCCGCTTATACCTATACTGCTTCTGCTTCTATTGTATGCCATGTGGGTGCTACACTACGTTTTGTGGATGTACAACCCAATAGTTTAGAGATGGATTATGATGCATTGGAGACAATGATTACACCAAAAACCAAAGCCATCATTCCTGTTGATTTAGCAGGTATTCCATGTGATTATGAACGCCTTCATGCAATTGTAAATAATAAACGTTCGCTTTTCCAAGCCTCTAATGAAATTCAAAAAGCATTGGGCAGAATAGCTATTTGTGCAGATGCTGCGCATGCTTTTGGCGCATCAAGAAAAGGGAAAATGGTAGGAACACTTGCCGATTTCACAGCATTTTCTTTTCATGCTGTGAAAAACTTTACCACAGCAGAAGGCGGAGCTCTAACATGGAGACCCATCCCAGGCATTAGTGATGATGAACTATATCGCCAAGTACAATTATTCTCACTACATGGACAATCCAAAGATGCATTAGCTAAAACCAAATTGGGAGCATGGGAATATGATATTGTAGGGCCATGGTATAAATGCAATATGACCGACATCATGGCTGCTTTAGGATTAGTACAAATGAAACGCTATCCCGATATGCTATTGCGTAGAAAAGCCATCATTGAACGCTATGACAAAGCTTTCAAAGATGCAGGGATAAAAGTATTGGAGCACTATAGCAATGATTATCAGTCATCTGGTCACCTCTACATCACTCGAGTGCCTAACATCACTACTGAACAACGACAAAAAATCATTGAAATGATGGCAGAGTGTGGTATAGCTACCAACGTACATTACAAGCCACTTCCGATGATGACGGCATACAAAAACATGGGATTTGACATTAAGAACTACCCAAATGCATATGCACAGTTTGCTAATGAGATTACTCTACCCTTACACACTCGACTAACGAACGAAGATGTTGATTATATCATTGATACTTACATTCGCATTGTCAAATCATTTATATAATAATAATGAAACGTCTTTTTGACATATTCCTAAGTGGTTTTGGGCTAATATTACTCAGTCCTCTCTTCTTGATAGTAGCCATATGGATTAAATTAGATTCTCGTGGTCCAATCTTTTATCGCCAAGTGCGTGTAGGAAGGAATAACACAGAATTTAAGATATTCAAATTCCGCTCCATGCGTATCGGTTCAGACAAAGGTAGTTTAGTAACTATTGGTGGAAGAGACCCACGCATTACTCGTTCTGGATATTTCATTCGCAAGTTTAAGATAGATGAATTACCACAACTTATCAATGTATTCATAGGTGATATGAGTTTAGTGGGACCACGCCCTGAAGTTAGGCATTATGTGAATTACTGGACACCAGAACAAATGCATGTGCTGGATGTAAGACCTGGTATCACAGACCCTGCCAGCATCAAGTTCCGTAATGAGAATGAACTATTAGCCAAGGCTGATGATCCTGAAAAATATTATATTGAAGTAATTATGCAGGAAAAAATTAGACTATATCTTGACTATGTGGAAAAAAGTAGTTTCTGGTATGATATAAAACTAATATTTCAAACATTTAAGGTCATTATTACGGAATAAAATCCAAACAAGTCATTTCTACAGATGAATAATTAGGAGAAATCTCTTAACAAATTTGTATATATTCAAAAAAATTAGTACCTTTGTCGCAAAATTTAACTTTTATGACAAGATTGAAAGAAATTAGACAGTCTGACATGTTTTCACATTGGGTAAATGTGGATTACTTGCCTCGTTGGGGAGTATTATTATTGGATTTGCTAATTGTATTTATTGCTTTTGTAATCAGTTACGTTATTGGTAACAATCTTCTAGACTATAATATTAATAATATGCTCTTGCCACTATGGTTGCAAGTGATTATTTTATTAATAACGCAAACAGTATTTTTCTGGATGTTTCATACCTATTCTGGTATTCTCCGTTATTCTACTTTTGTGGACACAATAAAAGTCTCCTTGTCTGTTTTAGCTACGGACTGCACGTTGATTATTGCAAATATTATCGTCCAACAAACTACTAATCAAGCACTTTTCTTAAATACATTACTTGCATTCCATATTTTTGTAGCAATCACCTTGCTATTTGGATGGAGAGTAACGATTAAGACAAGTTTTGAATATCTTTCTCAACAGCGCACGAATTCCAATAAAGTATTCATTTATGGCACACAGTCTGCTGGACTTTCTATTGCTAAGATGCTGCAATCCAATATGGATAGTCCCTATCGTCCAGCTGGCTTTATTGCAGATCCAGGCGAGAAGACACATCACAATCTTTTAGGATTGAATGTCTATCTAAAAGATGACAAGTTAATTCAAACTATGAGAGATAAAGGAGTAACGGGTGTCATTATCTCGCCAGTAAAGATGAAAACGATTAATCCAATCAAGGATTTATCAATTTTCATCAATCATAATATCCGTGTTATGACCACTCCATATTTCAATGACTATACTCCTGAAAATGAGAATAATAATATTGCTTTACGCATAGGTCAAATTGAGTCAATTAATGTAGAAGATTTATTGGAACGTCCAACCATTGATATTAATACAGAGAATGTACGCAATTTCCTCTACAATCAAGTGGTGATGATTACAGGCGCAGCGGGTAGTATTGGTTGTGAAATAGTCCGTCAAGTAGCTAATTATCATCCAAGAGTGATTGTATTGTTGGAGATTGCAGAGTCGCCTCTACATGACATTCTTATTGACCTCAAGAAAGAATTTCCAGAACAACATTTTGCACACATTATTGCAGATGTACGTGATGCCCAAATGGTTGAGGAGGCATTTGAAGAATATGAACCCGATGTTGTTTTCCATGCAGCTGCCTACAAGCATGTTCCACTCATGGAGGAATTCCCACGACAAGCAGTTTTGACCAATATCTTAGGTTCAAAGAATGTGGCAGACATGGCCGTTAAATATCGCACTAAACGTTTTGTGATGATTTCTACAGACAAAGCTGTTAACCCAACCAATGTCATGGGAGCTTCCAAGAGAGTAGCAGAAATTTATGTGCAATCCTTATATCTAAAGTTGGCAAAAGATAACCCTACATGTACTAAGTTTGTCACAACACGTTTTGGAAATGTATTGGGAAGCAATGGTTCTGTTGTGCCCTATTTCAAAAAGCAAATCGCCGCAGGAGGACCAGTAACTGTAACACATCCCGATATAATCCGCTTCTTCATGACGATCCCAGAAGCAAGTAGTCTTGTATTAGAAGCAGCCGCTCTCAGCAATGGTGGAGAGATATTCTGCTTTGATATGGGACACCCTGTAAAGATTGCAGACTTAGCCAAGAATATGATTCGCTTAGCAGGATATGAACCTGGAAAAGATATAGAGATTATCTATACAGGTTTAAGACCTGGAGAAAAATTGTATGAAGAACTGCTCAATCAAAAGGAACTAACCATCCCTACTAAAAATGAAAAAATATTAGTAGCAAAGGTAAGAGAGTATGATTATGATTCCGTCTCTACACAAATACAAGCTCTCATTGATGAGGCACAAAATGGCAAAGCATTCCCTTGTGTGCAAAGAATGAAGAAGATTGTACCTGAATATAAGAGCAAAAACTCCATCTATGAACAATTAGATAAATAATTTTGTAACTATGGCTTTTTTTGGACTATTTGGCAAAGAGAAAAAACAGACCTTAGATAAAGGCTTAGAGAAAACTAAGGATTCTGTTCTTAGTAAAATTGGTAGAGCCATTGCAGGAAAAACTACCATTGATGATGATGTATTGGACAACCTTGAAGAGGCTCTTATCACGTCAGATGTGGGTGTAGAAACAACCCTTCGTATTATTGAAAGAGTACAAAATAGGGTTAAGCAAGATAAATATTTAGGTACTTCAGAACTAAATCAAATATTAGTAGATGAAATTGCATCACTATTGGCAGAAAACAACACGACACAAGTTATAGATTTTGCAGATACTTTGCCTGCCAAACCATATGTTATTATGGTTGTGGGTGTTAATGGTGTAGGAAAGACTACTACCATTGGTAAACTTGCACATCAGTACAAGTCAGCAGGTAAAAAAGTATATCTCGGAGCAGCAGACACATTCCGTGCAGCAGCTGTAGAGCAACTCTGTATTTGGGGAGATAGAGTCGGAGTGCCAGTTGTGAAACAACAACAAGGTTCAGACCCTGCAAGTGTTGCTTTTGATACCCTCGCCAGTGCAAAAGCCAATGATGCAGATGTTGTCCTTATTGATACCGCAGGAAGATTGCATAACAAAATCAACCTCATGAATGAGCTTACAAAAATCAAAAACGTAATGCAAAAAGTGATTCCAGATGCTCCACATGATGTGATGTTAGTGTTAGATGGTAGTACAGGTCAAAATGCTTTTGAACAAGCCAAGCAGTTTACCAAAGCCACACAAGTTTCATCTTTGGCTATTACCAAATTAGATGGAACAGCCAAAGGTGGTGTAGTGATTGGTATTAGTGACCAATTCAAGATTCCTGTGAGATACATTGGTTTAGGAGAGCAAATGACAGACTTACAAACTTTTGATAGAGAAGAGTTTGTAAAATCTCTCCTTGGCAGTATTTCATAAAAGGTATTAGATAGACATAGAAAATCTGTTAATCTAATGAAGTTCCTACAAAGTTCCTACAAAGTTCCGATGAAGTTCCGATGAGGTTCCGATGAGGTTCCGATGAGGCCACGATGAGGTCACGATGAGGTCACGATGGAGATAAGTGGCAGGTGGCTGGAAAGTGGCTGGAAAGTTGCTGGAAAGATGCTAGCAGAAATAAACAAGATTCGCATAACCGATGATTAAGTTTCGATTATGCGAATCTAATTTTTAAGTAATTAAATTACTTATTAAAAAAATATTATCCACCACAACGGCTATATCCACATTCGCGGCAATGCATGCACCCTTCTTCAAAGATCAAAGCATTACCACAATTAGGACAAGACTGTCCTTGAACTACAGTGCCATCTTGGATATATTTCTTTAATGCACGTTCAACACCGACTTTCCATGAGTTAATACTCTCAGAATCCATCTGCAAGCCACTAATCATCTTGATCACTTGGTCAATAGGCATACCATAACGAAGCACACCAGAGATGAGTTTTGCATAGTTCCAGAACTCCTTATCAAACTTGTAGCTCAAACCTTCCATAGTGGTTTTGAAACCACGAGAGTTAACAAATTGGAAGTCATAGCGTTTGGTTCCGTCTTCTTGTACAACACGAATAATTTTACCTTTGGTAACAGATTTAGGCAACAAAATACCCTCCTCATCATCAGCCAAACCAGTAAAGATTTCGTATGGCACACCATCTTTCAAGCCAACAAATGCAATCCATTTATCTTTATTGTTTTGGAAACGAACTACATCACACTCCAATTCAGCAGGACGTATACGCACTTTATTATCAAAACAAACGCAGTTTTTCTCCTCTTTCTTGCTTTGGTTGTCTTCTTTCTTCTTCTCTTTCATACCTTCTAACACACCTGTGCGAGAACCATCACGATAGACTGTACAACCTTTGCAACCACTACGCCAAGCTTCTTCATAAAGTTTTCCAACCATCTCCTCACTTACATCGTTTGGCAGGTTGATAGTCACAGATATAGAGTGATCCACCCATTTTTGAATAGCACCTTGCATATGCACTTTCTCCAACCAGTCCACATCATTGGCAGTAGCCTTATAGTATGGCGATTTCTTCACCAATTCATCAATCTCTTCTGTAGTATAACGATGATTAGGATCATATGTATAACCATTAGCCTCCATCCATGTGATGAATTTATGGTGGAATACAACATACTCCTCAAAGCTATCACCTACCTCATCTACCAAATCCACATGCACATTCTTATCATTAGGATTCACCTTGCGACGACGTCTATACACAGGTTGGAACACAGGCTCAATACCACTTGTAGTTTGTGTCATGATACTGGTTGTCCCCGTTGGAGCAATCGTCAAACAAGCAATATTACGACGACCATGTTGTACCATCAATTCATACAATTCTGGATCAGCCTCTTTGATGCGTTGGATATATGGGTTATTCTCCTCACGTTTAGCATCATACACCTTGAATGCTCCACGCTCTTGAGCCATCGTTACACTACTGCGATATGCAGCAAGCGCGAGAGTCTTATGCACTTCTACGGAGAATGCAGTTGCCTCAGGAGTACCATAACGCAAACCAAGTGCAGCTAACATATCTCCTTCCGCAGTAGTTCCCACACCTGTACGTCTTCCTTGGGTAGTTTTATCCATAATTTTCTCCCACAACTCACGTTCTGTACGTTTGATAGACTCAGACTCTGGATCAGAATCAACCTTATTCAAAATTTTCTCAATCTTCTCCACCTCAAGGTCAATAATATCATCCATCATGCGTTGAGCAACTGCCACATGCTTCTTAAAGAGCTCAAAATCAAACTCTGCTTGAGCAGTAAACGGATTTTTGACATAACTGTAGAGGTTCACAGCCAACAAACGACAACTATCATATGGGCATAAAGGAATCTCGCCACACGGATTGGTACTAACGGTTCTATAACCAAGGTCAGCATAGCAATCAGGCACCGATTCGCGAGTGATTGTATCCCAGAACAAGACACCAGGTTCTGCTGATTTCCATGCGTTATGAATCACTTTCTTCCACAATTTGGCAGCATCCACCTCTTTGGTATAGATAGGTTCATCTGTGTCAATAGGATATTGCTGAACATACTTTTTGTTAGCTATTGCAGCTTCCATAAAGTCATCATGCATTTTAACAGACACATTGGCACCAGTGACCTTTCCAGATTCCATTTTAGCATCAATAAACGCTTCGCTATCAGGGTGTTTAACACTCACGCTAAGCATTAATGCCCCTCTACGTCCGTCTTGAGCGACTTCACGTGTAGAATTGCTATAACGCTCCATAAATGGCACCAACCCCGTAGAAGTGAGGGCAGAGTTCTTCACAGGACTGCCCGATGGACGAATATGACTCAAGTCATGTCCCACACCACCACGACGCTTCATCAATTGAACTTGCTCCTCATCAATTTGGATTATGGCACCATAACTATCGGCACTACCATCCTGTCCAATAACAAAACAGTTACTCAAACTGGCAACTTGGAAATCATTACCAATACCAGTCATTGGACTACCTGCAGGAACAATGTACTTGAAATCACGTAACAACTCAAAAAGCTCTGCCTCCGACATTGGGTTGGCATACTTTTGTTCAATACGAGCAATCTCTCCCGCCAAACGATGATGCATATCATCAGGCGTTTGCTCATACAAATTACCAAAGGAGTCCTTGAGGGCATATTTTGTGCTCCACACCCGAGCTGCCAACTCATCTCCCTTAAAATAAGATACAGAAGCTTGCTCTGCTTCCTTTTGTGTAAAAGTCTTTTTATTATCCATAGTATTTGTAAGTATTTTTCAAAATAAGGCACAAATAAAACATAGTGCGCGAAAACGACTGCAAAGGTACTACATATTTATCATATGTGCAAATTTTTTACAAAAAAGTTTTCAACAATTTTTCAAAGTTATCCAAAATAAAAATGCAACACACTCATTTTAAGCATGTTGCATTTTTTAGGTTGTTGAAAAGTTTTCCAAAAGAGAAAACTATTCACAACTCAACTTATCAATTTTGGATATTTTTGCGACACAACAACTTGTTCCATTTTCATCAACTTGCTGATATTGTTTGTATTGCATTGTTTCCACAAATCGAGTAAACATTTGATTGCCTTGATACAATTCTTTTACATAATTAATATCTAATCGGAAAGGACTTTGATTATCAGTTAATTGCGATGCATTAACCATCCACTCCAAATATTTGCAAGAATTACAATGTTTATTATAGTCCACATCTGAATATTGGATAACATGAGGAATCTCACCATATTGAACAACCTCACCACTCTCCCCTATTTGCTCTAAGTTGAGCGGTAACATTCTTGCGGCTCTTGCCATAGATAGCACTTCTCCATCTACTGAATCCTTAAAAATAGGATGGTCAAATATATTTACAATTTCTCTTGAAGTAAGCTCTAATACAGCCCAAACAGTTTTAGCACACCCAATCAGTTGTTCTTCTCCGTTGTCATCCTTTTGATAAATACGGAAATCACGAACGGACAACATATGCGCATTACGTTCAATCCATGTTTCTACTATAATCTCTTCGCCGTGACGTGGCAAAAAGAGCATTTCTAAATTAAGATGAGTAATAATCCAAGTATAATTCATGGGCAACAAAGTAGGAATACCAATCCCCATTTCATCTGCCACCTTACCTGCAATATTCAGAAGATAATTCTCCATCGTATACAAACGAACGCGCCGAGTAGCATCTACGTCTTGATAAGGAACAACAATAGTATGTCTAAATTTCATAGCAATTTATTCTTCTATAGGAAAGACTCCTGTAGGTTTTTGAATCGTATATTGCGTCATCTCTTGGTTGGATTGAAATCCTATACCTTTGATAATCGATGTTTCTTTGGTGATTACAATAGATGAATCAGAATATACTGATTCAGATTTTTGATCCCAATAGAGCAATGGTGTTTCAAAACGTTCACCTGCTAAGTTCATTGCCTGCACATTCCCTTTTAAAGTCCAACGCTGTGCAGGTTCATTGTAATAGGCATAATCCGATTCTACTGTGGCATCTGCCTCAAATTGCAGATTAAATTTCTCCAAATATATCCCCTCTGGAAACTCCCAATAAGGAGTATCTGCTTTATCAAAGATTAGCCATCTTTTTGTTTTTATTCGGTAGCGAGTAATTCCCGAATCCGAAATAATAGTTGTCACGTCATATGCTTCTAATGCAGGCATAGCAGAACGATCGACAATAGCTTCTGCTCGATGACGAGTATCTTGTTTGGTGCAACTATATACCAAAAAACAAACCAATAACAAGAGAACCACTTGCATGATTCTCTTGCTATCGGTTAAAATATTTCGAATATTATTCAAAATTCGACTGTCTAAACAAACTATTACTCTGCTTTTGAACGGCAAGTAGTTGTTTTATTCACCCATCCACCAACTCGGAAAGGAGCACCTTCGTTCAAATCACGATGGAAGAACACATCCTCTTTAGATGGGAAATATTGGCTATAAGTAGCAATTAACTTATTAGCATCTGTTGCACAAGAAGAATCTACAGATTTTGCTTTACGGAACATATCGCATGCTACCCAGAACACAGAACGAGCCAAGATTGGATCGTCATAAATTTTTGCACTTGCATAGCAGATACCCAACAAGAGGTAGCAACGACCATCTTCTGCATTGAGATCCAAAGCTTGTTGCGCTACAGCAGCACCTTGTTGATAGTTTTTCATAGCAACATATACATTTGCCAAACGATACAAATAGTCTGCCTTATCTTCGTCATTATCTACCATTGTGAGTGCTTGTTTGTAGTATTCTACAGCACCAGCATAATCCTCTTTCTTAATGCACATTTGTGCGCAACCTGCTGCAGATTCACTAGTAGGTTGCAATTTATGTGCATGCTCTGCTGCAGCGAAATACACATCGCTTTCTGTACAACCAAGACGACGGTAGAGCTTCATGATAGAACCTAATTTTTCAATATCAGAAGCACTTTCAGCAACAACACTTGCGTACATTTGATCCATTTGACCGCAATCAGCAGCACCTGAAGCAGCATACAAACGATCTACATATGCTTTTTGGCTAGCAGCAGCTGCTGCGTTTTTACCACCTTTAGCTACAATAGCATCTAACAATGCAGACGCCTTTTGATAGTCAGCCAAGAATTGGTCGCTATATTGATCTTGATTTGATTTGTAGATATTGTAACTAACCTCAACCAATTTGCGAAGAACTTGAATTTGTGAGTTCTCACCCATGCCCTCAACGGATTGCTTCAAGCAATCATATGCAGGCATAGCCAACTCATCTTCAGGATAATAGGTCAAATAGTCAATTCCTTTTAAACCCAATACATATGCATCTGGATATTTAGGGTCATCAAAGAATTTAATACGCTCATCATGCAATTTCATAATCATCTCACGCCATTGATTTTTCTCTTCAGGAGTTTGCGCATTATTCCATTTGTACTCAAGAATCTTGTTTCCATCTGTGAAGATAGTCTTGTTGAAATCTGGACGACTTTGATACAATTTATTCCAGTTCTCATAAGCGTCATCATACTGTTCAGCTTTTACTGATTCGTGGCTCAAAGAGAGCAGCTCCAAGCATTCTTCATCGCTTAATGTTTCTACCACAGGTGCTACCACTTCTTCTTGAGCAGCTTTTTTACCTTTTTTCTTGGCTTTCTGAGCAAAGCCTACCATTGGGATAGTTGCACAAAGTGCAATAATCAAAAGTTTTTTCATACTATTTTTATTTTTTAATAATTAATTTACTTTCTCGCTATTACAATTTACGTTTGAAGAACCAGTTTTCTGCTATGGAAGCATTAATTACAAATCGTAAATAGTTTTCGCCCAATTGTCCACCTTCATACGCGCCACGGTGCCCATACTCAAATGTGGTATTAATCACAGTTCCAATCATTCGCAGAGGGAAACCCATACCAAAGGTAATCCCCAATTCTGGAGCAGTATTTTGCATGGAATATGAAGTGGTGTAGTTTGCACCCAAACGCCAGAATATCTGATGTAAATAATCTCGGCTCATAGGGTCATGACGATATTCCATACCCACAGCCCAACGCTGGCGCATTTGCAATTTATCTGCTTTATTAAAATATAAGGTCTTTGTCCAATCTTGGCATTGATAATCGCATGCAATGAGCAAACGATTAGCATAGTTATAACTGATACCAGCACCGTACATCATTGGCATTTCAAAGGAGTTTTCCATCATTTCCACAGTATCCGAAGTAGTCGATTCGATTTGCATATATTCACTCCTTGAAAAACGTTGCTTATTTTCAAATACGCCACCTAAGACAATAGTATGTTTGCCAAAAGTATGAAATAATTGAGCACCATATCGAAGACGTAAACTACTGATTTTTAGGTAATCACTTTGACTAATCGCATTCAATGATGCATCGGTAAAAGCTAAAGAGCGCGATTTGTTTAGTTCACCAAACATATAGTATGCATTCGCTCCCAAAGCCAACCAATTGCAAATATTGAAACTCAAACCGCCATATACTTGCGTAAATCCCCCTTCGCCACTATAACTTTTGGTATAATAGTAGTCATTATTGATAGAATCTGACAATGCAAAAGAATATCCTACTGCGGAATAAGGTGTGATACCAGCCGAAAATGCGATATGCTGACGCCAAATAGGAAATTGCAACGTCATATATTCTAAGTTTCCATTTACGCGATTCCGTTGACCATTGGCATCACTATAATTGGTATATAAGAATGAGCCAGCCAAATCGAACATGAATGTCATTGAGTCACATGCGGTATACGATGCTGGTTGAGATGGGTTTATGGCTTTATTCGAGCGCATTCCTACCCCTACTCCACCCATAGCTCGATATGCAGCAGGTTGATTATCATTCAATTCACCATATCCAAAACGAGAAAATGGAGAGGATGTTGCATTTTGTGCATACATACCCACCGACAAAAACATGCCTAATACAATCAACAAAAGTTTTTTCACTATTCTAAATTTTATCGTTGTTTATCGATTTATATTATACTCCAATATTTGGTTCAAACCAATCAATACTAAATGAGGTTCACTTTTCACTTCTTTTTTCATTGCACTCAGTATGTAAGGTGCATGCCCTCCAGTCACGCATGTTTCAAAGTGAATATGTTGTTCTTTTAGAGAGCGCATATATCCTTTCACCTCATAAATAATTCCCCTCACCACGCCAGCCGCAATGGCCTCATGCGTATCTTTGCCAAACAAAGGGCTTAAAGCATGCTCTTGCACCTCCACTAATGGCAGTTTTTTGGTCATTTGTTTCAGTACTGTCAATCGCATCTTGATACCAGGAGCAATATTGCCCCCCAAAAAACCTTGCTCAACAGACACAAAATCATATGTTATAGCAGAGCCCGCATCTATTATCAGCAAATTGCTGTTGGGAAATAAATGCGAAGCACCTACAGCAGAAGCGATTCGATCATGTCCTAAAGTCTCTGGTGTGCGATAGCAGTTTGCTATGGGCAAAGGTGTCAAATGATCAAATAATATAAAATGTTTAGACAACCGATGCAACGCATTTACCACGGATGCCTCTATATTAGCCACAGAGGAAACGATGCTATTTGTGATGGGATACAAGGAGAACAACCGCTCAACATCCGTACCAGTAAAAGTCTTGTACAACAAGTTTTTCACGATAGCCCCTTCCTTAAACAGAGCTACTTTTGTTCTGGAATTTCCTTGATCAATACACAAATTCATGCCTCTCGCTTTTAAGCTCTCGCCTTATCGTCTCATTACCTGTCGCTCTGCGACTATACTTCGTATAAGAAGCGTTTAATACTCTTCTTAGGTGTTTTTTCAAACTCATGGTTGAATATTCTCAACTCGTTAATCTGCTCATATGCAGCCAATTCAGCATTTACTAATTTGCGATTATCCTCCATCACCACTTCCAACTGCTCTTGGGTCAATGTATCAGCATCTACTGCCTCAAAATCAGGACAAACCAACGCAATCAAACGAGTATCTTTTTGCAATACCAACGACTCTAATACATAAGGCATATTATTAATCTTTGCCTCTATCTCCTCTGGATAGATATTTTGTCCAGAAGGTCCTAAAAGCATGGTTTTACAACGCCCTTTAATGTAGATAAATCCATCAGCATCAATCACACCCAAATCGCCTGTGCGTAACCAACCATCATTGGTAAAAGAATCTTTTGTTGCTTGGCTATTTTTATAATACCCCGCCATCACATTCTCGCCACGCACTTGTATTTCACCTACTCCATCGGCATCAGGATTGGCAATACGAGCTTCCATAAAACCTTCCAATACTTGACCACACGATTGAGAACGGAAGCGATTCCATGGTGTAAAACTAATCAACGGAGCAGTCTCTGTCATTCCATAGCCGACGGTAACAGGGAATTTTATACGACGCAAAAAGGCTTCTACTTCAGCATTTAATGGAGCACCACCTATAATAATTTGCGAGAACTCTCCACCAAAAGCGTCCATCAATGTCTCACGAATTCTATTCAGCACCACTTTATCCAGCAATGGCATTTTCAGCACCCAACTAACAGGTTTCTTCGAAATCTGTGGCTGAATCATTTTCTTGTAAATCTTCTCCAAGATGAGTGGTACAGAAAGGATAACAGTAGGTTTCACCTCTGCAAAAGCTTTCATCAAGATTTTAGGCGAAGGGGTTCTGCCAATCAGGTGCGTATGTCCTCCCGCAGCCAAACATGCCAAGAAGTCAAAGGCGCAACCATACGCATGTGCTAATGGCAAGAATGCCACGTGGCGACAACCTGGATATACCAATTTAGTGTTCAATCCAAAGAGAATATTACCAGCCAAGGCATTGGCTGGGGTCATCACACCTTTGGAAAACCCTGTAGTACCCGAGGTATAATTAATAGATGCCAATTCGGCATTGCTGCGTTCTACATAAAGTATATCATTACGAGTATAACCGTTAGGATACTTCTCTACAAACAATTCCTCTATTGTCAACTTGTCCACAGATTGTTGTTTAGGCAAACCTGTAGTAATCAAATCCATTGTGTTGAGCGAAATGACTGTTTGCAAATCAGGTACTTGATCTACATCTATATTCTCCCAAATCAAATCTGTGATAAAAAGCATTTTACTCTCCGAATGGTTGATAATATGTATGGCATCATTCGCCTTAAAGTCCTGGAGAATAGGCACGATAACAGCACCATAGGTGATAGCAGCTAAATAGGTTGTTACCCAATTGGCATTATTCTTTCCCATCACAGCAATCTTATCCCCCTCAGCAATGCCTACTCGCTCAAAAAGTATGTGCAACTTAGCGATATTCTCCGCCAATCCCGCATAGGTTAAGGTATTGCTTGTACCGTAATCGGATACCGCAGCCAAATCCCAATTCTTACGGAAAGAATTTTCGAATATCTTAATTAAATTTTCCTCAGGTTTATTCAACATAAATCTTCCAAATTATTAATCATTGAATACAGGAGCGGGAATTTCTAATAATTCATCACTATCATCACTTTCAGGGGCGTGATTTTGCACAGATATAATCGAATCTACCACAAATTGGCTATTTCCGCGCCATGGCAAGGTGCCGAGATAGCGTTTCCAGTGTAATTTGATTTGACGACTGGAATTGCTATCAATTTGCTCAGCAATACGCTCATCTACTACAGAGAACTTGAATTCATTCGATTGAATAGTAGCACTAGTATTGTGGGAGTTGTATCCCGTCTGAATCATTTTGCCTTCATAAGTCTTGAAGATAAAGCCCTCGCGTTGAAAGTAGTTAATATCTCCTTCATTCGTACCTTCGCTATAAACAAAGAAGAACTTTACATACACAAAAATACCCAACGCAAGCAACAAGACGCTTACGATTGTCGTTACAATTTTACTGCCTGTATTCATATCCTTGTTTTTTTAAGTTTTACCCTTTACCCTCTTATCCACAAAATGCGTGCAAAGGTACAAAAAAAAATCGGACTATGCAAATTATACTGCATTTTATCCGATTTTTTAATAAATATTTAATTTATTATAGTTTTTCGCTTCCTACTAATTGGTCATATCTGCCGCCAAAAGGACGATAATATACATACACGCTGTATTCGTTGTTCGTTTGCCAGTGCGAGCCTTCAAGCGGCAAAGTGGTTACACCATTCATGCTCATCACATAGTACATGTAATCATATCCGCCTTGCTTAACATATGCATACAGATAGTAGCATTTATTAGCGGCATCATATTCCATTCGATTGGCAGCAACATATTGGTTATAAAACAATTCTCCTCCAACAAACACATATCCATCCATAATCGGTTCTTGTACAGGAAGCAAAAAATGCACCCACATATATTCGGCTTCAGTATCAGCATCATCCGCTTTTTCACAGTTTACCACCCATTGTCCATTGGCATCGTTTTCAGTAAGATATGGCAGTCCTTCTCGTCCTGCTCCACGAGCGAAAGTGCCTCGCACCTCATCCGTTTCTAATAGGGCATGATAGGCACCTTGTTCATAGAGTACATCATGCACATGATAACCAGCGTAATAAGCAGAATAAATATCAAAATGCCGAAATTCATTACCACCTTCAAAAATAAGTGCCGATTGATTTTGATAGCGCATACGATACGGTTCTACAAATGTTGGTTTAGTGATAATAACCTCATTATCTATGCGATTATTTTGTCTTACTACCAATTTTATTTCCTCTGGATTGCGCACATCAATATGATTGGTTTGCAAATCAATATCCAACTGCTGGTACCTGCCATTAAATTCCTTATCCGTATTGCCTCGAATATGGGCATCTATCTCCACCAAAGGCTCTACTACCGCAAAGCACACTTGTGCAACAATATTTTCCATATCCCCATCTTCATAGATTAGCAACACATAGTTTCCGCTTTTGGTGAGTTGCATATCATCATTGGGGAAGGTAAAACGATAGTTGGTATAAGATTGTTGTGTATTAATGGACAATGCATAATCATCAATATCGGCAATTGTATATCCTTGAATATATTCTACAGTAGTGAGCGATGATGGTTTCCAATCATGATTAAGGTGTTTAACGGTATAGGAATACATATGCACATCGTGGCTCAGTTCATCGAAGGAGATTTCCAATGTATTATTTGGGTTATTGCCATCAACGACACCATTTTCGAGAGCGAGAATTGGTCGTTGAATAACGCCATTATCCTCTAAATATCGTACGCGCAGTGTGCGCACATGCGAATTGAAAATATTCGTACGGTATTGTGCCATGCAAATCCCCATGTCACCAATAGCCAATAGCCAATAGCCAATCGCTAATATAAAGATAATTTTTCTCATTTCGCCTGCAAAATTACAAAAAAATATGTAATTCACCAAAAATATTTGCACATTTCAAAAAAAAGCAGTACTTTTGCACCCGCGTTCGGTAATTTTGGTAGTCACAATGCTACACTACGCAACGCTTCTGCCATTGTGGCTCAGTTGGTAGAGCAACGCATTCGTAATGCGTGGGTCGCCGGTTCGAGTCCGGCCAGTGGCTCAAAACAAAAAGACATCCCTTGCGGGTGTCTTTGTTATTTTTCCATTTGCTATGAGAGGTTACTTATAGAACTTCGGAACATATCGCTCTGGAAGGTGCTCAATTATTTAATTTTTAAGGAATATGTTAGTTAAATCACTCATTGTGTGTGTGTTAAGGGATCGAAAAAAAGTACCTTTGCATTTATGTTGCAAAGGTACTCAATTATAGTGAAATCGTAAAAGACAATGTATGCTTTTATCAATCCTCGCCGACGTGAAGTTGGCGGATGGATTTGGCTACGTTCAAGAAGTGGTCGGCAATACGCTCGGTATCGGATGCAAACTCTTGATATACCTGACCTACGCTGGCTGGATAGATACCATCCATCAAGCGTTGCAAGTGCAGTTTCTCAATCGTGGCTACCGTATCGTCCACTTCATCCTCGTACTTATTCACATCATCCAACGCAGCGAAATCTTGATCCATATACGCCTTCATCGTAGATTGATAGAGCGAAGCAATCGTTTCACGCAAATGCTCTACCTCGAAAAGAAGATCCTTCGTAAACTTCTCATTAAAGTTCTTCAACAATTCGGCATACTCCGTAATATTCACAGCATAGTCACCTACCCTCTCCAAATCGCCAATGGTGCGGATAGCAGTAGCCAAATAACGGTGGTCTTCCTCGCTGACAGGCAGGTTGTTGAGTTGCACAATATACGGAATAAGATTGCGATTGAGGTAGTTGAGTTGCTTTTCGTTATCATTAAACTCGTCCATCTTCTCAAAATCCACTTTCGTGATAATATCTACCGCCAAATCGAAATTGTGGATAGCCACAGCAGCCATGTTCTCAATCTCTAGTTTCACCTGATTAACAGCGATGATAGGAGTACGCAACATCTTATCGTCCACAAAGTGGAAGTGTGGTTGGTTGGCATCTTCCGCCACTGCCAAAGGTTTCTCGGGTATCACCTTGCATACCAAATTCACCAACGCATTGGTCAATGGCAGAATGATAGCTACCGTACAGCAGTTGAAAATAGTGTGGAACATAGCCAACTGCAATTGTGGTGCGCCAGGGAACATATACTCAAATAGTACACCATAGTTGAGTGTGCCCGACGTAACGAGGTGCATAATCCATGCAGCGATTAGGAAGATGCAGACACCAAAACAGTTAAAGAGCAAGTGGATAAGGGCAGTACGCTTAGCATTGATACCAGAAGTCATACCCGCAATAATAGCAACCACGCAAGAGCCGATGTTCGAACCCATCGTGAGGTAAATACCCTGATTGAGCGAAATCAAGCCCGTCACCGCCATCGTAAGAGCAATAGATGTAACAACCGAAGAGGACTGGATGATAGCAGTAAGAATAGCACCTACAAGCACAAGCATCAATGGGTGTTGGATAGTAGCAAGCATTAATTTCACTTCTTGCAATTGTGCCAATGCATCCATTGATTTACTCATGAGACTCAAACCAACAAAGAGCATACCAAAACCAGTAATAATACCTCCCCACGTCTTCCAAATATCTTTTTTCGAGAATAGTTCAATAAAAGCACCCAAACCAGCCATAGCAGCAAAAATTGTAGTGGTAGAAATACCACCACCGCTACTAAGACCGAGTGCTACGATTTGCGCCGTAATTGTAGTACCAATATTGGCACCATAGATAATCGTAGCCGCTTGTGCGAGCGACATAATACCCACATTCACGAAACCAATGACCATCACCGTTGTGGCACCAGAGGATTGGATAGCAGCCGTAGCCACCGTACCAATTCCCACACCCAACATACGGCTGTTGGACATACGAGAGAACAAAGCCTTGAGTCCAGAACTACTTACCGCCTCCAAGTTAGAAGACATCATCTGGCATGCTACCAAAAAAATACCAATACCAGCAACTAATTGAAGGATAGCAGTTAGTATAGTTAGAAACATACTCTATAAAGTTAAAAGAATTTTATAAGTTTTAAGAGTTCTAAAGGAGTTAAATTAAAAAGGACTTATGCACAGCATGGTGCACAAGTCCTTGAGTATTTAGAAGTTGTTGAGTTGCAATTGGAAGTATGCTTGTGGGTGTTTGCAAACAGGGCAAACCACTGGAGCATCCTGACCAATATACAAGTGTCCGCAATTGCGGCATTGCCAGATAGCATCGCCATCGCGGCTGAACACCAATTTGTCCTCGATGTTCTTGAGGAGCTTGAGGTAGCGCTCTTCGTGTGCTTTCTCTACAGCAGCCACACCTTCCATCATGATAGCAATCTCCTCGAAACCTTCTTCGCGAGCTTCTTTTGCCATACGTGGATACATGTCTGTCCACTCTTCGTTCTCGCCCATTGCACCGTCTTTGAGGTTCTCAAGGGTAGAGCCAATACCGTGGATAAGTTTGAACCAGAGCTTAGCGTGCTCTTTCTCTTGTGCAGCGGTCTCCTCGAAGAGAGCTGCTATTTGCTCAAAACCATCCTTCTTCGCTTTGCTTGCATAGTAGGTGTACTTGTTGCGAGCTTTAGATTCGCCTGCGAATGCCTCCCAAAGGTTGGCTTCGGTCTTTGTGCCTTTAAGTTCTTTCATATTCGTAGTTATTTAAAAAGTTGTTTATAGTTTATTTTATCGATTGCGTAAGGTAATAGTAGCCACGTACTTTAATTCATACGATTCATCAATTCATAGAGATATGCGGGGCTTTGAATATAGAGCTCATTTTCTTCATCTTGAAGCGCTGTCATGAGAGACGAATTATAGACTTTCGCCATAGCTTGCTCCAAGTTGCAACCCGTATCCTCCATGACATACCGAACTAATTCGCTCAATGCGTAATCAGTTAGATATGTTGCTATTTGATGATGAGTAGCAGACAAATCTAGAGGTGGTTTCTTGCTCATATTCTGATTTTCAAGTTGCATGCAGCATTATTTATCTTCGTAATGTCCGTAAGCAGTCAACACTTCTACATAGACATTCTGTTCGTATATTCGATATACCAAACGATGCTTTTTGGTTATCTGACGACTCCATCGTCCTTCTGGTTTTCCTTTCAATGGTTCAGGATGTCCTGTACCTTCCTTTGGGTGTTCCACCAACTCATTCAAAAGGCGTACCGCTTTTTGAAATGCGTTGGGCTCACTCTTTTTTAACTTGCGCAAGTCCTCTTCTGCCTTTGGAGAATAGATAATAGTGTACATAATCAAAGAGTATTCAGCCAAGCGTTCATATCAGCTTTGTTGGTAAATGCAATTCCTTTTCCCTCTTTAATATCTTGCTCCGCCTCTTCTACTCGCGCAAAGAATTCCTCTTTACTCATAAGTGTACTATCTTGAGAGGCTTGTTTAGCCATACGACGCAAATACTTAGCCACTTTGGTAAGTACCATTTTATCTTCTGCAATTATTCCTAAGTTGCGTAAGATCTCCCCATCCAATTGTATTGTTTTCATAGTCTTTGTATATATTTTTGACCTTTGCGGCGCAAAGGTACGATTTTTTTTTGAAATATGCAAGAAATATGCCAAATTTATGAGAAATAGATAGCGAAAGGACAAACATGTTTTACAGCAACAACCTTTTGTATACCGCATGCGATTCGTTCATTCGAGCCTACTGTGCGTGATAAGAAGATTGTCCGAATGTCATTGGATTTCTGGTGTAACTAAAATAGGTTTATTTACCCATTCTATAAAGGGTATTACTTGAATAGTAAAGCCCTTTTCTTTGATTGTTTCCTTATGTTGGTAGGATATGATTTGCAATGTTTGGCATTTTAATTCACCAGCCACTTCAATCAATGCGTCTATTTCACGGCGACGAGTTCTCTCAGAAGTCAAATCATAACAAACTTGTATCAGTTTTTCTACTTTTACCCCCTTGCGAGTAACAAAGTCCACCTCTTTGTCATTTCGTGAACGATAGTAGAAGAGTGTATTTTCTATATCATATCCTTGTCGTATTAACTCTACAAACACTTGATTTTCAAGCAGGCGTCCTAAATTTTCGCTTATATTAAAAGCCGTTGTACTCACAAATCCATTGTCCACAACATATACTTTGCGTGCTGCTTTCTTCATGGCTTTGAGTTTGTTGTTGAAGCGTTGCAGATAGAAGAACAAGTACGGCTCGTGTAAGTAATTCAAGAATTTTTGCGTAGTTGTTACACTCTTCAGCCCAAACTCGTTAGTTATATCATTAGCAGTAATCAAGTTGCAGAAGTTTGCCAATAAATATCCTGCCAAGTTATACAAACCTTCAGTATTGCGAAACTTATGGCGTTTTGCTACATCCTTTAGCAGAATCGAATCGTATAAAGTGCTCAAATAGCTTTGTGCCAAAGCACGCGTTTTGACTATCTCGGGATAACCACCCAAACGCAAGTACTCATCTTGTAGCGAAGCGACTTTTGCCTGCTTTTCTGTAGGGATATTGGTTGGGTCAATGTCATACCATTGTACCGTTTCAGGTAAACTAAATGGGTACATGGCTATTGGAATATATCGCCCTGTGAGTACTGTTGCCATCTCTTGGCTAAGCATGCGTGCATTGCTTCCCGTGATGATTAGATTATATCCTCTTCTATAAAGCGTTGTCACCCACAAATCCCAATCAGGTAGGTTCTGTACTTCATCCAATAGTAGATACTGATAGTCGGGATATACATCACCTAGTGTTTGCATGACTACATCTTCGTTCCAATTGGCAAGCAGTTGGTTATCATCAAAGTTCAGATACGCAAAGTTAGTGTTTTTCAGTGCCAATAGTGCAAACACTGACTTGCCTACGCGTCGTGGTCCTGTGATTAATTTAATCATAGGGCTCTGCAGCAACACATCAACAGGATAGGTAGTTTGTCTGTTGATATACGGAAGACTCAGTAATCGATCACGCTCTTCACGTTGGTGTAAGATGATATTTCTCATAGCGATAATGTTTTATTTAGACAGAGCATTAAATATGCTTCCCCTCAAAATCGCTGCAAAGGTAGTGATTTTATTCAACATATGCAAGTGTAATGGATAAAAAATAAGAAATTTATCCATTATATAGTTGAATAATGTATAAAATTATGAAAGAGGACACATAAAACCACCTCATTGGGATGGACAAGATTCTTGCTGATTAGGCAATCACGATAGGAGATCTGTGGAACATCTGTGGGCTTTCGGTGGCTTTTAGGTTGCTCTCTAGTTGACTTCGGGCTACGTGACCACTTCACGACCACTGTAGCATATCTATGGGCTAGTTGTGTCTTATCTGTGGCTTTGGTGCTTCAAATATTTTAGCCTCTATTATTATAATGCTGCTGAATCTTCGGTATTTTGGTGTTTTTGTGCCGAAGATTTGTGAATTTGTAGGGTAAAGTGGTATATATAACATGCGGGAAGTGTAGTGTTTACTATGCTTCCCGCGTGAGTGTGTTTTTTTGAAAAAAGTTTTCGCGTGCCGAAAATTGTGCCGAAGGTCTAGCATTCATGTTTGGCAACATTGCCATCTACTCCGCCACGTGGATGTTACTTGCCCTATAAGTATAAAGAGGGGGTGGGTGTAAAAACTAAAAACAAGTCTCTGAGAGTTGAATATTTGAAATTGCTCTCAGTCAAGACACTTTTTGCATTTTGACACACCCTCTTCTAATTAGGGAAGAGCACTAATTCTATTTTATTTATAATAAAAGAATATTTCAAGTTAGCAATCAGGATGAGAAGGTGATATATCTTGAGCTCCTTTTATCCTTCTTACTTCATATTTAGTACATTTTACACCTCCGATTTCTGCACTACCAACTTTTTGACCTCCATAAGAACATACACTTGAGCATTGTTCTATCGCTTTTTGTCTTGCTTCACCTTCTGTTTCTGCGCAAACAGTAAATGTAGCGTAACTATCATATCCTGATTGACTGGATAAAACACGCCCAGCATAATCACGGAATTCGTAAACTACAGAATAATTTACTTTGATAAGGTACTGTTTTTCTTGTGCGAACAATACGCATGTTGCAAATACAGCAACAAATAATGTTATTAACTTTTTCATTTGTTTCGTAGCAGTTATATCCCATCGCCCCATCGGTTTTAAATTAATTATTAAAAACAACCTCTTCTGAATAAGAGATTAGAATGTACATATAATCTTTTGAGGCCATCCCCCCGCACTTATCCGACTGAACGTCCGTGGTTTCACAACAATATCTTCCTCATATATATCATGTGGATAATAATACGTCAAATGTACAACTATTTCATTATCTGTTATATTGAAAATTTTCCCACGTTCAAGACTTTCAAGGCAACTAAATATTATACAACTTTTTAGTTGGAAATTTTGGGGATTTACAATTCTATCTTCACAACCAAAATCTTTTATTAAGGCGTCAAACATTGTTGCTGAAACCTTTGTAACCCCGACCATAGGAACATTAACATCGTATGTTTGAAATGGAATCAATGTTACTGATTTCGGGAACGCTGTCATAGATAAGCAGATGACACACATTACGAAAAAAAAGCGTTTCATTAGCCTAAAATTATTATTTATTTACTACTTCTATGGTTTTGTAGCGTTTGCTCTGCCTTATAAACTCAATAACCATTGGAATAGAATAGGGATATCATCCTGCATTTTGAACGATAAACCTAAATTCACACATGTTTTTGAATATAAAGCGTCAACAAACGCTACATTTTATCAACCGATTATAAGTCCTTGGAATAAGAGTTTAAATTCTTAATAATCCAGAACAACTCCTTTATTATCACATTTATCACATCCAGCTCCAAGACAAGATGGACATCTTTTGGCTGTTGGAGGAAAATCAGTCTTTGGAATATCAGAAAGAGATTGACGGCTAGAAGAACTACTGGAACTTCCGTAGGAACTACTTGATTGAGTGGAAGCACTTCCTAATGCTGCAAATGTAAATAACACTAATGCAACAAGTGAAAAAAATGTTTTCTTTGACATAATAATACAATAATTAAAGTTAATAAATAAGTAAATAAATCCATTATATCGAATGTTCCTGCAACAATGCCTATTTTCTGCAGTAATTCATATATAAATGGTAAAAACACAGATAAAGAAAAGAGAAAAATAGCTATTTTCTGTCTCTCATATAATGCGGACTGAAAAATCAGTAAGGATGCATACCATAGAGAATCAGGTAAACAAAAAATGAAAAAATATGTACCGATAGAACAATTTGCATAATCAATATCTACTTTTATTTTTTCCAATAATTCTATTGGAAAACACATTAGAAAATAGACATTGGGGCGATAGATGATATAAATCATAGCACCTATCAGCAACAATAAGAACGATATGCAAATTTGTTTAAACATTTTCTGCTTAATCCCTATTTACATATGGAGAATAAACATATCCTTTTCCTGAGATATAAATATGCAATTTAGGCATACCATCGCTCCGTTCAGAATAATTTAGGAATCCCCAGGCTTCGCCTCCATGATCCCACCTGATATAAATTTTATATGATTTATAACCACATTCGTTTGCAACGAAATATGAGCCACTTACATCACGGATATAATCATATATACGACCATTTTGATATAAAGAAAAGGCAGCGTCACCATTGCTTCTAATAAAATCTACTCTTACATAGCTTTTGGTTCCTTCATATGTACCATATCCTTCTTCATAATTATGTGATTTACGAATGTTATAAGTGTTCTGGCTCTCAATATTAAGTGATTGATATGCGGAACCAGTCTTTATGTTATATATTCCTTGTGCACAGACTGAATTAAACATAAATCCAAAAACAACTACAAATAAGAATTGCTTCATATATTTTTATAATTTTTATTTTCTCCCTACTCACTTTTTGGCTTTTCGGTTACTCCTTGCAGTTAAAAGATTAATTCTGTATGATCGCGATACTGCTATTTGTGACATACAGTTGTCTTTGATAAATGTTTCATAGGCATTTTGTATTATATTGTTAACACTCTTAGTTAATTACATTTCAAGGATATTATAGTTCTTTAAACGAATGGATGGCAGTTTCTAATTTGTCAGCCAATTTTCGAATGCTGGTTCCACCAGACATAATTATAATTTGATATAATCTGTCTTTTCCTTCTATAAATGCGAAACTTCCATATGCAGCATCCTTAAAGAAAGTCCTTTTTTGAAAGACATTCAATGTTATGGCATTTAATCCATTAATGGTGGTTTGAGTATAATTACCTACTTCAACTTTATCTACCTCAAACATGTTGTTAATCGCAACCGTAGCTAAGTTATCTACAATAGAATTTCCTAATCCCAATATGGTAGGTTGTGATTCCTTAACAGCTGCAATAAATTCTGATTTTGGCTCATCAATCACTAAGAAAGCAATATCTAAAGTTTTATTTCCATATTGTAACGAAGCATCTTCACTCAGGTTCTTCATTGGAGATAAAAATGCAGGTATGTTGATAGCGTATTGATTCTTGACAATGATATTGTTATAATTATTGTCGTTTTGTGCTTGATTCTGTTTAATCAATCTCTTGGCATCCATAATACTGCCAACAATGGTACTAATAATCATAAATTCAATTAATAATGTTAAAACTTTTGTTTATTCTTGGCTTTTTTTGATGGCAATAATATCCGCTATCAACCAAATGACACCGATAATTAATGTTATCCACCAACTTGTTTCACCACCAGAAATAGCTAAACCGTAAATGCCCATGCCAATCATAGCAATGCTAAGAATAGTACTGATAATTTTCATAATATTCTTTTTTTTTAGTTAAACTTATAAATTATTGTCTTATTTGTCTTTTTTCACAGTGGAACGCGCTCCTACTAAGTATCATAATTCGTTTATTATTAAATTGGACTTTATTTTTCATTTTTAAAACAATAGGCATACAAAAAAACGTGGATTCCGACTGTTGTCGTTCCACGTTATGAGGCTCTCGCATTGCCCTTCCAATAAAACGACAACGCGAAGCCCACGCCGAATATAAACATTCTCCGTGCTATTTGAGTTAAGGTACGCGTGTGCGCATACGTATATGCACAAAAGACGTACCAAAACAGGCACAAGAGGGACAATCTATATCCCGTAGGACATCTATCGTTGCTAAGTTCTTATCAGGATTGAAGGTTGCGACATTTCAATACGTCAGAACAGAGCGCTAATAAACGCCTTTTAAATATGTCTGCTACCCCGCCGATGACGTGCAGACATCCCCGGCGTGGAATTGCGACTGCAAAGATAATACATTTTTTTGAATTGAGCAAGGAAATTTGTTTTTTTGGCGATTTTTTTGCTTAAAAACAGATAAGTAAACTATTTCAGGAAAAGAGTCAACCTTTTTAGGAATCGAGTCAAGTGTTTTAGTCAAATCTTAATAAAAAGCCTTTTTTCAGTTTCGGCGTTCCTTGGTTCTTCCTTGGTTCTTCTTTGGTTCATCCTTGGTCTTTGACACGAGATTGATAAGGAAGGTACAAGAGATGGCAATCTTAATAAAACGCATTTTTCCAGCTTCTCATAAATTAGGCGGTCGTGCCTACCCTATACGGCACTACCCTATAGCCATACCGCTGTGCGACAGCGGCGCGATACGAAATACTTTGTAGCCTATTTGCAATAAAATCGTACTTGAAAATAAATTTTCACACGTATCTCTTGCAAATGTGCATTTTTTGTTGTACCTTTGCAGGTGATTTCAATTTGGATAATTATGCTCACTCATCTCCACATACGTAACTACGCACTTATCTCACAACTGGATATTGATTTCCATGAAGGATTCTCCGTCATGACTGGTGAGACTGGTGCTGGTAAGAGTATTATTCTCGGCGCACTCAACCTCGTAATGGGCGCACGCGCCGACACAAAAACCATTACCGAAGGCGAAGAACGATGCGTGATAGAGGCGACGTTCGCTCCTAAAGGTAGGATATTGGACAGCATTCTGCCTATGGGACGCCCTGACGGGCTATTGGAGATAGGCAAGGAAATGATTATTCGTCGTGAACTCAACCAAAATGGGCGTTCACGGTCTTTTGTGAACGATGAAGTAGTGACACAAGCCGAACTGAAAGCCCTGGCACGCCAACTCATAGATATTCACTCGCAACACGAGAGTCTGATGCTCGGCGATGACCTCTTCCAACTGCAAATAGTGGATAGTATTGCCAACAACCAAGCTCAGCAAGACACCTACTCTGCTGCCTACGAACGCTACACCCAAGCTCTACACGAACTACACCAATACCAACAACGCGCAGCCAAAGCACAAGCTGATGCCGACTATACAGCATTCCAATGGCAACAATTGGAAGACGCCCATCTGCAAGCCGATGAAATGGAAGAATTGGAAGCAGAAGAATACCGCCTTGCACATGCCGAAGAGATACAAACCGCACTCGCTACTGCCCTACAACAATTGGACAGCGACAATGGTGCCCTATCACTCATACATACCAGTCTATCGGCAATTGCCAATTGCCAATTGCCCATCGCAGACCGACTCGATAGCATAGAGATTGACCTCAAAGATATTATTTCCGACATCCAACGCCTCTATGACCACACCGAGCGCGACCCAATGCGTCTGGAGCAAGTGCAAGAGCGACAGAGCATGCTGCAAACGCTGATGAAGAAACATCGTGTGCAGACTATTGCCGAGCTGATAGCTCTACACGAAGAGTTGGGACGGCAAATGCAGCAGTTGGCAAATTTTGATGAAGATATAGCCCGTTTGCAAGGCGAAGTAGATGCCGCCCATAGTGCCCTCAACGAGGCAGCCGAAGCACTAACCCAATCGCGCCTTGCGCCTTGTAGCCATATTGCATCTCGCCTCATAGAAGACATGCAACGCCTTGGTGTAAAACATGCGAACGTGGCAGTGCAAATCACACCTACAGAGGATTTTACGCCTACTGGCAAAGATGATGTGCAGTTTATGTTTGCAGCCAACCTCAACCAGTCGCTGCGCCGCGTAGCAGAGGTAGCTTCAGGTGGCGAGATTAGCCGACTGATGCTATGTATCAAGGCGCTGATTGCCTCCACCAACGGACTGCCGACTATCATTTTCGATGAGATAGACACAGGCGTCAGCGGTGCTATCGCCAGTCAGATGGGCGAGATCATGCGGCAGGTTGCCGCTTCGCGTCAAGTGATTAGTATCACACACCTGCCACAAGTGGCAACGAAAGGTGAACACCACTACTTAGTATATAAGGAAGATACAGACGTCCGCACCGAAACACATATCCGCGAACTCACTACGCAAGAACATGAGGCGGAGATTGAGAAGATGAGGAGTGTGTGAGGCAATGGGGCGATGAGGCGATGAGGCGAAGAGGCGAGGATTTACACTATAATTGTAAAATGTTAATTGTAAACTAAAAACAGATGCTACCATTAGCAGAACGATTGCGTCCGAAGACGCTCAACGAATACATAGGTCAGAAGCATCTCGTAGGAGAAGGAGCTATTCTGCGTCAGATGATAGAAAACGGCAATCTATCATCATTCATACTATGGGGACCTCCAGGCGTGGGCAAAACTACGCTTGCACGGATTATTGCCCATCAGTTAGAACGTCCGTTCTACACTCTATCCGCTGTCACCAGTGGTGTGAAAGAGGTGCGCGAAGTTATCGATAAAGCTAAACGCTATGCAGCGATGAATAGTGGGTTGTTTGGCGATGGGCAATTGGCGATGGGCGATAGGCAATTGGCTATGGGCGATAGGCGAGCGATATTATTTATTGACGAGATTCACCGTTTCTCCAAATCGCAACAAGATAGTTTGTTAGGTGCCGTGGAAGATGGGACCATCACACTGATTGGTGCCACCACAGAAAACCCCTCGTTTGAGGTTATCACCCCTCTACTCAGCCGCTGCCAAGTGTATGTTCTCAAATCACTAGAGAAAGACGACCTCTTGGAACTCCTCCACCGTGTACTAACCAACGATGAATACATCCGCGGTCTGGGTATCGAACTGCGCGAGACAGAAAGTATCCTGCGCTACTCGGGTGGAGATGCACGCAAACTGCTCAATATTGTTGAGTTAGTTACTAACTCGGGTGTCAAAGTGATTGACAACGAGACCGTGACCAAACAACTACAGCAGAATCCTGTAGCATACGATAAAGATGGCGAACTGCATTACGATATTATCTCTGCCTTCATTAAGTCTATCCGCGGTAGCGACCCCGATGCAGCACTCTATTGGTTGGCACGCATGGTGGCAGCAGGCGAAGACCCAAAGTTTATCGCCCGCCGATTGGTCATCTCTGCTAGCGAGGACATTGGATTAGCAAACCCCAACGCTATGTTGGTGGCGAACGCTTGCTTCGACACATTGCAGAAGATTGGTTGGCCAGAAGGACGTATTCCGCTGGCATTGGCAACCGTGTATCTTGCCACGTCGCAGAAATCCAATTCTGCCTATCTGGCTATCAATCAGGCACTGGAAACAGTAGAAAAGACTGGCAATTTGCCAGTACCATTGCATCTACGCAATGCGCCCACCAAACTGATGGACGAGTTAGGGTATGGTGATGGGTATCAATATGCGCATGACTTTCCAAATCACTTTGTTAAGCAACAGTTTATGCCCGATGCATTGCAGGGTACGCAGTTTTGGCACGCACAAGGTAGCCCTCAAGAACAAAAAATGGCAGAGTGGATGAAATACCTTTGGGAAAAGTGAAAGGGGAAATGTGAGAGGTAAAAACGATTGATGGCTGGTATATATATACATATTCCATTTTGCAAGAGTCGCTGTAAATACTGCGACTTTTTCTCTACAACACTATTAGACAAACAAGAGCAATATATTGACGCTCTACTCACCGAATGGCAAGACCGACAACACGAAATTGCCGAACCTATAGAGACAATATATATAGGCGGTGGAACACCGAGTGTGTTAGGCGAGGAGGCGATTAGGCGATTAGGCGAGGAGGTGATTGGGCGAGGAGTAGAGGTGACAATGGAAGCCAATCCTGGGGATATAACGCAAGAAAAAGCAGAAGCATGGCGAGCAATGGGTATCAATCGCCTGAGTATTGGTGTGCAGAGTTTTGATGATACACTACTACAGTTAATTGGCAGGCGACATACCGCAGCAGAAGCAAAACAAGCAATAACCATAGCACAAGCTGCAGGATTTGACAACATATCTATTGACCTCATGTATGCCCTACCCTCACAAACGTTGCAGCAATGGCAAAACGATGTGGCACAAGCCCTCCAAATGGGGGTACAACATATATCCACCTACGGACTTATCTACGAAGAAGGTACTCGCATAACGCAACTATTACAAGAAGGCGAAATCGAAATGGTGGATGAAGAAATAGAAATGCAAATGTATGATTATTTGGTGGAGCAATTAACAGCGAATGGTTACGTTCACTATGAAGTAAGTAACTTCGCATTACCTGAATGCGAATCCAAACATAATTCCAGTTATTGGAATGGTACCCCCTACATAGGATTGGGAGCTGGAGCACATAGTTACAATGGCACACAGCGACAATGGAACATCAGCCATATTGACCGCTACATAGAACAAGCATTGTCACATAATCTTCAACCCGAAATAGAAATCCTATCCGCAGAACAGAAGCATATGGAACAAGTCATGTTAGGATTACGAACGAACCACGGCGTTAATCAAACATTAGTTAATATGGTAGCAGCACAACCATACATTCAAAAAGGATTACTCACCCTATCCAACGGACATGTGATAGCCACTACTCAGGGCTTTCATATACTAAATCGGATAATAGAAGACATACTATAAAGAATATATTCCAAAAGAGAAATAATATACTATCAAAGAGACGAAGTATGAATAACAAGCAAAACAAAAAAACAGACACCTCATCATTCAAGAAGAAATTTTTGGCATGGTTCTGGGGACTTTTATGCACAGGCATAGTGGCTATTGTGCTCGTATTTTGGATGATTACCAAAGGCTGGTTGGGGTATCTTCCTCCGTTAGACGAATTGCAAAACCCAAAAAACAAATATGCCACTGAGGTTATATCTGCAGATATGCAATTACTGGGTCGCTATTACCGCAATGAAAATCGCGTAGGTGTTACCTACAACGAAATATCCCCCAATATGATTAACGCTTTGATAGCCACCGAAGATGTGCGCTATTACTCTCACACAGGCGTAGATCTCAAATCGCTGATGCGTGCTATTATCATGTTAGGTAAAGCAGGTGGCGGTAGTACTATCACCCAACAATTGGCTAAACAACTATGGTCACCACAAGCCAATAATATCTTTGAACGCGCTCTGCAAAAACCTATCGAATGGGTGATTGCTACAAAATTAGAGCGTTTGTACTCCAAAGAAGAGATTCTAACTATGTATCTCAACCAATTTGACTTCCTCTACAATGCAGTTGGTATCAAATCTGCAGCACAAGTATATTTTAGCACTACCCCAAGTGATTTGAAATTAGAAGAAGCAGCCATGTTGGTGGGTATGTGTAAGAATCCATCCTTATACAACCCCCGTCGTCGTCCCGAAAATGCACTCAACCGCCGAAATACCGTGCTCAACCAATTATGCAAATACGACTATATCACAGAGCAAATGTGCGATTCCCTTAAAGCACTTCCTATCGAACTCAAATACCAGTCTGTGGATCACAAGCAAGGTGCAGCACCCTATTTCCGCGAATATCTGCGACAAATACTGACTGCCAAAGAGCCCAAACGTAGTCACTACTCCGAATGGAATCAATTGCAATATGAGATTGATAAACGACAATGGGAAGAAAATCCATTGTACGGATTTTGCTACAAAAATCATAAGCCCGATGGCACTCCTTATGATCTCTATCAAGATGGCTTGCGCATTTACACCACCATCGACTCACGTATGCAGCAATATGCCGAAGAAGCAGTAAGCGAACATATGCAAGCACTGCAAAAAACATTCTTCCGCGAGAAACGTAAAAAGAGTTATGCCCCATTCTCCGCAGACCTTGAGAAAGAAGATATTGATGCTATCATGAATCGCTCTATGCGGCAAACAGACCGCTACCGTGCTCTAAAAAAACAAGGTATGAGCGAAACGGATATTCGTAATGTGTTCAACACCCCTGTTGCAATGCGCGTCTTCTCCTACGATGGAATGATAGATACCACTATGAGTCCTATGGACTCTATCCGATGGAATAAACACTTCCTCCGTTGCGGGTTCATGTCGATGGAAACACATTCTGGCGCGGTGAAAGCCTATGTCGGAGGTCCAAACTTCACCCATTTTCAATACGACATGGTAAATACAGGGCGACGACAAGTTGGCTCTACCATCAAGCCCTACCTCTTTACCCTTGCCATGGATGAAGGTATGTGGCCATGTGATAGCACTGTAAACGATTCTATCACCCTCATTGATGGCAATGGTGTGGCATGGACACCACGCGATGAACACTTAGATAATCAGGGGGAAATGGTGACTCTGAACTGGGGTTTGGAAAAATCTAGCAACTGGATAACCGCCTACCTCATGTCACTCTTTACTCCCGAACAATTGGTACAACTTATGCGTTCGTTTGGTATTGAAGGGCAATTGGACCCTGTTGTTAGTCTCTGCCTCGGACCATGCGAAGTGAGCGTAAAAGAAATGGTGGATGCCTATACTACCTTCCCTAATAAAGGTATTCGTGTGGAACCGCTGTACGTGACACGTATCGAAGATAATAATGGCAATATTTTAGCAACATTCACGCCTAAAACCTATGAGATTATCAGCGAAACGACCTCCTACAAGATGATATACATGCTGCGCAATGTGATGGATCATGGCACGGGTGTTCGTGCACGCTTCCGCTACGGGCTCAAAGGCCCAATGGGCGGAAAAACAGGTACCTCACAAAATCACTCCGATGGTTGGTTTGTCGGCTTTACTCCATCCCTCGTTAGCGGCGTATGGGTAGGAGGCGAAGACCGCTCTATTCACTTCGATAATATGTCCGCAGGACAAGGTGCCAACATGGCATTACCTATTTGGGCAATCTATATGCAAAAAGTACTCGCAGATGAAGAGTTAGGATATAATCCCGAAGAGCAGTTTGATGTACCCGAATGGTTTGACCCTGAGGCAGGGTGCAAATAATACTTTAGCGGAAAAGTGAAAAGGATACTAAACATCGTATTGTTAAAGCGAAAAGAATACTAAACATCGTATTGGAAAAGTGAAAAGGATACTAAACATCGTATTGGCATGCTGCATGAGCATTGTAAGCATGGCACAGTTGAATACCGATCGCATTACTGCCATTGGACGTAATGCGTTGTATTTTGATGACTATGTGCTAAGTATTCAGTATTTCAATCAAGTTATTAAACTAAAACCCTATCTCAGCGAACCCTATTTGCTGCGTGCTATTGCCAAAATCGAATTAGGCGACTATACAGGCGCAGAAATGGATTGCAACGCCGCTATTGAACGTAATCCCTTTCAACCTGGTGCATACTATACCAGAGGATATATCTACCGCCAAACTAACCAATTGGATAAAGCGGAAAAAGACTTTAGCGAAGCACTCATTTTTGCTCCTGAAAACAAAACTTATATCGCCATGCGAGCAGATGTGCGCGCAGGATTGGAGAAATATGAATTAGCATTAGACGACATTCAACACCTACTCCACCGCGAACCACAATCGGCTGCTTTGCATTTTGAAAAAGGTAGTATATGCCTACGGAGTGGCGACACTATATGTGCTAAAAATGCGTTTATTAAAGCCACAGAATACGACTCGCAAAACCCATCTAACTGGTCAGCATTGGGAGTAGTACAATTGCTACTCAATGAGGAAGATGATGCCCTTGCCTCTATCTCACAATCTATTGAACATGGTAGTAAATGGGCAGGGGATTATATCAATCGCGGCATCATCTATTATCATCGTCATAATTATCGCAGTGCGATGACCGATTATGACAAAGCCATATCCCTTGCTCCACGAGACCCACAATGCTATTACAACAGAGGGGTACTACGACAAGAATTAGGCGACTACAACCGCGCATTAGAGGATTTATCACAAGCCATCAACTATGATCCCGAAAAAATGGAGATTTATTATCAACGTGGATTAGTGCAATTGCAATTGCAGCAATGGCAAGAAGCATTAACCGATTTTCAAACTATCATACAACGTAAACCCTATTTCCTACCCGCTTACTACCTTGCAGCGCAAGCACAAACAGCAATGGGGAATGGCAAAGAAGCATTTAATCTGCGACAACAAGCCTTTCAATTGGAGCAGAAAAAAGATAGTATTCAGTCTATCACCACTAATATGCAGGTGGCAGAAGCCCAACCGCAAAAACGAGATAGAAGAAAAGAGTTCTCTGCCCTCGCTGCGCAAAATCAAGAAGCGAATGACGAGGAAAATAAATACGATAGCGATACACGTGGTAATGTACAAAAACGCTACACCGATGTGGTGAATGAGCCCAATATATTCCTCTCCTACTATGCTACCGCATCCAATACCAATTCCTTGCGACAAACGAATTATTCACATGCAAGCATTGATGCATACAACCGTAGCATGCAACTACCGGCTCCACTACGTTTCACCACCAAAGAAATGACACTTTCTGCCGATATGGTTAATCAACACTTTGCTCAGATTAGCCATTTATCTCATCAGATTGACCTCTTGGAGCAAATGGCAGTACCACATTCACCCCAAAACAATCAACTCTGCGCTGCCTATGTGGCTCGTGCAATTGAGTTTGCACTCGTGCAAGACTATTCCTCTGCCATAGACGATATAACACGCGCTACCCTACTGGATGATAATCTCTATTTTGCCTATTTTAGCCGAGCGAACTGGCGATATAAACTCATTGAATACAAACGTGCTACAGGCGAAAAAGTAGAGAGTGCAGACTTTGAGATTATGATGCGCGATTACGATTATGTGATACAGCATCAACCCGATTTCTCTTTTGCCTATTACAACAAAGCCAATATGCTATGCCTACAACAAGACTTTAAAGCCGCAATCTCCTACTACACTCAAGCCATTGCCGTAGATAGCGATTTTGCAGAAGCATATTTCAATCGTGGACTTACATATATTTATATCAACGAAACAGATAAAGGTATAGCCGATTTAAGCAAAGCAGGCGAATTAGGTATATACCAAGCATATAATTTGATTTCAAGATTCCAATGATTATGAAACGGTTTCTTCTTAGTTGTATATTATTTCTCTATGCCCTATCATCATCAGCCCAGGTGCTATATCGTATATCGGGAAACTCTGTGGCCGCCCCATCGTATATTTTAGCCACTAATCGCACTGTGGATATGACCTTCATCGATTCCATACCCAATGCGTTTAAATGCTATAGCGAGTGCAATAAGGTAATTACCGAATTTGCTATGCAAGACTATGAAGCCATTGCCGCTTTACGCCAAGCAGCATTGTTGCCCGATTCTGTGCAGCTGAACCATTTTTACACAGCCGAACAATATCAAGAAATTGATGAAGCGTTACGCCTTCATATAGGCATGGGATTAGATAAAATAGGACGTATGAAGCCCTCCTATCTCACAGAAATGTATCGCAATGAGCTGATGAAGAAATGGCTCAATTATGACGAAGACCGCTCTATGGAAACATTCTTCGAGAAAGTTGCGGCACAATCGGATATTCCTGTATATGGCTTAGATGACGTGGGGGAAACCATGTATATGCTTTTTGACCGCGAACCATTTCATTGGCAATGCGAAGAATTGCTCAAAGTAATACAATATCCTGAAAAAGAAGTTCGTCAAGAACGCACTTTACGAGAAATGTATCTCTATGGCCGCTTGGTAGATATTGCTTACCAAATCAAAGGTCCTGATAATACCACCTCTATCTCATACTCAGATTATAAAGTGTATAGCCAACGCAATCAAGTATGGGTAAAACGCTTAACCCCCTTCTTACGAGAGGGAAAAGCGTTTATCACACTCAATGCCATCTATCTTGGTGGCGAGGATGGATTAATTGAACAACTGCGCAAAGCAGGATTTCGCGTGAAAGCAGTAAATAGATAATCGGTATTCAGAAGGATGTATGATTATCGAATATGGGTGATTAGCGAATCACCTTCTTGGTGGCATAAGCACCATTCTTCTCATATTGTATGATATACAATCCCGATTGCAATCCACTTAAATCAGGCATCATCACATTGTTTTGCGATGAGATAACATAGCCATTGATGTTATACACTTTCACATTATATGGAGGTAAGATCTCCGTATCATTTTCTACAACGATATTCTCCACATCAGTCAAGAAGCTGTAATAAGGCAATAACTCAGGTAATGCCACTTCTTTACCCGTGAAAATCATCACTTCCCCAGGAGCCAGTGTAAGATTTGTTTCAGTTTGTGGCTTTTGTTGGAAATAATTATACCATGTTCCCTCAGGCAAGGTAGCAGTCTCATTTCCTTCCACAGCAAAATTACCTACCACAAACACATCACTACCCCATTGAATGGTACGAATTTTCTTTCCACCAGAAATATTTACTTTGGTAGGATTACCCTCAAACACCTCAGGCATAATGCGTGTACGCAACTGAATGGTTTGTGCCACCTTGTGGAAAGCATCTGTGCGCCATGCACCTTCTCCCAGCCATGTCTCAATGCGTTTTTTGGCTTGCATTTTTACTTCATATCCAATCACATCTTTCTCGCCATAAGGATTCGTACCCCATCTGCCATTTTTATCTTGATATTTGGAATAATCAAAACCAAACTCAGCAAAATGGTAGAACATTTGTGGGCCATTAAGCATGGTAAGGAATGCCATGTTCAGCGGCACGCGCGCAATACGCTCTTGGTCATCCGTCTGCAAGTCTCCATTACCAAAATGTTTCGCTTTGAAGAACGCACGCTCCTCATCATGGCTCTCGCAATAACTTACGTAACCATCGCGGTTGGCATTGGTAAAGCTATCACCATCCTTAAGCCATCCCATAGCCGTTTGATAATATGCATTGGTGGTATTATCCCAGCAGAGCATACCTTTGCTGATTAATTTTGGACGCTCAGACCCCATTTGACTTCCCCAATGCTCAAGAATGAAATACGCATCTTCTGCAACCGCCTTAACGCCTTTCTCATAGTACTCTGTAATATGATCTACAGCATCGTAGGTTGTACCGCACAATCCGTGACTGAGGTCCATACGATAGCCATCCACCTTATACTCGGTTAACCAATAATTGAGCGCACGGATCATCATGCTTTTAGCAGGAGCAAAATCGTGATTCCAATCCTCGTATACATTATCAGAGTGAGGTGCAGAGACGTTAAACCAAGGGTTATGCTTCAAATCTTCGCCATATGGGTAGAGTTTGTTCATTGGGTTCAAACCCGTAGAATGGTTGAATACCATGTCTAAGATAACCGCAATTCCCCTTTTGTGGCACTCGTCAATAAAGGTTTTCAAATGCTCTGGTGTACCATATGCTTTGTCCAACGCAAAATAGTGGTTAGGTGAATAGCCCCAGTTTTCATTACCATCAAACTCAGTTACAGGCATCAACTCAATGGCATTTACACCCATATCCTCATAGTAATCCAAACGGTCCATTAATCCAGGAATAGAGCGGAATGGCGTATGGTCATATACCCACAACTCATAAATAATCAAGTTGTTTTTATCAGGGCGTTTGAAATTCAGTGTAGCCTCAGACCAAGGGAACTCTGGTTTAGCCGTTTGAATAACGGTTACATAATCACTACCCTCTTTTGGATAATCCATCAAAGTAGGGTCAATATCCTTTGGCTCGTATTGGTCATTAGGGTGCAGCACTTTCTCCGAGAACAAATCAGAAATACGTTTTACCACACCATCCGCACGAACGACTACATATTGCATAGCATACTCTTTCTGAGGAGTCAAACCTTTGATTTCCAACCAGAAATAATTGCCATCTTGCTTCATTTGATAGTCATCCGAGATCACCCAATTATTAAAATCACCTACCACAAATACATGTTTAGCAGGAGCAGACTTGCTGGCAGCATAGGTACAAAGCGTTACTTTTGTGTCGTCCTCCTCGTCGTAGTAAATACCCATATCTACCCCTTCAGGTCGTTTTGCTTGTTCAGGCAGACCAGCGACACAAGTAAATGCCTCTGCTTTGGCTTCATCGGTAGCCGTTTTTGCGGTGAAGATGAAGTGATAGTTTCCTGTTTCGCTCAAGGTAATCGTATGCGTCAGCTTTGTTCCTTCAGCCGTAGCGATTTGCTCCCCATTAAGCGAGAGAGTCAATGTGGCAGCCTCTGTGGAAACACACTCAAGATTTACCACGTCGCCCTCTGAAGAAATATCAGGCAATGTATTGCTGATTATCGCAGCGAGTCCAGCATCTGCCAAGTCCACAAAAATATCCGCATTACCATCGGCTTTTCCCTCCAACGTGCCATTAGGTCCATCGTTAAACACAAAGCACAATTGCGTAACATTTGTTGATTCAGGCACACCATAGTAGGCGTAGATATTAGGCGTGATTTTCAATTCCCAATTGCCATCTGCGTTTTTGGTCATTTTGTATTTATCTTTCCCATCGCGCCAACCACTGGTATTTTGCCACGAAGTACCATTGTAGGTAATACCTGTATGGGCATAGCACTTTGTGGCATTGACCATACCCTTATTTCCTTCGTTAGGGTTGAATACGATTGTTACTTCTCCTTTATAACCTTTTTGCACAATACTAGGTATTGTAGTTACTTGCGCAAATACGCTACTTGCGAGAAACAATAAAATGAAGAGTAGATTTTTTTTCATCACGATATAAATTTTACTATTATTTTCAAACGATGTGCAAAGGTACAAAAAAATTTGCATACACACAAGTTTTTCGAAGAAAAAATTGCATATTGATCAAAAAATTTTGACGAAACAGGAGGTACTTCGACATATTTTTTCTTGTGAAAGTGTGAAAGTGCAAAGTGTTAAATTTTATTAATTTTCGACAGGCAATTTTTCAGTTTTTGGTCAATTAACGAGGGGATATAGATAGTCTATCTACTCGGTATCTACACGGTATCTACCCGAGTTATGTCATTTCAATTTTGCGCGTTTGCACTTTCACACTTTCACACTTTCACAGAAAAAAAAGAGTCGAAGTGCAGCATATATGCAAAAAAAATTTGTAGATTTACAAAAAATTCACTACCTTTGCCCCGAAATTTATCATTCATCATCCAAAACGATTAGTCACTTGTCCAAGCGTGTACTCATAGGAATGTCTGGCGGAATAGATTCTACCGTAGCCGCCATCTTGCTGCAAGAGCAAGGGTATGAATTAGTAGGTGCGACCTTCCGCACCTTTGATACTGTTAAAGAATCTTGCCTTGCTAAAGAAAAAGGCTGCTGCTCATTAGAGAGCATTTTAGAAGCACAGCGCATGGCTTCAACATTGGGTTTTGAGCATCATATACTGGATTTTCGCGATACATTTCGCGATCATGTGATTGCTAATTTTGTGGATGAATACGCGCACGGGCGCACGCCTAATCCATGTGTATTATGCAACTCACATATCAAATGGGGCAAACTTATGCAGGCCGCAGAGCAATATGGATGCGATTATATTGCGACTGGGCACTATGCTCAAATTGCAGAACACCGCGGACACACCTATCTCAAGAATGCAGTAGATACCCACAAAGACCAAACCTACTTTCTCTGGATGCTTACCGAAGAGAACCTTCGCCATACCCTATTCCCATTAGGCGGACTAACGAAAACAGAAGTACGCCAAATCGCTTTGTCACACGGATTTGAAGCATTGAGCAAGAAAGCGGAAAGCCAAGAGATTTGCTTTGTGCCGAACAACGATTATCGCACTTTCCTCGCCCAGCAAGGAGTATCCGTTCCAAAAGGCGAATATATTGATAATCAGGGAAACATATTGGGTATGCACCAAGGTTATTGCCATTATACGATTGGTCAGCGCAAGGGATTGGGTATTGCATTAGGAGCACCTAAGTTTGTGACCAAGATTGACGCTGAGAATAACCGTGTTACGTTGGGCGACCGTGATGACTTGCTTACTACCCAAGCCACTATTGCTGATGTGCGTATCCGCGATTGGGATTGGCTCAAGGAGTCGCCCCATGTGCAAGCCCGTATCCGCTACAAATCCCCTGCTGTAGAAGCAATGCTGAATCATGAATTAGGAATTAAGAATGATGAATTAAACACCGAACTCAACATTCAACATTCAACATTCAACATTATCTTCTCCACTCCCGTTTGGGGTGTAACACCCGGTCAGTCATTGGTGATGTACAAAGACAACCTCGTAGTGGGTGGTGGGATTCTTCAATAAAAAAACGGGTAACCCCGTTTTTTTTATTTAGATAGCAAATACCGCCCCTCTTGCATTTTCTAACTGACATTTTTATTAGCCTTACAAACAGAAAAAGCGGAGAAATTCCGCTTTTTCCATAGGATGAAATATGTTTGGAGATATTATTCGGTCATGCCCAATTCGTAGATTTGGAGTCCGTACATGCCGTACGCCACGTAGATACGACCGTCAGGACCTTTCTTTACGAAGTTAGCAGATTGCTTGATGTCGGTATTGTTGGTGACCTTTGTAGCAGCGCAGCCTGTGTAGCAGAGGCGTTTAATCATGCGGTTGCAGATATTGCCATTCGCTGCTGTGTATGTGCTATTCTTATCCAATATCACCAATCCATCGCCTGCAGCGAGGTAGATATGATGTTCGTCCACATCCACACCGTTGGCACTGCGATTACTACCACCTACGCGATTGCCAGCGTAGTCGTAAACGCCAAAGCCGTTTTGACCTTTGCAGACATAAATATGCTCATTATCGCAGATACATACATTCTTGCCGTCAACAGGATAAATAGAGCCGACCTCAAATGATGCTTCTTCCACCATTTGCGCGTTATAGATAGTCACGATACCACGATCGGTATTATTCAGTGTCACCACCTTGCCATTCTCCTTATTATAATAAATATATTTACCTTGGAAGTTATCAGTATTTTCGTTGATGCTCTTTTTCTCTTGGTTGGTATTGTCGTTCAAGCCAAACTTATTGATTCCTCCATTGGAATAGCCAGAGATAGTCACCAACTCATCTCCAATACGATCCACGCAGTTAGCTGAATAGCCAGTCAAATTAACGCGTTCTTCTTTGTAGTTCTCAATAGCGGGGAAGCGGCCATTGCTACTGAGTGCTACTTTTGTCATTGCAGCGCCTACCATATTGCTCGTAGCAGCGGTGTAAACCACATTGTCAGAGAAGAAGATATGATTGTATTTGAACTCACTATTCTCCATGGATTGCTCAAAAAGACTGTTGGTAATGTCATAACTATCAATATGAATCACATCAATGATGCCACCAAAGTCATCTGCGCTATCCACGGATGGACTGTAGTTATGCTCAGCGTATTTGAGATTGGTCTCTGGGTTAGCGTGCCAACTCAAATATATTACATCGCCATTAAAGGCAATGCTGGTAGCCGAGTACTTGTGTGTAGGAGAACTACTCTCTGGAGGCAGCACCTCAATGACAGGCACGTTGCCCACCTCTGGACGACAACCATCTTCTGACGCTGGAAGCCATGAGTTGGTTCCGATTGTGACCGTTGAAGGAACTACCATGTTCTCTTCATTGAGCACTGCTTTTTCGTCTGCTACATCGTAATAGAACTTGATGCGGAGGTTGCCTTGAACGTCCAAATTACCTGTTAGATTGCCGCATGGGAATGCTGCTGCAGCCACATCGCCAGGCACATTGGTGTACTCGTTACCACGGTCAAAATAGAGTTTTCCGCCCACTTTTACAACAGATTTATAGGTAGCTTCCAAACCGTTGACCACGATGCGTTGGCTACCTTTATCCACAAACATACCGTCGCTGATGATTTCAAACAAAGCATTTTTGAGGTTCATGGTACCCACTCCTTGATTGGTAAGCAAGGTGTTAGTTTGCAAGTACTTATTCACATTCACAACAGCCGAACGACTTGATTTGAAGTCCAACTCGCGCATTACGTACACGCAGTCGTCAAAGGTCACATCTGCCGCGCCCTCTACGTAGAGGTCTTTGCCGATAGTTACTTGATTGGTGGTATGTGTCTTACCGCCATTGAGCAGTGCGGTACCTTCAACATACATCTCGCGCTCGCAGTAGAAGTCAGATGCAGGATCTACTTGGAAAGAGGAGTAAGCATTGTTGTTGTTGATGGTATTGTTGTTTGCTTTCACGTAGAATGGCTCGCCTTCGGTGCCATATATGTAGAGCAAACCAGCTTCATACAAGCGCAATCCCATGTTGTCTGGAGTGGTGATATTACCCCAGCAATATACCTTGGTGGCTTTTTTGATTTTCACTTTGTCATCCCAACCTGCTTCGCAGTAGGTGAGTACTGCCCCCTCAAGGATATAGATGTTTACAGGCGTGTCATCGTTCCACCATGCACCAGAGAAGGTAGCGTCGGCTGCAATGTAGATATCGATGCTGCCCTCACCGGACCAATCTTGGCTGACGGTACCAGTCCATGGTTCGTTGATGTAGTAGGCCTTACCTTTGGTAAGGGTCACACCATTGTTCCAGTTGGTAGGCGCATCTTTGAGTGGAAGTGCATCCGCAGGAATAGCGGGTGCGGGTGTTGTTGCCACGCGCTTGCGTGTTGGTAGTAGCTTGTGACTGCTGCCAAAAACTAATCGCGATGATAATTGTGAGGGATCATCGATAATTGTTACATTTTCGGTGGTCGATACAGCAGGGTTTTGACCGTTATCGCATGATGCACTGGCAAATAACAAAATTGTCAATGTACAGACAATAGAAAAACTCTTTTTCATCGTTTATTTTTTTTAGATTGTTATTAAGATTGTTTTTTATTTAATGTATTAGTTTTTAGTTAGTTATATCCTTTTCACATACACAGAAAAGTCACTTTCAAAAAACTTTCCCGCAAATTACGCTACAAAGATAGTATATTTTTTTGAATTACCCAAAAAGCAGGGGCATTTTTTTGCAAAAAAATTGCATTTTGCTAAATTGGATTTTACAAAAACGACACACATGATAGTTAGTTCATAGAGAAAACAAAAAACTGATCACTCCCCAATCATCTCTTCGCATAGCACTTGATGACCATTAGGACTTTCCTTGATACCTCATAATCAACAAAAAAAGACTTACGAAATTCCGTAAGTCTTTCTTAGGTTAGTCGGGATGGCGAGATTCGAACTCACGACCTCCTGCTCCCAAAGCAGGCATTCTAACCGGGCTGAACTACATCCCGCATGCTTTCTCTCTCGAAAGCGGGTGCAAAGGTACTGCTTTTTTTTGATATGACCAAATTTTTTTGAAAAAAAATGCGATTTTTTTCATTTTTCTTTCATATTTCAGTTTTTTTGCGTACCTTTGCACGTTTTTCGGTGCGTTTGTTACCCGTTTTTGCGCTGAAATCGGAAAACATGATTTATAGGACATAGAAAAATAATTTACATATAATATAAATTAAGGTATAGAACAATGGACAAAAACACATGGATTGGCTTTTTACTGATAGCCGCAATCATTGTAGGATTTTCTTTTATCAATCGCCCCTCAAAAGAGGAGTTAGCAGAGCGTCAACGCGTGCAAGATTCTATTGCATACGTGCAAGCGATGGAATTGGAGGCAAAACAATTATCACAGCAGATTGCTCAACAATTATCCGCTGAGCAAAGTGCAGAAACAACAGCAGAAACTCCCGAAGCATTAGCACAACAAGTGGCAGCGGTATATGGTCCGTTTGCTCCATCCGCACAAGGCGAAGAAGGATTAATAACAATTGAGAACAGCAAAATTCGCATTGGAATCGACCGCCGCGGAGGTCGTATTGCCAAAGCAGAACTCAAAGAATACAAAGCATACGGCGATAGCGTTAACGATTTGTGCCTTTTCCAAGGCGATGAGAGTAGTCTTAATTTCACTCTTGTAACAAATAGCAACCGTATTCTTGCCACCCAAAATCTATATTTCACCCAAGCCAATCAAACAACAGATAGCGAAGGTAATACCACCCTCACCATGCGCCTTAATACCAATATTGAGGATTGCTATCTTGACTTTGTATATACCTTACTTGCAGATGATTACATGGTAGGCATGAGTATTCAGCCACACAATATGCAATTGACATTGGCACAAAACATGTCATCTGTGGAGGTGCAATGGAATCAGTCTATTCCACAACAAGAAAAAGGTCGCACGTTTGAAGAACGATATGCCCAACTGCAATACATGTTTGTTGGAGGTGACATAGAGAAACTCTCTGAGCAAAAAGCAGATCAAACCAAAGAGTCCGCTCGATTGAAATGGATAGCATACAAAGATCAGTTCTTCTCCACCGTAATCATTGCAGAAGATGGTTTTGAGTCTTCAGAAATGCAGTCCACACCCCTCAACGCAAATAGTCACTATATCAAAGAGTACAAAACGAACACCCGATTGCCATTTGATATTACAGGCAAGAAAAATACCAATTTACGCTATTATTTAGGTCCTAACCACTACAATACACTCAAAGCATATGACAAAGATGTAGAAAAAGAGAACAAACTGCATCTCAATGAGTTAGTGCCATTAGGTTGGAAGATTGTAGCATGGATTAACAAGATTTTGGTAATTCCAATGTTTGACCTCTTTACTTCATGGGGTTTGCATATTGGTATTGTGATTCTGCTGATGACTTTGGTGATTAAACTTGTGCTCTTGCCATTCGTTTTTGCCTCCAACAAATCCAGTGCAAAAATGCGTGTTCTCAAGCCACAATTGGATGAGATAAATGCAAAATATCCACCAGAAAAGATGCAAGAGCGTCAGCAAGCCACCATGGCCTTGTATCAAAAAGCAGGCGTTAGCCCTATGTCTGGATGTTTGCCAATGTTATTCCAATTCCCTGTGCTGATGGCTATGTTCTGGTTCTTGCCAACCGCTATCGAGCTCCGTGGTCAATCGCTCTTCTGGGCAGATGACCTCTCTACTTACGATGCGATTATTACGTGGAATACTCACATTCCTATCTTCGGCACGCACCTCAGTCTATTCTGCTTGCTCATGACCATTGTGAATATCGTATATACACATATCACCATGCAGTCACAATCAGGCGGACAAGAAATGAAGATGATGAAATGGATGATGTATCTCATGCCACTCATGTTCCTCTTCTTCTTCAACGATTACGCCGCAGGTTTGAGCTATTACTACCTCGTGAGTCTTCTTATGACTATTATCCAAACGATGATTTTCCGATTCGCAATAGATGATAAGAAAGTGCTTGCCGAGCTGGAAGCAAACGCTAAGAAAAAGAATACACAAAAGAAATCAGGCTTCGCTGCACGATTGGAACAAATGCAACGCGAACAACAACGTCTTGCACGCGAAAACGCAAAAGCACAACAGAAAAAAATGAGATAATCGTATGAAAAGAATTTCAATAATCTTGGTCCTATGCTCAGTTATGAGCATGGGACTTTTTGCGCAAAAAGAAGACAAATACACCTTTGGCGATTTCTTTGACGCACTAGATTTGCCTACCGTGTTGGGCGTAGGGTTTACCCCTAACGGAATTGAAAGTGCGACCTTCAATTCTGCCATGCGATTGGGATGGCGTCATCATAAAAACTATGGTACGTTTGTTTACATCACCTATGACACGCATAGCAACACATATAAAGACCTACAAATCGCAGGTTCCAATTTCCGCAGCGGCGAAGTATGGTATAACGAGGTTGGCATGAGCGTAGGATACCGTATTCCATTGGTGAAAGATATTAAAGCTTTTTACGAGAATCCTTGTTTTCATCCATGGGATTTCTTTGTAAGTGTGCAACCTGGTGTATCCATTGCAACAGTCAAAAATGCAGTTGTATATCAAGAAGAAGGGTCACTAGAAAACATATCCAATTATGAGATGCAAAACGTTGATAATGTAGTTCCTACATTACGCTTTTCAGCAGGTGTAGAATGGTTTATATTCCCAAATTTTGGCGTGTTTGCAGAAGCAGCATACACACAACATTTGATGCCTACATTCATCGAGCAAGCTGCCATCGAAAAGGGTGACATCCAATCGCCATCAGGGCCAATAACCGTCTCTGTCGGACTATCATTGTTCTTCAACTAATTGATATACTACACAGCCATGCAAAATGTGATACAATACATTACTACTTTCCTACTCTATGGAGATTTTGAAGCAACAAAATTAGTAGGATACACTGCCGACGAAAAAGAATGGCATAACTTTCGCATTTTGATTGTTCCTAATGGACATTTAGGAAAGAAAATTGTGTTGCCCGATTTTTCAAATCCCGTAGTGGATGTTTTGCCTACCACGGATGAGGATAGCAAAAATAAGCCTACCTATATCATTCGCACAGATTTGATATACAATACATTCTTCTTCATCTCCCGTGCTGAAGAACTAATTAATAATCAACGCGATGAGCATGGGCGTTTTCTGGCAAAACATTCCATTCTTGGGCAAAATAATCGCTTAATGATTCCCATAGTGGATGAATATGCACGATTATTAATGAAACTGCTTGAACTCCCTTTACCCACCTCCTCTTTCAGCCACATATACCTCACCCACGATGTGGACACTATTGCCCACTACCGTCATTTGCGTGGAATGGTGGGGGGCATTTTGCGTGGTCAGTGGCGCAAAGTATTTGCTTCGCTAAGGGATATTCATAACGACCCTGCTTTCACCTTTCCGTGGCTTATATCGCAGGATAAACGGGTAAAAGGAGCAGAATCTATCTACTTCATCAAAGATACAGAAGGCAAAGGGTATGATTACCCTCAATACAATCTCAATGGTAACGATTTCGCCATTGTGAAACAGTTGACAGAGAATAGCGGTGCAAAGATTGGATTACATTCGAGTTACTATGGAATAACTCAAAATTTAAAATTCAAACTTCAAAATTTACTTCATCGCAGCCACTATCTGCGCTGTTCGATCGACCAAATGCAGCATTTTGCAGCATCTGGCATCACCGACGACTTCACCATGATGTTTCCCGATCAAATAGGATTTCGTTTGCAAACCACACGCCCTGTGCGTTGGATTAATCCGCTAACCATGCAACTGACTCATTTAACACTGCATCCACTAACCGTTATGGACTGCACACTCAGCAATGCCAACTATATGCATCTCAACGAGGATGAAGCATATTTTGAATGTCAGCGGTTGTTTGAAAAAGTGCACCAAAATAGCGGTGAAATCGTGCTCTTGTGGCATAATTCCACACCTGAAAACAATCCATATCACCGCACGTTATATCCCAAACTGTTGAATCTTATAACGAGTTATAACGAATAATGGCACTACGTATCCTCATAGTAGCAGATCCATATGGTGCACCTTCTTATGCGCCAAGATTACGCTTCCTCTGCCAATATTTGGTGGAGAGAGGACACGCTATTGAGGTATATACGGAGCAATTTCAGAAATACGACTTCCCACATAACTACCCTATTGTTGAAAAACCACTCAGCCACCACCATACTTGGCAATGGGCCATTCAATCGCTTTGGTCATTGCTTACCGATTGGCGAAATAGAAAGTTTGCACAATGGCTAAATGAGCAAGTAAAACACAAGGACTATGACCTTGTTTTCTGTACTACATTTTCCACTTTTCCATTACGTGCAGCGCAAACCATTTCCAGCATAAAAAAAATTCCATTAATAGTAGATATTCGCGATTTAGACGAACAAATAGCAGGAGCACAATACCAAAGCCACCGTCAATGGTGGGCTAAACCTTTCAGCAAATGGTATCAAGCAATAAATATCCAACGTCGTAACCGCGTTTTGCGACAAGCACACGCAATTACTACTATATCGCCATGGCATGTAGCATTCATTCGCCAATTAAATCCGAATGTGCACCTTATATACAATGGGTACGATCCTGCACAATTTTATGCCCAAGATATTGTTACTGACAAATTTTTAATTGCATATATTGGCAAGATATATGAGTTTCAAAAAATGCAACTCCTTGAGCAGATTCTTCAAGAGTTACAATTGCCCAATACTGAAATCAATCTCCATACACCGCAGCATCACCCTATTTCTATTGCGAAAGTAGGCGATGAAATCAGGCGAAGCAGCATATCACTCGTACTCACCAATCCGAATGCAAAAGGCATGATGACAACAAAGTTTTTTGAAGCATTAGGTTGCGAGAAACCTGTACTATGTATTCCTTCTGACAACGGATTATTGGCACAAACGATTAGCGCAACCAATGCGGGACTGGCATCATCTAACAGCGATGAGATTAAGACCTTTATTCTTGAGAAATACCACGAATGGCAGCAAAATGGCTTTACTCGCCAAGCAGTTACGAATAAAGAGCAATTCTCTCGCGAAAAACAAGCACGGCAATTTGAACAGTTATTCATTGACACAATAAAATCCTACAACTCTTGAGCACCATTTCCGTCATAGTACCCATCTACAATGCTGAAGCATATTTGGCTAAGTGTATCGAATCACTGATACACCAAACTTATCGTGCCCTGCAGATAATTCTCATTGATGACGGTTCAACTGATAATAGTTTGGCTATTGCAGGGCAATTCGCTGCAAATGACCCACGTATTGAGACTTACGCACAGCCCAATCAAGGGCAATCAGCAGCGCGTAACAACGGATTGCAACATGCCACAGGTGAGTACATTTCATTCGTAGATGCAGATGACTATCTGGACAACGATTTCTACGAAACCCTTCTACTATATATTGCCAACTACGACTGCGTGCAGATTGGTTATAGGCGCGTAAGTACCGAAGGTCGTATCATGGAGGAGAAACTCCCTCGCTATTTCTATCAGTTCACTTCGCCGTGTATGCGATTGTATCATCGTAACATTTTTACACAACATGCTCTCACTTTCCCCGAAGGAATGATTTACGAAGATGTGGTTTTCTCCTTGGATTTTTGGAAGGTCAATCCCACATACGTTCAAGTCCCTTATACGGGCTATAACTATACATTCAATCCCCTTTCTACGACTGCCAAACGTAATCGCACAAAGGAGGAACAACTTTTCCATATTTTGCGACAACGATTGCGCCATGCCGCCACATTCAAGCATTGGTGTATTGTATTATTAACTATCATCCGACTAAAATTCCATTTCAAACGATATGACTAATCAAGAACTCCTTCAATTACTCCGTTGTGAGGTCATCCCTGCAATCGGTTGTACAGAACCGATTGCCGTGGCATTGTGTACAGCGCGCGCCAAAGAACTCCTTGGTGCCGAGCCAGACAAGATCACCGTTTATCTCTCGAAGAACGTTTATAAGAACGCCCTCGCGGTGGGTATCCCCAACACGGGCATGACGGGCTTGCCCATCGCTATTGCCCTCGGTGCTACGGTCGGCAAATCCGAGTATATGTTGGAGGTCTTGCGCGATGCCACACCCGAAGCAGTAGCGTATGCCAAGGAGTATATGCTACGCGTGCCTGCTAGTATCAAGGTAGATTACGATGCGCCAAGCTTACTCTACATCCATGTTGAAGTCGCCAATGGCGACCGCACCGCTCAAGCCACTATCATCGATGAGCATACCAACTTCGTCCCATCCCCTGTATCCAATAGCGAAGCGTCCAATAGCCCAAAGGGCGTCCAATATCCTATAGGCAGTACGCCGTCCAATAGCGAAGCGTCCGAGCCTTCGGCTCTCTCTCTCCGCCGTGTCTATGACTTCGCTATGGAAGTGGACACCCACGAACTCACGTTCTTGCTTGAGGGAGCACAGATGAACACTACCGCCGCCGAAACCTCTTTCGCCGAGCAGTATGGTCATGGTTTAGGTCGCCTCCTTCGCCCAATATCCAATAGCGAAGCGTCCAATAGCCCGCAGGGCGTCCAATATCCAATAGGCAGTACGCCGTCCGCCCAAGCCCTCTTCGGCGACACCCTCTTCACCAAGATTATCAGTTACACCTGCGGCGCATGCGATGCCCGCATGTCGGGTGCGATGGTGCAAGTAATGAGCAATTCAGGTTCGGGTAATCAGGGCATTTCGTGCTCTATTCCTGTGTATTTGTACGCGAAGGAGAATCATTGTTCCGAAGAACAAACACTTCGCGCTCTGGCACTGAGCAACCTCACCGTTATCTATATCAAACAGTCGCTCGGACGTCTGTCTGCCTTGTGCGGTTGCGTGGTGGCTGCCACGGGTTCGGCAGCAGGTATCACCTACCTCATGGGCGGCAACTACGAGGAGATTACCTACGCCATCAAGAATATGATTGCCAATATATCGGGTATGATTTGCGACGGTGCTAAACCGGGTTGCGCATTGAAGGTTACCAGTGGAGTAGCTACGGCTATCTTCAGCGCATATCTGGCAATGCAACACTCATATGCCGACTCCACCGAAGGTATTGTGGAAGACGATATCGACCGCACTATCCGCAACCTCACTCGCATCGGTCACGATGGTATGAAAGTCACCGACGACCTCATCCTCGACATCATGACCCACAAAAAATAGTGCCAAAGGCACGAAAAGCGGTCGCCATTGGCGACGTAAGTAGTTTTCGACGAAAATGGCACCTGTGGTGCGAAAGTGGCTAAAGCGTACATGAGCGAAGCGAATCAATTTCGTGAACGAAGTGAACCATTTTCGTGAGCAAAGCGAAGTAATAACGTGAAACGAAGTGAAACCATCAACGTGAATAAAATGAACAAATTCCGCCCCATCCGCGCTTATCATACTGGTTGGCTTTTGCCATTCATTGATTTTCTTATCCTCTACCCTATCCTTTTGGTCATGCGTCGTAAGACCACCAAGGGTATCCAACTGCAATATCATGGCGACAGAAAGCAGATTGAGCAAGATATCCGCCATGGTGCTTTCTTTATGACCAACCACCGCGACATTATCATGGATGCCACTTGGCTCACTTTCCTGTTGCGTGTCCGCTATTTTATCCATCCCTATTTTGGTATTGGCAACAACCTGTTCGGCAAATGGTGGATTGAGTTCGTAGTGCGTTTCCTGCGTGGTTTTGTAGTTATCCGCAATGGTGGTTTCCGTGAACAAGTCAGCAACGCCACTACTCTCTCGCAGTATATCCGCCACTTACGCAAACACCACAAATCCATCTGGTTAGCGCAACGCGAGGGGCGTGCTAAAGATGGCAATGATATCACCCAACCGGGTGTGTTGAAGATGCTCACGATTGATGCCGAAGACTTCTTCGAGAGCGTAAAGGAGCTTAATATCTGCCCTGTCAGTATCTCCTATGAGTTCGATCCTTGCGACTACCTCAAAGCTCGCGAGATGCAACTCAAACGCGATAATCCCAAGTGGCGCAAGTCCCGTAAGGATGATTTGGTTTCCATGAAAGTGGGTATTGATGGTCAGAAAGGACGTATTGTCTATCGTTTGACACCATCTATCAATCACGATATTGACCGTGCTCTTGCTGCGCAACCCGAGTTGCGCGAACTGAGCCGTAACGAGCAGATTCAGTTTGTATGCCAAATCATTGACCAGCATATCCATGCGGCGTATGAGATCTACCCACGCGGCAAAGAGTTTGACGAGTATATTGATAGCCGCTTGCAACTCATCCACCTCTCCAATAAGGACACGGACTTCCTCCGCGCCCGCCTCTATGAGATGTACAACTACCCTGTACTAAACTACGAAAAAGCAGTAAAAAAGTACGATTATTAAGATTTCATTCCCTTGTACCTTCCCTATCTCTCTCGTGTTAATAACCAAGAACGAACCAAAGACGAACCTAGGATGAACCTACCAACTCTCAAACTCAAAAAAGTACTTTTATTAAGATTGCCATCCTTTTTCCCTCTCTTATACCTTCCCCTATTTCACCGACCGACGACCGACCGACGACCGAGAGAACTCCGACTCAACTCCTCGCTTACAAAAATGCTTTTTGTTATGCTTTTTGTTAATATAACCTAAAATACTTGACTCGATTCCTAAAAAGATTGACTGCTATCCTGAAAAGATTACCTGATAATTATGCACTTCACACTCATTTTTGAGTGCGCTATCTTAAAAATCTCTCACTTCCGTTACAAAATAAAAAAATATTTGCATATTTCAAAAAAAATAAGTATTTTTGCGGTCACATATGAAATTTAGAATAAACTTATAAACAATTATGGCTTTTTGGAATAGAATAGTAAACTGGTTTAGAGATTTATCAGAACGAGATAGATTGATAAACGATTTTAATGCATCTGCAAGGGGCGCTTTTACACAATTATCTGTTGGAACATTGTTAGAGGCCAGGTCAAAAAGTGGTTGTAAAGAGTTTAGACATGAATGTTCTAGTTTCTTTTTACCAACAGGTTTCTGCATTAAAGCCACTAAAGGAATTCCTTTGACTAGAGATGAAATCTTGTACATTGGAACTGTTATCCTTACAAATGAGGCTTTAGTTAGAAGACTATTTGTGCTAGGGTGGGACACCCTATATGTAGAGGACATTGTAGGAAATAAACAAGCTAAGTGGTCAATAAAAGAGTTTACTAACATAGGTTTAATGCTTCGATAAAATGAGCAAGATAGGAAGATTTTTTAGAGGTTTATTTAAAACCTCTGAAACAGACAAGTTAAGAGATAAAATACTAAATGAAGAAATAGATTTTGGAAATGTTGTGTCAAGTTCATTACTCGCTAAGAACCTATATGATGAATTAAAGAAAATTTGCCACCCAGACAGATTCCTTAACGAGCAAGACATAAACAAAGCTAATGAGTTATTTCAGTTAGTAACGCAAAATAAAGGAGATTATAACAAACTCCTATCCCTAAAAGAACAAATATATAAAGAATTACCTATTAACTAAAAAATATTGATAATTATATGGGCGACAATAAAGTTTCTGAAAAAGCCATCTGGGAAGGTTCTATTCCATCAGACGATGGGAATACTCAATTTTCTCCATTCCCGCAATCTCAACCGCAAATGATGTTTTGCTATAAATGCAAAAATGTCATCCCTGCTAATTCCAAATATTGTCCATTTTGTCAAATCGAATTATATACAAAATGTCCGAAGTGTGGAGCAAAATACTCGTCGCAATATCCTGCTTGTAATCAGTGCGGAACAAATAGATTAGAGTACTTAAAGGCACAGAAAATAGAGCAAGAACGAGTTGAAGCAAGAAAACGAGAAGAAGCTGAAAGACAAGAGAAGGAAAAGTACGAGCGCAAAAAAGAGCAGATAATGAATACTCAGGAGTATCAATCTACATATTCTATTTTGGAAGAAGCTTTAGAAAGTTTTGGAAGAAAAGATATAATAAAATGTATAATGAAGATTGTTTTATTATTAAGCACTTTTTTGGTATCTTGTTGGTTGATATATGATGATTCGTGGATAGATTCCCTAAATGAAGGAATAGTTGTAGTAATAATTTTTTTATGGGCTTTGCTACAAATAGGTCTCATTGTTGGAATTGTACTATCAATCGGTCAATTAGGCGATATAGAAACACGGGAACAATATATTTGGCGGTATATCGGCAAAAAGGAATATGATTATAATAAAGATATGCTTGAATTTGTAGTGAAGCAATTTAGAGATTCCTCATTATCTACATCCGACATACTGGAAAAATTGTCACGATGGTGCGTTGATGCTTATGAGGAAAAAAGAAAAAAATAGATATATCTCACGCCTCATATAAAAAACGCAACTCTTCAGAAATGAGATAGCAAATTTTAACACGACTATGGATAAGAAGGAATTATGGCATGAAATGCTAACCACATATTGCAGTAGAATGCATTATACAGGATTAACATTGCCTAATATGATAGGTGCATATTATTACTATTGTAAGTTCAATTATGAAGACTATGATTTATCATCAAGTAATTGTGTCTTTCGGGTGTTATATGACATATCAAATAGTCTAAAAGACATGGGAGTGCTAATCAGGTATTGTGGACACATTAGGAAATATGTTTTATCTCCCCTCGAAGATAAGAATATGCAACATCCTAAACTTAATGATAGAATCTTTTTACAAATGTACGATTCGCAACTAAAAACAAATTCTTCTAGTATAGAAAATCTTGCAGAATATTTATATTCGCTTCATCAAAACGAAATTAAAGAAAAGAAATTCTCGCTTAAAAACGGCATTTGGCAACCTCTATCTAATATTGAACGTGAATACATTAACAACATTATACATTCCCTTTAGTAACCATGACAACTTTCAATAGAATGATTAATGTTGCTGTCGAAAAAGTTGACACTTAAGATATGCAAAAACAAAAATTTGCACATATAGAAAAAAAGCAGTACCTTTGCAATGAATTTTAATAATTAAACATAAACTAATTATAACTATGAAACTTTCTCTTAAAACTTCATCCCTTTTCGCCGCAATAGCAATATCCATCTACTGTGTATATACAATATTAGATGGAGCAATGAACACCCCCCGATATCATCATGTATTTACCAGCTTATACATAGACAAGTTTTTAACATTCCAATATAATAGGATGATTTGGGTCACACTGATGCTTGTCGCTATTGCTCTATTAGGTGTGGCATTATTCATTCATCGCAAACATATACCACAACTATCCAAATCTTTACTTTGGCAGGCGAGGATTATTACTACGATACTTTCTCTATATATCATTTACAACATTGCACGCCAAACCATTGGATCATCTTTTGAATCATTAACACATCTTGAGTATTCCTTGTATGTCACTGATTGCGTTGAGAGTACAATGATGTATAATGGTGGTCTTATGGTGTGGATTTCTATATGGTTGTGGCAATTCGCTTTTCTAAAGCCAACAAATACCTTTGAGACCAACCGTTTAGGCATTAGTGGCATTTTAATCGCAATAGGCGTAGGCATCATTTTATTATTGATGTTCATCTCTTTTGTACATGTCATGACAACTGATCGTGTAATTGGTTTCAGCATAAATATATTTATCGGTTGGTTTAAACCTCTATCTGCTCTAGCATTATTGAGTGTATATTTATTAGAACAACGCAAGACCCACTAGGGCAAAGTTCAAAAAAACACTACAAGCAGGAGGTAAATAATGAGCATTTTCGAAGTGTGACAATTTGTCACCAACTGATCTTTTTTACAAAAGTAAAAAATCGTGATACGATATCCTAATTAGAGTATTATTAAACTATCTTCGGCACACGAAAACTTTTTTCAAAAAAAATACACCCACGCGGGAAGTCCAGTAAACACTGCACTTCCCGCGTGTTGTATATACCATTTTACCCTCCAAATTCTCCAATCTTCGGCGCAAAAACCTTTCCACACCGAAGATTCAGCACCCCTATAGTATATAGATGCGTAAGGAAAACGGAAAGGTGAAAACGGAAAACTAAAAGCCACAAATAGGGCACATTTAGGCAACAGATATGCTACAGTGGTCGCGAATTGGTCGCCAAGCCCGCAGTCAACTCGAGAGTGACCTGAAAGCCACCGAAAGCCCATAGATGTCCCAGAGATCTCCTATGGTGGTCGCCTAATTTGCAGGGAATTTTTTGCACAAAAGCAACAAAACGCACCAAAAAATGTGCAAATATCAAATAAAATGCACCAAAAAAAGTGCATTCTCTTGCATGAATAAGATTTTTTAGTTATCTTTGCAGCGAATTTTGAATACGCAATACAAAACAAACATACTATGAAAGCTCTGCAAGAAGAAATGAAACGCCAGTTGAAGCACCTTAATCCTAAGATGATTCGACGTTACATGCACGACGTAATTGATTGGGACGCACGCCTAATAAGTATCCTTGGTGCTCGAGGAGTGGGAAAAACAACACTTCTACTTCAGCATATAAAAGAAACTAATGACATCGAACATTCGTTGTTTGTGTTTGCTGATAACATCTATTTTGCGACACACCGCCTATTTGACTTGGCAAATACATTTGTACAATATGGAGGTAAGTACTTGTATATAGATGAAATTCATAAATACGCTAATTGGTCCACCGAAATTAAAAACATCTATGATAGTTTCCCTTCATTGAAAGTAGTATATACTGGTTCCTCTATCTTGGACTTAGAAAAAGGTGGTGCCGATCTGTCACGTCGAAAACTGCAATATCATATGCAAGGACTTAGTCTGCGTGAGTTTGTGGAACTGAAATATGGATATAAAATTCGGCAACATTCGCTACAGGAACTGATAGATGGAAAAATAGACTGGCCTTACGATGCACTGAAACCATTACCCGTGATGGCTGAGTATTTGCAATATGGGTATTATCCATATTTTACAGATGGACATTTCCACGAGCATCTTCATAGTTCGCTATTGCAAACACTCGAGGTTGATATTCCCACTTTTGCACAGATGAATGTCGGAACAACCCGAAAACTCAAAACATTGCTCGGTATTATTGCAGCTAGTGTACCATTCAAACCTAATATGCAAGCCATTGCGCGGGATTTGGGAATAAGTCGTAATGATATTTCTGACCTGCTATTCTATCTCGAAAAAGCAGGAGTAATTATGCAACTCCGCCAAACTACTGAAGGTATAGCCCTTTTGGGTAAAGTGGAAAAAGTATATCTCAACAACACGAATTTAATGTACCTTTTAGCATCTGAAAACATTGAGATAGGCAACGTGCGCGAAACCTTCTTCCTTTCAGCCACCAATATGACAGAACGTGTTTTTGCCTCAACAATTAGCGATTTCCAAATAGGCGAATATACATTTGAAGTTGGAGGTAAAAAGAAAGGGAAAAAGCAACTTGCAGAAGCAAAATATGGCATTGTTGTTCGTGATGATATTGAATATGCATCGCCTGCGGTTATACCACTCTTTGCCTTTGGGTTATTGTACTAATGTAGGATTTCTTACATAACCTTCGGCACAATCTTCGCGCGAAGAAACTTTTTTCAAAAAAAATACACCCACGCGGAAGCTCTTGTAATACAGATGCTTCCGCGTGTTGTATATACCATTTTACTCTCCAAATTCTCAAACCTTCGGCACAAAACCCCTTCCGTGCCGAAGATACGGCATTACTATATATAATAGAGAGATTCCTTGAGCGCCCAAGGGAGTTGATTCGGGCGCAATGTTGTTGATTTGATGTTGTTGAAGTTGTTGATATTGTCGTCTGACAACAAACAAGCGGCAGAAGTAGCGACATTATTATAGAGACGCATCAAAAAAGCCATAGAAAGCCCATAGATGTCCCAGAGATATCCTATCATGGTCGCCTAATATGCAAGGAACTCGTGGCAATTTCAATGCAACTGACCGCTTATATATAACTTTTTGCAAGAAAAACAATAAAAAGTTTCATATTTTCTTTGATAAATCAATTATTTATTGTACCTTTGCGGAGAATTTGAAACCAACTAATGAATCTATTATCCTTTCTACATAGTAAATTATTGTTTACATTACAAGATGTATCCCTAGAAACTGGCAACACACGTAGTGCACAAACTTTGCTTATGCGCTATCAAAAGCAAGGGTATGTGTCCAAAGTGCGACGTGGGCTATACTGCGTGAATAACATTGCTACCCATCTGCCTGAAGCAAACAAATTTCAAGTAGCATCTGCCATTACGCCAACCTCCTATATCGCTTATCATGCAGCCATGGAGTACCACGGATTGGCACATCAAGTATATTACGATGTGGCAGTTGGAGGCGAACAAGCATTTAATGCCTTTGAGTTTGATGGGATTCACTTTGCCTTCCGTCAAATCCCTACGCATATAGGTATTGACACGCCTATTGCTGATTCGCATGTGCGCGTGACGAATGTAGAGCGCACAGTGATTGATTGCATTGATCGTATTGACCTATGCGGTGGTTGGGAAGAACTGACCAATTGCCTCAAAAGCGTGCAATATCTTCGCGAGGAAATGCTACTAACCATCTTACAAACCTATAATAAGATTGCATTATATAAGAAGGTGGGCTTCTTGTTTGAACAGCTACATCTGCCAGTTTCCAGCAACTTGATAGATACTTGTAAACAATATGCCAAAGAGAGTGTCACTTATCTCACATCAGATGGCGATAGCGATACCTTCAGTGCAGCATGGCGACTATATGCACCTAAAAATCTACTAACCATCAATCAACAAAACACAGATGAACTCGTATAACAAAAACGACATAGCCCAATTGGCAAGCGAAACACATTTCTTGCGCGATAACTTGGAAAAGGTGCTGCGCCTGGTGGATGTGCTACAATTCATTATGCAGAATGACAAACTGAATGATTGTTTGGTATTGAAGGGAGGAACAGCGATAAACTTGACTGTTTTTGAAATGCCCCGTTTGTCTGTGGACATTGATTTAGACTTTCACAAGGATTGCTCACGCGAGGAAATGCTACAATATCGTGCCGCTATCAATGCCGAGATAGTGGCATATATGACAAGCCAAAGGTATAATCTCAGTCCAAACACCAAGAATCCTCACTCGCTGGATTCGTGGGTATTCTTCTATCAAAACGCAGGTGGCAATCGGGATAACATCAAAATAGAAATCAACTATTCTATGCGGCAGCATGTCTTCCTTCCGCAGACACGCGCAGTCAATGTGGTTTTTCTGCAAAACATACCTATCAGGACCCTTCATCCGATAGAACTCTTTGGCAGTAAAATCAAAGCATTGATAGAGCGACACACCTGTCGTGATTTGTATGATGTCTATAATCTACTACATAGTGAGGTGATTAAGGATTTTGACCTTGCTATACTACGTAAGGTAGTACTGTTTTATTTAGCGGTAGGTGGTAGTGAACAACCAAGTACACAGTATGACTTGAGCGGCATAAAGCAAATCAAATTTCCACAAATTCGTGCCACCTTACTGCCTATGCTTAAGAAAGGCGATACATTTGATTTTGAGACTGCTAAAACGGAGGTGGTGGCATTCTTGGAGAAATTGTTGCAATGGACAGATAGTGAGATTGCATTTATCGAATCCTTTGTTGCAAAACAATACAAGCCCAAATTATTATTCTCTGATGCAGAAATAATCCATAATATTTGCAATCATCCAATGGCACATTGGAAAGTAAGAGAATAATATAAACTTTCAGCAAGCCCACACACGCCCCACACCATTCTACACAAAATATTTGCAAATATGCAATATTTTTAGTACCTTTGCGCCCAAATTGGCAAATTAGAAACTTATGATAACTATAGAACAACTTAAAGAGATTCAACAACGCGCGGAGAAACTCAAACAATACCTCGCGATTGATGAAAAACGTGTGCAACTCGAAGAAGAAGAACTGCGCACACAAGACCCTGGTTTTTGGGAAGATGCCAAAGCTGCTGAAGTGCAAATGCGCAAAGTAAAAGGCATCAAAGCATGGATTGAGGGCTATGAAGGTGTACGCTCCGCTACCGAAGAACTGCAACTCGCGTTCGACTATTGCAAAGAAGAACTCGTCACCGAAGAAGAGGTAGATGCCGCATACGCTCACGCTCTCCATGAGGTAGAAGCCCTCGAAATGAAGAATATGCTATCTCACGAAGAGGACCAAATGCCAGCGGTACTAAAAATCGTGTCGGGTGCAGGTGGTACCGAAGCACAAGACTGGGCAGAACAACTCATGCGCCTCTACCAACGCTACTGCGAGAAGCACGATTATAAGGTAACCATTGCCAACCTGCAAGAAGGCGACGAAGCTGGTATTAAGACAGTTACCTTCAATATCGAAGGCGATATGGCATACGGCTACCTCAAATCCGAGAATGGTGTGCACCGCCTCGTTCGCGTGAGTCCATACAACGCGCAAGGCAAACGTATGACCTCGTTCGCATCGGTGTTTGTGGTGCCACTCATCGACGATACCATCGATATTCACGTGGATCCTGCAGGTATCTCGTGGGATACATTCCGTTCATCGGGTGCAGGTGGACAGAACGTCAACAAAGTAGAATCGGGTGTGCGCTTGCACTATAAGTTCATCAACCCACTCACCAACCAACCCGACGAGATTGTGATTGAGAACACCGAGACACGCGACCAACCAAAGAACCGCGAGAATGCCCTCCGCCACTTGCGCAGTCAACTCTACGAACTCGAACTCGAGAAACGCCGCCAAGCTGCAGCGAAAGTAGAAGCAGGCAAGAAAAAAATCGAATGGGGCAGCCAAATTCGCAGTTACGTCTTCGATGACCGCCGCGTAAAAGACCACCGCACCAACTACCAAACAAGCAACGTGAACGCCGTAATGGACGGCGATATTGATGAGTTCATCAAGGCATATTTGATGGAGTTTCCAGATTAATGTTTAATGTTTAAAGTTTAAAGTTTAAAGGAAAGAATATATGAAAAAAGTATTATTATCAGTACTACTTGGTGCATTTGCACTCAATAGTATGGCACAAGCCGACACCGCACAAGTTGCAAGCGATTCCACAGAGGGTTTCCGCTTCACCACAGTAGATAGCATTGCTATCACTCCAGTCAAAGACCAAAACCGCAGCGGAACATGCTGGAGCTACTCTACCATCGGTTTCCTCGAGAGCGAACTCCTGCGTATGGGCAAAGGCGAATACGATTTGAGCGAGATGTTTGTGGTTCACCACACTATGCTCGACCGCGCCGAATATGTAGTACGCATGTACGGCACTGCACAATTTGCTCCTGGTGGCTCGGCATACGATGTAATCTACTGCCTCAAGAACTATGGTCTTGTACCACAAGAGGTTATGCCAGGTATCCAATATGGCAGCACTCCTGCTGACACCCTTCCTGTTCATACCGAATTGGACGCTGTAGCAGGTGGCGTAGTGGATGCAGTAGCCAATAGCGGACTAAAGAAACTGACCCCTGTATGGAAAAAAGCCCTCACCGCAGTATATGACACCTACCTCGGCAAATGCCCTGAGACCTTCACCTATAATGGAAAAGAATATACTCCACAAGAATTCGCTAAGGAGTTGGGCTTGAATGCGGATGACTATGTAAGCATTACCAGCTACACCCACCATCCATTCTACACCACTTTCGCACTCGAAGTACCAGACAACTGGCGCATGGACCAGATGTACAACGTGCCTTTGGAGGAGATGATGGCTATCATTGACAACGCACTGGCCAACGGCTACACCTTGGCTTGGGGTGCAGATGTCAGCGAGATGTGCTTCACCCGCAAGGGTTTGGGCGTAGTGCCAGAAGAAGAGAAAGCAGCCGACCTCACAGGCAGCGATGCCGCTCGTTGGTTGGGACTCTCAGCTACAGATAAGCGCGATGAGCTTACCAAGAAACCTCTTCCTGAGAAAACTATCACCCAAGAGATGCGCCAAGCTGCATACGACAGTTGGGAGAACACCGACGACCACGGTATGCAAATCTTTGGTACAGCCAAAGACCAAAACGGCAAACGCTACTACATGGTGAAAAACTCATGGGGTACCAAGAAAAGCGAATACAAAGGTATCTGGTATGTATCTGAAGCATACATGCAATACAAGACCAACGACGTACTCGTTCATAAGAACGCTATTCCAAAAGATATTCGCAAAAAATTAGGAATCAAGTAATTATATGTCTAAACTTGGTTTTTGGATACAAAATGCTCGCAGCATCTCACTACCGCAGTCAGCCCTTCCCTGTTTGACTGCGATAGTACTTTGCATCGGTCAAGAAGGGTTTGTATGGTGGCTCGCACTACCCGTGCTATTAGGCATATGTGCTGCACACCTTGGTATGAACCTTGCAGATGACTATTTCGATTTCAAACACGACTCACGTATCCGTGCCGACATCAGCAGCAATAGTGTACGTGCTCGTATGGAGAAATGTCACTATTTAGACCGCTCTGCTGAAAGCAAAAACGGAGAAGTAGAAAGCGGAAAAGCCACGCTTCATCAATTAGGTTGGGCAATAGTTGGTTTTCTTGGATTTGCAGCACTAATGGGCTGTATTGCCTTCGTAGCACAATGGCTGTTACATGGTTGGCAAGCGGCTATGGGCATTGTGATCTATGCACTACTGGGATTATTTGTAGGAATCAACTACTCAGGCAAACCGCTCGAGCTGGGTTACCACGGATTAGGCGAATTGGTCATTGGCTTGATGTTCGGTCCGCTGAACATATTGGGCGTACAAGCCGCCCTCACAGGCACACCATTCTCATGGCAAATGCTATGCATGAGCATAGGTATTGGCTGTATGGTAACAAATATCGTCTATGTACACTCCGTGATGGAAGTGAATGCTGATGCTGAATTAGGCAAGATGACCTTTGCACGCTTGCTGAAGAACAAGGCTGCTATGATTATCTTCATCGGCTTCTTCGCTATCATGCCATTTATGATGTTGGGGTTAGGTATTGCATTGGGCTGGTGGAGTCCATGGTATCTCCTGACGCTAGCCACGCTGCCTATGTCCATTTTCCTCATCCACTCCACCCGACTCTTTGCTTACGGTCTTCCACGCAACGACACACCTCGCTGGTGGATGGGTCCGATGGGCAACTGGAATGACTATAAGAAAGCAGGCATCGACTGGTTCCTCTTCCGCTGGCTACTCGCACGAAATATCTGCACATTCTTCTGCTTGATACTGATGATGGTGCATGTTGTATTAAAGGTGATAGGTTAAAACGGAAAGGTAAAAAGTGAAAACGGAAAACTTATGAATCTATTCAAGACATTAGGACATTATATCTATTTGGCTCAATGGTTTGTGCGTGCGCGCTTCTTCGGCCGCCGTGCGCCATTGCAGACGGTATTGTTTATTACGGACAAGTGCAACTTGCGCTGCAAGCACTGCTCGGTGTATGGTAGTGCGGGCTATAAGCAACGCACGTTCGAAGATATCGTGGCAGACATGCGTTATTCCTACGAACTAGGTTCGCGATTCATTGATTTGGAAGGTGGCGAACCAACGCTTTGGAAAGAAGGCAATCGAACCATCAACGACCTAATTGATGCAGCCTTAGAGATTGGTTTCTTTTCTATCACCGTCACTACCAATGCACAGCAAGACTTCTCGTGGATTCGTCCACAATCCATTTGGGTAAGTATGGACGGCGTAGGAGAATACCACGACCGTATTCGTAGCGAAGGTTCGTTTACTCGGTTGGAAGAAAATATTCGCAATTCGGGATTCAAACACATATGCGTAAACATGGTGGTAAATGCGCTCAACTACGAGTCATTGGATGCTGCGATGGAGTATGCGAAAAATAACCCTGCTATTGAGCAAATATCTATCAATTTCCATACTCCCTACCCTGGCACAGAATACTTAATGTTGCCACCAGAGAAGAAAGCGGAACTAATTGATAAGGTCTTGACTTATAAGAAGAAAGGTTATCCTATCATGAACTCGCATTCAGGCTTGAAACTCATGAAGCGTAATGCTTTAGGCGAGATAGAGTTGGGCAAGGAATGTTTTGTAACGAACTTCATATATACCGATGGTAGCCGCAGCTTGTGCTTGGGCTATGGCACAGAGCAATGCCGCGTATGCGGATTCTGCATGGCAGGTGAAATGGCCAGTGTCTTCCATTTCAAGCCCGACACGATTCTTTCGGGATTCAAATTGAGGATGTAAAATGGCACGATTTTTGTGCAAAAATAATCAAAGCAATAATATATTCTAAATACATACAATTATGATTTCAAAGAAATTAGAAGAGGCTATTAATGCCCAAATTAATGCCGAAATGTGGTCGGCTTATCTCTATTTGAGTATGTCTGCATATTGCCAAGATGCAGGTCTGCCTGGTATGGCAAACTGGTTTGCTATTCAATTCAAAGAAGAGCAAGACCATGCGATGATACTTTTCAACTATTTGCAAAGTCGTGGCGGTCGCGTACTACTCGCCCCTATTGCTGCTGTAGATACCGAATGGGATTCTCCTCTGGCTGCGTTTGAGCACACACTCGCTCACGAAGGCAAAGTAACCGCCCTCATCAACAACTTGATGGCACTTGCCGTAGAGGAAAAAGACTTCGCTCTCCAAAGTCGCCTCAACTGGTTCGTAGATGAGCAAGTGGAAGAAGAAGAAAACGCAACAGACTTAGTACATAAGCTTCGTCTTATTGGCGATAATGGCTACGGTCTCTACCAACTAGACCAAGAACTCGCAGCACGCGTTTATACACAAGCAAGTCCTTTGGCTACGGCTGAATAAAAATCCTACCCCCAGCCCCTCCCTATTAGGGCGGGGAGCAGGTGTAAAGTGTAAAGTTTAAAGACACAGATAATATGAAAAAGATTTTTATTTCGCTACTGGCATTAGGATGCTTGGTAGCATGCACCCCTAAGAAAACAGCATACGAGCAATACATTGAAATGTATAATGCCCTCGACGCACAATTAGAGAATATAGAAGATCGCGCAGTACGCGACTCACTCATCGAGGGCTTTGTGGCTGACGGATACACCCTATTGATGGAAAATGTAGAAGATATAACCTCCGACTCTATCGTATTGGCACATTTCTATATGCTTACCCCAGAGCAGAAAGCAGAACTCTTTGCAGCCATTCCAGCAGAGCGCTTGGAAATGCCTACATTGCAACCTATACACCAAGAGTATCTGATTGAGTTAAAAACCTCAGCAGGTAATCCATATATTGATATTGTATCATTGAAAGCAGATGGCACAGCATTGGCTTTGAGCGAGTTAGTAGGAAAAACAGACTATGTATTGGTGGACTTCTGGGCTTCATGGTGCGGTCCATGCCGCCGATTGATGCCTGTACTCAAGGAGTTATACGAGTCGTACCACCCATCTGGCAAATTGGAAATCTTGGGTGTTAGTTGCGACCGCGACGAGGCAGCATGGCTCAAAGCTATCGAAGAAGATGAGTTGCCTTGGTTGCATATCCGTGACCAACGCGCAGAGCCTTACACCCCAAGCGATACCTATGGTATTTCTGCTATTCCAACCACCATCCTCATCAACAAAGAGGGCATGATTGTAGGTCGCAACCTCAACGAAGCAGAGATTGAAGCTATCCTGTCTAAGTAAAAAAGAAAAGGTGAAAGATCATACTAAAAAAGAAATCATCCCATCGGATGATTTCTTTTTTAATAGTTACACTTCGTTGCGTATATCTGCTGCTATTAATCGTCCACTCGAACAAAGTCGTATGAATGATTGAAAATCAAATCTACTCCGTTACTCAACTCAGCGTCCAAATGGCGGTAATCAACAGAATAAGAAACAATAAATGATTCTGGAAAATACTGTTTAACATACGCTTGAATGGGCTCTGGAATAATCGTTTCAGGCACAGGAGAAATCTTGCAGTCAACTGATTCAAAACTACCTTGTGCTCCAAATTCAATTTCTACACCGCTTTTAAGATACACTTTATATTCCTCACGTAAGCCCTCTCTTTCATACATGATATGAGATACTGGCAAAGTAGGAAAATGAGTAGTCACAAAAGTTTGCGCCGCATGGGGTAATTGCTCAAAAGTAATAGGCTTATCATTCGCACATGAAGTAAGCGAAACAAATAAAATGGACAAGAGGATAAAAATCTTTTTCATAGAATTAATCTTTTAATTTGGTTAATACTACAAGCATAAAGACAAAAATTATGCCAAAATTATAAAATCAACACAAAAGGACAGAAAAATTTGCATAGTTACAAAAAAAAATGTAACTTTGCAGCCCTTTAGGCTGCGTTGGTAAAAAATCAGTCTAAAAATATAACTATAGCAAAAGAAAAATAATGGAATATAAATACCTAAATACGATACAATATCCAAAAGATTTGCAAGCTTTGCCTCTAGAAGCATTGCCTACAGTATGTGACGAGTTGCGTGATTTTATTGTGCAAGAATTGAGCCATAATCCAGGACACTTAGGTTCATCGCTGGGAACTATTGAGTTAACTGTTGCTCTACACTATGTATTTGATACACCCAATGACCAATTGATATGGGATGTGGGGCATCAAGCATACGCACATAAGATTTTAACAGGACGCAGAGAGCGTTTCTGTACTAATCGTCAATTCAAAGGTCTTGCACCTTTTCCAACTCCAGCTGAGAGCGAATATGATGCATTTATTGCAGGACACGCCAGTAATAGCATTTCTGCTGCATTAGGTATTGCCATAGGTTCGTGCAACAAAAGCAATCATGTGGTAGCGATTATTGGAGATGGTGCTATGACTGGTGGTTTAGCCTTCGAGGGACTGAACAATACATCCATGACCAAAAATAATCTACTCATTGTTCTCAATGATAATAACATGGCCATTGATCCTATTAAAGGAGGTTTCACCCAATATCTACTAGATATAACTACCAGCAAACGCTACAACCAATGGCGTTGGTGGGGATACCAATTTGCACGCAAAATACACCTTATTAATGATAAAAACAAAGGTCGTGTACTGCGATTTACCAATAACCTAAAAGCCATGCTCACCAAACAAGAGCAGAACATTTTCCAAGGGTTAAATATTCGCTATTTTGGTCCTGCTGATGGGCATAATGTATTGGATTTAGTGCGTATCTTTAGCGAAATCAAAGACTATGAGGGTCCTAAAGTGCTACATATTATCACCAAAAAAGGCAAAGGTTATAAACCTGCGGAAAATGACCAAACGACTTGGCATGCACCAGGAGAATTTCGCGTAGAGACGGGAGAAAGACTAAAAGTTACTGATAAAAACGATAAAGGACAAAACAAAAGAATTAGCACTTTGTGGCAAGATGTCTTTGGTGACACTTTATTAGAGTTAGCACTACAAAATGAGAAGATAGTAGGTGTAACCCCTGCAATGCCCAGCGGTTGTAGCATGATTACCATGCAGGATGCCCTTCCCAATCGTGTTTTTGATGTAGGAATTGCAGAAGGACATGCTGTAACATTCTCTGCAGGCATGGCCAAAGCAGGAATGATTCCTTATTGCAATATATACTCCAGTTTCATGCAGCGCGCATATGACAATATAATCCATGATGTAGCCCTGCCTAATTTGCATGTCGTGCTGTGTATTGATCGTGCAGGTATTGTCGGTAATGATGGAGCAACGCATCATGGATTATTGGATTTGGCCTATCTTCGCCCTATTCCCAACATGATTATTGGAGCACCCATGATAAGCACAGATTTGCAACAAATGTTGCGATTAGCTCAAACAGTAAATGGACCAATTGCTATCCGCTATCCTCGCGGTTGTACAGTAAGCCGCACAGGACTCCCCCCCGTAGTGTTAGGCGAAGGCGTCTGCGTGAAACATGGTAGTAAAATAGCAGTATTGAGCATTGGAGCAATCGGCAATACTGTTATTGATGCTATTAATAGTATGGATATAGGCAAACAAAATCTATTTGCACACTATGATATGCGATGGTTGAAGCCCATCGATGAAATGCTGTTGGAGGAGATAGCTCAGCAATTTAACACCCTAGTCACCGTTGAAGACGGTATGGTAAACGGCGGATTAGGAAGTGCAGTACTTGAATATATGGCAGACCATGGCTATACACCAAAAGTTATTCGCCTTGGTGTGCATGACCAGTTTGTAGAACATGGTAGCACGAAAGAATTATATCAATTATTAAAATTAGATAAAGACGGAATATGCGAATCATTATTGCAGGCGCAGGCGCAGTAGGACGCCATTTGGCCAAACTGTTATCGCACGAAGATATGGACATAAGTTTGATAGATGAGCGTCAAGATCGTTTAGGGGATTTGGATGCAAACTATGACCTACTTACAAAAATAGGAAGTCCAACATCCATCCATGACTTGAAAAATATCAATGTCAAAGATGTTGACCTCTTTATTGCTGTAACCCCATCTGAGTCCGATAATATCACAGCATGCTTGCTGGCAAATCAATTAGGTGCAAAAAAAACATTAGCGCGTATTGATAATTATGAATATTTAATCCCCGAGAACAAACGTATTTTTGAACTTATGGGATTAAATCATCTAATTTATCCAGAACTATTAGCAGCACAGGAGATTACAGCTTCCCTCAAAACCAATTGGATGCGCTATCATATTACCTTGTGCAATGGCGCATTAGAATTATGCGTAGTCAAAGTACGAACAGGAGCTGAAGTGATTGGCAAAAAATTTATTTCTGGATTTTTTAATCATGGTCTATACCGCGTAGTAGCTATCAAACGCGGACAGGAAACCATCATCCCTGGTGGTCAAGATGAAATCTACCCCGATGATACTGTGTACGCAGTATGTACACGCGAAAATATGAAGATTTTGCGCGAACAAATGGGTAAACAAAAGCGCGAAATCAAAAATATCATATTCTTTGGTGGCTCTAAAATTACACAAAAAACAGTGCAAAATCTTCCTGATGACCTCAGTATTAAAATCCTTGAAGCCGATCGTGAATTGTGTTATAACTTGAGTGAAAAAATAAGCAATGCACTCATTATCAATGCAGATGGTAGTGATATGGCAGTTCTTAAAGAGGAAGGAATCGAAGATGCAGATGCATTTGTAGCCGTAACCGACAGCAGCGAAGCCAATATTTTTGCTTGCATGGCCGCAAAACGATTCGGAGTAAAAAAGACCATTGCTGAGATTGAAAATATTGACTACATATCTATGGCAGAGGGATTAGAGATTGGTACAGTATTGAATAAAAAGACCATTGCAGCTTCATACATATACCAAATGTTATTAGACGCTAGCGTGCTCAACGTGCGCAATCTCACTAGTGCCGATGCAGAAATCGTGGAATTTATGGCAGAAGAGGGGAGTCGCATCACCAAATGTAAAATACGTGATATGCGTTTACCAATAGATACCAATATAGGAGCCATCGTGCGTGCGGGTGAGGGTATTTTAGTAAATGGTGATACACAAATATTACAAGGAGATCAAGTAGTGGTCTTCTGCAAAAGTCAAGTTATTAGACAATTAGAAAAATTCTTCCGTTAATTTACTATCGCATTATTCCAAGAATTATTCAGCAAATCGGTATAAAATCAAACATTCTATGACCCGTACTTTTAACACAAGAATGGTTTTTCGCACAATGGGTGCCCTATTGCTATTAGAAGCCCTTTTTATGGCATTAGCATTAGGTGTCAGTCTATGGTATAAAGAAGCAGACAACGGAATCTTCTTGCTATCCACCATCATCACATTGTGCGCAGGTGTAGTAGGATTACTCATTGGACGAAATGCAGAGTCGCGCATGGGCGAACGAGAAGGCTATGTGATAGTGGCAATGGTATGGGTAGTGTTTTCCGCCTTTGGATTGCTCCCCTATTACCTTAGTGGACAAGTCCCTAGTTTGACCGATGCATGGTTTGAGAGCATGTCAGGTTTTACCACGACGGGTGCCACTATTATCCCAGACCTAGATGTAATTACCCATGGATTGCTTTTCTGGCGATCACTCACACAGTGGATTGGCGGTATGGGAATCATTGTGCTGTCTATTGCTATATTGCCTATCTTTGGGCTAAATGGTATGCAACTCTATGCTGCTGAAGTGTCGGGATTGACCTACGAGAAAGTGTCACCCCGTATTTCTGATACGGCAAAAATGATGTGGAGTATATATATTTTACTCACTGTTACGGAGGTAGTTGCATTGTGGTTATGTGGCATGGATGTATTTGACGCGGTATGTCACTCCTTCTCGACTATTGCGACTGGTGGTTTCTCCACACACAACAATAGCTTAGAATACTACGACTCGGCAGCTATTCACTATACAGTGGCATTCTTCATGTTTATTTCGGGTATCAACTTCGTGCTACTTATCTATTTACTGCGTGGTAAAACCCGCTATTTCTTTAAGGATGAGGAGTTACGTTGGTATAGTGTAGCAGTAGCAGTGTTTGCAGTATTGCTGACATTAGGATTGTATATCGCTCGCCCAGGTTGGTCGGGTATTGAGATGGAGCGCGCTTTCCGCGATAGTGTGTTCACGGTGATTAGTTCAATGACATCAACAGGCTTTACCATTTCTGACTATATGTATTGGCCAGTTGTGGCATGGGTAGTAATCTTCTTTTTGATGCTAACGGGTGCTTGTGCAGGTAGTACAGCAGGAGGAATTAAGTGGGTGCGTTTAGCTATTATTTTAAAGAATGGTATAGCAGAGTTTCAACGACGTATTCATCCTAATGCGATTATCCCAGTAAAACTCAATGAAAAAACTGTACCTCAGCAGACAATTAATAATATAATGGCATTTTTGATTTTCTATATATTCATCATTGTTATCACGGTGGTTATTTTCTGTGCCACTGGTGTAGATTTTGATGAGGCTATCGGTTCTGCTGTATCGGCTATTGGCAACGTGGGAATTAGTATTGGTCAGTTTGGTCCAGCAGGTACGTATGCTGACTTCCCTATGGTAGCGAAATGGGTAATGAGTTTTGTCATGCTTATTGGTCGTTTAGAGATTTTCACTGTCTTGCTACTCTTCACTCGCACATTATGGAAGAAATAAACGATACTTTTCGAATGTAACAATATGAAACCACGATATATTGCATACATAATATGGATTATCATTGCCGTCTTGGCTATGGTTTGTTTGATTGTACCAGAAGGTGGTTTCTCCATCGGAAAATGGACACTACGCTGGCCTACAATAACAGAAGCATTAGATTTAGAGGGAGATTCTATCGTTGATTTCGAAATAGAAAGTATAAATGACTCGCTTTTGACCAAAATAGATACAACAAATTTATTGCCAATAGACAGCATAGTAGAACAAGATACATCAATAGTACATGATACAACACTAAAGAAACCTCAACCTACGATTCCATCAGTAGATGTGGTCAATATCGATACACGAACATATCTTGGTGCGTTCTATGCTGCGTTAGATAGCGCAAGCAGTATGCCAGTACGTGTAGTTCACTATGGTGATTCGCAAATAGAAGAAGACCGAATAACCAATATTCTACGTGAATGTTGGCAAAAAGCATATGGAGGAGGAGGTCCTGGACTATTACCGCTACATCAAACTATTCCTACACGCACTATTCGACAATGGTTATCTATTGATGGGGTTGTACAAACAACTCAGGGAGGACCTAAACGCTACCTTGTATATGGTCCCCGCTCTATGCGTATGACTGACAGTGATGAATATGGTGTAATGGGACAAGTGGCTATAATGGATAGTACACTCATGGCTAACAGCACAAACATAGTGATGCATATAGAACCTATGAACAATACATACAAATCGTATAATTACTTCAATCGCATTCGATTAGTGGCAGAGAATATACTTGGAGAAGTATCTACCAATGATACACTCATTCCTCTATCAGATGATGGTGTCACACACTTAGCTGATAGCACGGTTCGTTGTGACATCCGATTGCAAGGATTAGGTAATGTGTACGGTGTGAGTTTAGAAACGCCGACTGGGGTGATAGTGGATAATATCCCTATGCGTGGTTGTTCGGGCAACATATTCACCAAAATAGATAGTACACAATTGAGTGATTTCTACCATAAAACCAATACTCGGCTGATTATCTTGGAATTTGGAGGAAATATGATTCCACAGACAGAAAATCCATCCACGATCAGTGGCTATGTACGTAATACGTTACGCCAACAAGTACGATACATACGCGCTTGCGCGCCGCAGGCATCAATACTATTCATCGGTCCGAGCGATATGTCCACCCGCATTGATGGCAATATGACCACTTATCCATTGATTCCATATATGGATAAACAACTAAAGAAGATGGCGACGGAAGAGCAAATTGCATACTGGAGTATGTATGATGCTATGGGTGGAAAAAATAGTATGGTACATTGGGTTGAGATAGGTTTAGCTGGTAGCGATTATGTACACTTCACTAGAGCTGGAGCTAATAAGGTAGGACGTATTCTATATGAATGGATAATGGAATATCCACAATCACTAAACACTAAACCATAAACACTAAATTAGAATAATGGATTTTTTACGCCACATATTTGCATTTGATAGTAATAGTCCACTGCTATTTACCCAATTCTACTTCTGGGCATTTTTTGCAATTGTTTATACCATATATGCTGTCATCATGGAAGTAAAGCCCAGTATCGGCCCCTCCAAAAAGGCAAAAGAACTGGGTGGTGGAGGAAGAGGCATGCATACTCGCCTGCACTTACGAAATGTATTTTTAATGATGGTTAGTTGGTTCTTTTACTATAAAACCAGTGGACTATTCCTGCTCATATTGATATTTGTAACAATCAGCGACTGGCTGATAGCAAAGCAGATATACAGATGTAGGCGAGAAGGTGATGAGATAATAGAGCCCTCGATAGAGCAAAAAAGAAAGAGACAAGCAAAGTGGTGGTTAGCACTAAGTGTGGTGATTGATTTGGGACTATTGTGCTATTTTAAATATGCCTACTTCTTTACGAATGTGATAAATGACATATTCAGTACGGAGTTTGCAGTGTTTGATATATTTGCGTATATCGGCAATGGTTTCAGTGAAAATGGACGATTTATGGTGGACAAAATCATATTACCTGTAGGTATATCGTTCTACCTATTCCAAGTAATGTCCTACACCATTGATGTCTATCGTGGACAAGTAAAACCTGTGCAAAAAATCTTAGACTTTGGCTTTTATGTTAGTTTCTTTCCTGGATTAGTAGCAGGTCCTATTGTGCGAGCAAATGAATTTATTCCACAACTGTATCGACCATTCAATCTTAGCCAACGTATAGTAAAATTAGCCATATTTTGGATATTAAATGGATTAATAAAGAAAATTGTATTGAGCGACTATTTAGCAGTCAATCTCATTGATAGAGTATTTGACAATCCACTACTATTCAGCGGGTTTGAAAATTTATTTGCGTTATTTGCCTATTCTTTGCAAGTATATGCAGACTTTTCAGGCTATACTGATATTTCCATAGGTATAGCCATGTTGATGGGATTTTATTTGCCTCAAAACTTCGACTCTCCCTATAAGTCTCGTAATCCACAAGAATTCTGGCGTCGATGGCATATGTCCCTCAGTAGATGGCTGAAAAGTTATTTATACATTCCTTTAGGCGGAAATCGCAGCATCTTGGGGAAACAAGTAAAAGACAAAATTGCTGCAGGAAATTTTAATTCATTCATTACCATGCTATTAGGTGGATTATGGCATGGAGCCAGTTGGAATTTTGTAATTTGGGGAGCACTAAATGGTGTAGGTATGATTGTTTATAAAGTGTGGGCCAAGATGAACTGGAATATCAAGATGCTTCTAATGACATTACTTATGAGTGGCTTATGGTTCGCAAAAATGTTTCTACATGCGCCTATTTGGAATTTGTTCTTTGTATGGGGACTTATATTGTGGATTGGAACCCTTATTCGTTACATATACTGGTGGATTGAAAGATTAGGTAGTATCGCTATCAGCGGAACACCACGTGCCAACATCACCCGCAGCCTTAGTAATGCATGGGCAATAGCACAAACATTTGTTTTTATCACCTTCACACGACTATTTTTCCGTTCTGGTAGCAATCTTGATCCAGAAACAGCAAACTTAGAAGCGTGGGAAACAGCCCAAAATATGGTCGATCAAATCGGTGGAGCATGGAATAATAGCGTCATCCCTAGTTTTTTATGGGAATATCGTAATGTAGTCATTTTATTTATGTTGGGCATGATAATCCATTGGCTTCCTAGTAAAACGAAACGTTGGTATCGCCTTCGCTTTTGCACCTTACCTATATGGGTAATCATATTAATTTCTGTAATCGCAGTAATTGGCGTTTATCAATTTGTGACTGCAGATTTACAAGCATTTATATATTTTCAGTTCTAATTAACATAACAAGAGTAGCAAATAACATGATTGTTGGTTTGACTGGTGGGATAGGAAGTGGTAAAAGCACAATTGCTAAGCAGTTGTGCAAAATGGGGTACGTTATTTATGATACAGATAGTCACGCCAAAAGACTAATCATTGAAGACAAATCAGTACGCCAACAAATAGAGCAACTATTTGGTAAAGAAGTGTACAAAGATGGTAGATATCAAACCGCAATAGTAGCTCAACGAGTATTTGCGGACAAGACTCTTCTTTCCCAACTCAACGCAATTGTTCATCCTGCGGTAAAAAATGATATTCTTCGTTGGGCTGAACAAAACCCATCTGCAACGTGTATTGTAGAATGTGCCATATTGTATCAAGCAGGTTTTGACAAACTTTGCGACAAAGTAATAGCTGTGACAGCCCCCGAAGAATTACGCATACAACGTGCTATAGCACGCGACCAAACTGATATAGAAAAGGTACGCGCTCGCATGCGCGCGCAAGATATAGAAAAATCACTACAATATGCAGACTTAGTAATTAATAATGATGGAAACACAAAAATTGAGAATATCTGCTTGCAAATTGAATATTTTTTACACTCAATAGAAGCACCTAATCATTGAAAGTAATATTAAAAACAGTTTTTTCTTGCATATATCCATTTTTTTTTGTAACTTTGCGGGCTGAATTTGTATTCTTAATATTACAATTAATCAACAAATGACAGATAACCAACTTATATTCAGAAGTTTTGCCAGTGGTAGTAGTGGTAATTGCTACTATTTGGGGACTCCCCAATGGGGTGTATTGATTGATGCGGGGATTTCTGCTCGCACCATTCAAAAGAATCTTCGTGAGATGGGTTTGGATTATGCCAATATCATGGGTGTACTTATCACACACGACCATGCTGACCATATTCGTGCAGTAGGCACTTTGGGCGAACGTGTGCACCTTCCTATATATTCTACACGTACCATCCACGATGGTATTGATCGCAATTATGGTGTACGAGAGAAATTACGCACGTCTCAACGATACTTTGAAAAAGGCATTGCATGGGAACTCAAAGATATGACCATCAACACGTTTGGCATCTCACATGATTCATCAGAGTGTATTGGATATGTAATTGATTTTCATGGACAACGTTTTATGATTGCTACAGACTGTGGCCAACCGAATGCTACCATGGAAATGTATTTAAGTACAGCCAATCATGTGGTGATAGAAGCCAATCATGATGAACAATTGCTCTTAAATGGTCCATATCCTACTTATCTAAAGCAACGCATTCTCTCTAACAAGGGGCATCAAAGTAATGTTACATGTGGCGAACTGCTCTCAAAGAATTGGCATATAGGAATGCGAAATGTATTTTTATGCCACTTGAGTCATGAAAATAATGATCCTACAGTTGCTCTTAACACCATTAAGGATATATTACTTGATAGTGGCATAATGCCAGGTGAAGATGTTTTCATTACTCCTCTTGAGCGACAGAAACCAAGCGATGTATATACATTAACTGATACGGTTATCAAATAGAAACAATCAACTATGGATAAATTAGTTATTATTCCTACTTACAACGAGAAGGAAAATATTCAAGCAATTATTACAGCAGTGATGAATCTCCCATTAGGTTTTCACGTGTTAGTAATTGATGATGGTTCACCTGATGGTACTGCAAACATTGTAAAAGGTATGATGGAAGGTGAATACTCAGGCAAATTGCATATAATAGAACGCCAAGGTAAATTAGGTTTAGGTACAGCCTATATTACAGGTTTTAAATGGGCTATTGAGCACAAATATGACTACATATTTGAGATGGATGCAGATTTTTCTCACAATCCTGAAGATTTGCTAAAATTATATGATGCTTGCGCTAATCAAGGTGCAGATGTAGCTATTGGAAGTCGCTACGTCAGCGGTGTGAATGTTGTAAACTGGCCAATGGGACGTGTGCTGATGTCCTACTTTGCAAGCAAATATGTACGCTTTGTGCTGGGAGTAAATATCCACGACACCACAGCAGGATTTAAGTGTTATCGTCGCCAAGTATTAGAAACTATTGAATTAGATAAAATACGCTTCAAAGGTTATGCTTTTCAAATTGAGATGAAATATACTGCCTATAAGTGCGGTTTTACGATTAAAGAAGTGCCTATCATCTTTATCAATCGTGTATTGGGAACAAGTAAAATGTCTGGTGGAATCTTCTCAGAAGCCCTGCTTGGGGTTATCCAACTGAAATTGAATTCAATCACACGCAAATACCCACAGAAAAACGCTTAGGCGTTTTTCTTAATTTAGAGAATGCCAATCTGCCACTATAATTTAGATTTAAAGGAAAAAATAATTTGAAAAATTATATCTATATATTAAGTGTGTTGGTAGCAATGATGGTATCATGCGCCAAGACCGACAAAAATCAAGAAGAACAAGCACCAGAGCCTATTGTTCGTTACGAATGGGGATTGCCCATAGACTCATTTCGCATAGACACATGCATCGTTAAAGCTGGTGAAACATTGGGCGGAATAATGAATAAATTAGGTGCTACACGGCAACAGATAACAAGTATTACGCTGATGCCTCGCTCTGCATTTGATGTTCGTACCATTCGTCCTGGTAAAACATACTATGCACTCTATCAAACAGATAGTACTGGTACAGAAAGACTAGAATACTATATTTATCTTCCAAATATTCGCGAAGCTTTTGTGTTGCATTTGACAGATAGCATACATGTAGAGCACACAGAAAAACCCATTATTCATCGTAATCGAGCAGCCGAGGTTGTGATTGAATCAAGTTTATGGAATGCCATGGTTAGCAATGATTTACCTGCTGAATTAGCTCTAGAATTAAGCGATATTTATGCATGGACGATTGACTTTTTTGGGTTGCAAAAAGGAGATTCTATTCGCGTATATTACGATGAACAATACGTAGATAGCATCCGCATTGGTATAGGTCGCATATACGCAGCAGACTTTTATCACGGAAAAAAATGGCAAGAGGCATTTTGGTTTGAGGACGGAGACATTAGCAACTATTTTGATGCTGAAGGTAATAGTTTGCGCAAAGCTTTTTTAAAGGCTCCGCTAAACTACAAACGTATTTCTTCTGGTTTTACCTATGCCCGTAAACACCCTATTTATAAAGTTGTTAGGCCTCATACGGGTGTGGATTATGCCGCTCCAGCAGGAACACCCGTTGTAAGTATTGGAGATGGAATTGTAACTATGAAACAATACAAAGGTGGTGGCGGACACACCGTAAAAATCAAACATAACTCCACATATACGACTGCATATCTACATTTATCTAAATACGCCAAAGGATTGGCTGTTGGACAACGTGTTCAGCAAGGTCAAGTGATTGGTTATGTGGGTAGTTCAGGTGCAAGTACAGGTCCTCACTTGGATTTTCGCGTTTGGAAAAACGGAACACCTATAGATCCACTCAAAATGCAATCTCCCCCCGCGTTGCCTATCCCTGAACAATATAAAGATACATTTGAAACAGTAGTAAAGAGCTACCGTTCATTGCTGAAAAACAACTAATTTCATATTCTTTATGCTTCGCCTACGCAAAATAGAACCTAGCGACCTCCCCTACATGTATCAATGGGAGAACGATGCGCAGATGTGGGCGGATTCTGACACCCATAACCCATTATCACAAGCAGATTTACGCGACTATATAGGCTCATCCACAGGCGATATATATCGTGATGGGCAATTGCGACTAATGATTGATAACGAGGGAGAAACAATGGGGTGTATAGATTTATTTGATTTTGATCCACGCAATCGAAAGGCTGCAATAGGAATGTATATTGCTCCCCACGCAAGAGGAAAAGGTATTGGAAGACAAGCAGTGAAATTATTGGAAGAATATGCCTTTGGTTTTCTAAACATGAGAATGTTGTATGCCATTATTGCTACGCAAAATATAGCATGCTCCTCCATATATGAAAAAGAGGGCTATACGCCCTCCTCCGTTCTTCCTGCATGGACACTTGAAGATGATGCTATTATTTGGCAGAAATGGACTTCTCAATGAAACAATAGATAATCATGTTGCCTATCATCATTAGCCCAATAGTCCAAATAAACCTTTCTTTTTCTTTGGCTCTTCCACTATATTTCCAGCAGGAGCTGGGCGATGAGGATTACCTGAACTAATCATTTGGTAGATCACTCCCCAATCAGGAATCCCACCTAAATTTCGGTCATCAATAAAAAGTTCTGCCTCTAATTTGCGTGCACGAACAATATCTGCATTCTCTTCAGGGAAATTGGAATTTACTGCATAAAACTCTAATCCTTTCGAAGCACAATAGTCCACAGCCTCTTGCAACAATTCCCCCTCGCGACATGTCCACAAAATCAACTGATGATGACCTTCTTGTTGCAATTTCTTTAATGTCTCAATGGCAAAAGGAATAGGTTTGCCAATTCGAGGATATTCATGGGTAACAATAGTACCATCAAAATCTACAGCGATTGTCATAGTTATTTACAATTTTACAGATTATATTCGAATTAGTAATTCTCTTGGTCAGGATAAGTTGGCTGAAGCTCCAATTCCATTTTACGAATAGAAGGCTTTGTGAAATACCAACCAATTGCAGCCACCGCTGCAACCCACAACATCGACTGATATGCTCCCATCAGATAAAATGCTGCGATTGCAAATACCATTGCATTGCTAACCAATATGATACGCATTCCAGCTGCTTTTTTATATCCCAATAATTTCTCTTCTTCATTTTCTAAAGTACTGAGTTTAATGCATTGTTTTTTACATAGATACAATCCCAATGGGATAGTTACAAGTGCATCAAAAATAACAATGTATTGTATTGTTTGTCCAAGAGTAGAAAGAGAATCAATAGGTTGCACATACTCCTTCATAATCAAGAAATATGCCAAGGTACCCACTAAAAGGGTTAATGCCATAATTCCATAGTAATACACATTAAGTGTTCGAATAATTTTTTGTTCCATGAGTAAATTATTTTTATTTCTATTCTAATATGTTTTAATGAAGATTAATTAAACCTTAAATTCTATTCTATTGATTATTGAACGTCCTAACGTAATTTCATCTGTATATTCCAATTCGTTACCAATAGCTACACCACGCGCAATTTGGCTAATTTTTAGAGGTATAGCCTCTGTTGCTTCAGAACAGTTTGTTTTGCTATTTTGCAAACGACGATAAATATAAAAATTGGTTGTATCCCCTTCCATAGTGGTAGGCAAAGCCAAAATAACTTCTCTTATTTCTTCAGGTTCTATGCGTGCCAAAAGAGAATCAATCTCTAAATCCGATGGGCCTACTCCATCCATAGGAGAAATAACTCCCCCCAAGACATGGTACAAACCATGATACTGCCCAGTATTCTCAATAGACATGACATCCTGCACATTTTCAACCACACATACCGTATGCCTATCGCGTTTAGTAGATTGACATATTGGGCAAATTTCTTGATCTGAAATCGTATGGCAGATGCGGCAATAAAAGACATCCTTTTTTAGTGAATTGAGTGCAGCAGTAAACGCCTCTACATCACTATCCGATTGACGCAAAAGATGTAACACTAAACGAAGTGCTGTCTTTCTGCCAATACCAGGCAAAGAGGCGAACTGATCCACAGCCTTGCTGAGTAATATGGAAGGATAAGAAAGCATTTATAATGGATATATAATGGATGTATAATGGATAGTGAATAGAATTTATTATTCTTTTTTCTTTGCCCAACGAGCAGGAACCATTCGGTAAGGATAGTTTTCACGCATATTATCTGCATTAGGACAATCGCAACGATGAATACGAATTCCCTTGAAAATACTGATAAAACCAAAAATCGGATCACCAGGTTGAGGATTACAACATTTTGCGAGGTTGTAATCAACACTCTTCACATTAATATCCACTTCCAGAGCTAAAGCATCCTGCTGTTGAGTAGCAAGAGGTTCATACGCTGTACGTAAACTTTCATAATGTGGTTCATCCATGGAAAGAAAAACCTCTTTGATACGCAATAGGTCTTCCTTACCAGATGCAATGGATTGGTACAAGTCTGTGGTCATCTTATACCCTAACTTGAGTGCTAAGCGTGAAATATCTCCCTCTTCATAGTCAATTTTCCAATTCTTAAAACGTCTCTCAAGCATCTCCCTACCTTCCGCAGCATTGCGATATTCCACTTCTTTGAGTGCTTGACGAATCTTATTCTTAGCTCGATGAGAAACTACTATATTCAACCAATCCGCAGAAGGTTTTTGATTGGGAGAAGTCACGATTTCGACCTGATCACCATTTTGTAGTTTTTGACGAATACTCACATTCTGATTACGAATACGCCCTCCTACACATTTGCATCCGACATCACTATGAATAGAAAATGCAAAATCTAACACAGTAGCCCCCGCAGTTAAACGCTTAAGATCTCCTGTTGGTGTGAAAACATATACACTTTGCGTATCTGTATTTAGTCGATTACCATCAACTCCCTTATATGCCCAATGAGCAGCCACCCCTTTTTCAGCCACTTCATCCATCCGACGAGTACGAATTTGCACCTCTACCCATTTATTTTCAGGTCCTAAAACAGTAGTATGTAAACTCTCATAACCATTTTCTTTAGGAACACTCAACCAGTCGCGCAAACGCTTTGGATTTGGGCGGTACATATCCGTAATTATCGAATATACTTGCCAACAATCCAACTTCTCTCTTTCTAAGGGAGAATCTAAAATGATACGAATGGCAAACAAATCGTAAATACGATCTACATCGCATTTTTGCACTTGCATTTTGTGATAAATGCTATGAATAGATTTTGGTCTTCCTTTAATAGTGAATTCAAAACCAGCTGCTTTGAGTTTTTGCTCCAAAGGAGTAATAAACGAAGTGATATAGGCATCGCGTTGGGCTTTTTTTTCATTCAACGCATGCGCAATATATTTATAGGTTGTATAATCAGTAAACTTCAGGGCTAAATCTTCCATCTCCGTTTTGATGGCATACAAGCCCAAACGATGTGCTAAAGGAGCATGCAAAGTGCTTGTTTCACGAGCAATATGACGACGACGGTCGGAATCGCCTTCTTTATCCATTGCACGGAGTTGCTCCAAGCGTTCTGTTAAGATTTTATATAAAACTTGATTACTATCTTCGTTAGCCATAGTTACTCATATTACAAATTCGGGTGCAAAGTTACAAAAAAAAATGCACGTATGCAAGAAAAAAGATAAAACACGAAAAATTATTTGCATATATCAAAAAGAATTTGTAATTTTGCAGCGTATTTGGGAATACGATGAATATTAACCTGTAAATTTAAATAAAAACAATATGAACGCAACAAAAATCATTATCCAAACATTGCTTGGAGTAGGTGTCGTTTTCATGGCATTTATTTGCGTGAAGAGTGTAGTTACTCCTATCCAATTTGAAGAGGAGCGCGCAGTGCGCGAAACTCAAGTTATCGCAAACCTTATTAGTCTTCGTACCGCAGAAGCTCAGTTCCGTTTGGACAAGGGCTATTTTACTGCAGATCTTGACTCGCTGGTTGATTATTTGAAAACAGCTCCTAAGAAAGAGGTGCTGAAAGAGGGTTCACTATCTGAGAAACAATTGGAAGATGGTATGACTGAATTTAAAGCAAGCAAGATTCTTGAAAAAGCACGTATCAAAGCACAACGCAAGATGAATTTCCAAGGTCCAGACAGCCTTATTCAACTCTACAATTATGTATGGGAGAATGACCGTGAAGTTAAATCTGCTGGTTTGCAAAATTTCCGTCGTGACACTATCCTCACTAACATGATTCAAGCTCTCTACAAAGGTCAATATACTGAAGAGACTATTGGAGAAATTATCTATATTCCTTATACTAACAATGTTAAGTTTGAGGTAGAAACTAATAATGAATATACAACCTCTCAAGGTATTCGCGTGCCAATCTTTGAGATTCGTGCACACTACAACACCTATTTGCATGACCTTAATGACCAAGAGCGTGTAAACCTCATCGATAAAGAGGAGAAACTGGAGCACTATCCTGGTTTGAAAGTAGGTTCTGTAGAGGCTCCTAACAATAACGCAGGTAACTGGGAGTAATAGGGCTATTAGGCGATTAGGCTATTAGGCGATTAGGCTATTAGGCGTGGTTAGAGGTGAAAGGATAGAGGTTAGAGACGACTAATAGGCGAAAGCAAAGGCAAGAATATAATGAGAATTATTTCTGGAACATTTAGGGGGCGTCGATTGATGCCCCCTAAAAATATCACAGCACGTCCCACGACTGATTTTGCAAAGGAGAGTTTATTTAACCTCCTAACTAATCGTATGGATTTTGAAGGAGTGGATATGTTGGATTTATTTGCAGGTACAGGTGGAATTGGTTTGGAATTTGTTTCTCGCGGAGCACGTGAAGTGACCGCCGTAGAAATGGCACATACACAGCAGAATTTCATCATATCAAGTTGCAAACAATTAGGAATCAAAAATTTACATCTAATTCGTGGAGATGTATTCAAATATATCAAATCATGTCATATCCAATATGATTTTATTTATGCAGACCCTCCATATGATTTGGAATTGCTGCCTACTCTCCCCGACTTGGTTTTCGAACACAATCTGCTGAAAGAAGGAGGATATTTTGTATTAGAACATTCTAAAGCACATGATTTTTATTCTCATCCGCATTTTGTAGAACAACGGAGTTACGGAAGTGTACATTTCACATTTTTCAAATAAACAAAAAAAAGAGGTCTGTGACCTCTTTTTTATTGTATTGTTACACTCTCTAATTGATTCCTCGGAGTTTCTTTTCCCAATTCCATGCACTCAGAAGCACCTCTTCAATCGGGGTATCGGCTTTCCACCCTAAAATATTATTAGCTTTATCTGGTTTTGCCCAAACTTGTTCTATATCGCCTTCGCGACGCCCAACAATCTCATATGGGATTTCAACGCCAGTTACCTGAATGAATGTTGTTAGAATTTCTAAGACACTCAATCCTCGCCCCGTTCCTAAATTGAAGATTTCTATTTGCGTCTCTGCCTTTCCAGAAAGCATGCGTTCTACCGCTTTTACATGCGCTTTTGCCAAATCCACCACATAGATATAATCACGGATACATGATCCATCAGGGGTATTGTAGTCATTTCCATAGACTTTAAGCTGCTTGCGCAAGCCAGCAGCAGTTTGTGTGACAAAAGGCAAGAGACTTTGCGGAACACCATTGGGCAACTCACCAATCATTGCAGAAGGGTGTGCACCAATAGGATTAAAGTAGCGTAAAATCGTAGCATTCAAAGATTTATCCGAATGAGCTTGATCACAGATAATCTCTTCATTGATTTGTTTCGTGTTTCCGTAAGGAGAGAGTGCAGCCTGAATAGGAGCAGACTCATCTACAGGCAAATGCTCAGCAGATGGCTGACCATATACAGTGCATGAACTGGAGAAAACGAGATGATGAATAGCATGCGCTTTCATCTGCTCTAAGAGCGTAATCAGTGACATGAGATTATTGCGATAGTACATCAATGGTTTTTCCACTGATTCGCCAACAGCTTTGCTGGCAGCAAAATGAATCACAGCTTCAATATCTGCATAACGATTCATCACGTCTGCAATAGCATTCGAATCCGTACAATCCACTTGCTCAAAATCAGGAGACTTTCCCACAATTGCAGCAATACCATTGAGCATCTCTTTGTTTGAATTGCTCAAGTTATCTACAATTACCACATCATACCCTTGTTGCATTAGCTCTACTACCGTGTGCGAACCAATGTAACCAGTACCTCCTGTCACTAAAATACGAGCCATTATAATTTATAATTTGACTAAGTATAAAATTACCATTTAGAATAATGGACTTGGATAAACACCAGCATCAACCAATGCTTGGATTTTATCCACTACCATTTGACGATCATCTGCATAAGTAACACCGAACCATTTTGCAGGTGTATCTAACACTTCGCAAGTTGCAGTGCCTGCATTAATCATGTCATTTACCAATGTTGGGATATAGAACTCAGCCTTCAATTCTTGTGCATTCTTCGTTAAGAAAGCCTTGAAAGCCTCTTCTGCATAAGCAAAATACTCAGGAGTGAAGCCCCACATATTCATACTAACAGGAGTATCAAATGCAATTTCTACATCTTCACCATTATCACCTTTATAGCAAACATGTCCATCTTTATTCTCAATAGAAGTACGCTCAACAACATCTGTCAAGAAACCATTTGCATCTGTAGAACATACACCACGACTAACACTACCATGTTCGCTCAAGGTATTACCTACACGATAACCAGCCATACAATATTTACCTTGTTGACCTTCTACCTCGTTCAAGAATTTAGCCATGACTTCAAATGACTCTTTACCATAAAAATCATCTGCATTAATGACCATAAATGGCTCTTTAATAATATCTTTTGCCATCAAAACAGCGTGGTTAGTACCCCATGGTTTGGTACGTTCTGGGTTACGTGTAAAGCCTTCTGGCAAATTATCAATACCTTGGAAACATACTTCGCATTGTACGTGATCAGCATATTTACTGAGAACAATATTACGGAAATCTTCTTCAAAATCCTTGCGGATAACAAAAACGACTTTACCAAAACCAGCACGCATAGCATCAAAAACGCTATAGTCCATGATAGTTTCACCATTAGGTCCAAGACCATCTAATTGTTTTAATCCTCCGTAACGGCTACCCATTCCCGCAGCCAAGATAAATAATGTTGGTTTCATTGTTGTAAAAATATTTAAAGGTTATTATTCATTAGAAATTTCTACTCTACCATTGCGTTTACGGTGTTTCAGCCATAGACCATAAATCTCAGAGCAATTGCTTGCAGTGATAAATGCTTTGATTTCATTATCACGGATAAACGCCATCAATGATGCAAACTCTTCTTGTGTGAGCAAAGACTGGATTTCCTTTGATTCTTCACCAGTGTATCCACCTTCTACAGTGTACAACGAGCAGCCACGAATCAAGTCCTCCACAATATATTTACGTATGCGCGCGTGATCGCGTGAAATAATACAAACACGTTTACGACGATCTAACGAAGCTGTGAAGTAATTGATGACAATACCATTGAGCCATGTGCCAATCAAGCCAATAACCACCATACGGAAATCATTGATTAAGAAAGCAGTACAGCAAATTAACGCACCACCAATTGAAACAGACATACCAATATCAAAATGCATAAACTTATTGATAATCTTAGCCAAGATATCCAAACCACCCGTAGAAGCATTTACGCGGAACTCAATAGCTTGACTGGCAGACAATAAGATAACAAAGCAAACCAAATCAAACCACACATCTCCCATGCCCAATCCAGCAGACATTACTGATTCCCGCACCTGTTCTAAGACTTCGCCTGCACGGCTAAGTAGATAAGGGTTGCCATTAGCATCAATTACTGTTTGTCCAGCTTGTAATTGTGCTAAGATGTCAGGATTTTCAATTACTTTGTGGGTAAAATTAGTGTATGGGCAAATGCGGTCCCAGACTTGAGTCAGAGGTCCCAATATCATGGCAGTATAAACCGTTTTAGCACCAAACTCATTGCCAATCAGCAAGAAAGCTAAAATCAGCAAGAAAGCATTAATACCCATTACAAGATAGGAGAAAGTGTCAGGCGTACCTCCAATCAATGTATTAATAACGATACTCAGACCTGAAATAGTACCAATAATCAAGTGACTTGGCATCAAAAAATAGTAAACTGCCGCTGCACCAATCATAATACCAATGGTCATTACAACCAATTCTTTCCAGAATTTTTTTGTCCCCAACGCATGCCAAAAGTCCAATGCCAGACCTTGCCAATATTTCGCTGAGAGATATTGCTGCAAATGTGAGCTCATGATTTTAAATTTTATTAAGTAAGTATAATAATTAGAGTAAATTTGCCATTTTGATAGCTGTGACTGCACCCTCAATGCCTTTGTTTCCTAAGCGACCACCTGCACGGTCAAGTGCTTGTTGCTTATCCAAAGTGGTGAGTACGGAAAAAATCACAGGGACACGATTGATTATACTTTGTCCCGTCCACGCAGCGCCTTGTGCGTTGAGGAGTGTGACTCCTTGCGTAACGGACTGGCAGACATAATCAAAGTGAGGTGTATCGCCTTTGATGACGCAACCAATAACGATTACTGCATTTACAGGCGTTCTAAGAAAGTTGCCTTTAGCCGCTTTGCCTCCTGACACATACAACGATGCGCCATAGGTAAGTTCTACTGTACCAGGCACATGCATCACATCGATATTTTCTTCTTGCACACCATGTTTGATAAGTGTATCAATAGCCCCTTGCGCCAGTTTGTGGGTGATTTCGCTATTCCAGTCTGCTACTACAATAGCATAACGCTGACGTGCAAGCACATCAGCGTTAGGCAATTCGTTCGCGTTATATTGCGACAAATCGGTTGTCATAGTTATTTACAATTTGACAATGTACAATTTACAAAGGTGTACAAAGTCTAATTATTTTACGATAGCAATATATTTTTCGATATCTTGTGCCTCAGCAGACATTGGATATTCGTTTTTGATGGTTTCGAACGCTACTTTAGCAGCATTGTTGTTACCTAATTCCATTTGAACGAAGCCCAATTTTTTGAGACTCATAGGTGCAATAATCTCATTATCAGAAGCAGCAGCTTTCTCGAAAGCCTTAGCAGCTTTAGCATAATCTTCTAATTGCACATAAGCATCACCCAAGAGTTGCAATGCAGCAGGCTCAATGTTCAAGTCATTCGCATTAAATTTAGCCAAATACTCAGCAGCAGCTGTGTAATCACCTAATTGATAATAGCAAACACCAGCATAAAGCGCAGCTAATTTACCTTCTTTTGAGCATTTGTTCTCATTAGCAATTTGCTCAAAACCAATACACTCAGCATCATCGCCATTCAATGCTAACTCGTAGTTACCTTGCATAAAATATGCAGCAGCTTTAGCATTTTCGTTACTTGCCTCTTGTGCTTTTGGTTTGAGAACATAGTTATTAAGAGCGATAATGCCCAAAACTACGACTACGATAGCAGTAATACCCCATGTTAGTTTGTTTTGATTTGCTTCAATCCAAGCACTGGTAGTGTTGAGAGCCTCTTGTACATTCTCCAAGTTTTGCTCTTCTTTCTTAAAATCTTTCTTTGCCATATTGTTTTTTATTTATTATTTCAAAATTAGCGTGCAAAGGTAGTAAAAATTTTGCAGATACGCAAGGATTTTAAGTAAAATTTTATTTTAATACGAAATTTCTTATAAAAAATCTTGTCTCAAGAACACAGTCCCTTGCGCAAAGGTAGCGTAAGGGTTGCCAAACAACACTATATTTAGAGCAAACTTACTCCATGATTTCGCTGAACACAAAAGCGTTTGGAGAAATCATCGTTTAAGCCCATCGGGTCAAATAAGAAATTTATAAATCCTTTACTAAACGCACGGGATAACCGAAGTTGTCGGTTCCTGTGGTGTGCGCATAACCAGGTTCAAAGCCGAAGATATTGTCTCTTTTAGAAGAAGTCCAATAATTACCAAAGTACTGTGCTCCGGACACAAAATCATTGCCGTAAAGGATACCTGTAGCAGGCAGAAAAACAGCACCTGCGGCTTCCAATTTAGACCACTGGTCTGCTGTAAAGGTTTGATGAGTCGCATAACTAGTAGCCTCTGTATCATCACGGAAACCCACCTTGAAAGTGACACCCGCAGGACAAACCCAATTATCGGGCAATAATATCAAACCATTTACATTATTTACTTGAGCGATACCAATTAAATCATTAGCGTTTGGACGAGTACGCCGAAGATAATCCCACTCATCTCTAGTCAACGTACGCCATGTATTAGGAGTATCGTTACCTATTTTATTCGTACCCCAATCTACAAAAGAATTATCATTTGGTTTAATTCCTACTCCAAAATTCGTAGTACTCGTACTCCAATAAAACATATCAATCTTATCAGCCAAGCCCGTACCATTATATCTATCATCGCCGAATATTGGGTCGGAAGATACACTACCACCTATCACGTTATCTGTACCTATCATATCCCACTGATTTTTAGCAAAAGACCATGTGTCTGTAGATTGGGTGTATTGCAGATTACCAGGCGAGAAGGACACTGTTTTACCCTCTGCTACAGAGAATACACCGATACCTGTAGAGGGCGTATCACCTTGAGTACCTACCACCTCTATAGTTACTGTACCGTGTTCTTGGTTAGTACTCTCAATAGTGATTGTATAAGTGATAACTTCAAAGATAGCTTCAAGTTCTATGTCGTCCGTAATGGTAATTTCACGTGTTGCGTTCATATTACCGTCTGACCATTGCTTGAATTGGTAACACTCAAGAGGTGTGGCAGAGATTGTTACCACACTACCATATTCATACGAACCTGCACCTGTTACGACGCCATTTTCTCCAGATAATGTAAGCGTATAACTATTTACTGATGAGGTGTAA
>JAZNSW010000030.1:0-45955 GCA_045591505.1 Paludibacteraceae bacterium
TCCCATGGTGGGGGTTGATCTTGTGCATTAAGCGGAAATCCCCAAATGCACACTGCGAAACTAAAAATAAAAAAGAACAACTTTTTCATTGTGTTTACTATTTGTGGGACATCGGCTCCAAACGCCCCGTTAGTATAAATACACAAAAAGCGTGGAACCTTACCTTTGCTTATTCTCTCTATAGAGGTTCCTGCAAGACCCTGCCAACAAGAATAAGCAAGCAACGCCCACGCCGAATATGAAACGCCACCAAACAGAGCAGTCCACGCATGGACGCTCTGCGGCAGGATATACATATCCCAACGGGCGTTTACTGCCTTCTTGCTTTGGGCTGGCGAAATTTTGCAGGATTCCTATAGACCAAAACAAGCGCTAATAAACGCTTTTTAATTATGTCTGCAAACTTTTCGTTTGCGACTGCAAAGGTAGTGAATTATTTTGGATTGAGCAAGAAAAAGAGTGATTTTGAGCGATTTTTGTTTAGAAACGGAAAAGTCAACCATTTTAGGAACAGAGTCAACCTATTCAGGATCTTAGTCAACTTTTTCAGGCGGCAATATTCCAATACTTCATACAATTGGCGGTAGTGCCTACCCTGTACGGCACTACCCTATAGCCATACGGCTGCGTACCCGCGAGGAGTACGCCATTCTATGTATTGCGCTAAATCCTCAAAGTGGGGACTTTTCGGGCGCAATACTCGAAGTGCCATTCAAGGCACTTCTTCACGGAGTTCTCTCGGTCGTCTCTCGGTGTTCTCTCGGTGGAATGAGGCAAGGTATAAGAGAAGTAAAAGAGAAGACAATCTTAATAAACAGCACTTTTTAGCTATAAACCCTGAGTGATGAGTTATAAGTTATATCCCGTACTTTTTCAGTTTGGCATAGAGGGTTGGGCGGCTGATGTTGAGGGCTTTGGCTACTAAAGACAAGTTGCCATCGTGTTGCGCCATAGCGTTGCGGATAGCACGCTCTTCGACGGCTTCTAAAGTCTCTACAGCTTCGCTGTCGGCTGTTGGATATTGGCTATTGGACGGCGTTCTGCCTATTGGGTATGGGGTGTTGGATGGCAACGGCAGTTGCAAGTCGGCAAGGGTGAGGGTGTCGCCTTCGGAGAGGATGACCGCTTTCTCAATACAGTTATTGAGTTCGCGGATATTGCCCGACCAAGTATGTGCCAGCAGGGCTTGTTGCGCTTCGGGTGCCAACGCATTCACACTGCGGTGGTAGCGTTCGGCATAGGTTTGCATGAAGCGTTCAGCAAGCGGCAGAATCTCGTCTTGGCGTTGGCGCAACGGTGGGAGTTGCAGGTGCATCGTGTTGATACGGTAGTACAAGTCCTCGCGGAAAGTGCCGTCCTGTACCATTTGTGGAATGTCGCGGTTGGTAGCACAGATAAGGCGGATATCAATTGGAATCTCCTTGGTATCACCGACACGCACGATAGAACGGTTTTGCAGCACGCGCAGGAGTTTAGCTTGCAAGTGCAATGGGATATTGCCAATCTCATCGAGGAAGAGTGTGCCGCCGTTGGCTTGTTCGAACTTACCTACATGGTCGGCATGTGCATCAGTGAAAGCACCTTTGACATGTCCGAACAGTTCGCTCTCGAATAGTGTTTCGGTGATAGCCCCTGCGTCCACGCACACCATCGGTTGCGCAGCGCGAGCCGACAGGCGATGAATCTCGTTGGCAAGGACATCCTTACCCGTACCATTCTCGCCTGTGATGAGGATAGAGGCATCGGTCGTAGCCACTTTCTCCAGTTGTTTGCGGATAGTGGTCATGGCTGGGCTGGTGCCCCAGTGCATTTTGGGCGATTGGCTATTGGTTATGGGCGATGGGGAAGGAGATTTCTTGCCTGTGCGTTTAAGTTTCTGTTGGTAGGCAAGGGTAAGAGTCTCAACGAGTTTGTTATTGTCCCAAGGCTTGACGATGAAATCGAAAGCTCCGCGTTTCATGCCCTCTACTGCGAGTTGAATATCGCCGTAGGCGGTAAAGAGCACCACTTCGATATTGGGTGCAGACTGTTTGATTTCGGAGAGCCAGTATAGTCCTTCGTTGCCCGTGTTGATAGCGGTTTGGAAGTTCATATCGAGCAGCACCACATCGGGTTGCAGTTCGCGAATAGTGGATTGCAAGGACTTAGGCGAAGACAGCATCTCTACCTGAGCAAAGAATCGCGGCAGCAACATCTCCAGCGCTGCGCGAATACCTTTGTTGTCATCAACAACGAGTATTTTGGTTTTGGATTTCATTATGCGTGCAAAGGTAGTAAAATTTTGCGAGGTAAACAAATATTATGTTATTTTTCAAACAAAAAATGGGTGGATTTCCTGTTTCATCCACCCATTTCTCTCTTTACTCCGTCCTCAGTGCTTCGACGGGGTTGGAGGTCGCGGTGCGGAGGGAGGCGAGGGTGACCACCAGCGTCGTGATGATGAGCACAGCCAGCAACGCTACCACAAACACCCACACGGCTATCGGTGCACGGTACGCAAAAGTGCTATAATAATAGTCCGTAATAAAGTAACTGATTGGCGCAGCGATGAGGAAACAGATGCCTACAATAATCATAAACTTGCGGTTGAACATCACCAAGATCTCACGCACGGTGGCACCGTTCACACGGCGGATACCAATCTCCTTGCGGCGGTACTGCGTCTCGAAAATTACCAATCCCAACACACCCATCAGCGAAATAATAATCGCCAACATCGTGAACAGCGAAATCGTTGTGGTCAGTTGTTGCTCTTTTTGGTAGTTCTCGCCCAGTTCCTCGTCGAAGAAGTTGATTTTCACTTTCTCGCTGCCGTAGTCAGGCAGAATCTTGTCGGTGGTAGCACGGATGGCATCAAACACCGCCTTTATATCTGCATTCTCAATGGTGCGGATATAGCAATGGTCCGTTACCCAAAAGTTGACATCGCCATAGATATAGAATGCAAGGGCTTCGCTTTCATACTGCAAGGGTTTATAGTGAATATCGCGGCAGAAACCCGTCGCTTCATGCGGATTCATTCCCCATGAGATTTTATCTTCCAAATTGAGGTTGTACTTCTTTTGGGCATACTCATTGAGGATAATAGCACCCTCACCTTTCTCATCTGAAGGCAAGAAATTGCGTCCTTCTACCACCTCTATGCCCATCACTTGTAGGAAGTTCCAAGATACAGGCAGCACGCGAATCATCATCTGTTGGTCGTTATGCCAGCGTCCCCATGTCATACCGTCGTTCATGGTGATAGGTCCTTGAGACCATGCAACATCTTTTATATTTGGATTATTCAGCAATTCATTGCTAAACGCTTCGCGGTTCTCCATATTTCGTACAGGTATATGCGTGGTCAATAGGCACTCCTTGTTGTAGCCCATGTCGTAACTCATCATGTACTTATGTTGTTGTTTGAAAAACATTGCGCAGATGATGAATGCAATCGAAATCACAAACTGCAAACCAATCAGCGCATAGCGCAGCGACTTGCCTTTTTGCGACATGCCAAACGAACCCTTAATTGCCAGTGCTGGTGGGAAGGAGGTGGCGTACATGGCAGGATACAGACCCGCCATGAGCGTCATCACCAAAGCAATGCCCACGGTAAGCACCGCAACAACCATATTTTTACTTAACGCCAAGTCGCAAGAGATGAAGTGCGCCCACTCCGACGAACGGAACAGCAGCACCACCACTACCGCCAACACCAATGCAATCGCCACCAGCGCAGCCGATTCTGCCAAGAAACGCCCCACTAATGCTGCACGCGAACTGCCCAAAATCTTGCGTGTGTTCACCCCACGAATACGCATTGGCACTTGCGCAAAGAAGAAGTTCACATAGTTGATGAGTGTGATAATCACTATCAACGCAGCCACAATCATCAGCGTAATGGTAGAAGTCTTGTTGCCTTTCTGTCCTACTTGATAGTCCAGATCTTGACAAAAATACAATTCTTGTAATGGGATGAGCGTTGGTTGCTTGTCGTTCATAAACTCTTCCATCTCGTTGAGCTTATTTTCGAGTGCTTCACTCAGTCCTCCCATATTGCGATAATGTGCTATCTGCTGGGATTGTATATCTCTATATTTACCACCTGCTACTTCCTCAAAGGTCGCTTTATCTTCAGCCGAATGCAATTTAACAAAGTAATTGTACGACCAGTTACTCGTATTGTTGAGGTCTTGCCTTTCGAGCATATCGCAGCATATCATCTCCAACTCGCCTAGGTCGCTGGTCGTGGGTTGGTCTTTATAGATGGCGCAAATGGTGTATGGAAAAGACTTATTGCTAAAGGCAATATTGATACAATCATCTACCGCTACGCCCATACGCTTAGCTGCACTTTGGCTGATAGCCACATAAGCGTGAGTTCCTATATCATTCATAGAACCCGCAATCGGCTGAATACCAAACACCTTTAAAGCACCCGAAGTAGCTTGCATAGTTTTGACAGGGAAGGTCTTGGCTTCTGTTCCTTCGCCTACTGTGACCATTGTTTCTGTTTGGGTATGTTCATTTAGTTGCGCAATACCGTATGCCTCCACAGAAGGTATATTGGTAATTATCTCCTCTGCCATAGGGCGGTTGATGTATGCATTGGCTTTCTCCTGTCCGAACATTGGCAATGTCATCAGATACACGCGCTCGGAGTCGGGGATAGCGCGGTTATAAGTCAGGTCGTAATGCACCTGCACGAGAATGATATACAGCGCAGCAAACGCCGCCGTCATTCCCAGAATATTTAATAATTTTGAAAATTTCATGTTTTTTTCTTTAAGCGCGCCAGGATGTGCGGGGTCCCCGAAAAAGCTCGCTTTTTGGGGTGCTTTTGATTGGCGCGCAAGTTGTTGATATTGTCTTCTTATATAAAAGAGTTCGTTGTCTTTTTATAGTTCGTTTGTTACATCGCGGACGATTTCACCATCGAAGAGATTGATGATGCGTTGCGCTGCAGAGGCATCTCGTTGTGAGTGGGTCACCATCACCACGGTGGTGCCTTCAGCGTTGAGTTGGCAGAGCAGATCCATCACCTCTTTACCATTGCGCGAATCGAGGTTACCTGTGGGCTCATCGGCAAGGATGAGTTGAGGGTTCGCCACTACGGCACGCGCGATGGCTACACGCTGTTGCTGTCCACCCGACAATTGCTGTGGATAGTGCCCTGCACGGTGACTGATATTCATGCGTTTGAGTATCTCTGTCACACGGCGTTTGCGCTCCGATGCCGAAATGTTGAGATACTTCAGTGGCAGTTCGACATTCTCATAGACATTCAGCTCGTCGATGAGGTTGAAGGACTGGAACACAAAGCCGATGTTTCCTTTGCGATAGTTGGTGCGTTCGCGCTCACGCAGATTGGCTACTTCGGTGCCGAGCAGGTTGTAGCTGCCACCGCTTGGGTTGTCGAGCAACCCTAGGATATTGAGCAGCGTGGACTTACCGCAACCCGAAGGTCCCATGATGGCTACGAACTCGCCTTTGCTGATAGTGAATGACACATTGTTGAGTGCTGTGGTTTCGATTTCTTCTGTACGAAACACTTTGCTGAGATTAGTTACTTGGATCATAATTGTATTGTTTTAGTTTGTTAATATATTCTTCTTTTTTGTCCGCTATCTTCTCGCTATCAATTACGTTAGATATACGATAGATACACGATAGATATACGTTAGATAAACGATAGATTAGTATAGGCATATCATAGGAATATCCTATCTATTTCCCCTTCAACGCCTCCACAGGATTGGTGTTCATTAGGCGGATAGCTTGCCAAGAGATAGCCATCACCGCGAGGAGCATGACCGCAAGGGCGGTGATGATATAGTACCACGCAGAATTGGCGATACGGTAGTCGTAGGTCTCCAGCCATCGTTGCGCAATGAGCCATGCACAAGGCACTGCAATCACGGCTGCGATAAGGATAGAAGAGAGGAACGTGCGCACGGTGCGGAAATAGATAGTGCGATTTTCACAACCCATCACCTTGTGAATAGCCGTGTTGCGTGTGTGCTGCTTCGCGTAGTAAGTACTCATCGCCAACATAGCCAACGAAGACAGCAACAAGGTAAGCAGCGTAAAGAGCGCAATCAGTTTGGCGTTGTTGTTCTGCTTGTCGTACATATGGCTGACAAGGTAGTTGTAGGTATTGACCGATATTTCCTCATCGCTATCGTGTTGGCGGTAGAACTCGGCTATTTGCTTTACGGCTTCGTTCTCATCGCCAGACACTTGCACGATCAGTTGGCGCAATATGCGGAAATCGGCAGGCTCATCCATGTTCATTATCCAAGGAACAACAGGCCAATCGGACGTAGGAGCAATGCCAGGCATTCCTTTCTGAAAATCTTTGATGATACCACAGACTGGCATACCATAATTATCGTCTTGCATAATCATGGTACAATCGTAGTCCACGCCGAGTGGTGCAATCAACGATTCGGGTAACCATGCAGCAGGTTCTATCGGATCAGCAGTCTGGCGAATGACCTCAAAGCCAAGAATGTCAAATGCCGTTTGGTCGCCATAGTACATATCGAGTTTGAACTCTTGTCCTCTAAACATGAGTGACATACCCGATGTACCAAAGGTAAACGGTTCGAATTGTACCCAACCCACCTTCTCCACGCAAGCCAGTTGTTTGAGTTCCTCCACCAAATAATCCGCTGGAGTGTTGGCACCACTGATACGCAGGCGGTTTTGGCGTTCGTATCCTTGGGGCTTGCTTTGCATGTGATGGAGTTGCACAAACATGACCACAGCCACTGAAAGCGTGATGATAGCCACAATGTTTTGCACAATAATCAGTATGCGCCCGAGTACCATGCGATTATCTTTCTCAAACGAACCACGCACCACATCAATGGGGTGATACTTCAGCACCATAAGGGCAGGAATGACACCCGAGAGAATAGAGAGTAGCAATACCAGAGCAATCATCATGAGTATCACACCCCAAGTGATATGCTCGAATGGCGCAACGGTTTGTCCGATGAGTTCGCTGAAATACGGTGCTACGAGGTGCGCCATGAGGAGTGCCAAACCGAAAGATACCGTCGTAAGCGAGAACGATTCGAGGATATATTTCAGCACGATTTGCCAGCGTTGTGCACCCACCAAACGGCGCGTAGCCATCTCGCGTGCACGGAAACCAATCTGCGCTACTGTCAGCGAGATATAGTTGAGTACTGCGAAGATGAGGAGCAATAACCCTGCTGCGAAAAAGAGCGAGAAGAAATCACGATTGACCAGATTAACGAATGGCAACGGAGCAGAAAGGTCGGAGTACTGAATATCCTCAAAAGGAATGAGATAGAAATCGTGGAATACACCATATTTGTAGATATAGTCCTGCTCTCTTACAATCTTCTCCATCTCCTTAGAAAGGGCAGCGACATCCGCATTGGGTACGAGTTGGAAGAATGTAACTACCGCACCTGAGCCATTTTGAATGACTTGGTCAGTGAGTTGCTGAAGTTGGTCAATACGGTAGATGATTTTAGGCGAGCGAATGACGCTATTGGTAATATCGCGGAACACACCTGTAACGGTGAGTACAGCAGTATTGCCTTCCACATATATCTCTATGGTCTTTCCCAATGGGCTCTCGTTGGGCGAAAAGATACGCGCAAACGACTCACTAATAACCACCGATTGTGTCGTGGCAAGAACAGACTCGTGTGTGCCTTCGAGCAATGGGTAAGGCAGTATTTGGAAGAAATTCTCATCCACTACTAACGCATCTGCACGGTCATCATCGCTGGTAGCAGAGTGACCGCTGGTAGTCGTATAGCGCATACTCATTTCGATGCCGCCGAAGATTTCTGTATCGAACATACGGCAGATGGACTGCACTTCGGAGAAGCGTCCTTCGAGTTGTTCTTTGATAGTACCGCAACCGATAAACATGCGTTCGGAGCGACTGACATAGACATTGCGCCCTTTGACTTCATTGTCGCGTGTAAGTTGCGAGGTTACAAAGGTAGCGATAAAGACGACAAACGCCAACGCAATAGCCATACCTACCACTTCAATGAAGGTGTAGAGTTTGTTTTGCTTGAGGAAATTAAGAAAGGATTTCATATTGTTATCAGAATTTCAGTTTTTCGCTATTGCCAAATTTCTCGTAGCCAGAGATGATAACGCGGTCGCCAGGGTGGAGGCCTTCGATGACTTCGTAGTACTGCGGATTTTGGCGACTGAGGCGAACATCTCGGCGGGTAGCCCCTTTACCATCCGCATCCATCACATAGATCCATCGTCCGCCTGTGGTCTGGAAGAATGCGCCACGAGGGATAAGCATAGCTTGTTCCGACTCGCCTAGTTGCAGATTGAGGTAATATGTTTGACCACTACGGATATTGTCGGGCTGTGCGCCCACGAACTTCAAGTCGGCACGGAACTTACCATTGCGCACCTCTGGATAGACCTTGCGCACCACCGCACGGAACTGTTCATCGCGGCGCTCGAAAGTCGCCTCTAAGCCTGCCGCCACACGGTCGATATAATGCTCATCGAGTTGTGCCTCAATCTTGTAGTTGCCGAGGTCGTTGATTTGTCCAATCTTGGTGCCTTGGGCGATGGATTGTCCAAGTGTGGCTTCCAGCAGTCCAAGTTCGCCATCAATAGGTGCTTTGATAGTGAGGTTGTCTTTGCGGCGGCGAATCATCTGCATATTGAGGCGCATGTTGGCAAGACTCTCTTGCATCTGGCTTACTTGCACGCTGCGGTAGAGACTATCTTGCTCGGCACGGTGATTGACCAGTTGCAGGCGTTGTTGTGCCAAACGGTGGTCCTCCTCCGCACGGAGGTATTCCTCACGAGCAATGAGTTGGTCGGCATACAGTGCACGCTGCGCCTCGGCGGTGCGGCGGGTGCGTTCTACCTCCATTGCCAGCTGCAAACGCTCTTGCTCCAGACTGAGTTTCTGCTGCTCCATAGAGATGAGGGTATTACGCAGAAGGTTCTCTTTCTCAGCGAGTTCGGCTTCGGAGTTGAGGATTTGCAGGTCGAGGTTGTCGTTGCTGAGCACCAGTATGCGGTCGCCCGCCTTGACATGTGCACCCTCTTCCACGATAATCTCTTGCACGACACCGCCTTCGAGTGGCGAGAGTTGGATAGTGGTCATAGGTTGCACTTGTCCGTTGAGACGAATGTAGTCGTTGAACTCTCCTTCGGTAACGGTAGCAATGGTAAGCGTGTCGGGGTCAATACGCATAGCGCCATTGCTGCTACGCGCAAGAAGAACAATGAGCAGTACAGCCATTGCTGAGCCCAACCAATAGGGCAGTGCTTTGAGGGTAAAGGCACGGGCAATGCCTTTTTTCTTTTCGATGATTTTATCCATGATGTTGTGATATTTAGCGTTGTGTAGTGATGTTTATAGTTGTTCAAGATAAGGGGTGCCGTTGTAGTAGCGGACTACGCAGGATTTGATGAAGTACTTCAGTTGAGCGTTGAGGTGCTCGGCTTGGGCATTGAGGTGGTTGTCGGATGAGGTCTTTAGTTCGAGGGGAGAGATAAGCCCTTGCTCGAACTTCTTGCTATTGATGGCGTATGCTTCCTGCTGCGCTTTGGCTCGGCGGTCGGCTTGCTTGAGGGCTGCCATTGCCCCATCACGGTCTTGCACAGCACGCGCCATCTCTGCCTCTACCTCGCGCAGCGTTTGGCGATACTCGGCTTCGGCACGGCGGTAGGCGTTTTTCTTGCGCACGATATTCGACTGGCGCGACAGGCCATCGTAGATAGGGATAGACAAAGACAACTGCACATACTCGCCGCTGTTGTTGATGAACTGACTGGCAAAAGGCATGGCGACATAGTCCTGCGCATTGGGATAGGTGTAGTAGCCCGTTGACCAACCACCCGAGAGGGAGAGCGACGGAGCCAATCGCCAACGCGCCGTGCTGAGGTCGAGTTGGGCGTTAGCCATGCGATAGGCAGCCAGTTCGACCGATGGGTGGTGAAGAGCTTCGCTGTTAGATACTAGACCGCCTGCGGCTGTTAGACTGCTCGCGTGGCTCGCTGTTAGATTCTCGGTGCTCTGGAGGTCGATGAGCAATTCGTGGTCCTCCTCCCACAGCATGAGGTCCTGAAGGGTCATGCGGGCGTCGTTGAGTTGGTTGGTCATGGTGATGTACTGATATTCTCGCTCGGCGAGGTCGGCTTCGAGTTGGATGACATCGGCATGGCTTTTCTGCCCCAATTGTTCTTGGCGTTGTGCCAATTGCAGGTTGCTAGTGGCAGTGGTAACTTGGAGTTGCAGTGCTTCAGTCATTTGGGTGAAATAGAGGACATTACAGTATGCCTCCATGACTGCGAGGCATATTTGGTCACGGAGTTGTTGCTCCTCTGCGATGCTCATCTTGATGGCTGTCTTGGTGATTTTGAGGTTGTTGACAGCCGAAAAACCGTTGAACAGCGTGATAGCACCCGACACGGAATAGCCGTTGTTGAACGAGGTGGTGGAGATGTAGTTGTTGGTTTCGGGGTCTATTCCGCGTCCGAAGTTCAGCGAGGCGTATGTGCCGCCTTGTATCGTAGGGGTGAAAGCACGGAGGATGGCTTCACGGCGTGCGATGCGGGCATCGTCGTTGTTAGCGCGTTGGATTTCCATTTTCGCAGAATGGGCGATGGCATACTCCATGCAGTCGTGAAGGGAGTATGGGCGACTGGCTATTGGCAATTGGCTATTGGGCGCAGTTGCAGCACTTGCGGCGATTTGTGCGATAGCAGGATATATACTTAGGCACAAAAGTAAAAGGATAGTATATTGCTTCATAAACATGTTGTTGATTTGCCATATACTATCCAAAGGGTGTGCCAAAACACGAAAGGTATTGATTATCAGCACTTTGATATTTTAACATATTTGCAAGAGTGTAAAGAAACTTTACAGAGTGGTGTAAAGGAAGTTGACAACTCAACTTTTTCATGGATAATGCTAACTCTTAATTGTTTAGATTTTAGGTCATCAATAACCCTTATTAATAGCTTGATATTGATAGATGCATCTATCATTTTTCAAATTTATTGGTACTAAACTTGCGGATGTGCGAAAAAAATAGTACCTTTGTCGCCGTTTCGGCGACGTTGTCGGAATAAGATTTTTCGCCACGAGTTTTTCGGTAGAGTGAATGTAAAGTTAAAAAACAACAAATACATATTAACCAAATAATAAAACGTTTTACAATTATGGTAAGTTACAAAGAACTTGGCTTGGTGAACACCAAAGAGATGTTTGCTAAAGCAATCAAAGGCGGATACGCTATTCCTGCCTTCAACTTCAACAACATGGAGCAACTCCAAGCTATCATCAAAGCTGCTGCTGAGACCAAGAGCCCAGTTATCCTCCAAGTATCTAAAGGTGCGCGTAACTACGCTAACCAAACCCTCCTCCGCTACATGGCACAAGGTGCTGTAGAGTACGCAAAAGAGTTGGGTTGGGAGAAGCCACAAATCTGCTTGCACCTCGACCACGGAGATAGCTTCGAGACTTGCAAGAGCTGCGTTGACTTTGGTTTCTCTAGCGTTATGATCGACGGTAGCCACCTCCCATACGAGGAGAACATCGCATTGACCAAGAAAGTTGTTGAGTACGCTCACGCTCACGACGTAACCGTTGAGGCAGAGCTCGGCGTGTTGGCAGGTGTTGAGGATGAGGTATCTGCTGCTGAGAGCCACTATACCAAACCAGAGGAGGTAGTAGATTTCGCTACTCGCACAGGTTGCGACTCACTCGCAATCTCTATCGGTACTAGTCACGGTGCATACAAATTCACCCGCGAGCAATGTACTGTTGACCCACAAACTGGTAAGCTCGTTCCTCCTCCATTGGCATTCGATATCCTTGACGCTATCATGGAGCAATTGCCAGGCTTCCCAATCGTACTCCACGGTTCTTCTTCAGTTCCACAAGAGTATGTTGACATCATCAACCAATATGGTGGTAAGTTGCCAGACGCAGTAGGTATTCCAGAGGAGCAACTCCGCAAGGCATCTGAGAGCGCAGTTTGCAAGATTAATATCGACTCTGATAGCCGTTTGGCTTTCACCGCTGCTGTTCGCAAAGTGTTTGCTGAGAAACCAGGTGAGTTCGACCCACGTAAATACTGCGGCCCAGCTCGTGACCTCATGACCGAGCTCTACAAGCACAAAATTATCAACGTTCTTGGTTCAAACGGTAAAGCTGAGTAATTATGGCTCTTCCATTTATGACAGCCGCCGAGGCTGCTCAATTGGTGCCTAATGGAGCAATATGCGGCATGGGTGGTTTTACCCCTGCCGGCGCTCCAAAGGACGTTCCTTCTGCTATCGCTGCGATGGCTGAGGCACTCCACGCTGAGGGCAAACCTTATAAGATTGGTATGTACACTGGCGCTTCTACTGGCGACAGTTGCGACGGTGCACTCGCTCGCGCTCACGCTATTGAGTTCCGCACTCCATACCAAGGTAATAAAGACCTCCGCACCGAGCTCAACGCACAAGGTGCACACTACTACGATATGCACCTCTCTGAATTAGCGCAAGACCTCCGCTACGGCTTTATGCCAAAGCCTGACTTCGCTATCGTGGAGGCATGCCAAGTAGTAGAGAAAGGTGACGAAGTAGAGATCGTTCTCACTGCGGGTGTAGGTAACGTACCTACTTTCTGCCGTTTGGCAGACAAGGTAATCGTAGAGCTCAACGAGGCTATGCCTGCTGCTATGCGTGGCATGCACGATATCTACGAGCCTGCTGACCCACCTGTACGCCGCGAGATTCCTGTATATACCGTTTCTGACCGCATCGGTACAGACTGCGTGACTATCCCTGCTGAGAAACTTGTTGCTGTAGTAAAGACCAACCGTCCAAATGAGGTGGGTGGTTTCACTCCGCTGGATGAGACTACTGCTAAGATTGGTGCGAACGTAGCTTCTTTCCTCGAGAACGAGATGAAAGAGGGCCGTATCCCTGCAACTTTCTTGCCTATCCAATCGGGTGTGGGTAATATCGCTAACGCTGTGTTAGGTGCTCTTGGCGAGAACAAGAATATCCCTGCTTTTGAGATGTACACCGAGGTAATCCAAGACTCTGTAGTAGGTTTGATGAAAGAGGGTCGTGTGAAGTTCGCGAGTGGTTGCTCATTGACTATTGGTGCAGATAAGCTCCAAGAGATTCTCGACAACCTCGATTTCTTCCGTGATAAATTGGTTCTCCGTCCACAAGAGATCTCTAACAACCCAGAGGTGGCTCGTCGCTTAGGTCTTATCACCATCAACACCGCTTTGGAGGCAGATATCTTCGGTAACATCAACTCTACCCATGTTTGCGGTACGAAGATGATGAACGGTATCGGTGGTTCTGGCGACTTTACCCGCAACGCATATATCAGCATCTATACTACTCCTTCGACTGCTAAGGGCGGTGCTATCTCGGCATTCGTGCCAATGGTTAGCCACCACGACCATAGCGAGCACTCTGTGAAGATCATCATCACCGAGCACGGTATAGCTGACTTGCGTGGTAAGAGCCCAATCCAACGCGCTCACGAGATTATCAACAACTGTGTGGACCCACAATATCGCCCAATGCTGAACGAGTATTTGGAGATGTCGAAGACCGCACATACCCCTCATACACTGAGCTGCGCACTCGCTATGCACGAGGAGTTCCTCAAGTCAGGCGATATGCGTAACACCAAGTGGGAGAATTATAAACGCTAAGTGTTAGTACCATAATACAAAAAAGACTGCTCTCATCATACGGAGCAGTCTTTTTTGTGTATGAAAAATTCCCTACTGGTTAGGCGACCACCATAGGATATCTGTGGGCTTTCTGTGGCTATTAAGTGCCCAATATCAATCATTAATATAACTAAATTGTGATTGGTTCTATTTTCTTTTTATCTAATTTATATGGATTAAAACGCCATCCTAAAACTATTTGAGCTAAGAAGTGGGGTGAATAAGATAACATGGGCGTGGAATTACCATTACTACCATATCTAAAGAGGTGTTTCGTACTATTGGTGGCTACTATAGTACATGATAGTCCAATATTGAAATGGTCTTTAATTACCCAACCTATTTCTTGCCACACTCCAAAAGTTACTTTGTTGCAATATTCTCGACTGTTATACTTTACGCCATTATCCACTAATTTACTATTGGTTAAAATTCCTAACTCTACACCAGTACGAGAATAAAATACTCTTCGTTCAATAGAATATGCTGGACGAAAACTCAAATATTGTAGGTTCAAAGCTGGTGTTCCAACTACATTTTGAAGTTTGTTAGTACCACGGAAATTATACTGTACCCCTAAGTAAATAGAACTGCGTTTGAATCCCATGTTTTTTTGCCTAGGAGCAAACTCAATGTATCCTTCTATACTGGGAAAAAAACTCTTTCCGTAAATAGGAGCATATTCATCAAAGTATGATATGCTCATGTACATACCATTTCCTTCCTTTACTTGTGCGCCATATAAAAGCCATGGTCCTTCTGGTGGAGTTGTCGTGCGAATCTTTTTTTTCTCTTTTTTCTGTTGCAACCGTGCAATTTCATAGAGAGATGGTATTGTATCAAGATGCTGATAAACACTATAACTTTGCACACTACCATTTTGGTAAATAATTGAGGCTATTTTATCCGTTCCAATAACAAATGTAGGACCTGTAGGGTTATTTGCTTTTTTGTATCGTATAGCTGTTTCAGATACTTCTTCAACGATTGCATCTATGCGTACAGCATCATTTGTTACAATAATGTCTTGTGCTTTTGATACAATGCATAAAAGACAAGCAACTAATAAAGTTACTAAACATTTCATTTTATTAGAAGTTTAGTGTTAATCCTATACCATTTTGTGTCATTCCAACATTCAAATCCATAGTGAATTCACCTTCTAATGAAGAAGAACATTGATTGTTGAAAATATCAAGTGCTTGCTTTTTTTGTTTATCTCCTACTAGTACAAAGGTGGTTCCAAGAGCTAATCCAAATACCGCAATTACACCTCCTGCTATTATTGCCCCGCTATCTTTTGAAAAAGCTGTTATACACCCTCCTATAGATGCCAGACAATATCCTCCCGAACCTAATATTGTCATTTGGCTGTTTCCTGATTGATATTTTTTGTAAGCATCAGCGCAAGTCAATTTTAGAAAATCTCTATATAAAACCTCATCTAATTCAATACTACCATAATAGTATTTGCCTCTTTCTTCTGATGTTTCTATAGTTTGTCCAGGAACAAAAATAATATCTTCTGCTCTTCGGACACTTGTAACTAATCCACTATTTATACTTTGTTGAGCGTTAGGTTGTGAAGTCGCAGCAAATGTTTGAACCTCTCCATTTTTGTAAATGATGGAAGAAACCTTTGAAGTTGCGATTACAAATGTAGGACCAGTTAAATTATCCATTTTCTTGTACTTGACTTCGGTTTCTGATACTTCAGTTATCTGAGCATCTATACGCTCAGATGAAGTTGTTACAATAATGTCTTGTGCCCAAATTAATGAGCAAAACACTACACATAGTAGCGTAATTAAAACTCGTTTCATTGTTATTTTTTTTAATTGTTAATAAAAATGTTATTTTCTTAAAACCAATCCCATTGTAAGAAATAAACAACAATTCCTGCGCGGAGATCGAATGCAAATCCAGGATCTTTATTTCCCGCAAGTCCAATACCTGCACCTGCAGTTAAACCAACAATATGAAGTGGACCAATCATATGGGTAGTATTCACATCTATCATCATTGTCACTGATTTTGGATATGGAATATTAGATTGTCCAAATTTTACTCCTAAACCAACATCCCAGAGGTATATATCACTAGGCCTGCCACCAAAATACATACCTAAACCAACATTCCAACATACTTTATCACCATAATCTCTATGAATGAAATCGTAACCTACCATACCTGTTACATCACCTCCAAGATAACTTGAACCATATCGAAAACGAAGTTCCATATTTTCACCCCACCAGGCACTTATATTTGCAGACAAAGAAAAACCTCCTGCATTATAGTTGTTATAACTTTTTTCTATGTAATGTGATTGCATAGAAAGTTGTCCCATAGTTCTACCAAATTCAGCAGCTCTTGAATAATCGGTATAACTATTTTGCCCATATGATGAACTACCGCCAGAATTCGTGGTTGATGTTTCCGTGTTACTCTGCCCGCCACTATTAATCGTATAAACCCATGTTTCCTCAATAACAGTATAATAAACATAGTTATTAATTCTTATACCATTAGGGTATTGTTTGCGTTGTGTTTGTTTTTCGCAATGTACCGAACAGCTATTTCCATTACAATCAGTAGCACTATTTATTCGAACACGCAAATCCCAGCCATCACCTTCGTTCACTGAATAAACATATGCAGGACCTATTGATCCTCCAACATTTGAATTTTGAATCTTTTGGGCTGTTACTTTTATGGGACCGCATGCATTAATTTTCCGAATAATTGTCCGCGATTTCTCATAAGTAGTAGGAGCTGCATACAGTGCAGTTCCAATAACAATAAAAACTAAATGTGTAACAAACTTTTTCATAATAAATTTAATTGTTATGCCTACTCTTCATCGGATTTTCAGCTGCCTCCGTTTGTTAATGATTGCTTTGTTGTTTATTGCATACACAAAAAAAGCGGGACTGCACTGTTGCTGTTCCGCTACATGAGGCTCTCGCATTGCCCATTATTCCGAACAAGCAACACCGAAGCCCACGCCGATATGTACGCACGCGCACACCTGCTCTTATAATAGGTGTACGGATATGGATATACATATCCCGAGGACATCAAAATGCTGCAATGTGTTGGAATAATGTTAGAATTTGCGAGATTCCATGTAGCCAAGCACAAAGCGCTTATGACGCCTTTATTATGTCCTGTAACTGCCCACCCTAAAAGACATAATCCCAAGGCGTGGACTAATTACGCTGCAAAGTTAGTGAATTATTTTGGATTGAGCAAATAAAAATTACTTTTTTGCTGTTTTTAGAGTCATAGAGTACCCGAAAGTGATTTGTCAAGCACCCCATAACGCCGCAGGCGAGTGTTATCGGGGCCCCGCTGGCTAATAGACAAAGAAAGAAACATTTTTAGGAATTTAGTCAACCTTTTAGGAAACGAGTCAAAAAAGTATGTTTTGTAAGATTCTATATCAGTAATCGAGTCAACCTTTTTCAGGTTTAGTCAATCTTAACAAAAGTACTTTTTTGTAATTTGGAGTTCTTTGGTTCTTCTTTGGTTCTTCTTTGGTTCTTCCTTGGTTCTTCGTAGGTCTTTAGCCCGAGACTAAAAGGGAAGGCACAAAGGAAGGAAATCTTAATAAAAAGCCTTTACACTAGATTTTTTCCAATCGCTTCAGCAATCGGTTTGAGAGATGCATACATTTGTGCAAATTGCTGGTGATTGAGTTGTTGTGCAGCATCGCTTTTGGCGGTTGTAGGATTAGGGTGTGTTTCGATAAGCAACCCATCAACTCCCATAGCTGTGCATGCACGTGCCAAATCTCCAATTCCATAAGCATAACCCATTGCATGGCTGGGGTCAAGGATAATAGGCAAATTGCAATGCTGTTTAAGCCATGCTACGCCACATAAATCTAAAGTAAATCGTGTATTATACTCAAAAGAACGGATACCACGCTCACATAATATAACTTGATTGTTGCCACAACTCATAATGAAATCGGCACAATTAACCAATTCTTGTAATGTTGAACCAAAACCGCGTTTTAAAATAATAGGTTTACCCGACTGTCCCGCAGCAGCCATTAATCCGTGATCGTACATAGATTTTGCGCCAATCTGAACAATATCTGCATATTCTATCACTTTATCTGCATGCGTGGCATCTCGCATCTCTGTAGCAATTAAGATTCCGTATTTATCCCGCATCTCTGCTAAGAGTTTTAATCCATCTTCTCCTAATCCACGAAAAGTATAAGGAGAAGTACGAGGCTTATAGCATCCTGCTCGCAAGACACGAATACCTTGTAGCTTGAGCATTTGGCAAGATAACTCTATCTGTTCTCTATTTTCTACTGCGCAAGGACCAGCAATCATTAGTTGGTTTTTACCATCACCACCAATATATGTATCACCAATAGCAATTTGATGGGTAGCGGGTTGGTAGTTGCGCGAACTCAATTGCATGTCATTAGGGAAAGCCCAATATGCTTGTGCGATAGAAGAAAAAGCAGTAGGGAGTTGTTGCACAGAAGAGTGAGTAATGATAACGTATTTATCTTTTTCTTGTAAAAACAAGGCATTATTTTCTTCTGCCAAGCATTGCACTTGTTGTATATCTAAATCTATAGGAAGATGAATAATCATGATAAAAAAGATACGATTTATTCGTTGAAATCAATGATATGGTGAATAGAGATGATGCCTATTATCTGCGTGGAATCTGCGGTTTCCGTTACAGCGAGTGTAGTAATGTTATGTTTATCCATCATAGCCAGCGCATCAGTCAGCAGTGCATCTTGAGCAATGGATTTATAGGATGGCGTCATCACCTGTTGGGCTGTGACATGTACATCATTAAATCGCTGAATCGCTCTGCGTACATCTCCATCAGTGATGATTCCTTGGCATTGTCCATCGCTAGCTAGCGAATCATATACTAATGTCATACCCAAATGCTTATCGCTCATTTCACAAACGATATCTCGCAACGAAGCTTTTGTGGTTACTTTTGGGGTATTGTTGGTCATAAAGTTTTTTACTCTACCCAATAGTTTTCTACCCAAAGCCCCTCCAGGATGATATAAGGCGAAGTTTTCCGCTTTAAATTGTCTCATCTCCATCAAGCACACTAATAATGCATCTCCCATCAACAGTGTTGCTGTAGTGGAAGTAGTAGGAGCTAATCCTAATGGGCATGCTTCTCGATCCACGTGCACAGATAGTGCGTAATCAGATCGACGTGCCAATGGTGATTGTAAATTGCCAGTAAGAGCGATGATGGTACATCCAATGCGATGAATAGGGTCAATAGCATTCAATATCTCACTGGTTTCACCGCTATTACTAACCAAAATTACTACATCCTCCTTACTAATCATTCCCAAATCGCCATGCATGGCTTCTGCTACATTCACGAAAATGGAGGGAGTGCCAGTAGAGGCAAATGATGCAGCCATCTTATGACCAATGATACCTGTTTTGCCAATACCTAAGACAACGACCTTGCCTTGACATGCAAACAGCACCTCAATCACTTGATTAAAACTCTCGTCAATAGAGTCTCGCAATCGCTGCAATTCTTTAATCTCTTCTGTAAATATCTGTTTTGCTCTTTCTGCGTGCATATTAATGTAGATGAAAAGTTGTTTTTAATGTAGATTATGTGCCAATTGGTCAAATGCTACAGCTTGCTCTAAAATACCTTTAATATCGCTTAATCTTACTTGATTGGCGGCATCAGAAATAGCCTTTTCTGGTTCAGGATGTACTTCCATAAATAATCCGTCCACTCCAACAGCCATTGCAGCTCGCATGAGATGGGGCACCATTTCTCTATTTCCACCAGTGATACCTGCTTGACTGCTGGGTTGTTGAACAGCATGCGTAGCATCAAAGACCACTGGATAGCCATATTCGCGCATTTTTACGAGTGAAGTCATATCTACAATGATATTCCCATAGCCAAAACACGAACCACGTTCGGTGAGCCAGATGTTTTTGTTATGCGATGAGGCGATGGGGCTATTGGGAGATGAGGCTTCAATCTTAGCAATTGCACCACGCATGTCCCATGGTGCCATAAACTGTCCTTTCTTAACATTAACAATCTTACCCGTTTTAGCCGCAGCTACCAACAAGTCAGTTTGTCGCGAAAGAAATGCAGGGATCTGCAATACGTCTGCCACTTCTGCTACGGGTGCGCATTGCCATGATTCATGCACATCAGTTACTATAGGCAAACCATAAGTGTCCTTCACTTCTTGAAGAATCGCCAATCCCTTTTCCATACCAATCCCTCGTTGAGATAGATTCGTGCGGTTGGCTTTATCGAACGAAGACTTAAAATATAAGGCAATACCTAACTGCTGACACACTTCTTTAAGCGTATCTGCTGTCTTCATCACTGTTTCGCGACTTTCTATTGCACAAGGACCTGCTATTAAAAACATATATTTCTAAAGTCTAAATACTAAACTACTTCTCGTAAATGCGTATCCAATCAATATCCATTTGACCAGTTGCTGCTTTTTGATTTTGAGGTAAGTAACTACGAATCAATAGGTGTAATTCTTCACCAGCAAGCAGATTGGTTGTATGAGAGACTTCCACATTATTGACATAACTAATCACTTCTTTCTCATTCCATACAATGGTGTAAATGATGTATCCTTTTTGTTTTTTCTCTGGAAGAATGGATATGGCTTTATTCGTATTGGCTTTCGTTAGGCAAATAGCATGTTGGGCTTTACCAGAGCAGCACACTTCGGCTTGCAATACACCTGCTTTTGGCGCAACCGCTTCGGCTGTATGCCACACATCACTTGTATATGCAAATGGGTGCATAATCATACCTTTGGTTGGATGCCAAGCAGGGGCAGTAGTTTTCTCCTTTTTAGTCACAACCTTCAAATTGCTACTGCTGATATGAGTGTTCTGTCCTTGTGTATAGGCTTGCTGTTCTGCTACGTGCGAGTGGTTGTTTTTCAAACCTGTAGGATACAAGAACCCAGATTTCCACACTTTGCTCAACTCTGTATTGTCAAACTCGTCCGCCCATACTGTCTTGTAGCTTTCTAAATGCGCAATAGTATCTTCAGTATAGCTCTCAAATAATTGGATTTCAAGATTACGACTCAACTGTTGTAATTTTTTCTCTTGTTGATGCATCGGTGTAGATAGCCAACGTAGTTTACCTAGCAGTGTGCGTCTGAAGGCACCTTTATTAGATTGAAACTCAAGAGACTCAATAGTTTTTTTGAGCTCATTATACTCTGCAAGGATTGTGCTCTTTTCCACTTGACGATAGCGTTGAATGATTTCTGCTTGTGCCTTCAACCATTTTTCAAACGCTTTTGTACTAAGCATTTTTGCCATAACTCTATTTATTCTTTATTCTTAATTCAAAATTTTTAATTGTCTCAATGAGTTTTTCCATTGTATCCACGAAAAGGGGAGCATACTGCTCTTCTTGTGGCAGGAATGCCAATTTTCGCATGTGTTCTGCTTGTAGTTTAAGTCCATCATAGAAGCCATGATAATTAAGGACAAAGCATGGCTTTCTGTGTTCATCCACTGTGCCACTTGCTATCACATCCATCATCTCATCCATGGTGCCATAACTACCAGGCAAGCAAACAAAGCAATCAGCCAATTCCTTCATCTTTTGCTTGCGCTCACACATGTTGTTCACCACATAGAGTGTGTCGCAGTTATCTGCCATACGTTTAGCTTGAATGATACGTTGCGGAATGACTCCTTCTACTATACCACCAGATACTTTCGCCGCATTACTCACGCGTGTCATCAGTCCACCTGTAGCACCACCATACACCAGAGTGTGTCCTGCCTCAGCAATCCACTTGCCTAAAGTATCTCCCAATGCTAAATATTCTTCGGGGATACGATCCTTCGCGCTACAATAGACAGCTATTCTCATCTCTCAGTACAAGACTCTAAATACTAAACTATACTATGCATCTAGTTTAGCTTTTAATGCGTTCTTCTCGATGAACTCACGGCGAGGAGCCACATCGTCGCCCATCAACATTGCAATGGTGCGGTCTGCCTCAGCAGCATTCTCGATAGTCACTTTCTTCAGCAAGCGACGAGCAGGATCCATAGTTGTTTCCCACAATTGCTCATCCGACATCTCACCAAGACCTTTATAACGTTGAGTCTTAATCAGTTTCTCATCGCCATTAGCATGTTTCATGATAAAATCATGACGTTGTTGGTCGTTCCAGCAATACTCTTTGTAGCTACCCTTCGAGCATAAGTAGAGTGGTGCCATCGCGATATACAAGTGCCCTTGCTCAATCACCTCTTTCATGTGGCGGAAGAATAGTGTCATAATCAGCGTAGCGATATGCGCACCATCCACGTCGGCATCGGCCATGATGATTACTTTGTGATAGCGAATCTTGCTCAGGTTCAATGCCTTAGGATCTTCTTCTGTACCGAAGGTAATACCCAATGCAGTAAAGATATTGCGTACCTCCTCACTCTCGAATACTTTATGCTCCATCGCTTTCTCCACGTTCAAGATCTTACCACGCAATGGCAGGATGGCTTGAATCTTACGGTCGCGACCAGTTTTAGCGGTACCACCTGCAGAATCTCCCTCCACGAGGAACAATTCACACTCAGCAGGGTCTTTGCTCTCGCAGTCAGCCAACTTGCCTGGCAAACCACCACCGCCCAATGGCGATTTACGCAATACACTCTGACGAGCATTACGTGCAGCGATACGTGCTTGGGCTGCCAAGATCACTTTCTCAACAATCTTCTTGGCATCATCTGGGTGCTCTTCCAAGTAGTTACTCAATGCCTCACTAACCGCAGAAGACACCATACCAGCTACCTCCGAGTTACCCAACTTAGTCTTTGTCTGACCCTCGAATTGTGGCTCTGCTACTTTCACGCTGATGATAGCGGTCAAACCCTCGCGGAAGTCATTAGGATCGATGTTTGCATTACCATCTTTGTCTTTCAGTTTGGCTTTCTCCAGCATCTTGCTCTCCTCTGCGTATTTCTTCATCACGCGAGTGAGTGCCGAGCGGAAACCTGCCACGTGTGTACCACCTTCGATGGTGTTGATATTGTTCACATAGCTGTGTACATTCTCGTTGAAATCGGTGTTGTAGATAATTGCCACCTCTACTGGAGTACCATATTTCTCGGTGTTCAAGTGAATCACCTCTGAGATTAGCGGAGTACGGTTGCCGTCAATGTAACGCACGAACTCGCTCAATCCTTCTTCTGAGTAAAATACCTCGCCCTTTGGACTGCCGTCTTCGTTCTTCTCACGCAGGTCGGTCAAACTAATGCGAACACCTGCGTTTAGGTATGCCAACTCACGCATGCGGTTTGCCAAAATCTCGTAGCGATATACGGTTTCTGTGAAGATGCTACCATCTGGCCAGAATTGTACGCGTGTACCTGTACCTTCGCCTTCTGCATAGGTGCCGATCACCTCTACTGCGTTCAATGGCTTACCTTTGGAGTAGTCTTGCGCATGAACTTTTCCATCGCGGCGAACTTCTACATGCAACTTGGTTGAAAGTGCGTTCACGCAGCTCACACCCACACCGTGCAAACCACCAGACACCTTGTAGCTATCCTTATTGAACTTACCTCCGGCGTGCAACACGGTCATGACTACCTCTAAGGCACTCTTGTGCTCTTTTGGGTGCATATCTACAGGAATACCACGACCGTTATCTTGTACAGTGATTGAGTTATCCTCGTTGATTGTCACTTCGATGTGGTTACAGAAACCTGCTAGTGCCTCATCAATAGAGTTGTCCACTACCTCATATACTAAGTGGTGCAAACCCTTCAGCGAAATATCGCCGATATACATCGCAGGACGCTTACGTACTGCTTCTAAACCTTCGAGCACTTGAATACTCGAACCATCGTACTTTTCTTGAGATTGTTGTAATTCTAATTCTTCCATTTAACTATGTTTTATTCTAAATTTATTCTAAATTTAATTTGCCTGCAAAGGTACAACTTTTTTTTGAAATATGCAATACCTCAACACCTTTTTTTTGAAATATGGCCTTAAAACGCAAAAAAATAGTGTTTTGAGCGAAAAGAATTTTACTCGAAACACTATAGATTTTGTTAAAACGTCTTAAAACGAAGATTTTTGAAGTATTTATTCCACTTGTAAAATCAATCCTTTGAGGTATTCGCCTTCGGGATGATAGATGTTAATTGGATGATCTGCTGGTTGGTGCAACTGATGTAAAATCCGTACTTTTCGACCAACTTGTGCTGCGGCTGAGAAAACAGCCAAGCGAAACATATCTTTGTCTATTGCTTGTGAGCAGGAGAATGTGAATAGAATCCCTCCTGGTCGGATAGTTTGTATTCCTTTGGCATTTAGTCTTTGGTATCCTCGCAACGCATTTTTTACTGCATCTCTGTGTTTGGCAAAAGCAGGAGGATCAAGAATGATAAGGTCGTACTTGTTTTGATTTTTTGCTAAAAATTCAAAGGCCTCTTCTGCAAATGCTTCGTGGGGGGCATTTTCGTTAAAATTGTGCGCCACGTTGCTGCGGACTAATTCAATGGCTTTTTGGCTCACGTCCACAGAATGGACTAATTTAGCACCACCGCGAAGAGCGTATACAGAAAATCCACCTGTATAGCAAAACATGTTGAGTACCTCCTTGTCCTTTGCATAATGCTCCAGTAATGCGCGGTTATCACGTTGATCAATGAAAAAACCTGTCTTTTGCCCGCGTAACCAATCAATGCGGAAATTTAAACCGTTCTCACACGCCCAAAATTCTTCATTGAAATTGACTTTTTCTTGACCAATTAGATAGCCAATACGCTCTCCGTCAATAGCGGCTTTGTGGGGCAACGTATCATCGGATTTGTAATATACTTTTTTTACTTGCGGCATGTTGTTTACAATTGCTTCAGCAATCTCATAGCGATGGTAATGCATGCCAATAGAATGTGCTTGGATAACTGCTGTATCTGCATAAATATCTATAATCAAACCTGGCAGAAAGTCTCCCTCACCATGTACTAAACGGAAAGTGTTGTTTTGTTCGTTCACTAACCCTAAACTACGACGCACTTTATACGCTGCAGCAATATGTGTGTTCCAAAAATTAGCGGGTAATTGGGCTACGCCAAAAGCTAATATGCGTACTGCAATCGAACCAATTTGATAGTGTCCTACTCCCAGAATTTTTCCGTTGGAATCGGCCACTTGCACCAATTCCCCTTCTTTGGGCTCGGCATATGGATAGTCTGCATCCAACTGAATACTGCGTATTGCACCTGAGAATACCCAAGGATGAAAACGTAATAAGGATTCTTCTTTTCGAGGTTTAAGGTGAATCGTTATCATATTAGTCTTTTGTTTTTATCTCGTTTTTACATTTCTGCTGTTCTATGGCTTCTTGTTGCCTGCGGATTTGTGCTTCTTTTTCCGCTTGTTTAAGTGCGTCCACTTGCTTTTTAGTTAGCGGTTTGGTTTCTTGCAATACTTTGTATATGAGGAGCGTTGCCCATGCATCGGTAGAGGCATATCGTGCTTGTTCGGGGGTGAGATAGGAGTTTTCCCAGTTGGTCAATTGCTGTGCCTTACTGATTTTCTTGCCGAAAATAATGGCAAAAATCTTTTGCAACCCTAATTCCATAATTCCGTATTTGCAAACAATAGACTGAAGGTCAATACAGTTAGCTGGCTTAAAATCGCGTCTGCGGCGGAGTCCGCTAATATCATCTTTGAACGCTAATCCTACTTTGCAGATAGTTGCATCAGCGAAAAAATCTGCTAACTCTTGGGGCAACCCCACATGTGTTAAGCGAAAAAGAAAGCACTTTTCTTCTGTGGCTATTTGCACTAAAGCAGTAGGGTAGTGTATTCCTTTCTTAAAAGAAGGGCGTGCTTCTGTATCTACACCCACGAGTGTTTGCGCACGAAGATAAGCCATCGCCTCTGGTAGTTGATTAGGGTCGTCAATGATTGTCACTTCCCCTTCAAAATAGGTAAGTGGCAAGGCTTGAACCGCAGTTTTTGCGATATGTTGCGCAAACGTATTGATTTTTAATCTACTCATCGTGTGCCAACGATAATGCATGCAACGGGCGGAGTACATTCAATAATTTTTGTCCCCAATGCTCATCAAATGCATCCATGCAATTACCAAGTGCGTCGTTCATTACTCGCTCATCGCTAGTTTGATAGTTGCATGCTAAATCCTTAATTTCTTGATAAATATCTGCAATATCTTCTGAGATGTATGCTGTGATTGGTTCGTCGGAATAACGCATGTCATTCATATACACCTCTAAATACGCATCGTCGCTGCCCAAAATTTGTGCAATAGACTGACGTAGCGCATCATATTCAAACTCAGAAACGAAACGTTCAGGGTATCCATCCATCTCTTCTGTACTTCTCGGAAGTAATCGTGCTTTGAGATACAACAGAGGTAATAAGCACAAGATTTTTTCGATGAAATCGGACTTTTCATGCGTTTCTTGTTCTAAGAAAAGGCACAACTGAACGGCCACTGTCATAAATTCAATGGCTGGTTGTTGAAAAACATAATGTGTTACGTTTGTGGACATATTCGCTGAATTTGCTGCAAAATTACTGCTTTTTGCTGGATTATGCAAATATTTGAGGTATATTTTCGTGTGAAAGTGTGAAAAAAAATTAAATTCAATATACTAGCGTATTCCATCTACTTCTTATCTACTCTTTATCTACCCGTTATCACTCCGTTACCATTTGCAGAGATTATGCTGGTGTTATGCCGAAGAAGGCATATCGTAATTTTGCACTTTTGTACAAAAAATGTCTTCATCGTTTGCATAATTCGAAAAAAAGCAGTACCTTTGCGCGTTTTTATGCGTTTAAAGAGTAATGTAAATATCAAAAACCGTCGTGCTTCGTTTGATTACGAGATATTGGATTGCTATATTGCAGGAATCCAACTTTTTGGCACAGAGATTAAGTCCATCCGAGAAAGCAAAGCCTCGTTGGTGGATACATATTGTCAATTCATTGGTAATGAGTTGTGGGTAAAGCAGATGCATATTGCAGAATATCGTTTTGGTACCTATGCAAACCACGAAGCTAAACGCGATCGTAAACTGCTGATGACCCGCAAAGAGTTGCGCAAACTGCAGCGACAAGTGCAAGATACGGGTAAAACCATCGTACCATTGCGGTTGTTTATCAATGAGAAAGGATTTGCCAAGATGGAGATTGCTCTGTGTCAGGGTAAGCATACTTATGACAAACGGCAAGCTATGCGTGCAGCAGATGATAAACGAGAATTGCAACGCGCTATGAAGGACTTTAAGTAATCAATAGATTGCAAAATAAGGAATATAACTAAAAAATACATACAACTATGTCAAAAGCATTACTTATGATTCTCGACGGCTGGGGAATCGGAAACAAATCTAAAGCCGATGCAATCTCTTGCACTCCAACCCCACACTGGGACGCATTGTTGGAGAAGTACCCACACAGCCAACTGCAAGCCAGTGGCGAAAATGTGGGTTTACCTGATGGACAAATGGGTAACTCTGAGGTAGGCCACCTCAATATCGGCGCAGGTCGTGTGGTGTATCAAGACCTTGTGAAGATCAACCGCGCTTGCAAAGATGGTAGCATCCTCGAAAACCCAGAAATCAAATCTGCTTTCGGTTATGCGAAAGAGACTGGCAAGAAGCTCCATATCATGGGACTCACCTCTAACGGTGGTGTGCACTCTTCTTTTGACCACCTCTTCTACCTCACCCAAATTGCTAAAACCTACGAATTAGACGGACAAACTTTCATCCACTGCTTTATGGATGGCCGCGATACCGACCCTAAGTCAGGTCTCGGATTTATCGACCAATTGCAACAACACTTAGCTGAAACCTGCGGTGAAATCGCAACTATCCAAGGTCGCTTCTATGTGATGGATCGCGACAAACGTTGGGAGCGCGTGAAGGTGGCATACGATTGCCTCGTACATGGTGAAGGCAAAGCATCCGAAGATATGCTCCAAGCTATGCAAGAGAGCTACAACGAGGGTGTAACCGACGAGTTCATCAAGCCAATCGTACATGTTCGCGACGGCAAGCCACTGGCTACCATCGAGGAGGGCGACGTAGTGATTTTCTTCAACTATCGCAACGACCGCGCGAAAGAAATCACCATCGTGCTTACCCAACAAGACATGCCAGAGCAAGGCATGACCACCATTCCTAATCTGCAATATTACTGCATGACTCCATACGATTCTTCATTCCAAGGCCTGCATGTCCTCTTCCCAAAAGAGAACGTACAAAACACTATGGGCGAGATCGTAAGCAACGCAGGTCTCAAGCAACTCCGTATCGCTGAAACCGAGAAGTTTGCACACGTGACCTTCTTCTTCAACGGCGGCCGCGAAGCAGAGTACCCAGGCGAGGAGCGTATCCTAATCCCTTCACCCAAGGTGGCTACCTATGACCTCCAACCAGAGATGTCTGCGCCAGAGGTGACAGAGGCACTCTGCGAAGCACTTGACACGCAGAAATACGACTATATCACCCTCAACTTCGCTAATGGCGATATGGTGGGTCACACAGGCGTATATGCTGCTATCGAGAAAGCAGTCAAAACTATCGATGAATGCGTGGATAAAGTGGTAAATACTGCGCTCAAGAACGACTACGAGATCATCATTATCGCTGACCACGGCAACTGCGACAACGCTATCAATGCTGATGGTTCGCCTAATACGGCTCACTCGCTCAACCCTGTACCATTCGTGTATGTAAGCAAGGACCACACCGACGCACAACTCGAAGACGGTATCCTCGCCGACGTGGCTCCATCCCTCTGCCACATCCTCGGCGTAGAGCAACCAAAAGAAATGACTGGACATAACTTGATTAAGAACTAAGAATTATGGCACTTCAGTGTGGTATAGTAGGACTTCCTAATGTCGGCAAATCGACCCTATTCAACTGCTTGAGCAACGCCAAGGCGCAATCGGCTAACTTCCCTTTCTGCACGATTGAGCCCAACGTAGGTGTTATTACCGTACCCGATGAGCGACTCATCAAGCTCGGCGAGCTCTGCAAACCCGAACGCGGAGTAATCCCAACCACCGTTGAAATCGTGGATATTGCGGGATTGGTGAAAGGTGCAAGCAAAGGCGAAGGACTTGGCAATAAGTTCTTAGCTAACATCCGCGAGACGGATGCTATCATCCATGTACTCCGTTGCTTCGATGATGAGAACGTAGTACACGTGGACGGTAGCGTGGACCCAATCCGAGACAAAGACATCATTGATGCCGAACTCCAACTCAAGGACCTTGAGACGGTGGAATCACGCATTCAAAAGATTGAGAAACAAGTGCGCGTGGGTGGCGATAAACAAGCCAAAGTGGCACTCGATGTCCTTCTCAAGTACCGCGAAGCCCTTTCGCAAGGCCGTTCTGCTCGCACTGTGGAACTGGTGAATAAGGACGAGGAACAAGTGGCGAAAGAGACGATGCTCCTCACCAGCAAACCAGTGCTCTATGTCTGCAACGTGGACGAGAACTCTGCTGTCAATGGCAATGCCTATGTAGAGCGAGTACGCGAAGCTGTGAAAGATGAGAACGCACAAGTGCTGGTTGTGGCAGCGAAGATTGAGAGCGAGATTGCCGAACTCGAGACCTACGAAGAGCGTCAGATGTTCCTCGATGAAATCGGGCTTTCTGAGTCAGGTGTGAGCCGTTTGATTAAGGCGGCATATGCATTGCTTGACCTTCGCACTTTCCTCACCGCAGGTAGCGACGAGGTACGTGCTTGGACCTTCCGTGCAGGCAGCAAAGCTCCTCAATGTGCAGGAGTTATCCACACCGATTTTGAGCGTGGCTTCATTCGCGCAGAGGTAATCAAGTACGAAGATTATGTCGCACTCGGTGGCGAGTCCGCTTGCCGTGCAGCAGGTAAATTGGGCATCGAAGGCAAAGAATACGTCGTGCAAGATGGCGACATTATGCACTTCCTATTTAACGTATAAACTTTGGAATAATGTTTGATTTTTTAGATAATTGGCTCGCCACTGGCGGCTTTTGGGTAGCAGTACCACTGATTATTGTGGGCTGTGCAGCCCTTATCAAGGGTGCTGACTTCCTCGTGGATGGTGCTTCGGGTCTGGCAAAGAAATATGGCGTGAGCGATATTGTGATTGGCCTGACCGTAGTGGCTTTCGGTACCAGTATGCCCGAGTTTGTGGTAAACATGGTGGCAGTAGGGCAAGGAAGCACGGAGATTGCTATCACCAACGTACTAGGTAGCAATATCATCAATATATTCGTAATATTGGGCTTTACTGCACTAATTTTCCCGATTTCATCGCAAAAAGCTACTCGCAAGTTTGACATACCTTTCAGTATGTTGGCTGCACTATTGGTCTTGCTGTTTGCGGTATACAACAGCCCATCATGGTTGCAAATTGAGCATATATTCAACATGAATATTGCCGACCCAACCCTCAGCGACTTAGGTTCTATCCAAATGGGACAAGGCAACGGTGGATTCATCTCGGGTGTAGGTGGTAGTATATTGCTCATTCTCTTCCTCATTTTCCTTTGGCATAATTTCAAAGGTATAGGTAGCGCACCACAAACAGAGAGCAACGAGGGCTACAAACCCATGTCTGCCAAACGTGCATTGGCATTGATTCTCGGCGGACTGGTGGGCTTGGTTGTCGGTGGCGAGTTGATTGTCAAGAGTGCTACTTCTATTGCACACTCTTTAGGTGTGAGCGATGCAATTATCGGTTTGACGGTTGTAGCGTTGGGTACATCATTGCCCGAACTGGCAACCTCTTGTATGGCAGCATTCAAAAAGAACTGCGATATTGCGTTGGGTAATGTCATAGGTAGCAATATCTTCAATATCTTTTTCATCCTTGGTACGAGTGCATGCGTCAAAGCATTGCCTGGCTACCACGGACTGGAGATTGATGCGTTGATGGCTGCATTGGGTAGTGTTTTGGTGATGCTCTTTGTCTATCTCACCAAGAAACACGAGATTAAACGTTGGCACGGAGCTATCCTTCTTCTCACCTATGCCGCTTACCTCACATACCGAATAATTACTCTCTAAACAATAAAAACATATGAGCAAAATCCAACTTCCCGAAAACGCTAATCGCCCTCTCAAACCAGGCGAGAAGTACGAACCTATTCTCAAACCCAACCAAGAGTATCCCGAGATTACGCCTTATAGCGTCATCATGGGTGTCATCATGGCAATTATTTTCTCGGCTGCCGCAGCGTATCTTGGTCTCAAAGTGGGTCAAGTATTCGAAGCAGCTATCCCTATCGCTATCATCGCTGTAGGCCTCTCTTCAGCCATGAAGCGCAAGAACGCCCTGGGCGAGAATGTCATCATCCAATCCATTGGTGCCAGTAGCGGTGTTATTGTAGCAGGTGCCATCTTCACCTTGCCAGCGCTTTATATCTTGCAAGCCAAATACCCCGATATCACCGTCACTTTCATGCAAGTCTTCCTATCATCCTTGCTCGGCGGTTGCCTCGGTATCCTCTTCCTTATTCCTTTCCGCAAGTACTTCGTACAAGAGAAGCACGGCGAATACCCCTTCCCTGAAGCCACAGCTACCACACAGGTACTCGTTTCGGGCGAACAAGGTGGCAACCAAGCCAAACCCCTCATTTGGGCTGCAGGTATTGGTGGTATCTACGACTTCGCCGTTTCCACTTTCGGACTTTGGACTGAGAGTTTGAGCACCCGCATGATGGGTTGGGGTGAAGCGTTGGCTGCGAAGTTCAAACTGGTCTTCTCTATTAATACTAGTGCAGCAGTACTCGGTTTGGGCTATATCATCGGCCTCAAGTACGCTGCGGTTATCTGCGCAGGCTCATTCTTCATTTGGTGGGTACTCCTTCCATTACTCGGCAGTATCCCTGGCATGGCGGAAGTAGACCCACAAACGATGTTCGTGGACTATGGTCGCAATATCGGTATCGGTGCCATCGCTATGGCTGGTCTGATAGGTATTGTTAAGAGTTGGGGCGTCATCAAGTCCGCTGTCGGACTGGCTGGCAAAGAGCTTGGCGGCAAGGGTAAAGCAGTCATCACGGCATCGCTCCGTACCGAGAAGGACCTGAGCATGAAGTTCGTGGTTATTGCTATTGCCGTAGCGCTCGTTATCACGCTTGTGTTCTTCTGGCTCGGCGTACTTGGCAATTTCTGGCAAGCACTCGTGGCTTTCCTTGTGGTAGCTGTCATTGCTTTCCTCTTTACTACGGTGGCAGCCAACGCAATTGCTATCGTAGGTAGCAACCCTGTTAGTGGTATGACCCTCATGACCCTTATCATCGCTTCCGTAGTCTTCGTAGCTATCGGTATGAAGGGCTCTAGCGGTATGGTCGGAGCAATGGTTATTGGCGGTGTCGTTTGTACTGCACTCGCTATGGCTGGTGGCTTCATCACCGACCTCAAGATCGGTTACTGGATTGGTACTACCCCACGCAAACAAGAGACTTGGAAGTTCCTCGGCACGCTGGTTAGTGCTGCTACTGTAGGTGGTGTGATGATTATATTGAACAAGACCTATGGTTTCGTAGGCGAGAACGCACTCGTAGCACCTCAAGCCAACGCGATGGCTGCGGTCATCGAACCATTGATGAGCGGTCAAGGCGCACCTTGGATGCTCTATCTCGCAGGTGCTATATTGGCTTTGATTCTCAACTTCATGGGAGTACCCGTATTGGCATTCGCACTTGGTATGTTCATTCCATTGGAACTCAACACTCCATTGCTCGTAGGTGGTGCTATCGCATGGCTTGTGAGCCGCAAGCGCGAGAAGGATGGCGAGAAAGCTGAAGAACTCGCACAAGCGCGCAACGAGAAAGGCACGCTCATCGCTTCTGGTTTCATTGCTGGTGGTGCTTTGATGGGTGTAGTGAGTGCACTAATTAAGTTCTGCGGCGTAGAGTGCTACTTAGGCACTTGGGCTGCAAGCAACGATGCCGCCCTCGTCGGCTTGGCTGCGTATGTTGCCCTAATTGTGTACTTCATTCTTGCAAGCAAGAAAACAACAAAATAATCTTCCTCCAACAGCCGCAGGCATCCCCTGCGGCTGTTTTTTTCTACTCTATAGTCTCTTCTCTTTCCATGAAACGCATTTTCCCTATCATTCTTCTGTCGCTATTTACTACTTCGTGCCAGAACATTATCCGTGAACAGGCATTTCCGCAGTATCATCTCATCACGCAATCGCAAGGTCCCGAACTTGGCTACCATCCGCAGTCGGGTGTGACCCTATTGTATCAAGACGACTATGCTTTCAAGGATATGAATCGCAACGGATTATTGGATGCATACGAAGACTGGCGTTTATCTCCTGAGGAGCGGGCGCATGACTTGGCACAACAAATCAGTATCGAGCAGATTGCTGGACTCATGTTGTACAGTCCCCATATGGTAGTAAGCGACAGTTTGCTTTCCGACCAGATTATCTCTTGTCTGTTGGAAGATCAGATGCGACATATATTAGTTACAAAGGTCAAAAATGCATATACAGCAGCATTGTGGCACAATAACCTGCAAGCCCTTGCTGAAGCCCAACCTTTCGCTATTCCCACGAACAATAGTTCTGACCCTCGCAATTACACCGAAGCAGATGGTGAGTTCAATGCTGGTTCGGGTGGTGATATTTCGCAATGGCCTCGTGAGATAGGTTTGGCGGCTACTTTTGATATGGACATCATTCGCCAACATGCTGAGATAGCGTCTATTGAGTATCGTGCTTTGGGTATCACCACCACCTTATCTCCGCAGATTGACCTATCCACAGACCCTCGTTGGCGACGTTTCTATGGCACTTTCTCCGAGGATGCTGACTTGTGTACCGATATTGCTCGTGTCTATACCGATGCTTTTCAGACCACAGAAGGCAGCCCTACTGGATGGGGCAAAGAGAGTGTGAACTGTATGGCTAAACATTGGCCTGGAGGTGGAACGGGTGAAGCGGGCAGAGATGCCCATTATTGCTTCGGACAATATGGGGTGTATCCTGGTAATAATTTCGAACAGCATCTCCTGCCTTTCACCGAGGGTGCGCTTCGATTGGATGGTCCCACGGCAACTGCTTCAGCCATTATGCCTTACTATACTATCTCATATGGCATTGACCCATCGGGTGAGAACGTAGGCAATGGCTTTAGCAGATACATCATCACCGACTTGCTTCGAGAAAAGTATGGCTTCAACGGAGTGGTTTGTACCGATTGGGTAATTACAGATGATAACCCAAGAGTAGAAACCATGAATGGCAAACCTTGGGGAGTAGAACATCTTTCTGTGGAGGAACGCCATTTCGAGGCTATCTATGCGGGTTGCGACCAGTTTGGCGGCAACAAGGACAAGCAACCCATCTTGGCGGCTTATCAGATATGGTGCCAACGCTTCGGAACGGAGAGTGCTGAGCAACGTTTCCGCACATCCGCTGAGCGACTGCTACTGAATTTCTTCCGTGTGGGTGTGTTTGAAAACCCTTACGTGAATCCTGTGCATACAGCTGAGGTAGTAGGATGCAAAGAGTTCGTGGCAGAGGGATATGATGCACAACTCAAATCGATTGTTATGCTCAAGAACCATGAACAGGTATTGCCTATTGCCAAAGGCGCGAAAGTGTATTTCCCTAAGCGTTATTATCCTGCTTCAATACCTTTCTTTGGCCGCAGCAAACCCAATATTCCCCATTATGATTGGCAGATTGATACGGCTGTGGTAAATCAGTACTACCAATTGACTGACAATCCTGATGAGGCGGATTTTGCTTTACTTTTTATTTTCTCACCAGAAGGCAATTGGGGTTATTCGGAGAAGGATGTTCAAGAGGGAGGAACGGGATATGTGCCTATCAGTTTGCAGTACGAGGATTATACGGCTACCGAAGCGCGTGCGGTGAGTATTGCGGGTGGTGATATGAAAGAGTCATTCACTAATCGTAGTTATTTGGGCAAGAGTGACTATTCGTATAATCGTGAAGATATGTTGCAGGTGGTTCGTACTAAAGAACTCATGGGCGATAAACCCGTTATCGTGCTTATGCAAGCGGGTCGTCCTTTCGTTCCTGCCGAGATTGAGCCATATAGTGATGGTTTGTTATTGGGATTTGGTATTAAGGATGAAGCGTATCTAGATATCCTTTGTGGCAATGCTGAACCTTATGGTTTATTGCCTATGCAGCTACCCAAGGACATGGTGACGGTAGAGCAGCAGCTGGAGGATGTAGGCAGGGATATGGAGTGTTATATTGATGCAGATGGTCATTCGTATGATTTTGCTTTTGGTATGAATTGGTCTGGTGTTATTCATGACAAGCGTGTAGAGAAATACGCGCGCTGAAAGTATAAGGCTTTTTCTTAAGATTGCCCATTTTTCTAAGCTCTAAACAGTAGGCGCAAAGTGCTGTTTCCAAAACAAAAAATCGCCCCAAAGGCGATTTTTCTTGCTCAATCCAAAATAATTCACTACCTTCGAGGGCACCTTAATCCTCGAAGCTACTGCAAAAAAATGTAGCCTATGGCAACAAAAGTAAACTTTTCTTGCACATATACATTTTTTTTTGTACCTTTGCAGCGCAAAATAGAAAAACGAAGTGGCAAACGAATTAGCATTATATGATCCCTCTGACAAAAGTGTTGTCGTTTATCAGTCTGAAGATGGTACTCTTAAACTTGATGTACAACTATCTGATGAAACAGTATGGTTATCTCAGCAGCAAATGGCAACATTGTTCAATGTGAAGGAGAATAACATCACATACCATATCAAAGGCGTTTATAAAATGCACGAGTTAGAGCCAGAGGCAACTACTCAAAAAATTAGAGTAGTTCGTTTAGAGGGTAATCGTCGTGTTACACGTACCATTGATTTCTACAACTTAGACATGATTATCTCCGTTGGCTATCGTGTCAATAGTGCCAACGCGACACAATTCCGCCGTTGGGCGACTCGTATCCTAAAGGAGTACATGCTGCGTGGATATGCAGTAAATCAGCAACTCATACATCTTGAAGAGCAAGTTGATAGACGATTTAGAGTAATAGAAAGTGAACTGCATGAGCATAAGGAGAAAATAGATTTCTTCGTACGTACCAATCAAGCGCCAGTAGAACAGGTATTCTTTGGTGGCGAGTTCTTTGCTGCTCGCGTATTGTTGGAGAAATTAGTAAAGATAGCACAGAATAGGGTTATCATTATTGATGCTTATGTGGATGCAGCTACATTTGAAATACTGGATGCCCGCGCAAAGAATGTAGCAGCTACGATTTATTGTGGTAAGGATTTGAGTGGTTTGCGTGATGCACATAATGCTACTATAGGCGTGGAACCTATTGACACTTATGTATGGAGTAATCCATCACACGATAGGTGGTTGATTATTGATGATCAATTATACCATTGTGGCCATTCCCTCAAGGACATGGGAAAGAAACTTTCTGCTATCAGTTTGATGGGTATTCCTGCACAAACAATTATAGACCAAGTAAAATAGTACATACTAACCAAATTACCACCCCCTAAATTGTAACTAACCCAATAAATTGTACATCGTAAATCAGTAAATTGTAAATTATTTGCACAATCCAAAATAATTCACTACCTTTGCGGTCAGAATACATTCAACAAATAAGAACCCTATAAAACATGACCTCTACAATCAATTTCAATAGTTTAGTTCAGCAGATTGAATATACTGATAGAGCCTTGCAAACCAATGCTCGTTTGGTTATCAATCGCCATGTCACGGCTAAGGCATGGTTGACGGGTTACTATATTGTTGAGTATGAACAAAAAGGCGAGGATAGAGCCAAGTATGGAGAAAAATTGATACAGAATCTTTCCAAACAATTAGGTGCCAAGAAGTTTAGTGCTACAACGCTGAAAATCTACCGCCAGTTTTATGTAACCTACCCTCAACTAAGTTCCCCTATTGCTCAGTTTTTGACTAAGCACTTAGCAATTGGTCAGTCAGTGACCGACCAATTAGTATTGACTGGAAATCAGGCGATTAAAAAAAGTCAGTCACTGACTGACCAATTCATACTACCCGCTACTGCACATGCAGAATCACCTGTTTTAGTTGACTCATTCTGTATTTTTAACAAATTGTCTTTTACACATTTAGTCGCACTCCTTCCTATTACAAATCCTTTAGAAAGAGCCTTTTACGAAACAATGGCTATTAAGGGGACATGGAGCAGTCGGGAATTAGAGCGACAAATTGATTCAAACTATTTTATTCGTACAGGTTGGAGCAAACAACCTGAACAGTTAGTCAATATTGTCCAAGGAAAAGCTGAAATAGCAACTTTGCCGATGGACATCAAATCGCCTTTCGTCTTTGAGTTTCTTGGATTAAAAGCCAAAGATGTAGTTGAGGAATCTGATCTTGAAACAGCATTGATGGATAACTTGCAAGATTTCATTCTCGAATTAGGTATGGGTTTTTGTTTTGAAGAAAGGCAAAAGAAACTGCTCATTGATGACCGCTACTACAAAGCTGACCTTGTGTTCTATCATCGCGTGTTGAAGCGCCATGTCATTATCGAATTAAAAGCACATCGTTTGGATTATTCAGATGTGGCGCAATTGAATATGTACTTAGCATATTTCCGCAAAAACATTATGCTTAGCGATGACAACGAACCTATTGGTATATTGCTTTGTTCAGAAGTCGGACAAGAGATGGCAGAATACACCATGATAGGTGCAGATACCAATCTATTTTTGTCGAAGTACCAATTAGAGCTGCCTTCCACCGAGCGCATGACAGAGTTCTTGCGCAAAGAAAACGAAGGACTAACTCAATAACCAACCCCCTAAATTGTAAATAACCCAATAAATAGTACATCGTAAATCAGTAAATTGTAAATTATTTGCACAATCCAAAATAATTCACTACCTTTGCGGTCGAAACGAGAAAATTCCGAAAATGTCATCAGAGATTATCAAACATACTGCTCAGCAAGATTGTGAACGCGTGAGTTCACAATCTTTCAACACACTTCTTGCCGATGTGCGCCAAATTATTGAGAACGGTCGCAAGCAGGCATATAACGCTGTTGAACAAGCAGGTATAGCTACTTTCTGGAATGTTGGCAGGCGAATTGTTGTGGAACTACAGCATGGCGAAACGAGAGCCGAATATGGCACTCATCTTATTAAGAATCTTGCCGAAGCAATCGTACCTTTGTATGGTAAACATATAGTAAGAGAAATCTTTTACTATAAGAAGTTTTATCTTACTTTCCCTGATTTGGAGATTGTGAACACGCGTGTTCATAATTTGGACTGGTCGCATTTCCGTCGAGTTCTGTCTGTAGTCAATCCTGATGCACGCCTTTGGTATCTGGAAAACGCTTCTAAAAACATGTGTCGGTACGTGAACTTGACCGCAATATATCTACTCAATATTTTGAACGCCGTTTAGCAGCTCAATTAGCTCCTAATGTAGAAGACTTGCCTGCTATAGCAGATCAGGAACCTTTGGAGTACATCAAGAATCCAATGGTAGCTGAGTTTATGGGCTTTCACAGAGATGCTGTCTATTCTGAATCCGAGATGGAACAAGCACTCATCAATAATCTTGAAAAGTTTATTTTGGAATTAGGGCGAGGATTTGCCTTTGTTGAGCGTCAGCAACATATCGTCACTGAAACATCCGATTTCTATATTGACCTTGTGTTCTACAACTTCAAGATGAAGCGGTTCGTGATCTTTGAATTAAAAACACATCGTCTAACACACCAAGATATTGGTCAGTTGGATATGTATGTGCGTATGTACGATGATTTGGTTAAATCATCAGATGACAATCCTACTATTGGTGTACTACTATGTACAGATACCGATAATACCATTGCGCGTTATTCTGTATTGCATGATAGTGAGCAGATTTTTGCTGCTAAATATATGCCATATATGCCTACAGAAGAAGAGTTACGCCAAGAGATAGAACAACAAAAACAATTCTTCTTAGAGCAACATAAATAGCATTACCCATTCGCTTGCGAGTAAATATACCGTCGCTCACCGACGTTAAACAGTGAGTACATATTTAATATAGCGTTATAAGCCAAACTTGACATTTTGAAACTTCGACACTTTTAGAAATCAAAATTAATACTTCAAGTACGGTTTATGCACGCTCACGTTAACAGCGTGAGTTTTCTGTGCGTAGATTTGAAGTATTAAGGTAGTCCAGAATCCTCAAAGAATCAAATTGAAGCGAACGAAAGCGCACGCTTTTTGTATGTACTTACACCACTATAGCCAATAAACAAACTACAATATTAACCCTTTAAAAGATTAGGTTATGAAAAAACTTTTCTCTCTCATGCTCCTCCTCGCGTGCACTATCGCGCTGGTAGCACAAAGCAACAACAACCAAGATGAGGTCGTGAAGATCGACCGTTGGAACCAACAATCCTATCGCGAAGGCGAAGTGATTGTCAAGTTCAAAGCCGATGGCGCTGTGCAGATGCGCAAGAACGCCAAAGGTAAGTTCCAGACTACTAACATCAGTCAGGTAGATGCCCTCTTTGCGGAACTCGGCGTAGAGGAAGTAGAAGAACTCATGCCCAATGTCGGTGCGCGCAAAGCACCACGCCGCATGCGTGCATACAACGGTACAGAGGTAAAAGACCACGACCTCAGCAAACTCTATCTCATCCGCTTCAGCGAGCAAGTGGCTGCCCCAATGAGCAACGCAGGCGAGATGCGCACCGTCCACCAAGTGGTGGAGCAACTGCAAGCCCTTGACGAAGTGGAGTTCGCCGAACCTAACTATATGGTCTATGCCCTCTCTACCGACATCAACTGCGATAAATACGACAAAGAGCCACTTTATAACCAACAATGGGGACCAGCGGCTATTGGTTTGCCAAGTATCTGGAACAAACCATTGGTTACTGACAAGCGCCCTGTGATTGCGATCATTGATACGGGTGTGGACACCGAACACCCCGACCTCAAAGACAATATGTGGGTAAACGAAGCGGAGAAGAACGGTGTGGCTGGCAAAGACGATGACGGCAACGGCATCGTGGACGATATTCATGGCTACGACTTTGTGAATAAGACGGGCGGCATGGCGGACTTCAACGGTCACGGCACCCACTGCGCAGGTATCGCAGCGGCAGTCGGTCATAACGGTATTGGTATCACTGGTGCCAACCCAGATGCGCTAATTATGCCGATCACCGTCATGCAAAGCGACGGTACAGGCGATGTGGCAACCATTATCAAAGGTATCGACTACGCCGCAGCCAATGGCGCAGATGTCATCAGCATGAGTTTGGGTGGCTATGGATACTCACTTGCCGAAGAACAAGCACTCGGAAAAGCGTATGCCACAGCGGTAATTGTCGCTGCTGCGGGAAATGATGGACACGATTTAACAGGTTATCATTGTATGGCAGATGCCCCTATGTTCCCCGCAGCTTTTCAATTCGTGTTGGGTGTAGAGGCGTCGGATAAGTATGGTAATTTGGCAAGCTTCAGTAACTTTGATGCTGACGGACCTATTTATTCTCTATATAGCAATGAGGAACAACTCTACAACTATGAATTACGCGCGCCGGGCGTAAGCGTAATGAGTACTTTCCCTAAAGGTCAATACCGCGCTATGAATGGTACCTCTATGGCAACGCCTTTAGCAGCGGGTGCTATCTCACGCCTATTGATGCACAAGGAGTACGACAGTTGGGAGATTCTTTTTGGCGATCTTATCCACACCCGCACCAATGGCACGGGCAATATCGACATGAAAGCGGCATACAATATCACCGATGAAGACCGCAAACCGACGCTCTCACTCGTAACCTACTATCTTACAGATACCCTCGGCGACAACGATGGTCGACCCGATGCAGGTGATACGATTGCTATATATCCTGTATTGCGTAACGACTGGGGAAACGCCGAGAATATCAAAGTATGGATGGAATTAGCAGAATTAGAAAATGATACCATTATTACATTCTTAGAGCAAGAAGTGGACTTCGGCAAACCCCTCAGCAGTTACGCCAAGAACAAATCCCTCAACCCTATCCGCTTTGTAATCGACAAGAATGTAGTAGATGGTCGCCATATCTCTATGGTACTCAAAGCCACCTGCGACAATATGGAAGGTATATTGAAGCAAGAAGTTATTCTTACTGCGGAAAATGGTGTAGAGATTGGTGGTCTTATTTCTGAAGATCTTACATTATATGCAGGTGTACACTATATTGTAACAAAATCTATAGCAATTCCTAAAGGAGTTACTTTGACAATAAAACCAGGTGCTGTGCTTAAATTTAAAAAATCAGTAGGATTAAGGAACGAGGGAAGACTAATAGCAAAAGGCACTCCCGATAGTATGATTGTATTTACCGCAGCAGATCACTTGGAGAATGCAAGAATTGGTGAGTTTCGTTTCAATTATGATACTATATCCTATATCTCATTACAAGATATGCTTTTTGACTATAATGCATTTCAATACGGTTATATTGAAAATTCAGCATTTAAGAATTTATATAATGACGATGGTGGTTCTTTAGTTAACTATATTTGTCTAAATAGATGTAATTTAGAGTTGAATAATTTCAACACTTTGCTGAGTTTTAATTGGGGTACAACTGTATTTACAAATATAATCAGCAACAATTCAAATAATCCAATTAACTTGTACAGAAATAAGGATGTTCATATGATATGTTGCAATTCATTTAATAATCAGCGTTCGTATTACGAGTGTTACTATAGCGCAAGCCAAATATCTGATTATATTGGCATACATCAAAGTTCCAATCCATCATATTTGGGATCTAGTAAGGAGTCTATATTATACAATAATATTTTAGATGCAAATAGCGGATATGGATATTGTTATGTTGATTTAGATTATGTAGCTAAAGAACCTATCCGCGAAGCGCACGGTATCGTTTGGAAAGTGGTAGTCAATGGTTATGATGCACAAGATGAGTTTGAGATGTTGCCTCCACTTGGTGTGGGCAAACACAAATTTGAGGTATATTTCAATCGCCCAATGGACACAAGTGTGGCTCCTAATATCTCTATGGGCGTGCGTGCGCCTTATACCCAAAACGCAATTAGTGAAGACGGCAGTTGGAGTGCGGATAGCACCATTTACACCGCATATCTCACTATCACAGGTAAAACCGCTTCCGATGGTCTCAACCGCATTTATGTCTATGGAGCAGAAGATGATGAGCATTTCGAAATACCCGAAGAGAATGTCCGCTTCAATGTGCAAGTCGCTGCTGCGGGCTCACTCAGTACAGGACTGATGGCAGAAGCAGGACTCGGTAAAGTTGCTCTCACTTGGCAAACCGATGAAGAAGACTTTGAGGACCTTCTCGGCTACAATGTCTATCGTTATACCACCGATACCGCAGGCATTAGTAGCGATACTATTTGTATCAACCAAACCGTAATTGATGCACAAGACTCTGCCTTTGTGGACTTTGATGTCGTGCCAGGCGAAACCTATTATTACTACATCAAACAAATCACCACTTCGCTCTCTTCTTATTCGCTTTCCAACCCAGTAACCGCCACCCCATTGACCGCACAAAAGGGCGATGCCAATGGTAGCATGAGCGTGGACGTAGCCGACGTAGTCACCGAAGTGGCGTACCTCACTGGCAACAACCCTCAGCCATTTATCTTCGAGGCAGCAGATGTCAATAGCGACAATACCGTCAATATCCTTGACATCGTAGGTACAGTGAACATCATCACCAACCCTGCGGCTTCTTCGCTCGGCTTCTCAGACGACAACACCGCTACCTATAGCATCGAAGATGGTATCCTCTATGTAGAAACACCTGTCGTACTCGGTGGTGTGCAATTCTCCTTTGACGCAGAAGCAGAAATTTCCGCACTGGAGGCACTCAATGGCTTTGAGCAAATGACATGGAACACCGCAGACCACTTCCACTTCATGGCATACTCCATGAGCGATAAGACCCTCGGTGTCGGCAAACATGCTTTGCTCTATGTGGGCGATGCAGAGATGAAGAAAATCATTCTCAGCAATGCCGATGGACAAAACATACCTGCTATCCAACGTACCACCACCGACCTCTCATCCGTAGAGGCAATGCAAATGAGACTAGCCCATCCTAACCCATTCACTACCCAAGTGAATATCCCATACGTGGTAGGACAAACAGGTGCACACAATATCCGCTTCGTCTTCACCAACATCGCTGGTCTGATAGTAGATTCCTACACGACCACCAACACCTTCGGCGAATACACCTACACTTGGTGCCCAGGTGCGTTGCCAGAGGGCGTGTACTTCGTGACACTCTATGTGGATAACAAGAAGATCCAAACCAGCAAATTGGTGAAAGTGAAATAAAAAAAAACGACAACTTAGACAACCATTCCGCTCGCCAACATTGCGAGCGGCAATAAAGATTCTTCATAAAAGAAAATAATTGTCGTTATTGATTTTTAGTTGTCTTAAAAATTATGCGATATATAGGATTTATATTTGCTTTATGCCTTAGCATACAGGCAATAGCAAGCAATACCATCACCCTCTCTTCCGTCAGCGGAACACCGCAGACGGAAGTGGAGGTTGTCGTGTCACTCGACAACTCCGATGCTATCGTGGCATTGGAGATGGTGCTCCCGCTGGGCGAGCACTTGTCGTATGTCGATAGCTCCGCCACCCTCGCTACTGCGCGCAGCAATGGGCACATGCTCTCCGCCGCACAAGTAGGGCAGGAGTTGCGCATCTATGTCTATAGTTTTAGCCAGAATGCCTTAAACGGCAATACAGGCGAACTGCTGACCTTCCGCCTGCTCTTAGGTAACGAGCCTGCCGACTATGCGCTCACCCCTACCGTTGTCCTCAGTAACGCACAAGGTACATCTTTAGCAGGCAGCGTACAAGCGGGAAATGTAACTATCCAAGCACCAAAATTGCAGATTGTCAACTCGCAAATAGACTACGGACATATTCCTATTCGTGCCACCTACACCAAGAATCTGCAACTCAAGAATGTAGGTAATCTTCCTCTCACAATAGAGAATATCACCACCACCGATCCGCTGTTTGTACCCAAGCAAACAACGCTCACCATCGAGGCGCAACAAACGGCTGCAGTGATGATCGAATATTCGCCCACAGAGCGCGGAGCCGTCAGCGCAGAGGCGATTCTCAAGTCTAACGCCACCAATGGCGAGCAGTTAGTCACTATTGTGGCAGACCCCTTTTCCGTGAACGAACTGCATGTGGGTAGCACCAGCGGTATTGCTGATAGCATTGTGACCATTCCCCTCACAATGAACAATATGGAGCCCATTGTGGCGATGCAATGTGCCTTCAAACTGCCAAAGCAGTTGGAGTATGTAGTAAACAGTTTGGCAGTCAACGGTACTCGCAACAACGGACACCAAGCCCTTTCTACCCTCCGTGGCGATACATTGTTTTTGGCTATCTTCTCTATGACCAATCAGCCATTGCACGCCAACGACGGCGAGGTAGCCACCTTCCAACTCCGCCTCAACGGCTCATCGGGTACCTATTACCTCAAACCCATTGATGTCGTACTCAGCAATATCACGGAGGAGAATATGGTATCTGCCACTTCGCAGGGCTCTGTGCGTATCAACGCCCCTTCTATCAGCAGCAATGCTTCGCTCAGTTTTGGCAATGTGCCTATCACCGAAGTGGCATATTCTACTTACTCTGTGCGCAATAATGGTAGTGCACCATTGGTATTAGAGCGTACCACCTTCCTCGCTGAGGGATATAGCGTAGTGGAAGAACTGCCTATCACGATAGCCAATAGTAAGACTACCACTATCACCGTGGCATATCAACCTACCGAGGAAGGCGACTTCTCCACCACAATGAACCTCTACACCAATGACCCGAACAACCGACTAAAGACAGTCGCTCTCTCTGGACATGTGTTCGAACCCAATGCTTTATCATTGACAGGACAAAGCAACCAAGATGGCACCTACACATTGTCGGTGGCGATGGACAACTACACCGATATTGTGGCAGTCCAATACGACCTGCATTGGCGTAGCGATATGACTACTTCGCAAGCGGCATTCACACCATCGGAGCGCATAAAGAATCATAGTTATTCTATCACACCATTAGGCAACGATAGCTATCGTGTACTTATCTATTCCTTGTCCAATACTACCATTGCAGGACACAATGGCGAACTGCATCAGTTAGTCTTCACCCCACAAGGCGATGTAAACTATTGTAATAGTATCATTTCCATTGACAATATTGTGCTGAGCAATGCAGCAGGTGGTGACAAGACCTCTGCAAAATCAGTTACCCTACGAGCCGAACAAACCCAATGGGTAAACGATTCAGCTATCGCTTGCGATGAATATGTATGGAATGGAAAAACATATACCCAATCAGGTGTATATATCGATACCATCCCTTCTCAGGCAGGATGTGATAGTATTGTTACATTGCACTTGACTATTAACAACAGCATCACTACAGAGCAGACAGAAATAGCTTGCGATAGTTATACTTGGACTGATGGAAAGACCTACACCGAGTCGGGTACTTACTACCAATATCTACAAACTGTACATGGTTGCGATAGTACAGTAGTATTACACCTTACTATTCTACCAGATGCTACAACAGAAACAGAGACATTGGCACTCTGTCCATCGGAACTGCCATATGAGTGGTATGGGCAAGTACTTACTGAGGCAGGTACCTATTCAGCCACAGAGCAATACGCTGGTATGGAGTGCGATAGCGTGATACACGAACTGACATTGGATGTATATGTACAGACACTGCCAGCCACGGTGACACTGCCTATCGTTCGCACTGGGGAAGCGATTGATGTGAGCGTACCTACTGCAGAGATTCAAGCACACATCGCTGCCGAGACATGGTATGCACCAAACGCAGAAGTGGCATGGTATATCATGGACAGCAACGATTGGGGTACTCTGACAGATGCACCTGTGGCAGCAGGCATCAAAGAAGTGATACTCAAATATGCGGTAGAAACGGACTGTGGCAATGTAGAATCCGACAAGATGGTTATTACAGTAGAGACGACGGATGTGGAAAATATCCATAGCCAATCGCCAATATCCAATTGCCAAAAAATCCTCCACGAAGACCATATCTATATCCTCCGCGATGGAAAGATATATAGTGTCATGGGACAGGAA
>JAZNSW010000031.1:0-53061 GCA_045591505.1 Paludibacteraceae bacterium
AACAAAGTAGGTTGGTGGACTTGTTTTAAGAACTCTGTACTAATAGGTTTACACTCTGCATTACGTGTATCAGCATTTTGAAGACAATAATAACAATTGAGATTGCATTTTTCTGTTAAAATCCAATCTACTACAGTAACTATTTTATTGTCTACAGTCATCAGTTATATGTTATAACATTAATCAAATTATACATCTTTCTTGTCGGTTTCTATCCGCTCTAATATTGGTGTATTCTTTTCTGACGATATATAATCTTCTGTACTTTTCTTTGTAAATAATCCAACAATATCGAACTCATGTTATTCAGTATAATATCTTACATATTTTTAATTCACACACAAAAAAAAAGCGTGGATTCCGACTATTGTCGTTCCACGTATTGAGGCTGTCGCATTGCCTATCCTGATAAAACGACAACGCGAAGCCCACGCCGAATATAAATACTCTCTGTGCTATTTTTTTGAGGCACGCGTGTGCGCATGATGTATATACGCAAAAGACGTACCTAATAGGCACATGAGGGACAATCTATATCCCGTAGGACATCTATCGTTGCACTGCTCTTATTGGAATTGAAATTTGCGAGATTTCATAACGTCAGAACAGAGCGCAATAAACGCCTTTTTAATATGTCTGCTACCCTCCGCCGCTGATGTCAGACATCCCTCGGCGCAGGTTCACGGTGCAAAGGTAGTACTTTTTTTTGAATTGAGCAAGAAAAAACGCATTTTGTTGCGATTTTTAGTTTAGAGAACGAGTTGATTGTATAAAACTTTAAGAAACAAGACAATCTTTTTAAGAAGACAGTCAATCATATTAGGAAATAAATCAACCTTTTCAGTAATAGAGTCAACTTTTTTAGGAATCAAGACAACCTGATTCAGAAGCAATCTTAAGAAACAGCACTTTTTGCTCACAGGGAGTTGAGTCGGCGTTCTCTCGGTCGTCTCTCGGAGTTCTCTCGGTAGAACAAGGCAAGGTATAAGAGAACTAAAAGAGACGGTAATCTTAATAAAAAGCACATTTTATATTTCGGAGTTCTTAGGTTCATCCTTGGTTCATCTTTGGTTCGTCCTAGGTCTTTGACACGGAGTATATATATAAGGTACAAAGGAAAGAAATCTTAAGCATTGGTAGTGTGCACAAGCGCAGGTAGTGTCGCCCACGGGCGAGGTAATGGCTCGCAGAGCGAGCAGTAATGTCGCCGTTGGCGAGGTGATGCACACTGCGCATGAGTGATGGCTACTGCATAGCGGTAACTTCGGCAAAGCCGACACCACTCGCCAAAGGCGCATAACCCGTGCAAGCACGCACAACCTCACACAGTGACACAACCAACAAAAAAAGCACAAGCTTATAATAGGCTTGTGCTTTTTTGTTATCAATACTGAACTATTTACAAGGTCTTTGCTACCTCGATTTGCTCGAAGGTCTCGATGAGGTCGCCTTCTACGATGTCGTTGTAACTCTTGATGCTGAGACCGCACTCCATGTTGAGACCTGCCTCCTTGATATCGTCTTTACCATGCTTGAGCGAAGAGAGTTCGCCAGTGTGGATTACGATACCGTCACGGATTACGCGGCATTTGTTAGCACGTTTGGCTTTACCCTCACGCACGATACAACCTGCGATCGTACCCACCTTGGAGATACGGAAAGTTTGCAATACCTCAAGGGTAGCCGTAACCTCCTCTTTGATCTCTGGCGAGAGCATACCTGCCATAGCAGACTTGATCTCGTTGATGGTATCGTAGATGATGGAGTAGATACGGATATCCACTTCCTCGTTCTCAGCCATCTTACGTGCTGTGCTGGTAGGACGGACGTTAAAGCCGACGATAATCGCATCAGAAGCCGCAGCGAGAAGGACATCGGAGTCGGAGATCGCACCCACAGCGCCGTGGATAACATTGACTTGGATATTCTCGGTAGAGAGCTTGATGAGCGAGTCTTTGAGCGCTTCCACAGAGCCGTCCACGTCACCTTTGACGATGATGTTAAGCTCTTTGAAGTCGCCAATAGCGAGACGACGACCAATCTCGTCGAGGCCGACGTGCTTCTTGGTGCGGAGTGACATCTCTCGTTGGAGTTGCTCACGTTTGTTAGCAATCTCACGTGCTTCTTGCTCAGTAGCCATCACATTGAACTCATCACCTGCTTGAGGTGCGCCATTGAGACCGAGGATAAGACATGGTTCGCCTGGAAGGGCTTGTTGGATGCGTTGTCCACGCTCGTTGAACATGGCTTTGATCTTACCATGATATACACCTGCGAGGACGATATCGCCGTGGTGGAGTGTACCATCTTGTACGAGGATGGTAGCTACATAGCCACGACCCTTGTCGAGCGAAGACTCAATGATAGAACCCTTGGCACGACGTTTAGGGTTGGCCTTGAGCTCGAGCAATTCTGCCTCAAGGAGCACTTTCTCGAGGAGTTCGAAGACGCCCTCACCCTTCTTAGCAGAGATATGTTGGCATTGATAACTACCGCCCCAATCCTCCACGAGGATATTCATACCGGAGAGTTGCTCCTTGATCTTCTCTGGGTTAGCCGTTGGCTTATCGCACTTGTTGATCGCAAAGATCATAGGTACGCCCGCTGCTTGTGCGTGGTTGATAGCCTCGATGGTTTGAGGCATCACCGCATCGTCGGCAGCCACAATGATAATCGCAATATCCGTTACCTTCGCACCACGGGCACGCATGGCGGTAAATGCCTCGTGACCTGGTGTATCAAGGAAGGTAATATGCTGACCGTTCTTAAGCTGTACGTTGTACGCACCGATGTGCTGGGTAATACCACCAGCCTCACCTGCAATCACGTTGGCGTTACGAATGTGGTCGAGGAGCGATGTTTTACCATGGTCTACGTGACCCATGACAGTCACGATTGGGCAGCGCTCGGTGATATCCTCGTCGTTGATAACCTCATCAGCATTGATTTCCTCTACCACTTCGGCAGAAACGAACTCGGTGGAGAAGCCAAACTCCTCAGCTACGAGGTTGATCGTTTCAGCATCGAGACGCTGGTTGATACTTACCATCACGCCGAGCATCATACATGTACCAATGACTTTTGTAACAGGTACATTCATCATGACTGCCAAGTCGTTTGCAGTAACGAACTCAGTGAGTTTCAACACCTTGCTTTGCTCTTGCTCGGCAGCACGCTCTTGTGCCATCTTCTCGCGCTCTAGTTCGCGACGCTCACGTTTATGTTTGCTGGTCGAAGTCTTACCTTTATTACCTTGAAGACGTTGGATAGTCTCTTTGATTTGGCGTTGTACCTCTTCGTCATCTACCTCTACCTTGAAGCCCTTAGCTTTGTTATTCTTCTTTTGAGGCTTTTGGTTGCGCGCATCATTGATGTCCACTTTGCTTTGTTTGATACGCTCTCTCTTACGTTTTTCCCCATCTTTTGCGCCATTACCTGCATTGCCGCCATTGTTGGCCGCAGGTTTGTTGGCTTTGCGTTGTTGCTCACGTGCTTCACGCTCTTTGCGCTTCTCCTCCTTGGATTTTTTGGTAGGATGAGTAGCAGGATTGATGCTATCCAAATCAATCTTTCCTACTACTTTAGGAGCGTTTTTCAGCACAGGTTTCCCAAAAGTGAACACTTTTTCATCTGCTTTTTTCTCTGTAGCGACAGGTTGTTCAACTTTTTTAGGTTGAGTTTTAGGTTGTGCTTTTGTTTGCGCTTCCACTTTTTTCTCAGCCTTTTGTTTTTTCTCTATTTCAGCTGCTTTTTTAGCAGCTTCTTCAGCCGCTTTTTTAGCCTCAGCCATTTTCTTTTCTTGAGCCGCTTTCTCCGCAGCAGCTTTAGCTTCCTCTGCCGCCTTTTCTTCAGCGGCTTTTGCCTCAGCAGCCGCTTTGGCAGCTTGCTCTGCTTTGTGCTTATCCGCATCTAAATCAATCTTACCCACCATTTTAGGGCGAGGAATTTCAGTAGGGATATGCTCAGGAGCATTTGGTTCTTCAATTGCTACTTGTTTGGGTATGTCACGCTCTTGGCGTTGTTGTGCCTGACGGTCTGCTTCCAATTTAAGGGCCATGTCCTTGTTAAATTCCTTAGCAAGTAGTAGGTACAAGTCATCCTCAATACGGGCATTAGGGTCCGTAGCGATTTCCTTACCCTGCTTCTTACAGAATTCTACGGCAGTGGACATACCGATATTTAATTCTTTACAAGCTTTGATAAGTTTAATTGCCATTTCGTGATAATTATTTAATAGTTACACATGTATTCATTTAAGAGCACTTCCATAGATTTACTCGTTTTCGTCTTCAAATTCGGCAGCTAACACTTGAAGTACCTCATCAACAGTCTCTTCCTCAAGATCAACTCGGCTAAGAATCTCTTCCTTCGATACTTTGAGCACAGATTTAGCGGTGTCCCATCCAACAGATTTGAACGCATCCAATACCCATTGCTCGATTTCATCATTAAATTCATCCAAATAAATATCTTCAGACTCATCGATTTCACGATATACATCAATTTGATATCCAATAAGAATACTAGCCAACTTAATATTGTATCCTCCCTTACCGATAGCCAAAGAAACCTCTTCAGGTTGCAGATACACTTCAATGCGCTTTTCCTCTTCGTTGATGTTCATAGAAGAAATCTTTGCAGGAGCCAATGCGCGTTGCACGTACAGATTAAGGTTTGAAGAGTATTGAATAACGTCAATATTCTCATTACGCAATTCGCGCACAATGCCATGAATACGCGCACCTTTCACGCCCACACATGCACCTACAGGGTCAATGCGGTCATCAAAAGATTCTACCGCCACTTTAGCACGTTCACCAGGGATGCGGGCAATATTTTTAATAGCAATAAGCCCCTCTGCAATTTCTGGAACTTCTTGTTCAAAAAGACGTTGCAAGAAAAGAGGAGATGTACGAGAAAGAATAATCTTAGGTGTCTGGGTTCTATTATCAACATGCACCACTACAGCACGGATGGAATCTCCTTTTCGGTAATAATCAGAAGGTATTTGATTTTGCTTAGGCAAATACAATTCATTGCCATCTTCATCAAGAAGAAGCATCTCCTTTTTCCAGACTTGGTAAAGTTCACCACTTACCACTTGTCCCAACATCTCAGAATAACGCAGATAAAGATTTTGCTTTTGCAAATCTAAGATGCGACTTGCTAATGTTTGACGAAGATTGAGAATCATTCGACGACCAAAAGTAGAGAAATCTACCATATCTGTGACATCTTCTCCAATTTTCGCTTCATCATCCAATTTCAGAGCTTCTGTAATACCAATCTGCATATTTTCATTAGCCACATCATCATCTTCCATCACGGTACGGTTGCGGAAAATTTCCAAATCCCCCTTATCCGGATTGATAATCACATCATAATTCTCAGCAGTACCATACATCTTGGTAATCACATTGGTAAACGACTCTTTCAAAACAGTGATGAAAGTTTGACGATCGATATTTTTGAGTTCTTTGAACTCAGAAAAAATGTCAATTAAATTGACAGATTTTGATTGTTGTTTTGTTGCCATTTTATTTTGTTATTCTAATTTTTCTTGATTATACTTTTAGTTCATATCGTGTATATTTGACGTCAGAATATGCAAAAGTGATTGTTTGTATTTGCTTTTGTTTTCTTTTTTTACCCTCTACAGCCACCATAATTTCCGCATCAATAGCAAAAGAATCATCGTTCACATCTACTAATTGTCCATGCAATTTTTTGCCATCTGCAGTCAATACTTCTACTGGATGGGATAAATGCTTTTCATATTGCATTTTTGTTTTAAACGGATCAGTTAAACTAACACTACCGACTTCTAACGAGTAATCAAGCACTCCTTCAGTATCTAATTGCTCTACCAAAAAATGGTTTAACATAGCACAAAATTCTACTTCTACTCCCTCTAAACAATCTATCTCCACCAAAATGTCATTTTGTGCACTAATAGCCAATGTTATCAATTCATAGCCAGTACCTTGCAATTTCGTTTCAATAAGGTTTTGCAAATGACTTTTATCCATAAACATACGTATATTTATTGTTAGAAATAATCAAGTTTAATAAAGTTTGTTTTCCAAATTTATAAAATCGAGGGAACCACAATCGGGTCCCCTCGCTCATTTCGGGTGCAAAGGTAGTAAAAATATTTGATACTGCAAAATTATTTCGTATTTTTTTCAATAAAATCTTTAAATCATACATTTTTACATATATTTGCTCTCCTAACATCTTTAGCAAAAAATTATTTGCGTTTGCCAAACAAATAATAATCAAAGATTATACTTCGCCTACTAATCATAGCAGGATATGCGTTTTTCGCATTGCGCATATTGCATTTCCTTACATCTTTATACAATCTTCGCATCTTAGCAAAATCTCTTCTTGCTTGAAATACAGCTTTGACATTCTGCCACTTACCCGCAAATAACATTTGGAATGCTGCCAGATAATCTAAGAAAAAACGAATAAAGAGCAGAAGATACAATTTATTGCTTGGCAAATTCTTATATAGCATCAACAAATTATTTCTAAAATTCAAATAGGTCTTACGTGGGCTCTCATACCCTAATGCTCCCCCACCTAAATGATACACTTTTGATTGCGGAACCACCATCACCCCATACCCTCTACAATGCAGACGCCAACATAAATCAATCTCTTCTTGATGCGCAAAAAATTGTGCATCCAACCCTCCTACCGTTTGATATACATCTCGGCGAATAAATAAGCATGCCCCAGATGCCCAGAAAATAGGTCTTATCTCATCATATTGACCATAATCATATTCAACATGGCTCAATAATCTTCCATAGCAATAAGGATAGCCTAAACAATCTATCATTCCCCCTGCAGCCCCTGCATGTTCAAAAAGAATAGCATTCATTGAATTATCCTTTGCATCCTCTTTAGATTGCCAACTTAAAATTTTGGGTTGCAAAGCAGCTATATGTGTATGCGTGCGCGCGTAATTTAATAAGGTATCTAACCATCCTTCCGAAACCTCAACATCTGAATTTAATAACACTACGTACTCAGAATTTACGATATCAATCGCCTTATTGTAGCCCTCTGCAAATCCATAATTCTGGGAAAATTCTATCAGTTTAACAGGTTGAGTACGCAGATACTCAACAGAGCCATCCGTTGAGCCATTGTCCGCTACAACAATTTCGACACCATCCAACTGCGTGTATTGAACAACCGAAGGCAAATAGCGACGCAACATGCTTTCGCCATTCCAATTTAATATGATAACACTACATAGCATTTGTTACACTTTCCTATATTTCGTTTCATATACACATACAATATTCTTTTCCATCAGGTATGGGAGAGCACTAAAAACTAAAAGAGAATGCCACCGAAGTAGTAAAATTCTTTCCTTGATAAAACAACGGACAAAATCGATTAAGATAATGTTGCGCATTTCCCAAATCTTCGCTTGATAAAGCATCCGTTTTGATATTATCAAAACCTTGTGCATTATTATATCCCAATGAAATGGTTAAATACATATTTGGATGTGGTTCATACACGCCATCAAAACGCCATTCTTCATTACGATAAATACAATAATCAAATGGTTTTTCGGCTATGGTTTCCCCTATATTATCCCGTAGGTAGGCATAAGAATTATATTTCATATCATTGGTATAACTTACTTTTAGCCACATTCCTCGGATAGGTCTATAGGCTAATTCCGCATAAATAGACTGTGCATTATCGCCCATATAATGCCCCATATTATAACTATTGGAAGACCAATCCAACACATCTATCGAATGGGTATAACATGCAATATACGAGCGCATAAACTCTCCCCTAAGACTTAATCCTTTAAGTGGCCATCCCGACCAATTAAATCCCAGTAAATATGAAATGGGATTATTTTGCGGATTACTTTTCTTAAATCGAGCAAACTTAATCTCGTCTACATAAAACGAACCATACACATGTAAATGATCTATAGGTCTAATAGAAAGTGATGCAAATGCCTGTGAGTTTTGATTTTGTGTTCGAATCCCTTTTGTGAGCAAATGATCAAGCGATTTGTAAAATGCAATAGGTATTAAATAGGCGGCTTGTATCGTTTTCTCCGCATAAATCACCGAATTTCCCAATGAGAAAGACAATTGCTTTATCGGAGTAAAAGTAAACATGTTAGCAGCCATAAATTTGTTATATGGTCGATAATTCTTCATCGCCACATTACTTCCTGCAACATTTTCTAAATAATAATACGTTGAATCTATCACATTGGAAACTAACCAAGCATGAAAATAATCAAACTGAAACCATCTACATGGAGTGAGTTGCAAAGTAATCATTGGAACTGCGGGACTACGCCCCGATAGAATGTTTGAACTGTGATACGCTTCGCCCCATCGGATATTTTCCCGTTGAATACCCATACTACCCCACCATGAATATAAACTTATTCCGCCTTTAGAATCCGAAAAATCACCTCCATAATTCGCTTCTTTATATTGCACTCCTGAGAGAGGAGATAAAGCTGGAGTCTGCATTGAAGCTCCGTAATGAATTTTTGCACCATTAATCCGATCATACGAACTAGGGAAATAGTTTTTGCTTAACCAATCACCATTCCAAGAATTGTCGCGCAAGCTTCCCCATATACTCAAGTGGTTAACTATATCCATCTGCATTTCCGCTCCCCACCAACGCTGAAGAATTGCTCCCTTTTTACTAGCAATCACATTCGCTCCTAAAATAGGGCGAATACGCATTTTAAATTGATTATTAGTCGATTTATAACTAAATTGCGGATCGGCCAAAGAAAGAGAAAAAGAGCGATGATCTGTATATTGCACATATCCATTCACCATAGTATCTTGCTCTAACGCAAACTCATTGAGATAAAAACACAAATCTTCCTTTTGTCTTTGACTTAATAATGAATCAGCACGCTGTGCACCTATCAACATATTCGCAACTTGCACACGAGTGTAAGGTCGTACTGCTGTCTGCGAAACAATCACTCCATCCGTAATCATTTCGTCCAAAAAATCATATAGCCGCGTATAAGTAAGAGGAACAGGAATATTTTGAGCAATGCTTGTAAGCGCAAACAATGATATGCTGATAATCAAATATATTCTTCTCATATGTCAATGACTACGTGCACGTTTAAAAATTATAGTATATATTATTCGCCAAAAATATACAAAATCGGTAACAATAGTTCCTTTTTCTTCGCATCTAATTAGATAGCGCATTTCAGAGTCTTCAATCTCTTTCAATGTTTTAGGCATATCGGCATAAAAAGGAGGCAATAATCCAGGTTTATGACGAACTCTTTTCTCTTGTAGTTCTTTAGTATACAAAGAAAAATATTGTTGTGAAATAGGACGTACTCCTACTAATTTCATATCTCCTTTCACCCAATTGATTAACATTGGCAACTCATCAAGCCAATATTTGCGAGCTATACGTCCCAATGTGGTTACACGAATATCATGATTGAACTTTCCACCTTCTTGCAAAGCATATTTCTCATATATATAAGATTGTAAAAATTCCGAATAAGGGTGCATTGTACGCAATTTATACACCTTAAACTTTTTCCCATTTTTTCCGATTCTATTCAATTTAACAAATATTCCATACACACGTTTTTCGATTAATTCAGGTCGAAACTTCCTTCGTGCGATAACATAATTAAGGTCCTTAAATTTTCGTTCAGCAACAACTTCAAATCCACAATAACATAAACGTCCTAAGACTTCTGCCTTACTAAAAACACGATCCTTGCCTTCAGTTATATCAAAATAAAGGCGTGAGGTCATAATTAGTTTGGGCAACACTCGTTTATAACAGAAAAATGCTGCATAATATAACCACCCAAAGATTTTTGAATATCTGCTCAAGATATTTCGCTTAGTAACCGATTGAGGCTCATAGCAACACACCCATAAGCCATCATCAGGCAGTTTATCGTTCACCGTGGCAAATAATTTATTCACACCACGGATTTGATTGAGTGGCATAAAGTTTACGAGTGTATCATAGCGGTAATTTTGTAATTTCTGAATATTGTATAATTCAGAAGAACGTAAGGTAAAGGTGTTAGTCGAAAAAATATTCGCATACTGCTGAATGAAATGGATAACTTTTTCATCAGCAAATTCCAATATACTCATCTTCAAAGCCTCGGCATCCCCTGACGATAATTCTTCAGGTGCTTTGAGCACATGTTGAACAGCTCGTGCTTCAGCCACACTCGCTGTATCATCCGCATTTAAGGCATAACGATAAGCATGTTCAAATATAAGGTATATCAACGATATGGCCAGCATCACTAGCCATATCGTCAATAGCACCCATATCGAAAAATTCTTCCCTGATTTGAGCCACATGTATCCAAACATACATGCAAAAGTGATTAATGCAGAAAGGAGCAACCTTTTTATATCTTTGCCCATTTTCAAATGACGCACAGGGAGATAGCGATGACAAAGATAACTTGATACCAACCATGCGGTTGAGAATACTACTGCAAATGTATCATATTTTTGAAACGGTATATTGGTTGACAATGGAAAAAATGCCAACACTACGACAAAACTGAGTACTAATGTAATAGCATCAATTATGAGGTACTGCAAATAGGGTTTGTAGAATAACCGTTTCATTTATACGCAATTATTTCTTACTGCAACGAGCATTCATACCTTCAATCACTTCATCGGTAATATCATATTGCTCTGTAGCAAAAAGGATATTATCATTAGAAGTGTTGCTTAAAATCACTTGATAGCGATGATCAGCATTGAAAATATCTAAGAAAGTCATCAAAGAATCAGTCAATTGTTGGTTCAATTTTTGGTTCTCCAACATAATATCTTGTGTCAATTTTGCCTCCAATTGCTGCAACTCTTGCTCTTTCTTTGCCAATTTCTGTTGCTCTTTTTCTGCACGTTCGCGACTCAAGAAAGCATTGTTCTCTAATTTACGTTGAAAATCAGCCACTTCATTTTGGAATGTACGTAATTTAGTATTCATTTTTAAGCGAGCATCCTCTTGTTTGCTCATTAATTGGTCACTCGCCTCTTGTGCGAATGTATAGTTTGCGAGCAAACTATCTACATTCAAATAAGCGATTGGCATCACGTTACTTACCTCTGCTGTGCTTTGAGGTGCCACTTCTTTTTTGCCAGAGAAAAAGATTACAAATAATGCAGCCACTGCGGCCACAAGAATCACATTGATAATAATTTGAATTTTGTTCATATTTGTTTTGTTTTTAAATGATTATACATTAGATTAATTCATGAATAATAAGTCCTGATCGTAGTTTTGGTTCAAACCATGTTGTCTTTGGAGGCATGATATTGCCCGTGTCTGCAATACGAATCAATTGAGCCATGGTTACTGGATATAAAGCCAATGCCATTTGCATTTCTCCAGAATCTACACGACGCTTTAATCCCTCAAGTCCTCGAATACCGCCCACAAAATCAATTCGCTTATCTGAACGTAAATCCTTTATTCCGAGTAATTTATCTAATATAAGATTAGATGAAATTGTCACATCTAACACACCAATGGGGTCTTGGTCATCATATCTACCTTCTTTTGCTTGCAATTTATACCAACGGCCTGCGATATATAACGAGAAAGTATGCAATGCGTTAGGATGATAAATCTCTGTTCCCATATCTTCTACAATAAAATCTTCTTGAAGTGCTGCCAAAAACTCCTCTGAAGACATACCATTCAAATCACGCACCACACGATTATAATCCATGATATGCAATTGATTGTCTGGGAAGCAAACTGCTAAGAAATAGTTATATTCTTCATCACCTTGATGATTAGGATTTTGCATTTTTTTCTCATTACCCACCAATGCTGCTGCCGCACTACGATGGTGTCCATCCGCAATATACATAGCAGGAATATCTGCTATAATCTGGGTAATTTGCTCTATTTTATCTGCATCTTTAATCACCCAAAATGTATGACCAAATCCGTCCAAATCAGACACAAAGTCATATTCAGGCTCCGTTGCAACTACAGAAGCTATAATCGCATCCAAATCCTCACGATGAGGATATGCAAAGAAAACAGGCTCTACATTAGCGTTGTTAACACGTACATGCTTCATTCGATCTTCCTCTTTGTCGCGACGAGTAAGTTCATGCTTCATGATACGACCTTCCATATAGTCTTCCACCCATGCTGCTAACACTAAACCATATTGAGTACGTTCACCCATCGTTTGAGCATACACATAATAGCACTCTTGTTCGTCTTGTACAAGCCAACCATTTTTGCGGAACAAATCAAATTGGGCACGAGCCACGCTGTACACACGCTCATCATGCTCATCCACTATTTCATCAAAATTAATCTCTGGCTTGATAATGTGATACAAAGACATCGGATTGCCCAACGCCTCTTCACGAGCTTCTGATGAATTTAACACATCATAAGGACGACTACTCACTTGCTTGGCCAAGTCCTTTGGAGGACGGATACCACGAAAAGGTTTTACTTTCATATTATTAAACTTTGTTTTGATATTTTACTTTTCAGCTTTCACTTTGTCACCTCCCATAGTACATGTACCATTAAAGATTGCATTTGGCTCTACCATCAAAGTTTGTGTTTTAATTTCACCTTGAATATTGCTCGTAGCACGCAATGCTAACGAGTATTTAACGTCGATTTTACCGTCCAACGTACCCATAATTTCAGCATTTTGACATATAACAGAACCTTTGATAGATCCTTGTTCACCAATCACTAATTTTCCTGTACACTGAACATCCCCCTCAACAACACCATCCACGCGAATATCACTATCAGTAATAATAGTGCCAATAATTTTACTACCCGATGTAAGGGCGTTATACAAAGTACCTGTGTTTTGTTGCACTGTAGCCATAATTGATATAATTTTTCTAGTTATTTTCGCAGTTTTAACTGATTTTACTAAAAATAGCCTGCAAAGGTACAAAAAAAATCGCATACGTGCAAGCGCGCGTACATTTTTTATAAAAAAACTGTCACAAATTAGGATATTTCAAAAAAAAGTTGTACCTTTGTCGGTTGTTTTTGTTTTTTCCATAAAATGAAAGAAATAATAATTACCATAGCATGCATTGCAATTGCAGTTATCCTCTTGTGTATTAGAGTGATTATCAAAAAAAACGGAACGTTCAGTAGCGAACATATATCCGAGAATAAGCGAATGAAACAAGATAGTATTCATTGCGCCACTTCGCAAGACAGAGAAGCAAGACGAAAAAATAAACACCAATTAGATGTAAATGAACTATAAAAATATGCAAAATAAATTATCAATCATACTACTATGCGCTGCCATGGTTTTAGGTCTAGGATCATGTAGCGTAAATGCTCGTATCAAAAAAGCAGATAAAAAATTCGCTATTGGCGAATATTATGAATCAGGCGAGATTTATCGCCAAACATACAAGCGCGTACCTTCAAAAGATAAAAAACTTCGCGCACATGTGGCATTTATGCAAGCAGAAAGCCAGCGCATTATCAATAATACTCGAGCTGCTTCATCTTATAAAAATGCCATTAGATACCAATACCCTGATTCTATTGTTTATCTTCGCTACGCACAAGTGCTTCAGTATCAAGGAAAATACAAAGATGCCATCAAGCAATACGATATTTATTTGCAGACATATCCCGATGATTACGTGGCACAAGCAGGCAAGTATGCCTGCGTACAAGTAGAGACTTGGAAAAAACAACCTTCACGCTATCAAATAAAATTAGCTAAGGAGTTCAATGCCAAACGCACATCAAATTTCTCCCCCGCATTTACCACAGAAGATGCTGATGCTCTTGTTTTTACATCCAATAGACAAGAGAAATCCACGAATAAGAAAAAGAAAATTCGAACTTCTCCAGTCACAGGTGTTGCCACATACAATCTATACACATCGCGCAAAAATGCCGCAGGACAATGGGATGAAATAGAACTTTGTCAAGGATTATACGAAGAACAAGCTAACGAAGAAGATGATGCACAAAAGAAAACTACTTCTGCTGAATTGGGGGTATGTTGTTTCTCGCCAGATGGAAAAACCATGTATTTCACCTATTCATGCCCCATCAACGGACAAGATTTAGGAGCAAAGATTTACACTTCCACCCGTGCAAGTGGCGAATGGGGCGAAGGTCAAGAACTCAGATTATTCAACGATAGTAGTATCACTGTAGGACATCCCTCACTGAACGCTACAGGGGACACACTATATTTTGTTAGCGATGCGCCTGGAGGATTTGGAGGCAAAGATATCTACATGGCAATCCTTGACGGGAGCAATTGGACTGATATTCAAAATCTTGGACCTATCATCAACACTTCCGATGATGAGATGTATCCACACGTTCGAGCAGATAGAAGACTATATTTTGCATCCAAAGGTCATCCTGGATATGGCGGTTTAGATCTCTTCTATGCCATTCCAAAAGACTCCACATGGGAGGTATTCAACATGGGTCCCCCTTTCAACTCGCAAAACGATGATTTTGGTATCACTTTTGCAGGAAACTCAGAAAATGGCTTCTTCTCTTCCAACAGAGGACAAAAAAAAGGTTACGATCAAATATATTCGTTCACCTTACCTGCTATTGAGTTTATTGTTGAAGGCAATATCTTGAATAGCGATGGAGAGCAGTTGAGCGATGCGACGATTCGATTAGTGGGAGATAATGGCACAAACATCAAAGCACAAGCGCAACGAAATGGTACCTATCGGCTTAAATTGCAAAAAGAGACACGATATGTAATGTTAGTCACATCACGCGGGTATCTCAATCAAAAACATGAATTATCTACTGTCGGACTTGCAGACAGTTATTCATACACTAAGGATTTCACACTCGCTCCTATATCCAAACCTGTAAAAATGGGAAACATCTTCTTTGAATTTGGCAAATGGGAGTTATCCCCCGATTCTGAAGTTGGATTGCAATCATTAGCAAAATTGTTGAATGACAATCCAAATATCACCATTGAAATGGCAGCACACACCGACCATGTAGGTAATGATGCAAGCAACAAGCAACTCTCATTAAAGCGCGCACAATCCGTGGTAGAAAACCTTATAGCGAAAGGCATTGATAGCCAACGACTAACACCTATAGGCTATGGCGAAGAAAAACCAGTTATTGTGGATGAAACACTACACAAGCAATATCCTTATTTACCTTTGGGGCAAGTGTTAGATGAAGCATTTATCACCACACTCAACACAGAGCAACAACAACTCTGCAATTCGCTCAATCGGCGCACAGAATTTAGGGTGCTCAAAACAACATACAACCTCTATTAATTAATGTAAATTCAAATATTCCCACATATGAAACAATACCTTGATTTATGCGAGCGCGTTTTGCGCGAAGGTACAGAAAAAAAAGACCGCACTGGCACAGGTACCATTTCTATTTTTGGACACCAAATGCGCTTCAATTTAGAAGAAGGTTTTCCACTACTCACCACTAAAAAACTACATTTAAAATCTATCATTTATGAACTCCTTTGGTTTCTCAAGGGAGATACTAATGTGAAATACTTGCAAGAGCATGGAGTGCGTATCTGGAATGAGTGGGCAGATGAGAATGGAGAACTAGGTCCTGTCTATGGACACCAATGGCGTTCTTGGCCTGATTATCAAGGTGGTGCAATTGATCAAATCGCACTTTTAGTAGAGCAAATCAAAAATAATCCCGACTCTCGTCGCCATATCGTAAGCGCATGGAACGTGGCGGAAGTAAACAACATGGCATTGCCTCCTTGTCACACGCTCTTTCAATTTTATGTGGCAGACGGACGACTTTCGCTGCAATTATATCAACGTTCAGCAGATATATTTTTAGGGGTACCTTTCAATATTGCTTCCTATGCGCTACTCCTACAAATGATGGCACAAATAACAGGATTAAAGGCAGGCGATTTCGTGCACACGTTTGGTGACGCGCACATCTATCTCAATCATATTGAGCAAGTAAAACTACAACTCACACGCGATACACGACCTTTGCCAAAGATGCTCATCAATCCAGAAGTAAAAGACTTGTTCGATTTCAAGTTTGAAGACTTCACGCTGGTGGATTACAACCCACATCCGCACATTCCAGGCGTAGTCGCAGTCTAAAATTCAGCACAAAAAACTCGTAAAACATTTAACAAATTCACTTATATGCTCAACCTCATCGTTGCTATAGCCGAAAACAATGCAATCGGCAAAGCGGGAGATTTATTATGCCATCTCCCTAATGACCTACAGTATTTCAAAGAAAAAACATCTGGATGCACTGTCATCATGGGAGAACGTACCTTTTTCTCACTGCCTAAGCATCCACTACCAAAACGTAGAAATATCGTACTCTCAGACCGTGCTGAATTTTCATTTGAGAACACGGAAGTGGCACACTCCATTCCTGAGATTATGGAGATGATTACTCCAGAGGAACAAGCATTTATCATAGGTGGTGGTATGGTGTATCGCCAATTTTTGCCATTGGTAGATAAATTGTACATTACACATATTCACCATGCTTGGGATGATGCAGATACTTTCTTTCCTGAGATTAACCCAGAAATTTGGCAATGTGTGAGTGAAGACCACCACGAAGCAGATGAGAAGAATCCTTATCCATACACTTTTGCTATATATATTAAGAAATAATTATATCAAGAAATAAACATGCGCAAACTTATCATAATGGCTACAATTGCCCTACTTGCAGCCTCTTGTCAAACAAAAGAGGAAGCGACCAAAACTCCTATCACCAAACCAGAAATTACTATCAACGGAGGACGTCTAACTCCAGAAGCCCTGTGGGCTATGGGACGTATCAACTCTGTTCTACCAGATGCGAAAACCAATCAAATCGCCTATACCGTCAGTTATTATAGCGTAGAAGAAAACCGATCTTCTTCTTGGATTCGTATTACCAAAGATACAGAAAATGGATTACAAACCTTGAAGGAATTTGTGGGATACGAACCCGCGTGGTGGAATGGGCAATTGACCTACCTTAATGAAGGAAAATTATATATCAAAACAGAGAAAAAAGATATTGAGCTCCAAGGCTTTGATAAAGACATTGATGGCTATATTATTTCTCCTACAGGAGATAAAATTGTTTTGATTTCACAAGTCAAAACAGTTGCTTCTACAGAGGATAAACACCCCGATTTGCCATTGGCATCTGGCGTTGTAGTAGATGATTTGATGTACAAGCATTGGGATGAATGGACAGAAACGGCTCCACATCCTTTTGTAGCAGACTTGCAATACAATGGAAAATCATTGGTTGTCAGCAATATCATCGACATTTTAGAAGGTACACCATACGAAAGTCCTATGAAACCTTTTGGTGGAGTAGAACAATTGGCTTGGAGCGCAGATGGAAAACAATTGGCATATACTTGCCGCAAAAAAAGTGGATTAGAATATGCTATTTCTACCAATTCAGATATTTATCTTTACGATCTTGCTACAAACACACATAGCAATATTACCGAAAACAATAAAGGATATGACACTAATCCTTCCTATTCGCCTAATGGTCAATATATTGCATGGCAATCAATGGAGCGTGATGGATATGAGAGTGATGAAAATCGACTCATGATTCAAAATATTGCCACAGGCCATCAAACCTACCTCAGTAAAGGGCTCAATACAAATGTAGATGCATATTATTGGAAGGATGATAACACCATCGTGTTCAGTGCAGTATGGCATGGAACAGCGATGTTGTACGAAATTAATTTGCAAGGCGAGCGTAAGTGTCTCACTTCTGGACAATATGATTTTGTACCAGGGGCAAACATTGGTGACAAATATTACTGCTTGCGACATTCAATGCGCGAAGCTAACGAGATATATCGTTTCACCACCACGGGTAAGCAACTGCCTCTTGCAGATGCAGACTTGAAGCAAATCACCCACGAAAACGATAATATTTACAACCAAATAGAAATGGGTACAGTCGTTCCACGTTGGCAAAAAACAACCGACAACAAGGATATGCTAACATGGATTATATATCCCCCTCATTTCGATCCTAACAAAAAATACCCTACTCTTCTCTACTGCGAAGGAGGTCCTCAATCACCAGTTAGCCAATTCTGGAGTTTTAGATGGAATTTCATGATGATGGCAGCCAACGACTACATTATCGTGGCACCTAACCGTCGCGGATTACCTGGCTTTGGTAATGAGTGGAACGAGCAAATCAGCGGTGATTATGGTGGACAATGTATGAAAGATTATTTGAGTGCAATCGATGAATTTGTAGCCAACGAACCATATGCAGATAAGGAACGTTTAGGATGTGTAGGCGCATCCTTTGGTGGATTTAGTGTATATTGGTTAGCGGGTCATCACGATAAACGTTTCAAAGCATTCATCGCGCACGACGGAATCTTCAATATGGAGATGCAATACCTTGAAACAGAAGAGAAATGGTTTGCCAACTGGGATATGGGTGGCGCATATTGGGATAAAAAGAACAAAATCGCGCAACGCACCTTCGCTAATTCTCCACATCTTTTTGTAGGCGAATGGGATACACCAATCTTATGCATTCACGGAGAAAAAGACTTCCGTATTCTTGCCAACCAAAGTATGGCTGCTTTTGATGCTGCAAAAATGCGTGGTGTACCTGCACAACTGCTGATTTTCCCTGATGAAAATCACTGGGTGCTTAAACCACAAAACGGTATTCTATGGCAACGTACATTCTACAATTGGTTAGACAAATGGCTTAAATAACCTACTGAAACACAGAAAATGTTGAAAAGTTAAAATACTATGCTAAAAGGTAAATCAGCTCTTATCACAGGTGCTTCGCGTGGCATTGGACGCGCAATTGCATCATTATTCGCAGATCAAGGGTGCGACATTGCTTTCACATATATATACGAGGACAAAGAAGCAGAAGAATTAACAAAACAGTTGCAAGAAAAGGGCATTAAAGTGCTGTGTATCAATAGCGATGCAGCTAACTTTGAAGCCGCTCACCAAGTGATTGAGCAAACCATTAAAGCTTTCGGTAAATTAGATATTCTTGTATGTAATGCGGGCATCGCGCGCGATACTCTTTTAATGCGAATGTCTGAAGACCAATGGGACAGCGTTTTAGATGTCAATCTCAAATCGGTATTTAATTATTGTCATGCAGTCACGCCCCATATGATGCGACAAAAAAGCGGAAGCATTATTGCCATGTCATCTGTAGTAGGTATTGGTGGCAATGCTGGACAAGCAAATTATGCGGCGTCTAAGGCTGGTATCATTGGTTTCATCAAATCACTCAGCAAAGAGTTAGGTAGCAGAAATATTCGCGCCAATGCTATAGCACCAGGATTTATTCTTACCGACATGACCCTTGCACTGCCAGAAAACACACGCGCAGAAATGGTTAAAATGGTACCTATGCGCAGATGTGGAGAAGCAGAAGAAGTAGCCAAAGTAGCACTATTTCTTGCCTCTGATTTATCCTCATATGTTTCAGGACAAGTGATTGCGGTCAACGGTGCGATGGGATAAAAGCACAACAAATGTTGCATATGTAATTTCTCTTTATCGCCAATGCGTTTCCGTCAATTTTTAGATAGGTATGCCCTCATCATCGCTATGGTGTTAGGTGCATTGGGGTATCAATACTTTCGTCACCTTGATGGATTGATGCCTCCACTTATCTTCTTGATGCTCTTCTTTACATTCTGCAAAATCAATCCAGTGGATCTACGCTTGCGTACTTGGCATTGGATTGTGTTGGGAGTACAACTATTATTGACGATTACTGTATATTTTGGCATCATGGGATTGGGTAACTATCTATTAAGTATAGATGAACAAAACCTTGCTATCATCTCGCAAGGCATTATGATGTGTCTCATCATGCCTACTGCTACAGCTGCACCTATTATTGCTGGCAAGTTAGGCGGTAGCATACAAAACCTAACCACATTTAGTTTATTAAGCAATATCGCCACTGCCATCATTGTGCCTGCTTTTTTTCCGATTGTTAATCCCACTATCAATATTGAGTTTTTACCAGCCATGTGGCAAATTTTGTGCAAGATAGCTCCATTATTACTTGGTCCGTTTGTAGCAGCATGGCTATTGCGCATTGCATATAACGCTTTTTACCGAAAAATGGGTATTCAAAAATCCTTTTCACTGAATGCCACGTGGGCTTCCATGCCATTCTACCTTTGGGTATTGCTTCTGATTGTGCTGATGGGAAAAATCACTAATACACTCATCACACAAGACTATTCTGGTTGGACAATCATCGTATTATGTGCAGGTTCATTAGTTACTTGCCTTTTGCAGTATGCTTTAGGAAGAAAAATTGGTTATTGTTTTCCTGCATCCACCCATGGCACAGACTATTGCGATGTACTCATCAACCCTGATGCGATTCACTATTCTATTCAAGAAAAGAGTCGCATCACCGCGGGTCAAGCTTTTGGGCAAAAGAACACCGCCCTTGGGATTTGGATGGCACAAATGTACCTGAATCCACTATCCGCCATAGGTCCAGCAGCATATATTATTTGGCAAAACCTGCTCAATTCCTATCAACTTTGGCGAGCAGGAGCAAAGAACAAACAAGAAAAATAAACTTTTCTTGCACATATGCAATTTTTTTTGTACCTTTGTGCGATTTTTGGGTCGAATAGCATAGGCATCAGTTCATATATAACGAATAATTATCAAACTTACAATCATATGAAAAGCAAACTTCTCCTTCTATTAATGGTATGCAGCATGAGTCTGCAAGCATTAGCCATTGACAAACAACAACTCACTGACACGCTCAATGCCTATGTAAAATCAAAGGCATACACAGAATCAGTACGTGTAAGCAACATCCGTGTTAAGAATCAATTTATCACAGTGTACACCAATAAAGCACTGAGTACTATCTCACTTAACGAGAGTGAAGTACGCGACTTACGACTACTTATTAGCCAATTGGTATTGGGCAACAACCAAGGTAAAGTTACCATCTACACGGATGGTTATGAGATTGGCGAATTAGTAACTTCTCTTTATCGCCATCGTGCTAAAAATGCGCGTTATACACTACCTGCTACCACACAATGGGTAACGAACACTTCACGTCCTTATACAGCTAAACAAGGCTTGGATGGCAAACATATTGCTCTTTGGGGAAGCCATGGACAATACTTCCACCAACCTACCGAGTCTTGGCGTTGGCAACGTGCCAAAGTATGGACTACTGTAGAAGACCTGTACACTACCAGTTATACTATGCCATTCCTCGTACCGATGTTGGAAAACGCAGGTGCGGTGGTAGTGCAACCACGTGAGCGTGATACACAAACACATGAGCAGATTGTGGACAATACGCAAGCCATGAGCAGTGGACAATGGGCTATTGCAGAAGGTTGTGGTTGGGCTACTCCAGAAAAACCATTGTTGGAAGGCGAAAATCCTTTCACTTTTGGTAGCTATGCCACAGAAGCAACTGGCAATAAAGCCAAAGGCGAAATGAAATACACCCCATCGTTGCCAGAAGGTGAATATGCGGTATATGTTAGCTATCAAACACTTCCTAGTAGTAGTACCAAAGCACAATACACCGTGATGCACAAGGGGCAAAAGACCACTTTCTCTGTCAACCAGAAGATGGGTGGTGGCACATGGGTATATCTTGGCACTTTCGCCTTTGATGACAACCAAGCCAACAACTACGTGAGTGTGGCTGCTGTGGCTAATGGCAAAGAAGTGGTAACTACCGACGCCGTGAAATTCGGTGGTGGTATGGGATCTGTAGCACGCTACAAACAACCCGATAGCTTTGAGAATGTACCTTCATCCAAAGACCTGCCAGAAGGTGATGTTGTTATGATTGATACTGCAGAACTACTTGCTAATCAAGCCAATGCTATCACCAGTGGCTTGCCACGCTATATCGAAGCAGCACGTTACTGGATGCAATATTCGGGTATTCCTGATAGCATTTACAACTACACCGACAGCAAAAACGACTATGTGGATGACTACGCATCTCGAGGAATCTGGGTGAACTACCTTGCAGGTGGTAGTGCCGCCAACCCTAATGAACCAGGATTGGGTATTCCGCTCCATGCCAGCCTCGCTTTCCATACCGATGCAGGTATTCGTGATGAGGTAGTTGGTACACTCATTATCTACAAAGACCATGATGATGATAAGAATAAGAACTTCCCTACAGGCAAGAGCCGTATTAATGCACGCGACTTGGCTGACTATATGCAAACACAGATTGTAGAGGATATGCGCGCTATCTACGCACCTGAGTGGACACGTCGCCAACTCAACAATTCCTCTTATGCCGAAGCACGCCATCCTAAAGTGCCTGCTGTATTGCTGGAGTTGCTCTCTCACCAGAACCCAACAGATATGAAGTACGGTCTTGACCCACGCGTACGTTTCACTATCTCACGCGCTATGTACAAATCGTTCTTGCGCTTCATGCACGAGCAATACGGCACAGAATACGTGGTACAACCATTACCTGTGAACAGCATCGCAATCAAGCGTATAGGCGATAAGGCGAAAGTGACATGGGCTCCAACCAACGACCCTCTCGAAGCTACTGCTACTCCTACTTATTATATTGTCTATACCCGCCAAAACGATGGCGATTGGGATAATGGTGTGCGCGTGGCAACCAACGAATATACATTCACTCCAGACAAAGGCACTCGCTACGATATTCGCGTGGCAGCAGGTAATGCAGGTGGTATCAGTTTCAAGAGCGAGACGCTATCTGCCTATATCGCGCCAGAGGAGAAAGGACAAGTGCTGATTATCAACGGTTTCAATCGCGTAAGTGGTCCAGACTGGTGGCAAGACAGTATCTATGGCGGTATCCGTCCGTATCACCACGCAGTACCATATGGCAAGGGCGTAAACTACATCGGAGAGGTGTATGACTTTGATAAACGCAACGAGTGGAAGACCGATGATAACTGCGGTTGGGGTATGTGCCATTGCGACCATATGGACCATCCAACAGTAGGTAATACGTTTGATTATCCTACCATGCACGGTCGCGCATTAGCTGAGATGGGCTATTCGTATGTCAGCACCAGCGTAGATGCACTCGCCTTATCGCCTGATAGCCTCATCGCCTACGATCTGATAGATCTCATTCTCGGCAAGCAAAAGACCGTCATCATGGGCAACGATACGTCGTTCCATTGCATGCCTGCTCATTTGCAACATGCGCTTACCCACTACTTGCAACACGGTGGTCGTCTCTTGCTCTCTGGCGCACATATCGCCAGCGATATGCAAAGCAAAGAGGATGCGGCATTTACCAAGAACCAATTGCACTACTCATTCCGTTGCGAGCAAGCAGCCCTCACAGGCAAAGTGCGTATTGAACGCCAATTGCCACAAGGCAACTACACCTTCCGCACCGAACCTAACGAAACCATTATTCATACCGAGAATGCCGATGGTATTCATCCAGAGGAAGGTGGTATGATTGTAGCCCGTTTCCCTGAGACCAATGTGGGTGCTGCTATTGGCTATGATGCATCTGAGGTAGGTGGTGCCAAAACGCTTTGCTGGAGTTTCATGCTCGAGAGTGCATACAACTTCAACACTCTCTACCAACAAAGTATCAATTGGTTAATGAAATAATATGAAGAAAAAGAACTTACCATTACTGCAAAACATAGAAATCACAGGCATTGCTGCCGAAGGCAAAGCCATCACCCGTGTGGACGACATGGTGCTATTTGTGCCATACTGCGTGCCTGGCGATATTGTGGATATACAAGTAACCCGCAAAAAGCACTCGTTCATGGAGGGTCGCGTGGAACGTATCGTTACCCCCTCTCCTACCCGCTGCGAGCCCGTCTGCAAGCACTATGGCGAGTGCGGCGGTTGCAAATGGCAGATTCTTCCTTACGAAGAACAACTGCGCCACAAGCAACAGCAGATTGTGGATAACCTCACCCGTATTGGTAAGATTGAGTTGCCAGAGATCTCCCCTATCCTCGGCAGCAAGGAGATTTATGAATACCGCAACAAGTTGGAGTTTACTTTCTCCGACCGCAAATGGCTGAGTTGGGATACTATCCGCGCTGCGGGCGGACTGGAGAACGTGGACAACACCCACGGACTCGGTTTTCATATCCCCAATTGCTTTGATAAAGTGCTGGACATCACCGAATGCCACCTTATGCCTGAGATTAACAATCGCATACGCAACGGCATACGCGAGTACGCGCGCTCATTAGGTATTACCTTTTATAATGAACACGCGCACGAGGGACAACTGCGCACACTTATCCTCCGCTCCAACCACAAAGGCGAGATTATGCTCATTGTCGTTTGGGCAGACGAACCCGATATGCGCCTGATGGAGTATATCCGCGATAGCTTCCCTGAGATTATCAGTTTGTTGTATGTCGTCAATCGCAAGTTTAATGATACGATTGGCGACCAAGAGGTGCATGTTTTCCACGGTCAAGACCATATCATGGAGCAGATGGAGAACTTGCAGTTTAAGGTAGGTCCTAAATCCTTCTATCAGACCAATACCTTGCAGGCATACGAACTGTATAAGGTAGCGCGCGAGTTTGCAGGATTAAAGGGCAACGAATTGGTGTTTGACCTCTACACAGGCACGGGTACGATTGCCAATTTCGTAGCGCACCAAGCACGTCAAGTGATTGGTATTGAGTATGTGCCAGAAGCGATTGAAGATGCCAAAGTGAATGCGAATATCAACCATTTGGATAATACGCTTTTCTTCGCGGGCGATATGAAGGACATTTTGAATGAGGACTTTATCGCTCAGTATGGTCGTCCAGATGTGATTATCACCGACCCACCTCGCGCAGGCATGCACGAGGATGTAATCAATACGATATTGTTTGCCGAGCCAAAGCGGATCGTGTATGTGAGTTGCAACCCTGCGACGCAGGCACGCGATTTGAATATGTTGGATAGCAAGTACCGCGTCACGAAGGTGCAACCTGTGGACATGTTCCCCCACACGCACCATGTAGAGAATGTGGTCTTGCTGGAGAAGCGATAAAAACTCACCATTGAATCTTATCGTTATGCTGCCTTTTACGGGTTCATGATGGGTTCATGGAATACCATTAATAATGAATAATCCGCATAATCGATTCTTATTCTCTCGATGTTAGTTAATCCTCTGGATCATACACAGGACGTATACCCATACCTAACTCACGGAAATTCATACTACATGAGAAAGATGTCACACCATCAGAGTGATTAGCGAACGAGATACAATACGCTTGCATGTCAAATCCAAACCAATCATCAAGAACAGTTGTCCAGTAATAGCCTTCTACTTTTGCTCCCTCTACATCATAGTCATATTTCTGACCATTTGCTGGCAAGAAAATACTATTGCCATTAGGACCTGTTATCAAAAGACCTGCTACACCGTTAATCTTTTTTCTCACAAATGTACACTCTTCACATAACTCATTTGCTTCTTGTTTAGATGGCATGCGCCATCCCTCACCCCAATTGGCAGTTGCTGCATCATAACGACGTGTCAGCACATCTGGTGATAGGATAAAGGTATAAGTTTCTTCAGAAAATGCCTTTTTGGTTTCAGTTTCTCCCCAAGCAAAATAATCTCCGTATTCCACGGGAGAGTCAGCACCTACATTGCATGTAGCCCATTGTACACTTAATCCCAAATCCACATAATCATGTCCACTATGACTTCCTGAAGTTGGCAACTCCACTTTTTGTTCACAACTTGCAAAAACTATGATGATTGTTGCAAGAAATAGTTGTATCTTTTTCATCTTGCATATTTTTTAGTTAGTTTGTTAAAAATTAAGTGCTAATCCTATACCATATTGACTAGCATTCAATGATACATTTACAGAAGACTCTTGTTGTATTCCGCATTGTGTATTGAAGATTTCCAAACTACGTTTTTTGTTTTTTGCACCTATCACCCACAATGGAACACCTAATGCCAAAGATGCACCAACAGAGACGCTGACACCAATGGCATATGATGAAGATGTTTCTAATGATTCATCAATCCCCATCCATATGAGTGCCCAAAAACCTATCGCTGCTGCAGCACTACAAAATCCAATACCCACATATTCAGCAACTTTACCTGCTTCATAAACAGTTGAAGCATCTGGACAAGTGCGTCTTATAAATGCTCCATATGTATTTTCATCCATATGTATATTGCCATAACCATATCCATTGGTTGTTTTTACAATACTTTGTCCAGATACAAATGGGATGTTATTGGCATGCATTGCTCCCAATGCTGCACCATAATCTGCATTTCCCCAAAAATCATAAGTGGGTTGAGTTTCGTAATACGTTATGCTCTCTTTACTTTTTGTTGCTTGTTCCTTAAATGTTTGTACCTCACCATTTTCATACATGATAGAAGCAATTTTAGCAGTCGCAATCACAAATGTAGGACCATTGGGATTATCCACTTTTTTGTACTTCACTTCTGTTTCAGAAACTTCAGTAACAATGGCATTGATTTTTTCAGCATCTCGTGTGATAATCACATCTTTTGCAAACAGGTTGCACGCAATAAATACGCACAAAATCACGATAGTAGAAAGTCGTTTCATATTGGTAATAGTGTTTATTGGGTATTGGCTCCAAATAACCCATTAGTATAAAAAGAAGCGTGGAACCCTATCATTGCTCATTCTTCGATTTGAGGTTCAGAAAAATCTCTCTATACGAATAAACAACGAACGCCCACACTGAATATGTAACGCCACCAAACAGAGCAGCCCAGAAAGGACACGCTCTGCGGGGGATTATTCATATCCCCAAGGGCATTTATTGCTCTTTGTTTTAGATAGGATGAAATTTTCCAGGTTTCAAATCGCCAAAACAAACGCTAATAAACGCTTTTTATATGTCTGCAAAACCCTTTAATTGGTTATACGCCGCAAAATTACTACATTTTTCTGGATTATGCAAGAAAAAATTAAAAAACATAAATTTTGCGGATAAAATTGTGAAATCTATTCCTTATTTACACACAGGACGAATATAAGAACCTTCGTAGCCAGAGCGCGCTTCTCTACTTATTCGTTCTCCATTAATTTTTAAGGATGTACCAAAACCCGAAGGATACCCATAAGCACTAGCACTACCATTTGATGACCAATAGATCCCAGATGGATAATTAGTATTTAAGTTGTAAGTAGCGGGTAAAAATATGCTATTACCATTTGTCATACTACTTACTTCATATCCATAAACTCCGTTTTTTTCTATCCAGGTCCATGTACAATATGCCTGCAATTCTTTCCATTCCTCAGCTGTAGGCATGCGCCAGCGACCTCCCCAATGAACATGAGCAGCATCATTCTCTGGTTTCAAGGTTGCAGAACCATCATGTTCATAGAAATACGTTGCAGAAGTATAAGTAGATTTAACTTTCGTTTCGCCCCATGCGAATGCTGCACCAGCTTGTTCAGGGGATTCTGCTCCAACATTCATAGTTGCCCATCTGACACTCAGACCTAAATCTACACACTCATGACCATTCAAGGATGCTGTCCCATCTGGTCCATTCTGTTCACAACTGACAAATAACATCGCCAAACAAGAGAAAATAACTCCAAATTTTTTCATATTGGTAGTAGTTTTATCGGGCATTGGCTCCAAAACACCCATGAATATAAAAAGAAGCGTGGAACCCTATCATTGCTCATTCTTCGATTTGAGGTCCTGGAACACCTTTCCTATAAGAATAAACAACGAACGCCCACGCTGAATATGTAATGCCACCAAACAGAGTAGCCCAGAAAGGACACGCTCTGCGGGAGATTATTCATATCCACAAGGGCGTTTATTGCTTTCTTGTTTCGGATAGGTTGAAATTTTCCAGGTTTCAAATCGCCAAAACAAACGCTAATAAACGCTTTTTATATGTCTGCCAAACCGATTATTCGGCTTTGCGGTGCAAAGGTAGTGAATTATTTTGAATTGAGCAAGATTTTTGCAATTTATTGTAAAAATAATCGTAGAAAAATCTTATAAATCTAATGATGAGGTAATGATAGTATAATGATGGTATAATGATGGTATATAGTGGTCGCGAAATGGTCGCGATAAAGACTGCTTGTCGATGCCTCTAATTAAAACACAAGAAAACGCTATTGAAATGCAAGAGAGCGTTAGACTATAGGTAGACGTGGTGACGTGCTGACGTCATCTTTTATAAACTTCACGCGCGCGGGCGTGTGTATTTTGAAAAATAGCACGTCATCACGTCGCGACGTCTACCTTATTTTGCAAGCGCAGTGTACACGACATTATCACTCTACTGATGCATTGATGCATCTGATGCATTCGTTTATAAACTTTCACGCGCGCGCGGGTGTGAATTTTAGAAAAACGTTGCATCGTTGCATCAATGCATCAAGTTGGCAATAGTTTATGGGCAATTAGTAGCAGTGGCAGTGGCTTTTTCCTCACCCGATTGTTCTATCAAATAACATGCACTTTTTGTCGTGTAAATATCTTCTGTTTGATTGGGATGCCCACTCCATCCTTTACCATTCTTAAAAATGATATTCAATTCCTTACCTAAATAACTAAAATAATACCATTCTCCCTGTTTCTTAGCCATAAACTCATTCGTACTGATGCCATCTCCCCAAATCCATACGTAAATATCATCCTTCCAAGTATCAGGCACCTTCGCTCTCACTACAATTCCCTCTTTTCTGGCAAATGTGATACTATCTATTCTATCCAAACTATATTCTATAGGTTTGCCATCTTGCCAAACATACATCACCGTCACCGCTAAATCATCTTCCCAAATGGAATCATTAGGCGGCGTTGAACCTTCAGCCCATTGCTCATCTAACCATTCGCCACTGGTACGCAAAAGCGTATTCACATGGTTGATACGGTTAGCAAGGTTGTCATTTCCATATTGTGGCCAACGCTTCAGATCTGCCGCCGCAGCCGATTGCAACAGCGATAGTTGTGAAGCTGTATAATCATAGATACGTGCATATTGCGATGCGTAAAATTCTTTCCACAGTTCTTTCACATACTGCATAAAAACAGGGAATTTACAAATCTCACCAATCCATGTCATATGATGCTCTCGACCTTGGTAAATATATTGCGATTTGGAATAGTTAAATGAACTACCAAAATCCCATACTGGACCAAATTTCCACTTTTGGTTATCACCTAAATCGCGATATAGATAGCAACTACCATGAAAAGATTCGTAATTATCTACAATCTCCTGCACAATATAAAAACGCGCTAATGCATCTATATCTAAATATTGCCAAATCTCCTCTGAATTCTTGTCTCCATATACCAATTCATTAATACGTGTCATTTCATTCTTTAGAAATGATTCTTGTGCAGAAGAAAGCACCTCTGGCGTCTTATAAGTGAATATAATGCGTGCGCCATCACCTTCGGTGATTTTAATATTTGGGTCTTCATCATAGTTATCAATCTCCACTAACCAACCACCAGATATTTTTGAAGCATCTGTTTCCTCATCTTCCTGCTCCACAATATCTACTCTGTCTGCATCTACACGAATGGTCTCCGTAAGAAAATACAAACCGATATAATCACCATTAAGCACCACCTCTATTGGATAAGCAGTAGGTGTCCATGCCATTCCCATCATTCTACTGAGTTCAAATCCCACAGCATTTCGCATAAATCCTTTGCTATCATCCGCATGAGCAAGTAACGCAAAATGTTTACTTTTTTTCATCCCCATAAGAGGCTGCTTTTCAGAAAGTTTAATACGATATGGTTTTTTATCAAACGCTCTCCAAGTCCAATTGCCACGTCCTTTTATCTCCATTGTTAAAAGAGAATCCGCGCTACCAATATTGTTATATCCGTCCAACCCCAATGCATCAATATAATAGGTGGCATTGATATAATCATCCTTGCTCACAATAGGAGCATTATTCTCTGTTTGGATAAACATGACGGGTAACGAACCAGAGAATGTGGCCGCATAAGTAAAAAAACTATTGAACAATACAAAGATGATGAAGAATAATACGAATCTTTTCATAAAGCAATATTTTTTTCGGGTGCAAAGGTAATGATTTATTGTGACATACACAAGCGAATGGCTTATAAAAATAATTTTTCATTTGTATATATGCAAAATTTATTGTATCTTTGCAAAAAATATTGGACTATGAATTTCACCCACCTTCACGTTCACTCACATTATTCTGTACTTGACGGAATGAGCAAAGTGCCAGACCTTATTGATAAGTGCCTACGTACAGGTATGAATGCCATAGCATTGACCGACCACGGAAATATGTATGGTATCAAAGAGCTACTGGACAGTGCAAAAAAAGCAAATAGTAAACTCAAAGCCAAAGCAGAAGAGACTGGCGCAGAGTATATTCCCTTCAAACCAATTGTAGGTATTGAAGCTTATTGTGCACGTCGTGGACGTTTGATGCAAGATAAAGATTTTAAGATTACCAATGCCGAAGGAAGAACACAAATTGTGGACATGAGTGGTTGGCACCTTATTCTACTTGCAAAAAACAAAACGGGTTATCATAATCTATGCAAACTCACAAGTCTGAGTTTTATGGAGGATAGTTTCTACCGCACTGCCCGTATAGATAAACAGTTGTTAGAAGAATGTCACGAAGGTATCATTTGTTGCTCAGCCTGCTTGGGTGGCGAATTACCACAAAAAATATTATCTGCACTTAATGCATCTGTAGATAACGAAGAAACACGTTTTGCAGAAGCAGAAGCGACTATTGTATGGTTTAAGCAATTGTTTGGCGAAGATTATTATATTGAACTACAACGTCACCAAACGGATAAACCAGGTGGTGACCAGCGAACGTATCAAGTGCAAAAAGTGGTAAACGAAGTGCTCATCCAATTAGCTCGCAAACATGGTGTAAAAGTGATAGCTACCAATGATGTTCACTTTGTAGAAGAAGAGCATTCAGAAGCTCATGACCGACTTATATGCCTGAGCACCAACCACTATGTAGATGATGAAGACCGCATGCACTACACCAAACAAGAGTGGTTGAAATCTCCTGAAGAGATGGCAGCAATTTTTGCCGATATACCAGAAGCGATTAGTAATACGCAAGAAATCGTTGATAAGGTAGAAGTCTATTCGATTGATTCGGGACCAATCATGCCTAAATTCCCTATTCCAGAGGACTTTGGTACAGAAGAGACCTATCACCAAAAATTCACCGAGCAGGAGCTTTTTGATGAGTTCACTCGTGATGAACATGGTAATGTAGTACTTAGCCAAGAAGCAGCAGAAAAAAAGATTAAAACCTTAGGTGGCTATGAGCGTTTGTACCGTATTAAATTGGAAGCAGACTATCTAAGACACCTCACATATATTGGTGCTCATCAACGTTATGGCGAGACCCTTACTGATGAACAAGAAGAGCGCATCAATTTTGAGTTGCATATCATGAAGACTATGGGTTTTCCTGGTTACTTCTTGATAGTGATGGACTTTATCCGTGCAGCAAGAGAGGAGTTGGGAGTAAGCGTAGGTCCTGGACGTGGTAGTGCGGCAGGTTCGGTGGTAGCATACTGTCTCCGTATCACAGATTTAGATCCACTAGAGTATGATTTGCTGTTTGAACGTTTTCTTAATCCCGACCGTATCTCCCTACCCGATATAGATACAGACTTTGATGATGCAGGACGTGCAAAAGTACTGAACTGGGTGAGTGAGAAATACGGAAAAACACGTGTTGCTCATATCATCACCTATGGTGCAATGGCTGCCAAGTCGGCTATTGCAGATGTAGGACGTGTTCAACGAGTACCATTAGCAGAAGTGAATGTGGTTAAAAGTTATATTCCAGATAGAGGTTTTCCAGATAATATCAAAGATGAAAAAGGCAAATCCCCTAAAGTTAACCTCAAAAACTGCTACCAATACGTACCCGAACTCAAAGCATTGCGATATGGTAGTGATCCCTCTATGTCTTCTATGCTCAATTATGCTCAACAGTTGGAAGATACTATTCGCCAAGTGGGTATTCATGCTTGCGGTGTTATTATCGGTGCAGATGATCTCACCAAATATGCCCCATTGAGCACCGTAGAAGACAAAGAATCAAAACAACGTATATTGGTCACTCAATACGATGGCCACGTGGTAGAAAATGTCGGTTTGATTAAGATGGACTTTCTTGGACTGAAAACCTTGACCATCATTAAGGAATGTCTGAAGAATATCAAACTACGTCATGGAATAGATGTTGATATAGACCATATACCTAAAGACGATCCAGAAACCTACCGCCTCTTCCAAGAAGGACGCACCATTGGTGTATTCCAATTTGAGTCGGCTGGCATGCGCAAATACATGAAAGAGCTCAAACCTACCGTTATGGGTGACCTTATTGCTATGAATGCGCTATATCGGCCAGGGCCAATGGATTATATTCCTCAGTTTATCCGTCGTAAGCATGGTTTAGAACCCGTCACCTATGATATTCCTATTATGGAGAAATACCTCAAGGATACATATGGTGTGACGGTATATCAAGAGCAAGTGATGCTCCTCTCTCGCCTATTAGCCAATTTCACCCGCGGCGAGAGCGACCAACTACGTAAAGCCATGGGTAAGAAGATTATGGCCATGCTGGCAGAGTTAAAACCAAAGTTTATTAATGGTGGCAAAGCCAACGGACATGATGAAAAGGTACTGGAGAAGATTTGGGCAGACTGGGAGAAATTTGCCTCCTACGCTTTCAACAAGTCTCACGCTGCTTGCTATTCGTGGGTAGCCTATCAAACAGCTTACCTGAAAGCACACTACCCTGCCGAATTTATGGCTGCCAACCTGACTGTAGCGAAAGATGATATTAAGGATGTCACTAAGTTTATGGACGAATGTCGTGCTATGCGCATGTCTGTTCTTCCTCCAGATGTCAATGAATCAGGATTAAACTTTACTGTTACTCCCAACGGAGATGTTCGCTTTGGATTGGGAGGTGTGAAAGGTGTAGGAGAAAGTGCAGTGGAGGCCATTGTTCGTGAACGTGAGCAGAATGGTAAATATACCGACATTTTTGATTTCGTTAAACGAGTTAATTTGCAAGCATGCAATAAAAAAACGATTGAGAGTTTAATATTAGCAGGTGGTTTCGACTGCTTTGAGAACACCTATCGTGAACAATTCGTGAGCCCCAACTCAAAGGGAGAAAACACGCTGGATACTATCATCCGTTTTGGTAATAAGTATCAGCAAGACCAAATACAAAACAGCCTTTCATTATTTGGTGATTTGGGTGGTTTTGCTGCTGATATTCAATACCCTGAGCTGCCTCAAGTTCCGCGCTGGTCAGCCATTGAACGACTCAATAAAGAGAAAAACCTTATTGGTATTTTCCTTTCTGCGCATCCGCTCGATGAATGGGAATTTGAAGTACGTGAAATTTGCACTATAACTACCACCGAGTTGACGTTGTTTGAAACCTTCCGCAAAAAGGAAAATCGCGGTATAATAACCATCGGCGGTGCGGGAGATGAAGAAAATGACGAACAAGAAGCCCAAACACTTAACCCCAATCAATGGATAACAGAACATGAAAATCGTCCGCTACGCATTGGAGGTATCATCATAGAATGTGAAGAACGACGAGATATGAGAGGTAATCCATGTGGTAAATATACGATTGAGGATTATAGCGGAAGTTATACATTTTCATTATACGATGATGCATTTATAAAATATGCCCCGTTGCTGAAATTGAATGTATATATCTTTATCACAGGAGTTATTCAACAATTTGGTGCAGGAAAAGATTGGTTCCGCCCTAAACCTGTACACGATGCAGGATATTCCTTTGTCATACAGCAGATAAATTTTTTGCGTGACGCTCAAAATCAGATACAAAAAATCATATTCAATATCCCAATAAAAAATATTCAACCAGCATTTATTGATGAGTTTACGCTTTTGTGCGAATCACACAAAGGAAATATGGAACTCCAATTACGAGTTTTTGATGAAATAAAACAAAATGTCATCACCTTGACTGCACCTTCTATTCATATCGATCCTACCTTCTATCATTGGATTAAGCTGCAAAAGATTGATGATATATTCACACTCACTTTACAATACTATAAAATTAATCATCTAAAAGCATGAAAAAGATTATTTTGGCAATATGCCTGATTGCTGCTATTACCCAAAGTTGTACCAAACAACCTATTTTCATTGGACATCGCGGTAGTCTATTAGGAGTCGAAAACACAGAAGAAGCATTTATCAATGGTGTCAAGCACTTTGGCTATCAAGGATTAGAATGTGATGTCAAAACCACCAAAGATGGTCAATGTATCTGCTGGCATGACAACGACCTCAAACGCGTAGGCATAGACAGTGTATTTATCGCAGAGACTACATTGGATAGCCTACAGGCTATCACGCTGACGCAAACACGCAAAGAAGTGACTTATACTGCAAACATCTGTACTGTAGATCGCTACTTGGAGATATGCAAAGAATACAAAGTTTTCCCTGTAGTAGAACTCAAATGGGCTACGGGTATCAACAATAATGATATGACCCTTTTCCCTTCGCTGTACGCGCTCATAAAAAAACATGGTTTGGTGGAAGAAACAGTTATCCTCACTTCTATGCGCAAGTCACTTGAATATATCCGCACCAACTATCCACAACTACAATGCCAATACCTCCGCCAAACAGTGAAGGAAGAAGATGTACAGTGGTGCCATGATTGGAAAACCAACATCAGTATTCAGCACGCCAATATCCACAAAGAGTTGGTAGATAAGTGCGATTCGTTGGGCGTACAAGTAGCCGCATGGACAGTAAATAATGACAGTATTTATAACCGATTAGTCGATTGCGGTTGCGCCTTCGTAACGACCGATTATCTGGAGGTTAAGTAAGGCGATTGGGGATTGGGTATTGGATATTGGACGCCCTGCGGGCTATTGGATATTGGGGATTGGAGATTGGAGATATGAGAAAGACGAGGAAATTCCTCGTCTTTTTCTATATCTTGCCTATAGCCAATAGGCGTTTACGCCGTCCCATAGCGAAGCGTCCCATAGGCACTTTGTGCCGTCCGAAACGCCTCAGGCGTTTAATACGCATTCATTTGCTCTTTCACGGTAGCAGTGATCATGTCAGCAAACTCTTGAATAGTCATCTGACCTTTCTCCTCTGCACCTTGTTGGCGAACAGATACAAGTCCTTGCTCTGCCTCTTTCTCGCCTACGATGAGCATGTATGGGATACGCTTGAGCTCGTTGTCGCGAATCTTACGGCCGAGTTTCTCGTTGCGGTCGTCCACGATAGCGCGTACGTCTTGTGCCTCGAGCATCTCTTTTACCTTGTGCGCATACTCGTTGCTCTTCTCGGAGATTGGGAGTACCACTGCTTGGTCTGGTGTGAGCCACAATGGGAACTTACCTGCAGTATGCTCAATGAGCACAGCCACGAAACGTTCCATACTTCCGAATGGTGCGCGGTGAATCATCACAGGGCGGTGCTTTTGGTTGTCTTCGCCTACATACTCCAACTCAAAACGCTCTGGCAAGTTGTAGTCCACTTGGATAGTACCCAATTGCCAACGACGGCCGAGGGCATCTTTTACCATGAAGTCGAGCTTTGGGCCATAGAACGCTGCCTCGCCTGTTTCCACGCGTGCTGGCAATCCCTTCTCTTGGCATGCCTCGATGATGGCTTGCTCTGCCTTCTCCCAAACTTCATCTGAACCTACATACTTGGTGGTGTTGTTAGGGTCACGAAGTGAGATTTGTGCCTCAAAGTTCTCGAATGCGAGTGACTTGAAGATAATCTCGATGATCTCCATCACACGGATAAACTCGCTCTTTACTTGGTCAGGACGGCAGAAGATGTGTGCGTCATCTTGAGTAAAGGAGCGCACACGTGTCAAACCGTGCAATTCACCCGATTGCTCATAACGATACACCGTACCGAACTCAGCAATACGCAGTGGCAGGTCTTTGTACGAGTGAGGGGTGTTCTTGAAGATGGTACAGTGGTGAGGGCAGTTCATTGGTTTGAGCAGATATACCTCGCCTTCTTCTGGAGTGGTGATAGGTTGGAAAGAGTCCTTACCATAGTGATCCCAGTGACCAGAAGTGATGTACAAGTTCTTGTTTCCGATATGTGGAGTTATTACTTGTTGATAGCCATAGCGTTTTTGAATCTTCTTCAAAAAGTCCTCGAGGCGCAAGCGAAGCGCAGTACCCTTTGGCAACCAGATTGGCAGACCTTTGCCCACCATGTCGGAGAACATAAAGAGTTCGAGTTCTTTACCAATCTTGCGGTGGTCGCGTTTCTTGGCCTCTTCGAGGAGGGTCAAGTACTCGTCCAACATCGCTTTCTTTGGGAAAGTGATACCGTAGATACGGGTCATCATTGGGCGAGAGTCGTCGCCACGCCAGTATGCGGCTGCACAACTGAGTACCTTGATGGCTTTGATTGCCTCGGTAGAAACAAGGTGAGGACCTTTACAGAGGTCGGTGAACGCACCTTGTGTATAGGTAGAGATATGTCCGTCTTCGAGTTCGCTAATAAGCTCGCACTTGTATGTCTGACCCTTTGCGCCAAACTCAGCCAGTGCGTCTGCTTTTGCGATAGACTTCTTTACCAATGGCTCTTTCTTAGCGCGAAGCTCTGCCATCTTTTGTTCGATTGCAGCGAAATCGCTGTCCTTAATCGTTTGTCCCTCAGCAGGATATACATCGTAGTAGAAACCATTTTCGATAGCAGGACCAATACCGAATTGGATGCCTGGATACAACTCCTGCAATGCCTCTGCCATCAAGTGCGATGAGGTGTGCCAAAAGGCATGTTTCGCCTCTTTGTCCTCCCACTTGTGGAGTTTGATTTCGCAATCTTCGGTGATTGGGGCATTGAGTTCTACGATTTGCCACTCCTCTTGGTTAGGAGTTTTCACACTGGCTACAAGGATGTCTTGTGCCAAACGGCTACTAATACTTGCAGCTACTTCGTAAGCGGTGATACCGCTCTCGTACTCGCGGACGCCTCCGTCCGGAAAAGTAATTTTAATCATAATTTTTTATATATAAACCTACAAATGTTTACGGCTCAGGGTTCACAAATACCCTTTTGCCAAAATTGTTATTAATTATCTATTGACCTTTTATAAATTGTGGATTGAGGTATGTTTTCTCAATTATATTGATAGTTTCTATCTCCTCGTTGTTCAGTTCGCGCGTGCGTGCGCACAGCGCATTAATAAGGTGTGCATTGAGTGCATACAGCGTTTTGATACTATCAAATGCAGCATACTGACTCAAGTTTGCCACACGCTGGCGAACCGACTTCACACCATGCTTGGCAAGTTTCTCTACCGATGGCGTGATTGCTTGTTGCAACGCCTCAAAATCCACATTCACCAGCATCGTTCCGTGTACAATAGTTCCTGTAGATAGCGCATAACACGCATTACCCGATACCTTATGCCCCTCCACCATGATGTCGTTGTGCTCCGACTTCACCGCAGCAAAGCCTAAATCACGTAGCACACCTGATACCTTGTCCAAGAACTGCTGAAATACCTCATCACTATGCTTATTGGGCGAAATCATGCTCATCATCAGATTGCCCTCATCCGCATACACACATCCTCCCCCACTCTTACGGCGGTACATTGCTATACCGTTTGCTCGACAAAAATCCACATTCACTTCTGCTTCCATCACCTGATGGCGACCGAAAATCACCGTTGGCGATGCTATCCAAGTAACGAACAGTTCCTCATCTACTTGCTTGGCTAAGTATTCTTCCATAGCCAAATACCATACAAGGCGTTTATCCGCAGGTGCTTGAATATAAGTCATAGCATTATTCCTTTTTCTTGGCACGGAAGAATGGTAGCAGTACAAAGTAGTTGAGTACGCCTGCCAACATAATGGCCACAATACCTGCCCACTCTTCGGACATAGACAGCCACAATAGTATATTCAAGAATAGCATTTGAACGATATAGTTGATGATTCGCCCAAAGATAAACCCGCCTGCATTCTTCCAACTGGGGTGTGTATGGAAAGTGTAGTAGTTCGTGAGGAAATAATTGACAATCATCTCAATATAAAAACCTATTGAGAACGCTACCGATGCCATGGTATTGGAATCTGGTAGTGCACGGCGAAATATCTCCAAGAAGAGATAGTATAACCCATACTGCAGTAGCGTTCCAATTATGCCTACGCATATGAAACGCACTACACTACGATATTTAGCTGGCAATCGCCGTGATAAGGTCTTCATTATTTCTAAACACTAAACCAATGCGTTAAGCATTTCCTCCATAGCAGCACCTAATCCTGCTACATTGCGGCCACCTGCAGTAGCCATCCATGCTTGACCGCCGCCACCGCCTTGGATATGCTTAGCAGCCGACTTGATGATCTGACCTGCGTTCTTGCCTGCATCTACCAATGGTTGCGACAGTACCACCGTAATCATTGGTTTGCCTTCCCACTCGGTAGCACCTACTACAGCGAACTTCACATCGGTAAACTTGCCTTTCAGCAACATGGGCACATTGCGCAGCAAGTTAGCATCTACGGTGCCTTCTACGCGCACAAGTTTAATGCCATTGTAGTCCTCTGCCTTTGCAATCAATTCATCACGGAAGCGTTCTACTTTCTCTGCCATAAAGGCCTCTATCTGCTTCTTCAAGCCCGCGTTTTCATCAATGGCTTTGCGGATAGCACCCACCAAGTCTGGAGCGTTATTGAACAGCGCACGCAGACCACCAATCATATCCACTTGCTTGTAGTAGAGTTCATCGGCCTTGGCAGCTGTCACTGCCTCTATACGGCGAATACCCGCAGCCACACTGGTCTCCATCACAATGCGCACCGCACCAATCTCACCTGTACTTGCTACGTGGCAACCACCGCACAACTCTGCAGATGGACCGTACTTGATGACACGTACCTCATCGCCATATTTCTCGCCAAAGAGTGCCATAGCACCCATTTCTTTGGCTTTCTCTATTGGGGTGTTACGACATTCCTCAAGAGGCAAGTCTTGGCGAATCATCTCGTTGGCAAGCATCTCCACTTGGCGAAGCTCCTCTGCACTCACTTTCTGGAAGTGTGAGAAGTCGAAGCGCAAGCTGTCTGCCGATACGAAACTACCCTTTTGCTCCACATGCTCGCCCAACACTTGGCGCAATGCATAGTGTATGATATGCGTAGCAGTGTGGTTGCAAGCAATGGCTTGACGACGAGTGACATCTACCTCAGCCATCATCTTGCTCTTGATATTCTCAGGCAATTCCGCACAGAGGTGTACTGCCAGATTGTTCTCACGTTTGGTATCCAACACACGCACATTGCCCAATGTACCCGAATCGCCTACCTCACCACCCATCTCAGCGTAGAATGGTGTTTGGCTGAGCACTACTTGGTAGAGTTCTTTGCCCTTTTGGTTCACTTTGCGGTAGCGCAACACTTGTGTCTCGCATTGCAACATGTCGTATCCATCAAACTCTGTATCGCCTTCGTTAACCACTACCCAGTCGCCCAGTTCTTGTTTGTTGGCTTGGCGACCCATCTCTTTTTGGTGCTCCAATGCCTTGTTGTACTCTTCCTCATTGGTGGTAAATCCGTTCTCGCTCAAAATCAATTGAGTAAGGTCGAGAGGGAAGCCATATGTATCTTTCAATGTGAACACATCCACACCCGAAATCACTTTACCTTTCGCCTCTTTCATCAGTTTGTCGAGCAAAGAGATACCCTTGTCCAATGTACGGAGGAAACCGTCCTCCTCGCTCTTGATTACAGGGGTGATTTGTGCCTCTTGCTTCACCAATTCAGGATATGCCTCGCCCATGTCGGCGATGAGTTGTGGCACCAGTTTGTACATAAACGCTTCGCGTTGTCCGAGGAAAGTGTAGCCATAGCGCACTGCACGGCGGAGGATTCGGCGAATCACATAACCTGCCTTCTCGTTACTTGGCAACTGACCATCAGCAATAGCGAAAGCGATAGTACGGATATGGTCGGCAATCACGCGCATAGCCACATCCACTTTCTCCTCTTTGCCATACTCAGAGCCGCAGATCTCGCCAATCTTCTTCAGCATAGGTTGGAAGACGTCAGTATCATAGTTCGATTGTTTGCCTTGCATGGTGCGCACCAAACGCTCAAAGCCCATACCTGTGTCAATCACTTTGTTGGGCAAGGTGTCAAGCGAACCATCGGCTTTGCGGTTGTATTGCATGAACACAAGGTTCCAAATCTCAATCACTTGTGGGTGGTCTTTGTTCACCAGTTCGCGACCAGAGAGAGCCGCTTTCTCCTCCTCACTACGGCTATCCACATGAATCTCTGAGCATGGACCACAAGGACCTGTATCGCCCATCTCCCAGAAGTTGTCGTGCTTGTTGCCGTTGAGGATATGGTCGGCAGGCAAGTGCTTAGCCCAAATTTCTGCTGCCTCGTTGTCGCGCTCAATGCCCTCTTCTGGCGAACCCTCGAACACGGTTACATAGAGGTTCTTTGGGTCGATTTTCAGCACGTCCACGAGGTACTCCCACGCAAAGTCTATGGCACCAGCTTTGAAGTAATCGCCAAACGACCAGTTGCCGAGCATCTCGAACATGGTGTGGTGGTAGGTATCGTGACCTACTTCCTCCAGGTCATTGTGCTTACCGCTCACGCGCAGACACTTCTGCGAGTCCGCTACGCGAGGATATTGTATAGGGTCATTACCGAGGATGATACCCTTCCATGGGTTCATACCTGCGTTGGTGAACATCAGTGTTGGGTCATCTTTGATGACCATGGGTGCTGAAGGTACGATCTTGTGTCCCTTCTTCTCAAAATAATCCAAAAAGGATTTTCTAATCTCTTTGCTTGTCATATTGTGATGTTATTTATTCTCTTTGTTTTCGGTGTGCTGTCTTTTGGGTGGAATCTCTGGCAATTCACGTCTCTCGCGTTTAGGTTCCACATACTCAACCACGAGTTGGTGTGCAAGTAATTCTGTATTTTCTTTTCTAGTGCGTAGAATATCTATTGCGGCATAAATGGCATGCAACATACTCTGTGGCTCCGCTTGATTTTTTCCTGCTAAGCTATAGGCTGTTCCATGATCAGGAGAGGTGCGCACGATAGGCAAACCTGCTGTAAAATTCACGCCACTCATATCCAATGCCTTAAATGGTGTCAAACCTTGGTCATGATACATGGCCAACACTGCATCGAAGTGGTTGTATTGTCCTGCACCAAAGAAACCGTCAGCCGAATAAGGACCAAATGCCCAAATACCTTGCTCTTGTGCCTTTGCAATAGCAGGGCGGATGATATTGGTTTCCTCTTCTCCAATGAGTCCGTTGTCGCCCGCATGTGGGTTGAGTGCCAACACAGCAATACGTGGTTTGCGCGAGGAAAAATCAGTCTTAAGCGTTTCGTTCAATATTGATAATTTGCCTAAGATACGCTCTTCTGTGATAGCTTCTGCCACTTTGGCGATAGGAGTATGATTGCAAACGAGTGCCACACGCATGCGGTCGCTAAGCATCATCATGAGGCTATCAGGCGATGAGGCTATCAGGCTATCAGGCGATGAGGCGAGAGGCGGAAATTGTTGTGTCAAGTATTCGGTGTGTCCTGAGTAGCGGAACTCATCCGATTGGATGTTATCCTTATTAATAGGTGCAGTCACGATGGCGTGTACCAATCCATTCTTGAGGTCTTGGCATGCGCGTTGCAAGCTTTTGAGCGATGCTTTTCCTGCTTCGGGTGTAGATACACCTAATTGCACAGGCGTGTCATCGGGATAGCAAGTGATGAGGTTCAGTCTGCCATCTTTCGCTTGTTTAGGGTCTTGGATGATATTCCATTGGATATTACGATACTCCTCATCAAGGGTTTGCATATGTTGGCGTGCCACTTTGGCGTTGCCATACACAATAGGGCGACAAATCTCGCAGATATGTGGATTAACCAACGATTTGAGGATAATCTCATACCCCACTCCATTGATATCGCCCGCTGTAATTGCTATTATTGGTTTCATGTATTTTTCTGTTATAATTCTCAGTACCTATTTTTACAAATGTTTTGCATCAGAAGTTATTTTCCAGATTGCATCAGTTGGAATATCAAACACTCCATAAGCACAATGCTCACCTATCGCACAATCAAAAGAAGTTGTTTCATGTCGAACTTTCAATATCGCATCTCCTTCCCTCTGCACTATCAAGCGAATAGATTTTATATTCGTTTGCGATGTCGCAGATCGAAACACACACCAACACAAGGAATGCTGTTCAAAATCAATCTCTGGAATTTCCATATCTTCAGGTGCCAAATCACGCAATTCCTGCATGGATTTTACCATAAATGCAACGCCTCCATAATAAGAATAGTCTTCATTAGATTCATACATCTCATCATATCTATTGAGTATATCATATGCTTGACTTTCTCGTACATGTTGAAAAATCGCATCCAATTTTTCTTTATCCGATTTCGATAATTTTACTTTGTCTATCTCACCAGTTATTTCGGTTGGCTCACAACTAACGCATACACATGCTACTACGAGCAATATGCTCATCAAAATATTCTTCATAATTTTACTTATTTTAGTTTAGTAATGTATCTATGTTGTATTAATTTATCTGACTGACTTTATCGTATTGCAGTTTCTCGAAGTCGAATGGTTTGCGCTCTTCGTTCTTGTAGCCGAGCGACATCACACATAGTACGGTGAAGTTCTCTGGCAGATTGGTGAGTTTGCGCACGAGGTCTTCTGCGCCTTCTCGTTGATACACATGGCACCAGCACGCGCCCAGTCCTTGGTCAGCAGCTGCCAACCAAATATTTTGAGCCGCAATAGCTGCATCACATTGCCATGTATCAATCACGCTGGTATCAGCAGCCACCACAATACCCGCCATAGCAGTATCAAACATACCACTTCCGTAGGTTCGGCAACCTGCTAATTGGCGCAGAATTTCCTCATTTTTTATCACCACGAAGTGCCATGGGTTCATTCTCTTGCCTGCTGGCGACATAAGTGCACAACGAATAATGTAATCTAATTTCTCCTGCTCTACTGGCTGGTTGGTATATTTTCTATACGAACGCCTTTGTTGGCATAAACTTTGAAAATCTTGCATAATATTTCTAATTTATCAAAAATCGCGCAAAGTTAGTATTTTTTTCTCACATATGCAAGAGAAATAGCAGAAAGTTCACTTTCTGTGTTATTTTACATACTTTTTAAAAATTAAAAAGAAGTTTTCGTAAAAAAACTAACTTATAGGTTAGATTTTATATTTATGGCACACAAATCCAACTTATAAGTTAGCAGAAAGATTGTTTTCCGAAGTGATACCGAACCTTTGCCGAAGGAGCACTTGAATACAAGCATTGATACAAGCAAGAAGAATAACAATATAAAAACTCACCCCCTAGCATTTGCGCGTTTCGCTTTTTCCGTTTTCAGTTTTCACCTTTCCAATTACGGGTTCTTGACGGGTTCATACTATATGATTACTATATGATTACTATATGATTACTATGTGATTAGTATGTGATTCACGACCCATACTTATCCCTTCTCCTCAAAAAGTTCGTAGAAATTCATTCCGCCCTTTCTGCCACATGTCGTTTTCGTTTAATCCCGCTCGTGGTATTTTTGAATTTGATTATCGCCTCGCATAACAATCGGTCACCACTCCCATCTAGACGGGTGGTTGTTCGATAAAAATTTAGTTCTTCGTTTTTGTACAAAAAAAAATAGTAATGATAATTACTTTAAAATTATCTAATAATTTCTTTTATTTCTATTACATCTTCTTCTGTTAATAAGTCTTGATTTTTAAGAATACGTTCTTCCCATTCGCGTTTGATTCGATCACAATAATGTGCGTAAGCCTTTGTATTCGCAAAATGTTCTTTAAGTATAATTAGGGCAGCTTTTTCCGTCATTGAATCTGTTATTATTGTATATCGAGACTCTGGTTCTGCCATTACTGAATGTTGATGATGTCTATAGTAATATAGTCTTTCTTCCGTAAAGTAGATAGAGCGGCAGATAGATAAATATGACAATAATGAAACAAAATCTTGTCCTCTTCGCAAGGAGGGTGATGGGCATTTTTTTGCAATATCAGCGGATATCAATTTGTCCCACAATACAGGGCTACATGCATGATTAAAAAAATCAAGATTTTTAATATCTTCTATGGCATAGTAACCACTCAAATGATTCCACATAGAGAGTAATGAAAACTGTTCACTTTTTTCATCCATACAAAATGCTCTACAAACTACAATGTCAGCATGATGGACTAAAGCCAAATCATAAAGTACCTTAAGTGCATTAGAATGCAACATATCATCGGCATCCACAAATTTTATGTATTGACCTTTTGCTTTTGCTACACCAGCATTACGAGCAGGTCCTTGACCTAGATGTTTTTGGCTGATTACAACTACGTTTGGATATTTTAATGCGTATTCCGTTAAAATTTGATTTGTTTTGTCAGTAGATCCATCATCAATACAAATAACCTCATACTCTATAATGGCGAATGTCTGACTTAAAATAGAGTCAAGGCATTGCCGAATATATTGTTGGGCATTATATACTGGAATAACAACACTTATTGCAATCATTTTTTCTTGGTATTTGTTGCGAATATATTTTTTTTATTCAAGATATGATGAATATTATATACCCTCACTTTAACAAGAGTTTTTTTTTCTTCCTGTAACTCGAATAAACGATAATCAAGATTATTCGCTACAATATTGATAGTCGTATGAAATTCTTTTAGAACTAGCCATGTTCTCCAATCTAATGCAATCTTGTAACTAAGCCAATCACCACCTAATGCAATAAAAATTGATATGGATTCAATGCTATCCATTTTTTTATGTAGTTTTATACTATTTAAAACTTTTTTTAAATCAGTTTCTACGAGAAAACGCACATCAGTTCTGTAATAGTGAATGTTATTGTCGTTTTCTAAATCGTCTTTTGCTCTATTTATAAGATCTTGACTTTGTTCAAAAATACAAATATAGTGTTTATCTTTATACTCATCTACAATTTTTTTTCCTACTTGACCTAAACCTACGACTATAATTAACTCATTTTCTTTATTTTCTGTTTCTTTGTCCGTTTTATCAATGGATTTTTCATTATTCTCATTTTTATTATGCAGTATCTCATCTATAGCAAGCATAGCAGGTGTAAATCCAGATATTGGTAGGATGGCTTTACAATTTAGTTGTTCTAATCTAACATGTATCTTATCCGTTTCAACATTCAAATCATTAACGAGCTGGTTGTAGATTGACAAATTTCTATAATCAGAATCTGTAACAACAAAAATTTTAGAAGCTTTTTTTACTCTTGCTCTTAATAAAAGTTCTTCATCTTTTAGATGACTCTTTTCATCGTTTTGGAAATAAACTTCATTTATTCTAACCTTTTCATCTATATTTGAATCTATAATTATAACCTTCTCTCTGTTACTAATTCTTTGTTTCTCAATAACCTTGCCAATATCATCATAGCCAAATATTATCGTATGATTTGAGTATGTCATCAGACAAAAACATCTCCATATGCTACCAAATAGGGATAATATGATAGGCAAACCTCCTCCCAGCATAACAAATGGACCTAAAAATCGAGCTATATTTACCCAAGAATTATTAACTGGAAAAGAATCATCACCAAGAGTAAATATCTTAAGCGATTTGTATAGTGCATCTGATGCTCCAATTTGTTTAGTTGAATCCATCAAATACCCATGATAGGCCATCAAAAATATTCCTATACATACGATAATCCATACAATTGTATAGATTCTTAATAGAGTAGTCTTGTTTCTTATGTTTTTTCCCATATAGATTATTGCTTGATGAATTCGGTTAGTAATGTAATCAGATTTGTAATATCAGATACAGATACGATTTCAGATGCCGAGTGCATATATCTAACTGGGAATGATATTGTTGCCGTTTTTACGCCACCATGTTGTAACTGAATGGCTTTTGCTTCAGTTCCACTCATATTGGGTTGTACTTCTATTTGATAAGGTACTGCATTTTGCTTTGCTATATCCATCAAACTTGTACGAAGGACTTCATCAGAATCAGGGCTGATGCAAACCGAGGGGCCTTTCCCTAAAGATACTTCTCCGTATAGAGAAGTTTTGACAGAAGGATAATCGGTAGCATGGGTAGCATCAATAATAATTGCATAATCTGGATTAATCGCGGAAGTAGCTGTTATTCCACCGCGAAGCCCAATTTCCTCTTGACGAGTAGATACGAAATACAAATCATATTTGGACTTTAGATGAGTCATCGTATTTAATAATTCCATCAAGATAGCATTACCCACTTTATTATCTGCGGAACGAGTTGTTAGAAAGTCATCGCTCATCTCTATTGGATCTGATACAAATGTAATCGGATCTCCTATAGATATGGATAATAGAGCATGATCTTTGTTTGTAAAACCACAGTCCACCCATAAATCTTCAAAAGTTATCTTATTTCGTTCTACTTCATTCAATAGATGAATGGGTTTTCGTCCAACAACTCCCAAGAACGAATTATCTTTATGATGTATTGCCAAACGCATACCAGGCAATAACATGACATCTACTCCACCAATAGGAAGAATATAAACAAAACCGTTATCATCAATATGTTTAACAACAAATCCTATCTCATCAATATGGGCAGAAAGCATTAATTTAGGCTTGCCTTCATTCTTCTTGTGTGCAACAATATTCCCAAAATTATCTTCATAGACCTCATCTACAAATTGCAGGGCATACGTTTGGAATATTTTTTGACAACAACTTTCATACCCAGAGGGAGACGGAACATCTATAATATCGGTAAAATATTGCTTAACTTTATCACTAAACATAATCAGTTAATTATATGGATTAAACATGGAATCTCCAAAATATTCCGCAGTCTGTCGCCACGTACCAGGACAGATTTTTTGAACAGAACATTTTGCGCATGGGACAAAATTAGCTCCCCCATCACCCTTAAGATCATAACGAACTAAAGGTGGAGATGCAGGATCAGAAGATGGCAATAGGAGAGCATCCATTGTTTCTTCGCTCTCGTATTTTCTTAAAAATTTCCAATAATAGGGATCAATAGTACATAATGGAGTGTTAAAGACTGACACATTGCGATACCTTCCATTTTCAGAATATCTAATCACAGTATCTAACGCTTTTTCTAAATATTGCTTTGAATCATCAAATGAAACTGCTGTCAGATTGCTATTCTCCAATGCTTCCCCACATAAATCAATATTACACATCACGAAAGGAACCGAATCAGGAAAAGTTGCATACACCCATTCGACAAACTGAGGAAGGTGCGTATATGACAACCCGTTTATCACATGTTTAATAGTCACCTTAACTCCTAATGTTATTAAACTAAGTATCCCTTGTAATGACTTCTCAAAACTGCATTTTATGTTTGTAATACTATCATGTTCAGCAGGTATATGGCTGTGGAAAGCTGTTGTTAATTCAAAATCATTACCAACTGTTTCAATAAACCTCTTAGAAAAGTTATCATCTGCGAACTTCAACGAGTTACTTAAAACACCTATTTTTAGTCCGCGTTGTCGCACATAGTTAATAATTTTCGGTAAATCCTTGTATAATGTTGGTTCACCACCTGAGATCAGAACCATCTCTATGTCATTTCTAAGTATCGCATCATCTATACTCGCTAAAATCAAATCTATAGGTATAGAGGTATATCGTCTAGCTATTTTGTGACAGGGACAAAAGACACAACTTTCATTACATAAATAAGAAGGTGAAACAAATAGAGTTTTCATAGCAGTATGTTCTTTAATATCGATATAGTTTGTTTGCAAAATCGAGGGTCAGGAATCAATAACGAATTATATTTTCTTTCTGAGTTTATTACACAGCCTCCTCCACAAACACCTTGTGCGATACAACCCATACAAACTTCCATATATAATGGACTTCGATGATTCCAAACAAGATACTCTGGTGAGGATTTTGGGTCAAACTCAGTATCATAAACAGTGGTGATAAAATGTTTTTTATCCATAATATGTTCATGGCATATTCCTACATCTCCATTGGGAGCAATCGCAATCTGCCTACCACCAGACGCATTGCAATCAAACAAACAAGGATGTTTATGTTTGAACACATCAAGGCGTCTCCTTGTTCTATTCTCTGTAATATTATGTTTTGACAATATGGCGTATGAACTAGTTACAAAATCAGCTGCGGAATCATCATAATGTTCATCCAATTGTATAATGTCATTATCCAAAATAATATTAAAACCAATATTTTTTGCTCCAATACTAATGAAATAATCAAGAACTTCTTTTTGTCGTGAAATAGTTTCAGGTGAAAGCGTACAAGCAATATTAAGATCAATGCCAGCTGCTACACATTTCTTGAATGTATCTGTTGCTTTTTTCCACGCAAGCGTTTTCCCATCTACAAATACACGATTTATTGAAGCGTGTTCATCACCATCCAATGAAAATGTAATAGTAATATCATTATTTTTCAAAAATTCGATATCATTATCATTCATTAGAGTGCCATTGGTAACAACCAACATTTTTGTCTGCGGTGGAAGTAGCCCTTGAATTTTACGTTTTTGAATTTCATCAATAGCAGAGAATAATAATTTCTTATTGTGGAAAGGTTCGCCTCCATAAAATATAATGGTCTTTCTTTGCTCAAATCTATTAGGGTCTGTATGGATTAATCTTTGAAAAAAATCAAGTCCAGCAATAAATGTATCATAACTCATGACACCTTCTAAAGAATTCTTAACTTCAGATTGCTTCTCGAAGCAATACTTACAAGCCAAATTACAATTCTTAGTTAAAAAGAAATAAGCTGTTGAAATATAAGGTGCTTGTATTTCACTACGGTATTTTTCTAAAAGTAAATTGTCTGCATCTTCATTATCAACAATAAAACCACTCATAAAAAGTGAGTCTTTTTTGCTTTGCTCAACAATTTCTAAGGTTCTATTAGCTTCGTAGTATGGGACTCCCGATATATCTTCCACAAGCATATTCAAAGAATGGTAAATCATAGTTTTACCATTTTTTTCATATACATGACTAAACTTTGAAAGTTTGCAAATGTCCATATTTGTTACAAATAAAATTCTATTGGGAGGATAATATCCTCCCAATAGATTGATGAAAGATTAGTTGCAGATAGCACCCCAGTTGTTCCAACCGTTGTTCATCCAAGATTCCCAAGCACGGTTTTCAAACTTAGAAGCAAGTGTGCACTCATTAGAGCCTTGAACTGATTCATACATTGCAGTGATACTAGCTGCATTGCCTTCCAATTGAACACTAACTTCAGCACCTAATTTTTCTGAAAAAACTTTTACAGTCTTCATAGTAGAAATAAATTAAATAGTTGAACGAATTATCGCATTTCTCTTCACTCTATTCAGAGACAATGCTTTTTAGAATAGATTCATCAAAATTCTTTTTAAAACTATGCCATGTACCAGGACAATGTTGCTTTAATGCGCATTGGGTACAAGCAATAAATAAAGGTCCGCTATCACTACTAATATCCCATAGCAAATCAGTGTTGGGAACTTGATATGCAGCAACATTCTCCTGTGTAGATGTCTCAACAAATCCCCAATAATATGGATCCATAAGGCAAAGCGGGGTCGTCAATACTTTCACATTTCGCTTATGCCCTAATTTACGCTGAGCTATAATAATATCTAACGCATTTTGTAGATATGGCATAGAATCTCTAAAGTCTACCGCTACATTTCCTTTGTTAGCAGATGCAGTACCATTGATATCGATATTACAAAACAGCAATGTTACACTATCTTCAAATACAGAAGTTGCCCATTTTACATATTCTGGTAGATCTTTATAGTTGTAGTTAACAATATTATTTTTTATAGACAACTTAACACCATATTTCAACATGTTTTCCACTCCTTTCATACTCTTTTCGAAACTACCCTTATGTTGTGTTAAAAAATCGTGTTTTTCAGGAATATGACTATGGAATGCAACGGTCACATCTAATTCGTTACCATTAATAATAGAAAACATTTGTTCAGCGAAAGCGTCATTAGCGAGCCGTAATGCGTTAGTAAGCAGACTGACCCTCACATTGCATGTTTTAATATATTCTAGAATACGAAAAAAATCAGGATGAATAGTTGGTTCCCCTCCCGATAATAAAATATTCTCAATTCCTCTTTCGTCAATTGCTCGTCTAATGGACAAACATATTTCATCGTAGGTTAATGATGGCAGGGTGCTTGATCCTTCTGAACATGGACAAAATTGGCAACGCTCATTGCAAATATATCCGATGGCACAATAGAATGTTTTCATCTTTCTAACACTTTAATACGATTTCTAGTTAATACAGTTATAGCTTCTGGATTTGTTAAAATTACATCAATCAACTGAGGGTATAACGATAAATTAGCCAAACACTCTTGATTGTCTACTCCTTCTACTTTTCCTAACTTGTACTTTATAGCTGTAGTACATCCACCTTTGCAGAAGAACCAGAATGGGCAATTATCACATTTCTCTATATGCTTTTTGTTAAAGAAGTCTCTTTTTTGCGCTTTAGCAGTCTTTACTAAGTCTATCAAATCTCCTCCCATATGTACATCACCGATAGATTCTTCCTTATAATCAGTAACATCGCATGGATAAATGCGTCCGTCTTGATCAAAAGCAATCATTTTTGTTCCACCCATACAACCGCGAGATGTACATATATTAGACTTGCTTCGTATCAATAAGTTCATCATTTTTTCTTGCACATTTAATTCTGTAATCTCATATCCTCTACTGTTTAGTTCTATCAATTTCTTTACAAGTATTTCTTGTGCATCAATGATTTGTTGTTCACTAAGGCATAGGTTTGCATCTTTCATGACGGGATTATCCTTAATTAAATTCAATTTAAAGCACCTAACCTTCAACTCGGTTCCAAAAAACTCAATGATTTCTGATAAATATGGAAAACTTTTACTAGTGAGTACACAAACCACGCCATAATTTTTGAGGTTTTCGTATTTGGACAAAATCTCGACTCCTCGTCTCATCTTGTCAAATGAAGGAGCTCCACTCATTAGTGGACGATGCATATTTTGAACCTCTGAATGTCCGTCAATGCTAATACCCAATCGTATGTTTCTTTTAGACGCTTCCTCTGCCAATTCTTCCGTGATTAAACTAGCATTGGTCTCGATAGATATTAATGGATGTAAATCTGCTGATTTAAAAGCATCATCCATTCTTTTTATTTTATCAAAAGCAATTAAGGGTTCTCCACCCCATGGTTGTATGCAGAAATCTTTAATATTGTATTTCTTACAATAGTCTATGATATAAGCAGTTATCGCATCTAGATTATCATCTGTTATGGTTTTAACAGTATCTTCTAGATGTCTAAAACAATAGATGCATCTAAAGTTGCATGCTTGGGTCAAGTCAAATATAAAGAAGGTTGGTTGAATACACTCGTTCACAATAGGTTTCATACCATTTTTGTGGGATATCAGTCCTCGCTGAATCAATCGAAATGCCAATTCTTCAGGTACAATATGATTGACTAGCTGATCCGCTAAAACACTTTCTAAAATAATAGAACAACCATTTTCAGGATTCAAAAGAAAACTATATTTTCCTTGAGTTATGATGTAGGCACCTATAAATTCACCTATTTCATCCGAAATCCTAAATGGGGAAATGTATTGATATTCTTTCATTACTCAATGATTTTTTTATTTACAAACAAAGAATATACTGAATCTGCGGGTTGGTCGAATGTTTCTTCTATTAATTGCAGAATATCTGCACATCCATTTTCCAATGCCTTAACGAATGATAAACCAAGATATTCTGACTTAGGTTTCGCAAATAGTACAGAATCGAATAGTGTGTTGTAAAACAATAAAGTATTATCTTTCATTTGCCATTCGACGTTTTGAGCAAGAAAATATTTATTCAAATTAATCTCGTTATTATAATGAACAGTTATCATTTTCATATTAATAATTCATTTTGCATAAGTTATTATTTGTTTTATAAGGACAATCTAATTTCGATGTACTATGTACGAATGTTTGCTCTTTCGAGTATATATTTCCTAATGTCAAGCCATTACAATATACAAGATCTCCTTTTTCGGTTATACGGATATAATTCTTACCGTCAAAACAACGAGTTCCAACACTATGCGAACCTAATTGCCAATCATCAATACTAATATTATATTTACAAGCAATAGCAAATTGTGCAATTTCTTGGGGAGAAAGTGTTGCTTTAGACATTTCTAAAATATCATTTATTTTTCGCAGATGTTCCGATGTGTAATCTTGTGGATAGTCCTTTCCATTTTCTCGTCCTCGCATTAATTTGGGTACCACAAAAACTCCTTGAGAAATGAGCATTTGCGCCACTTTGACTAGTTCATCAATCAAATGGGGTATCATAACCAAACTAGCGTAGATAAATATACCAATATTACGTATATTCATGTAATTCCTAACAAATGGTGTTATATGCATTTTTCTATACACATAATGATAACTCGCATTCATAAAGAGAAATTTATCTGTTTTTACATGATTAGTAAATTCTTGTACAGAGCGAGTTAAATTTGTATTCATACTTACATAATGTCCACTATCCTGAATGTTATTAACAATATCTGTTAAGTTAGGAATTAAAAACGGTTCTCCACCAGTTAAATGAAACAAAGTAGGTTGGTGGACTTGTTTTAAGAACTCTGTACTAATAGGTTTACACTCTGCATTACGTGTATCAGCATTTTGAAGACAATAATAACAATTGAGATTGCATTTTTCTGTTAAAATCCAATCTACTACAGTAACT
>JAZNSW010000032.1:0-13951 GCA_045591505.1 Paludibacteraceae bacterium
AAATATTAAAAATTTATTAAATCGTTTCTTTTGCCTATGGAGATTGGCTAAAAACTTCATCCCTCTAAACACTAAACAGTAGCCTATTGGGCGTCCACTAAACAATACAAATATTAAGATTCCACCCCTTTGTACCTTATAGATCTGTGCCGTGCTAAAGACCAAGGACGAACCTAAGACGAACCAAGGATGAACCTAAGAACGCCGAAACTCAAAAAAGGCTGTTTGTTAAGATTGCCCTCTAAAAAAGTTGTCCTCATTCCTAAAAAGGTTGACTACATTCCTGAAATAGTTGCCTATCCTCCAAACAAAAAATCGCCCTAAAAAGCGATTTTTCTTGCACATCTCAAAAAAAAAGTGTACCTTTGCACCCAAATATCCAAAAGATTTGATATGCGCAGCAACGAAATCTCATATTTCATCTCTTTTTGCATTGAGCAATATAAGCAAAAGCACCATTTGACAGGCGAGCAGGCTATGCTTGAACTGGACAAATATGGCGTATTGGAATATCTGGAGGAGTTTTATGAGGTATTGCACACGCAAAGTGCGCAATGGATTGTAGAAGATATTGACAACTATATCAATCAGCGAAAGCAATGAAAGTTTATCACGGCAGTTTAGAGTGTGTTGAAACACCTGAGATTCGCGAACCTAATCGCACCCTTGATTATGGTAGCGGATTCTATACCACGACTTCGTATGAACAAGCCGAGGAATGGGTGCGTAGAAAGATGAAGGGCAACCGTGCTGCCAAAGGTTTTGTCAATGAATACGAATTGAACATTGATAAGTTGCAATCAGTTAAGTGTTTGCTCTTTGAATCTCCTACCGACGAATGGATTGATTTTGTGATGAATAACCGCCTCAATAAGGATTTTGTACACGATTATGACATTGTGTATGGTCCAGTAGCGAATGACCGTGTTTATACGTGCTTTGCCTTGTACGAAGGTGGATTGATGAGCAAACAAAATTTGCTTGCAGAGTTGAAAACTTACGAACTCGTTGATCAATATTTGTTTCACACGGAGCAGGCATTACAATTATTAACATTCACCAAAGCCAACGAGATACTCTTATGACCGAAGTGACCCAAAATAACTTACACTTGCTTTTACCTTCCAAAGTGAGTTGGTTGGCAGATATGTTGTGTGCAGAGAAGCATATCACTGTCATTGAAGCCATGCGCTTAATATATTCTTCTGATATGTACAAACAATTGGAGCAAGAAAGCACCAAACGCTGGCACGAAGGTCCCGTCGCTTTGTACCAAGAATGGATGAATAACAAAGTTAATCAATAATCTTTTTCTCACACAATATTAACGCGTTATTATAGTCGTTTACGTAAATATGTAGAAATTCAACGATATGGATGCATTAAGTATTGATATAAAAAATTGTTATGGAATAGGTGCCTTAAAACACGAAATAGATTATAGTCAAGCATCTGTTGGGGTTATTTATGCCCCAAATGGCACAATGAAAACCTCTTTAACAAAAACGTTTCAGCGCCTTATAGACGGAAAAACTCCTTGTGATGAAATTTATACACATAGAGAGTCATCTGCCAGGATACAATTAGATGGTAATCCCATAACACATGATAGTGTTTATATATTTTCTAATGAAGAAAAGGATGGAACAACACAAATTAGTACATTTTTGGTAAATACCGAATTAAAATCACAATATGATGCTATTTTATCTCAAATCACTCAAGCAAAAAAAACTTTTATCAAACAATTAAAAGGACTTGCAAAAAGTACAGACTGTGAATCTGAAATTATAGAAACATTTCAAAATACACCCAATGATACATTCTTCGATTGTTTATTACATATACAACAACTCATAGAGTGTGATGCACCTTATATTAATGATAAATCATTCCGATATAATGACTTATTTGACAAAGGACATAAAGTAGAACTATTTGTAAAAGAAAACATTGACGACATCCTCCAATATTTCAATAAATATGTACAATTATTACAAGGTTCTTCTTTATTTAGTGTTGGTGAAAATTCATTTGGTACAACTCAAGCAACCACATTATTAAAGTCAGTGTCTGATAATCGTTTTTTTGCAGCATCACATAAATTTTTATTGCATAACGAAAATACTATATCATCAAAAGATGATATGCAGAAGGTGATAGATAACGAACTAAACAAAATATATTCTGATGATACAATAAAAAAGCTTTTTGAAAAAATAGATAAAAAATTACAAGCAAATACTGACTTAAGAAATTTTCAAGACGTTATTCAAAGTAATCAAGATTTGATTCCCGAACTTATTGACTATGATGCTTTACGAAAAAAAATATTGCTTGGTTATATAATTTCTGCAAAAGCTTCATTCTCACAGGTTGTTGAGGTGTATAGTGCCAATATAGACTCAATTAAAGCACTTATTGCACAAGCAAATGAAACGCGTTCTCAATGGGAGCGTGTAATAGATATCTTTAATTCTCGTTTCTTTGTTCCATTCAAATTAGAACTACAAAATAAGGCGGACATCTTGCTGAATCAAGTAGCTCCAGAATTGATTTTTGTATATAAAGATGGTGCTGATGGTCCTATCTCGCAAGAACGTAAAGTTTTACTAGAGCATTTAAGTAAAGGAGAAAAACATGCATTTTTTATATTACAAAATCTATTTGAGTTGGAAGCTCGTAAAGCAATAGAAAAACCCACTTTAATAGTTTTTGATGATGTCGCAGATTCGTTTGACTATAAAAATAAATATGCTATTATTGAATATCTGTCAGATATTGCAAATGAATCACTTTTTACAATGTTAATATTGACGCATAATTTTGATTTTTATCGAAGTATCGTCTCGAGATTAAATGTTGGCAGCAATGTTTTTGTAGCAAACAAAAATGTCAGTAGAGAGGTTTCATTAAAACAGGGGTTATATCGATCTGATCTATTAAAATATAGAATCATAGACAAATTGAACACGACACGAGCATTTATTAGTTGTATTCCATTTGCTCGTAATATAATCGACTATACACAAGGAGATTGTGCCGATTTCAAGTTATTGACATCTTGTTTGCATATAAAAGACGATACAGAAACCATTACTCTAAATGATATTAAAAATATCTTTACAAAAACATTAGCAATTAAACAAAATATAAAAGATAATATTAATTATATAGATAATGAGTTGTATTTATCCACAATATATAACGAGGCAAGTAATATAATGGCAGATGATAATGAAATAGAATTAACAAATAAACTAGTATTGTCTATGGCTATCCGGTTGAAAGCAGAACAATATATGAAGAAGATATTGAGTCTAGAACAACTGAATGAAATGAAGAAGCATAAAAATCAAACAGGAGAGTTAGTTAAATTATTCAAAAAATATTATAGTCATACAAAAGAAAGTGAATGTCATTTAATGAATCAAGTATTAATGCTGACATCAGAAAATATTCACATAAATAATTTTATGTTTGAACCTTTAGTTGATATGTCAATTTTATATTTAAAAGATTTGTATCAAAATATTCAATCACTCACTGAACAAACGGAATAACCGAATATCTAATTATTTTTTTTGAGTTGTAAAACAAGTACAAAATAATACTTTGCCTATGAACAACCAGCATCGTAAAGGCGATGCATAAAATATTTAATACAGCGTTATAAGCCCCCTGCCATTTATGCAAACTCGCATAAATGGCAGTTTCTTTTCTCTAAACCCTAAACTGTAGCTCGCCCCACGAGCATCCTCTAAACTGGCACTCTGTGCCCCTACACTATACACCTTACACCAGAAAAATCGCACTAAAATGCGATTTTTCTTGCATATCCGAAAATTTTGTTGTACCTTTGCACCGAGGTTTTAGAAGGTAATATAAGGATGAAGACAGGTAAGTTTACATACGGCAATAGCGTAATCTTCTATGCAACGGCATCGGAGTTATTGCTCGCACCGCTTACCCCCCCCATAAACATCCTTATAATCAAATAGTTATCCGTAGTAATACGGTTCTAAGTCATATATTGGCGTTACCACTTGGCATATTGTATGCTCGGCGCGTAACGCCTTTTTTGTGTGCAAATTCTTAAACAATAATAAATAATTTCTAACATTCAAAAAGTATGAAGAATTTTAAGTTAATGGCAATTGCCCTCGTGGCAATGTTGGGTTTCTCAGCCTGTGAAAAAGATTGTGATCACGATTTCATCGAGCATGATTTCACTAAGGACATCGTGGGTACTTGAACTACCTTGAATGGCGAACTTGCAGAGGCTATGGTAATCAAGGCAGATGGTTCGTTTACCACAACAGGTGTTATGAAAGGTGGTAGCCTATACGAGGAGAAAGGTACTATCAAGGTAGTAAACAACAAGGTAACTCTTGCATTCGATGGTGATAATGAGACATTTGAAGGTCGCCTCGAGTTCGTAGCAGGAAAATCCTTGTCTCTTGTTATGTTTGACGACAACGATGTTCGTTTGACTTATGACTATTGCGAAAACGACCTTGCTGATGAGATTGTAGGTATGTGGGTTTGTCACGAGGGTTTGCCTGAGGTGGAAAACGATATGGCTATTAAAGATTACTCTGAGGATGGTAAAATGTCTATGACAGCGGAAGCGTCTGCATTCATTCCTGGTAACCTTGTAAATGCAGTGTCAAGTTATGTAGTTGTAGGTGACCTTCTATTTATGAATATTGCAGAAGATGGCATTGAGAAACTTGCTGCTCGTTTGACTTATACTCCAAATGGAACAGTCTTTGGTGATATTCTGACAGAAACAATATACGCACCTTCTGAAAATGGTGTTGAATATTTAACTTCTTCTTGGCTCCGTGTAAAGCAAAACCTCGAACTTCCAGGCATGAAGTACGACTACAGAGCTACATACGTAACCAATGTAAAGGGTGAGGACAAGGATATTCCATTCCTGAACACATCATTCAACTTTGCCAAGATGGATGGTTCTATCATTGACAAGTTCCTCAAGTCCATCCTCTTTACAGTTGAGTTCCCTGAGGCAAACAAAATCAAGTACAGCTATTTGCTTGAAGGCAAGAACATTGTCATAGATGCTCCTATTGAAGTGGATGGCAACAAGATGACCATCAAGATGAGTGCTAACAACCCTGCTTATCAGGATGTTGATATGTACGCATTCCAGGATCAGGACAACACACAGATGCATTGGTATATGCCTACCACTTCATTCGAGAAGTTCTTTGGAAACACCTCAGTAGCTTTGATGTTGGGTTATGGTCAGTTGGATAAGGATGACACAGAGGGAATTGATAACGTTTATAAGACCATCGCTGATGCCGTTGAGTCAATTAACCTCATTTTGGTAATGACAAAGGCGAAGTAATCTCGCAGATTAAATAACTACACAATCAGGGGATGTACCTTTTCGGGTGCATTCCCTGCTCTAAGGCTTTATTGTCGTGCCTCAACTCGACCAAAACAAACTAGCAGAGACCCTCGTGCGCAGACCAACGACTTGATTGCTTCCGCAGAAGCAGAGGACGTTGGTTCTACCGAGGCTGATAATGTCCGCTACGCCATCCAAAAAGCGTTAGACGCCATCTTTGCACAACCAAGATATTATTAAAAACGAAATGAAAAAGATGATATTCTTAATGATGTTAGTTGCAATTGCAACTACTATCAAGGCTCAAAACAACAACGCTACTCTTCTGCAGCCAGCAGGTAGTTACATCTACTACGGAGATCAAGCGTTCAACCTCAAGCAATGTGTAGATTTCCTTTCTACGTGTCATCAACCAGCTTATAAAACTTTCCAAAGCGGCTACAAATGTTATCAAGCTGGCTGGGGACTATTTGGCGCAGGTTTAGGTATGGATTTGATAGGATCTCTCGTCATAGCCTTTGGTCCAGAGGAAGGAAACGCCGCAATGCTCTATTCTGGTATGACTTGTCTCGGATTAGGAGCAGCGGCCATACTGGCATCAGTACCTACTATCTTTATCGGATACATTCGCTTGAATGATGGTATTGATATGTTCAATCACACTCAGGCAGCAGCTACATCTCAAGCCTACTGGACTATCCAAGGCAGCCAAAACGGCATTGGATTGGCACTACACTTTTAATCAAATACAACGACTATCTTAATGATATATAGTACTTTACAATAATAATACAAACAACACAATGAAAAAGATTTTATTTGCATTTTTTGCAGTAGCAGCTCTCGCTTTGACAGGCTGCGAGAAAAAAGGTATTGACATCATGAGCCTTGATGTTACTAAGTTGGACAACACCGAGTTTAAATGCTGGAAATGGACTGTTAAAAATTCTGGTTTTATGGATGGTACAGTCTATGTTTGGGACACTGAAGCTAATGTAGTTACAGTACTTCAAGCTACTTACAAAACAGCCCAATTAAACCACTACAAACCTGTCATTACTTACGAGGCAACTTCTGCTGATGACAAAGAGGGTTGCGAATCTAAAAACGAGTTTTAAGGGCACATTTAGCCCACAGATGTGCTTTTTATCTGTTCTATGTATTGCTCTACTTCCTCACTATGGGGATAGTTCGGGAGCAATACTCGAAGTGCCATTCAAGGCACTTCTTCATCTATGCTTGCGCTGATTCCTCAGAGTGGGGACTCTTCGGGAGCTGCGCTCGGGGTGCGTTCCGTCGCACTCCTTCAGGTCGCGTAGCCCGCAGTCAACTTGAGAGTGATTTGAAAGCCACAGAAAGCCCACAGATCTCCCACAGATGTCCAATCGTGGTCCCCTAACTTACAGTATACCTATTTCGTTAAACCAGAAATAGCCAAACGACGTATTGAAATTGCGCCAAATGCACGATTGATTTCCAGCCAAATGGCGGATTAAAATTGCGCCAAATGCACGATTTGTTGCAAAAATATTTGCATATATCAAAGATTTTCAGTACCTTTGCAGCAAAATTAAAAATTAATCAATCATGACAAACTATCGCCCTCGAATAGCAGACCAATTATTGGCTGATTTATTGGACGCATGCGGATGCGTTTTGATAGAAGGTAGCAAATGGTGTGGCAAGACCACAACCGCTGAAAAAATGGCAAATAGTGTAGTTTATATGGCGGCCCCTGCAGAAGGTGAACGCAATAGGCAATTAGCAAAAGCTACTCCTAATTACCTACTACAAGGTGATACACCTCGTTTGATTGATGAATGGCAAGTCGTTCCTACATTATGGGATGCAATACGCGGCGAGGTAGATCATCGCCGAGCATTGGGGCAATTTATTATCACGGGGTCAGCGGTTCCGCCACAGCGTGATGAAATTGTGCATACTGGTACAGGTCGAATTACCACATTGCTCATGCGCCCTATGTCTTTATGGGAATCGGGAGATAGCAATGGCGCAATAAGTTTGGAGAATCTATTTGACCAACCAGAGCAACTCTTAGCCGACAACTCTATTGATATAGAGGAATTGGCATATCTGATTTGTCGAGGAGGTTGGCCAATGGCTACATTAACCACCAATCGCAAAGCGGCCCTTAGACAAGCCACCATCTATTATGAGGGTGTGGTCGGAAAAGGCAATGGCGAAAACTCGGATATTTCACGAGTAGATGGCGTCAAGCGTGATCCTGAAAGAGTTAGGCGATTGATGCGCAGTCTGAGTCGTCATCAAGGCACGCAAGCACCACTAAAGACTATATATCAAGATATTGTTGCAAATGATGTAGATTCACTAAAAGAAGAAACTATTTCTGCATATATAACTGCATTAAAGAAAATCTTCTGTGTAGAGGATATGCCAGCATGGAATCCGTGTCTGCGCAGCAAAACGGCTATTCGCACCTCCGATACACGCTATTTTGTAGATCCTAGTATAGCAGTTGCAGCTATGCGTATTGGTCCACAAGACCTCATCAACGACTTAGAGACGATGGGATTATTATTCGAAACAATGGCTGTACGCGATTTGCGTGTATATGCAGGGGCATTGGATGGTCATATCTATCATTACCGCGACAAGAATAATTTAGAGTGCGATGCCGTTCTACATTTAGAAAATGGCAAGTACGGCTTGATTGAAATCAAATTAGGTGGCGATGATGCAATTAACAAAGGAGCAAGTACACTGCAAGCATTAGCAGATAAGATAGACACCACTCGAATGCCTAAACCATCCTTCTTGATGGTTATCGTTGGCGTAGGAAAGCATGCTTATCGCCGCCAAGAAGATGGAGTGTATGTTGTACCAATTGGATGTTTGAAACCATAAACTAAAATCGCCATAAAAACATTTAGCTTATCATTATTCGGCAGAACTTTCGGCATACAAAAACTTTTTTCTAAAAAAATACACTACGCGGGAAGCATAGTTATACTTTCCGCGTGTTGTATATGCCATTTTACTCTCCTAAATCCAGGTTACGAAAAATAATACCAGAATCAATAAAAAAGGTTCTAAACCTAAAACGCCCTATCTTCTACTTTATTATGAAGAACTTTCTTTTTCACAATATTATCTTTGCGAGCCCTCTAATTGATTTTAGTAAACCTTCGTTTTGAAGTGTGAGAGCGAATCTTTTCAATTTATAGTGCTGATAAAATCACAATCATGCAGTTTGTTGCGTGATTACTTACTTATTAGTATCATTTATGGTGAGTTCTATTATTTTCTTTCCTATCCAGCCACTTTTTAATACATAACGCCTAAATGCGAGATATTCATTTGTCTCATCTTCAGCTCCTCTCTTAAAAGAATTGAGATGAGTTTGTAATAATTCTGTCAATTTAGAACTGTCGCCTTTTGCCATTGCCACGCACTCCGTGATACAATTTACTAACTCATCCCAAATCTTTTTTCTCCGTCTGCATAATTCTTCTCGGTCAAGCTCGTACACATCACGAGAAATGCTAATGCGATCATTATTTAGTACAATAGAGCCATTTTGATCAAAAGCCCAAAGATTTTCTATATCACTTGACATTCGTTCAGGCATGAGCAACAATGGTTGTTCTATTTTATCATAATCTTCAGATAACGTATTAATCTGCGCAAGCTCTGTTGATGTGTTATGAAACGACACTTTTTGACCTACGATAGGAAATTGATTTCCTTTCCGAATATTGCATTGGCTGCAACTGAGAATCAGGTTATCCCAACTATATGCCATCCAATAATATCCCCCACGTTTTGGACGATAATGCTCAACATGCGGAGAAGGATCATACGTTTCGCAATAAGCACATTTGCCATGATAGAGCGTCATTAAGGCATTTTTAATATCCTTATACTTATAACGATTATCGTACGGAGCAGACTGCTGACCGGTTGGTGCATAGTCCCCACGCGCAATCAACTCATTACGACGCTCATGTGTGGTTTTCGCTGGATTATGAGCAATAGCCTCTTCATCTACCTTCAACGATTCTGGAATTGCTTTTAAATCTTTATGTATAGGGATCATAAGTCTCTCATTAATGTGTTTATCATCTCTTGTACCTCATCCTCGTTATAATGCCATTTACCCTCTTTACGTTCTTTCTCTACCTTCTCTCGAATAGCTTTATGAATTTGCGAACTGATCATATCATCAGATGTATCCGCATCTAACTTTTCTGGGCTCATTGCTGCTGTAGCCAAATTAAATAGCGAAGAAGTAATCAATGTATTCAACATCATTCTATCCATACTTGAACGATAATACGGTTCACTTACAGTCGTGTTTCCTTCCTGACGTTCTACACGGAAAAATATAGCATCGTCACTAGATCCCAAAACAATAACTGGACTATGTGTAGTCATTATAAATTGGATATTAGGGAATAAATCCCGTAATTTCTTAACAATCGTCAATTGCCATCTCGGATGGAGGTGCTGATCTATCTCATCTATGAGAACAACACCATGTTCTTTGAACACATCATGTCCCTCTTCACATGATTGACTTAACTTAATAAGCAAATCACACACAAAGATAATAACACTACGGTACCCCTCTGATAATTCTTTTAAAGTCAGTTGATATCCCTTTTCGTAATATACAATTTGCTGTTCCTCGTTTAATTTGATCTGTACTTTACTCTCAAGCAAAGATGATAACACCTTCTCAAGGTTCCCTCTAGACAACTCTGGTCTGCCATTTGATAATAAAAATTGTTTAGCTAACCAATCGGACGGATCAGGTAATGTCATATCATTGTTAAATAGCGTCATGAATCCATAACGTTCATAAGTTGACCTGTCTGTTTCGGTAGAATATCTTCCTCTATGAGTTCCATACGCAAAAAAGTTAGCAAACTCGGGTGCAGTTTCCAATGTATATTTCCTCTCTAAATTATCAAATCCTTCAATGTTTGTTTCTTTTACTTTTTGTCTAAGATCAGACACCTCTGTTATTTGACGTTTGGCGGATACGGTATGGTATTTAAATGCGGAGAATAACGCTAATAGCAAAACCGTTTTGCCATCACCATTTTCTCCTAATAAATAGATTTCCTTGCTTATTTTACTATTTTTATCGTGTGATGAATGAAAATCCAATTCACATTGATCATCAAAACAGAGGAACCTATCAAACACAAGAGAACGAATACATTGTGCTTGTGGAACATGCCCTTCTAACCAATCCTGAAATTGTTCTTCTGTCATACCGAGAATAGCATGAAATTTATTTTGAAAACAAATAGAATAAAACTCATCCGTCTTGTAACTATAAGAGTTTATTAATATAAAATTCTCTAATGCCTGTTTGAAAGTGGCACCAATATCGGCATTATTTAACAAGCGGCTTCCATCGAAATGAACGGTAGATTTACGTCGCTCGGTTGCTTGTGCCATTCCAGATTCTACTAATAAACTTCTCCAGTTTGTTGACTCTTTTGTTCCTGGAACTATGAACTCTCCACGAAGCGGAGCTTTCATGGATGGGATTATCATATTTACAGCTTGAATAGCATTCGTATATGAAAATAAGAATACCGCAAAATAATACCGGTCTGTTTTCTCCCATTGGAAAACTGTTTCCCAAAAATCAGGAATGGGATCTTTTAATTCTTTCACTCCAATAAATGCTTTAAGAATCGGAATATTGATTCCTCCATGTCCTTCATAAAATTGAGTAAAAGTTTCTTTACTTTCCATAAGATCTGTGACATGAACGATATCGTATTTTGTCCAAGATACTCTTACCTTGCTATAATCAAATTGCGTTTTCATAATCAAATCCGTTTAAAAGACAAAAGAACTTCATGTACATCTAACCGAGCCACATCATTTCTTCCCATTTTCATGTGCTGATAATTTTTACTATAGAATGTATGTTCATAACGATTCCCCAATACATTATGCGTAAGGTTTTGCACTTCACTCAATGGCAATATCGCATTATCACTATAACTTAATAACAAATGACATTGCTGTTGGTCAATTCTAGAAAACAATTTCTCAAATGCTTGTTTAACTTTTGTTCGCTGATCAAATGGAGACTGATACCTGCTTTCTCTATAACGCCCTTTATATTCAACTTTGGGATTATCATATCTTACCAATGTTTCCAATACATGATAAAATCGGCTATAGTGAACAGCTGAATAGGGCGGATCTGCATAGACTATTGTACCTGGTTGCAAAGTGGTTATGCAATCTTCGTAGTCCAAAGAGGATGTTCGTAAAGTATGCGCATGAGGATAGCGCAACTTGGTTAATAATTCTTTTAGTTTCTTCAAGAACATCATAAAAATGTTCTTCATTCGATACTGCAAAACATCCTGATAGTTTTTTTCTGTTAGTGTTCTATATTGGGCAAAATGTCCTGTGCTTTGCGAACTATAAGACATCGCGTATACTAATGATGCCATCATCGCTTCGTACAAACAATGCCCCTTATATTGTTCACATACAGCTCTTATTGCATCAATATATCTACATTGCTCATAAGACCAATATGTCCCAGAATAACATCTTTTAAATAACGAAAATCCTCTTTCTTCTTCTTTATTCTTAATAATCTCACGTTCGATAGTTTCTACCCTTAACATGTCTTGATAACTCATATCCTCATTATACTTGAGTGTGTCGGTTTCTTTCCACAAAACATCTAATTGCAAATGACGAAGAACCTTTTCTTTAATGATTTTCACAGACTCATCTATATCGTAAATATGACTATAATCATTCATGTAACATTTGGCAAAAATCTCCGAATAATGTTGAATGTCATTTACAACGATATCAAACTCATCCGACATTGCATAAGCCACTATTGAAGTCCCTGCAAACAGATCGCAGAAAGTATCACTTTTCACATCCATTGCAGCCAATGCATTATGGATATCAGTCAATATCTCACGTTTGCCTCCCATATATTTTAAAATATGCGGGATGCTATTTACACTTATCATCTTCTTTAAAATTTTACAAAAATCGTGCAAAGATAGTGAAAAATTCGGACATATGCAAGAAAAATCAAAGATTTCCTATTGGGTAGTAGATTTTTTCTGCTCGTCTCTCAACTGGCTCTCGGTTGAACAAAAAAATACACACCGAATAAAGTAGAGTACACCCTTTACCCACTAAATTCTCCAATCTACGGCAAAAAAACACCAAAACACTATTCCTCCCCTATCACCCCTTCCACCAACTTCTCCAAGTCCTGCTGATAGTCCTTTTTCCAGGCACTGCGGATGGTGAGAATTGGAGAGATAATATCAATATTCTTCATCTGCTCCAGCATGCTGCATATCGTTTTGCCTGCTATGGGTGCCCAAGTGCCGTTCTCCACTATACCTACCCTACGCGACTGGTAGCCCTTGATGCCTAACTTATACAAAAACTCATGCATCGGAGGAAAGACGCCTCCATCATAACTCGCTGCGCAAAGCACCATCTTGCCATAACGAAAAGCTTGACTCACTGCCTCCGACATATTCGAACGGCATAAGTCTATCTCCTTGAAATCCAAACCCTTACTGCGCAATTGTTCGGAGATACAATGCGCTACTGCTGCTGTATTGCCATAGATTGAAGCATGCGCTACCAGCACACCGTCCGTCTCTACCTCGTATCGACTCCAAATGTCATACAAGCGCAGCGCCTCTGCGACCTCGCTGCCCTCTAACACACAGCCATGCAAGGGGGCGATACGCTGAATATCAAAGGTTTGTATCTTCGCCAAAGCCGTCGCTACTTGTGTGCCATACTTGCCGCATATATTGATATAATACCTGCGTGCCTCGTCTATCCAATGTGCTGAAAACGCCGAATACACCCCAAACGAGCCAAAAGCATCGGCGGAGAAGAGCATCTGCTCTTCGGGCAGATAGGTCATCAGCACATCGGGCCAATGCACCATAGGTGCACTAATGAAGTGCAAAGTCAGTCCGCCTAAGTCCAACGAATCGCCATGTTTAACCATGAGAGTATGAGCAGGTTAATAGCCAAACTGCTCCAAGAACTGAAGTGCCGCGCGACTGGCAACAACAGTGGCATGGGGATATTTTTCCAAGAATACTCCAATCGAACCGCTATGATCGGGTTCGGTGTGCTGAATAATCAGGTAATCGGGCGTGTGTTGGGACTGCTCGATCTTCTGGAGCCACTCCGTCGTTTTGCGTTTATCCACGCTATCCATCACAGCAACTCGCTCACCCAGAAGCAAATAGCTATTGTAGCACATGCCGTTAGGTAGTGGGTACTGACTCTCAAAGAGGTCTAAGGTCGCATCATCGCAACCGATGTATTGAATTTTATTGCTCAGCATGTTTGTAAGATTAAATTCCATTTCCACTAATCAAATACCAAGTATAGACTGCAAAAGCGATCACCATCAACGCGCCGCCTACTCTGCCAATCTTACCACGGAAGCCAAAGAGCAACGGGAAAGCTGCCGCAGCAATCATAACGGCATAGTCCACAATCGTGATATCCGCAGATACCAAAGGCATGACTTGTGAGCTAAGA
>JAZNSW010000033.1:0-6497 GCA_045591505.1 Paludibacteraceae bacterium
AAATATTAAAAATTTATTAAATCGTTTCTTTTGCCTATGGAGATTGGCTAAAAACTTCATCCCTCTAAACACTAAACAGTAGCCTATTGGGCGTCCACTAAACAATACAAATATTAAGATTCCACCCCTTTGTACCTTATATATATGTGCCGTGCTAAAGACCAAGGACGAACCTAAGACGAACCAAGGATGAACCTAAGAACGCTGAAACTCAAAAAAGGCTGTTTGTTAAGATTGCCGCCTCTTTTACACCTCTTATACCTTGCCCTATTCCACCGTGAAGGAGTGCGACGGAACGCACTCCGAGTATTGCGCCCGAGAAGTCCCCACTTTGAGGATTGAGCGCAATACATAGAATGGCGCGACCCTTGCGGTCACGCAGCCGTATGGCTAAAGGGTAGTGCCGTACAGGGTAGGCACGACCGCCAATGGTATGAAGTATTGGAATATTGCCCTCTAAAATAGTTGACTTGATTCCTAAAAAAGTTACCTCCCTTCCTAAAAAGGTTGACTACTTTTCGGAAAAGCTTACCTAATGATTATGATCTCGCGCTCATTCGTGCACAGGCTTAATTCCCGCCATTGGTTTAGTGCTCGGCGCTAGTTCGCCGAGTAAATCCCCGCCTCTACACCTTACATTTTACACCCTAAACCAGAAAAATCGCCCTAAAAAGCGATTTTTCTTGCACATCTCGAAAAAAAAGTGTATCTTTGCGCCGCAATTGTACAATAAACTACCTTATGTCACAAAAAACATTTTGGAAAATACAATACATCAACCTTTGTATTGATGAGTTCGCTCGCAAGTATCGCCTTGCACCGAAGGTAGCATATAACTACTTGAACAAGTACAAAGGTCTTGAATTTCTCAACGAGCATTATGAGTACGAACACACACAAGCTCTTTGGGAGACTCAGGAATCATTGCGAATAGTTTGTCAGCGTAATGGAGGAACAATTTAATGATCAAACTTTATCACGGAACAAATACAACATTCGATAAAGTCGAATTAGATAAGTGCCTGCCCTACAAAGATTTTGGCAGGGGATTCTATCTTACAACCATCCGCACGCAAGCGTTGGCTCGCGCGAAAAATAAATGCAATTTTGAGGGTGGTGCCCCTACTATTCTTGCATATCAATTTGACGAAAAAGAACTTGCTAATCTGAATGTTAAATATTTTGAAAAGCCTACAGAAGAATGGGCAAACTTCATTTTCGCCAATCGCGATAAACGCAATAAGAAGATGCATAACTACGATATAGTCATTGGTCCTGTAGCAGACGATGGAGTGATTGCGTCCATACGACTATACGAAACAAAGGTTATTGACCTTGCTGAATTTGTTAAAAGACTAGAGTACGCTCACCCAAACATACAATACGCATTTTGTACAGAACGAGCAATAGCATTATTACAAAAGATATGAAAAAAGCAGAATATGATTTTGTAGTACGCTCTATCGTGGAGGAGTTGGTTAGTTTTCTAATGGAAGACTACAAGATGCCTATGCTCGAAGCGTTTGATAAGATATACAACTCACACATTTTTGAGAAACTACAGGATAAGAGTACAGGACTGTATCTTCGTAGCGCAGCGTATGTGTATGAATATTTGAAAAAGGAAGTGTAAAACATGAGTTGGCTACAGATTGTAGTCAACTGAAAACTAACCAAATAACTAACCCCTAAAATTACTTATCACTCATCACTCATAGTTTATAGTTAATCCGCAACGATACCGTTGCCCGACATATTTAATATAGCGTTATAAGCCCAGACTTGATTTTCTGAAAACTTCGACACTTTTTAGAAATCAAATGTGATTCAAGTACGGTTTATGCACGCTCATGCTATTGGCGTGAGTTTTCCCGTGCGTAGATTTGAATCACATAGGTAGTCGAAGACCTCAGAAAATCAAATTGAAGCGAACGAAAGCGCACGCTTTTTATATGTATATACAAGAACCTATCAATAAATCAAACAATAAACCAACGGAGCATGCCAAAAATCCGAAGAAGAGTAGGCAACAAAATTCTAGTCGTATGAAAAAAAGTATTTTAATAGTATTAGCGATTATGCTAAGTTGCATGTGCACCAGCAATGCTCAAAACACCAACGCAAATACAAAAGACACAACAAAAACAGAGAAAAAAGATGAAGGACCCAAAATTTATCGACGTAGTTCGGTATATATTTTGGTTGGTTATTTACGAATATTCCCTTACGAGTTAGGAGCATTTGACTATCCACCTACAGATATTATAAATCGTGTTAATGCTAACGAACAATATGGATATAATATATGGCGTATTCCTACAAATGCTGAAATAACGATTATCAAAGCCAACGGATATGCTGATCAGAAGGAGAAATACATGACCCAAGAAAGTAAATCGGGTCGAGTTCTATTGGTGACAGATAAAGAAAAAGCAGATATACTACGACAACGCAATGCTGAGAGGCAAAAAAGAGAGGCTGCTATAGAAGATCAAAGGCGTCAACAAAGAGAGGAAGAAGAAAAGAGAAAACAAGAAGAATTATTGCAACAGAAAGTAGATAGTTTATCTCAACTTACAGGTTTTATAGATTTAGGGCTACCCAGTGGAACTCTTTGGAGTGCACAATACGAACCATGCAAATATTCATTTAATATGGCTATGATGTTATATGGTGATGCTATTCCTTCCAAAAAACAATGTGAGGAATTAATAAATTCATGCACATGGACAGCTGTAAAAAATAAAGAAGGCAGAACGGAGGGATATATCGTAACTAGTAAAAATGGGAACTCAATCTATATTAATCGCTCCTTTTGGTCATCAACAACTGATGAGCTTGAGATGGAAAAGGCATGGCATTTGCAACTAAAAAATATTTATAAAAATAATTGGAAAGCTGAATACTTGTATGCTGAAACGATATATGGTATTAGCCACGATTCAAAAAAAAATATGTTTGCTATAAAACTTATTAATCATATTGTGAATGTCGCTGACAAAAAAATAGGAACTAAAAATCAACATTTAACTAACGTGCCACAAAAATGTGAATTAGAATTTATTGACCTAGGTTTGCCCAGTGGTACCAAATGGGCAAACCAAGACTCTGATGTAAGGTATGATTGCGGATGTTATAATAGATATACAGAAGAGGTTGAAGGTATTCCAACCAAAGAACAATGGAAAGAATTAAGAAAAGAATGTGAATGGATATGGAATGATGGTTTTGGCTACAAAGTAGTAGGTCCTAATAAAAACTATATTTTTCTTCTAGTAGATGAATATGCTTACCGTATACACACACGTGTATATCCTGTACAAGTACAAAAATTAAAATTTATACATCCAAAAGAATATATCCGCAAGTTAGGTTATAGTAATACTTATGATGTAATTTTACGTAAAGTACAATAAATAATAAACTCGTTTTATAGAATTAAACAATCAACGGAGTATGCCGAAAATCCGCAGAAGAGTAGGCAAAAAATCTAATCATATGAAGAAGAGTATTTTATTCCTCGTGTTTGCATGCAGTATCTATTCTTACGGAGCAACTGCCGCGAAAACACAACAAGTGAAGCGCTATGCCATTTCAGAAACAGCAATTCTGAATCGTTTCTTAGATTATGTTGCTATTGAGAGTGCATCATTTTATCCTACTGCGGATGAGTACCCTATGACAGATGGACAAAAAGAAATGGGAGAACGCTTAGCTGCTGATGCTAAAAAACTCCATGCAGATGTAACCCTCTCTCAATGGGGATATGTATATGTAAATATTCCTTCTAATGTAAAGAAACAAGTTCCTACTATTGGTGTCGTTTGTCATATGGACATAACTCCAGAAACCCCAAGTAAGGGAATCAAGCCTACGGTGTTAAAATATGAAGGAGGTATAATCAATTTAGGAAATGGAATCATTGACCCAAATACTCCTCAAGGTGCCGATTTGAATAATTTGATTGGTAAGACGCTTATTCATACAGACGGAACAACTATTTTAGGTGGAGATGATAAGAATGGTTGTGCTATTTTGATGTCAATCATAGAAACTGTTCAGAAAAAAGGCTTCAAACATGGTCCACTACAATTTGTATTCTGCCCCAATGAAGATGTTGGTTTAGCTGCCTTGAAAATAGATACAACTTATTTCAATCCTGACATTTTGATTGATGTAGATTTAGATGGTGGACAAAAAATGGCTGTATCTAATTTTACTGCAGAAGGATTGAAAGTTCGTTTTGTTGGAAATGATGTACATCCAGCAGCAGCCAAAGAATTACATCTCGCAGATGCTTTAGCAGCAGTTTCTACATATATTGCTCGAATGCCACTTCAGTATCGTCCAGAGAATACAGAAGGAAAGCAAGGATATATACAAGCATATCAGTTAGAGCAATTATCCGATAAAGTTAGTTATACCATTGAAACCAGAATACGCTATTTTGATCAAAAAGAGGGAGATGAATTTAATCGTATCTTAAGGGATAATCTCCAATATGTTCGTGAGTCTTTTCCTTATGTCAAAGTTGAAATCATGAACGAGGGTTTGCAATATGCAAATGTAGAATATACGATGCATCCTCAATCTATACCTTTGATACAGGCGGCTGCAAATCGATGTAAAATTGAACTTGATTTTGAAGATTTGAGAGCAGGAACAACTGCGGCAATGCTTAATACTAAGGGATTACCAGGAGGAATGAGCTTATTTTCTGGACAGCATAATGAACATTCTGTTTACGAGTATTCTGTCTTAGAAGAAATGTATGATGCTTATATATTACTTCTAACAATGATTGATGAAATACAAAAGTAGTACCCTTAAATCTTTATTCTTATGGATAATTATATTGTAGGTATTGGAGAAGTTCTTTGGGATTATTTTGAAGACAAAGATAAATATAAATATGTTATTGGTGGTGCTCCTTTCAATTTTGCCTACCATGTTAATCAGTTTGGACTTAACAGCCTTGTTATATCGGCTATTGGAAATGATAAACTAGGACAAAAGTTGGAAGCAGACGTCAAAGAAAAGAATGTGCCTTATATGCTTGAACGTCTGAATCTGCCAACAGGAGTCGTTAATATTAAAGAAGTTGACGGTAAGCCAAGATATGATATTCTCACAGAAAGAGCATGGGATTACATACCTAATACGGAACAACTAAAGGAAATAGCTGCTAATACCAAAGCAGTATGTTTTGGTTCGCTAGCGCAACGCTCAGAAACAAGCAGAAATTCTATTTTCACTTTCTTAGATGCAATGCCATCTGATGCACTTCGTATATTTGACATTAATTTACGACAAAATTGGTATTCCAAAGAAGTCATCAAAACTTCGCTACAAAAAGCCAATGTACTGAAAATAAATGATGATGAATTGTTGATTATACAGCGTATGTTTGGATATATTGATATAACGCCAGAGAATACATGCCGACTAATTATGCGTGACTATCAATTAGATATGCTTATTTTGACATGTGGTGATAAAGGTAGTTATATTTTTACTCAAGACGAAATGTCTTATTTGTCCACTAATGACATTGAGGTAGTTGATACTGTAGGCGCAGGAGATAGTTTCACGGCTTCCTTCATTGCTTCTATGCTTAAAGGAAAAACAATTCACGAAGCACATCGTATAGCCGTTAATGTATCTGCTTTTGTTTGTACGCAAGAAGGAGCAACCCCGATTATTCCAAGTAACTTAAAGTAATAATTATGTAATACAAACGCATTTATTCTTCTTTTGTTAATTCAACACTCACGCGGAAAGTCTAGTAGACACTACACTTTCCGCGTATTATATACCATTTCTTACAACCTATTTTGCCCATAGATAGGGCACATTTAGGCGATAGATGTGCTTTTTTGTTCTATGCTCGTGCTTATTCCTCAGAGTGGGGACTCTTCGGACACATCGCTCGGAGTGCGTTCCGTCGCACTCCTTCAGGTCGCGAAGTGGTCGCGTAGCCCGCAGTCAACTTGAGAGTGATTTGAAAGCCACCGAAAGCCCACAGATCTCCCACAGATGTTCGTCCTATCGTGGTCGCCTAACTTACAGTATACCTATTTCGTTAAACCAGAAATAGCCAAACGGCGTATTGAAATTGCGCCAAATGCACGATTAATTGCATAAATATTTGCATATATCAAAGATTTTCAGCACCTTTGCTGTAAAGTTAAAAATTAATCAATTATGACAAATTATCGGCTCATTTTGCACCGAAAAATGTAAAAAATAATGCAAATTTGAGCCGATTCTATAAAAAAGACTATTAGATCATCTCAAAAAAGAGAAGACATAATCCTTATCCTGCAATCAGATACCAAGTATAGACTGCAAAAGCAATCACCATCAACGCGCCGCCTACTCTGCCAATCTTACCACGGAAGCCAAAGAGCAACGGGAAAGCTGCCGCAGCAATCATAACGGCATAGTCCACAATCGTGATATCCGCAGATACCAAAGGCATGACTTGTGAGCTAAGA